>NZ_JBYNTR010000003.1:0-303129 GCF_057784955.1 Novosphingobium sp. BAM6 | reverse complement strand
CGCGGACTTCACGCTCCAATGCCTTGAGCTTCTCGGCGGTCTCCGTCGGCACACCACCGCGCTTGCCGCTGTCCACCTCGGATTTCTTCACCCATTCCAGCAGCGTGTGCCCGGAACACCCAATCTTCTCGGCCACCGATGTGATCGCAGCCCAGCGAGAGGGATAATCGCCCTCGTGATCCAGAACCATCCGGATCGCCCGCTGCCGAACCTCAGGGGCAAACTTGTTCGTCGTCTTGCTCATCGTAGACCCTCACTCTCAGGAGTTAGGGCCTCCGGCAATCCCGGTGCGGTTCAGGCGTCTTCCACATCCTCTACTTGCTCAGCCTCACATGCGAGCGGGAGGGGACGGATCTCTACGACTTCGGTGGCGTGGAGAGGCACTACGCCGCGGTGAAGTCACAGATCGATGACTTCATGGCCCAGAACAAGGGACAGGCGGCCTATCGGGTGTTCCGCAGCGCCATGACGAAGCAACTCCTGGCGCGCTTCGCCCGTGGACAGCAACTTGATCTCGCATTGGAGGCGCCACTGCCTCCAGCCTAGAGCGGCGGCGCATAGGATCTGTGCTTGCGGGATTTGCTCCTAGGCAGCTTTTGTAAGTAGCAGACGTTCGCGATAGGTGATCTGAAAGACCGGCTCGGGTCGCCATCTGCCATGAATCGGATAATGCCTACGGAGCGGCGTAAGAACCTTTGACGGCATGATCGGATTTAGGGCAGACGGTCAATGCTGTCGATCTGACCATTGGCTCATGGCTCACCGAGCAGAGCGCTGTTTGTCGGTCAGCAGAAACCGGAATTATGTGTTGGCGAACGCTCTGCGAGCGCGAATCGCAGCCATCCCAATCCATGGCAATCCAATTGCAGCCAAAAGATTCCCGGGACTGCGTGGGGGAGCTTTTCCGGTGCAGTGTCATTAAGATAATGTTTTAAAAGAGGAAAATTGACATATTTGTGTTCCCGCTACCCGCTCCAGGCCTCCTTCCAAAATCACCCTAAAAATGGCATGAAACCCGCAGGAAACCCAGGTTTTTGGGCCTTGGTTCGTCCGGGTTTGACCATCTAAATTCACCCGCATCCACCCCATCTGGCGATTGACCTTCCCCGCCATTGCCACCTGAAGGTGGAGCGAAGCAGAACTGGAAGGCGGCAAGGGCGGAAAAGCTGTTTCCGGGCGCCGGGGGTCGGCAACCAAGGCTGCTGTGGGGACGGATCGTGTTGTGATGCCGCCGCCAGATTTCGATCAGCACCTTTGCCTCGGCGGGGCTGTAGACGATTTCGCCATTGCGCGACCCGTCACGAAACGAGCCGTTGACGCTCTCGTTATAGCCGTTCTCCCATGATGACGCCGGGGTGATGTAGGGCCTCTTTACCCCGATCCGGCCCAGCCATATCTGGACCGCTGTCGCGATAAATTCTCTGCCGTTATCGAACCTGATATTGGCTGGCGGGCCGCCTGCCCCGCATCACACCGGAATGGCGTCACCCCGTGATAGCCGTAGCAACCATGCCGCCCGTTCCTCAAGCACGAAGCCGGAGAAAGGCCTGTCAGCGTTCGCGAAAAGCCTCATCGCCAAGACGCGTGAACGGCGTCAGCAGGTAACGCATGACCGAGCGTCTGTCTCCGATCAGATTGACGTCAGCGATCATGCCCGGACCAATGGCCAGCGGCGTCCCCTGTGGGGAGCGAAGGCCGCGTCCATCCGCCCGCACGCGCACGGTATACCGGGATTCCCCGGTGCGCTCGTTGACGGTTGCATCCGGAGATATGCCAACCACCCGACCTTCCAGTCCGCCGTAGACGGCGTAGTCATAAGCCGTGATCTTCACGAGCGCCCGCTGGCCGATCCGCACAAACGCGATGTCTTCGGGCTTGACGCTGGCCTCGATCATCAAAGAGCCGTCGGACGGCACGATTTCCAGCAACGGATCACCGGGCTTCACCGTCCCGCCGACGGTCGTCACCAGTACGCGATTGATCCGCCCGTCCAGTGGCGCGCGCACGAGAGTGCGCTTCACCTTGTCCTGCAATGCGGGAAGCCCACGACTGCGCGCTTCCATTTCCGCCCTCGCACTGGTGAGTTCGTCCCCTGCTTTGGCACGCCAGTCCTGTCGCGCCTGCGCCATTTGGGCACTGGCTTCGGCCAGCGCAGCACGGGCTGTGGACGAGGCGGCGCTCGCAGCCGCGGCTTCTCCCGTCGCAACGGCGGCTGCATTGTCGGCCTGCACCAGCGACATGCGCGGTTCTATCCCGCGCTGGACCAGCGGACGGAGCATCTCCGCCTGCTGCCGGGCAGAATCCCGTGCCGACAGTTTGGCCGCATGCGTCGCATCGGCTTCCGCAATGGCATGCTGGGCTTGGGCCACGCGAGCGGACGCAGCCGAAAGCGTTTGCGCAAGGTCCGCCTGTCGGGTGGTATAAAGGCTCTGTTCGAGCGCGACCTGCCCCTGCATTATCGGATCATCGGTGTTCGGGAAATGTGGAGCGCGCCCGGCCACTTCCGCTTCGAGCCGGGCAACCTTGAGCGAAAGCGCCTCCACCGTCGCCTGTCCGGTGCCGTAATCGCTGGCGCTGGCGGTGCGATCGAGCCGCAACAGCGATGCTCCCCGCTTCACGTCTTCGCCCGCATGGACCAGTATCGCCGACACGATACCACCCTCCAGATTCGAAATGGTCTGAAGGTGCGCAGCCGGAATCACCCGTCCTTCGCCGTGAACAGTCCGGTCCAGCTGGGTAAAACAGGCCCAGAGGATGGCGATCACGAAGAATGCGGCAACGCTCCACAACAGCAGGTTGGACGCCGCGCGAGGTCGGATACGGTCGGAAATGTCTTCAAGATGAGCCATCGTCGTCTCAATTCGTGGCGGGCGCGGTGGTAGGCGCGACAGCGGACGCGGCGGATGCCGGGGCAGCAGAAGGGTTCGCGCGCTGCATCATCGCCTCTCGCGGACCGTCGGCGGCGATACGCCCTCCTTCAACGATCAGGATCCGGTCGACGAGGCGCAGCAGCGACGGGCGATGGGTGATGAGCAACAGGGTGCGCCCTTTCAGCTCCTGCTCCAGCCGGGCGATCAGCGCGTTTTCGCTCTGCACGTCCATTGCGCTTGTCGGCTCGTCGAACACCACCAGCGGCGGGCTTCCTGCCAGCGCACGAGCCAGCGAGATCGACTGGCGCTGACCACCCGAAAGGCTCTCGCCCCGGTCGGTCAGGCGCAGGTCATAGCCGTTGGCCATCCGTCCCATGAAATCGTGCGTGCCCGATATCCGCGCGATGCGCAGCAGTTCCTCGTCATCGATGTCGCGTTCGAGCACGATGTTCTCGCGCACCGTACCGGTCAGCAGCACACTTTCCTGCATGGCGGCACCGATGCGGCTGCGGATCAGGTCGATATCGAGCTGTCGCAAATCGGTGCCGTCGATCCGGACCATGCCGTCCTCGGGCGGATAGAGCCCCAGCGCCATGCGCGCGATGGTCGACTTGCCGGAACCGACCCGGCCCAGCAGCGCCACATGTTCACCCGGTGCGATCGTGAAGCTGACATTGTCCAGCGCCTTCTCCACGCTGCCGGGATAGCGGAAGCTGACGTTGCGGAACTCGATCTCGCCCATGAGCGACGCCGGGCGTAGCGGGATACCCTCCGGCGCCTCGGTCGGCAGGCCCATCAGGCCGTCCAGCTGGCGGTAGGCCGCACGCGTCGCCGTAAGGCGCGAAAGCAATTGCGCTATCTGGCCGAGCGGGGCGACCGCGCGACCTCCCAGCAGCGAGCAGGCGATCAATGCCCCCATCGTCAGCTCTTTCTCGGCGATCAGCGAAACGCCCAGCACGATGACCCCGGCGTAAGAGATCGTCTGCGCCGAAGTTGCGACATTCACGCCGATCGCGCCCACCAGCCTCTGCCGCAGCGCGCTGTCGGCGTGGTGATCGATGGCCCCCAGCCAGCGCCGCAGCAACAGCGGTCCGGCACCAGCCGTCTTGACCGTCTCGATCGCGCCGATGGTTTCCACCAGCACCGCCTGCTTGGCGAGACCCTGGCTCATCGAACGCGCCGAAAGCCGGTCCAGCGCAGGATAGGTCGCCAGCCCTACACCAATGACGATGGGGGCCATCGCCAGCGGCACCAGCACGACGATCCCGCCGATCGCAGCGATCACCGCAAGCGTCAGCAGGATAAAGGGAACGTCCACCAGTGCCGTCATCGTGGCCGATGCGAAGAATTCGCGCAGCGTTTCCAGCTCGCGCATCATGCCCGAAAGCTGCCCGGTCGACCCGGAGCGCAGGTCCATCCGCAGGGCCAGCAAACGCTGAAACGCGGTGCCTCCGACTGCCCGGTCGATATCCATTCCGGCGATGTCGACGAAATAGGCGCGCAAGGTGCGAAGGACGAAGTCGAACACGATGATGATGGCAAGGCCGATCGCCAGCCCCACCAGCGACGCCGTGGCATTATTGGGCACGACCCGGTCGTACACGGTCATCGAGAAGATCGACGATGCCAGACCGAACAGGTTGATCATGGCAGCCGCCAGCGCGACCTTCAGATAGATCGCCCGGTTTTCCAGCATCGGCTGTACAAGCCATTGCGCAAAGCGCCCGGCGGGCGGCTGGCCCATGAGTGGCTCGGCGTTGCGGCGGTCCCCGGTCATGGTGTGTTATCCTGAAGTCTGGAATCGATCCCGAGAGTGGGCAGAAGCTGCCCGGTGCGGGACAGAAGAACGTAATGGGCCGCATCGCGCTGGGTCAGGGCTTCTATGTAGGCCGTCGCGGCATTGACATAGGCGGTGTTGGCGCCAAGCAGGTCGAACAGGTCGCCTTTCTCCACGCGGAAGCGTTCAGCGATGACGTCGCGCGATTTGCGCGCGGCGATGTAGGCCGTCTCAAGCGCTGCGATCTGATCGCTTAACGCCGCCCGGTCCGACCACGCGATGGCGGCATCGCGGGCGGCTTCCTCCCGGATGCGCGAAGCCTTCGCATCTGCGGCAAGGGCGCGGGCCTCGACCTGATCGGCCTTCGCCCCGATCCCCCCGCCAAAGCGCATGGAAAGGCCGATGCGGGCGCGGACATCGTAGTCCGAATTGTTCTCGATGATGCCGTAGCGCCCCGCATCCAGCCCCACCTGCACTTGCGGCAGTAGACCGGCTCGGGCGTTCTTCGCGTCCAGCCGCGCGCCCTTGGCCTGCGCCTGCGCCCCGATGACGCCGGGCACGGCAAGCGCCGCATCACGCGCTTCGTCGGCAGTGCCCGGAATCTCGCCCAGCAGCGGCGCGCGGCCGATGTCGGCAGGCGGAGGCGACCCCGTTAACTGCGTGAACCGCGCTTCGGCCTGGGCCAGTTGCCGGCTGTAACCAGCGATACCGGTCGCGATCGAGGCTGCCGCGCTATCCAGCCGGGCCACATCCGTTTCAGCGGAAACGCCCTGCCGGATACGCTCCTGCAAGTCGCCGCGCCGCGCTTCGATCTCGAAGGCATAGGCCTTTTCCAGCCGTAGCAAAGTGCGATAACCGAACACGTCGTACCAGGCCGCAATCGTGCGCAAGGCGATATCGTCCGCCGCGCTGTCCACCCCCGCAGCCGCGGCACGCAAGCGGGCGCTGGCGGCCCCGATGCGGTCCGATGTCGCGCCAAAATCGACCAGCGTCTGATTGACCGAAAGCGTCGCATCGGTGCGATGCGTGGCCCGCAGGCGTTCGAGGTAATTGTCGGGATCGTTGGCGAAGTCCCGCGCCAGCGTCTTGTAGCTGGTGAGCGACGCCGTGGCAGACGGGAACAGCCCTGCGCGCGCCTCGCGCCTGGCGGCCTCTGCCTCGGTCCCCGCGGCTTCGGCTTCACCCAAGGCCGGATTGCGCGCAACGGCGGCATCGACTGCGGCCCGAAAGCTGTCGGCCGTGCCAGCGGCCCGACCCAACGCCAGAATCGGGTCGTCCTGTTCCGAAATGGCTAACGGATCTCCCGTGGGCGCAGGCAATTGAGCCGGAGCGGCCGCAGCCACGCGCACCAACGCCTGTGCCTGCGCATAACTGCTCCCCGCAAGAGCGAACACCATGACAACGCCCGCCCGGAAAAGCCCCCGGCAGGGTGGCGATATAAACATTGCTGAAGTGCGTCCCCGACCCGCCGTCTCATTCGGCCCGCGCACATTTTGCCTCGTTCCCGGCGATTGAGCAATTGCAATATTTCGACATTTTGCGATTACTTACATGTAATGTGTCTTAAAAGAGTCTTCTGAGGTAGGTAGCAGCCTGAGGGTTTGCTGCTTTGCGGAAAAGACCGCGAGGCACGTGCGAGAAGGAAATATCGGTAGCTGCTGATGGCTCTGGCCGGGGATCGAAACACCTGTGTTTCGATGCTGCGGACCTGCGCCATGTCGCTTTGTTCAGGCGCGCCACACTCGCGCGCCACATTGGGGATTAAACAGGGGTTTTCATGGCAACGTCGATTTTCATCAACGAGTTCCACTACGACAACATCGGCACGGACGCTGGCGAAGGCGTCGAGATTGCCGGTCCGGTGGGCACCGACATCACGGGCTGGTCGCTCGTCCTGTACAACGGCGGCAGCACTGCCGCGCAGGCTGCTGCGGCCACGGTTTACAACACCATTCCTCTCACCGGCACGCTGACCGATGCGGGCAACGGCCTTGGCACTTATGTCATCAGCCTGCCGGTCAACGGTTTGCAGAACGGTGATCCCGATGGCTTTGCGCTGGTCGATGCGAATGGGCAGGTCGTCCAGTTCCTCTCCTACGATGGGGTGATGACCGCCGCATCGGGACCGGCGGCCGGGATGACCAGCATCGACGTCGGCGTAAGCGAAAGCACATCAACGACGCCTGTCGGCGATTCGCTTCAGTTGACCGGCAGCGGCACGAATTACGAAGATTTCACGTGGGCCACCGAAAGCACCAGCACGTTCGGCAGCGCCAACAACGGCCAGACCTATGTGTCTGCGGCAGGCCCCTCGGGTCCGACCGTTGCCATCTCCGCCCTCGCAGCTTCGGCCAGTGAAGGCGCGCCGGGCGCGACCACGGACCTGACCTTCACCGTGATCCGCAGCGAGGCCTCCGGTGCCGCCAGCGTGGACTGGGCCGTTACCGGCGCCGCCACCAATGGCGCGGATGCGGCTGACTTCGGCGGCACCCTGCCTTCGGGCACCGTCACCTTCGCAGACGGCGAGACGACCGCCACCATCACCGTGCAGGTGAGCGGCGACCACGTTGCCGAGAACGACGAAGGCTTCGTGGTCACGCTGGCCAACGCCAGCGACATGACGATCACCACGCCCAGCGCCACCGGCACGATCCTCAATGACGATGCCGCCGGTGCCCTCTCGGTCGCCGATGCCAGCATTGCCGAGGGCAACTCCGGTGAAACCGAACTGCACTTCACCGTCACCCGCAGCGGCGGCAGCGACGGCGAGGCCAGCGTCGCCTACGCGCTCGACCTCAATGGCACCGCCACGGCGGATGACTTCACCGGCGAGAACAGCGGCACGGTGACTTTCGCCGACGGCCAGACCACCGCCGATATCGTCATTCACGTTGCGGGCGATACGACGTACGAAGCCGACGAAACCTTCGGCCTGACGCTCAGCGATGCAACCGGCGGCGCCACCATCGCCACGGCCTCTGCCACGGGTACGATCACCAACGACGACGACGCCCCGGAAGCGGGCACACTGTCCATCGGCGACGCCTCTATCGTCGAGGGCAACACCGGCGTCCAGTCGATGACGTTCACGATCACACGCGACAACGGCAGCACCGGTGCCGCCACGGTCGACTACACGCTGGCGCACGGCACCACCGATGCCTCCGATTTCGCGGCCAACCAGGCCTACACCGGGACGGTAACGTTCGCGGAGGGCCAGACCAGCGCCACGTTGCTCGTCGGCATCCTTGGCGATACCCGCATCGAGGCGGACGAGACCTTCACCGTCACGCTCGGCAATCCGACCGGCGGCATCGGCATTCTGGATGGCGACGCAGTGGGCACGATCACCAACGATGATCCCACCAGCCAGGTCTTCGTCAACGAAATCCACTACGACAATGTCGGCACCGACAGCGGCGAGGCGATCGAACTCGCCGGCCCAGCCGGCACCGATCTGACCGGCTGGACGCTGGTCCTGTACAACGGCACCACCAGCAGCGTGTACAGCACCACTGCGCTGACCGGCACGATCCCCGATCAGAGCAACGGTTATGGCACGCTCGAATTCGACTACCCGGTAAACGGCATCCAGAACGGCAGCCCCAGCGGCGTCGCGCTGGTCGATGCCTCGGGCCATGTCGTGCAGTTCCTGTCCTACGAAGGCACGATGACCGCTGCCAACGGCGCGGCGCAGGGCATGACCAGCACCGATATCGGCGTGTCCGAAACCAGTGTGACAACAGGCTATTCGCTTCAGCTGACCGGCGAAGGCGCGAACTATAGCGATTACACCTGGCAGCAGGCGGCAGAGAATACCTTCGGTTCGATCAACACAGGCCAGACCTTCCTGCCCGCAGACGGTCCCAGCACGATCCGCGTCACCGACACGCAGGTTTCCGAAGGCGACAGCGGCACGCAAGCGCTGACCTTCACCATCACCCGCGCAGGCGGTTCGGCAGCGGAAGCCACGGTCGATTACCATATCGACCTCGGCACGGTATCGACCGACGATATCACCCCAACCGTACTGGACGGCACGCTGACCTTCGCGGTCGGCGAAACCGCCAAACAGATCACCATCGGTGTTCTGGGCGATACCGTGGGTGAAAATAACGAGCAGCTCACCCTCACCCTGTCCAACCCGAGCGACAATGCCTCGCTGGCAACGGACAGCGCCACCGGCACCATCGTCAACGACGATCCGGTCGAACTCGCGATCTACCAGATCCAGGGCGCGGGCCACACATCGGCCTATGTCGACCAGACCGTGACGACGACCGGTATCGTCACCGCGATCAGCGACGACAGTTTCTGGATCCAGGACCCGACCAGCCACCGCGATACCGGCGCTTCGGACGCCATTCAGGTCTATGTCGGCTCTGCCCCCACCGTCACCATCGGCGATGCCGTGTCGGTTTCGGGCGTCGTGGACGAATACCAGCCCGCCACCGGTTCACTGACCGTGACCGAGATCGCCTCATCCGATGTCACCGTGATCTCGCACGGCAACGACCTGCCCGCCGCGACGGTGATCGGCGTGGACGGTATCCTGCCGCCCACGCAGGTAATCGATGACGATGGCCTGACCTCGTACGATCCCGGAACGGACGGTATCGACTTCTACGAATCGCTCGAAGGCATGCTCGTCACCGTGGAACAGCCAATCGTGGTTGCACCCAGCGACGGCAACGTGACCTATGTCGTCGCCTCGCAGGGCGAAGGCGCCACCGGCATGAACGAGCGTGGCGGTATCACCTTCTCGGCAGACGATCAGAACCCCGAGCGGATCGAGATCTACACCGACAGCTCGGTGCATGCCTCGACCAACACCGATCACTCGCTGGGCGATGTGTTGGGCGATGTCACCGGCATCATGAGCTATTACAACTCCTACGAGGTTATCCCGACGCAGGACGTGACGACCGTGGTCGACAAGACGACGACCAAGGAAGTTACGGAGCTTGCCGGAGACGACACCCACCTGTCCGTCGCCAGCTTCAACGTAGAGAATGCCGATCCGACCGACCCGCAGGAGAAGTTCGACGCCATCGGCGACGAAATCGTCAACCACCTCGGCACGCCGGACATCATCTCGCTTCAGGAGATTCAGGATGCCGACGGTGCCGGCAGCGGCACCGACCTGTCGGGTGCGGCCACGGCACAGAAGATCATCGACGCCATCGTGGCGGCAGGCGGCCCCACCTACGTCTACGTCGAGGTTACGCCGACCGAAGCGGGCTCCACCGGCGGTGAGCCGGGGGGCAACATCCGCAACGGCATCCTCTACAATCCCGATCGTGTCGATTATGTCGAAGGCAGCGCCGAACTGGTCCCCGGCGATGCCTTCATCGGCAGCCGCAGCCCGCTCGCGGCCGAATTCACCTTCAACGGTGAAACGGTTACGATCGTCGATGTCCACTCCACCTCGCGCGGCGGCTCCGACCTCGCCTGGGGCGACACGCAGCCCCCGGTGCAGGCCGGCGACACGTCGCGCACCGCACAGGCCGAGGCGATCAAGGCCTATACCGACGCGCTGCAAGCCGAGAATCCTGACGCCAAGATCGCGGTGATGGGTGACTTCAACGGCTACTATTACGAAGACGCGCTGAGCACTTTGACCAACGACGGTCAGCTCACCAACCTCTACACCCTGCTGCCCGAGGAAGAGCGCTACTCCTACCTCTACGAAGGCGCATCGCAGGCTTTCGACAACATCGTGGTCAGCGACAATCTGGTGGGCGGCGCATCGTTCGACGTCGTTCACGTCAACGCGGAGCAGGAAACCCAGCTCATCACCGACCATGATCAGGTCGTGGCGACGCTCTACATTCCGGGCGCAACCGCCAACACCGCGCCAACCGATGTCGCCATCGATAATGCTTCGGTGGCCGAAAACGCGGCTGCCGGAACGGTGGTCGGCACCGTCACCGCCGTCGATCCCGAAGGCGCGGCTCTCACTTATGCCCTCGTGGACAACGCCGATGGCCTCTTCGCCATTGACGCCGCGACCGGTGTTGTCACCACCACCGCACCGCTTGACCATGAGACCCTCGCCAGCGCCGCAATCACGGTAGCTGTCACCGATGCCGGTGGGCTCACTACCGAACAGGCCCTGACGATTGCCGTCACTGACGTGAACGAAGCCCCGGCAGGCGTCACCATCGACAGCGCCACAGTTACCGAAAACGCGGCTGGCGGCACGGTGATCGGTACGCTCGATGCGCATGATCCCGATGCGAACGATGTCATTACCTATACGCTTGCCAGCGACGACGATCGCTTCGTCATCCAGAACAACCAGCTGGTCGTCGCAGCCGGTGCCGTGATCGATTACGAGGTGGAGCGCAGCATTACGCTGGCTGTTACCGCCACCGATCAGGCAGGGCTTGCCACGACCTCAAACCTGACGCTGGCGGTTACCGACGTTGCGGAAACTTTCCCCGGCACCAGCGGCAATGACACCATCGTCGGTGATAGCGGGGCCAACACGATCAGCGGCGGCGACGGTAACGACACCATTTCCGGCGGTGCCGGAAACGACGTGATCAATGGCGGTGCCGGTAATGACATCATCGATGGCGGCCCCGGCAACGACACGATCACGCTAGGCACGGGCAGTGACGAAGTGCACAGCCTGCTCGCCAACCTGCTGGGCGATACGATCACCGACTTCGGCGCGGACGATCGCATCGTCATACTGGACAGCGACGTGCATCGCGGGGACTTCACGACCTCCGGCACATCGGTGGTGTTCAAGGACGGCTCGTTCACACTCGGCGCCGGGCTTTCGGGTGGCGATCTGATGGTGGCCCACTCGGGTACAGACAGCATCCTGACGTTCAACGAGTACCTCGCCGAACTCAGCGACAAGACCGCCGTATCCGAAAACGCGATCAACGGTATCGTCAACCAGGCCTATCTCAACGGCGATACCTCGGACAGCTTCGAAATCTCGGTAGAAGCAGCCAGTGGTGCAGCCTACCACAACACCATCGGCGTCTACGAAATCGATACCACGACGGGCGAAATCTCCGATGTGCGCATCGTCGTGGCTGATGCCAAGAGCGGTGGCACCGTCACTGTCGATGGCGTCGAGGCGGGTTACGATCTGGGCTTCTTCCTGGTACAGGACGGCGCCAAGACGCTCAGTTCCAGCCAACTGAGCAGCGACAGCCTCTCGATCGTCGAACAGAACGGCCACTATGCCCTGGCCGATAACGGTTCGGTGATTTCGGGGGCGACGACGTTCTTCTCGACCTCCGCTGCGGCCAACTCGGATGGCGCCCAGCACGTCCTGTCCGGCGTCGCCTCGGACGGCTCGGGCGATATTCGCATCGGCTTCGAGGATCTGGCACGTTCAGGCAGCACGTCCGACAACGATTTCCAGGACGTCATCCTGAATGTCGAGGCCGTGGCAGTGGCGCATCCAATCCCTGAAGCACTCGTGCTGCACGGTTGATCTCGAACGCGTTACCGAAAAGGTATCAGAAAAAGCCGTCCGCCTAGTCAAGCGGGCGGCTTTTCACATTCTGGCGCGGCGACGAGCCTGCCTGACGGTTCAATGATCTATCCGCCCGCCCCCTCCCGAACAGTGGGGATTGAAGAGGTTCCTCGTCTTCGCATTCCGAACTCTCAGCTTTGGGCAGACGGGCAGAGCGGCCTGCCGCGGACCTTGGCCCTGAAGACCGGCGTTTTCTGGGAATCCGGCTCCCCGGCGCGAGGGCAATAACTGCTCGAACAACCGCATCATCAAGATCAGCACTTACGAAGCGCGCGTGCTGGATGGCCTGCAACGGCACATGCTCGATCCACGCCTGGTCGCGATCTGGATCAAGGAATTCTACAAAGAGCGCACGCTCCGAACCGCCGCCCTTATGAAGGGGCGCACGACGCTGGAACGGCGTGCCAACGATACCTCAGCCAAGGTTGAACGCCTGGTCGCGGCAATCGCAGGCGGTGCCGGTGAATTTCAGGAGATTCGGGATGCCCTTGGCAAGGCATGATCGCGACACAGCTGCCGAAAAACTCGCCGGACTGGACGCGCTTTCCGTCATCACCCTGCCCCCCGCCATCGCAGAAGACTCTCGCCGTCAGGTCGAGCAGCTGACGTCAACGACAGCGCCCCCGCCGCTCGCGAACAAACCCTCCCCGCCATCCGCCAGCTGACTGATCGCGTAATCCTCACGCCGAATGAAAACGGCCGAGGCGTAAGGGGTAGAAGTTCAAGGTCGGCTTGCCGCCATCATCGGCCTCGCCATGGGGCAGCCATGCCCGAGACTATCTCGTGGACCCTATCAAGGCAGCCCAACGAAGCCCCGTTCGAAAGCCACTTACTCTTCCGGTGGAGGTGAAGGGAATTTAATTTGAGGCAATTTATATATATTGCTTATAGTTACCGTCGATCCTTGCAGCAATGCCCCCCAAACAATGCCCGGGAATTTCTAGCTGCAGTTGGACTGCCATGGACAGGGAATCGCGCTAGATTCGAGTGACTGGACTTGGGACCTTGCGCTCGGTCCGCTTCGGAGCATCGAATGTCGCTAGCTGACACTTAGAGACTATTGGGGAAATCGGTGATGGGGGTGCCGAGCGGCTTTGCGCTTGTTTCAGGCTCTGCAAATAATCCCAGCAAAGCCAAGGGCGAATGGCCCCGATTGCCAAAAATACGAAGCATTATTCCAGTGATCTGGCCGATGAGGCATGGGATCGCCTGTACCTCTGATGCCAAGGCGGGGCCATCCACGCGAAGTGGATTGTCGCGAGGTCACCAACGCCGTGCGCTACCTTTACTCGTTCGGGTTTCAGCTGGCGAATGCTGTCGTTTCATGTCGGAGCATGGCAGACCGTTTATGGCTGGTTTCGGGAATTGGCTTGCAGATTCCTGTTCCAGACAATCTATGATATCGAACTGATGCTTGATCGCGAGCTCTAGGGGCGGAAGGCTCAGTCCGAACGCAGCAGGGATCGACTACCGACCGGTTAATGCACCATCGTCAGAAAAGCGGGGTTTGGCACAGGTAAGAAGGTTGTCGGGCGCAAATGGCACATGGCCATAGATACGGATGGACAGCTGCTCATGGCTGACCTGACCACTGCAGACATCTCGGGCAATGCCGGCGTAGCGATCAACAACAGGGCTTCAAGATCCTGCCCCGATAATGGGTCGTCGAGCGGGCCTTCGATTGGGTGATCCAATGGTGCGATTGGTCCGTGATTACGAGAAGGGCATCCACGCCTCGCAGGCCATGATTCTCGCCGCAGCGGGTGGAAAGCTCCTACGCCGAAACGCTCTGCCCCGATTTCTAAACGGACTCTCGGTGCCCATGGACGCCTTGAGCACAACATAGACGCGACACAGACGTCATTCTTTCGCGTTGATATCAAAAAATACTGTGAATTTGGTATTTTGCAGAGATTCTTGGAGGGTTTTGTTAACCAACGAAATTTAGGGGCCCTATTCGAAAGCCACTGCTTTCATCACATGTGGGGCAATAAATGATCAATCGCGTTCGCGCCGCTCAAATCAAAGCGGCCCTGTTTACAAGCGTATCTCTTGCAGTCATGGCAAGTTCGCCAGCTAAAGCAGATTCCGTCGTTCTCGAAGGTAACTATATCGAGATTGGCGTGAGCGATATCGGGACCATCGGTTACGGTGGAAACACCGAACCGGGCATCCTGTACGACGGCACTGGCACAAAGACCTTCAACACCGCGAACGATTACCTGACGCCGGGCTCGCCGTGGGAGATGTTTACTGTGGCCGGATCGAGCGCCGCAGGCACCTTCAGCTACACCAACAACAATGCCGGTGAAAAAGACATCGCAGGATCGCTGACGGACTACAGCGGCACCGCCTATGCGGGGACGACCTACGATCACCGGGCGGTCTGGACGGGCGGCGTCACCAGCCTGTTCGACATCACCAACGACTACAGCTTCAACGACAACGATCAGGCGATTTCGATCACCACGACGCTGACGGCGGATACGGACCTGACCAACGTCACGTTCGCGCGCGGCATCGATCCCGATGCCGTTGCCGCCGCAGGCGATTCGTCGGCGACCAACAACTATCGCGGCACCGACACGATTTCGGCCAACGATCTGGTCTATGCCGAAGCGCTGGTCTCGAAATACGTGATTGGCCTCTATACCGACAGCGACATCGCACACAATTCGGCCGTGACCGGCTGGAGCACGGACACTGCTTCCTATATTTCGGGGACCGACGTCGGTAACGGCGACAACACCATCGGCATCGGCTTCACGATCGGCGACATGGCCGCAGGCAGCACCACCACGCTGAAGTACAGCTATGTCTTCGGTACCGACATCAGCGCCGCGATCGATGACAACGTTGCCGTGACGCCGAACATCACCGGCACCGCCTATATCGGCGATCTGCTGGCCGGCAGCGTCAATCCCACCTTCGACGGCGGAACACTGGAGACCGAGGCAAGCGGCAGCCTTTCGTTCGATTTCACCGTGACCTCGAACAACGGCACCATCGATACCGATGGCAACGACGTGGCGATCATCGGCTCGATCACCGGTGACGGCGGCTTGACGAAGACCGGCGAAGGCACGCTGGTCCTGACCGGTGCCAACACCTATTCCGGCGGAACCACCATCGCCGAAGGCACGCTGGTCGGCAGCACCGACAGCATCCAGGGCGCCATCGTCAACAACGCCGCACTGATCATCGACCAGGATACCGACGGCACCCTTGCCAGCGACATGTCGGGCACCGGCTCGTTCACCAAGGACGGCGCAGGCAACGTTACACTGACGGGTACGAACAGCTATACCGGCGGCACCACGATTGCGGCGGGCACACTGACCGGCACGACCCAGAGCCTGCAGGGCAACATGGTGGACAACGCCACGCTCGTCTTCGATCAGGCCAGCGACGGCACGTTCGCGGGCGACGTCTCGGGCACCGGCTCACTGACGAAGCAGGGCGATGGCACGCTGACGCTGACCGGTACGAACAGCTACACCGGCGGCACCACCGTCACGGCAGGTACGCTCGTCGGCAACACCCAGAGCCTTCAGGGCAATGTGGTGGACAACGCCACGCTCGTCTTCGATCAGGGCAGCGACGGTGCTTTCGCGGGCGACGTTTCGGGCACCGGCTCGCTGACGAAGCAGGGCGACGGTACGCTGACGCTGACCGGCACGAACAGCTACACCGGCGGCACCACCGTCGCGGCGGGCACGCTCGTCGGCAACACCGACAGCATCCAGGGCCCCGTGCTCGACAACGCGGCGCTGACCTTCGACCAGTCGTACAACGGCACCTATGCCGACACGATCAGCGGCACCGGCAGCCTGACGAAATCGGGCAGCGGTGCGGTCAACCTGACCGGCGTGAGCGACTACACCGGCGCGACCACGGTGACGGCAGGCCGTCTGGCGGTGAACGGGTCGATCGAGAACTCGGTCGTCAGCGTTGACGATGGCGGCACCATCGGCGGCAACGGCATCATCGGCGGCCTGATCGTTCACAGCAACGGCAAGGCGGCACCGGGCAACTCGATCGGCCAACTCAACGTGGCGGGTAACGTGACGTTCGAGAAGGGCTCGATCTACGAGGCCGAGATCGACGCGGCGGGCCATTCCGACCTGATCGTTGCCAGCGGCAAGGCAAACATCGAAGGCGGCACGGTCAGCGTGCTGGCGCAGAACGGCAACTACAAGCCGCAGGGCACCTATCTGATCCTGACCGCCAATCAGGGTGTATCGGGCGCGTTCGATGCCGTCACCAGCAACCTTGCATTCCTGGTGCCGACGCTCTCGTACTCGACCGATGGCGTGTTCGTCACGATGACGCGCAACGACGTCACGTTCGCACAGGCCGGCACCACGGCCAACCAGCGTACGACCGGTGCGGCTATCGATGGCCTCTTCAAGATCGGCACACCGATCTATGACGCTCTGGTCAGTTCCTCGACGTCTGAAATCGGCAGTGGCCTCGACGCCATGTCAGGCGAGATCCATGCCTCTGCTCTGTCTGCGGTGGCGGACGATGCCGCCGGCCTTCGCCGCACCCTGCTCGACCGTGCCGCCAGCCCGATCGATCCGGACCATCATATCGCCCTGTGGGGCGATGCCAGCGGCAACTGGCTCAAGCGCGACGCCAGCGCTTCGACGGCCAAGGTTTCGACCTCGGGCTATCGCATGATGGCCGGTGTCGATGTCTCATTCGGCAATCACTTCCGGATCGGAGCAGCCGGCGGAACCTCGAACATCACCGCAAACGTGACGCAGCGCGCGTCGCAGGCGGATGTCGACGGCACGTTCGGTGCGATCTATGCGAACGCAGCATTAGGCCCGGTCCGTCTGCGTGCCGGCGCGACCTACGCAGGCCTGACCTTCAAGACCACCCGTTCGATCGACTATCGTACACTACAGGAAACCCTGAAGGCGAAATACGACGGCTCCACCAAGCAGGTGTTCGGTGAGGCCGGCCTTGTCCTCCCGCTCGGTGCAGGTTCGGTCGAGCCGTTTGCCGGCTTTACCGGCATGTGGCTGAAGAACGACAGCTTCACCGAGACTGGCGGAACGGCCGCACTCCAGGCCGATGGGCGAACGCATGGCGGCTATGGTTGGACCACCGTGGGCATGCGCGCAACCGTGGGAGACCAGACCTCTCCGATCGTCGGCCACGCCAAGGTGGCCTGGGAACACGCGACCAGCAGCGTCGATGTGGTCTCGGTCCAGTCGTTCGCGGCAGGCGGGGATGCGTTCTCGATCTATGGCGCCCCGCTGTCGCGCAACGCCATGAATCTGGATGCAAGCCTGGAGTGGCGTGCGACCGGCGCGCTTTCTTTCACGGTCGGTTACACCGGCGTGATTGGCAGCCGCAACACCGACAACGGCATCCGCGGATCGGCTGTTTTCCGCTTCTGACCGCGCGCACCGGTGACGGTGCACGCTATGATACCAAGAGGCGCCCGGCTATAGTCGGGCGCCTTTATTGTGCAGGCGATCCTCTTGTGCATCGAAGACTGCGCGTATTGAACTGCCGCCGCGCTTTCGCAGCAGGCCAATTACGCTGAAGCAGGAGCCATCAGGGCAACGTCTTGTCGAGTTCGCGTGCCAGAAACGTGAAAAGTCAGATGGCTCCGACGCTTAAACTCAGGCGGCGAGTCTTGCTCTCCCAAATTGGCAAAGCAGACTGTCTGCACGTGCGGATCGAGAAATCGCGGCTGAGCGATTTGAATGGGTCGGGGTGCGATGGGCAGGGCTTGGGACATTGCTGCCATTCACCTGCAGTTTGCGAACGACCGCTTCGAGCTGGATTGCCGACGTTGTCACGGTCACAGGTGGCCGTCAGGCCAAGCGGTCACGTAGCTCGCGCTGAACCCGGCGCACGTCCCTTGCGGGCGGCTGGCCAAAGAAACGCGTATATTCCCGAGTGAATTGGGACTGGCTTTCATACCCCACCTCATAAGCCACCGCAGCGGTGCTCTGGGCGCTGGCGATCAGCAGCATTCGCGCCTGAAGCAGGCGGATACGTTTCTGAAACTGCAGCGGGCTCATCGCCGTCGCGGCCTTGAAGTGGCGATGAAAGGCTGAGGTGCTCATTGCAGCGATCTCGGCAAGGGCCTCCACCCGCAACGGCACCTTGAAGTTCGTGCGGATCCACTGGATGGCGAGCCGGACGCGCGACAGGGCGGTGTCGGGCGTGGCGATGTCGCGCAGCATTGCGCCATGCGGCCCCTGCAACACCCGATACAGGATTTCGCGTTCGTAGGCGGGGGCCAGCGCGGCAATGTCGGCCGGATTATCGATCAGTCGCAGCATGCGCAGCCACGCATCGAGCAACTCGGGCGTCACCAACGCTACCGAGAACCCGCTCGAACACGGCGGCGGGGCGACATGGCCGAGATCGGTAAGCATCATGCCCACGATCTGCGGGTCGATCGTGAGGCTGACAGCCAGATAGGGGTTGCCGGCCGCGTCCGGGCACACCTCGCCGACAGCGGGCAGATCCAGCGACATCACGAAATAGCTGGCTGGATCGTAGCGCATCGTCCGCTCGCCGATCGTCATCGCCTTGCTGCCGGTTAGGATCAGGTTGATCATCGGATCATAGACCGCCGCCAGTTCGTGTTCTGGGATCGCGCCCTGGACCATCGCCACGCGCGGAATGCCGGTTTCGGTGCGCCTGTTCTGGGCGTTCGCAGCAAGACGGCGCAGTTCCGCAAGTTGGTTTTCCATGTGCCGCTTGTGCGCCTCTCACGCGGCCGCCGCAAACGCAAAGCAGGAATAGGCAAAATCGAGGGAGGATCGGGCGCAGCCGCTAACTGGCCGGACAGCTATCTCAAGACCACACGAAAAACAGCGGAGCACCCCCATGAAGATTACGATCATCACTGGCGGTAGCCGCGGCCTCGGTCGCGCCGCCGCCATAGCTTGCGCGGCGCAGGGCCAGGGCGTCATCCTCTCCTATAACCGCAATCCGGAGCAGGCGGTCGAGGTGGTTCAATCGATCGAGGCGAACGGCGGCAAGGCTGTCACGCTCAAGCTCGACGTCGCCGATGTCGCCTCCTTTCCCGGCTTTCGGGATGATGTCGTCGTCGCCCTGTCGAAGCTCTGGGGCCGCGGCGACTTCGACCACCTGGTCAACAATGCCGGCTATGGCCTGTTCAACCCGATCGCCAGCGTGAGCGAAGCCGAATTCGACGGCCTGTTCGCTGTCCACCTCAAGGGGCCGTTCTTCCTCACCCAGATGCTGTTGCTGCTGCTTGCCGATGGCGGCGCGATCGTGAACCTGACCAGCGCAACCACGCGCGTGGCGACGCCGGGCGTGGCACCCTATGCTTCATTCAAGGGCGGTCTCGACGTGCTCACGCGCTATATGGCGAAGGAGTTCCGCGATCGCGGCATCCGTGCCAACGCTGTTTCGCCGGGCGCCATTCGCACAGAGTTGGGCGGCGGTCTCAACGATGAATTCGAAGCGATACTGGCCGCGCAGACCGCGCTTGGGCGGGTCGGGGAGCCTGACGATGTGGGCGACGCCATTGCCAGCCTGCTGTCGGACGCCAACCGCTGGATCAACGCGCAGACGATCGAAGTCGCCGGCGGTTACGTCATCTGAACAGGAGATCAGAAATGCTCGATCATGTCTTCATATCGGTCGCCGACCTCGACCGCTCCATCGCCTTTTACACGCGGGCACTCGCGCCGCTCGGCATCACTGATCGCGTCGATTACGATGGCAAGGACGCTCCGGCGGGCCATCCCGATCTCAAGGGCCTTGGCTGCAACGGACGCATCTTCTTCTGGCTGCGACCGGGCGTGGTCGAAGGACGGGCTGCCCATATCGGCTTCGTCGCGGATTCGCGGGAACAGGTTGATGCCGCCTATGCCGCCGCAGTCGCCGCCGGTGCCACCGAAGCTACAGGCGGAGGCATGGGAGCACCCGGTGCGCGGCTCCCTTACGATCCCCGCTATTATGCCGCGAACGTACTCGCCCCCGATGGCTACAGCCTCGAATTCGTGTTCAAGAGCTGGCAGCAGGCGTCGTGAGCCGGCTCATGATCTACGGCGCTACGGGCTACACCGCGCGCCTCGCCACCAGCTATGCAAAGGCCGCCGGGCTCGATCCGGTCCTTGGTGGCCGCGATGCCGCGGCGTTGGCTGGGCTGGACGGCGAAACGCGAGCCTTCACCCTCGACGACCCGGCAGCTATCGACGCAGCGCTTTCGGGCGTAACGGTCCTGCTCAACTGCGCCGGCCCCTTCCTGCGCACTGCCGAGCCGCTGATGCGTGCGGCGATCCGCAACGGCGTTCACTATCTCGACATCGCAGCCGAACTGGACAGCTATCGTCTGGCGGAGAAGCTCGACGAAGAAGCCGCCGCGCGTAGCGTCATGCTATTGCCGGGGAGCGGCGGCAGCGTCGCAATGCTCGGCTGCCTGGCGGCGCGGGCGATCGAGACTGTGCCAGAGCCGACACGCATCCGCATAGCGCTCATGGTCTCCGGCGCGATGTCGCGTGGTTCGGCGATCAGCGCTACCGAGAATGTGACCGTGGACCTCCTCGTGCGGGAAGACGGAGCACTCGTCCCGAGCAATGCCACCGCGCTGCACGAGTTCGACTTCGGCAACGGCCTGGCCGCCTCCTTTCCGCTGACATTGCCCGACCTGATCACGATCTGGCGAGAGACGCAGGTCCCCAACATCGAGACGTTCGCGCACGTAACCGACAATGCGTTTCCCGGCGGCGATCTGACGGCGCTTCCAGACGGCCCCACCGAAGCCGAACGCGCGGCCAATCGCTATGCGGCGGTGGCTGAAGTGACCGGGGCCGATGGCGCGGTGACCCGGCATCGCCTTGAGACGGTCAACGGCTACACCTTCACGCCGATGGCGGCAGCCGAGGCTGCGCGGCGGGTGCTCGCGGGCGAAACTCGACCTGGGTTCCAAACACCTGCCGGCCTGTTCGGCAGCGGTTTCGCTGAGACGATCGCGGATACCAGCATCTCAAGAATCCCGAACTGACCCACGGCCCCACCTCCCCAAGTTCCAAGGATATGACAATGACCTCCAATTCCCCCACCGCCGAGACTCTCGCCGTGGCCGATGCGCTTTATCGCTATGCTGCGGGCATCGATCTGCGCGACCAGGATCTGCTGGCGTCGTCCCTAGCGGAAGACGCGATCTCAGATTTCAGGCCAGCGGCGGCGAAGGCGGGCTTCGAATATCCCGTGCTGCAAGGGCGCGATACGCTGGTCTCGGCGCTGTCCGCTTCGCTCGCTGGGATCGACACGACCCATACGGTCAGCAATCCGCGTGTGTGGCTGGAGGGCGATACCGCAAGAATGGAGGCACTGGTCGAGGCGCAGCATGTGCCGCAGGACGATCACTCGCGGCATTACATGATGAAAAATCGTTACGACGTCGACCTGTCCCGCAATGGCGACGCCTGGGTTATCCAGCGGGTAGTCGTCGACAATGTCTGGCGAAATGGCGATCTGAGCGTCCTCGCTGGGGTGTAAGAAAGCACCGTGACGGCACAGATGCGAAGCGCGAAGGAGCGTTTGACATTGTGCGACTGATCCCATCGGAACTGGGGATTGGGGGGATTGATGCTTGCCACGACCCTCACCGATGTCGGAAATCGGATCACTCTCTATCGAGCCATCGGATCCGACGACAGTTTGTAGTCGCGCAAGCGATGGCCGGTCGGGACAGACCCGACCGGCTTGTGGTTCAGGCTGCTTCGAAGGCCGGATAGTCGATGAAGCCCTCGGCTCCGCCACCATAATAGGTATCGCGATCGCTCGCTGTCAGTGGCCAGCCATTCTGAAGGCGAGCGACTAAATCGGGATTGGAGATGAAGGGCTGGCCAAAGGCAGCCAGATCGATCGTGCCATCCTCGATCAGGCCTTCGGCGCGTTCGCGCGTCATGCCACCGGCCAGAATGATCGCCGTCGCCGGGAGATGCCGTCGGGCGTCGCGGATGAGAGCGTGGATCCGGTCTGACACTGGCACGGCCGAGCCCTCGTCGTAGAAGAAGCCGGACTGGTCCATGATGTGAACGTAGGTGAGCTTCCGTTCGCCAAGCGCCTGCATCAGGGCCGCATAGGTTTCTTCGATCTCGTTGTGGTGGGCCATGTCGAACAGCTTGCCGAACGGCGAGAGGCGGATGCCGACCCGCGCCACGCCGATCCGCGCGATCACCGCGTCGACAACCTCCAAGACGAAGCGCAGGCGGTTTTCTATCGTGTCGGCGGCATAGCGATCGGTACGATCGTTCACGGTCGGGTTGAGGAATTGTTCGAACAGGTAACCGTTGGCACTGTGGATTTCGACGCCGTCGAAGCCGGCTTCCACCGCATTGGCGGCGGCATCGGCGAAGTCAGCCACCACGCGGGCGATTTCTTCGGTGGCCAGAGGGCGCGGGACCGGCTTGCCGTCTTCGTCATAACCAAATGCCGTGGCGCCGTTCGCGATCTTCGAACTGGCGCTCACGGGCGTCGCACCATTCTCCTGGATCGAAGGATGTGACACGCGCCCGACGTGCCAGAGTTGGGCGAAGATCCGCCCGCCCAGAGCATGGACGGACTGGGTCGTCAACCGCCAGCCTGCGACCTGCTTGGCGGAGAAGATGCCGGGGTTGAAGAGATAACCCTGACCCTCGCGCGAAATCGGCGTGCCCTCGCTCACGATGAGGCCAGCCGTCGCGCGCTGAGCGTAATAGAGCGCAATCCTGTCGGTGGCGATGTCATCGGGAGCGCGAGAGCGGGTCATTGGCGCCATGACGATGCGGTTAGAGAGCTTCGTGCCGGCAAGATCAAAGGGTGAGAATAGGTCGGACATAGCCAATCCTTGAACGTGTTGCGGATAGGCCTGGCTATCTAGTGCAAGTTTCAGTGAAGATTGATAGGCTGCAATTCCGATCATTGCAGAGGTTATGGATCTAATGAGCGAGCCGGTGGATAGCCTCATATCGCTCCGCGCTTTTGTCGCGGCAGCAGATGCGCGCAGCTTCAAAGCGGCTGGGCAAGCGCTCGGGGTTTCGTCATCAGCGATCGGCAAGACGATCGCCCGGCTGGAGAGCCAGCTCGCTACGACGCTCTTTCATCGCACCACCCGCACAATCTCCCTGACGGAGGCAGGTGGGCTCTTTCTAGTCCGTGCGCGGCGGATGCTGGACGAGCTTCAAGCCGGGGAAGCTGAATTGGCGGAGGCATCGGGTACGCCGCGCGGCCGGCTGAAGGTCAGCCTGCCGGTCACTGGGGAGTTGTTGACGGACGCCTTGGCGACATTCGTCGAGACCTATCCGCTGGTGGAGCTCGAACTCGATTACAGCGACCGGATCGTCGATGTGATCGAGGAGGGGTTCGACGTCGTAATCCGCACGGGCTCCACGGGCGATTCCCGGCTTCTGCATAAGCCCCTGGGCCAATTCCACTGGCAGCTCGTCGCGTCGCCCGCCTACGTAGCTAGGCGCGGCATGCCGACCTCGCCCGAGGATCTGACGAACCATGTTTGCCTGCGACAACGCTTCTCGTCGGGACGACTCATCCCTTGGACCTTGCGATCGGCGCCGGATTTTCGCGTGCCCGTAAGTCTGACCGCCAGCATCATCGATGCCTTGATGGACCTTACACTCGCCGGGACCGGGATCGGATGCTTTCCTGAGTTTCTCGTGCGCGACGCGCTGAAACGCGGCGCACTTCTTTCCATCCTGCATGGAGACGTTGAACAGAAAGGCGTCGTGACGATGCTCTGGCCCGCTAGCCGCTATCGCGTCCCAAAGGTCCGTGCATTCGTGGACTGCATCTCCCAACACAATCGCCTAGCCCGATGATCGCGCAAACTGACTAAACGGCAGGTCCCACCAACCCGTGGCATTCGAGGCGGCAACGCTGAACGGGGTAATCTGGCCGACACCTGCCGGATTAGCGGACTGTCTGCACGTAGGGAGCGAGATTTGGGTGCCGAGCGTCTTGGAAGGGTCGGACCCGCTGGCTGCTGAGATCGCACGACAGAGATTTTCAGCGGTCTTGTAAGACATGAACCGGCGCTGCGACGCTTCCTCAGTCGCGACCATGATCATCACCTCGATCAATCCGCGACTGAGGATGTCAGTTTCGCCTGCTCGTTGGCCTGGTCCCAAGCTGATCGAGCGCATCGGGATTGTCACGCCCCCATGCATAAAGCAATTCGACCGGCTCAACGAAACGCATGCCCAGCGCAGTCAGGCGGTATTCGACCGCCGGCGGAATAGCGCTCTGGACATGACGGCTGAGCAGGCCAGTTTCTTCCATATCGCGCAGAGTCTGCGTCAGCATCTTCTTGGAGATGCCCGGAAGGCTTCGCTGCAACACCCCAGTGCGGCAAGCGCCACCATGGCGCGCATGCAAGGTGTGCAGCACCATGCTGGTCCATTTGGTCGCGAAGAGCGACAGGACACGGCGCGGTGCGCAGTCCTCGCGCCATTCTTCTTCTGCGGTGCCGGGGAGCATGGCTGGTTACCTCTTGGTGCCTAGTGACCTATTTGGTGCCGTCTAGAACCAAACGCACATCGTGCCTAGTTGCGTTGCTCTTGAACGAGACGAAGGTGATGATCATGGCGAAGACCGCATTGGTAGTGGGCGCTAGCGGTATCGTGGGAAGCGCGACGGCCGCATTGTTAGTCGAGCAGGGCTGGACGGTTTATGGGCTGTCCCGGCGCCCGGTCGAGCAACACGGCGTACTTCCCATCCTCGCCGATCTGCAGGATGCACAGGGTACTTCTGCAGCTCTGGCGCAGATCGAACCTAATGCGGTCTTCATCACCACTTGGTTACGCCAGGACAGCGAGGCTGAAAACATCCGGGTGAATGGTGCCATGGTTCGCAACCTGCTCGCCGGCTTGCCGAAGGCATCCGACCGCCGTCACATCGCGCTGGTCACCGGGCTCAAACATTACCTAGGGCCGTTCGAGTCATACGGTAAGGGCACCTTGCCTCAGACGCCCTTCCGTGAAGAGCAGAGTCGGCTCGATATCGAGAACTTCTACTATGCTCAGGAAGACGAACTGTTTGCGGCGGCACAGCGCGATGGTTTTACCTGGAGCGTTCATCGCCCCCATACGGTCATCGGCAAGGCGGTTGGCAACGCCATGAATATGGGAACGACCCTGGCGGTCTATGCTTCCCTGTGCCGAGATACCGGCCGGCCATTTATCTTCCCGGGTTCGGCGGCCCAGTGGAACGGCCTGACCGACATGACCGACGCCGGGCAACTGGCGCGTCATCTGCTGTGGGCGACGGAGACCGAGGCTGCCCACAACGAAGACTTCAACGTGGTCGATGGCGATGTATTCCGCTGGCAGTGGATGTGGGGGCGTATCGCAGCCTGGTTCGGCATCGGAGCAGAGCCATTTGATGGAACCGTCCGGCCATTGGAAGAGCAGATGGCGAATGATGCCGATAACTGGCGGGCGATCGCCGAGCGTGAAGGTCTGAATGAGCCGGATCTGTCGCGCCTCGCATCGCCCTGGCACACCGATGCCGATCTTGGCCGCCCCATTGAGGTCGTGACGGATATGTCAAAAAGCCGGCGGCTCGGCTTCACGGCATATCAGGCGACCGATGACGCTTTTTACGCGCTATTCGAACGGCTCCGCGCGGATCGTCTCATCCCGTAATGCTGTATCGACAGCCGTTATCCGGCTACGCCTATCCATAGGATATTCATTTTAGGGGGTCTAATTCTCGGATGAGATCGATGAGAAGCCGCAAGGCGGTCGGTACTTGGCGACGCCCGGAGTAATATGCGTGAAAGCCTTCGCCCATAGATGCCCAATCACCCAGCACGAGATGCAGCGCGCCGCTTTGCAAATAAGGCCGGACTATCGGCTCTGCACCGTAAATTATACCGGCGCCGCCAAGGCCAAAGCTTAAGGCTGGGTGACTACTGTCAACGGTCAAGGGACCGGGCATTGTCACGGAGACTGTTTCCTCGCCGCGCTCGAACTCCCAGTCGTATACTTGATCGTTGCCCAGGCGGATGCGGATACAGCGATGATCCTGGAGGTCTTGCGGGACGACCGGCGTGCCGAAGCGTTCGAGATAGGCCGGCGATGCCGCTGCGACCCAGCGGATGTCGGGCGAGAGGCGTTGCGCGATCATATCTTCCGGCACCGTGCCACCGTACCGTATGCCCGCGTCGAAGCCGCTGGCGATGACATCTGTCAACCGATTGCTGACGCTGATGTCGACTTCTACTTCCGGATAGCGGTCGACGAAGATGGGCATCACAGGCCCAAGCAGAAGCGGCACTGCATCTTCGAGGACGTTGATCCTGACCCGGCCGGTCGGCGTATCGCGGAAACGGTTGAGATTTTCTGCCGCATCGTTGACGGTCTGCAATGGCCCCTCGATCGAGGTCCGAAGTTCCTCGCCGGCGGCGGTAAGCGTCACACTTCTTGTGGTTCTATTCAATAATCGCACACCCCGCCGCGCCTCCAGTCCGGAGATGGCGTGGCTCAGCGCGGAGGCGGTAACGCCCATTTCCAGGGCCGCTCGTCGGAAATTACCGTGCCGCGCAATGGCGAGAAAGTAGAGAAAATCCGCGAGGTCGGCACGACTTATCTGCATTGGTCCAGACTACCACGCTGTTGAGCTACATTCATCAGTTCATTGCGTGCCGGGGCGCTAATCCTGCTCGTCCGGGTGGCCTAGATAAGCGTCATGTCGATCGCTCGGGACGAACGATCGCGAACTGGATGCTGGCCATCATGATCGAGCGCGCAATCTTTCTTGCCGGTCTCATGTCGGTCGCAGGCGCTGCATCGGCGCAGAAAGGACCGACCACCATGGACATTTCACGCAAGGATGACCTCAAGTCCGTCGACGGACCATCTGAATACTTCACCGGTAAGGTCACGATCACAGGGCAATTCCAACGCCCGGACCCGTCTCGTATCAGTGGCGGAATCGTCCATTTCGAGCCCGGCGCACGTAGTGCCTGGCACACGCATCCTGCCGGGCAGACGCTGATCGTGACCGAAGGTGTGGGCTGGACCCAGATCGAGGGTGGTGGGAAGTACGAGTTCCATGCCGGCGATATCCTGTGGTGTCCGGCCGATCATAAGCATTGGCACGGCGCCACCGCGCACGAGGGCATGACGCATATTGCCATCCAGGACATGGTCGACGGCAAGAACGTCGTCTGGATGGAGAAGGTGACGGACGAAGAGTATTTCGCTCCCCTGGCCAGCGACTGAGCGCATGCCCCATGTCGTAGTGAAGCTCTACCCCGGCAAGTCCGACGTGCAGAAGTGGGATCTGTCCGCTGCGATCGTCAGCGATATCACCCGCATCCTGAATTACGGGGATGAGGCGGTGTCTGTTGGCTTCGAGGAAATCCAGCCCGATCAATGGTTCTCGCTTGTCTACGATCCGGACATTCAGCGCAGGTGGAGCACGCTGACCAAGGTGCCGGGCTACGGTCCGGGGCCCAGGGGCACGAATAAAGATGAAGGCTGATCCATGAACCCTGTTTATGATTTCAAAGGGCAGGTCGCGCTGGTGACCGGCGCGGCTAAGGGCATGGGGCTGGCCGCAGCGCGCGCGTTTGCCGTAAATGGCGCGTCGGTAGTGTTGGCCGATATCGATGGCAAGCTGGCCGCTCATGAGGCGCAGCGGATCGTCAGCGAGGGTGGCATTGCAATTGAGACGACTTGCGATGTCGTCGACGAGGGCCAGGTGGCAGCGATGATCGACCTTGCGGTCGCACGCTATGGCCGGCTCGACATGGCGTTCAACAACGCCGGAATACAGGTGCCGCCGTCTGACGCGGCCGACGAACCGCTTGAGAACTTCGAGCGCGTCACCGCTGTAAACCAGCGCGGTGTCTGGGCCTGCATGAAACACGAGTTGCGGGTGATGCGTGGGCAAGGCTCCGGCGCGATCGTCAATTGCTCGTCGCTCGGTGGTCTTGTCGGCCTGCCGCAGCGCGCCGCTTATCACGGCACCAAGCACGCGGTGATCGGTATGACCCGTAGCGCCGGGGTCGAATATGCGCCGCGCGGGATCCGCATCAATGCCGTCTGCCCCGGCACGATCGATACGCCGATGGTGCAGGACATGCTGGCCGGGCAACCCGGGGCCATGGCTGATATCATGAGGGAGCAGCCGATCGGCCGCCTCGGCCATTCCAACGAAATTGCCGCCGCCGTGTTGTGGCTGTGCAGTCCGGCAGCCAGCTTTGTGATTGGCGTCGCATTGCCGGTTGACGGCGGCTTTACCGCGCACTGATGACGCTGGCCGCCCAGTTCAGCCGGCGAACCGCTATCTTTATGGCCGCCATGACGACCATGCCATGGCCACTCACTGCAGGAGCAGAAACGATGCCCATCGAACCTACCAACGCCCGCAAATCCTTTGGCGACATTGCGCCGCACCTCGCCGAGATAACTGACAAGGTGTTGTTCGGCGACGTTTGGGAGAACGCGGCGCTGAAGCCACGCGACCGCAGTCTGGTGACGATCACCTGCCTCATCGCGATGTACCGCATCAACGAGATGCCTTTCCACATCAAGAAGGCGCTCGAAAACGGTGTAACCAAGAACGAGATCGTCGAGGCCGTCACCCAGATCGCCTTCTATGCCGGATGGCCGCCTGCGATGACGGCGCTACCGATCCTGAAACAGGCTTTTGAGGACGCGGGCGTCTAGGTGGTGATCACCCGGCCGGCGCGTATATTCGCAGCATTCGTCGGCGCGATTGCGCTGGCCTTGTCAGGAAGCAGTGCCATGGCGGAACCGGTGTGCGAGCCCATCGTTCGCATCGCGGAACTGGACATCGATCCAGCCCAGCTTGATACCTATAAGGCACTCCTGAGCGAGGAGATCGAGGCTGCGGTTCGGTTGGAGCCGGGCGTGCTTTCACTGAATGCCGTCTCGGTGAAGGGCAATCCGGCTCAGATTCGCATTGTTGAAGTCTATGCCGATCAAGCCGCCTATGAGGCGCATTTGAAATCGCCGCACTTTCTCAAGTACAAAAACAGCACCGCAGCGATGGTGCGGTCGCTCAGGCTCGTCGAAACCGTTCCGATCCTTCTCCGCACCAAAAGCCAGGGTGCGGGAAGATTTATGTAATTCTTGCCAAGCGGGAGAAATTTCTCCAGTCCAGCGTCTTGTTTTGCCGGTCGAGAAAGTCGCAGGCCTTGAGCGACCAGGACATGAAATCTGGGCCCATCCCGAAATCGTAGACATCTTTCTTGCGCTGCAACATCGTCAATATGGCGAGGATGGTGGCTTCTCCCTCGGACAGAAAGGCGCAGTCCAGCGGCGCGATGACGATTTTCTGATTGCTGGCCATGTTTCGCAAGATGCTGAATACCAGCATGGCATCGTCGTCGAAGCTGCCCGATTTTTTGCCTCGCAAGACGGCAACGATGCCTCGTTCGACGGCTGCCAGCCGATTCATGCGCGTCAAAGGCATTTGGGCCTCTGGCCGTCGAGGCGTTGGATTGCGTCGGTAGCGAGGCGCCCTATCCGTTGCCAGGACGACGGGAGGCAGAGATGTGGCGCCCTCAAAACTATTGCGTTGCATTTGCATGATGGCAGACTATCCGGCAGAAACAGCTGTGGCGATGTTGCGGATGTGATGTTGGGGTAATTTGTGCTCGTCCCAATATTTTCCCAATCTTCTGCTCAGGTTCAGGGAAAAGGTCTGTTTCAAGTGAATGTGCTTGTGCTCGAGGACGATGAGGAACTCGCGTCATTCATTATTTCAGGATTGGGAGAGGCCGGACACAAGGTCCATCGAAGCCGCGACGGGCACGATGCCTATGCAATCCTGATGGATACAGCGCTGGACGTTGCTGTCATCGACCGCATGGTGCCCGGACTCGACGGGTTGTCGGTCGTGCGCCGCGCGCGCAAGGAGGGGTGCCAGACGCCGGTTCTGCTGTTGACAGCGCTGGGCGGTATCGAGGATCGCGTAGAAGGGCTGCAGGCCGGCGCGGACGACTATCTCGTCAAGCCGTTTGCTTTCTCGGAATTCGAGGCGCGGCTGAATGCGCTTGCCCGGCGTCCCCCGATTACTGCATCTGTGGACGTGCTGGAAGTCGGTGACATCAGGATGGATCTTCGTCGTCGGCAGGTTTGGCGAGCAGGCGGCGTGGTTGATCTGCAGCCGCGTGAGTTCAGCCTGCTCGAGCAACTCATGCGCAGTGCCGACCGTGTTCTGAGCCGGACGATGCTGCTGGATCGCGTTTGGAATTTCGGGTTCGACCCGCAAACGAATATCGTCGAAACGCATATGAGCCGATTGCGCAGCAAGCTGAACGAACGTGGAAACTATAACGCGATCCGGACGGTGCGGGGGGCAGGTTACATCCTGGCCGATGCAGAGGAGTAAGGTGGGCTTGTTGTTGCACCGTATATGGGCCTTGCCGCGTACGTTCCGCGGTTTGACGGTTCTGTTCGCTATTGCGGCGGCCTTGGTGACAGCGATACTGGGCGACACCACCTTGCGCCTTGTCCATCACGAGTTGGAAAGGCGCCTCGATGCCCAGATTCAGCTCGAAATCCGCAACCTGCTCGATATCGAGAAACAGGGCGGCTCTCAGGCGCTTGTCATGGCGGTGCGTGCCCGCAGAACCGACGGTATCAGCTATGTCGCGGCCCATGCGGGGGCGATGCGGCCGATCATGGCCTACATCGTCACCGATGCCGACGGGCGGCGAGTGGCAGGCGATCTGAACGCCGCTATTCCCAAGGCCGGGTATACCGAGTTCATCCATTTCTCTCGGGCGGATGGCTCGCAGGGAATCGCCCAGGGTGTGAACGTGGCGACCGGCAGCGGCGGGCGGCTTGTCGTCGCGGCGGATCGGATCGTGATTTATCGCATCGACGCGCGGATCGAGCATCTGTTCGTGATGGCGTTTTGTGCGATCCTGCTGATCGGTGCGCTTTCGACTTACGCTTTGATCCACGTATTCCGTGGGCGGGTGCAGGCCTTCGAGCGGCTGGCGGTTGCTGTCACAGCAGGACGAATTGAAGAGCGAATGCCGCTGGACGGATCGGGGGTCGAGTTTGACCGGCTTTCCGCCATCGTCAATGAAATGCTGGATCGCATCGCGGCACTTTTGACCAATCTGCGAGAGGTTTCCACGGCGCTTGCGCATGACCTGCGAACACCGCTCAGCCGGATACGCTCGCATATCGAGAGGATGGACAGGGCAGAGACAGACCCCGTGAAGAAGGAGGGTCTGGCTTCGGTGTTGATCGAAATGGATACGATGCTGGAACTGTTCGCTGGGATGTTGGCGCTGTCGGAACTGGACGGGCAGGCCGTGCGCAACCGGTTCGAACCTGTGGACCTGGCCAAGGCGGTTTCCGACATCGCCGAAGCCCATCGCCCTGCTGTCGAGGATTCGGGCCGAGCGCTGGATATCGAGGTCAGTTCTGCGCAGCTTCTCGGCGACAGGGCCCTATTGCAGCGCATGGTCGGCAATTTGCTCGATAATGCGATGGTGCATACACCTGACCGAACGATAATCGAGGCTGCCGTTTGCTGCGAAAATGGCCAAGCGGTCATTCGGGTGACGGATAATGGCCCAGGTGTTCCGCAAGAACATCATGCGCGTATTTTCGATCGGCTTGTGCGCCTCGATCGCAGCCGAAGCTCTCCAGGGCATGGACTCGGGCTGAGTATGGTGGCAGCTATCGCGACGGCGCATGGCGGCGTAGCGGCCGTGCGCCCGACGCAAGGAGGCTTCACGATTGAAGTCCGCTTGCCGTTGTATCCTTAAGTGATCGCAGGCACGCAATTTTCTTTGCCTCTTCGGCGCAATACATTTCGCGCGACATGAAATGCGGAAGCCAACTCGAGGGTTGGGGCAATTTATTGTTATCCCAATAATACCCCAATGTTGATGAAAATGGACGAGGAATTCCAGCATTTCCGCCATTATCGTCGGGTCGAATTTCGATCTTACTGTAAAAATGTCTGCCCATCGTGGCTTTTGGCCAAAGTGCCGCGACATTGATATTGGTTCGCATTACGAATACCCGCGGCTCACGTTTGCAATCGCGTTGCGATAACAACAGGGAGCCGCATTTTGACCAGACCACGAACCCTATCCGCCAGCAGCCCGAGCTTTCTTGCGCTCGGTGCCGTCGGCATCATCTCTTCGGCCGTGCCCGCACAGGCGCAGACCACCGAGCGCCAGTCGGACGAGCAGACGACCGTGCTGGGCGGCGTGACAGTAACAGATACCGCGATCGACGAGAGCGTCTACAAGACCGAGCGGATGGATTCGCCCAAGTATACCGCGCCGCTGATCGATACGCCGCGTTCAATCACCGTCATCCCGCAGCAAGTGCTGCAAGATACGGCGTCCACCACGCTGAGCGATGCACTGCGCACCGTTCCGGGCATCACGATGGGCGCGGGCGAGGGCGGCAACCCGCTCGGCGACCGGCCTTTCATTCGCGGTTTCGACAGCCAGAACTCGCTCTACATGGACGGCGTGCGCGACATCGGCGCTTCGTCTCGCGAGACGTTCGCCGTGTCGTCGATCGAAGTCGTGAAGGGTTCGGACAGCGTGCAGAGCGGCAGCGGTAATGCTGGCGGCTCGATCAACATCGTCAGCAAGGCGCCGACCGCAGACCGGTTCGCCAAGATGGACGCGACCTACGGCAGTGATGACTACAAGCGCGTCACGGTCGATATCAACCAGCCGATCAACGATTTCGTCGGCGTCCGCCTGAACGCGATGTATCACGATCAGGATGTGGCGGGCCGTGGCCCAGTGTTCCAGAAGCGCTGGGGCGTCGCACCGTCGATCACGCTTGGGCTGAACGGTCCGACCAGCCTGACGCTGGACTACTATCACCTGCATACCAACGAACTACCCGATTCCGGCATTCCGTACACGACCACGCTGAACAATCAGCCGACCACCAATGCCCTTACCGGCCCGGCGACCGACTACACCACGGCGGATGGCCAGAGCATTCACGTGCCACGAAATGCCTATTACGGCCTGGTAGATCGCGATTTCCGCCATACGACGGTGAACGAGTTCACCTCGCGCTTCCGGCACGAATTCGACAACGGTTTCGTCATCCGTAATACGACGCGCTATTCGCATAACTATCAGGAATATGTCTGGACGCAGCCCGATGATTCACAAGGCAACGTCTACAACACCGGTACCGTATGGCGCCGCGCCAACACGCGCTACGGCTTCTATGAAAGCCTGACCAACCAAACCGATCTGACCGGCAAGTTCGATACCGGCGGCATCAAGCATAGCTTCTCGGCGAGCCTGGAATACAACTGGCAGAACTCGGCCTATGGCTCGTTCGTGTCCAACGCCGCGACCGGCGCAGCGATTTCCACGGGTTCGACGGTCAGCCCGCGCTGTAACACCGCTACGCTGGAGCGCTATTATTGCACGACGGTTGCCAATCCGAACGCCTACGATGCGTGGACCAGCTACACCAGTGACACGTCGACGACCGAGACCGCCATCGTCAAGAGCCTGCCCAAGACGCAGACGTTGACCAATTCGAGCGACTATTCGGCCTCGCTGTTCGACACCATGACGTTGACCGACTGGCTGCTGGTCAATCTGGGGGGGCGTTACGATCACGTTTCGACCAATGCTAGTGCAGGCCTTACGGCCACCTCCGCAGCATCGCGAACCTGGGTCAACACCAAGAATGATCTGTGGACTTATCAGGCCGGGGTGCTGATCAAGCCGGCATCGAACGGCAGCATCTACTTCTCGACGGCCAAGTCGGCGATCCCGCCGGGCTCGTTTATCGGGCAGGGTTCGGAAGACAACACTGTGACGACCGCGAACATTGATCCTAACGACTTCAAGGTCCAGAAGACGACGTCGTATGAACTGGGCACGAAGTGGGATCTGTTCGACAATAACCTGTCGCTGTCGGTCGATGTCTTCCAGACCAAGACCGTCAATGCACGGACGACGAACCCGGATGGCAGCTTGTCCTATGTCGGCACCAAGCGGGTGCGCGGCGTCGAGGTGAGCTATAACGGCAACATCACGCCGCAGTGGAACGTGTTCGGCGGCTTCGTCTACATGCCATCCAAGGTGCTGAACGCAGGCCTGACCACCACGACAGTGAACGGCGTTTCGTTGACCGCGCCTGCCGCTGCGACCGGGCATCCGTTCCCGAATACCCCCAAGTACAGCTTCACGACCTTCACCAATTACAAGGTGACGCCGAAGCTGACTGTGGGTGGCGGCGCCATCTACATGAGCCGGGTCTACGGCGGTTTCTCCGATAGCCGCACGATCCAGAACGGTGTGGTCGTCATCACGAAGACCCGCGCGACGTATGTGCCCAGCTACTGGCGCTTCGATGCGAATGCTTCGTACCAGATCACGGACATGATCGGGCTACGGGTCAACGCGCTGAACTTGACGAACAAGCGCTACTTCGATCAGGCCTATGCAACGCACTACGCGCATCAGGCCGCAGGCCGGACGGTAATGGGCACGCTCAGCATCACCTACTGATGGCTGCAAGGACGGCGGGGGCGGTGACTGGCTCCCGCCGTTCGTTTTTCAGGAATTTACTATGACCACGCTGGCCGAACTCAATGCGATGGATCGAGAGGATCTCGCCGCTCTGCTGTCGGGCGCGCCGGAGACGGTGCTTGCTACCCTGCAGGCCGCGGCAGAGGGTGGCTCGGCTGAAGCACAGCTTCGTCTGGGGCAGATGCGTCTGGAAGGGCTGGGCGGTGCCGAGCGCAGTGTGATAGAGGCGTTGGCGTGGTTCGGAAAAGCGGCGCAGACCGGACATCCGATGGGCATGAATATGGTCGGCCGGTGTATCGAACATGGCTGGGGCACGCGCATCGACAAGGCGCAGGCCGCTTTGTGGTATCGCGCTGCGGCCGAGCGTGGCCTTGACTGGGGACAGTACAATCTGGCGACGCTGCTGGCCCTGGGCGATGGCGTGTCGTGCGATCTGCAGCAGGCTCTGGCCTTGTTCCGCAAGGCGGCCGAGCAAGGTCATCCCAAGTCGATCAACATGATCGGCAGTTTTTATGAAGACGGTTGGGCCGTTGAACGAGATCGTGCGATTGCCGCGCGGCATTATCGCCGCGCCGCCGAACTCGGCGACTTTCGCGGACAGTTCAATCATGCGCGTATTCTGGTCGAGGATGGTCGCATCGACGAGGCCCTGATCTGGCTGGCGCGCGTCCCCGAAACCGCGACAGCACGTTTCACGGAGCAGATGCGCGGTTGGCTGATGCAGCAGTCCGATCCGCGCCTTGCGGCTCTCGCTGCCGATGGTGCACGGTAAGACTGACGCGAGACCATGGCGGCGAAACTTTCTTTCAGCGCAATGCATGACCAGCATGGCGACAGCGGCACGGAGCATCCCGGCGTAATCCAGTCGGGCGGCTTCGATGGGACGGGCTATCGCCCATCTGCAGGGTCGCGGCCCCTTGCTGCGGCTATGTCGGCTCTGATCGTGCTCGGTGGGGCGGGGGTACTGACGTTGCTGAATATGGTTTCGGCCCGGCACGTACGACGCGAGCCTGCACTGGTGACCCTCAACCTGATGAAGCCCGCTGCCGCTGCGCCAAAGGCGAGGCAGCAGCCCAGCAAAGCGAAGGCCTTGCCCTCCAAGCCCGTGCCGCTAGTGCCGATCCGCGTTGCAACGCGGACGCAGGTGCCGCCGGTCGTGGTGACGGCAAGCCCAAACCCGGCATCCGTGACAGCGCCAATGACGCAGGCTTCCGCGCCTGCTCCAACTGCGGTGAAGAGCGCGCCTGCCCCGGCCGCCGAGCCCAGCATCATGACGGCCAGCGATCTGTCGTCGAGCATGATCTCGGCCGTTCCGCCGGTCTACCCGGTCGACGCGCGCCGCAAGCACGAGCAGGGTACGGTCGTGCTCAAGCTGCTGCTTGGGATCGATGGGCGGGTCTCCTCTGTCGATGTTACCAGAAGCAGCGGATCGGCAAGGCTCGATCAGGCCGCTCTGGCCGCCGTTCACAAATGGCGATGGAAGCCCGTGGTTCGCAATGGCGAGCCGGTGCTGGTCCAGGGTATCGTCACCATTCCTTTTGTTCTGAGGTCGTCATGATTGTTATTCCGTGCGTACTCGATCAGGCTGAGGTCGCACATGTCCGGCAGCTGATGGCGCAGGCTGACTGGCAGGACGGCAACGCCACCTCCGGAGTCCAGTCGGCCATGGCCAAGCGCAACCTGCAATTGCCAGAAGGGTCGGACGCCGCCCGGAGATTGGGCGCGCTGGTGCTCGACGCACTGGGACGCAACCCGACGTTTATCGCTGCCGCGCTGCCGCTCAAGGTTTTTCCACCGCTGTTCAACCGTTACGAGAGCGGCGGTGAATTCGGCAGTCACATCGACAACGCCATCCGCATCCAGCGCGGCAGCGATTTTCGCATCCGCAGCGATCTGTCCGCTACGCTGTTTCTGGCAGAGCCGGACACTTACGAGGGTGGGGAACTGGTGATCGAGACCTCGTTCGGCGAGCAGCGCGTAAAGCCTGCCGCAGGCGACATGGTGCTCTATCCGGCGTCAAGCCTGCACCATGTCACCCCTGTGACTGCGGGCGCACGGCTGGCGTCGTTCTTCTGGATCCAGAGCATGGTGCGAGAGAACGAAGCGCGCCAGTCGCTGTTTGATCTGGACTGTACGATCCAGGATCTGGCGGCGGAAAAGGGGCAGGGCGATGCCCGCGTCATCAAGCTGACGGGGCTCTATCACAACCTGCTGCGCCGCTGGGCCGACGTTTGACGTTTCGGCCCAGCGGGGTTTTCGGTTTTACTTGGCGTCGGTCGAACCGACAGCCCAGGCAATGGCGCTATCGAACAGGGTCATCCCGGCGGGCGACAGGTTCGTGAAGCTGTCGTTACCCAGGAACATCATGACCCGGCGGGCAGGCGCAAGGGTCTCGTAATCCATCGTCGCGCCTTTCTCGTATCCGAAGATCGCGGCCTTTTCAGGCTGGCCGTAGATCGTGGCGATGGTGGTGGCGCCAAGGCCGGGCTTGCCCCAGCTCATCCCGGCCTGTTTGACAAAGACATTGGCGATGCCCGCTGGAAGGCCGCCTGCCATCGGGTGCGGGGCATTGACGATCCACAGGTAACGCTCTTTTTCGACTTCGCCGAAGTCGGTGTCATGGCGTTTGCCCGTCATGGCCAGATCGTCGAGAAAATCGTTTTCCCAGGTCAGCAGGGGAATGGCGACGGTGCGCCAGCCGAGATTGGCGTCCTTGGCCGATACGGTCGAGGACAGGACGATCAGGTCGATATCGCGGATACTTGCCGGATCGGCGTCTTGATTCACAAGCCGAACGTCGTAGCCGAGTGATCCTAGATGCGCGGCGATCCTGGCATCGACCGGCGCGTTAGGTCCGCCCGTCTGGGTGATAAGCAGCACATGCTTCTGCACTGCTGCCTCTGCCGGATTTGCCGACAGCAGCAGGGCGCATAGCGGCGCCAGGAACAGGCTCATGAAAGCGGATTTGAGCATGGGCTTAAAGGTCCACCGTAGCTCGCAGCGAGAACTGACGGGCATCGCCCACCGATACGAAATAGGTGTTCACGCTGGAAGGGTAATACAGCTTGTCGAAGATGTTCTTCACGTTGAACTGGAACGTCACATTGCGGCGGGCAAGGCGGGTCTCATACGTCGCGAAGGCATCTGCGGTGATATAGGAGGGGAGAAAGAAGCTGTTGGCGGAATCGCCTGCACGCCTTCCGACATAGTGGGGCCCACCGCCGAACCGCAGCTTGTCCTGTCCTAGAATCGCTCCTGCGTCATAAACGGCGGACAGCGAGCCGGTGAACTTGGCCGCGTTCCACAGCTTGTTCCCCGCATAGTCCGGATCCTGCGTGATCTTGCCGTCAAGGTAGGCGAAGCTGCCGATGGCGCTGAGCTGCGAGGTAACCTGACCCGCAAGGTCCAGCTCCACGCCGCGGGCCCGTGCCGCGCCCGCCGTTCGATAGTCAGTCAACTGGGTCGCGTCGTTGTATTGAGAAACGAGCACGTTGCGTTTGTGAATGTCATAGACCGCGAGCGTGCCGGAAATGCCGCCCGGAATGTCGATCTTGGCACCGATTTCCCAGGAGCGGGCACGCTCGGGGGCGAACCCGGAATCGAGTACGACACCTGCCGTCAGCGGTGCGATCGTGGAGGCGGGCTTCAGCGACTGGGTGTAGCTGGCATAGAGCGAGAAGACCGGGCTCCACTTGTAGACCAGCCCGGCGCGGGGCAGGATCACGGTATCGCCAGTGTCGGTGTTGGTGGTGAACGGGCGCCCGCGTCCGGCGATCTGGTTCCAGTTGAGAACACGCCCGCCTGCAATCGCGATCAGCTTGTCGGTTACGTGGATGGAATCCTGCGCGAACACCGAATAGTTGTGCAGCTTGTCGGTCTGGTCGCTGTCGCTTGCCGATACCGTGCTGGACGGTTCTTCCTGCCCGTAGACGGGATCGAGATAGCTGAACGTGCTGGTGGTTTTCTGACGCAGCAGATCCTTGCGATAGATCTTGCGCGATTCCGCCTCGACGCCGATTTGCAGATCATGGCGCATGCCGAGAAGATCGACATGCCCGTCGATATAGGCGGTGCCGTAATAGTCGGTGCTGAGCGCCCCGTGCGTGGCGTCGTTGCTGCGCGTCAAGGTGCCGGTGGTGGTGTTCACGCCGGTCACGCGAAGCTGGTTGGCGTCGTAGGTTTCCGAGTTGAAGCTCAGGCTGACGTGCGCGCCCCAGCCGTTGCCCAGTTGCTGATCGATCGACGTCTGCGCGAGGTGCGTCTTGCCCCACATGTTGTTGAAGGGCTCGTCAAGACGGCGGGTCTTGGGAATGTCGAGCGGTTTTTTGGTATCGGGATCGAGTGCCGTGCCGCGATCGAACGGGGTCAGGTAATCGCGATATTCGTACCACACGACGACCTTGGTATTGTCGCCATAATAGGCCAACGACGGCGCGATCAGCGTCTCGCGGTGTTTGCCGAAATTGCGCCAGTAATCCTCATCAACATGATCGATGACGAGACGATAGGCAAGGCCGGTGCTGCCGATCGGTGCCGTGGTGTCGAGCGTCAGGTCATACCCGTTGCGGGCGTGGGCATAGGTCGACCCTGCTACTGAGACGCTGGTGTGGGCTGACAGTTCCGGCTTCTTGCTGACGATATTGATAACACCGCCGGGGTCCATGATGCCGTACAGCAGCGAGGAGGGACCCTTGAGCACTTCGACGCTCTGCGCGGCTGCATTGAAGCCGCGCCCCTGCACCAGCGGCATGCCGTTGTGCATGATCGAACCGTCGCGGTTGCCACCGAACCCGCGCTTCATGATTGTGTCCTGCGTGCCGGCCAGCGTGTTGCCCTGGGTGATGCCGCTGACGTTCGCGAGAGCATCGTCGAGGTAACGCGGGCGCTGGTCGCGAAGGATTTGCGCCGAGACGATGTTCACCGCCTGCGGCACCTCCAGCATCGGTGCCGTGCTGCGCAGTGTCGAAGCGTCGGGCGTTGGCTGATAGCGATCGTCCGCCCCTTTCGCGACAGGTGCCGCGCGGCCGGTGACAACGATCTCATCGGCGTTGGCGGCGGCATCTGCCGGCGCCCTGCCGCTGCTCCGGTTGTCTTGCGCGATGGCAGGCGTGACGAGACCAAGCGCCGGGGCGACAAGGCAGGACGAAAGCAACAAAGTACGAATGGGATGCCCTCCTGTGGATGGTAAGCCGGTCCATCGTCTGGAGGATTGGGGCTTTACCAAGTGCCTCGCTCAATGTGGTCGGAGGCGGATCAGGAGTGGTCCCTAGAAGATACTGATAGTCAGTCGCAAATTGTTTATTTTTAATGTTTGGGGTGCATTGGGAGCAAGGCTTGCCGTGCGCGGAGGTTGCTCATTCCGAAGGCTGGCCCAGTGCGTAAGAGGTGACGAAGCCGAAATGGTCGGACAGCGTCTCGCCGCCGTTGGCCTTTCCGAAGGGGACATGCATGTCGATAAACCTCAGCTTGCTTCCCGTCCCTGCGCGATAGAACTGCTTGTCCTTGGCGTGTTCCAGAACAGCCATGATGTCGGCCGAGGCGGGGCTCTGCCGTTCTACCGATGCGGTGGCGTCCTGCATATCGGAGGCATTGTCAAAGGCCTGCCTTTCGGTCTGGATACGGGTATCGTCATGCCCGATGTTGAAATCGCCGGCGAGGATCAGGTTCGTATGGGGCGATACGGCTTTAGCGAGGAAGCGCTGTGCTTCCCCGATTTGCAGGGCATAGGCCAGGTTCGCCCGCGCCTCCGCTACACCCGAGGCATGGCGCGAATTGAGATGCGTGTCGGCGATGGCGATGGGGTGCCGCGATCCCGGAACCTGAACCCAAGCGACAAGCACGCCCTTGGCGGCGAGGCAATCGTAGCCTGCGCAGACATTCGAGGAATAGGCGATCTTGCGCGTCTGGACAATCGGGTAGTCCGACATGATGACCAAGCCGCTATCCAGCCACTTCCCTTCCGTCTCGCCCTTCGACCATGACGCCTGCGTGGTCAGTGTCCTGACCTTGCTGCCAAGAGAGCCTGCAATGGTGAGCGGTGCAGCAGCATCGGCGTCAGGCCCGAACACGACGTAACGATATCCCGCACGTGCGGCGATGGCCTTGGCATCGGAGGTGAAGGCTTCCTGCAAGGCGATAATGTGCGGTTGCTTGCCGAGACTGCGAAGGCCGGCCAAACGGCGGCCGATCTCCGCCAGCGCGGCGGGCCGCCCGAAAGCGATCGGCGATGGCAGGCCTTTTACGTTGTAGGTCATCACCGTCAGGGCGCCGGAATTTTTGTTCGGATTGTCTGAGGCCGGAGCTATCGAGAACGCGGGCATCACTTCTGCAGGGGAAGGGTGCAGCGGCATCAGGGCGATGATGCCGGTCAACATCGCTGCGGCAAGAAAGCGATTTAGGGCCACATCTGCAACTCCGGATTTCGTTACCGACAAGACATCGCCGAAGTCCCGCTTCCGCATGTCTGGGGGTAGCCATGCGGTTCGGACCGTGGCGTGGCGTCTTGCACCTTGCTGTTGTCGATCGTCGCGGTACCTGCTCTGTCCCCCCGCAGCGGAGAGACGGGCTGCCTCTATCAACCCAAGATGGCATCATGAGGTCAAAGCGGGACGTGGGCTCACCCTATCGACGGGCCCTCATCTCGTGGCGGCAGTGTGAAGCCGATGGCCAGCCCGGGAGCGTTATCCGTCAGGCCGATCTCGGCATGATGCAGTGTTGCAATGGCATGGGCGAGTGCCAGCCCGAGCCCCGATCCCGGCGTGCTGCGGCTGGCATCCAGCCGATAGAAGCGCTCCAGCACCTTGGCCCGCTCTGAGGCCGGGATGCCGGGGCCGTTATCGGCAACGACAATCCGTGCGCCGTACGCTTCGCCGGAAAGCCTGAGGGTGATTTCCGTACCGACAGGGGTGTGGGTCATCGCGTTCTCGATCAGGTTCGTCACGGCCTGGGCGAGCAGTTCCCCATCTCCGATCGCCAGAAGGCCGGGGGTGATCTGCTGGTTCAGCACTCTGCCGGAATCCTCGGCCACAGGCTCGTAAGCGGCGCCGACGCGTGTGATCATTTCGCTGAGGTCCACTGTGGTGAAGCGCGTGCGGCCGACCCCGCCTTCCAGCGAGCCGATCCGCAGTAGCGCGCGGAAAATGCCGAGAATGGCATCGATCTGCTCCAGCGACACGCCGACACCCGCCTCGTAAGCTTCGACCTCGTTCAGTCCGCGCAGCGCTTCCAGCTGTTGCCGCAAGCGGGTGAGCGGCGTGCGCATATCGTGGGCGATGTCGGTGGAAACCTGCCTCAGTCCCTCCATCAGGCCCTGGATGCGATCGAGCATCCGGTTGAGATTGTGGGACAGCTCATCGAACTCGGGCCCCATCCCGATGGTCGGCAGGCGTTCGTGCAGGGCCCCCGCCATGATCTGGTTCACGGCGCTGTTCACGCCATGCAATCGCCGTACGAACAGGCTGCCGACGAAGTATCCGCCCACCAGCGCGAAAAGGGTGATGCCGATGCCGCAGGCTAGTGTGAACCGGTTCAGCCGCTCCATCATTTCGCGCACGTCAAACGTGTCGGTGCCGATCACGAGGTGGCGTCCGTCCGGCAGGGTGACGCCCAGCGTGCGGAAGGTTTCGATGTGGATGCCCTGTGCGTCAGGGCGGGGCTCGCGCACGTTCAGTTTTCCGGGCCCTTGTACCATGACGGTGGAGGGCAGGTTCCCGGCAAGAAGCTGGCCGTCGGCCTCCATCAGGCGAAACCGGAACTGGGGATCATGGCCATAGGAATGGCGGGCGATCGCATCTTTCAGCCCGTCGAGGCCCAGAGCCCGATACTCTGAGGTCAGAATCCGCGCCTCACCGTTCAGGGTGCTTTCCGTCGCGGCATCGGCATAGCCGTGGATCTGCCGCTGGACGGTGAACAGCACGAGCATCGAGCCGATTGCGAATATGGCCGCGAACAGCAGGACGAAGCGGAACGTCCCGCTGCGCAGGACACTGCGGTGAAGCGGCTTAGCCGGCATCGATGCGGTATCCGGCACCGCGTACCGTCTGGATCAGCTCGCGCTCGAAGCCACGGTCCACTTTGGCGCGCAGGCGGCTCATGTGGCTCTCGATGATGTTGCTCTGCGGGTCGAAATGGAACGACCAGACATTTTCCAGCAACATCGTGCGCGTCACTAGCTCTCCGGCATGGCGAACAAGGTATTCCAGCAGCTTGAACTCTTGCGCCTGAAGCTCGACCTTGCGGCCCGCGCGCGTTACCGCGCGGCGGATCAGGTGCATTTCAAGATCGCCGACCCGCAGCACCGTTGTCGTCTCCGAGATCGGCGGGCGACGCATCAGCGCATTAATACGCGCGATCAGCTCGGTGACCGCGAAAGGCTTGACGAGATAGTCGTCGGCACCGGCTTCCAGGCCTTCCACGCGGTCCTCGATCCCGTCCATCGCGGTGAGTAGCAGCACCGGGGTGCGGTCCTGCGCGACACGCAGCGCTTTCATGATGCTGAGGCCGTCCAGCCCGGGAACCATTCTGTCCAGCACGAGCACGTCGTAGGCATTGCTCGTGGCGAGAAATAGCGCATCCGGCCCGGTCGAACTGGTGTCGACAATGTGTCCTGCCGCCATCAGCGAGCGCTCGACATGCGTGCGCAGTTCAACGTCGTCCTCAAGGAGGAGGATCTTCATCGGACAATTCCGTGAGCTTGGATCTGCAAAGGACGACTAGGGCCACAAACGTCGCGGCGGGGCAAGTTGGCAATTCCCAATCTTGCCGTCACCTTGAGCGAAACTTCGTTCGGCTAGGATCGCAGATGTTTCGCCATGAAGGTGTGTCTGTGAAATGACGATTGTTACCCCGATCGGACCACAGATGCCGGTCGCCGCGTTCCACCGGGAGACCGGCATGCGGTCGGTCGCGAGTATTATTGCGATGGGTATCTGCGTGTCGCTGGTGGCAGGTTGCGCCCGGTATACATCCCTGCCGCTGCCGGGTGCCGCGGCGTTGGCTCCCTCGATCGCTGACTTGCCGGTCCAACAACCACACTCCGGTCCGCTTACGGCGGATGAGATCGTGGCGCTGGCACTGGCCAACAACCCGGACTTGCAAGCTATCCGGGCGGGCAGCGCCGTGGCGGCAGGCCAGTCCCGTCAGGCGTCGTTGTTGCCCAATCCCTCTCTATCCGCCGCGCTTCTGCCGCTGCTGTCGGGGCAGGGCACTGTCCCTGCCTGGAACATCGGCCTGTCGCAGGACATCAAGGCGCTGGTGACCTACAAGTCGCGGCAACGCGCCGCCCATGACAGCGAGGGGCAGGTCGCAGCCGACGTCGTCTGGCAGGAGTGGCAGGTGGCAGGCAGAGCGCGCCAGTTGACCAGCGATATCGTCATGGGCGAGCGGCTGCATCCGCTGGCGGCGGACTATTACGCCTTGCTCAAGGATCGCAACGCCCGCTTGGACCGGGCGCTAGCGGCGCGAACCGTCACGCTGGCGACCGTGGCGCCCGAACGGGTGGCGTTGCAGGGCGCGCGCGCAGCGCTCGATACGCTGGAGCAGAACCAGTTGTCGCTTAGGCATCAGCTCAATGCGCTGCTCGGTCTTCACCCGGATGTCGTTCTGAACCTGTCTCCCGATGTGGCGTTGCCGCCTTTCGATCCGGCGGCCATTAAGGCGGGCCTGCCCGACCTTGTGAACCGCAGGCCGGATTTGCTCGCGCTGCGTTTGGGCTATGCTGCTGCCGACGAAAACGTGCGTCAGGCGATCCTCTCGCAGTTTCCCGATCTGGTATTCGGGGGAAGTGTTGCCAGCGATAATGCCAAAGTCATCAATGGCGGTCCAAACGTGACGCTGGGGCTGCCGATCTTCGATCACGGGCAGGGCGCGATCACCATCGCGCGGGCTACGCGGGTGCAGCTTCATGCGGAATATGCCGCAAGGCTTGCCGCGACTACCGGCGAAGTGGCGGCCATGCTGTCCGAAACCCACCAGCTGGCCGACCAACTCGCCGTCGCCGGGCGCGATCTCGCGCCAACCCGCAGCGCTGCAACGAAGGGGCAGTTCGCCTTCGCAGCCGGTCATCTCGACGAGCGCGGCTATCTCGATCTTGTCGGCAACATGTACGCCCGGGAACAGGACATCATCACGATGGAAACGGCACTGCGCGATCGCCAGATCGCCATACAGACCTTGGTGGGAGCAGGCCTGCCGACTGTCGACCTCCCGGCGAAATCTGCGCTTTCTCAGGCCAAAGGAAGCGGAAAGTGACCCTTCGCAGAGCGACCCTGGCCGGTATCCTCACCCTGCTTGCGGGGTGCCAGAGCGAGTCCCCCGATACGGCGGCGACGCCCAGTGTCCAGATCACCGTAGTGCGTGCCCAGCGCGGATCGCTGCCGGTCACGCTCAGCGCGTATGGAACTGCAACTCCAGCGCAGAATGGCGTGACGACGCTGAGCGTCGCGCAACCCGGGCAATTAACATCGCTGGCGGTGACGCAGGGTTCCGCCGTCAAGGCGGGTCAGGTTCTGGCGACCTTCACCGTCGCGCCTTCCGCACGAGGTGGCTATCTGCAGGCCGTCGATGCACTGGCTGCGGCGCGTAAACAACGCGCCGCCACGGCTGCGCTCGTCGCCCAGCAGCTGGCGACCTCCGATCAGTTGGTGCAGGCGGACAAGGCGGTTTCCGATGCGGGAATCGCTCTGAACGCGCTGGGCGCGGAAGGCGCTGGTCAGTCGGTCCAGACGTTGCGCGCGCCGTTCGACGGGGTCGTTACGGCACTGGGCGTATCGCAGGGCGACCGGACCCAACCCGGCGCGCCGCTCGTCACCGTTGCGCGGACGAGCGGTATCGTGGTGACAGTGGGCATCGACCCGACAGACCGGGCTGCAGTTCAGCCCGGCGCGCTCGTCACCCTGCAGCGTCTGTCTTCGGCAACCGGGCCGCAGCAGGCTTCGGGGATTGCCGGCAAGGTGCTACGGGTGGACGATCTGCTTAATCCGCGCACGCGATTGGTCGACGTCGACATTTCGGCGCCCTCGGGCAGTGTGCTGGCAGGTGAGGGCATGCAGGTCGCGATCCGTACCGGCGATGCGACGGGATGGATCGTACCGCATCAATCGGTGGTCACGTCAGGCGGCGGGGCACGTGTGTTTCAGGACGTGTCGGGCAAGGCCATCGGCGTGCCGGTCACGGTCGTGCTGTCCTCGCCGCAGGGAGATGTGGTGCGCGGAGCGCTCGATCCGGCGCGGTCCGTCATCGTCGAGGGCGCCTATCAGGTGAATGACGGCGATGCCGTGAGGCGGGATCGCTGATGTTCGCGCGGTTTCTTGATCGCCAGTCCCGCGCGCTGGTCCTCGTCGCGCTGGCCGTGGCCTTGGCAGGTATCGTTGCGGCGCTGTCGCTGCCTATCGGCCTGTTCCCGCAAGTGTCTTTTCCGCGCGTCGTCGTCGATCTGGACGCGGGAAGCCGACCCGCCGATCAGACCGCGCTGACGGTAACCCGACCGGTCGAGGAGGCGATCCGCGCCGTGCCCGGCGTGCAGGACGTACGTTCTGAAACAAGCCGCGGCTCGGCCCAGATCTCCATCGATTTCGGCTGGGGCCGGGATATGGTGTCGAGCACGCTGCTGGTCGATTCCGCCATTGCCCGCATCCTGCCCGGCCTGCCTGCAGGCACGCAGTACGATGTGCGCCGGATGGATCCCACGGTCTTCCCGATCATCTCCTATGCGCTGGTTTCGGACCGTGCCGATCCCACGGCCCTGCAGGATCTGGCGCGCTATCAGATCACGCCGTTGCTCTCGTCGATTTCGGGGCTGGCGCGCGTCGGTGTTCAGGGGGGCGAGACCTCCGAAGTCCAGGTGCTGGCAGACCCGCGACGGCTGGCCGATCACAACATGGCGATGGCTGATCTCGTCACGGCGATCCGTGACGGCAATGTGCTCAGCGCAGTCGGGCAAGTGCAGGATCGTGGGCGGCTGTCTCTGGTGATCGTCGATCGCAGCGTGACCGACGCGCAGAAGGTCGGCGACATCGTTGTCCGGTCCGATCCTGCCGGAGTGGTGCGGGTGCGCGATGTCGCGACCGTACAGAACGGCAGCGTGCCGCAATGGCAGCGCATCGTCGAGGACGGGCGCCCGGCGGTGTTGTTCAATATCTACGAACAGCCCGACGGCAATGCCGTGCGCATCGCACAGGAAGTGCAGGCCAAGCTCGCCGCGTTCAAGCTTCCGGCAGGCGTGAAGCTGGTCAACTGGTACGATCAGAGCGAGCTGGTGACGCAGTCGGTCGTGAGCGTGCGCGATGCCGTGCTGATCGGGCTGGTTCTGGCGGGCCTCGTGCTCCTGCTGTTCCTGCGCAGCTGGCGCGTGACGCTGATCGCGGCGCTGGTCGTCCCGGCGACTTTGGCCGCGACGGTTCTGGTGCTCAGTATTCTGGGCATGTCGTTCAACATCATGACACTGGGCGGCATCGCGGCGGCGGTTGGCTTGTTGATCGACGACGTGATTGTGATGGTGGAGCACATCGCCCGCCGTGCCGGTGCCGTTGGCGCGGATGGCATGGTTCTGGGAAAGGACGCCGTATTCCCCGCCGCGTGGGAATTCATGGTGCCGTTGACAGGATCGAGCCTTGCGACACTGATCGTGTTCCTGCCGCTGGCATTCCTGACCGGCGTGACGGGCGCCTTTTCCAAGGCGCTGTCGATTACCATGGCCGCTGCCCTTGCGATCTCGTGGGCGATGACCGCTTTCGTCGTGCCGGTACTGGTGCGCCATTTCATCGATTTTGGAAAGTGGCAGGATCCGGGTGTGGCCGGCAAGGGCTGGCTGGCCCGCGCGCACGATGGGGCGATGGATCGCCTCGGTGCCCGTCCGTGGGTGCTGGTCGTGACCCTCGTGCCCCTGCTGGCGATCGGCTACATTGGCTATTCGAATGTGCCGACCGGCTTCATGCCCAGCGTGGACGAAGGCGGTTTCGTGATGGACTATTACACGCGCCCCGGAATGTCGCTTGACGAATCCTCGCGCGAAATTGCGCAGGTCGACCGGATACTGCGTGCCAATCCCGAAGTGCTGACCTTTTCTCGCCGTCTGGGCACCGGGCTCGGCGGCGATCTCGGGCAGAGCTACCACGGCGATTATTTCGTCAAGCTCAAGCCGGATCACGCAACGCGGACGGAGGACCTCGCCGCTGTCGTGGCCGATGAAGTCGCGGTGAAAGTGCCGGGCGTCGAGGTGGAAGTGGCGCAGCTGATGGAAGATCTCATCGGCGATCTCACTGCGGTTCCCCAGCCGATAGAGGTGAAGCTGTTTTCGTCCGATCCTTCGGTGCTGGAGGCGCAGGCGCAGAAGGTGGCGAAAACGATCTCGGCGATATCCGGCGTGGTCGAGGTGAAGGATGGCGTTCAGCTGGCCGGGGATGCCATCGATGTGCAGGTCGATCCGGTTCGGGCAGCCATGGAAGGTGTGACGCCTGCCGAGGTGCAGACACAGCTCTCCGATGCACTGACTGGCGCTGTCGCGACCTCGCTGCCGGAAGCGGCCAAGACTGTGGACGTGCGCGTTCGGTTGCCCGATGCCACAACGATCAGCCAGACTGAGCTGGCCACACTGCCGATCCGCGCGAGTGACGGTCATCTCTTCCCGCTTTCGCGCGTGGCCAGCCTCGATCCCGTGGCCGGACAGCCGCAGATTGCGCGCGAGAATCTGGAGCCGATGGTCGCGGTGACGGGGCGCATACAGGGGCGCGGCATCGGAGCGGCGGTGGCGGAAGTCAAAGCTGCGCTCGACCGGCCCGGAACGCTGGCGTCGGGCGTCCGCTATGAAATGGGTGGTCTCTACCAGCAGCAGCAGATCGCATTTTCCGGACTGCTGCGGGTGTTCGGTGCAGCGCTGATCGCCGAATTCATTCTGCTGCTGGTGCTCTATCGCCGCTTCTGGCTGCCGGTCATTATCATCGGCTGCTCGTTGCTGTCTACGACGGCCGTTTTTACGGCGCTTTGGCTATCCGGCGTCGATCTCAACATTACGGCGCTGATGGGCATGACGATGATTATCGGCATTGGCGCCGAGATGGCGATTTTCTACATATCGGAATTCGAGGAGATGGCGGCGCACATGCCGGTGGCCGATGCGGCGCGTGAGGCGGCCCGCCATCGCCTGCGCCCGATTACGATGACGACGCTAGCAGCTGTGCTGACGCTGCTGCCCCTCGCGTTAGCGTGGGGGGCGGGTGCAGGCATCCAGCAGCCTCTGGCGATCGCGATCATCGCAGGGTTGTTGTTGCAATACCCGTTGGTACTGATGGTGATGCCGGTTATTATAATAACCAATTTAAAGGGTTGGAAGCATTCATTTGGCTTTGGGTAAGTCGTCGAGCAGGGGCGGCCATTGGCATCGATGACTGGGTGCAGCCAGGTATGCATATCACCCAACCCAACACCCCGTTGATCATCAACTCGGTGCTTGCCAAGACGCTTGGGAAACTACGGCAACATATGCGCCATTTGCTCGCCTCCCAGCCAATACAGGTCGCTCATCTTTATTTTACTCACGGATTCTAAGCCTAACAATTAGGCGGTTCGGGTGAAGTAATATGGAGCTACAGATATCGCTACATACCTGCTTCGCTGCAGGGCTCCCAAACGCGAGTAGCCGCAGTATCGTCTGGTCCGCCATAGCACCATCCTTCGTGCGTCAGGGCTTCAGTCCCGTTACGGGCTGCGCACACGGGATCTGAAGGTAAGTGATACTCGCCCTGACATTCATCATTGAGCCTGTCCCATTGATTGAGCAGCATCTGGACACGGGGAGAAGAAGATTGCGGGCGAGGTGCGATATCCTGTTGAAGCTGGGCGCCGTCTGGTTGGGAAATGTTATCGAGACTGGCGGGTAAAGCATGAATGTCCTGCCTGGTGACACCCAATGGCGCAGCCGCGTCGGCCAGAGACACATTGGAGCGGTCAGCTGGGAAATGGACGTATTCTCGCGCAAGGCAGCGAGATCTTCCACCTGACCGCCACTCTTGAGTGCATCCTCAAGTGAGTGGGCGACACTCCATTGTGAAAGATATGCCGTTTCACACTGGCTCAGCGCTTTTGCAAACGTCAGTGCTACCCGTCGGCCCAGGGTTTCCGGAATGACGAGTTCCTTGAGGCTCGTATTCACGTCGATACATGCGCTGTCCTCCCTTTTGGCCTGAGTGAATATAGAGATAGGATCCTCGCTTTTTTGTGCAATCGCGCGAAGCCCTCCGGCGACATCACACGGCTCAGCAATATTGCGAGCCTGCTGATACAGGTCGATGGCGTCCTGGCGGGCTGTGGGGCCCGGCTGTATTGGATACTGGGCTGCGCGCTCTTCGGGCGAGCCCTGCATGCTTTCTGACAGCCCTCCGGCGATGCGTACCAGCATGAAGCCCGCCACAATTATCAGCAAGATCTGACGCAGGGTCGGCCTGTATCTGCGACGGTTGGAGTAGGATGATACATTGTATACGTCGTCATTTACCGGCATCTGGCTGCTCCTTTATGGAGCTTTGGCGTTAGGCCGGATCTGTTTAAAATAACCTAAAATGGGATATTTCGGTGTTCGTTGTAGCGACCGTGGCGTGGCCGGAACACTCTTCACCCCAGAATACAGGCTGTTCGCCCAAAGCCTCGTGGCCGCCCGCCAGGCCGCAGGCCTCACGCAGGAGCAGTTGGCGTCGAAACTGGCCAAGCCTCAATCCTATGTCTCGAAAATCGAACGTAGCGAGCGCCGCATTGATGTGATCGAGTTTGGCTATATCTGTGTCGCTCTGGGCGAAGAGCCTGGAACAATGCTTGCGAAAATCTGGCAACGCCTCAGCCCGGTTTAATTGGCCGGCGGGGCGTCACAGATATCGCCCGAAACTGAGGATGCCTCTTCCGGCAAAGCCGGTTCGGGCGGCGGCAAGCCGGCAAAGAACTGCAGAATGGCATCTGCGACCTCTTCTGTGGTCGGTGGCTCATGGTCGTCTTCAGGTCCTGCATTGTAGCTCGACAGCAGCTCCAGCAGCATTTTCAGGTCCCTGGGTTTACCACTCTTGATGGTCTGATTGAACGTGGACCTTACTGCCAGTTCGAAAGCGGTGATCCATTTCCCATTAACGCGCACCTTTTCATCGCGAATGCGGCGTACGATGTCTTTCCTGGTCTCGCGCAGCTTCTTTTTGCGGCGACCTTTGTTTCCCGACTGTCCGGGCTTGAAGCGCGTGTGGACGGGAGGCTTGCCATAGCCCACGTCGTAGTCTGGGCCAGGCGGAGTGTCCTGGCTGTCGTCGATGTCGGCATCATCGCCGAAAGAGGCCGGATGCTCGCTCATGCTGCGATCTCCTTCGTGTCGACGCATGCCTGAACGGCGCGCTCGTCCGCGATATCCTCGAAGGTTCGCCCTGTAGCCACGAGAGTCGCGCGCTTGCCTGTAAGAGCCTGCCAGCGCCGCACGATCGTGTCGCAGTACAGCGGATCATATTCGATGATACGCGCCTTGCGCCCGGTCTTCTCGGCCGCGATGAGAGTGCTGCCTGAACCACCGAAAGCATCGAGCACGATTTCCCCGCGGCGCGAGCAGTCCCGCAAGGCATCGGCGATCAGGGCAACCGGCTTCACGGTTGGGTGCATGGCCAGTTCCTGGTCACGCTCTGCCCCCATGGAGCTGATGCCGGCATAGTCCCAGACATTCGTGCGATAGCGGCCGGTGTTACCCAGACCGAAGCTGTTGGTGTGGGCAGCTGTGCCGTGCTTGAAGGCGAAGATCAGCTCGTGCTTGGAGCGGTAGAACGTACCCATGCCGCCGTTGGTCTTGTTCCACACGATCAGATTTTTGAGCTCGGTGAAGGCGATGCGGCCTGCCGTCAGCATCTCACTCATATGGCGCCAGTCCATGCAGACAAAGGCAATCGCGCCATCGCGCATATAGGCGGACATGTTGGTCAAAGTGATCGCAAGGAAGGTTGCAAACTCGCGCTCTGACATCTCGCCGCTGGCAAAAGCAAACTCGCGATGCTTGACCGTGCCAAGGCCGCAGACGTTGCCATCGACCTTTACGTTGTACGGAGGATCGGTGAACACGACATCGGCGCGCTCGTCCCCCATCAGCCGGATGAAGTCCTCCTGATCGCGCGCATCGCCGCAGAGAAGGCGATGCCTGCCCAGCAGCCAGATATCGCCGTGCCGGGAAACGGGCTCCTCCGCCACCGTCGGGATCGCATCTTCCGGAGCATCGCGCGCTTCTGGATCCGCTTCGCAGGCGGCATCAATTGCCAGGTCGATTTCTGCAAGGCTGAAGCCTGTATATTCGAGGTCGAACTCGAGGTCGAGCAGCCCCTGCAATTCGATGGCCAGCATATCCTTGTCCCAGCCCGCATTCAGCGCGAGCTTGTTATCCGCCAGAACATAGGCGCGCCGTTCGGCTTCGGTGAGGTTCGAAAGCGTAATCGTCGGCACGGTTTTCATACCGAGCTGTTTGGCGGCCTCGACCCGGCCATGGCCGGCAACGATCTGGCCGTCGTCGGAAATGAGAACGGGGTTGGTGAAACCGAAGCGCTCGATCGACTTGGCGATCTGTTTGATCTGCGCTTTGGAATGCTTGCGAGCATTGTGGGCATAGGGAATTAGCGCGGAAGTCGCTGTCGCGACGACCGCAGTCGAATGATTTTTCATAAACGCTTTCCAGCAAACGGGAAATAATGACCCGCCTCATTCGTATGCCTGCTGCGCCTATGGTGTAAACAAGCTCGTATCGCCTCTGTGCGCATGTAAGTTCTGACAAAATGGCAGAAACGGCCAAATTACACACATTTAAATATACACTTGACTTCGGGTGTCTGACGCAAATCCGTCAAGTGACGAATTCGTTACATTCACCACGATATATAAGAGGCGTCGTCATGGAGTGGGGAAATTATTATTCTTGAAAATGATTTTATCCACAGAACGCATCTTCTATCGATCAGAAGCAAGCGTTTGGGGCAGGGCGGTAGTGCTCGCCAGCGCTGACTGATCGTCACACATCGAGTCGGGGACTCGCTGTTAAAGGTAGAGGACGAAACCGCCGGACAAAGGCCATCACTGCAAGGCGAGGGCGCATCGGTCGGGGGGCGGGAGACTTCGAGTTGGATTATGGCTTCGGCCGCAGTGCCTCCGGCTCCTCTTTCGTCTCACGCCCTCTCCTTGGCACAGGTCGCGATGCCTGAAGCGGGGGTTGCGTTTCCCTGACGGAACGCAAAATTTCCCTAAAGTTGAAACAGGGAATTAGCCGACCAAGGATATGATTTCTGGCGATAATAGTGCTGCAGCGCGGTCTAAATCATCACCATTTTCACGATAATTCCCGATAAAGTCGCCATTTAGGGAATTTTTGCAGGTGAGACTGGTTGCCGCTGGACTGCACCATTCACCATCCATATTTCCGATGTCCTGTAATCTGCGTCCAACCGGGTTGGCGCAGAAAATATCCCGGCTTTCCCGGGACTTTGCGGGGACGGCTGGCGGGATTGCGAGGTCACGGAGACGCGCGGGCCTTGCGTGTGGGGCGAGATTTTCCCGAAAATCTCTGCGGCCCAAAAAGCGACCTACTCTTTTATGATGGTATCAGGCGGCGCCGCTGTCAGCGGGTCGCGAAGCCGAGCAGTTCGCGCTGTGCGCTCCAGACCAACGGAAGCTCTGCGATCCGCCACAAGCTCCGCGCGCTGAGCGTTGCGGGCTGCGTCCCGCCAAGGATCGCCCGCACGATGCCGGGATCGAGATAGCTGAGTTTCGCCACCCGCTGGAGATGGCGCAGCTGGGTTGTCGGGAGCGCGGCAAGCGCCGCCTCGTCCATGTCCAGCAATTGAGTCCGGGCCGCGAAGGCGCGGGCGAGCAGTTCCACCAGCCGCTCATCGCGCGGGGTGGGATGATGGTCGCTCGGCTCCAGTCGCAGACGGGGCTCGTGGCCGTAGTGGACTACGGAGGTCGGGATGACGATCGCCAGGCCATCGGCGCCTCTCGCCGCAAGCCCTGCCATTACAAGCAAGGCGTCCGGCTGGATCCCCGCCTCGATCCGCGAGGGGCTGACGGTGATCGCGATGGCCATGTCCGACAGGCTCTGGCGGGCCTGCGCGACAGATCCCCCGTCAATGTCATTGGCCAGACGGGAGGCTACATCCCTGAGTGCATGGAGATCGCCGAGACTGCCGCCCGGCAGCAGCTGGCGCAAAGTATCGGCATTGCACAGCCAGTCGGCGATCCGGTGCCGGATCCCGGCCAACCCGTTATAGGACCAAAAGCTTTCATCGGGCCCGTGGAGCTGGGTCCAATGCGCCAGCCATGGCAGGAACCAGCGCGCCCGCTGGTCGGAGCTCATGCGTTCGACGATCTGGATCACCGAATAGGCGCCCGCCGGCAGATGCGCGGTCGCGCGCACCCAGCGATCGACCGCGCCGAGCACATCCTCCAGATGGGGCCAGTCCGGGGGCAATGGTGTGTAATAAGGCCCGACGAAACCCGCCGCCCCGGCACCATGCGACAGGTGATCGTGCCGACCGCGACGCTTTGGAATCGCGTGCTCTAGCATCCAGTCCGCGGCAGGCTGCCAGCTCGACCAGAAGCCGGGGTCAGGCCGTTCGCCGCTTTCCACGAGGGATGCCATCGCACCTTCGAGATACTCGCCAACCAGATCTTCGGGCCGGTCGTGACGGGAAAATGCGATCAACGCCTTCCATTCATTCCCGCCGCCATGGGCGACCGTGAACCGGCCCAATTCCTTGGCGAGCCCGTGACCCCATTCATAGGGAAACTGGCGATCGTGCCGATCGGTGTCCTCCGAATAGGCGCGTGTCCATTCGACAAGCTTGGTCAGATAGATCGAAAATAGCGCGTGGTGCTTGCCGCCATCGGTGAGGCGGGCCCAGTCGAGACCCTTGGTCAGCGCCCGCGCCCGGCCCCAACTGAGGACGCGTTTGGCCGGCATATAGAGCCGTCGCAGCGGGCGCGGCCATTTGCCGGTCCAGACCCATTTCCAGCTATCGGGGGCGGGAGGCAGCAGTGGCGCGCGAACCCCGTGAGAAGCAAGCGCCCAGCGCATCGCTCGCCTGCGCTCCCGGGCATTTTGGCGCTTCGCCTTGTCGCGCTGCCGGTCGCCGCGCCACCACCAGCCTATATTGACGACGCAGGTGTCAAGCGCGGCGATGTGCAGCGCCCGCACGAAATCTGGGCGCAGCGACCACTGCAGTCCTTCAAGAGCCCCTTGGGAGATCGCGTGCACGCGGTGCAGTGCAAGGAAAGTGACTTGGACGTCGATGGTCGCGTTCGCAGGCCCTCGGCTCGCCAGGCTTGCCAAGCCCCATGCGGCCAGGACTTGAAAATCGTCGATCAATATCGCATAGTCGACGACATCCTCACGCTCGCCCCCCGATGCACCGAGCAAAAGCCAGTGTTCGATCCAGGCGCGACGGGTGGCCAGTTCCGCTTCGTTCAAATGCCTTGCAGCAACTGCTGCCGTGCCGACGATGGCGGCACCGCCAAACCTGCGCGCAAGATCCAGATGAGCATTATCGGCATCCTCGAGCGCGGCGGCGAGGCGGGTTGCGCGCTCGATCGCGTCGGCAATGGGTATGGCCTGCGAGAGGCTTCGCTTTTCGCGCGTGGCGCGGATCCAGTTCGCAAGTGCGGTGGCCTCGCCGAGCAAGCGGTTGGCCGTGCCCATCGCTTCCATCTCGGGCAGCGCTTCCTCGGGTGGGGAGATGCTGACCTTCACACCTTGCTCGGCTTCTTCGAAGACGAGTTGCCCGGGATCGCCATCCGACCGGTATCGTTCGATTTGCACGGTCCGCTCCGACACGAGCGCCTGGTTATCCAACTCGTCCTCGAAGCTGGCGAGATCATCTGCGGTCCAGGCGAGCCGCGCGGCATCGAAGCGCTGGCGCACCTCGCCGCCGGCCATCAGTCGGAACGGCAGAAGCAGAGCATGGTGGAGCGGACTGAGCTTCATGTGGCGCTGATGATTGCGCTCGTTCGCCTGAAAATGGATATTCTCGGCCGAGAAGAAACCGATCCGATGCGCTCCCCCTTGATCGTCGATGTGCCGGTGGATGTCATATTCCCAAAGGCGGGGCAGTGCGAGGAAGGCGCCCGCGGAGTCCATGGCGCCCGCCGTGTTCACTTGCTCGGTCACGATCGCGATCAGGGGCGCTGCGGTGGCGACAACGCCCTGGTCCTGGAGCACTAGATCGATCAGCTCGGCAACGGGGCGGCCGACTTCGGCCTGACGGCCAAGCCAGTCGTCGAGCGCGAGATAGACCGATCCTAGAACGTTCGATCCGAGAATGCCGCGCGACCATCGATAGACTGGATCGTCGCCCCACAGCGTGACCTTGCGGTGGCCCAGGTCGATGACAAGGGGCCGGGGTCGCCTCCTATCGTAACATTTGGAACGCCACCGCCAATGCACGCTCGCACGCCGCTCGAGCGCATGGAACAGGCGAAGCGCCTGTGCCGAATCCGCTTCGAACAATTGATCGAGGCCAGCCCGCAAGGCTGAGGAGGGCGACATGCCCTGGTCGCTGCCGAGACCAGCACGCTCATAATCATGCCATTGGAACAGCTCCCTGCCGAACGGGCCATCGCGGCGCGCGCGGCGCCGGCGGGGGAGGAACTGGCGCAGGCAAAGGTCGGTCCATGCCTGCGGGAGCTTTGCCGGAACTCTGCCATGCGACTCGATGATATCCGTTCGCGGGCGTCCGAGACTCTTTCCGGTCGTGAGGCGTCGCAGATAGGCGTTAACCGTCGAGGGCGAGGACTCCACGCATGCGACGAGCACCTCGCGGAGGCGGTCTTCGACCTTCTCCCAGCCACGATAGTGGTCAAGCTTTACCCCGAACGGCTCTCGGCGATCGTCAAACGTCTCGACGTAGCAGGCGTCCTCGATCTCGATCAGCCATTCGTGCACGATCTTGGCGAGGCTTTCGGAGAAGCCATTGGGAGTATTCGCAGTGGCCCGCGCGAATATCGCTGCGACCTCCGAGAGCCGCGGCACAAGCTTTCCTGGCCATTCCCGCCAATGCGGTAGCGACCACCTCAGGAACGGAACCCAGCTCGGGTAGTGGGGCTGCCGCCAATAGGCCGCCATGGTGTAGCGGGTCTCTTCATCCCGGTCCGCGAGCAGAGCAAACATCCGTTCGTCGAGGCGCGTTTCGAAGACGATCAGCGTGTCGAGCACGCGCAACAACAGGCTGGCCTTGTCGGATAGGAGGTTGGCGGACAGGCGCGCCAATATCTCGTCGGAGCGTTCCGAATAGAGTGGCGCCGCGAGCACCGCGCGAGCCCAGGCCGGGTCCAGCCCTTCTGCGGCGTCTAGATTGGCGAGCATTTCCCGCCATCCTGCGACGTCACCCGTCTCCAGGAGCAGCTGGGCGCTCAACCTGACGGCCCGGAGCCACCAGAGCGGTTGATCGGCGGCGGCAAGGATTGCCGGGAGTTCGCTGCGCCGGGCATTGAGGTGCCGGGCGAGCAGCCAGTCCTCGTGCACATCATAGACCAGGCGAAATGCATCGCGGTTCGGGAGCTGAAGGACGGTACCTTCGTCGATCAGCGCCTGCAGCCCGTCCGGATCTATCTCGGATCGGCCGGGGAGCCGGACTGGCACCGACACGAGCGCCGCTCCGATTTCGGCCAGCGCCCTGCTTCGCCGCGCCTCCCCAGATGCCCAGGCGTCGGCGATGTCGAGCTCGGTCCAGGTCTCAGCCGGGGGGGTGCCCCGCTTGAGCAGTTCCCGGATCAGGAACAGCGAACGGTTCTGGCGGCCCAGGTCGCGGCGCGCCAATAACGGTGCAAAGCTTGGAAACGCTTCGGCCAGCAGTTTGGTATCAGCATCGGTGATGCCTTCGATGGCGATGGGGGCTCCCGTCTTCGAGATCCCGGCTTCGACGAGCGCGTCCGCGACCAAGTCCCGATCCTGGTAAGAGCGGGCGCTGGTAACGATCCGCCAGCGGTCGCGGTTTTGAGAGCCTGCAATTGCGCGGAAAAGATCGAGGACGGCCCCACGTCCGGCCGACATCAGCAAGCGATCGGCGCCGTCGATCACGCACAATGTCTCGCCATCGCTACTGGCCAGGTCGATCAATTCCGCGGGATCGCTATCGATGCTGAGTTGCGAAAAATGTTGGACGAGGCTGGTCGCGGACACCCGATTGTCCTTGAGGACTATGCGAGGCCCGTCGAACGACTGCGCGAGACGTTTCAGGATCGCGGACTTGCCCGTGCCGCCGTCGCCCGTCAGCCGGACAATGCGTTCCTTGGCAAAGGCCTCACTCGCGCGTCTCCAGGTCTCGGGCCGCTCTATGGTGATCTCGGTTGAGCCAAGCCGGAGGGTATCGTCGATACTGGCCAGCGCGGCGTTCCCGGCCGTCGCGACCCGAGCGAGGTCATTCTCTGCTGCCGGGGCGTGCTCAGGATAGAATTGTCGGATGACGGGGGCGTGCTGCGCGATCAGCGCCAGCAGCGAGCCCCATCCCAGGACTTCCACCGGGAACTGCCCAATAGCAACCCGCGCCGTGCTTGTCTTTCGCGCATGTTCTTGAAGTCTGGCATCGTCGGGCGCAGTGGTGACAAAAATCCAACGGGATAGGTCCGGTTGAAAATTGCCAGCCTTAACAAGCTCCGCATCAAACTCGGCCTTGGTGGCTTTGGATCCGTATCCGAGATCCTTGCCCTTGCATTGAACGCCAATCCAGCTGCCGGGCTGATCCAAGAGCTCGATACAGACGTCAACACCATGCTGAGGTTGTCCCCGGCGACCGTTTTTCGAAGCGAGGGGATTTTTGAAGACAGCTGCAAATAGCGCGCGGCAGAGGTCTTCGAACATCTCCCAGTTGCGCGGTGGCGCGATCTGCTTGTCTAAAAAATCCACTACATCGTCCACTGTTCAAGACGAACTTCCTCACATCGGCGCACAGCTTAGTCCAGTGTATTTTCTGCGAGCCATCGTTTGCGAACGGTGACCGCTGCTGAAACACTATCGGTCCGCGTCGTTACAATCGCGATCCTCGCTATTGCGCGTTTCGCTTGAACGCGCGTGTGATCGGTTGCACATCTGGGGAATGGCAGAAGAGGGGACCAGTATCGACACCGAGCGTGGCTCGAGCCCGGCATCGCGCGGTGCAGCCGGCGCCTATATCGAGGGCGAGCTCGGCGCGACCTATCTGCTGGCGCTCCTGACCGGCAATAGGGCGCCGGGGCTGCCCGATGCGTGCGTCACCAGCGTGCGCTTTCAGGGCGTCGAGCAAGGTTTCAAGCTCGACGACCTCATCATCAAAGGCGTCGGCGTCAGAGGGGATGCGCTGCTCGAAATCCAGTCGAAGCGCGACATCCAGTTTTCGCCAAAGGACGCGGTCTACAAGGACGTCGCCCATCAGATCGCCAGCAGCACGATCGGCGACGTGCCGGCGGAACGCCATCTGTTCGGGATCGCCACGCAGCGGACCAGCCGCAAGATTTCGGGCGCCTATCAGGATGTGCTGGGCTGGGCGCGCAGCGCGGAAACAGCGTACGAGTTCTTCACCCGGCTGGGCGCCAAGGGCGTGGCGAACGACGACATGCGCGCGTTCGTCGCGACGACGCGTGCGCATCTGGTCGCGGGCGGTGTCGCCGATGAGGATGAGGCGATCTGGCGCCTGCTCCGCCGGATGCTGATCCTCGAATTCGATTTCGAGGCAAGTGCGCCAATCGCGCGGACCTATGGTCTGGCGCTTGCTCGGATGGCGCTGGCCGACGAGCAGGTCGCACGCGCGGAGGCGCTGTGGAGCCGGCTGGTCGATCTCTCGATCCAGACGGGCACGCGGGGTGGTGAAATCGACGCTGCTGCTCTCAAGGCCAATCTCGCCGAGGCTGATTTCAAGCTCGCCGGTGAACGCGATTATGGCCCGGCACGGGCGCGGCTCGCCGAACTCGCGCATAACACGCTTGCGCCGATCGGGACGAGCGTCGCGGGCGTGACGCTGCCGCGGCTGGTGGCGGTCGCGGCGCTCGACGAGGCGGCGGAGACGCAGCGCTTCATCGTCGTGCGCGGCGATACCGGTGTCGGCAAGTCCTGGGTGCTGCGCCACTATGCCGAGCGCGTTGCCGCGCGCGCGCCGATCATAGTCCTCGACCGTGAGGCGACACCGCCGAGCGGCTGGCTGTACTTGGCGAACGCGCTCGGAATTCCCGGATCGGCCGACGCCTTCCTGACCGATCTGGCGGCGAGCGGCGGGGCGTATCTCTTCATCGACGGCATCGACATGATCGACGATGTGGGGCGCCAGCGCACGATCAGCGAGTTGCTGCGGGCAGCTTCCGCCATTCCCGGCTTCACGGTGATCGCGACCGCGCGGCGGGGCGGCGCCATCGACGCCATTCCCTGGCTCGACGCTAGAATCGCGACCGCGCTTGGCGGGCTGCATGCGGTCGAGGTCGGGGCGCTGTCGGACGAGGAAGTCGCGATCTTGGTCGACCAGGCGCCCGAACTCGGCATGCTGCTCGATACCAGCCATCCCGCGGCCCAGCTTGCGCGCAATCTCTACCGCCTGTCGCGATTACTCCGCGAGCCGAGCGCGGCGTCGGTGCGGACCGAAGCTGAGCTCGCGCAGCTGTGGTGGACCAGTGCCGATGGCGCGCCTGCGGGCGAGGTGCGGGCAGCACAGCGCATCGTCGAGGCGCTGGCGACCGCCGCGCTCAAGGGCGAGGCCGGGATCGATCTCGCCGAGGATTCGCCAGCCCGCGACCATCTGCTGGCTGCGCAGTCGGTTCGCGAGGCCAAGCGCGACCGGCTCGATTTCTACCATGACGTGCTGCGCGACTGGGCGATCGGTACCTATCTCGTCGAAGACCCGTCCCGCCTGGCCGGGTTCGATCTGAGCGGGCCCGTATCGCCGCGCGTCGCTCGTGGCGTCGAGATCGCCGCACGGCTCCTGCTCGAGACGGGCAAGGATGCGAGCGCCTGGCTCGACCTGCTCGCGCATCTCTCGCCGCCGAGCGCGCACGGGTCGTGGCGCCGCCAGGCGATCCTTGCCCTCGTCCGATCCGAAGTCGCCATGGACGTGCTCGATACGGCGAGCGCCTCGCTCCTCGCCGGGGGAGGCGCGCTCCTCGCCGAACTCTCCACGACGATCGTCGCGGTCGAGACGCAGGCGGCGGCAGACGTCATCATCCTGCCTGACGGATCAAAGGTCGATCTGCCACGTTCGTACCGGACCGATGTGACGGGATCGTCGTTATTGGTGCTGCGCTGGGTTCTTGCCCATGCCGCCAAAGTGCCAATGTCCGCGATCGGCGCGGTGGTCGAGCTGGTCGAGGTCCAGACTTTCTTCCTCAAGATGCTCCCCTCGCTTGCTGAGCGCACAGCCCGGCTGCTGTTCGACTGGCTCTGCCAGCTCGATCTGCGCGACACCCCGGTCACGATCCCGGGAATGGACGGTCGCGCGCGCTGGGCGAGCGACGCACGGCGGCAGACGATCGACAAGCTCCGGCTGATGACGATGCTGCTCGGGTCGTTCGCGCCGGACGCGCTCAAGGCCTATCTCACCGCGATCACGAGCGACGGCGACCATCACAAGATGAAGGATCTGCGCCAATTCTCTAGCGTGATCGCGCCGGTCGCGCCGGCCGAGCTCGCGGCGATGGTCAAGGCGAGCCTGATCGAGAAGAAAGACATTCGGCGCGGGCGGGACCGGGCGGTGGAGCGCGCCTTCAGCTTTGCCGACAGCGACTATCTGCCGCCGTCGCCCGCACAACCGCCGTTTCTCGACCTCCTGAATGCCGCGCCAGCTGAAGGACTGGCGCTGATCCGGGCACTGGTCGAGGAGGCGATCGCGTTTCACACCGACGGGCGCAAGCCCGGCGACGATGGTATCGCAGTCGACTTTGGCGAGGGGCCGCGCTTCTTCCCCTGGGCATGGAGCTATGGCTGGTCGCGGGGCCGCGGCAATGAATATGCGGCCGCCTCTGGACTTTTGGCGCTGGAGGCGTGGAGCCAGAAGCGACTCGATGACGGCGATCCGGTCGAGGCGGTGTTGGCCGACATTCTCGGACCCGAGGGGAGCGCCGCCGCCTATCTGCTGATCGCGATCGATGTTCTCCTGTCGCATGGAACGATCGCGCGCGTGCCGCTCGCGCCGTTCCTCGCCAGCCCGCAGCTGCTCGCCGAGGATCGCACCCGGCAGATCCATGATCAGATGGGGTCGGGGCTCGACACGTTTGGGCTGAAGGAAGAGCCGAAGGGTTCGGTGCGCATGGCCGATCTTCGAGCACGCCCCTCGCGCGGCTATTCGCTGGTCGACACCCTGCCGAATTTCCTCGCCGATGAGCCTGTCGGCAACGGCTTGCGGACAGCGCTCGCGGCCGCGGTCGAGACGCTTGAGCCTTATGGCGCGCACGCGACGTTGAGCGACCCGGAGCTGGCCGGACGGAACGCGCTCAACCTCCTTACCCAGGCGAACTGGTTCGAGCGGGACGACGGCAATCTCGAATATCGCTCTCCGCCGGACGAGGCCGCGCATTTCGCGGCGCTCGAAGCCAAGCGCGACGTGTCGGTCCAGGCAAGCGGCATGGAAGCGCGCATTTCGATGGCCGCCGAGGGCGGCGACTACGCGACTGCCGACACCGCGCGCGACGCGGTCGCCTATGCCGAGGGCGGCGTGCCCGATGGCAGCGATACCGACGTGCTCCAGTCACGCTCGACGCGGCTTATCACGACGGCGCTGCTGGTCGCGCGCGACGGCGACGACGCGCTGCTCGCGGCGAACGAACCCTGGGTCCGGCAAGTGATCGCCATCGCGCTTGAGGAGAAATCCGATCGCGGCGGCGGCTCGCGCGACACGCTGCGCTACAACCGCCCGGCGATCGCGATCCTGGCGCTGATCCATCTCTGGGCGCGGCAGGGCCAGACCGCCGACCGCGATGCGCTGGTCGCGCTGGCGACACGACAGGACCGGACGCCGGCCCCCGCGGTGGCGGCGGCGGTCCAACGCATCCTCGAGATCGAGCCACGCATCTTCAAGGCGATGATGCGCGCGGCTTTTGCCAGCATGACGTGGCGCTGGAAAAGCTACGAGCCGGAAGACGAGGCGCCCCACGCGGCGTTCGAAGCGGAACGTGCCACCGGGATCGATGCGGCGGTGGCGGCCGAGCTGGCCTGGCTTGACGGCGGTGCGGAGCCGGACTGGCCAGCCTGGCCCGACGAGCGTCCAAACCTGCGCCGGGCTAGCCGGATGCGAGTGCCGGGACCGGTCGCGCCGGAGGAGTTCGACGCCGACGACGCGCTCGAGACGGCGATCGACGCGTCGCCGGCGATCCTTCATGCCGATCATCGGGCGGCGGCCCAATGGCTCGCGATGATCCAGTCGGCGCCTGCCGGCGCGATCGGCTGGCGGCAGGAGATCGTCTCGGCCTATGCCGAGTGGACGGGGCGAATGAACGGGCTGGGGTATGCGGCAGATGCCGAGGTTAGCCGCGACCCGAAGGACTGGAATGTGCAGTATTACGCCTTCTACGCCGAGCGGCTGCTTGACGGGGACGATGCGGCGTTCGCGGCCGACTTGCCGTTCGTGACCGACCTGCCGGACGCGCCGTTCGGCGAAGTCGCGCAAACGGTGCAGCATGCCGCCGACGCGCTCTATTTCAACGACAGCGGCCGTGCGGCGGCGCGACCGGTGGCGCTGCGCGAAAAGCTGGTCGGCCGTGTGATGACCCTCAACCGGTGGCAGCATGCCCGCGACCCTGCCGAAGCGCGGATCGACATGGAGAGCGGCGGCGTCATCGCGAAGATGCTGTTCAACACCTATGGGATGATCAACGGGACGCACAGCTATTTGCCGCGCGCCCTGTTCGACAGGGTCGATGCCTTTCTGCCGGTGCTGCGCCCGATGTTGCCTGGCGGGCAGACCGTGTTCGTGGCGCGCTGCACGATGAACCTGTTGCTGGTTGCGCCGCGCTTGCGGCATCTCGACTTCCTGCTTGACGCAGCCGAGGCCTGGTTCGGCCGCACGACATCGCCGGGCCTCTGGATCGCGGCGGGCGTCGGCCGTCAGGTCGTGCAATGGTTCGAGGCGGTGGTGATCGAGGACCCGGGGTTGCTCGCGCCAGCGCATCCGGCGCGTGCGCGGATTGATCGGGCGCTGGGGCAACTGGTCGCGGTCGGTGTCGCGGAAGCGCATGATCTGGAGGGCCGTGTCACGGCGGCGGCCGAAGCCGCGACCGTGGCGCTCGTTCCCCGCACCCCGCCCGATTGAGAGTCGGGTGACCTCGTCCGCTTTGGTTGACCGGATAACGAAAGCTGTCAGTCTTCTCTCGGCACACTTTCAGCAATCGGCAGGCCTGCCAAAGCATGTCCGCTTCTAGGAAGCCGAAACTACGGACGGAGGGACCGGAATGGGTCGACCTTTTCTGAAGCGTTCTACCTATGGCCGTCAGGGCCATAGGAGATGTGTCATGGGATTATCGGAATTTGATCCCGCCGCTCGCGAGCGGGTATCTTGGAACGCTGGGCGCAAAGTTGGTGCAAAGCGCGCGCTCAAACCCCGTCAGATATGGGCGATCCGCTTCTTTCTCGACCAGCATGGGCGGGTAAGAGACCGGGCCCTCTTCGATCTTGCCATCGATAGCAAGCTTCGCGGATGCGATCTGGTGAAGATCAGGATCAGCGACATCGTTTGTGATCGGAAAATTCGAACACGGGCCACGGTCGTACAGCAAAAGACCGGCAGACCAGTTCAGTTTGAACTTATGACCGATGCTCGCGCGAGCCTGCTCAAATGGCTGGAACTGCGGGGAGGATCTCTGGAGGACTTCGCATTCCCCAGCCGCACTGATCACGCTGCTCACATAAGCACACGGCAATATGCCCGCCTCGTCGATGAGTGGGTCACGGGCATCGGTTTGCCCAGCGAGGATTATGGCACCCATTCCTTGCGCCGAACCAAGGCATCAATCATCTACAAGGCGACCGGAAATCTGCGTGCAGTCCAAATTCTGCTGGGTCACACGAAGATCGAAAGCACGGTCAGATACCTTGGCGTAGACGTAGAGGATGCCCTGACGTTGGCGGAGGGCACAGAAATCTGAGATTGCCTGGCTCCTTGCCGATGTGAGGAGCCAGCACTCCTGCGACTGCTACCACTCCCATACGACTTTCGCACCGCCTCAATGGAAATCCCGCGACTTTGGGAGGATACGAACATCGCGAGGGTGCTTGCGCAGTTCACGGGGGGCTTGTGGACGACGGATTTCGTCGCCGGATGCAGAAGGCGCTGCCGTAGCTTGCGTGTGATCGTCGAGGGTGTGCAGCATCGCGCTGCGATCGACGACCCGGCTGGCTATGAGGTGGACCACGCCCTCCTTGCTGTGCTGGATTTCGCCCTCGATCACCATCAGCCTTGCCGCCATCACGGCGCGGCGCTGTTTTTCCATCTCGCGCGACCACATCAGCGCGTTGACGATGCCGGTCTCGTCCTCGATGGTGATGAACACCGCGTTGCCCTTGCCGGGGCGCTGGCGGATCAGCACGACACCGGCCACGCGCAACTTGCGGCCGTCTTTGGCGCGGTTCGCCTCTGCGCAGCGTGTCACGCCTTCGCAGTCCAATGCTTCGCGCAGAAACTGCATCGGGTGGCCTTTCAGGGAGAGCCGGGTGGTCTGATAATCGGCCACGATTTCTTCAGCCGGTGTCATGGCAGGAAGGTTCGCATCCGGCTCGTCGCCCAGTTCAGGTGCCTGTACCGCTGCGAAGAGCGGAAGCTGGGCAGGTGGCGTGCGCCGCGCTTCCCACAAGGCCGTGCGCCGATTCAGGTCCAGAGATCCCAGTGCATCCGCATCGGCCAGCTTGCGCAAGGCAGCGGGGGGAAGATCGCCGCGCGCCGCCAGATCCTCCATCGAGAGGAAGCGAGCGGATCGCCGCCCGGCCGCGATCGCCTCCGCCCACTGTGGGCGAAATCCGTCGAGGCGGGAAAAGCCGAGACGCAGCGCCAGCCCTTCCTTCCTCTCGTCTCTTTCGAGCGTGCAGTCCCATTCGCTTGCGTTGACATCGATGGCCCGCACCTCGACCTCGTGATCGCGGGCATCGCGCACGAGTTGCGCCGGGGCGTAGAACCCCATGGGCTGGCTGTTGAGCAAAGCAGCGGCAAACACCGCCGGATGATGGCACTTGAGCCACGAAGAGACATAGGCCAGCCAGGCAAAGGCCTGCGCATGGCTTTCGGGAAAGCCATATTCGCCAAACCCGCGGATCTGCTCGAAACACCGCTCGGCGAAGTCCTGCGTATAGCCGCGCCGGGTCATGCCGCCGACCATCAGGTCGCGATAGTGATCGACCGTGCCGCGATTGCGGAAGGTCGCCATCGCGCGCCTGAGGCCATCGGCCTGCGACGGGGTAAATCCGGCAGCAACGATGGCCAGTTTCATCGCTTGCTCCTGAAACAGCGGCACGCCCAGCGTCTTGCCCAGTACTTCGCGCAGTTCATCGGGATCGTGCGGCGGGGCGGGGCGAGGGAAGATGACTTTCTCCTCCCCGTTGCGGCGGCGCAGATAGGGGTGGACCATCCCGCCCTGGATCGGCCCCGGTCGCACGATCGCCACCTGGATCACCAGATCGTAAAGCTCTTTGGGCTTCATGCGTGGCAGCATGGCCATCTGCGCGCGGCTTTCGACCTGAAATGTGCCGATGCTGTCCGCGCGCTGCAGCATCCGGTAGGTTTTCTCGTCTTCAAGTGGGACCGTGGCGAGGGCCAGATCGCCGAGGCCATGCTGTCGCATCAGATCGAAGCTCTTGCGGATGCAGGTCAGCATACCGGGCCACCTCTCTGTTGATTGGCGGCACTCGCTTCAAGTGATGAATCCAATCCGGCCCCAGCGAAATCCGATCGCGCTACAACTGCATCAGCAGATTTGTGAGTAGGGGCTTGATTCGCCGTAGTTCCGCCTGATGGGTCGTCGACAGCGCATGAAGCAAGTCTTCGGCCTGCGCTGTCAGCGCCAGTGCGACACGGCGGCGATCGCCTTTGTCGGCCACCCGCACGATCATACGTGCTTGCGCGAGGCGGTCGACCAGACCGGTCACACTATGCGGTCGCAACATCAGGCGCTCGGCAAGTTCTCCTACCGTCATCGGCAAGCCCGCGCCGCGAATGGCCAGCAATGCCTGATGCTGCTGAGGTGTCAGCCCTCGCGCAGCAGCGGCCTCCTCACTGAAATGCAGGAACGCGCGCAGGGCATGGCGAAACTCTGCCAGAAGCCGATAGTCGGCGTCGAGGAGCACGTCGGGCTCTGACGGATCATGTCGGGATTGATTCATATCGTAGTGCGATATATGTGCGCAGCACTTTCTGCAAGGTGCTCATCATGTCCATACAGATTTCTCCAGTCGCGGCGCCGACGCACATACCCCTTCCACGCTTGGCCGATCATACCGCTGACAGGACCATGATCCTGCTTGCGGCAGCAGGTCTCGTCACCGGAACGGGCGGGGCGCTGGCGGCGTGGGTGCTCATCAAGCTGATTGCGCTGGTGACCAATCTGGTCTGGTTCGGACGGGTTTCTGCCGAGGCCTCGGATATGGCCTTGGCGACCCGTGGCCCATGGATGATCGTCGCGCCGGTTCTGGGCAGCATCGCCATCGGTTTGATGGCTCGCTTCGGGTCGGACAAAATTCGTGGCCACGGCATACCGGAGGCAATCGAGGCAATTCTTTATGGAGAAAGCCGCCTTTCTCCCAAGGTCGTCGTGCTCAAGCCGGTGTCCTCGGCGATCTCCATCGGCACCGGTGGCCCGTTTGGCGCCGAAGGCCCGATCATCATGACGGGTGGCGCGATCGGATCGCTGTTTGCGCAATGTTTTCGCCTTAGTGCGGCGGAGCGCAAGACGCTGCTGGTGGCCGGGGCTGCGGCGGGAATGACGGCGATTTTCGGCACGCCGGTGGCTGCCATCCTGCTGGCTGTCGAAGTGCTGCTCTTCGAATGGAAGCCGCGCAGCCTTGTACCGGTTGCAACCTCCGCTGTGACAGCGCTGGTCTGGCGACCGCTGCTGGTCGGGCAGGGGCCGCTGTTTGCCCTGTCCGGACACATACCCGCCATAGCGGGGTTCGTGGCGGGAGCCGTGTTGATCGGCCTGATCGTGGGCGTGGTGGCATCGCTGCTTTCCGCTATGCTCTATCGCATCGAAGACGCCTTCCACCATCTGCCGCTTCACTGGATGTGGTGGCCAGCGCTAGGAGGAGTGGTGGTCGGGATCGGGGGGCTGATCGATCCTCGCGTGCTGGGAGCCGGCTATGGCAACATCCAGGATCTTCTGGCGGGTTCGTTGCTGCTTCAGGCGATCCTGCTGCTGTTGGTTATCAAGGCTCTGGTCTGGCTGGTCGCCTTGGGATCGGGCACATCGGGCGGCGTTCTGGCCCCCCTGCTGATCATCGGCGGCGCAACAGGCGCAGCGATCGGGCAACTTCTTCCCGGCAGCAATGGCGTGTGGGCACTGGTCGGAATGGCCGGTATCCTGAGCGCGGCGATGCGAGCGCCGCTTACCGGGGCGATCTTCGCCATCGAACTGACGGGGCGGCTCGACACCTTGCCCGCCACCATGGCCGCTGCCGCCGCAGGTTATGCGGTTGCGGTCCTCGTGCTGCGCCGTTCGATTCTGACCGAAAAGATCGCGCGGCGGGGACGGCATATTCAGCAGGAAATGACCATCGACCCCTGGGCGATCGCCTGTGTTGGTGACATCATGACACCTTTGCCCGACACCTTGCCCGGCGACATGACCGTTTCTCGGGCACTGGAGCGCTTCGCTCTCCCTGACGCGCATCGCAGCTATCCCATCATCGGTGAGGACGGGCGACCGATCGGCATCGTGTCCCGGTCGGATGCCCTGCGCTGGAGCAGCGAGACTGCGGCTGACGATGTCACCCTTGCAGAACGACAATCGGATCGGGGCCTGCTGCTGGCCACGCCCGATACGCCGGTCACGGTCCTTGCCGACCTGATGATCAAGGACGATGTCGGCCGGGTCCCGGTGGTCGATGCCGGGGCAGGCGCGGTGATCGGCATTGTCGCGCGCCGCGACCTTTTGCGGGTTCGTCTGCATGCCCACCGCGAAGATCGCGAGCGACGCCGGTTCGCCTGGACTGCCCAACCGGGGACGAGCTCGTGAAGGCCCTCCATGATTTGCTTCCGTCCAGATCCTCTGGTGGCATATCCGAGCGACTGAGAGCGAGCATCGGGGGGATCATCGGCATCGCCTTGACGGGGCTGATCTGCTCATGGGGCCTTGGCGACATCAATGCCGCGCCGCTGTTGATCGCCCCGATGGGAGCCTCGGCCGTCCTGCTTTTCGGCGTGCCTGCAAGCCCGTTGGCGCAGCCATGGTCGATCATCGGCGGCAACGCGCTGGCGGCGTTGATAGGCGTGACGGCAGCGCTTTGCATTCCCTCTCAACTCATTGCGGCGGCTGTGGCATTGGGCGTCGCCTTTGCCGCGATGTCCTGGCTGCGTTGTATTCATCCGCCGAGCGGAGCTGTCGCCCTGACCGCTGTTCTGGGCGGCCCGCATGTCGCCAGTCTGGGATACGGTTTCATCCTGGTGCCGGTGATGCTGAACTCTGTGGTGCTGGTAGGCGCCGCCATTGCCTACAATAGCCTTACCGGGATATCCTATCCGCATCGGGCGCATCAGCTTGCTCATGTCCATACGCCTACCATGCCGGTCCGTCTTGATCCGGACATGATCGATGGCGTGCTCGCCGATTATGGAGAGATCATTGATGTCGGACGCGATGACCTGGAAATGCTGTTCAAGGAACTGCTCTCAAGAATGTTCGTCTTAACGGAGCAGGGCGCCGTCGGTACATCTGATCACGTCGAATGACCCCGACGTGCTAAAAGCTCCATTCCGTCCCGTGGTGAACAGGCATTTTCGCCGATAGGAAGATGCCTCCCGATATATTCTCCGCAGCCGTTGACGCCCAATAAAAATCTGCTGCAAATAAGCGCCGAAGGGGCATCCATGCGCATTGTCATCATCGACGACAGCGGCTTGCGCGCGACGGTGCTTGAGGAAGGCCTGCGCGATGCGGGCTATGACGATATTCATATCGTGCCGCCGCGCGGTGCTTTCGTCGCCCGGCTGGAGCGCATGGTGCCGGACGTTGTGCTCATGGATCTTGGCAGTCCGAGCCGCGACACGCTGGAGGAAATGCTCACTGTCAGCCGGGCGCTGGCACGGCCGATCGCGATGTTCGTGGATCAGTCCGATGAGGCGATGATCGGGGCGGCGATTGACGCGGGCGTCTCCGCCTATGTGGTGGATGGGCTGCGCAAGGAGCGGGTAAAGCCGGTGCTGGAACTGGCGGTGCGACGTTTCAATGCCTTTTCGCGCATGCAGACGGAGCTTGAGGAGGCGCGCACCGCGCTTGCCGATCGCAAGCTGATTGATCGCGCGAAATCCATCCTCATGAACCAGCGTGCCTTGTCCGAGCAGGATGCCTATTCGCTGCTACGCTCGACCGCGATGAACCAAGGCAAGAAGATCGTTGACGTGGCACAGGCACTGATCACCGCCAGCGACCTGCTGGGAGGGGTATAATGACGACCAACCTTCGCATCGCCTTCCTGCCGCTCAACGACGTCGCGGTACTCGCTGCTGCGCGTGAACGCGGGTTTGCCGAAGAGGAGGGCCTTGCGCTCGATCTCGTGCGCACGACGAGCTGGGCGACGCTGCGCGACCGGCTGGTCTATGGACAGGTGCAGGCCGCGCATATGCTGGCGCCGCTGGCGGTGGCCGTGACGCTGGGCCTCAGCCAGCAACCGGCTGCGCTGGCGACACCGTTCAAGCTGGGCGTCAACGGGAACATGCTGGTCATGGCGAAGGATTTTGCCGCCGCGCTTGCGCCCGATCCCGCCCCGCGGCTGGTCGATCCGCTCGGTACCGCACACGATTTCGCCACCGCTATCGGGTTGTGGCACAGGAAACCGATCATCGGCGTCGTCCACCGCTTCTCCAGCCACGCGCTGATGCTGCGCTACTGGCTGGCCAGCGCGGGTGTCGATCCCGACCGTGACGTGGTGCTGCGCGTGCTGCCGCCCTCGCTGACGGTGGAGGCGATCCATGCAGGCGAGATCGACGGCTTCATCGCGGGCGAGCCCTGGGGCAGCGCCGCCATCGAATCCGGCCGGGCGGAAGCGGTGGCGATCGGTCAGCGCATCTGGCAGCGCGGTGTCGAGAAAGTGCTGGCTTTCCGCGAGTCCTGGCTTGAGGAAAACCCGGATACCACCGATCGCCTGCTGCGTGCGCTCGCGCGCGCGGCCGTGTGGTGCGACGAGCCGCAGAACCGCGAAGCGCTGGCCGACATCCTTGCCGATCCCCGCTACGTCGGCGAGCCTTCCGACCTGATCCTGCGCGCGCTGACCGGCACGATCGTCCCGCGCGCCGGCGACACGGCGGTGCCCTGTCCCGATTTCGTGCTGTTCTCGCGCGAGGCGACGCCGTTCCCGTGGCGTAGCCAGGCGTTGTGGATATACTCCCAGCTGGTGCGCTGGAATATGGTGAAGCCTTCCGCCGAGACAGCGAGGCAGGCGGCGGCGGTATTCCGTCCCGACATCTACCGCCGCGCGCTTGCGGGCAGCGATCTGCCGATGCCGGGCGCGAGCATGAAGCTGGAGGGGGCGGTCGACGTGCCTCTGGCGGTGGGATCGCGCAAGGGCGATCTCATGCTTGGCCCTGATCGGTTCTTCGATGGGCGCATCTTCGACCCGGAGCGGATCGAGGATTACCTTGCCGGATTCGCCCGGTAGGTTTTTCCGACGGTTTTTGCATCGCAGCATCAGGCCGGACCTGAAAATGCAGCCGCGCTGAAAAGCCGCGCAATTTTATATCTTGTCAGATTTGGCGAATCGCGGGACTATAGAAACGTCGCGCGATGATGCGCGCCCAGATTGGATAGGCTGTCCCAAAGGCGGGACGCCGTCCTCACCGAAATTCGCAGCAAAGCCGCTGACCGGGCTCACCGCAAGGGTGACGTCCGGCCTGCGGCTTTTTTCGTGTCCGCTTTCATGATCTATGGGGGACGTTCCATGGCAACCGCATTCTTCCGACCTCACGAAGACAATGACGTGCCTGTACCCGAGCAAAAGGCCGCAGCCGGCTTCTGGCAGTCCGGTCACACGCCGACTCTGATTGCCGCATTTCTGTATTTCGACCTGGCCTTCATGGTCTGGGTTCTGCTCGGCCCGTTGGCACCCGAGATATCCAGGACGCTGAGCCTTACGCCTGCGCAGAAGGGCCTGATGGTGGCGCTTCCAACGCTGGCGGGCGCTGTCTTGCGCGTCGTCAACGGCCTTCTCGTCGATCGTATCGGACCCAAGCGGTCAGGGGCGATCAATCAGGGGATCGTCATCACCGGCCTGTTCTTCGCCTGGTCGATGGGCGTCACCAGCTTCGGGGGAACGTTGGCGCTGGGCGTGATCCTGGGCTTTGCCGGGGCGAGTTTCGCCATCGCGCTGCCGCTCGCCAGCCGCTGGTATCCGGCTGAGCACCAAGGCAAGGCGATGGGCCTTGCTGGCATGGGCAATTCTGGCACTGTCTTTGCAGCCATCTTCGCGCCGACCCTGGCCAGGATGTTCGGCTGGAACGCGGTGCTGGGTCTGGCTTGCATTCCGTTGACCATAGTTCTGGCGCTTTACCTCCTCATGGCAAAGGATGCACCCAATCCGCCCGCGCCGCGCAAGCTGGTGGACTATGCTGCACTGCTGAAGCAGGCGGATGCATGGTGGCTGATGGCCTTCTATGCCGTGACGTTCGGTGGTTTCGTGGGCCTTGCCGCCTCATTGCCGATCTACTTCACCGACCAGTTCGGTCTCAGCACTGTTGTCGCCGGATATTGCACCGCAGGCTGCGTCTTCGCCGGATCGCTGGTCCGTCCGATGGGGGGGGCGCTGGCAGACAGGATCGGCGGCGTGAAGGCGCTGATGATGGTCTATGTCGTGGCGGCGATTGCCCTCGTCGGTGTGTCGCAGGCCCCGAGCCTCGTCGCGGCGCTCGGCCTGTTCGTGGTGGCAATGCTGGCGTTGGGCACCGGCAACGGCTCGGTGTTCCAGCTGGTTCCGCAGCGCTTTCGGGCCGAAATCGGGGTGATGACGGGTCTGGTCGGTATGGCAGGCGGCGTCGGCGGGTTCTACCTTGCCAGCTCGCTAGGCCTTGCCAGACAGCTCACCGGCAGCTTTGCGCCTGGCTTCCTGATCTTTGCCGGTCTCGCACTTGTGGCCCTTGCCTCGGTGGCGATGGTCAAGTCCCGCTGGCGCGCGACCTGGAACACCGGCGCGCGCATCTGAGTATTCGCGAGGTCGGATGGAGTACCCGACGATCTGACAGGCGCGTTACGGAATCGCTTGAGCGATCAGGCGATTCCCTTTATGTTGCAGTGCAAGGGACAGCGTTGTCCTTCACAATCGCCGAAACGCTCCACTGTCGGGGCGCGCAGGCACCGAATGATGGCAAGGCCGCCATCCTGACTTCCGGTTTCGTGCCGGGGGTCTGGATGGCGGCCTTTTCTCGTTTTCAACTCCCTTTCCCATGACATTGCCGGAGTTTCGAACATGGACTTTCAGGACGGGATCGAACCCAATTCCGACTATGATGACGCGCTGATCGTGCCGAGTGGCGGTGTGCGCGAGCATCTGGTCGTCGTCGGCAACGGCATGGCGGGCTGCCGTGCGGTCGAGGAACTGCTGGCCCGCGATGCGAGCCGCTATCGCGTGACGATCTTCGGCGCCGAGCCGCATGTGAATTACAACCGCATCATGCTCTCGCCGGTGTTGGCGGGCGAGAAGACCTTCGAGCAGATCGTCATCAACCCCCACGAGTGGTACGACCAGAATGGCATCGACCTCATCACCGCCGATCCCGTTACCGGGATCGACCGCGCCGCTAAGATCGTCACCTCGCGTTCGGGCCGCACGGTGCATTACGATCGCCTGCTGATCGCGACCGGCTCCGATCCCTTCATCATTCCGGTGCCCGGCAAGGACTTGCCCGGCGTCATCTCGTTCCGCGACATGAACGATGTCGACACGATGCTGGCGGCGGCGGAAGCGGGAAAATCAGCGGGCGGTGGCTCGGCGGTGGTCATCGGCGGTGGCCTGCTGGGCCTTGAGGCGGCGCATGGCCTGACCTTGCGCGGCATGAAAGTCACTGTCATCCACCTCATGCCCACGCTGATGGAGCGCCAGCTGGACGAGGCGGCGGGCTGGCTGCTCAAGTCGGCGCTGGAAGGGCGCGGCCAGACCATCCTCACCGGCGCCGACACCGCCGAGATCTATGGCGAAGGGAAAGTCGAGGGCGTGCGTCTCAAGGATGGGCGCGAAATCCCGGCGAGCCTCGTGGTCATGGCCGTGGGCATCCGCCCCGCCACGGCGCTGGCGCGAGAGGCGGGACTGGATGTGGGGCGGGGCATCAAGGTCGACGACCACATGGTGACGAGCGACCCTTGCATCCTCGCGGTCGGCGAATGCGTGGAGCATGACGGCAACGTCTACGGCCTCGTCGCGCCGCTGTGGGACATGTGCCGCAGCCTTGCCGACGGGCTCACCGACCGGCACACCGGCTATCGCGGTTCGGTGACTTCGACCAAGCTGAAGGTTGCGGGGCTCGACGTGTTCTCGGCCGGCGATTTCTCGGGCGGCGAAGGTTGCGAGGACATAGTGCTGCGCGATGCCGCGCGCGGGGTCTACAAGCGCGTGGTGGTGAAGGACGATCGCATCGTCGGCGCGGTACTTTACGGCGATACGGCGGATGGAGGCTGGTATTTCGACCTTCTGAAGAAGGGCGAGGACGTTTCCGAAGTCCGCGATTTGCTGATCTTTGGCCAGGCCTATGCCTCCGGAGGTGGGCTGGCGGACCCTAAGGCGGCCGTTGCGGCGCTCTCGGACGATGCCGAGATCTGCGGCTGCAACGGCGTCTCCAAGGGCCAGGTCGTCGGCTGCATCGAGGCGGGTGCTTGCAGCCTCGATGCGGTGCGCGCTACCTGCAAGGCTTCGGCCAGCTGCGGATCGTGTACCGGCCTTGTCGAGAACCTGCTGGCACTGACGCTGGGTGAGGATGTGCAGTCCGGTCCGAAGACCCTGTGCAAGTGCACCAGCTTCACCCACGACGACGTGCGCCGCGAGATCGTCGCGCAGGACATGCGCTCGATCCCCGAAGTGATGCACAAGCTGCACTGGGCGACGCCGGATGGCTGTTCGTCCTGCCGCCCGGCGCTCAACTACTACCTGCTCTGCGCGCTTCCCGGCGAATACGTGGACGACCAGCAGAGCCGCTTCGTCAACGAGCGCATGCACGCCAACATCCAGAAGGACGGCACCTATTCGGTCGTTCCGCGCATGTGGGGCGGTCTCACCAACCCGCGCGAGTTGCGGGCCATCGCCGACGTGGTGGAGAAGTACGATGCGCCGATGGTGAAGGTGACGGGAGGTCAGCGCCTCGACATCTTCGGTATCAGGAAGGAAGACCTGCCCGCCGTCTGGGCCGATCTCAACGCTGCAGGGATGGTCTCGGGCCATGCCTACGGCAAGAGCTTGCGCACGGTGAAGACCTGCGTGGGTTCGGAGTGGTGCCGCTTCGGCACGCAGGATTCGACCGGCCTCGGCGTCAAGACCGAGCGGATGACCTGGGGCTCCTGGATGCCGCACAAGTTCAAGATCGCCGTCTCGGGCTGCCCGCGCAACTGTGCCGAGGCGACGATCAAGGACTTCGGGATCGTCTGCGTGGACTCCGGCTACGAACTGAGTGTGGGCGGCAACGGCGGCATCAAGGTGCGCGCCACCGACTTCCTGTGTAAGGTCGCCACCGAGGAAGAGGCGCTCGAATACTGCGCCGCCTTCATCCAGGTCTACCGCGAGGAAGCGCGCTATCTGGAGCGCACCGCGCCGTGGATAGAGCGTGTCGGCATCGATTACGTGAAGTCCCGCGTGGTCGAGGACGAGGCGGGCCGCAAGGCACTCGCCGAACGGTTCCTCCATTCGCAGAGCTTCAGCCAGGACGATCCGTGGGCGACCCGCGCCTCGGGCGACCGCGCCGACCTGCACCATCACCTCCAGCCTCATGCTCTCGAAGCAGCGGAGTGAGCGCCATGACCGATTGGATCGATATCGGAACCCTCAGCGACATTCCCCAGCGCGGCGCGCGCACCGTGCGCCTTGAAGGGGAGCCGGAGATCGCCGTGTTCCGCACCGGGGACGACAAGGTCTTCGCGCTCGTCAACGAATGCCCGCACAAGAAGGGGCCGCTCAGCCAGGGCATCGTCCATGGGCACTCGGTTTCTTGCCCGCTGCATAACTGGAACATCGCGCTGGCCAGCGGCGAGGCGCAAGGCTCGGACAGAGGCTGCACCCCCACCATCGCCGTGCGCGAGGAGAACGGGCGCATCCTGCTGGCCCGACCTGAAGCCCAGAGTCCGGAAGCCCTGAAGGGCGCCGCCTGATGCGCGAGGCGGTCCGCACGACATGCGCCTATTGCGGCGTCGGTTGCGGCATCTCGGCCACTCCGACGGGGACGCGCGAGGTGACGATCCGGGGTGACGCGGCGCATCCGGCGAATGCGGGCCGTCTCTGCTCCAAGGGTACGCATCTGGGCGAGACGGTCGGGCTGACCGGCCGCCTGCTCCACCCGATGATCGGCGCACGGCGCGTGCGCTGGGACAAGGCGCTGGATCTCGTGGCGAAGCGCTTTCGCGATACCATCGCCCGCCATGGGCCGGACAGCGTGGCGTTCTACGTCTCGGGACAACTGCTGACCGAGGACTATTACGTCGCCAACAAGCTGATGAAGGGCTTTATCGGCTCGGCCAACATCGACACCAATTCGCGCCTGTGCATGTCGAGCGCGGTGGCTGGCCACAACCGCGCTTTCGGCGAGGACGTGGTGCCCGCCAGTTACGATGATCTCGACAAGGCCGATCTTGTCGTGCTGGTCGGCTCCAACACGGCATGGTGCCATCCGATCGTCTATCAGCGCATCCAGGCGGCGCGCGCCGAGCGGGGCACGAAGCTCGTCGTCATCGACCCGCGCCGCACCGAGACCTGCGAAGGCGCTGACCTTCACCTGCCGCTGCGCCCCGGCAGCGACGTGGCTTTGATGAACGGCCTGCTGGCGTGGCTCGCCGAGCATGGGTTCGTCGACAAGGCATTCATGGGCAGCCACGTCGATGTGCCCGAGGACTTATGGGAGCACCTTGCGAGCGGCCATGACGTGTGGAGCACGGCGAAGACCTGCGACCTCGATCCTGCGCTGCTGCTGAAGTTCTACGAACTGTTCGCCGCAAACCCGCGCACCGTCACGCTGTTCAGTCAGGGGATCAACCAGTCGATCCGCGGCACCGATCAGGTCAACGCGATCATCAACGTCCACCTCGCGACGGGGCGTATCGGCCAGCCGGGCGCGGCGCCGTTCTCGATCACCGGTCAGCCCAATGCGATGGGCGGGCGCGAGGTCGGCGGCCTTGCCTCGACGCTGGCGGCGCATATGGACTTCGCGCCCGAGAACATCGCGCGCGTCGGCCGTTTCTGGGCCGCGCCGACGATGGCGACCAAGCCGGGCCTCAAGGCGGTGGACCTGTTCCGCGCCATCGGCGAGGGACGGATCAAGGCGCTGTGGGTCATGGCGACCAATCCTGCCGTGTCGCTACCCGACGCCGGAAACGTGCGCGCAGCGCTGGAGAAGTGCCCTTTCGTCGTCGTCTCCGACGTCATCGCCAACACTGACACCACCGCCTATGCCGATGTGCGCCTGCCTGCCGCAGCATGGGGGGAGAAGGACGGCACCGTCACCAATTCGGAACGCACGATCAGCCGCCAGCGCCCGTTCATGGCCCTGCCGGGAGAGGCGAAGCCGGACTGGTGGATCATCAAGGAAGTAGGCCGCCGCATGGGCTGGTCGGGCGAGTTCACCTACGATACGCCTGCCGACATCTGGCGCGAACATGCCCGCCTGACGGCCTATCAGAATGACGGCGGACGCGTCCTGAACCTTGCCGCCCATGCGGCGATCGGCAACTTCGCCTACGATGCGATGGAGCCGTTTCGTTGGGGCGGCACCCCGTTTGCCGATGGCCGTTTTCCGACGCCAAGCGGACGCGCGCGCATGGTCAAGGTCGTGCAGATGGACCTGCAGTCCCCCCTCGCGGACTGGCCGCTAACGCTCAATACCGGACGTTACCGCGACCAGTGGCACACGATGACGCGCACCGGCCTCGCCCCCAAGCTGGCGCGCCACCGCGAGGAACCGCTGGTCGAAGTCCATCCCACCGACGCCGCCGCGCTGGAGTTGCGGGACGGCGATCTGGCCCGCGTCTCGACCCCACAGGGCCAGAGCACCTTCCGCGTGATGCTCAGCGATGGCCAGCGTCCGGGCGAGATCTTCACGCCGATCCACTGGACCGACCAGATTTCCATCGGCGGCCGCACCGGCCTGCTGCCGCGCCCGCTGGTCGATCCGCACTCGGGCCAGCCCGGCTTCAAGTCCACCCCGGCCGCGCTCGCCAAGGTCGAGACCGAGTGGAAGGGTTTCCTCATCCTGCGCGGAGACGAACCCGCGCGCATTCCGTGCCTGTGGGCGACCCGCGTGGCAGTGCCCGGGGGCGCGCTCTACGAGATCGCGGGCAATGGCGACGCCGCCCGCATCGACGCCTGCCTGCCCAAAGGCGAGCGGATCGAGGCGATCGACCATACCCGAGGTTCGCGCCGCATCGCGATTGTGGTCGAGGGCAGGCTGGCGGGCGTCCTTTTCATCACCCGTACCGGCCTGCTGCCTTCGCGCGACTGGCTGATCGGCCAGCTCGCGGTCGAGAACGTCGGTGCGACCGTGCTTGCCGCGCGCGGCCCTGGCAGCCAGCCCGAGAAAGGCGCGACAGTATGCGTGTGCTTCGACATCGGCCTCAACCAGATCGTCGCCGCCATCCGCGCGCAGGCGCTGGTGGACGTTCCCGCCATCGGCAAGGCGCTCGGCGCCGGAACCAATTGCGGCTCGTGCCGCCCCGCGCTCGCCAAGATACTCAGCCAGACCAGTGAGGAGGTCTTCGATGCAGCCGAATGAATTGATCGCCCCCGGTGAAGTCTGGCTGGTCGGCGCGGGGCCGGGGGATCCGGATCTTCTGACCCGCAAGGCGGAAAAGCTGATCGGAGCGGCGGGCATCGTCTTTTACGACGCCCTTGTCGGTGCGGGCGTGCTCGACCTGATCCCCGATAATACGGAAAGGGTGAGCGTCGGCAAGCGCTCGGGGCGCCATTCCAGGGATCAGCAGACCATCGACGAAATGCTTGTCGCTGCCGCGTTGTCCGGCAAGCGGGTGGTCCGTCTCAAGGGCGGTGACCCCGCCATGTTTGCCCGCGCGACCGAAGAAATGACAGCTTTGCGCAAGGCCGGGGTTCGGGTCCGCATCTGTCCGGGTATCACTGCCGCCAGCGCCGTCGCGGCGTCGGCCGGGATGTCGCTCTCGCTGCGCGGTATTGCGCGCCGGGTCCAGTTCGTCACCGCGCATAGCCGCAACGGTCAGGCGCTCGATCTGGACTGGCAGGCGCTCGCTGATCCCGCCTGCACACTGGCGGTCTACATGGGGCGGGAAGCTGCCCCCGAACTGAGCATGGCGCTGATCGCCGCCGGCCTGCCGGGATCGACGCCCGCCCTGATCGCCTGCGATGCATCACTGCCGCAGGAGCAGCAGTTGCGCACGCGGCTGGACCTGCTGCCGCTGGTCGCCCAGGCCTTTGCCAAGGATCGGCCCACGCTGATCCTGATCGGAGAGGCCGTGGCACAGGCCGACGGCACGGTGCCGATCGGTTCGGATGTGACGTTGCCCCTGCCGTTCCCGGCCCCGGAGTAAAGCCATGGCCACCGCACCGGAATTACCTTGCTACGCCGCCACGACGTTCGATGCCGCGCAGGCGATCGTCAGGCAAAGCTGCACGTCACTGGGCATGGAATGGGTTCCGCTGGCGAAGGCTGGCCGCCGGATTCTCGCTGGCAACATAGTCGCGCAAATCGATTCACCGCGTCGGGACAGCGCCGCGATGGACGGTTTCGCCGTTCGCTCCGCAGACCTGACCGGCGATTTTGCACGGCTCGTGTTGCAGGGGGAAAGCGCAGCCGGTGGCGGTCAGCCGCCTCCGCTGCGCCCCGGCGCCGCTATGCGCATCTCCACCGGCGCGCCGATGCCGGTCGGTGCGGACCGGGTCGTGATGGGCGAACACGCGCGTATCGATGGCAGGTTCGTGATCCTGCCGTACATTTCGGGCAAGCCGCATGTCCGGCCGCGCGCATCCGACTTTGCCAAAGGCACGAGGCTGTTGCCTGCGGGCACCCGTATCGATCCTCGCGCCATGATGGTTGCCGCCGCTGCTGACCTCGACGCGCTCCCGGTATGGCGGCAGCTGCGGCTGCGGGTGTTGACCAACGGCGATGAACTCGTTCCCCCCGGCAGTGCCGCACCGGATATCGATACGATACCTGACAGCCTGAGCGAAGCGCTGCTGTTGATGGCGCGCCAATGGGGTGCAAAGCCGATGGGCTGCCAGCGATCGCCGGACCGGACGGATGAATTTCATGCGAAGGCAATGACGGTTCTGGAAGAAACGGACCTGCTCGTCATCGCCGGTGGCGCTTCGCACGGGCACCGGGATCTGGCACGGGCAGCGCTTGCACCGCTCGGCTTGCGACTGGCCTTCGCCGGGGTCGCGATGAAGCCCGGCAAGCCGTTGTGGTATGGTAGGGTTGGGCGTACGCATGTGCTGGGTCTGCCGGGGAATCCCACGGCCGCACTGACTACGGCTCGTCTGTTCCTGGCACCGATGATCTGTGGGCTTTCCGGTGCGGGTTTCGACCATGCCCTGCAATGGAGCCCGCGCCGTTTGCTTCACGATGCACCATGCGGAAGCGATCGCGACCAGTTTCTGTGTGGGACCGGAGAAAGCGCAGGAAATGGTGTGAGTATCATCGAACGGCAGGAGGCATCGGCGCAGGAGATGTTGGTTCAGGCGGACCTGCTGGTGGAGCGTCCCGCACAATCTGCACCGATGGAGGCAGGCTCCGATGTACGCTGCCTGCGCTTTTGATATGTGGTGATCTGCCGCCTTCTGAGTGGTCCAAAATCTCTGCTATTTTGGACGACGAAGGAGTTTGGAAATGGGCAAGAAGCACAAGCCGGAGGAGATCATCGGCAAGATGCGTGAGGCCGAGATCGTGTTGGCGCAGGGGGGAGCGGTGCCGGATGCGTGCCGACAGCTGAGGTTTCGTGCAGGCAGTTCAATGAGACCGTCGCGTTGATCGACTGGGACCAGTTGGATCGGACCCTCGGCGAAAGCTGGGTCCGCATGAACCATGACACGGAGGCGCTCCTCCATATCTGCTTTTCCGCGCCCGCCGCCAAGGCGCCGATCCAGGCGATGATCCTGCGCAACCTCGACAAAACCGAGGCGCTTTCGGTGCGGCTCACCATGCTGGCGCTAGATGCCGCCGTTGCGCAACTCAAGGCGGGGCGTCAGGTTGCGCTGTCCAGCCAGGACCATTTCAACTGGCGGATGAGCGCCGCACTGCTCGCGCAATTGGCCGAGGCTCATGCCGACCTGCTTGATGCGATGATCGCGCCGCATGTCGCGGTCGCGGCCAAGCAATTGTCGCGCAAGACCCAACCGTTTTTCGGTGAACCGCTCCCGTTCCTTCGGATCGTCTGGCAGTTCGCGCCAATTTCTTTCGAAGGGATCTTGGCAGCAATGGACCCGGCAGGAGCCGAGGCTGGCTGGATAGCCGCGCTTCGTGGCGAGGACGCTGCCCAATATGCAGCAACTGGCGATCGCGAGCAGAAGGTCGCAGACTGACAGACGGCAGCCTGGCTGGTAGAACGTACCCTTGGGCGCAGCGACGCCATTGATGAGGTCGCGCGCCGGTTGCGCAGGCGTTTGCCGCGCAGGTCGATTCCGCTATCCACCTTATTGGAGGTCTTCAAGGCGAAAGAGAACTGACCAAAGCAAGGAAGCACGGGCAGGTGGGCATATTTGAGCGAGATCACCTTAGGCACGCGCCTCCGGGTCATGCGTCAGCGGAAGGGTATCAGCTAGGTAAGAGCCGCTTCGCGAAAGGTGACGCTCTGTGCCTTGGCCTTGCGCTTCTCGGCCACAAGGTCACGGCCATCTTCGCGAGTTGCCTTGCGGGCTTCTGCTGCCTTGGCTGGGGCCGCTGCCAGTGTAACCAGCTTGGCGCTGCCAAGGCCGATGTCACGGCGCTTACCGTCATGCTGGACACGCAGGAGCCAGCTTGCGCCGCCAGTTCGACTCACTTTCAGGAAGAGGCCATCGCCATCACCACCACCATAGGTGCCGGGCTTCTTCAGCGCGGCTTTGACTTAATTGGCGGTCAGCTTGCCCATGTCAGTTCCCCACACTATGGAGTTTCCCCACACCGTTCCCCACGTTTTAACGGGGCTGTGGGCGAACTTCAACGAACATCGGCGGTCTGAGAAAACCTTATTATCCGCAGAAATTTGCGCCTTTCGGCGGTTGTCTATGAACACTGACGGATGGGTGAATGGCGGAGCGGGAGTCCGCCTAACTCCCGACCGCGCGCGACCGCACACGCACAACCACCCCCAGAATACCGCCATTTCTTCGACTGCGCTTTCCGTTTGCGACCGTGCGCGTTCGCTTGCGTTCCCATAAAACCAGCGTATTGAATAGGGCACGGTTTAGGGAACGTCTTTGACATGCCACGCAAGCTCCACAACGCCCTCACCCCCCTTGCGGTGAAGAACGCCAAGCCAGGCCGCTACGCGGACGGCAATGGCCTCCAGTTACTGGTCAAGGACACTGGCGCCCGATCGTGGGTCTATCGCTTCATGCTCCGAGGTAAGTCGCGAGACATTGGCCTCGGGCCAGCCGCTGGAGCGGATGCGGTGTCGCTCGCCAATGCGCGGCTGGAAGCGGCTGCACTGCGCGTTAAGGTGAAGGCAGGTATCGACCCTGTTGAGGAACGCGAGCAGATTGCCGCTGAGGCAGCAGCAGCAGCACAGGCCGCCAAGGTCGCCGCCATCACCTTCAAGGAGGTCGCGGAGAACCATATCAAGGCCAATGAGGATAGCTGGCGCAATGCAAAGCACCGGCAGCAATGGCGCAACACGCTCGCTACCTATGCCTATCCGGTGATTGGCGACATGTCCGTGGCGACAATCGAGACGGCGCACGTCGTCCGCATTCTAGAGCCAATCTGGCGGGAGAAGCCCGAGACAGCCAGCCGCCTGCGTGGCCGTATTGAAACCATCCTCGATGCCGCCAAGACGCTAGGATACCGCAAGGGCGAGAACCCGGCCCTATGGCGCGGCCATCTCGCACAGATCTTTCCGGTCGTGTCGAAGGCCAAAGCGGCGCGCAACCGCAAGCTGGAGCGCACCGGCCACCATAAGGCCCTCCCCTACGTCGACATGCCCGGTTTCATGGCGGCGCTTGGAACGCGCTCGGCAGTGGCAGCCCGCGCCCTGGAGTTCCTTGTGCTTACCGCCGCGCGAACGTCGGAAGTGCTCGGGGCCACATGGTCAGAGATCGACTTGGACGAGGGTGTCTGGACGGTGCCGGCCGATCGTATGAAGGCCGGGAAGGAACACCGCGTCCCACTGTCTCCGGCCGCACTCGCAGCGCTACAGGCGGTCAAGGATCTAGATAGCCCCTATCTGTTCCCCGGCACCCGGGGCGGGCAGCTGTCCAGCATGGCCATGGCGATGCTGATGCGCAGGATGGAGGTGGACGCGACCCCCCACGGTTTCCGCTCATCGTTCCGCGATTGGGCGTCGGAGCGGACCAACTTCGCCCATGAGGTCTGCGAGATGGCCCTTGCCCACGCGATCCCCAACAAGAGTGAGGCGGCTTACCGGCGGGGCGACCTGTTCGTGAAGCGTCGCAAGCTCATGGAGGCATGGGCGAGCTACTGCGCGACCCCTGTTGCGGCTGGCGGGAGTGTCACCCCGATCCGGGGCGCTCAGGCGTCGTGAGAGACAAAGGCCCCTAAGGACAAAAAGGACAATAGGGACAAAACCCCTCTCAAGCGGCCCTTAGACGGTGTCGAGAGAGAAAGGGCCTCGGGGACGAAAAGGACAATAGGGACAAAACTCGATCCAGCCGCGTGCGCGTATGTAGGGCGTCGGTTCTGCCGACACCCTTCGGAGGCTAACAAAGGTCAACAGGCGGCGCTCGCGTGGTGACCCCAACTAAATCGGCGAACTCCGAAAAAGTGGGCGGGTCAGCCTCGCGATATGACCGAAGATAAATCGGTGCCGCCCCTTTTTACGGCTACCGAAAATTCACCTTCGCGGATGGCAGGGGAGGGCGATCTGTCATGCGTCGGTCAGGCACTGCGGGGGCCATCTGGGGCGGCTGGAACTCACTCCCGCCATCGGAGGGCGTCAACCAAGCGTATCCGATCGCATGTCAAGTTTTCCTACCCCCTCATGGGGTTCGCATCGACGGGCGCGACCTTAGGCGACAGGGGGGATACAGATCGGGGCCAGTTGTACGGCTATCCGTACGGCTGGCTGAATGTTCACGGCGATGATCGCCAGTCGCGGAGGGTGTCGATGCAGCTTGGTAGGGATTCGAACCCACGTTCCCCGCGCACTAGGCTATCTGGCGCCAGCGAAAGGATTTAGCCAGTCATGCCCTTACTTGTTCGGGATCAACCTTAAGCCAACTCAGCAACAAGACTGCATCGACCTCGGCCATATAAGATGGATGGCGGCGGCGGGGAAGCGGTTTGCCGTGCAAGCGGTGTCCAACCGTCCGAAATTCGGGCGCCTGGTTGTTGGGCGGCGGCGCGCGACACATGGGGCTGCCCTAGAAGATGAGAAGGGCGCCATGCAGCCGACCGTCAACCTGGGCACCTTAGGAAAACTAAACACCTCATGGGGTTCGCTTCATGCGGCGATGAGAGGTTGACCGGGGAGCGACGGATCTCGCCTTGCCGTGATCGTGCCGTTTGATGCGCTTAATCGGTCCAAAGCTGGATCGATCGACCTTACCCAAATCGCATCCCTCTCATGGGGCTCGAGACTCACCCTAAGTTTAACTGAGGGTGCCGGGCGATTCGTCCCGAGACGGGGAAAACCTTAGTGCGACCTTAGTGCGACCTTAGGGCGCTCATGGGGTTCGTGGGCTTACGGCTACTTTCGCCTACTTTAGCCGTTGCGCGCAGAGATGGCCTTGCCCTCGGGTGTGCGCGGGCCGGTGCTCATGCCGCCGTGCAGCTTGCACCGGCCGCTCCGGTATATGTCCTTGCGCTTGCAGGGCGTCCCGGTGCGGGTCTTTGCGCCGCACCGCAGATCCTCGCACTCGGCTGGCATCGGGATGCTCGGCGGAGGGGGATAGCGATAGCCACCAGCCGCCCAGGCGGCATGACGGGCCTCGCTCGCTTCGTTCCATTTCCGCCAGAGCTTCCGGCGCTGCTTGTCGTCCATGCTGGCCTCCCGGTCCTGTCCTGCGGCGCCGCACCGCGACGCGCCGTTGGCTTGATGGATTGCTTGACGCCCTCCCTGCGAAGCCCGTCCAGAGCACCACCCTAAAATGGCTGTTTCCTGCGTGTCTGCGCGCGGTTTTCAGCCGATACGGCACCGGCGATCTGTCAATGTCCCGTCAAGCATGGGTCAAGCCCCATCAAGCCGCCATCAAGCCGGGGGCGTCCGAAAAACGGACGCGCTTACCGGCAAGCACGCGGCTGGAATCCATAGCGCAATTCCAGATGGCCGGTGCGCTTCACCCAGGCATGCACCGCCGCCATGTGATGAGGTCCAAGGTCGACGAACATCTGGCGAAGCTGGCGCTCCTGATAGCTCTGGTGGTGGGCGGGAAACCAGATCGCGATTGGCGCGCGAATGCCGTCCCAATGGACATGCCCGCCCATGCCATACCATCGGCGCACCCACGGCTCTGGATCGAATAGGGGGACGACTTCACCCACGGCCTACCTCCCGCTCCCCATAGGCCCAGATCGGCGCGCGTACCGGTAGGGAGGCCCGCCATAGCCAGCCTTCGCACTCGTCGTTCTTCCACCGGGCCACGGTATCGCTCAGGATGATCCTGCGGGCGCCTTCCAGCCGATCGGCAAGGCCGCCCCATCCGTCCCGACCGTCAAAGCCGAATAGGTCACTGGCAGTCCATCCCAGCGCACTGGCGGCCATGCCATGCTTCGCAGCAAGCCAGCGGGCATCGGCAAGTGCCTGCGCCCATCTCTCCCGGCCATAGCCTGCGAGCGGCTGGCAGGCGTCCATGTCGCCCAGCAGATGGGGCCAGTCGCGCGCGGTGATGACCGGTTGCGGGCGAGTAGAGGGGACAGGTTCGGGGCTGTTTCGACGAATTTCGTCGGAACGCGCCTGGCTCTCTATGGGCGCGGCTTCCTGAGCCTTCAACTGTCGGGCTACGTCACGCCAGCTCACTGCGCACCTCCATGCACCGCCGGATGCACGATGAAGTCGCCGCTTGGCCTGCCGGGGCCGTTCTGATCGCCAGCCCCCTGAATCCACCCTGCATCACCGAGCACCTCCAGAGCGGCGTCCATGGCCTTGGCATCGCGCAGGGAAGGCAGAGCGGACTTGTGGGGGCTGCGCTTCAATTCGCGCTTGTTGAACCGCTGCAGGCCATTCTTGAGGATGTAGCGAGCCAGCACAGCGGCGTTACGATCGGGCGCGGGAAGTGCTGCGTCACCATAGACCCGCTCGGCCATCGGCTTGGCGTACTCGTCGATCCATTCGGCCGCCGCCTCGATCGTGGAAAGGGACACCTCCTTAGGCTCCGGGCCGCCTTTGAGCGCCCATGCGGCAAGTTCCGCGGTAAGGGCCAGCCGCAAGAGCGCACCGTCCATTTTGCCCACGAACGACTTGAGGAGCCCGCTAGCCTCGTCATCGATCCCGGCATTATCCGTCTGCCAAGCCTCGAAAAGGTCGGACGCGGCGCGCGACAGGGGAAGCGTGATATGGACCGGCTGGCCTTCGGCATCCCGGCCCCACTGCAGGCTTTCCAGCCGCCGGTATGCGTTCTCCAGCAAGCTTATGTCCGCACAGCGCGATGGGCGGGTGAAAGGCAGCTTGTCGGGCCATACCCAAAGGAATCGCGCCACAAGGCCGTCATCCGGCGAGCCCAGCAGGCAATCCGCCAGCTTCGCGGGCTGGATACCGCCCAAGACAGAAACCCCGTTGAACGGTACCGTGAGAGGAGCCTTTGCCCCCTTGCGATCGATCACGAATGAGCGGCCGCCATAGGCCTCCAGCCAGAACTCCCGCCCGCCGGGGCTGTACCGCTCGAAAGACTGGAGCCAGCCCGCCAGTTCGTCACGATAGTGGAGTGTGCCTTGATGGTTGCCAGCCAAGATCGCGCCCACGGCCTCGGGGGTGGCATCCATGACAAGCGTGCGCCGCCGGTGCGGCTCATCCGGCTCCATGGCGCCATCGGGCATCTTCGGGAGGTTGGCGTGCCCGTCCTTCACCGCCTTGGTCATGCTGCGCTGCCATTCGTCGCGCAGGGTCTTGGCCTTGGTGTCGGCCTCTCGCCATTCGCGCAGATCGGCCTTGTGCGCCTCTGCCCCGTCCCGCTCGATCGCGCGGAGCGGGTCCACGATGGCCTCGAGCGAGGGAGACTTGCGGCTGGACGGATCTCCGACGATGCCCATCCACAGGATCGGCGGCTCTGCCCAATTCGAGGTGTCATATGGGCGCACCCTGCGCTTGCCGCCTATCAGGCTCGCACAGGTCGAAAGATAACCCGCCGCCGGATAGTCCAGCGGTGTGGACGTGCCCGCAGCTATGGCCTGTAGGAGGGGCAGCGCGGGACCGAACAGCGCTGTAGGCATGACTACGGCCTTTCGGCGGCTGGCGTTCGCAATGGTCATGTCCGGCGCGCCCCATCCTGCAGAGGCGGGGCGTGGGTCGGCGAAGGCGCGGATAATGTCCCCGTCCTGCATGTCGGCAAAGTCGCGGCCCGAATAGGCGTGTTCAGCGTTCATTGTGTAGATGCTCCGGGGAGGACAAATTGAGCGCCGGTCTGGGATGCGGCCTGGCGCGCAGCGTCGATGCCTGCCGGATCGTCGTCGGCGGCAATGGTAAGGGACAGGTCGGGACGGCGCTGGTGAACCGCGCAGGCGATGGCAGCGAGGTTGCTGGCGGTCATGGCGGCGATGACAGGAAGGCCGGTGGCGCGGCGGATTGCCGCAACCGTAGCCATGCCCTCACCGATCACCAGCCGATCGACAGCCTTGCCCGCGAACCAGAACAGCCCCTTGGTGCGCGCGCCCTTGGCATAGAGCTTTTCCTTGGCTCGGCCGGGGACGATGCTCTGGACGTTCCAGATGGTGCCCTCAAAGTCCTGCATCGGGATAAGCAAGGCGCCATCGCCGCCATAAGCATCTCGGCCCTGCCAAAGGCGCTCAGGGGCGATACGCTTGCGCTGTAGGTATGGGTGCCTCGGATCGGCTGGATGAGCCCCAGCGAGGCAGCGGCGGGCTTTTTCGGCACCATGGGCTTGCTCTTGCGCCTTCTCCCGCTCGCGCTTGATCTCCGCCCGACGAATTTCCTCGCGCTCGGCGTCGGTCAATTCGCGCCGCGTTCCATCAAAGGCCGGAAGGACGCCAGCTGCTCGCAGCGCATCCTTGACCATCAGGGCCTCCGTCTGTCCGCCGTTGTAGCAGGCCACCAGAATGCCATCCGGGGCGCCGGGAGCCAGCCGAACGGCGGTGCCGCGATCGTTCCGGGAGTGACCTGGCGTCGGGGCCAGAACCTCACGGCCCGAAACCTGCCCGCCCAGTGCCTTAGCGATGGAATGAAGGCTCAGCATGGCGCTGGCACCGGTACACGCTGACCGGGGCGCTTGTGCTTCTGACAGCGGCGGTTCGGCTCAAACTTCTTCGAGGCGACTGGTGTGGTGAAGGTGAACGGCTCCCCGCAATCCGCGCAAGGCGACTGCCATATGAGGATCGTCGCAAACGTGCCGTCACGGCGAGGCCGCTGAAAGGCGTCCACAACAAGGTAGCGCTGGCCTTTGTGGTGCTGCTCTGCGCCGATCATTGCGTCCCATCCGCGCTGTTGCGGCGACGGCCCCCGCCGGGGCGGACAGAGCGGGCCGACACGATGCTGTCCCCGACGATCTGCAACTGTTCCCGGTCCACGCCCTCGCGATCGGTCCAGCGGTTAAGCTGGAGGCGGCCAGACACCGAAATGAGGTCACCCTTGCTCTGGCGCGCCAGCGTCTCGGCTGCCTTGCCGAATGCCACCAGAGAGAACCACTGGGCGGGCGCGCCTTCCTCGTCGGACAGGGACACGGCTATGGAGGCGGTTGCCCAGGTCTTGCCCGCCTGTGACTGGCGCTCGACCGGATCTCCCCCCAGCCGCCCATATGCGGCGATCTGCGCGCTCACAGAGCACCGCCTTTCGGTTCGGCACCGGTGGGCGGTACTATCCAGACGATTGCCTCCCGCCCACTCGGGTTTGTTCGGGTGCGCCCGGAATCGACCACGGCCTTGTCACCAACCAGTTCGCTGATGCGCGGCTGGATGCTCCAACGCTCCTCTTGCGATGCGTCCACCACCTCCAGCGCGGTCATGCCCCGAGGGCCAGCCGCATGGATGAGTTGGTAGGCAATGACGCGCAGGCGCCCGGTCATGGGGGAGATTGCCGAATAGGCGGCGCGGCTGGTGCGTTGGCGGCCCTTAGGCATGGCCACCCCCTTCGCCGCGCAGGAACGCCCCGGCCTCGGCAGATGCTTCGCGCTCTCGCGTCGCCATCTCGATCAGCATCCCGCCCAAGCCCACCAGCATCGCGGCATCGCTCAGCGGGAAGCGCCCCCGATTGTCTGCGATGAACTGGGCAAGCTGCTGTGCATGGGCGAGCCAGAAGCCTGACACATCCCAGTCGGGAGGAAGGCGGGTTTCGTCCGCCATGATCGAAAGGACCTCCGCCGCTTCGGGCGTCACCAGATCAGACATGCGCGCCTCCCAAGGTCGCGGCGCCCACCACAGAGGCAGGAATCGGCAAATCGCGATATTCCGCCTCGGCCTTCGCAGCCTGGGCGGCCTCAGCGCGGTGGGGCCAGGACGAAAGGTGTTTTGTGTCCCGACGATCGGCAGGCACCAGCACAACCTTCCACCAACCGTTCACCTCGCAGCGCTCCAGCTTGAGGTACGGCTTGGCGACGCGCACGGCACCTGCCCGTAGACCGTTGGCGATAGGGGTGATATTGGGGGGCCGAACAACCTTGCCGGGAGCGTTCAGAGCCTCGCCTTGTGCGGGGCTTTTTCGTGTGCTCATGCCGCCTCCCCCTCAATGAAGCTGCGCAGGGACGAAGCGCTGATGAGGGTGCGGGCGCCCACCTTGCGGGAGCGCAGCTTGCCCTCGTTGATGAGGTTGTAGACGCTGGTTTTGCCGATCGAGAGCGCCTTGCAGGCGTCCGCGACGGAATAGGCCATGCGCTCGGGCGGCGATGCTTCCCCGGCGCTCATGCGGCTTCACCGTTGATGAGGGCGTGGAGGGCGTCGGCGGGAATGACCTTCCGGCCGCCGATGGTGACGGACCGCAGGTTCCCCTTGGCCGCCATGGCGTATAGCGTGGGCTTGCTGATGCTGGTCGCGAAAGCCGCTTCCTTGAAGGAATAGGCCAGCTTGACGGGCTGGGCAGCCTGTTCGTTGAGAGACATTAAAACACCTCAAGGCAGATAAGACTGCCTTGGTGTTAGTCAGACGCGGCGCGCCCGTAAGAGGGCCAGTGTCTAGGACTTCCCCGGGGTTGTTCTCTAGCTGTTCCCCGGGGATTAACTCTAGGACTTCCCCCTAGTCGTCCAGATCGGGGAAGGCCTTGCCGCCATGGTCTGCCACGTACCGCTCAAATTCGTGGGATGCATATCCCAGCCGCTCCATCTCGGCTGCAATCTCGCTAGGCAACGGCGCAGCGACGGCAGCAGCGGCCCAATCTGGGGAACTGGCCTGGAGGAACAGGGACCGCGCCTCGGCGAAATAATCGTCCTCATTATGCGCGGCTGCCTCTGCGTCCTCCGTGTCGCTGTCATTCGCGGCTGGGGCGCGCTCGTAACTATGAACATCATTTGTTGGGCGATGGCCGAACACTTCATCGTCGGTGTAATGCTGCTCAAGCCAAGTCTGGAATTGCTTGTAGATCCGTTTCGCGCGCTTCTCATAATCTTCGGCGTCAGCGATACCGAACATCACGGGCAAGTCTTGGCGGACCTCCCCAGCGCTGCGCCCTTTGTTCCGCTCCCGTGCGATATGGCGGCCGGCGTTTAGCAGCTTCTCGCGGCCTTCAAAGGTGCCCACCATCTTGAAGAACGATCCGTCCGCCTCGATCCGTAAGCGGACTCCCTTTGCGCCCACCTGTCCTCGCTCCAAGGCGTCTGCCATCGCGTCGCGGAACTGCTGGTCTATCGGATCTCCAGACCGCAAAAGGCCGATCAAGTCGGCGTATGTGTTCGCTAAGCTGAATGAGGGATCGCCCCCAAGAGTCTGCGCTATGCGATGCGGTCGCGTGGCGCGCATGTCCGCTTCAAACTGGCGCTTCTCCTCCGCCCGCTCGGCCTCCTCTCGCGCAGCCTTTTCCCGGCGCGCCTTCTCAACTTCGTCTTCCATATCCGCCTCCGGTGCGGCTCCGAAAAGGTGCGACGGGAAGCGCGTCGGAGTGTCGCGCTTGTCGGCTGGCCTGCCTATCCCGTCGCCTCGCTCATGCCCCATGGATCACAGGGCTGTCACGATCATTCGTCCCGATCGATGGCCCAGCGCAGGGTTCGTCTCATGCGGGAAAGGTTTCCAGCCGCCCAATGATGTCGTGGCCGGTGCGCATAGCGGCGGGGCTTAGGGCGCCGCCGGAGCGCGGTCTTTGCAGTCGCCATGGCGCCCTCCCGGTTCATGCTGCCATGTTCAGGGCAACCCCGAACACCAGCAGCGCCGCAGCGGCGACAGCGCAGAGCGAGTAGACGGACGTGCGGAAGTTCTCGGCCTTCACCGCCTCCACGGCCTGCCGTCGCTCCAGCGCGGCCACGCGGCTGGCCAGGGCGTCTATGCGATCGTCGAGCCGGTCAATCATTGCTGGACACCAGCCGCAAGCGCGGTGCCAATACCGGCCTAAGGTTGCCGACAATCCCCGCAGCAGCCCTCGCATAGGCTGGCGGATCACCCCGCAACTGCGAGGGCACGTCCATGTAGGACTTCGCCCGGATGCGGTCGCGATGTTCCCGCATGATCCTGCGATCGGCGTCTAGGTCCGGCACGATGGGCGAGGTTTGATCCTCACCCCACGACAGCACGGGAAGAGGTCCTTCATCGGTGCCCCCATGCCCTTCGCCTTCATGGTCGGGGTCGCTAATTGGGCAACCCGCTGCATGCGCATAGGCCGCCTCATGAGACGTGTTGATACCGTCCTCGTCGCACTGCCCGCTCGGGTCGTCATCTTCCTCATCCTCATGCGCGGCCCGCCCTGAGGGATGGTGGCCGATAGGCTCGTAGAGGTAGGCCTTGGCGCTGCGCTTTGGGCGCCCGCTCCATTCGCTCCATGAGGCGTCCGTTTCATCCCCGGCGTACTCCCCACTATCGGATACGGCACACCCTGGCCCTTCGGCGAAGCGCACGGCATAGATAGGCGGCGCAAAGCTGTCCTCTGCGGCGGTTTCCTCCATGTCGGGATCGCCTGCGAGTATGTCGATCTGCGCAATCAGCGCCTCGACCATATCGCCCAGCTCGGTAAGCGCGCGCTCGGCCCCGAGGACGCGGACAAGATCGCCCGGGGCGACATAGCGTCTGCGGCTGGTCTGGATTTTGAGCTCAAGCATCGGCCGCGCCTCCCTTGGTCAGAGCGGCATAGCGAGCACGGCGCTCCGCCGATTCCTCGGACGACACGGGCGGCGGGGTGCGGCCCAACTCGATGGCGAAGTGGATACCCAGCCACTGGACCTCCAAGCGACGAACGTAGCCCACGGCCTCGTCGGTGAAGTGGCGGCACTGCGCATCCAGCCGCGAAACATCGCAGTCGCGCAGATCATACCAAGGCTCGATCGCCTTGAGGGCGCGGCGAAGGTGGGACAGGTCAAGCATGGGCCGCCTCCCAAAGGAGGGTGGCGCCGATGGTGCGAAAAGCGAGGTCTACCCGCTCCACCTCCTCGCTAGCCATCTCAGCCGCCTCCTGGACGACCTCAGCGCACACGCGCAACCGCCGGGGCTCGCTGTCGGGGGGAAGGTTCTCCGCTTCGTCCTGCACCAGCCGCGCCATCTCCACGATGCGCGTGAGGCGTGCCTGTAGCTCGAGGATGAGGCTCCGAGCCTCCACGATGCTCTTTGCGACCTCAGCCATGACGCGCCCCCATCTGTGCGAGGGATGCCAGCGCGGCGACCATGAGCTTGGGCGTCCAGTCCAACCCCCTGTCGGCGCGCAGTGCGGCAACATCCCGACCGGCGATCTTCGCGTCGTGGAAGCCGTCGTTCATCTCATGGTGCAGCGCGGTCCATATCTGGATCGCAACGCCCTCAGGGGTGCGCGCGGTGGCGTGCTGGATGACCTTTTCTGCCTCATCAACAATATCCCATGCTGCCGCCTCGCGACGGTCCATAGGCTCTGGATAGACATTCGTGCCTGCCACGACCTCCAGCACGCGATACGCGCCGCAGCGACGCTCCCAAGCCGCGAAAAGCGCCGCATCGGGATTAGGCGTGCCCAAGGCAGGCAGGGCGGGCAGAGCGAGGATGGGGGTGGCCGCGAGGATCGCGCGGCGGCTCATGCGTGTGCGGTCCATGTCAGGCTCCCCGATATGCAAGGCGGCGAGCATCTGCGGCGATCATCGCCAGCCGATCTTCGGCCCACGTCGAGCCATCATACTCGACAAGGTAGGCCTCCAACTTGGCGGCGAGGTCGGCCACATTCCGGGACGGGGCTTCAAGCATCCGCCGGAAAGCGTCATCGGAGGCGTGGAGGGCGGCAATCGAGGCCTTTTCCGGCAGATCGTCGCGCATGAACTCGGTGCGCGCGGTGCGGTATGTGGAGAAAGCCGCCTCAAAAAGGGAGCTGGAGCCACTGGAGGCTAAGCGAGCGCTGGTGATGAATGCGATTGCGACAGGTGCCGCGAGTAGGCCTGCGCAAAGCGCGCGTCGGCCCCGATGCAAAGCGGAGTGCTGCATGGTGGTGTCTTTCACTAAACGGCCTTCTACAGCCGTGGTCCCAGGTGACGGACCTGGTGCCGGGAGGGTAGAAGCCTGCTAGTGAGACAGGTGAGGCGTTTTCCCCCCGAAAGGGTATTGTATGTGCGCCCCACTCCCGACATAAGAAGTCGGTGAGCGGTGGACGCCAATCCACGCTCAGACGAACAGCCACCAAGCTGTTCTGGCAGATGCGGTTCCGACGCCAATCGGTCCACGACCTGCTTCACTAGTCCGGGCTTCTACACCCATCGGGCACAATGCCTCCGCAAAAACAAAAGCGCAAGCCTCCCTCGCCAAAGGGAGGCCTAAGCGCGTGTCCGGTAGCGTTCGCCCTTGACCATATGCGGCCACAAGGCTTGCCCCTCGGTCCTGCCAGCCGCTATGCTATACGTTCTGCGACTGGCACTGGAATATACCGGGAACGGCATCGCTCAAGGGGTTGGCTACATGCGATACATCGGTGCGGGCTTGATCGGTTTCGGAACGCTTTTTGCGATCAATGCCGCATTGACTGATAGCCCCTCTGCGGTGATCCCAAGCCTCTTGGCGGGCGGCTTCATGTTCTTATCTGGGACGGTGTGCGCCGCCAGCGTGGCCATTCAAGACACGATCAAGCAGCATTCACGCTGACGGTCTGTGCCCAACACAGGGCGCCTGGCCTACATCACCCCACAAGCCAGTAGCGTCGCCACAATGGCCGTGCCGGCAACTCCTTCGACCGCGACCGCGCGCCACTGAGGCATACCGATGGCCTTGGCGGCGATGGCCATGCAAGCCCAGATCGTCAGCAGCATGAAGGCCGCAAATCGGATAGCGCTCATCAAGCCGCGATCGATAGGGACGCTGAGCGGCTGGCCTGCTGGGTCGCCTCGATGCGCGCGGCTGCAAGTGCGTCGTTCGCCTCGGTAAGCGCCTGGTGGGCATCCATGACGGCCTGCAGTCGCTCGATCGGCGCACCGCCCTCCGGCGCGATCCTCTCCCCCACTGCGTCCGGGTACTCCCGCAGGATTCGGCGCTCTACCCCGTCTCGCCGCACGGTGGTCAACTCGGCAAAGCCGCCGATGAGGTAGGCAGCGCGCCCGCAATAGGTTCCCCCCGTGTTTCTCTGCGCCTCGTAAAGCGTAAGGCCGTCCAGAACGGGGTCTAGAGCGTCAATATCCTCTTGGAGGGCAAAGGTGCGCCCCAGCACGCCCGACCAGTCTAACGGGGGCTGGGAGTAGCCCTGCGGCGGAAGCCACGGCGTATAAGGCACGTACCCGTGCATATGGGATTGGCCGCAGGGGTCCAACGGGTCGCGCACAGCCCAGGTCGAAGCCGCCAGCGCCACCATTTGCCCCATGCGATCGGACCACCCGGCAAGCGTGATCTCGAAATGCCGATCGAAGGGGTCCACTTCGCGGCCCGCATCCGAGAGCGCATCATCGTACCCTGTGACTGCGAGGCGCATAATCATGGGCAAGCCCTCGGCCACGGCGTCGAAGCTGTCGTACAGGCGCAAAGCGGGTTCCATGAGGGGGGATGCATAGCCCGCGCCCCGCACGGCGAAGGCGCAATTCGACGGCTCCAAGTGCACCACCTTGGACCCGAACCCCATAATCACCCCATCGTGATCGTAACTGGCCCCATCGGTGATTAGGTGAACAGCGTCGGTCTGCTGGATGGCGATAACTGAACTCATACATCTGCTCCCCAAGGGCGGAAGGAACCCAAGACGGTCCCAGTTTCTGTTTCGGAGCCGGGTAGCGGCCCCATGATTGCACCAGCGCCACCCCCGCCCCCGAACAGGCTATTAGCGAGGGGCTTGATGACGGCCTGCTGGATAGCGATGCGCAGCAGGTCGGAAATGATCTGGTCCGCGACGTTCCCGAATGCCTCACCCAGCGACTTTGCGCCGGTGATCGCGTCGGTCAGGCCATCGTTGAGTGATTCCAGTCCGTTGGCGCTGACCGCCTCCAAGTCCTCGTCGATCTGCGCGCCGGTCTTGTTGATCTGGCGGAGGTAGCGCTGGCCGGGGCTTTCGTTCGCCCGGTTGACGCCCGCCGTTTCGACGCTGCGACGCTCCTCCATGTCTGCCAGCCGCTTGCGGGCGGCGGCGATGCGGTCGGTGTCCTTCGCAAGCTCGGCCTGCGCCAGTTCCTCGGCAATCGAGGCCGCTTCCAGCCGATAGGCAATGTCGAGACGGCGTAGCTCGATCTCGCGGCGTTCGCCCGCCGTGTCGGCAAGCTGGCTCTGCAACTGCAACAGGCGGTCCTCGTCGCGCAGAGCGGCGTTGGTGATCTCCAGCCGCTCCTGCCGTACGCGCGCAATCTCCTGCGCCTGCGCTTGCTCTGCGCGCAGCTGCGCCACCTGGTTATTGATCTCCAGCAGCCGGGCGCGCTGAGCGTCGTTCAGGTTGCGGTCGGCCTGAATGTCCTGCTCATTGGCTGCGCGCGTCGCCTCGATCACCTGCTGTTCAAGCGCGGCCCGATCGCTGGCGTTCTGAGTGGTCTGCGCCAGTTCCTGCAAGTAACCCAGTTGCGCACTGGTGATCTGCTGCGCGATCCGGTTCTGTTCGTCCTGGATCTGCTCGGCAGTCTTTCCGGCCTTGCCCTTCCGGCCCTTGCCGCTCCCGCTGGCGGCTGGCGCTGCGGGTGCGCCTCCGGTCTGCGCATAGTCCTCAAGTGGCTTGGCGCGCTCGCGTGCGATCTGCTTTTCCAGATCGGTGCTGACCACGTACTGACGTTGGTAGGCGGCAACAGCTTCGCGACCGCTACGCCCGCCAGTGAAGAAATTGCCAAGGCGGCCGGTTAGCTCGCGCGTAAGCGCGTTCCAGTTGTTCGCGTGGTCACCCGGCACAAAGTCGGAGCGTGTGTTGTTGAGGCCCGCTGGGGTACGCTTCGCCAGTTCGAGCTCGGCATTGCGCGAATCCTGCAGCTTGGTTTCCAGCGACTGCAGGCGCGCTTCCTTGGCGGCCTTGGCCTGGCGATACAGCTGGTCGGCAAGGTTGCCCACGGCGCCCGCGAAGCTGCGCACCTTCGGTTCTGCATTGGCTGCGCTGTCGCCTACGCCGCGCGTGCCGTCACCAGCCTGAGCCGCGCCCGCCTGCGCTGCCTCCAGCCGCTTGCGCATCTCGTCATACTGCGTGTTCGCATTGCGGATGAGCGCATCGGTAGTTGCCACCTCGGACGCCATGGCCCCCAGCGCCGCCGTGACGGCGAGGATAGCCCCGTTGATGGCGATTGCGCTGGCAAGGGAGGCAAAGGCATAGCCAGCCGCCTGGGCGCGCGTGGTGAGCCCGAGGAGCGCCGCATCAGCGCGAACGGACGCAGCAGTGGCAGCGGCGGCGCTGAGCACGTACTTCACACCCATGGCGCCTGCCACAACCGCCAGCGCGGGAATGAGGGTGTCGAGGTTATTGGCGATCTTCTCGATTGCCGCCGCGACCGCTGCCTGAGCGCCGCTGGAGGTCGCGGCCTCGCCCACGTAGACCGTGAGGGCGTTCGTCAACTGCGTCATCGCCCCGGAGAGCGAGAGCGTGGACATTTCCGCCCGTTTCATGACGCCTTCGGAGCCAGCAAGGATCGCGTCGAAGAACTCGCGGCTGGTGACCTTGCCGTCTTTCACCAGCTTCGTGAGGGTGCCAACCTTGCCGCCGAATCGATCGGACCCGGCCGCAGCGGCTTCCAGTAGAGGGAAAGCCCCATCAAGGAGGGAATTGAATTCCTCCGCCTGAATTTTGCCCCCCCGAAGCGCCTGGCTTAGCTGGAGGAGCGCGCCGCTGGCCTCCTGCGCAGACTGGCCCGATACCTTGAGGGAGGCGGACACCGTATCGGTAAGCTGGAATATCTGTTCCTGCGAGACGCCAAGTTCCTTGGAGGCGTTCGTCAGCGAGCCGTAGAGGCTTCCCAGCGTGCCGATCTCGACCCCATACTTCTGCGCCGATGCGAATAGGCGGTCCTGCACCTCGCCAAGGTCCGCAGACGCCACACCGGCCACGCGGAGGCTGTTCTGGAAGCGCGTATAGCTCTCAGTGAGGGCAACCACCTGCTGGCCAGAGAAATACGCTCCCAGCGCCCCGGAGAGCTTTTTGAACGTGTCGCCTATCGCGCCGTTGTTCGCCTCCATGCGGCGGCGCATCTCGTCGCTGGCGCGGCGCATGCGATCCGTCTCGGTGTCGAACTCCCGGCGGGCGCCGCGCAAGTCACGCTCCAGCCGATCGGTGCGGGCCAGGATCTCAACAATGACCTCTTCGTCTGCGCCCATGGGTTATCTCCTTGCTCGGCGGATGGCGCGGCCCACGGCCTTGCTCACGAGCTTCTGAATGTCGCGGCGCTTGGCGTTCGCGGCTGGCCTCATGAACGGCCTGGCAGCGACCTTGCTGTTGCCGTCCTCCAGCGCGCGGGATTGCGTAGCCGTGCTTATGACCGTCACCTTGAGCGGGTCCGTCTGGACGGTGACGATGCCGCCAGCCAAATGTCCGGTGTCATTGTTGGGGGGCTCTCCCGGCGATGACGGGACGTGCTGCTTGCCGCTCACCGCGCCGGCCGTGATCGAGATTTGCGCCTCGACCCGGACCAGATCGCCAGCCGCGTAGAGCGATCGGCTGACCTCGCCCACGATCTGCGGGCCAAGCTCATCGAGGAAGCGGGAGAACCCCCGCCCCATCAGGTTTCAACCTCGGTATCGTCCTCGTCGACCTCGACGGCGACGGCTTCGCCATCGGCTGGCGGAAATACCGCAGTCCTGAAGGAGTACCCCGCCTCGTAGGGCTTCTGCTCCCGGCCGCTGATGGCCGCGCTCAAAACGAGGAATGCGAGCGTCCAGCTGTCCTCGAGCGGGGCGGACACCAGGTATGTGTCAACAAGCTGCTTGGCGCGTTTCGCTCCGATCGTCACCTTCTCGCCATTCACCAGCGCGTTGCCGCCGCCGATGAGGGCCAGCCGCACTGTTTCGAGACAATCGTTCAGCGTCGCCGCGCCCTCGGCCGGGAAGCCTACCGACTTGCCCTCCAGTTCGTATCGCCCCTTGGACACACGGTCATAGACCTGGAAGATGCTCCCCCCACGCTCGTTGCCGTCCTTGTCGATGAACCCGGTGCGGCGCTCCAACTCGGTCAGATGCGGAATGTCGAGGAACAGGCGATAGGAGCCGTCGAAGGCGTCCACCCACACGTCCGTCCGCTTGGTGCTGTTCGCATCACCGAGGGGCACAACTTTGCCGCTGGGAAGGCGCATGTGGGTGTCGGGGTTGAAGTCTTCGGTCATGAAGCGTCTCCGGGCTGTCGCGCGCCCTGCTGTTCGAGATAAAGTTTGCGGGCGGTGTCCATGCGTTCGGCACCGATGACCTTGCGCCATGCCAGCACAGTGGAGCGCCCCCAGATGTTCTCGACGCGGCGCCAGCCGTGGAGCTTGAACTTCTCCAGGAACTCCGGCGGGATCGGCTTGGGCGCCGAGGTGGGCAACAGCTTACGCATGGGCGGGGGCGTCCTCGTCGATGATGCTGAGGCCATTGGCCGCCGCGATGCGGAATTGCTCAAAGGCCATCTCGCGGGCCTCGGGGGTGGCGCGGTTCCATGCGCGGATCGCCTGCGTGGCAAGAGTGCTGTCCACGTCCTCGTCCCGGAAATTCTGCCCGGTGGCGTAGCGGCGCTGGGTGACGTGCTCGCGAAGGTCTTTGACGGCGAGCCCTTCGGCCGCCGCGCGCTGGAGGAGTGGCTGGGCTTCATCCTGAGGCAGGCTGGCAATGGCCGCGTGGTGCTCGACGGAGAGCGACGTATTGCGCAGAGCCGGGGGAAACACGGTGGCGGCCTTGCAGGCCTCTTTCAGCCGAACGGGCAGCACGCCCAAGGCCTCGCCTAAGCTCTTGAACTTGATGTTGGTGGCGCGGCCAGCCGCTCGGCCTTCGCTCAGCCAATCCGCCATCAACCAATCTAGGGCGCGGCGCTGATCCGCGAGGGCGCGGCCTTGGGCGATCCAGTCTGCGGACGGGTCTAGCGGTGAAGCATCGTCGATCATGCCGACGAGACTAGGGTTATCGTGGTAACGCCTTTACCGCCCGTGGTCCGATGAGGATGGAACGCCGTACGGAGTTTTGTCCCTTTCGTCCCTTTTGTCCCGAGGGGCCTTTCTCTCTCGCACCTCTGATTTTGCCCCTCGCAGGGGGTTTTGTCCCTATTGTCCCTATTGTCCCCGCCCCTCTTTCTCTCTCCGACACGTCCAGCCGCCAAGAGCAAGGGGTGTCCAATCGGCCTGGGAGGTTCCCTGAGATTGGAGGGAAAGCCTTATTCCCCAGATCCGGGGAATATCCCTTCGTACGGTTTCCGTCCGATAGGGTGGGTGAATCGCCCGCCTAGTACTCGGCGGCACCTCCAGCCGTACGGATAGCCGTATGCCTGCGCGTTACGGTGCCGCGCCCTACGGCGGTGATGATCCAGATTTGGACCATCCCTTGAGCCGGTGTCATATGAACACGGCTAGCCCCATGCTCAGTAATGCTCAGGTAGCGAACCGTGGGCGAATGCCCTCACTTGTCGGGCGCACAGACAGTCGAAGCGGTATCGCTACAACTGGAGGGATGACGCAGATTTACGCCATCTACCTGTTGAAATTTGTTGAGATGCAGCGCGTTGCGATACCGCTACACACCCATCTGCGAATCGTACCTCTAGGTCGCGGTATTCCGGCGCTCTGGGGTTGTCCGAATCCACCCTCAGTCGTCACCATATCATGACAAGTGACGCTCCCGGCATAGGTAACCCTCATCGGTAATGAGGGTTCGCGCCACCGTGGAGCAAACCCCCTTGATCGGCTGGAGGTGAGGCCATCATGGCCATACCCGCTAGCGGAAATGATTATGCGGCACCGTGGCGCAAATTCCCCTCGGCGTCGGAAGGCCATATGCTGAGCATAGACCCCTTCGGGCTATCATCCGTGGTGATACCCCCTCAGTTGCCCATCACCATATGGTGACGCGCCAGCCGCACCCTCGCTTGAACCTATGGTGGCCAAGGTATCCCGGCGACACGAACGGCAGGGGGGCGCGTTTCACGCTCCCCGGTGGGGGCTATCCCTCAATCTGAGGAAAAGGGTCCGTGCTGAATACGCTGCCTCAATTCGCCGCCAAGGCGTCTAGCAGTTCGGTCATCGACCTCGCCAGATCCTCAAGCGTGTTCCCCCAAGTCCGCTCGTCTAGGGGGTCGAGATCATCGTGCACGCAGAAGCAATCCTGATAGAAACGATCGAAGGCGAGGATGCTGCCCTCCCCCTTGCGCACCTTCACCCTCTCCCGCAGGTCCAAGGTCGCCGCTTTCTCCAGCGCCTCCCGCAGCAGGGCGGGGACTTCCAGGCTCGCTATCCATAACTCGCGAAGGCCGTCCCGCCATTCCTGCGGCCATGGGCCATCATATGGGCACGACGCTTCTAGACGGTGCGCCTCGTCACGCAGAGGGCGGCATGCATCAGCGATGATACTGGTTTCGCGATGGTGCGCTCTGCCCGCCTGGCTCTCGGCAACCCAAAGCGCACCGGCCACCGTGACGGCCGCGCCGATCGCGGCACCGGCCAGCGCGAACACATCGCCGCTATCGAAGCCCGCTCGGAACATGGTGGCAACCACGGCGCCGGTACCGCCAGCAGCGACACCGAGCGTTCCCCATTCCACCGCACGATCGCGCATGCTCATAAGCGCCCCCTTACCGATGGCTCACTCTGGCAACGCAAGCCCCGACCGTCCAGCCGCTCCGTTTGTTCGTGTGCGCGCATGACCGCATGCGACCGCCGCCTAGCGCGATCGTTATTGGGGAGCCTTTATGGGAACAGGGGCACTTGCCTTGAAATAATCCAATGTTTTCAAGGGTGGCTGGCGGAGCGGGAGGGATTCGAACCCTCGATACGCTTTTGACGTATACTCACTTTCCAGGCGAGCGCCTTCGACCACTCGGCCACCGCTCCGCATGCACTGGAGGCGGCTCCCTATCGTGGTGTGGGGGGTTTCGCAAGCGCTTGTCGCGTGGCATCGTCGCTTCATGGCAAACTCTTGTTCTTATTCGGCCCTGAAGCTCGGTTCTGCTACGGTTTCGCTTGCCTTTCTGGCCCCGGTGCTGGCGCTGGCGGCACCGGTAGGGGGGCAACCTTCCACGCCGGTAACGCCCAGCGACGTGGTTGCTGCGGCGCCGGCAGCGGACTGGGTGCGAATCGCACCGTCGGACCTGATGGTCATGGATCTTGCTCCTGACGCTGCCGGGCACATGCGACAGGTGGTGATCCAGTTGATGCCCGCGCCGTTTTCGCAAGGGTGGGTAGGCAACATCCGCAAGCTGATTGCCGCGCACTGGTTCGATGGCATCGCGGTGGTGAGGGTGCAGGACAATTACGTCGTGCAGTGGGGCGATCCGGATGGTGAGACGCCGGGCAAGGCGAAGCCTCTGCCCAAAGGGCTGGTGAGCGTTCCGGAGGCGCAATACGAAGTTCCGGCGGTCACGCCCCAACCGATTCGCGACCCGGCTTGGGGGTGGGTCAATGCGCTTGAAGATCCCTATGGCCTCGCCCAGTTCTGGAAGGGGTGGCCGGTCGGACGCGATGTCCTTGCCAAGCCGGGCACACAGGAACACAACTGGCCTTTGCATTGCTATGGTATGGTCGGTGTAGGTCGCAACAATTCTCCGGATACCGGCACCGGGGCGGAACTCTACACCGTGATCGGACAGGCGCCGCGCCAACTGGACCGCAACATCGCGCTGGTCGGGCGGATCATTGCCGGAATGGAGAACCTTTCCTCGCTGCCGCGCGGGACAGGAGAGATGGGTTTTTACAAGACGGCGGCAGAGCGAACGCCGATCGTCTCGGTACGGCTCGGCAGCGAGGTACCGAATCTGCCGGGTTATGAATATCTCTCTACCGACAGCGGCAGCTTCGCGGCCTATCTCCATGCCCGCGCAAACCGCAGGGATGCGTTCTACATTCATCCGGCAGGAGGAGTGGATGCCTGCAACGTGCCCGTGCCGATCCGTCCGGTTCCGGCGGATTGAGCAATACTGTGGGCGAGACCGTGATGCACACAGGCGCCTTGTGGCGCTGGACCGGGAATTCGGGCAGCGGCACCTGGCATTTCCTGACGATTGACGGGGAGGGAGGCGAGGCGCTTTCTGCCACGGCACTGATGCGGCGACTGGAAGGTGTGTCGCGCGGGTTTGGTTCGCTCAAGGTCAAGGCGCGGATCGGCGAGACCGCGTTTGCGACCTCGGTGTTTCCGAGCAGCGAGGAGGGCGGCTGGCTGTTGCCCGTCAAGCGATCGGTGCGCGCCGCAGAGGATCTGGCGGAGGGAGACGAGGTGGTGGTGATATTGGAAGTGGTTTAGCCGGGGAGCGCGGGATCGTCGCTTCCGCCTCGAATTTTTCGCGCCAACCTCTAAATCGTCCAGTTATAGCGCATCAACGCCATCGCGAAGGCAAACAGGAACGCATAACCAAAGCGGTCGAGGCGGACGAGCGCCTGCCCCTTCTTCGCTCGAAAATGCCCCAGCACCATCATCATCCCTCCCGCCAGGGTTGGCGTCACGGCGAGATTGACCAGTCGCAGGACGGGTGCGTGAATGGCCGAATGCGGTAGGATCAGCAAGCTGATTCCCCCTGCAGCGACACCGCCCAATGTGATCCACGCGGCCGCAATCGGCGGCGTAGGAACCCATCGCAGAACCCGTGCCAGACCGCGCAGGCCCAGTTCGAAACACACGCCGACCAGAAACTGGAGCACAATTTCGCCGAGGAACTGGAAGAGGATTTCGAAAAGAAATTCCATCGCCTGTAAATCCGTTTGGGAGTGCATAGGGGGCCAGCGCGCCTTGTTTTGCAGGCGCTCTTACGATGGATTGTGTTGCTATCGCAAGGTTGGCGAAGGGCAAAAGGGGAGGGGCCACAAGCGGCTTCCATGCATCTGATGCAACTGGTCGCGGCTGTACTGGTGTTGGCCAAAGTTCATCCCCATCTTCGGCCTCAACCGAAAAAATCGCGCCCATAGCATTTTTCGCGAAACTTTTGACGCGGCTGGAGCGAATAGTCGGATAAGCGTGCCCCGCTGGGTGACGCTTCCCGACCTGTTTACGCTGGAGTATCGCAGATGACGTTTCGCAAGACCCTCGCCGCCTCGCTGGCATTCGGCCTCTCGCTGGCAGCCCTGCCTAGCCCCAGTTTCGCCGCGTTGCCGCAGGGTGCCAAGGCGCCCGATTTCACGCTCCACGCAGCGCTCGCAGGCAAGCCGTTCGACGTGACGCTCGACAAGGCGCTGAAGAAGGGGCCGGTCGTGCTCTATTTCTTCCCGGCAGCCTTCACGTCGGGCTGCACGATCGAGGCGCATCTGTTCGCCGAGGCGACCGACAAGTTCCACCAGATGGGGGCGAGCGTGATCGGCGTGACGGCGGGTAATGTCGAGCGTGTGGCCGAGTTCTCGAAGTCGGAATGTCGTAACAAGTTTGCGGTCGCCGCCGATCCGGGGGCGAAGATCGCCGCACGCTACGACGTGATGCTGCAGGGTGCGCCCAAGGCGATGTCCAACCGCACATCCTACGTGATCGCGCCCGACGGCAAGATCCTGCTCGCCTATACCGACATGAACCCGCAGGCGCATATCGAAAAGACGATGGCCGCCGTACAGGCATGGAAGGCGCACCACGGCTGAAACGAAATCCGGTGAGCATGTCTCACCGGGCTTTCGGCTGAGTTTTGCCCGGCTTTCCGGTTGGGTCAGGGCGTAACGTATCGGTTCACGACGTGCCTTTGCGTGCCCTGGCCAGACCGCTCCGAGCGTCTTCGCTTTCGACTTCACACCCGTTTTTCAGAGAGGCCCACCATGCTGGTAGCCCTGTTGTCCGCCTTTGTCGGCGGGATCATCCTGAACCTGATGCCCTGCGTCTTTCCCATCATTTCGCTCAAGGCGCTGGGCCTTGCCCGGCAGGGGGGGCATCCGGCGAAGATGCGGGCGGAAGGCGTCGCGTTCTTCGTCGGCAGTCTGTTGGCGATGCTGGCATTGGCTGGCGTGCTGATTGCGCTGCGGGCAGGCGGACAGGCGGTGGGCTGGGGCTTTCAACTCCAGTCGCCGGTGGTGGTCGCGCTACTGGTGCTGGTGCTGTTGGGCGCCGCGCTCAATCTCATGGGTCTGTTCGAGTTCGGCCTCGGAATCCAGCGCATGGGCCAGAGCGCGGACGGGCACGACGGCGTGCTGGGCGCGGCGCTGACCGGGGCGCTGGCGGTGGTCGTTTCCACCCCTTGCGCCGGGCCGTTCATGGCGGGAGCCATCGGTTATGCGCTGGTGCAGTCACCGCTGGTGGCGTTGGCGATTTTCGCGGCGCTGGGCGCAGGTGTTGCCACGCCGTTCACGCTGGTTTCGTTCAGCCCGGCATTGGCACGCCGTCTGCCGCGTCCCGGCGCGTGGATGACGACGCTGAAGCACGCGCTGGCGTTCCCGATGCTGGCCGCTGCCGCCTGGCTGGCATGGGTGCTCTCCGCGCAGACCGGGAGCGCCGGACTGGCGCTGATCCTGGGCTGCGCACTGCTGCTGGCATTCGTCGGCTGGGTCTACGGCATTGCACAAAGGCGCAGCATGATGGGACAACCGGCGCGCGTGCAGCAGGGGCTGGTGGTCATCGGCCTTGCCGGTATCGCGGCGCTGGTCGCCACGCCGGGCAGTGTGCTGCGGGCACCGCAAGCCCCGCAGGTATTGCAGGTGGCGGCCGCAACGCCGGGTTCAGGCCCCGCTGCAAGCAGTGCGCCGGTCCGCTGGTCTCCCGAGGCTGTCGCGAAGGCGCAGGCCGATGGTCGCCCGATCTTCGTCGATTTCTCTGCCGACTGGTGCCTGACCTGTAAGGTGAACGAGAAGGCCGTGCTGTCCACCGCCGCCTTCAAGGATGCCATCGCCCGTACCGGCACTACGTATATGGTCGCCGACTCGACCAACTACGATCCCCGGATCGAGACGGCGATGGCGAAGCTGAACCGGTCGGGCCTGCCGCTCTATCTGGTCTATTCGGCGAAGGGTGGCGATCCGGTGATCCTGCCGCAGGTGCTCGATACGAAGACGGCGGTTTCCGCACTGGAGGCCGCTTCCGGTCGAAAGGTTTGACAGGGGTAGGGCGACAAGCGCAGGCCGTCACGCAATGCAGCAAACGAGGTAACGTAACGAAGGCATGGCGCACGACCTGCCCCCCGAACAGGACTGGCCCGGCTTCATGCGCCGGGCTCAGGATGGAGATCAGCGTGCCTACCGGCTGGTGTTGCGGGCGCTCGTGCCGGTGGTGCGGATACGCGTGCGGCGGCGGGTCTTCGACGAGGCGCTGGCGGAGGACGTGGTGCAGGACGTGCTGATGACGGTTCATCGACTGCGGCATACCTATGATCCCGAACTGCCGCTGATGCCGTGGATTTCGGCTATCGTTTCTGCCCGCTCTGTCGATGCTCTGCGCAAGCAGGGGCGTTCTCGGGGGCGGGAAATGACGGCCGACGAAGATCTGGCCACAGCTGTCGATGACAGGGCTGAGCGTGCCTTCGAGGCGATCGACACGGTGCAGGCGGTGGAGGGCATGCTCAAGGTACTGCCCGCCGGCCAGCGCCGGATGGTCGAACTGGTGAAGTTGCAGGACATGACGCTGGACGAAGCGGCAGACGAAAGCCGGCTTTCGGTCCCTGCGGTCAAGTCGCTGTTGCATCGCGCGGTGGTGAAGCTGCGTGAACATGGGAAACGGACACATGGTTGATCACGATACCCTGATCGATGCGCTGAGCGCCGATGCCGGGCCGGTTCGCCGGATCGCGCCGGTCTGGCAGCGCCTGCTGTTGTGGGTTCCACTGGCGCTGGCGCTGGGCTTTGCCGGAAGCCGTCTGGCCTATCGCCCCGGTACCGACTGGACGAGTGCGCTGGCGTGGCTGGCTTTCGCGAACATCGCGCTGTCGCTGACGCTGGGCTTTGCCAGTTTCGCAGCGGGGCTTTCGGCCAGCGTCGCAGGGCGCGGCATTCGGCCGGGCGGTGCAGTGCTGGCGGGACTGGGCGCCGCCTGGCTAGGGCTTTCGGTGTTCACCATGAACCTGCCTGTCCCGCTGCGTGCAACGCCCGAACATGGTGCATCCTGCTTCCTGTTCGTGCTCTCGGCAGGCATCCCGATGATGGCCATCGCGATCCTCGCCCTGCGGCAGACTCGGGCACTGAAGCCTGCGCGGTCGCTGGCGCTTGCAGGGATAGCCATCGCCTTTCAATCCTTCGGGCTGCTGGGCTTCTGCCATCCGGTAGAGCTGTCGCCGATGGATTTCCTCACGCACCTTGCCGCAGGAATGCTGCTCGGCGCGTTTACGGTAGTCCTCGGGCGCAAGGTGATCGCGGCCTGAGGACAGTACGCTCGCAGGCACCGATGAGGAAAAGGGTTGGCCCGATACGCCCCGCCAGGCGTCGCCATGCCATGACCTTTTCCGCTTCCGATGCTGCAGGAGATATGGGCCGGTGGTCCGCGATGCGTCAGGAACCCCTACCTGACGATCGCTTGATCCCGGCGTTCCGGGATTTCAGACGTGCTGCGGCTGTACGTTCAGCAGGCCACGGCTGAGAAGATGCACGATCATGTGCGTGCGGTTTCGTGTTCGCGTCTTGAGACGCACGTGTTCGACATGCCGGGTGACGGTACACGCGGCGATGTCCAGTTCGCGGGCAATTTCCTTTGCCGACATGCCCGCGGCGACGAGTTGAAGCACTTCCACTTCGCGCGATGTCAAATGATCGCACTCCATTATCAGGTCTTCCATTGTCACACCCTCCTGCTTTTGACGACTCGACTGGTGTCATTTGCGGACTGTGGTTTAGCGCCGTTAGGCAAATTGCGTAAGTATCATCTGTGCCTGATTGCACTCGCTACAATAGCGTTCAACATCGGGACGGCGAGAAAATAAACAGAAAATGGTCTGTTTTCCGATACATCAAAACAGAGGTCGGCAAAGTCTGTCCTCAATTTGACCCATTTGACGATGGCCGGAATCGCGCTCAAGTTACATACATCGTTACCACGGTTAACCAGCAAATCAGGATTTTCCTGAATTATTAGTTTGCATGCGAAAGTATTGGCATGTGGGCGTTGCCGGGGTCGTGAAGCGATGGTCTCGGTTTTTCGTGTCCCCGGTTTTCGTGCCAGCCCGGTTTCGGGGCAACTCCGTTCTGGAGGTGAGCGCGGCTGGGCAAGGACATGCCGCTTGCCGGGTATCCGACATGCCACACCCGTGGGCACGCCGTTTTCGGGCGCTGCGTTCGGTTGGCCTGTCGATGCAGGGAAGCAGGACCGGGTGATCGTCCACTTGCCCGCAAGGGCAGACAATAGGGGTTACCGTCATGAAAGGATATCTGCGCCCGCCCTTCGCCGCCCTGTCGCTTTTGCTGGCGACTACCGTCTCCGGTGCGGCCCTTGCCCAGACGACGTCTGAAAGCGGCAGCAACGCTGCGGCCAACTCCGGCTCGCAATCGCAATCAGCCTCGTCCAGCAACCCAACCAACGTCAATGCCCCGGTCAACCAGCAGGGCAATCTGACCTCGACCAGCGCATCGGGATCGAATGCCTGGTCTGGCTCGACGTCCGGTTCCAATTCGGATCAGGGCCAGACCCAGGGCCAGGAGGCGAACAACGCGCAGACCCAGTCGCAGGGCCAACTCGCAACGAACGAGCAGGGCGTGGCGATCACGTTCAACTCGACGACGCCCCGAACCCAGAAGGTCTATACCAACAGCCCGGTGCCGCTGGCGGCATCCAGCAGCTTCAGTAGCGACTATTGCGGCGGCACCGCCAGCGGCGGCGCCAGCGTGGCCCCGATCGGCATCAGCTTTGGCGGCGCCGGGCCGGTGTTCGACAAGTCCTGCCAGTCGCTGCGCCGGGCAGAGAAGTTCGGCATGGCGGCGGCCAACGCGTCCAACCTCGGTCAGGCGGAGCTTGCCGGGCGGCTCATGTCGATGATGATCTGGTCGATCTGCACGGCGGACAGTTCGGGGCCAAAGGGCGACAAGGCCACCGCGCGCGCCTGCGATGCGCTGGGCCTGCTCGGCAGCATGGGCTCCAGCCAGCCTGCACCCGCGCCTGCGCCCGAACCTGCCGTGCGCAGCTCTGACGGGCATCCCACCGCAGAGGCCGCGACGCGCCAGCCGCCGATGGCCGCGCTCGATCCCAAGCTGGAGATGATCGCCAAGTAGGCGGTGCCTCCCAGTTACCGGTTTCGCGGGTCCGATCACGGGGCGACGGTCCGCGAACTCCCTCAAGCCCCCTGCATGTTAAGGAGAAGGATCATGATGAAGAAGGCACTTGTCATTCTCGCCGCCGGCATGACTCTGGCATCCCCCGCCATGGCCGCTCAGGCCGGGCTCGCCATCGGTGGCGCGTCCACCTCGTCGGGCAGCAGCGCCAGTGCGGCCAGCATGGGCAGCAGCGGCTCGGTGCTGTTCGGCTCGACGGTGCAGCAGTCGACTTCGGCCGCGAATTCCAACGGTTCGGGCGTGGCACTGATCAACGGCAACAACACCAGCAGCTCCACCAACCATACGTCGAGCACCGGCCAGCAGGGCTCGTCGGCCTCGATCGGCTTTGCCGGTTCGGGCAATGGCAACATGGCAGGCGCGACCGGCGGCTCGACGGCACAGACCGTGCTGGGCGGAGGCTGGGTCTTCCTTCTTCCCTGACGGGAAGGCGGGAGGTTCCCCCTCCCGATCCAGAGCCATCCCAAACCCCGGTTGGCTCGGAGGTGCAGCGGGCATTCGTGTCCGCTGCACTTTCGTTGTCTATTGGTATAGCGGCGATCGGGTTTCAGGCCTTGGGTGTTACCCAGACTTCGACCGGGGTGATGAATTTGCCGGGGGCCGGCTTGCCGACATGAACACGGTCAGCCGTGACCTGCTCGCCGGTTTCAAGGTGGAAAGTGACCCACGGCTTGGGCATCCGCTCGAACTTGAGCTTCTGGATGGCAAGGCCGGTGGTGGTGTTCATGATGGTGGCGATGATGCTCATCGCGGGCCCGTTGGCGAGCAGGTGGTGTCGGCGTCCAGCCCGCCTTGCGCGTTATCGGTGGATGATGGCTTCAGGGCAGTTCTACCCCCGCTGTGCGCGTATCAATGCGATTCAGTTGCCCAGCAGCGAAAGCGCCGTTCTGGTCGAGCGAATGGTAGGGGGCACGCCGCCTTGGGCGGCGAATTACCTGACCCGGAGTGCTTTTTCGTTATCTTGTCATACGTTTGCGGCTATGCAGTGGGCATGCGTAAAGTGGTTTCCCTCAGCATTTCGGCTGTTCTTCTCGCCTTGTCGCCGATCGCGACGAGCGCTGCCCCCGTGCCTGCATCTATGCCGGAAGCGGTGCATGACCGGACGATTGATATGCTGTCCCGCAAGCTTTTCCCTGTTCTCGACGGGATCGGCAAACATCGGGAATGGCGCGACGATTTTCTTCGGGCACCCGGTGTCGCGGGGATGCTAAAGGCACGCGCCGATCGGTTTGCCGATTGTAATACGGATCTTATCTGCCTGACGAAGGCCATGATCTGGTTGAGCGGTGAAGAAGATGTGCTGGCCGCCGCAGCTCCGGATGCGGCGAAGGGGGGCGATCCCGCGCAGGAAGCGCCATCGGCTGCCATTCACCGCGAGCTTGAGGGCGTCAATGTCATTTTGCGTACCTACGGGCTCGGGGCCGTTCCGGCGTATCCTCTGATCGATGGGCCGGGCACGATCGATCCGGCCGAGCAGCAGGCTCGCCTGAAAGCGGCGGCTTGGCTTGCCCAGACACCACGCGGCGGGTCGGCACAGGCGATCGATCCCTCTGTCGACTTCGCGCTGGCCCTGCTCGACGGCAGCGATCGGACGGATGCCATTAGTTTCGAGCCGCTGGATAGCGGTGAGAATGCCGCTGCGATAGCGCGTGCCCGGCATCTGGATTGGGGGCGCTGGCGTTACAGCGCGATGATCGTCACCGGTGTCGGCCCGGAAGTGGAGGGCATGCCGCTCAGCCCCATGGGCAAGTATCATCTGCGTCTGGCGGCGCAGCGCTTCGCGCAAGGCGGTGTGCCGTTCATCATCGTTTCTGGCGGCCATGCACATCCGCGTGGCACACTGTTCGCGGAGGCCGAGCAGATGCGCAAGGCGCTGATCGAGCGTTATGGCATCCCCGCCGATGCTATCGTGATCGAACCCTATGCCAGGCACACGACCACTAACTTGCGCGATGCGACGCGGGTGCTGCAACTCATGCATGCCCCGCTCGACAAGGAAGCGGTGGTCGTGTGCAACCCTGGGCAGAGCAGTTATATCGGAAGTCCGGCTTTCGTGGATCGTAACGAGAAGGAACTGGGCTATCAGCCGGGCAAGGTGGTTCGACGCATTTCGCCAACCGAAGTGGTGTTCGTGCCGTCAGCCGATTCCGCGCGAATCGACCCGCGTGACCCGCTGGATCCATGACGATAAAAAGGTTTGCAATCCCACGAATGGTTGGCCCGCATTAACGCCATGATAAGGCTATTCCTGTAGGCGCTTTTCATGTTTTCTTCGCTTTCCGCCCGGATCGCCGCCATCGGCGTGATCGTTATAGCCGCTCTGGGCTCTTTCGCGGTGATTCTCGCAGATGCCTCGCAACAGACGAGCGACAGCTTGCGCTGGATGTCTCATTCGGTGGAGATTATCGAACTCACGCAGCACACGCTGGGGGAAATGCGCGAGGCGGAATCAGGAGAGCGCGGCTTTGTCATCACCCGTGACGCACAGTTTGCAAAGGCGTTTGATAAGAGCCTTGGCGATATGAAGGCAAATGCTGCCCGTATTGTGGCGCTGACTGCTGACAATCCGCTCCAGCATGGGCGCGCCAAAGAACTGGCTACCCTTCTGGATGATCGTGCAACGCTTCTGCGCCGCCCGCTGGATCTGGCGCGAAAAGGCGATTTCGAAGGGGCAGAGGCCGCCGTGTCTACGGGCCAGGGGCGTGAACTGATGGATGCCATCGGTGTGCGCGCGCAAGTTTTCCTGGACGAGGAGCGTGCGTTGCAGGCCGCGCGCACGGGTTCGGTGGAGATGAGGCTGGGTAGCAACCAGCGGTTGGCCTTGATTGGTGCGTTACTGGTAGGCCTTCTGGTCGCGATCGGCTGCTTTGCCTTGATCCGTGGTATCCGTCGCCCCGTTGAAGCGATGCTGCGAGCAATGGCCGATCTTGGCGGCGGACAGCGCAAGGCGCGTATCGACACTGACATGGGTTCCCAGGAATTCAGCCGTCTGGCGAAGCGGTATAATGCAATGGCCGATCAGCTCGAATTTGCAGTGGCCGATCAGGTGGATAGCGAAGAGCGACTGCACGTTGCCAATGCCGAATTGCAGCGTAACAGTGAGGTGCTGCGCGAACGTGGCGACGTCATCGAGCTTCTTGGCGGCATGGCGCATCGCATGCAGGCGGCACGTACCGACGACGAGCTTGCGCAAATCATTCGTGTGTTCGTTCCGCGTGTGCTTCCCGGGATTCCGGGCGCGCTCTATGCACACAACAATTCTCGCAATCTGTTGATTCCGATTGCCGGTTGGGGTGGTATGGAAGTTGGACGAGAAGGCTTTTCCCCTGATCAATGCTGGGCGTTGCGCCGCGGGCAAAGCCATGGTGTTGTCGAACCGGGCAGCGATATCGTCTGTGGGCATGCCAGTGAGGACGAGATCTATCACTGCGAGCCCTTGCTCGCTGGCGGTGAAGTGATTGGCGATTTGTACTTGCGTGGAAAGGTAGATGTCGAAAATCGCTTCCGCCTCACGGTTCTGGCCGAAAACATCGCCTCTGCCCTGGTCAATCATCGCCTCCAGCGCTCTTTGCGTGAGCAGACCATTCGTGACCCGCTGACCGGGCTGTTCAACCGTCGTTACATGGAAGAGGCGCTGACACTGGAGATCGCACGCGCTGCGCGCTCCGGCGCGCCGCTCAGTCTTGTGATGTGTGACGTCGATCATTTCAAGCGGTTCAATGACGAGTTCGGGCACGATGCTGGTGACGCCGTGCTGCAGGCGGTGGCGGCCGAGATGAAATCCCTGTTCCGTAACGGCGATGTTGTGTGTCGTTTCGGCGGCGAGGAGTTCACGATCATTGCGCCCAGCTCGGCTGCAGACGCGTTGCTCGCCCGCGTTGAGGAGGTGCGTCAGGCGATCAGCGAGCTCAACGTCCGACAGAATGGGCAGACACTGGGCTCCACCAGCATGTCGTTCGGCGTGGCGGCGTGGAATCCGGGCATGGGGAACGATGGCACGCACCTTATCCAGGCCGCAGACGCGGCGCTGTATGAAGCCAAACGCGCGGGCCGTAATCGTGCAGTGCTCAGCCGGCTTGCTGCATAACTATGGCGAAGTGATTTTTTTCCGAACCGGATAAAGCCGCTAGAATCATATAGCGGCACACGACTTTGACGACCGTCGATCGCAGGGTGACTGGCGCAGGCGTTACCATATCGCCGATATCGGACACGGACACCGCGAACCTTCTCAAGGAAGTCGTGTTGCGCGACCGCCGCGTGGCAGCCTTTGTTGTCGGTGCGGCTTCAGATTTGGCCTGGCTCTGATACGGCCTTAGCGCTGTTCCCAATTGATTGTCTGGGACAGCTGCTGCTGCACCCTTCCGCTAAAATCGGCGTGATCGTGCCCCTTCTGAACCCGGCGGTTTATTCCAGCTGCAGGAAGCGGAGCTATGATCAGCGGTTGCTCGCAGGGTCAGAGGCTGCGCGCTGTCTCTCTCTTTCGAGCGTGTCGCAGCCGTTTTTGCAGGCATGCAGCAATCACAACGTTTCGGATACCACGTAAAATTTGCAACCAAATGAAACAATATCTCTATTGATTCTATTGATACGTATTAGCAATAGCGACGGACCTAAGGCTACAAACGTATCAACAGGGGTTCATCCAAATGAGTAGACATTCCTCCCGCTATGGGGCGGCCGTCGCTGCGCCTGCGTGTCTCGCGCTGGGCTTTGCGAGCTTTACGGCCGTGCCTGCCCTCGCGCAGGATAGTGCAGTCGGTGAATCAAATCCCACGCAGCTGCGCGGCGTGAACGTCACCGATACTGCGGTCGATGATCAGAGTTACAAGCCCAGGCTCGCCTCGCCCAAGTACACGGCGCCGCTGGCCGAAACGCCGCAGACCATCGAGGTCATCAACAAGCAGGTCATGAAGGATCAGGGTGCGACCACGCTGACCGAGGCGATGCGCAACGTGGCCGGTGTAGGCACGTTCAATGCTGGCGAAGGCAACGGTGGCCCGATCACGGGTGACTCGCTGTATATGCGTGGTTTCGATATGTCGAACAGCATCTATGTCGACGGTATCCGCGATCTGAGCGGCGTAACTCGCGATGTTTTCAACACCGAGCAGGTTGAAGTGACCAAGGGCGCATCCGGCTCGGACTACGGTCGCAGCTCGGCGGGTGGTTCGATCAATCTTGTGACCAAGCAGCCGACGCTGGAGAACAGCCTCGATGCCAGCGAAGGCGTTGGCATGGGCGATTACTACCGCGGAACGGTCGATCTCAATCGCAAGCTTTCGGACACGGCGGCGTTCCGTTTGAACGTCATGGGCCAGGATGCTGGTGTAGCCGGTCGCGATCATGTCAAGAACAACCGCTGGGGGCTTGCGCCGTCGGTCGCTGTTGGTCTGGGTACCGATACCCGCGTTTATGCCGATGTGATGTATGTCGAGCAGTACAACCGCCCCGACAGTGGCCTGTCGACGGTCGGCTGGCCCGGCTTCAGCGATAGCTCGTACAGTTCGGCTTCGAAGGTCAATCACAGCAACTATTACGGCGCCAGTGACTCGCACGACAATTCGAAGACGACTTCGGCCACGCTGAAGGCCGAGCACGATTTTGGCAGCAATTTCACCTTGCGCAACACGTTCCGCTGGAGCGATGTGTCGCAGGATTACCTCGCAGTGACAGAGGGCGTGGCGACGCTGGATGCGGACGATCCCAGCGCTTCGACCACCACTCGGCTTGGTGCAGCCAAGCAGCTCAAGAACACGGTTCTGGCGGACCAGATCAATCTGACGGGCAAGTTCGATACCGGCAGCATTCATCATAACATCAGTGTCGGCGCTGACCTTTCGCGTGAAAAGCAGACCAACTATGGGCTGACCAAGACCGGCACGCTGACCACCCTCAGCCTCTATGATCCCGAATACACCGCAAGCGGTGTGACGGTGGTGCGCAGCGGCGACAACAGCTACTGGCAGACTGATACAGTGGGCGTCTACGCCTTCGACACGGTGGATCTGACCAAGCGGCTCTCGCTGGATCTCGGTGGACGCTACGACCACTACAAGACCACCTATGACACCAGCACGTCGAACCTCACCGGCAAGGGCGATCTGTGGACCTACAAGATCGGTGCCGTCTACAAGCTGACCCATTCTGGCAACATCTACGCCAACTATGCGGTTTCGGCCCAGCCTCCGGGTGCCCAGGGCAGCTTCAATGCCTATTCGCTGTCCTCGGCGACCAGCAGCGCCAGCGATCCCGACCTCAAGCCGCAGAAGGCCCGGACGCTGGAAGCCGGCACCAAATGGAACCTGTTCCATGACTCCCTGCTGCTGACGGGGGCGGTGTTCCGCAGCTGGATCTACAACGAGGTCTATGCCGAGGATGATGGCACCTACTCGCAGATCGGCAAGAAGCGTGTTACCGGCGTCGAACTGAGCGCGACCGGCCAGATCACCCCGGACTGGAACGTGATCGGTTCCTACACGCACCAGAAGACCGATATTACCGTTGGTGCCGCGACGGCGCAGGACGGGTCTTCGACGCTGCCCTATGCACCGAAGGACGCGGCTTCGCTGTGGACGACTTATCGCACACCGATCGGCCTCACCGTGGGTGGCGGCGCGCGTTACACCAGCAGCATCCTGCGGCAGTCGAAGCTGGCCACGACGCCTTACGAAATGCCTTCGTACTGGGTGTTCGACGCATTGGCGACGTACAAGATCGACAGTCATGCCGATGTTCAGCTCAACGTCTATAACCTCTTCAACAAGAAGTACATGACATCGTTGAACTACCTTGGCTATCGCTATCAGCCGGGTCTTGAGCGTTCGGTGCGTGTGACGTTGAACGTACACATGTAATCGGTTCTGCGTCAGCTAGGCTGGCGGTCGTCGACCCAGGATCTGTCGCTGGCGCCAAGCGACATGCATCCTGCACACTCCCCGTCGTCTCCGGGCGACGGGGTATTTGCGAAAGCTGACTGGCGCGACAGGAACCATGAAGTCATGATGTTGCATATCCCCGGCGTCCTTACCCGTGAGCAGGTGAGGGCCATGCGTTCCGCGATCGATGCTGCAGATTGGATCGATGGGCGTGCGACGGTTGGCAGTCAGGGTGCTCAGGTGAAGCGTAACCGCCAGCTGGCTGAAGATTCAACAGTCGCACAGGAACAGGGAAAAATCGTTCTGCAGGCGCTGCAGGCGAACGCGACGTTTTTTCGTGCAGCCTTGCCGGCCAGTTATATGCCGCCGCTGTTCAATCGCTATGCGGGAGAGGCAGGGGAGGGCTATGGCCTGCATGTTGATGGATCGCTGCGCGGCGTGCCGGGGTCGCCAGTATGGCTGCGTACCGACGTTTCCAGCACATTGTTTCTGTCAGACCCCGATGAATACGATGGCGGCGATCTGGTGGTCGTCGATACCTATGGCGAACACAGGGTGAAGCTGCCGGCCGGAGATCTGATTCTTTATCCAGCGACCAGCCAGCATCGGGTGGACCCGGTAACGCGCGGCGAACGGATTTGCTCGTTCTTCTGGACGCAGAGTCTCATCCGCGACGATGCGCGCCGCACGCTGCTATTTGAAATGGATCGGGCGATCGACAGCCTGCGGCAGCGTTGCGGGGACAGTCCGGAGACGGTCGCCCTTGCAAGCCAGTATCATAATCTGTTGCGCATGTGGGGAGAGCCGTAGAACGCTGGCGGGCTCCGTAATCCTGAGATTTTGTCGGTTTCGTATGGGGTTATGAACGGTCATTCATAATTGTAATCGCAATCAAATGAATGACGCCTCGGTAGATTTACGCGTATTGCTGCTACGCAACAAAAACGATTCGCTGTCCATGTTCCGCCATTGGGCATGACGCTGGGATCGATCTGGGTAGGGTGGGTCGTCGTAAGTACCTTGCAGGGGTCCTCCGGGTTGGAGTGACCTCTCTTGTGTCGTGTGCGCGCCTGCCTTGCGCCTGAAGGAGTGTACGCAGTGGTACTTGCAAATGTCAGGCTTGCAGCTGTTTCGACGGCGGTGATTGCCATTCTTTCCCTTGCGGCCTGCGGACAGTCGAGTGCGCCGTCTGCGAAGGCGGAGGCACAGGTCGGCGTCGTGACGCTGCATGGGCAGGACACGACCGAGAATACATCGTTGCCGGGCCGTGTCTCTGCCGTGGAAAGCTCTGAAGTGCGCCCGCAGGTCGATGGCGTGATCACGCGTCGCCTGTTTGAGGAAGGCACGATGGTGCAGGCCGGGCAAGTGCTCTACCAGATCGAGGATGCGCCCTATCGTGCGGCGCTCGCCAGCGCGCAGGGACAGCTTGCCAATGCGCAGGCGACGATCCGCTCGACCCAGCTTCAGGCGGACCGCTACAAGAGCCTGCTGGCGATCAAGGGTGTTAGCCAGCAGGACTACGACAACGCCGTAGCTGCGGCGCAGGCGGCGCGGGCACAGGTGCAGACCGCCAAGGCGGCAGTCATGACGGCGCAGGTCAATCTGGGCTTCACACGCATCCGTGCACCGATCTCGGGCCGGATCGGTCGCTCGCTGGTGACGGTCGGCGGTCTTGCGCAGACCGGCCAGACGCAGGCACTGGCGCTGATCAGCAAGATCGGCGAGGTCTATGTCGACGTTAGCCAGCCCGCAAGCCGGATGCTCGATCTGCAGGCGGCTGCCCGTTCGGGTGGGCTATCGCGTGCGAGTGGCGCTGCTGCTCGGGTACAGTTGGTACTCCCCAATGGCGCGATCTATCCGGTCGAGGGCACGCTGGAATTCTCCGAAGCGACGGTCGATGACAGTTCCGGTTCGGTGACGATCCGGGCGCGCTTCCCCAATCCCGACGGCACGCTGCTGCCGGGCATGTATGTGCAGGCGCAGCTTGTTGACGGGGTGCGTCACAACGCGATCCTGGCGCCGCAAAAGGGCGTGACGCATGACGAGAAGGGTGACGCCGTTGCGATGGTGCTGGGTGCAGACGGCAAGGTAGAGCAGCGCAAGCTCGTGCTGGGCTCTGCTATCGGTCAGAACTGGGTGGTGACATCGGGGCTCAAGGCTGGTGATCGCCTGATCGTCGACGGCCTCCTCGGCGTGAAGCCGGGCGATAGTGCGATCGGTCAGGAAGAGGACACGCCGCCGACGAGCACCGCCACCGCGCCTGCCGATGCAGCCTCGGGTACTCCGGACGCAGCCAAGGACTGATCGGATGTCGCGTTTCTTCATTAACCGTCCCATCTTCGCATGGGTCATCGCGATAATCTTCATGCTCGCCGGCGTGCTCGCATTGCGGGTCATGGCCGTCGCGCAGTTCCCGGCCATCGCCCCGCCGATGGTGCAGATTTCCACGACGATCCCCGGTAACGATGCGAATACGCTGGAGCATACGGTTGCCCAGGTGATCGAGCAGCAACTCGATGCGCTGGATCACCTGGAATACTTCAGCACGTCGAGCGACAGCGCCGGCAACATGACAATTATCCTCACCTTCGCGCAGGGAACCAATCCTGATATCGCGCAGGTTCAGGTGCAAAATGCGCTGCAGTCGGCCATGCCTATGTTGCCGGAGGAAGTGCAGCGTCAGGGCTTGAATGTCACCAAGGCGGCCAAGAACTTCTTGATGTTTTTTGCGCTGACCTCCACGGACGGCAGTCATTCAGCAGAGGATCTGGGCGACATCCTGTCCTCGCAGCTGGAAGATCCCATCAGCCGTGTGACCGGCGTGGGCGATTATCAGTTGATCGGCTCCGAGTATGCGATGCGTGTATGGGTCGATCCCTACAAGCTGACCGGTTACGGCCTGACGATGGATGACGTGACCAACGCCATCGCTGCGCAGAACGCGCAGGTTTCGGCGGGGCAGGTCGGCTCGCTTCCGGCGCCGGACGATCAGGAGCTGAACGCGGTGATCACCGCGCAGACTCGCCTGACGACTGCGCAGGAATTCCGCGATATCATTCTGCACACGAACGCCGATGGTTCGCATGTTCTGATGTCGGATGTGGCACGTGTTGAACTGGGCGCTGCGGATTACAGCCTGCAGGCCAGCTATAATAACGAGCCGGCGGCGGCTCTGGCTATCAAGCTGGCTTCGGGCGCCAACGCTCTGGATACCGTGGCACGCGTAAAGGCCAAGCTGGCCGAATTGCAGCCGCAATTGCCACCCGACGTCAAGATCGTCTACCCGCTCGACAACTCGGAATTCGTCAAGCTCTCGATCCACGATGTGGTGGAGACGCTGCTCGAAGCGATCGTTCTCGTATTCCTGGTAATGTTCCTGTTCCTCCAGAACTGGCGCGCCACGCTGATCCCGACCATCGCCGTGCCGGTAGTGTTGCTGGGTGCTTTTGCGGTTCTCTTTGCAGCGGGCTACTCCCTCAATACCCTGACCTTGTTCGGTATGGTGCTGGCTATCGGCCTGCTGGTCGATGACGCTATCGTCGTCGTCGAGAACGTCGAGCGCCTGATCCACGAAGAGCATCTCTCGCCCAAAGCGGCGGCACTGCGCTCAATGGAAGAAATTTCCGGGGCGCTGGTGGGTATCGCCATGGTGCTCGCTGCGGTGTTCCTGCCGATGGCGTTCTTCGGCGGATCGACCGGTGTGATCTTCCGCCAGTTCTCGATGACCATCGTGATCTCGATGGCGCTGTCGGTACTGGTCGCGCTCGTGCTGACCCCGGCGCTTTGTGCGACGATCCTGAAGGCGAACGATCCGGTCGAGCAGCATCTGGTGGATACGGACCAGAAGGGTTTCCGAGGTGGATTGGCCCGCTTTTTCCGCTGGTTCAATCAGACGTTCGACAAGACCCGCGACGGCTATGTTCGCGGCGTCTGGAAGGCGGAACGTAACTGGAAGCGTACGTTGGTCGTCTATGCGCTTGTCGTGGCAGGGTTGGCGTTCATCTTCCTGCGTATTCCGACCGGATTTATGCCGTCCGAAGACCAGGGCTTCCTGTTTACACAGGTCTCGCTTCCTGCCGGTTCCTCGTTGAAGGAAACGCAGGCGGCTATGAAGAAGGTTACCGATTACTACCTCAAGAACGAGAGTGGTAATGTCGAAGGCGTATTCAACGCTTCGGGCTTTGGCTTCGTGGGTGAGGCGCAGAACGTGGGCCTCTCGTTCGTTCGTCTCAAGGACTGGTCGCAGCGCAAGGGCAACGCGAATACTGCCAACGCGATCGTGGCGCGGGCTAATGCTGCGCTTTCGAAGATGCGCAGTGGGCAGGTCATTACTTTCGCGCCGCCTGCAGTGTTCGAGCTGGGCAACGCTGATGGCTTCGATTTCGAACTTAAGGACAATGCCTATCTCGGCCACGACAAGCTGCTTGCCGCGCGCAATCAATTGCTTGCGATGGCCCAGAAGGATCCGCGTCTGGCGATGGTCCGTGCGAACGGACTGGAGGATGCTCCGCAGGTCAAACTCGATGTCGACAAAAACAAGGCTGGCGCGTTGGGGCTGGATCTCAACGACGTGAACGATACCCTTTCGACCGCGTTCGGTTCTGACTACGTCAACGACTTCCTGGATCGCGGCCGCGTTAAAAAGGTTTATGTCGAGGCGGACAAGGCGTTTCGCAATAAGCCGGACTCGATAGGTGATCTTTACGTTCGTGGTTCGGGCGGAACCATGACGCCGTTCTCGTCCTTCGCCAGCTGGCACTGGATCTTCGGGCCCAGCCGTCTGGAACGTTACAATGGCTTGTCGTCGATGGAAATTCTCGGCGCTCCTGCACCGGGTCACAGCAGTGGCGAGGCGATGCAGGCGATGGAGGAACTCGCCGCCAAGCTGCCCAAGGGCTTTGGCTATGAGTGGACTGGGCTCAGTTATGAGCAAGAGCAGAGTTCGGGACAGACTGGCGCCCTCTATTCGCTCTCGCTGCTGATCGTATTCCTGTGCCTTGCTGCGCTTTATGAAAGCTGGTCGGTGCCGCTGGCAGTGATCCTGGTGGTGCCTCTGGGCGTGTTCGGCGCGGTTCTGTTGTCCTGGATCACGGGGCAGTCGAACGACATCTATTTGCAGGTAGGTCTGATCACCACGGTGGGTGTCTCGGCGAAGAACGCGATCCTGATCATCGAGTTTGCCGAGGAGAAGATGCGCGACGGCATGGGCGCTGCGGAAGCGGCGGTGGAAGCAGCCAAGCTGCGCCTGCGTCCTATTCTGATGACCAGCTTTGCCTTTACGCTGGGCGTGCTGCCATTGGCACTCTCGCACGGCGCGGGGTCGGGTGGCCAGAACGCCATCGGTTGGGCGGTCGTGGGCGGCATGCTCTCCGCGACGGTGCTGGCGATCTTCTTCGTTCCCACCTTCTTCCGTCTGGTGAAGCAGCTGTTCAAGCAGGACAAGCCGACTGCCAAGATCGAACAGGAAGCCTGAGATGCGTACATCGACCAAGACGCTGGCCCTGCTGGCACCGGGCCTTTTGCTGGCGGGGTGCAACATGGCACCCAAATACGTGCGCCCTGACCTGCCGGTCCCGGCGACGCCGGCATCCGTTTCCGGCGTGCAGAGCACCGCTGAAACTGCTTCAGCGGCATCGGATCAGACCTTGCCGCTGGGGTGGGAGCGCTTCTTCACCGATGCGCGCCTGCGTCAGGTGCTCCAGCTCTCGCTGGCCAACAACCGCGACTTGCGCATCGCCATCGCCCATGTGGCTGAGGCGCGTGCACAGGCGAAGGTGCAGGGCGCAGACCTGTTCCCGACCATCGCTGCCGGGGGCACCGCCGAAATCGAACGCACGCCTCCAGGGCTGGGCGCAACGGGTGGGGACGCGACACGGTACAATCTCTACCAGGCACAGGTCGGCGTTTCGGCATGGGAGGTCGATCTCTTCGGCCGGGTACGCAACCTGACGCAGGCTGCGCAGGAGACCTATTTCGCCAGCGCCGAGACGCGGCGGGCCGCACAGATTACACTCGTTTCCGAAGTGGCCGACGCCTGGTTGCAGATCGGTGCCGACCGGCAGCAACTGGAGATCGCGAAGAACACCGCCGCCGCTTATGAGCAGACGCTGAAGATCACTCAGGGTCGCGCCGCGATGGGCGTCGCCTCCGACCTTGACGTGCATCAGGCCGAAACGAGCTATCAGCAGGCGCGCGCCGATATTGCCAGCCTGACGACAAGTGTTGCGCAGGATCGCAACGCGCTCAACCTGCTGGTCGGTGCGACGGTCGATGATGCCCTGCTGCCCAACGGCCAGAATGGTGACGATGCGACCATCGCGCAACTTCCTGCCGGCCTGGCCTCCAGCGTGCTACTCAAGCGCCCCGACGTGGTTTCGGCGGAGCACCAACTCAAGAGTGCCGATGCCAATATCGGTGCTGCGCGCGCGGCATTCTTCCCGCAGATATCGCTGACGGCGGCGTTCGGGACGCTGAGCCTGGGACTGTCCAACCTGTTTGGGCATAACAGCCAGAACTGGTCAGTGGAGCCGAGTGTGAGCCTGCCGATCTTCGATGCAGGGCGCAATCTTGGCAATCTGCGTTATGCCAAGGCCGAACGCGACGAGATGGTCGCGACCTATGAGAAAGCCGTGCAGACGGCGTTCCGCGAAGTTGCCGATGCACTTGCCCGCCGGGCGACGATCGGCGAGCAGCTTGATGCGGACACGAAGCAGGCGAGCGCCGCCAACAGCGCACTTACCATTGCGCAGGCCCGCTACGAGAAGGGCGTCGATACGTTCCTGACCACGCTCGACAGCCAGCGCACCCTTTACACCGCGCAGCAGGCGCTTGTCTCGACTCAGCTTGAGAAGCAAACCAACGCGGTCGAACTCTATCGAGCGCTCGGCGGTGGCCTTGATGCGCCAGAGGCTGCGTCCAGCCAATAAGGCTGCTGACTCAGGCTTTGCCGATTGCCCGACAACGCCCGGACCTAAGGATCCGGGCGTTGTCATGTCGGCGGTGTCGCTGATCGAGGCTCGGCGATATCATGTGCGCGCAAGACCTTAGATCACTCCCTATCCTGTGTTGAAGCGCTTCCTATACGAGATTCCTGCTTCAGGCTGCGTTGCCTGGCAGGCAACGCCAACATATTCGCGACGCCATTTCCACCGATTTCATCGCGAGAGATAGTTTCCCCAGAAGCACGGAGGTATTCACCAATCGTGCATGACCAGGGGGGTCGTCCATGTCCAAAGTTGCGTCTCGTCGTCTTTTCCAAGTCCTGTTGGCCACATCCACGGCGCTGTCCTTCGCGACCGCAGCCCATGCCCAAACGCAACCCGGTGGCGGATGATGTGCCCGGCGATATCGTCGTCACTGCCCAGAAGCGCGATGAGCGCTCGATCGACGTTCCGGCTTCGATCACCTCGATCGGCGGCGCGAAGCTGGAGGCCATGCAGGTCAAGCAACTGACCGATCTCGTCAGCACCGTTCCCGGCCTGTCGATCTCGAACTATGGCGGCCCCGGCATGAACTCGATCCAGCTACGCGGCCTGTCCGGTTCGTTCCTCGACGATTTCGCAGGGCCGCTGGTAGCCACCTATATCGACGATCTGCCGGTCGGCTCCTCCACCGCTGCCGGTCGCGGCAACCTGTTCACGCTTGACCTTCAGCCTTACGACATGGATGCGGTCGAAATCCTGCGCGGTCCGCAAGGAACGCTCTACGGCGCGAACTCGATGGGCGGCCTTATCAAGTACACGCTCAAGAAGCCCGACCTGACCAAGTTTGAAGGCCGCGCCGGTGCCACGGTGGGTTATACCAATGGGGCAGGCGGACTTTCGTGGTCGCCGCGCGCGGCGATCAACGCGCCGATCGTCGACGGCGTGCTCGCCGTTCGTGCCAGCGCCTTCTATTCCAAGACGCCCGGCTACATCGACAATGTCGGCACCGGCGTGAAGAACGCCAACTCCTCCAAGAGCTACGGCGGGCGTTTCGCATTGCTGTGGCAGGCGACCGACCGCCTGAAGCTGCACGGCGGCGTGCTCTACCAGAAGTCCGATGCCGACGACGTGGCGACCGTGCTCGTCACCGCCGATGGCCTGCACCCGGTCTATGGCCCGCAGAAGACCTATTCCGACATTCCCACCGCCATCAACCAGAAGACCGTCGATTACACCGCCGGTGCCGATTACGACCTCGACTTCGCCACGCTGACCACCTCGGCGGGCTGGGTGGCGATGGACACCCTGCTTAACCAGGATCTGACCGAGGCCTATGCAGCCTACAACCCGGCACCGAACGGCAAGACCCGCTTCGGTCTGGCCTCCACGGTGCGCAAGTTCACCTCCGAAACCCGCCTGACCTCCTCGGCCAAGGCGCGCCTCGAATATACGGTCGGCTTTTACTACACCAACGAACGCGCTGGCGAGGATACTGTCGATCAGGCACTCGACGCCAACCTCGTTCCCGTGCCCGATTTCACGCTGCTGCAGGGCCATTCGCGCTACAAGTACAAGGAAGTCGCCGGTTTCGCCAACGCCACCTACAAGTTCTCCGACAAGTTCGATCTGTCGGCGGGCGGACGCTACACCAACTACAGCCAGGTCGGCGCGGCCAGTTCCACCGGTCTGCTTGGCGCCCCGACCAATCCGGCGGACACCGGCCACGTCGGCGTGGGCATCTGGAGCGTCAACGGCCGCTACCACTTCAACCCGGACTTCCTGTTCTATGGCCGCTTCGCCACCGGCTATCGCCCCGGTGCGTTCAACAGCCCGAACTCGTCGTGCGACATTCCCGCCGCCAGCGATCCGGATCGCACCGACAACTACGAGGCGGGCATCAAGGGCCTGATCCTCGACCGCAAGGTGAACTTCGAGCTGACCGCCTACCACATCAAGTGGAAGAACATGCAGCTCAACGTCAGCCAGGTGCAGGGCGATTCGACCTGTATCTTCGTGACCAACGGCGGTTCGGCGACCAGCAACGGCGTCGAGTTCAGCGGCGGCTATCAGGCGACGCCGGACCTGCGCCTCTCGGCCACGGCCACCTATCAGGACGCCTACCTCGACGACGACCTGCCGCTGTCGGGCGGTATCAAGGGCGACACGCTGCCGCTGTCCTCGAAGTGGCAGTACTCGGTCGCGGCCGACTGGAAGCGCGAAGTCAAGGAGGGCACCAGCCTGCTCGCCGGGGCCAGCTTCTCGCACAAGGATCCGTATGTGAACTTCTTCGAAGGCACCGGCCATCCCTATCCGTTCAAGTCGATGAACCTTGCGAATGCCTATGTCGGCGCCGAGCTGGGTTCGCTCACTGCCCGCCTGACGGTGCAGAACCTGTTCGAGAACCGCTCGTATGTCGGCATGCAGTATCCCTTCCGCCCCGATTTCGGCCTGCGCGCCGTGCCGGTTCAGCCGCGCACCGTCACGCTGAGCCTCGACTACAAGTTCTAAAACAGGGGGCATAACAGCCCTTCGGCTCGCACATTTCCCTTACCCTGACTGCATCCCCCGGACCCACAAGGTCCGGGGGCTTTTTTGTGCGAAGTTGACACGGTTGACACGGTCCAGAGGGAAAGTGTCACCTTGGGGCGTTCAGTCGAATATATCCCTTCGAAAATCGATACTTAGCAATGTTGACAGCGTTATTTTACGGTGTCCGCGCCATGTCCAAGGTGACAGGCAAGGTGACACCTCGAAATTCGCTCCGAGGGTCGAGCGACCGGTCTGTCGGAGGCGGGGCGAAGGGAAGGGGGGCAGCGGCGGGCACATGCTTTCCGTTTATCGGAAGAGCGCTCCTGTAGGAAAGGGTAGCGCCGCGCGTGCGCCCCGCGCTTTTCAAACGACAAGGGCCGCCGGAGCGAACTTCGACGGCCCTGACAGCGCGGCAAATTCCGGAGCGGTTTACGGCGCGTTGAGATAGCGCGGCGCCGGGGTGGGCACGTCGCCGCGCGGATGGGGCACGCAGCGATAGCTCGTCGCCAGCGACGGATTGCCGCTCGTATATTCCGGGAACGCAGGATAGGCGCACAAGGGCCGCTCGGCGAGCGGCTTGCTGCCGCTGGCATCGAACTGGCGGGCGACCGGCGCAGGCGCGCGGTTCTTTTCCACCCAGCGCACCAGTTGCAGCAGCACATCGTTGTCGATCCGGCCCGGCACGCTCGCGCCCTGCCCGAAATCGCCAAAGCCCGCGCCGCCCTCACAGTGCCCCATGCCGGGCGCGAGGAAATAGCGCGCGAACTGCTGCGTCGCCGCCAGATCGCCACCGTTCGCGGCGACCACGCGCTCATAGAAATGCATGGTGTCGGGGTACGGAATGTGCGGGTCCGCCGTGCCGGTATAGAGGATCAGCTTGCCGCCATGGTTGCGGAACGCGGTCAGGTCCGCGCTGTTGGAATTGAGGTACGAGGCGCTGTTGGCGTCCACCTGATCGAGATCGCGGTCGAAGTCGAAGCGGCGATAATCGTAACCCGGCTTGAACGTCCAGTTCCAGGTGTAGGAATCGATGTTCTGCCACGCGGTGCTGCCGTGGGCGAGCACGCCGGACCAGTCGACGCCGAAGGGCACGCCTGCGAAGATCCGCTCCCCGGTGCGCGGATTGGTCGGCCCGGCATAGAGCTTGCGCAGCGCGGTGAACTCGGGCGGGGTCAGGCAACCGGGGCCGTCATCGTTGCCGCTGCACTTGGGCAGCGTCTCGATATCGAAGTGGCACTGGCGCGGGTCGGTCAGGAAATCGTCGGACGCGCGCCCGCCATCGTGGCCCGCACAGGCGGCCAGCACATGGCTGTGGACCATTTCCAGCTTGGCCGCGCTCAGCCGACCGCCCGCCGCCTGCTGGGCCATGAAGTTCCACAGGAAGTAGGCATGAAGGTGCGTGCGGTTGTTGGCTGGAGCGCCTGCAAGGATACCGTCGTAATCGGTCGGATAGCGCTGCGCGAGCGCGAGCGCTTCCTGCCCGCCGGTCGAGCAGCCGGAGAATACCGAGGTGATCGCATCGTGGCCGTAGAACGCGTGGATCAGCGTCTTGGCCGCCACGGTCATCTGGTGATCGGCGCGGTGGCCCAGATCGACGCCGCTTTCGGGCCGTGCGGTCGCCGGATAGATCGTCGCCTGCGTGGAGACCGGCGCGGTGCCGAGGTCGGTATTGGCCACGGCAAAGCCGCGCAACAGGCCCGAAACCATGCCGTAGTAGGCGATCGCACCGCCGGGGCCGCCGTTGCCCGTGCCAAGGTAACGCTGGTTCCATTTCGCACTCGCGGGCAGCCACACCTCGGCCTCGATGCTGCTGCCCGTCACCGGCGTCATGCGCACCGTCACCCGGCAGAAGTCGGGCAGTGTCATCGCGGCGGTCTGCGGCAGCGGGCGGTAGGAAACGTTCGGGATGAACGCGGCGCCCTTGGCCGTGCTCACCGGCTGCGCGGACAGCACGGTGCCGCCCGGTATCGCGGCCCTGGCAAGGGCGCGGCACGGCGCGGCGAAGGCGCTTTTGGTGCTCGTCAGGCTGGCGGGCAGGCTCGCGAAGACCGGCATCGTGCCGACCGGTTCTGGCGCGGTGGCCGATGCCGACGCGCCGCTGATCGCCCAGACCGACGCCAGCGCCGCCGAACTGACGACAGTGCCCGCCATCAGCGCGCCGAGATAGAGCGTGCGGTGCTTGCTCATCGTTCGTCTCCTCAGGGTACTGGCCGGTTGTCGGTATTTTCGGTGGTTCAGGCGCCCAGCATCCGCCGCGCCAGCGTGACCCAGTAGGCGGCACCGACGGACAGCACCTCGTCGGCGAAATCGTAGGCGGGATTGTGCAGCGGTGCGGCGCCTTCGCCGATGCCGAGCCAGGCATAGGCCCCCGGCACCGCCTGCAGCATGAAGGAGAAATCTTCCGAGGCCATCGACGGGCGGATCTCGCGGCGCACCTTGTCTTCGCCCACCAGCGCCTCGGCGGCCTGTGCCGCGCGACCCGCCTGCGGGGCGGCGTTGACCGTCGCGGGGTATCCGGCATCGAGCGCGAAAGTCATCTCGCAGCCGGTCGCCGCGCCGATCCCCGCACAGATTTCGCACACGCGTTCATGGGCGAAGGTGCGCACCTCGGCGGTGAAGCAGCGGATCGTGCCGCGCAGGATCATCTCGGGCGGGATCACGTTGTCGGCATCGCCCGCGTGCGCCTGCGTCACCGTCACCACCAGCGCGTCGAGCGGATCGACATTGCGGCTGACGATGGTCTGGAGCGCGAGGATCGCCTGCGCGCCCGCCACTACCGGATCGCGCGCAAGATGCGGCATCGCCGCGTGCGCGCCCTTGCCGGTGATGGTGATGCCGAAGGTATCGAGCGAGGCCATCATCGGTCCCGGCTGCACCGCGATATGGCCAGCGGGCAGCCCCGGCCAGTTGTGCAGGGCATAGATCTCGTCGCAGGGGAAACGCTCGAACAGGCCGTCCGCGATCATCGCCGCGCCGCCGCCGCCGCATTCCTCGGCGGGCTGGAAGATGAAGTGGATGGTGCCCTTGAGGTTCGCATCCCCCGCCAGCACCCGCGCGGCGCCGAGCAGCATGGCGACATGGCCGTCGTGCCCGCAGGCATGCATCACGCCGGGGCGCTGCGAGGCATGGCCGCGCTCTGCACCGCCGCATTCGTGGACCGGCAGTGCGTCCATGTCGGCACGCAGGCCCAGCGCCGGACCGTCTCCCCGGCGCAACGTGGCGACCACGCCGGTCCCGGCGATGCCGGTGTGGACTTCAAGACCCATCTCGGTAAGCGCGTCTGCCACCAGCGCGGCGGTCTCGTGCTCGTGATAGGCCAGTTCGGGCGCGGCGTGGAGGCGGTGCCGCCAGTCCAGCATCTGCGCGCCCACGGTGCTCTCGATCTCGGAAATCAGGGTCATGTGCAATCTCAGATCGGGTGATGTTCGAAGAACTGCGCGATCAGCGTCGCGCCGATGAAAGTGCCAGCATTGGCGCAGAGCGAGACGACGACGATGCGCCAGCCCAGCCGCCGGAACGCCGGGATGTCCTTGGCCAGCGACAGTCCCGCGAAAGCCAGGATCGGCGTGGAGAGCGCCATGAAGTTTAGCTTGCCCGTCACCGCTTCCAGCACCGGTGCCCACGGGAACGCCGGGTACGTCGCGGCCATGCCGAACAGCGAGCACCACAGGACGACCGGGATCTTCACCGGCAGCGCCCGCGCGATCAGCGTCGAGGCCAGCGCGATGACCACCGTGATCGCCGCAGCGGCGAACGTCGCGCCGTCGATCGCGCCCTTGTAGTTCAGCGCGTTGGCGATCACCGCCATGACCGCGCAGGCCAGCCAGCACAGGCCGATGGCCAGCGGGCCAAGATCGCTGCCCTGCTCGAAATCGGGCGCGTCGAGATCGTCGGGGGAGGTATCCGCGCTCGCCTTGGTGCGGCGACCGAGGATCGGTTCGAGCACGCGATAGGCGAACAGCGTCGCAGGCAGCGAGATGAACAGGGTGAACCACGTGCCGATCGTGGTGGTGATGATGTTGCTGGCGGCGGCGAAGGCGGCGATGTCCCTGGCCATTTCGGGCGGCTGTTGCGCGGCGATGGCGCCAGCGGCGGCGGCCATCATGCTGCCCGAACCGACGCCCGATCCCATCGCCATCGCCACCGGATCGAACACGTGCAGCGCGGTCAGCGCCGAGGCGAGCACGGCGATGAACACCGCGCCGAACACGGTGCCGGTCAGGTACTCGGCCAGCACGCCGCGCCCCTCGGGCGACTGCATCCCGAAGCGCTCGGCAATGATCGCGAGGCTGGGTTCGCGCCCGACCGAGAACGTCGCGCCGATCGCCTCGCGCTTAATCCCCAGCAAGAGCGCCACCGGCAGGCCGAAGACCATGGTGCCAAGGAAATGGCCGAACTCCTGGAAGACCAGCCCCGTGCCGCTCTCCAGCACGCGCGGGACAGAAGTGCCCACCATCAGCCCCAGCTTGACCACGAACAGCATCAGCGCGAACTGGAGCAGGTGGCCCGCGCGCGCCTGAATCGCAGGCGGCAGGGTGAGCGCGGCGGGCAGCCGGAGCGTGCCGGACGCGAGCCCCCAGCCCGCGCCCAGCAGCAGCGCCCAGAGCAGCGGCAGCAACGTGACCGCGCCCACCGGCAGCGGGATCGCCACCGGCCCGACCAGTTCGGCCACCAGCACGATCAGCGCCATGCCCGCCACGAGGCGAAGCCTGCCACCAGATTTCGCCTTAGGCGCTGTCGTCTCCGACGCAGTCTCCTGCCCCCCCGCCACGCTCAGGTTCCGAGGCCCGGCGCGTAGCCGAAGGCAGTGGTCGGCGTTGCGGCGGTTTCCACCCAGACGCTTTTCACCTGCGTATATTCGCGCAGCACATCGATCCCACTCGACCGGCCATAACCGCTTTCGCCATAGCCGCCGAAGGGCGAGGCGACGTTGATCGTCTTGTACGAATTGATCCAGAACGTGCCCGCGCGCACGGCCTGCGAAACGCGGTGCGCGCGGCCCACGTCGCCGGTCCATACGGCCCCGGCAAGGCCGAAGCGGCTGTCGTTGGCAAGCGCGATGGCCTCTTCCTCGGTATCGAAGGGGATCGCGGCGACGACCGGGCCGAAGACCTCTTCCTGCGCCACGGTCATCGCATTGCTGGCGCCCGCGATCACGGTGGGGGCGACAAAGAAGCCCTGATCCGGGATCGCGGCGAGCGCGCCGCCCAGCGCCGCGCCTTCGGCCAGAGCACCGCTCACCATGCCGGTGACGTGCTCGAACTGGCGGCGGTTGTTGATCGGGCCGACTTCGGTGAGGGGATCGGCGGGATCGCCGACGCGGATCTGCGAAGCGCCGCGCGCCACAAGGTCGACCAGTTCGTCATGCACCGAGCGATGCACGAGCAGACGCGATCCGGCAACGCAGCTTTGCCCCGCGCCTGCGAAGATCGCCGCCTGCGCACCCAATGCGGCAGCGCGAAGATCGGCATCGGGGAAGACGATGTTGGCGGACTTGCCGCCCAGTTCGAGTACCGAGGGCTTGAGCAGCCGGCCTGCCGCGGCCGCGATATGGCGGCCCACGGCGGGCGAGCCGACGAACACCACCTTGGCGACTTCCGGCGCGGCCAGCGCGGCCTGTCCTGTGGTGTGGCCGAAGCCGACCAGAACGTTGATGACGCCTGCGGGAACGCCCGCGTCCTCGGCAATTTTCGCCAGCGCCAGCGAGGTGAACGGCGTGCGTTCCGAAGGCTTGAGCACCACCGCATTGCCCATCGCGATGGCCGGTGCGATCTGCCAGCCGCCAGTGAACATCGGCGCGTTCCACGGGGTGATTTGCAGGATCACGCCGAACGGTTCGCGCAAGGTGTAGTTGAGGTGCGTCGTCGGCACCGGGATGACTTCGCCGTGCAGCTTGTCGGCCCAGCCGCCGTAATACTCGAACATCTCGGCGACCTTCATCGCCTCGCCCCGGCAATCGCGGATCGGCTTGCCCGCGACGAGCATCTCGATCACCGCCAGTTCCTCGGCGCGGGCGCGTACGGCGGCACCCACCGCCTGCATGATCCGGCCGCGCTGTGCAGCCGGGACCGCCGACCACACCGCCAGCCCGCGCTGCGCGGCCTGCGCCGCCTCGCGCGCCACGGCCTCGCCCGCATCGTTCAGAGTGACGAGCGGCTGGTCCGTCACCGGATCCTCGATGACGATGGCCTCGCCTTCGCCCGCCAGCGTTACGCCGGCGATATGCGAACCGCCTGCGCCGCCGTTGGGCCAGAAGGCTTTCAGCGCCTCTTCCAGCGCCTGGGTGCGGCTCTTGCCCGCGACAATGCTATCGATCACGCTCATCTCGATCAGTCTTCCAGAACCGTGGCAACAATGCGGTTGAAATCCTCGCCGTCGGCAAGGGCAGGCTCGCTGGCATCCCACGCGGCAACGGTCGCGCCCATCATGCCGAGCGAAAGACCCGCCTCGGCGATCAGGTCGCGCGCCAGACGCACGTCCTTGCGCATCAGCTTCATGGTGAAGCCGGAATCGAAATCGCCCGACAGGATCCAGCGCGGGAAGTTCACTTCGGTCACGCCGCTGCGACCCGAGCCCGAATTGACGCCGGTGATGACGTTCTGCGGATCGAGGCCATAGGCCTGCCCGAGCTTCACCGCCTCTGCACCGAGCACGAGGTTCGCGGCACACAGTGCGTTGTTGATGATCTTGAGCGCATGGCCCGCGCCTACACCGCCAACGTGCGTGCGGATGCGGGTGATCGCATCGAGCACCGGTGCAACGGCGGCAATGTCGTCCTCGCCGCCGCCCAGCACCATGCCGAGCGATCCGGTGGCCGCTGCCGAAGGCCCGCCGCTGACCGGTGCATCGATATAGGCAACACCACGTGCGGCCAGCAGGGCGGCAACTTTCACGCTGGTATCGGGGTGCGAGGTGGTGGTGTCGACGATGGTGACGCCGGACTTCGCGGCACCCAGCATGTCGCCGATCACCGCCTCGACCACGGCGGCGGTCGGCAGGCTCAGGATGATTGCCTCGCAGCCCGCCCACAGGCCGCAAGCGCTTGGGACAAGGGTGAAAGCATCGCCATGTTCGGGGAAGATCTCGCTGACGGCAGGATCGTGCCCCGCCACCTCGAAACCTGCCGCCAGCAGGCTCCCCGCCATCCCGCGCCCCATGGCGCCAAGACCGATAATTCCGACTTTCATTGTGTTCTCTCGTCTCCTGCGATGGAGACCAGAATAGGCAGGCGCCTCTACCCCGAAAGGAAGCCCTCCCGCACTTGGCGTTGCGTTCCGGTCAACGCGTGGCATGATGCGGTTCATGAACCTCGATGACCGCTGGATCGCCTATCTTCATGAATCGGTGCTCGCCGGGAGCGTGCGCGGCGCTGCCGACAAGCTCGACATCAACGCCTCGGCGGTGAGCCGTCAGATCGCGATGATGGAGCGGCAGCTGGGCGTGCAACTGCTCGAACGCCATAACAAGGGCGTGCGCGCGACCGAGGCGGGCGAGCTGCTGCTGAACTACCATCACCGGCGGCTGGCCGATCAGGAGGATACCGTCAGCCAGATCGCCGACTTGCGCAGCCTCAAGCGCGGCCATGTCACGCTGGCGCTGGGAGAGGGGTTCATCGGCCTCGTCACCTCCAGCAGCCTGCGCCGCTTTCATCGCGACTATCCGCAGATCAGCGTCTCGATCGAGACGGCGGGCACCAACGGCGTGGTACGCATGCTGTTCGAGGATACCGTACACATCGGCCTCGTCTACAGTCCGCCGCGCGATGCCCGGCTGCGCAGCCATGTCGCGGTGCGGCAGGCGGTCTGCGCCATCGTGTCGCCCGATCATTCGCTGGCGCGGCACGAAGGCGTGGCGACGATCCGCGACCTTGCCCCGCACAGTCTCGGCCAGCTCAACCAGAGCTTCGGCATCCGCCAGATCGTGGGCAACATGGAGCAGCAGGAAGGCGTGCGCCTCACGACGATGATGACCACCTCGTCCATCGCCGCGCTCAAGAACTATGCCGAGCACTGCGAGGGGGTTACGCTGCTACCCGCGTTCACGGCCGCGCAGGAGATCGCCGAGGGGCGGCTGGTTGCGGTGCCGGTGGAAGGGCAGGCACTGAACGGACACGCCCATGTCATCAGCCGGACGGGTCGCGAATTGCCTACGGCCAGCAAGAACCTGCTGCGCTACCTCATCAGCGACCTTCAGACGCTGGCGCGCGCCGGTTGAGCGGAAGACGGGGCCGATGACGGGGAGGAAGCATCGGCATTCCGGCCAGCAAGGTTTTGCTGACGGTTCGTGAACCACAGCGCGGAGGCGGCACTCGCGGCCATCAGCACCACGCTCGCAAACATGGCGCTGTCTACGTAGAAGCTGAGGAACGTGTGGTGCAGCCCCGGCCAGAAGCGCGACAGCAGCAACAGCACGATGCTGCCGCCGTACCCGAAGGCGTCGGCAATGTAGATCAGGAACCCGGCATTTCCGGTCGCGGCGCCGTCACCTTCTGCGGTGCTGCGGGTGACGGCGATCATGCGGTCGAACAGCACCACGCTGAAGGGCACGTAGGCAAGATAGAGCCCGCTTCCCGACAGCACCATCCAGTCGAGCGGGGTGATGAGCCCAAGCCGGAAGGCGATGGTCGAGAGCCCGAGCAGCGCGGCGCCTGTAAAGATCGCGGCGTGGATCGTCAGCAGCGCCTTCAGGTTGTCGCGCACCAGCATGATCGCGGCGAGGGCGATCAGCACGACGATCGTGACCGGCACTTCGCTTACCGCGAGAATGCCGGGGGAGTGCCCGTACCCGAACTGCGCCCATAATTCGGCGGAGAAATTGTCGCGAAAATCGCGCAGGCCGGTCAACAGCATATAGCCTGCCACCAATATGCCGAGCGGGAGCGCGAACTGGCGCAGCCAGGCATGGCGCTGGCCGGCGTTCATCGGTGTACGCGCGCCGCGTTCCGCGATGTCGGCAGCGTCGGGCGGCGGTGTGCGGGCAAGGACGGTCATGCCTACCAGCAGTAGTGGCGCGAACAGCAGGCCGGTTATCGCGGGCATCCAGGGCGTGGGAAGCCCGAGCAGCAGCAGCAGGCGACCAACCGACTTGGTGGTGCCCGACGAGAGGATGAAACTTGCCGTCAGGATCGCTGCCAGCAGTTCGGACGCGCGGCGGCCCTCCAGATAGCTGACGACCAGCCCCCAGATCATGCCCAGCGGCAGGCCGTTGAGAAACAGGCACAGCGGCCCCCAGCGCGAAGGAAGCAGCGCCAGCGCCAGCAGCGCAAGCCAGGATAGGCCGATCAGCGACAGGATCGCAGGCTGGCGATGATCGCGCCCATGCCCCGAAACCACGCGGATGCCGATCGCCTTGGAGCAGGCATAGCCCACGGTCTGGGCAAGGATCAGCGCGGTCTTGTAATCGAGTGCGCCAAAGCCGGGAACATGTGCGAACGTTGCCGCCGCGATCGGCTTGCGAAAGGCGTACATCGCGAAATAGACGCAGAACGCCGCAAGGCCTGCGCCGAGCAGTCGCCATTCCCCTCTTGAGGGAGATTCCCCCCTCGAAGGCAGCGGCAAGCGGCGCAGGCAAGACAGGATAAGCGACACGACAGGCGGTGCTTAACGCCTTTCGATGACGCTGCCATGATAGCGCGAGCCTGTCTGTGGCAGCGCAGCCCATATCCGGAAATGATCCGTATCAGGCGGCGACGTGAACCCGCATTCCTGCGGCCCGTGCGGCCTCGATAACCTCTGGCGAAGGGGGCTGGTCGGTCACGAGATCGTGCACATCGGCGAACGTGGCGACATGCATCGTGCCCTTGAGGCCGAATTTACCCGCATCCGCCACGACCACGACCCGCCGCGCGATATCGAGAACCGCCCGCTTGTAGGCGGCCTCACCCGGATCGAAATCGAGGAAGCCGCGCGCCGCATCCACCGCTCCCATCGACAGGATCGCGACATCGGGAACGAAGCGCCGGGTATAGGCGATGGCATCGGCATCGAAACCGGCACGGTAATCGACGTCCAGTCTCCCACCGGCGAAGAAGATGCGATGGTCGCCCAGCCCCAGCCCTTCGTGCGCCACCTCCAGATTGTTGGTGACGAGCGTCAGCGCCTTGCGGTGCAGGAACTCGCGGGCAACCCAGAAGGAGGTGGTTCCGGAATCGACGAGGACGGTCATGCCGTTCTCCACGAAATCGCCTGCCACCCGCGCAATGGCGCGCTTTGCATCCGCGCGTTCGCGCAGGCGCGTGCGATAGGGCGCTTCCAGCTGGCGTTCGGGCAGCGTCACGCCGCCATGCACTTTCAGGACGCGGCCGGTGCTTTCCAGTTGCCGCACATCGCGGCGAATGGTCTCTTCGGAAACACCGAAGGCCTGGGCGAGATCACCGATCCCGCAGGCGCCTTGCGTCTCCAGGGCGGAAAGAATGGCGGCAAACCGGTCAGCCTGAATCACGACAATTCTCGATCATGCCTGCCCTCGATCAAACCTGGTTGTGGGAATGGCTGTGCTTCTTCCGATAAACTGGCGTTCGGTCAAGCAGTATTCCGCACAATACCACATTATCGGTCATGATTCCTCGACATAGCCACAAAATGTAACATCGCTGTCATCGAATCGAGGTAGCTCGCAGCCAACGCCGAAACAGTCGGCACGAGTCCGGCAGCAGGGCCGGGCAACAGGAGACAGACCATGAAGACCTGGATGACCGGCGCTGCGATCCTTGCGATCGCGGCAGGGACCACACATGCCCATGCCCAGAGTGCGCCGGTGATTACGGCCGATGCGACCGCCGCCTCCAGCGCAACCGCCAATGTCGCTGCCGCAGCCGCGCCCGTCGCGACTTCGGACGACGGCGATCCGGGCACGCCGGACGACGGCAGCATCGTCGTGGTCGGTCAGGCGGTGTCGTTCGCCAACACCCGCGTTACCAAGGCGATGATCGAGCGCCAGTCCGCGCTGTCCAGCGTCAACGACGTGATCAACGAACTGCCCGGCGTATCGGTGCAGGAAGGCGACGCCTTCGGCTCGTCCGACTGGGCGACCTCGATCAGCATCCGTGGTTTCTCGCAGGTCGGCACCACTATCGACGGCGTGCCCAACGGCGGCTCGGGCTATGGCGGCGGTTCCAAGGCCAACCGCTATATCGACGTGATGGACCTCAAGACCGTGGAAGTCTCGCAAGGCACGGCGGACATCTCCTCGCGCTCGAACGAGGCGCTGGGCGGTACGCTGAACTACCTGACCTCCGATCCCGAGAACGACTTCCGCCTGCGCTTGTCGGGCGCGGCCGGCGATTTCGGCGCGCAGAAGTACTATGTCCGCGTCGATACCGGCGAGATCGCACCTGATACCCGCGCCTATGTCAGCGCCTCGCATTCCAAGGTGCATGACTGGATCGGCGGCGCGGGCAAGACCACGCGCGACCATATCGACGCCAAGATCGTCAGCCGCGTCTCGAACATCGATCTCACCGGCTTCCTGTCCTACGACGATGCGAACGAGTCCGAGTTCGGCTCGGTTTCGGTCGCCAGCTTCGAGGCGGACCCGAACCACGATGCCTATACCGACAACTGGACCGGCATTCCTTACATCGACCAGTCGTACCGCGCCGGTTCGCGCGCGCTGCGCAAGAATCTGCTCGGCTACCTGCGCGCCAAGACAGAACTGGGCGAGCTGAAGCTCTCGGCGACCGGCTATTACCACCGTATGCGTGGCCGGGGTGACTGGCTGCCGCCCTATCTGGTGGACGTGGGCAACAACGGCACCGGCTCCACGGTTGTCGGCGGCGATGCGCTGGGCGAGATCTACTTCGTCAATCCCGATGGTACGGCCGCGACGATGACGGCGGGCTGCACCGGCACCGCCAATGTCCCGGCGGAATATTCGCCCAGCTGCTATTCGTCGAACGCGACGGCGGTCATGTCGTACCGCCATACCCACTACAGGAACGACCGCTACGGCGCGACCGCCGATGCCGACTGGACGCATGACTTCGGCGTCGTCCAGAACAGTGTCCGTGCCGGTGCCTGGGTGGAACATGCCAAGCTCAACACCCTGCGTGACTGGCACAAGGTCGACAATGCCGCCGTCGGCATGGCCTATGACGATACGCCGTACTGGATCCAGTTCAGCACCGACTACGTGACCGACGAATTCGTCTATTACGCACAGGACGCGCTGACTTTCGGAAAGCTGACGGCCTCGTTCGGCGTGAAGCAGTACTTCCTCGACCAGACGCGTCAGGAACTGCTCGACGACCGCACCCGCACCTCGATCAATTCGCACTCCAAGCCGCTGATCTCGGCGGGCCTGACCTGGGAAAGCCCGGTCGAGGGCCTCGAACTCTTCGCAGGCTATGCGCAGAACTTCGCCGCGATCGACAACGGCGTGCTCGACAGCGATCAGGCGACCGTCAACAGCATCAAGCCGGAAACCGCGAACAGCTGGGAAGTGGGCGCGCGCTATTCCTCGTCGCATCTGCAGGCCTCGCTGACCGGCTACGACATCAAGTTCGACAACCACATCGTCTCGATCTCGTCGAACCTTGTCACCGGTATCGACTATCTGGAGCAGGAAGACAGCGTCTACCTGAACGTCGGCGGCGTGCGCAGCCGGGGCGTGGAAGCCGCCATCGCCTATCGCTTCGACATGGGCCTGACGCTTTCGGCGAACTACAGTTACAACCATGCCGTCTACATCGGCACCGGCGATGCCCAGCAGGACGCGGACGTGGGCATCACGCCGGGCGTGCAGGTCACGAACTCGCCGCGCCACATGTGGGTGCTCTCGGCCGACTACAAGCGCTCGATCTTCAAGGGCGGTGTCGCCGCCAAGTTCGTCGGCGATCGCTTTATCGATACCGAAGGCTCGCAGGTGGCGCCGGGCTACACCGTGCTGAACGGCTATGTCGGCGTCGATCTTGGCGGCATTTCCGATACGCTGAAGGGCGCCTCGTTCACGCTTCAGGCCACCAACCTCACCGACAAGCGCTACCTCGCAGGCGCCGATGGCGGCTCGGCGTTCCTCGGCGCGCCGCGCACTGTCACCGCCTCGCTGACGCTCGACTTCTGAGCCACCTGACCTGACAAGGGGGGCGCTGCGGCCTTATGGCGGCCAGCGCCCCTTCGTCCGTTTATACCAGGATGAACCCGATGACCGATCTTTCGCGCCGTTCGCTGCTTGCCGGCCTTGGCGCCGCCTCGCTGGCAGGGCTGCCGCCCGCAATTGCGCGGGCCGCCGCAATCGCGCCGGATGTGCGCAAGGGCACGATCGAGGACATCCAGCACGTGGTGATCCTGATGCAGGAGAACCGCAGCTTCGACCATTACTTCGGCGCCCTGCGCGGCGTGCGCGGCTTTGCAGACCGTCATCCGATCCCGCTCGCGCCGCTGCCGGGCGGCGACGCACCGCGCACCGTCTGGGAGCAGTACGACGGCAAGGCCGAAGGCGGGCCGCGTGCCATCGGACCGTTCCACCTTTCGACCAAGGCCGACTTCGACCTGATCCGCATGGCCGGCACGCCGCACACCTGGCCCGATGCGCAGGCCGCGTGGGACGAAGGGCGCCTGTCGCGCTGGCCCGAGGCAAAATCGCAGCGCGCGATGGGGCATTACCGGCGCGAGGACATTCCCTTTCAGTATGCGCTCGCCGAGACGTTCACGATCTGCGACGCCTATCACTGCTCGATCCAGACCGGCACCAATTCCAACCGCCTGTTCCTGTGGAGCGGCTCCAACGGGCCGGACGGCAAGACCGGCGGGCCGTCCATCGACAATTCGCACGACAGCTTCCCCGAGGATGGCGGCGCAGCGGATTCCTACAGCTGGACCACCGTGGTCGAGCGCCTGCAGGCCGCCGGGATCGACTGGCGCATCTATCAGGACATGGCGGACAACTTCACCGACAATCCGCTGGTCGGCTTCGCCTCGTTCCGCGCGAGCCACAAGGGGGACGGCGAGGGTGGGGGCGATCCCGAACTGAAAGCCCGCGCGATGAGCACGCAGGCGCTCGACGCGCTGCGCCGCGACGTGCTGGCTGGCACCTTGCCGCAGGTCAGTTACATCATCGGTACGGCATCGGGCAGCGAGCATCCGGCGCCGTCGAGCCCCGCACAGGGCGCGGCCTATACCGCCGATGTGCTCGACGCGCTGACCGCCGATCCGAAGGTCTGGGCGCGCACCGCGCTGTTCGTGATGTTCGACGAGAACGACGGCTTCTTCGATCACATGCCCCCGCCCGCACCGCCCTCGCACGGGGCGGATGGCGAGGCGCTCGGCGGCTCCACCGTCGATCTGGTGGGCGAGTATCACGTCCATCCCAGCACCGGCGATCCGGCGGGCGATCCTGCCGACTTGCGCGGGCGCCCTTATGGCCTCGGCCCGCGCGTGCCGATGTATGTGGTCTCGCCGTGGAGCCGGGGCGGCTGGGTCAATTCCGAGGTGTTCGACCATACCTCGGTCACGCGCTTTCTGGAGGCGCGCTTCGGCCTGCATGACAAGGAAATCTCGCCATGGCGCCGCGCGGTCTGCGGTGATCTGACCAGCACGTTCGACTTTACCGGGGCAGACCGCTCCCCCTTCGGCCCGCTGCCCGATCCGCGTCCCGAAGCGATGCGCGCCGCCGCCGTTCCGCATCAGGTCAAGCCGCTGGCGCCTGCGACGCGCGAGGCGCTGTGGCAGGAGCCGGGGCTGCGTCCTTCACGTCCGCTGGCCTACGATCTCGACGTGACCGACAGGCTATTGGATAACAGTATCGGGCTGAGGTTCATCGCGAAGGGAACGCGCGGCGCGGTATTCCACGTCTACGACCGTCACGATCTGGCTTCGCCACCGCGTCGCTATACGGTAGAGGCAGGCAAGGCGCTGGAGGGCGAATGGCCCTTCGTGCAGGCAGGCGGATACGATCTGGAAGTCTTCGGGCCCAACGGTTTCCACCGGCGCTTTGCCGGGACCGGAGCGAGTGCGCCTGCGACGGTGCGCTGGCAGCTGTCGCCCGAGACGGTTCATCTCGAAATCGTTGCGGGCAAGCCGGGTATAACGCTGGAGCGTGCATCACGCGCCGACAGGCCGCGTGAAGCGCCTGTCCGTTTCGAGACGGGGGCGCATCGCCTGTCGCTGCGCAGTGTGCAGGGGTGGTACGACTTTACGCTGGACGACGGCAAGGGATGGCATCGCCGGATCGCGGGGCGTCTCGACCGCCCCGGCGTACCAAGCACCAGCGATCCCTTCGCCGTATAATCGGGGCGGTGTAATCGAGGGGCGTAATCGGGGACGCCATCGAAACGATCCTGGATAGATGCCGGCGACAGGCTCCTCACCTGAGACGGGGCCTGTCGCCGGTATTGCTATCTCGTCTCGACGTTATGCCGCATCGACGAGAACGATCTCGCTGTCCTCGATGGCGGTGACGCGGATCGTATCGAGGTCGCGGATCGCGGCGCCGTCGCGGGCGTTGACGCGTACCTCGTCGATCTGCACCGCACCGGTGGCGGGGACGAGGTAGCCCTTGCGTTCGGCGCCGATGGCATATTCCGCCGTCTCGCCCGCTTTCAGCGTCGCCGCGACGATGCGGGCATCGGTGCGGATCGGCAGGGCATCGCCATCGCCTTCGTACCCCGAGGCCAGTGTCTCGAAGCGGCCTGCGCGCTCGCCTTTGGGGAAGGGGCGGGCGCCCCAGCTCGGAGCCTCGCCGTTGCGGGTGGGGATGATCCAGATCTGGAAGATCTTCGTGGTCACGTCTTCGAGATTGTACTCGGAGTGGCGGATACCGGTGCCCGCGCTCATCACCTGCACGTCACCCGCTTCGGTGCGGCCCTTGTTGCCCAGATTGTCCTCGTGCGTGATCGCGCCTTCGCGAACATAGGTGATGATTTCCATGTCGCGGTGCGGGTGCGGCGGAAAGCCGGTCTTGGGGGCGATGGTGTCATCGTTCCAGACCCTGAGGTTGCCCCAGTGTACGCGGGCCGGATCGTGATAATCGGCGAATGAGAAATGGTGTTTGGCATCGAGCCAGCCGTGGTTTGCGCCGCCGAGGCTCTCGAAAGGGCGAAGTTCGATCATCGTGATATCTCCTCAGAAAGCGGCGCTTCAGAGCGATCCGCTTCGTTGAGCCCTTTGTAGGGGTTGCGATCTTTTTCGTTCAGATGGATAAAATCCATCAGTCTATTCGAGGAAATGGAAAAGTGAATAACCCCGGCACGCCGACGCTCGACCAGTTGACGATCTTCCTGACCGTCGTGGAGACCGGCAGTTTCGCAGGTGCAGGCCGCAAGCTCAACCGCGCGGTCTCGGTCATCAGCTACGGTATCTCCAATCTGGAGATGCAGTTGGGCGTCATCCTGTTTGCGCGCGAAGGCACGCGGCGACCGCAGTTGACCGAACAGGGGCGTGCCGTTCTGGCCGAGGCCAAGACGATCGCGCAGGGGATCGACGGCCTGCGTGCCAAAGTGAAGGGCATGCTGGATGGGCTGGAGGCCGAGGTCAATCTGGCGCTGGACGTGATGCTGCCTGCCGAGCGGGTGGGGCAGGTGCTGCGCGATTTCGCGGCGAAATTCCCGACGGTGCAACTGCGGCTTCACGCCGAGGCGCTGGGCGCGATTACCGCGCTGGTGCTGGATCGCGAGGCGATCGTTGGTGTGTCCGGCCCGCTTTCGGCAGGGGTGGACGGGATCGACAGCCGCTCGGCAGGATCGGTCGCGATGGTGCCGGTGGCCGCGCCCGATCATCCGCTGGCACGCATGATGCCGATCGAGCCGGGCGCCGGGCGCGAGCATATCCAGCTGGTGCTGACGGATCGCTCGCGCTTCACCGCCGGACAGGATTATTCCGTGTTCAGCCCGCGCACCTGGCGTCTGGCCGATCTTGGCGCCAAGCACGCGTTGCTGCTGCAGGGTATCGGCTGGGGCAACATGCCGCTGGCGATGATCGAGGACGATCTGGTGACGGGCGCGCTGGTGCGTCTTGCCATGCCCGACCATGTAGGCGGTATGTACCGTTTCTCCGGTATCTGGCGGCGCGATACGCCGCCCGGTCCCGCCGCGACATGGCTGCTCGATCGCTTCGTTGCGCTGGGCGCAGGCGATGTCGAACTGGAAGGCCTGGGCGACGTGTGAGGTATGGCGCTGCTCAGGCGCGCGGCAGCGCCGAGGCCGGGTGCCGCACGAAGACCATCGTCGCGCCCAGCACGAGTGCTCCGGCGAGCGCCAGCGGGCAGGCAAGGCCGCCGAAGCGCAACAGCAGCGCACCCACGGTGGCCCCTGCGAAGATCGACAGCACCGCGCCGAAACGCCGCACGAAGTTGGGCGTGGTGCGGCCCGTCTGGTCGGCGGCAATGCCGGTGATGGTCAGTGTCAGAACCGTGGTGGTAAGATCGGGCACCTTGAGCTGGCGGATCGTGGCGTTGCGCAGGCCCATGGCAAGCCCGGTGAGCGCGATCACGCCGAGCACGGCGAACTCGGGCGCCTGCGCTGCCACATCCACACGCAGCGCCAGCGCGGCGGCCAGCCAGAGCAGCGCACCCTCGACCACCGCGGCCCAGGTCAGCCATTGCCGCAAGGGGCGCTGGGCATGGGCGCGACCGAGCCGTCCCGCGCCCCAGGCGCCGACCATGAATGTCGCCAGCGCCAGCAGCGCCGGGCCGGTCTTGAAGCCCGGCGTGCCTGCGGCGGCAAAGCCCAGGAACACCACGTTTCCGGTCATGTTGGCGGTGAAGACCTTGCCAAGGCCCAGCACGGATGCGGCATCGACAAGCCCGGTCGTCGCGGACAGGACCAGCAGCAGGCGGGGGAGCGCGGAAGACGGAGCAGCAGGGGCGGCGGGCATAAGTGTGATCTCCTGAACGATGGCGTTGCAGAGGGCCTAAAGGCAAACGATCCATATTCTCAGTCGAATAAGATCATCGTGATTGTTCGACTTTCTGGAAAAGCGTCAGAAGCGGAAATTGCTTTCGAGGCCCAGCATGTGGATCGCCCTGGCGCTGCCCGTCTCGCGGATGAAGGCGCCGGGCGCGAAAGTGGAAAGCGAGGCCGAAAGCTCCAGCTCCGCCGTCGCCTGCCAGGCCAGCGTTGCCTCCACTTCCTTGCCGATGAAGCGCGCCCGGGCATCGCCTGCGGCGCGCACGAGGTTGCCCGGAATGTCGTAGATCCCGTCTGCCCGCGAATAGCGCCAGTAGGCGGCGCCCGCGAGACTGGCCGAGATCTTGGGGCTCAACTGCACGCCGACGGAAGGGTGCAGATTGACGATGTTGTAAGGGCCGATGGGCGATAGTTCACCAAAGTATTTGCCCTTGGGAAACAGCGCATTGAACGTGCCAAGTCGATGATCCTTGGCATTGCCGTCACCACTGACGACATTCACGCGCAAGGTCAGGTCCGGGTGCAGCGGCACATCGGGAAAGGCGCGCCCCAGTTCGCTGCCCAGCGTCCAGGCGGAGATCGTCTCGTCTGAGAAGTGGCCGAACTGGTAGGCGCCTTCGATGTTCCAGTGCCAGTTGTCCCGCAGGCCATGCCAGCGTGCGCCGAGCGTGTGGCGCGTCTCGCCACCCGTCGTCCCACTCCATGTGGCGCGGTCGTTGCGGAAGCCGAGATAGTAGAGATCGAGATCCGGCAGCGTTGTATAGACGCCCCACAGCGACTTGTCGGACGAGGTACGGTCGTCGAAGCTCGCCGTGCCGGGCTGGACCGGGCGCATCGCCAGCAGGCTGACGGTCGCCTTGCCGAGCTTCACATCGCTGCGAACGCCGTCGAAGGCGAGCGGCACGTTCGGGCCGTAGCGCGTGCCGACCAGCCGCTCGGTGCCGAGCGACAGCATCTGGCGACCGGCGCGCAGTGTCACCTTGCCGAGATCGGCCTCGACGAAACCCTGCAACAGGTCCGCACCGGTTTCGTCGACGGGACTTGCCTGTGGCTTCACGCCGATCGAGGTGGCGATGATCGGCTGCACGAAAGCGCGCACCTTGCCGGCGTGAAAGTCGGCATAGGGCATCGCGCGGAGCCAGAGATAACTGTCGTTCGGGGCATCGCCGCCGCCCCACAGGTTGTTCTGATAGTTCTCGTTGCGGGCGCGCAGTTCGATCCCGGTCGAGACCCAGACGTCATCGGTAATGGGGATGTACTTGAACTGGCCGGTCCAGTGGTGCGCGCGCTTGTCGGCATCCTCAAGGTCGGACCAGTCCTCGTCGTAGCGGGTGATCGAAAGCGTTGGCGCCTGCCAGGCCTCGTGCGGATCGGCGTGGGCGATTTCGGGGGCGAGCAGTGCCGCGATGATCGCGACGAACGCCAGCCTAGGCACGGGCCAAAGCCTGAGCCTGAGCCTGAGCCTTGCGCGCCAGCATGGCGACCAGCACGAAGGCGCCGGTCAGGCCCATGTGCTCGAAGAAGGCATTGGTTGCGGCGAAGCGCTCAGGGCCGGCGGGCATCGTCCAGAAGGCGTTGGCGACGCAGGCCGCCAGCGCGGTGAACACCCCGAGCATCCCTGCGCCCAGCCAGACCAGACGGCCCGAGAGGATCAGCAGCGGCCCGATCAGTTCCACCGCGATGGTGATCCCGGCCCAGAGCGCTGGCGGGGTAAGGCCGAAGTGGGCCTGCTCGGCGAGTGCGGCGGGCCAGTCTCCCAGCTTCACCACACCACCCAGCAGGTAGGCGCTGACCAGCAACACGCGGGCCAGAAACCCCGTCGGCGCAAAGTCGAGCACGGTGTTTACGAACGACGGGGTGCGCATGGGTCAGGCTCCAGCGTGGGCGTCAGAATGAATTTCGGCGATGTAGCCGCCGGGGAACTCGACCACTGCCGACTGGCGCTTGCCGTAGGTGGCAGGCGCGACGAGCGTCTGGACACCGGCGGCCTTGGCCTTGGCAAGCGTTGCCGAAAGGTCGGGTACGGCATAGCCGGTCATGTCGCGGCCATAGGGCCAGGGCAGCAGGCCGTCCGAGACGAACACCACCATGTCGCCATAGCCGCTGTGGATCGAGACGCGGCGGATGGTCTTGCCGGGCTCGCCGATCTGGGCGCCGTCCGCGGCCTTGTCGTCCGCCGTGACCTTGGCGTGGGCATAGCCGGTCCAGCTCTTGATGAACGTGTCGGCAGCATCGGCGGTCAGGTAGATGCGGTTTTCAGGCACCGTGCCGAGCGGGGTGTAGCTGGGCTTCACCGTGTGCCAGTAGATCTGCATGTTCACGCCGCCCGGCCACTGGATCAGCGAATCCCGGCCGATCGGATCGGGGAACGTCGTCAGCAGACGGGTTGCGCCGTGCTTCACGGCGGCGGGAATCGCGGCGTCGATGTCGGTGACGAGATAGCCGGTGCGCTCGGCGCCGAAGGGATAGGGGATCGGCGTCTTGAAGCCGAACACCGAGACCGAACCGGCGGGCGTCAGCACCAGCTGCGACTTGGTCAGGCTCTTGGTCGGCGTGACCTGAAACTCGCCCTGCTTGCTGGTGGTGCCCCCGAAGGTGGCCGAGAAGCTGGACACGAACGTATCGAACTGGTCGGCGGGCACGTAGACATGGGTGGTGTCGTACTGCGGGCCGACCGCGAAGTCGGGGGTGGAGGCGACAGCGGCGGTCCGGGCCATGGCCGGAATGGCGGTGGGGACCGAGGCAATGACGGCGGCGGCGATCAACAGGGTAAAGCGCTTCATGGGGGGCTCCTTGGGGTGAGTTTCATCGTCCCGGGCCCGGTCTCTTCATGACCGGGCGCAGGTTTGATGTACGTCGCAATCGAACTGCTATCGATCCGAATAAAATCGTTCGATACGTTCTATTTTATAGAAAAGATGGTGTCAGACCGCCCAGCAGCCGCAGCCCAGCGATCCCCAGAAGCTCTGGACATCGGCGGCGGGGACATCGGCCCCCAGCGCGGCGGCATGGTCGTGCCCGTGAACACCGCAGGCCGAGTGGCAACCGCAGGCAGACGCCAGCTTCTGCTTGGTTTCCGGGGACTGGTAATAGCCGCCGAACGTCGCGACCGGCGACCAGTCGGGCATGGGCTTTGGCAGTTCCGGCGCGATCGGGCGATAGTCGCCCTCGCCGTGCACAACCTTGCCGCCGAGGAGCGTCAGCACTGAGCGGATGTGGACGATCTCGTTGTCGGGCACCGAGAAATAGTCGTCCGAAAGCAGCGCAAGATCGGCAAGCTGGCCTGCCTTGATGCGGCCCTTCTTGCCCTCCTCGTTCGAGAACCAGGTGTTCTCGTGCGTCCACATCCGCAGCGCCTTCTCGCGGCTCACGCGGTTGTCGCCGCGATAGAGCGAGAGGCCGCCCACAGTGCGTCCCGTGACCAGCCATGACAGCGAGACCCACGGGTTGTAGCTGGCGACGCGGGTGGCGTCGGTGCCCGCACCCACCGGGATACCGGCGGCGATCATGCGGGAGATCGGCGGGGTACGCTCGGCGGCCTTGGCGCCGTAGCGCTTGACGAAATCCTCGCCCTGATAGGCCATGCGGTGCTGCACGGCGATGCCGCCGCCGAGCGCAGCGATCCGGTCGATATTGCGGTCGCTGATCGTCTCGGCATGGTCGAAGAACCAGTTGATGCCTTCGAGCGGAATGTCGCGGTTGACCTTCTCGTAGACGTCGAGCGCGCGGCCGATGGTCTCGTCATAGGTCGCGTGCAGGCGCCAGGGCCAGCGATGTTCGGCCAGAAGACGGATGACGGGCTCGAGATCGCCTTCCATGCTGGGCGCCATGTCCGGGCGGGGCTGGCGGAAATCCTCGAAATCGGCGGCAGAGTAGACCAGCATCTCGCCAGCACCGTTGTGGCGATAGGTGTCGTCCCCCTGTCCCGGCGTCACCTGCTTCACCCAGCCCGAGAAGTCGGCCAGTTCCTCCTTGGGCTTCTGCGTGAACAGGTTGTAGCTGATGCGCACGGTCAGCTGGTCTTCGGCGTGAAGCTTCTCGATGATCTCGTAATCGTCGGGATAGTTCTGGAAGCCGCCGCCCGCATCGATCACGCCGGTAATGCCCAGCGCGTTGACTTCGCGCATGAAATGCCGGGTCGAGTTGACCTGATAGTCCTGCGGCAGTTTCGGCCCTTTGGCGAGCGTGGAATAGAGGATCGTCGCGTTGGGCTGGGCCAGCAGCAATCCGGTGGGATTGCCTGCCGCGTCACGCACGATCTCGCCGCCCGGCGGGTTGGGCGTGTCCTTGGTATAGCCCACCACCCGCAGCGCAGCGGCGTTGAGCAGCGCGCGATCGTAGAGGTGGAGGATGAACACCGGCGTGTCGGGCGCGACCGCGTTCAGTTCCTCGATGGTGGGCAGGCGCTTTTCGGCGAACTGGTGTTCGGTGAAGCCGCCGACCACGCGAACCCATTGCGGGGCGGGCGTGTTGTCGACCTGCCGCTTCAGCATCGCCATGGCATCGGCCAGCGTCGGCACGCCGTCCCAGCGCAGTTCCATGTTGAAGTTAAGGCCGCCGCGAATGATGTGCATGTGGCTGTCGATCAGGCCGGGGATCATCCGGCGGCCCTTGGCGTCGATCACGGTGGCGCCGGGGGCGGCGGCCTCGCGCGCTTCCTGTTCGCTGCCGACGGTCAGGAACTTGCCGTCCCGGATGACGACGGCCTCTGCCTGCGGATTTTCGCGGTCGAGGGTCGTGACCTTGGCGTTGATGATGATGGTATCGGTCATGAGCGTATCCTTCCGGCCCTGTTTTCAGGCCTTAGTTTTCAGGCCCCGGTTTTCAGGCCCCGGTTTTCAGGCGTTGTCTTTGTGGCCGGGCAGGCGCCCGAGGACGTGTTCGCGGCAGTCTGACAGTGCCACTGCTGCGAGGTGGTTCTTCGCCAGCACGCTGCCCGCAAGGGGGATGATCTGCTCTCCCAGCAGGATGCCCAGCAATCCGACCAGGGCGATCATTGGCGGCGCCGGTGAACGGACGCCGAGGAGAGAGTAGACGACACCCACCAGCAGTCCGGCGGCAAGCGAGAAAAGGTAGGCTTTCATCGGTTCGGTCTCCCCGGCGTTTCGCGTCAGGCCTGCACGAAGGCGAGCAGGTCGGGATTGATGGTGTCGGCATCGACGGTAAGCATGCCGTGCGAGAAGCCCGGATAGATCTTGAGCGTCGCATTCGGCAGGATCTCGGCCTGCAGCACACCGGCGTTCTTGTAGGGCACGACCTGATCGTCATCGCCGTGAAGGACGAGGGTGGGGACGGTGATCGCTTTCAGATCGTCGGTCTGGTCGGTCTCGGAGAAGGCCTTGATGCCTTCGTAATGGGCCTTGGCGCTGCCCATCATGCCCTGACGCCACCAGTTGTCGATGACCGCTTCCTTCACGTCGGCGCCCTCGCGGTTGAAACCGTAGAACGGTCCTGCGGCGACATCGCGGAAGAACTGCGCGCGGTTGGCGGCGAGGCCAGCGCGCAGGCCGTCGAACACCTCGATCGGCAGGCCGCCGGGATAGGCCTCGGTTTTCAGCATGATCGGCGGTACGGCGCTGACCAGCACGGCCTTGGCGACGCGGCCCTGCGGGATTCCGTAGCGGGCGACGTAGGCTGCGACTTCACCGCCGCCGGTCGAATGGCCGATATGGACGGCGTTCTTCAGGTCGAGGTGTTCCATCACCGCGGCGGCATCGGCGGCGTAGTGGTCCATGTCGTGCCCTTCGCTGACCTGTGCCGAGCGGCCATGGCCGCGGCGGTCATGGGCGACGACGCGGAAGCCCTTGCTCAGGAAATAGAGCATCTGGGTGTCCCAGTCGTCCGACGAGAGAGGCCAGCCGTGGTGGAAGACGATCGGCTGTGCGTCCTTCGGACCCCAGTCCTTGTAGAAGATTTCGACGCCATCGGCGGTGGTTATGGTGGCCATCAGAGTAATCCTTTTGAAACGGGTTGAAATGGACAGAAAAGGGGTAAAGCGGCAATTGAAAGTTACCAACAGGGTGGGGCCGGCCTCGCCGATGAGGAGGCGGGAGAAGAAGATCGGCGGCCGGTCCCGAGCAGTGTATCAGTGACCGCCTTCGGAGGCACCGAACATGGTCTTGGCGTACTTGATGCCCAGGCCGTAGGCGCCGCCCCACTTGGCAGCGATGCCGGTGGTGCTCTCGTAGGTCTCGGTGCGGGCCCAGTCGCGCTGGAGTTCGAGTAGGTACTGCAGCGAGGTCATCGGCACGGCGCCCAGCTGGACCATCCGCTCGACAGCGCGCTCATGGGCTTCGGGAGAAATGTCGCCGCAGGCATCGGTGATGACGTAAGCCTCGAAGCCCTGCTCGATGGCGGAAGCGACCGGGCCGACGATGCAGACCGAGGTCCACAGCCCGGCGAAGACGATGCGTGGCTTGCCGATGCGGTTGACTTCGGCGATCACCGCTTCGTCCTCCCAGGTGTTCATCGAGGTGCGGTCGAGCATTTTCTGACCGGGGAACGCCTCAGTGATCTCGTCGAACATCGGGCCGGAAAAGCTCTTTTCGGCAACCGTGGTCAGGATCGTCGGCACGTTGAACGACTTGGCGCCGCGCGAGATCAGGGCCGCATTGTTGCGCAGCAGCTCTGCCGGGATCGACTTGGTGGCAAAGGCCATCTGCGACTGGAAATCGATCAGGACGAGGGCGTGATTGTCGGGCGAGAGAAGCGAGTTGCCGGCGGTGGCAGTGGCAGTAAGCGTCATAGTCAGATCCTTTGGGTTCTAAGGTGGAAGCGCATTCTGAAAAACGGCGTGACCGCTTCGGAAGGCGCAGAAGGTCGCGTCCAAACTTTCGACCGGGTCGAAAAGTCGGATGGCGGGGCAGCTATTTTCGAGTTTGTGAGAGAGTTATGGGCCGCGCTGCATCTGCGCGAGATCAGCCCTTGGCATTACATATGATCGGAGAAGGGGTTGGGGATTCAGGCTTTGCGATCTGTGAAGTGTCGTGCCCTGGGAAAACCGATGCCGGGGCTGTGGAAAGAGGGAAGTTCGATCATCGTGGTGTCTCCTCAGGTGAGCGGTATTCGGAGCGATCCGCTTCGTTGAGCCCTTTGTAAGAGAAATAGACTTTTCCGATCAGACGGATAAAATCCGTAAGTCTATTCTATAAAATAGAAAAGCTGGCCGGGCAGTACGGAAGGATAAGGCATCGGCCTCAGCAGGCAGTGCAGGGTGCGCTCAGGTCCAGAATTTATCGCCGCCATGGTCGGTGAAATATCGCTTTGTTGCCCATTCGGCGTATTGTCGCGGAATTAGAAACAGAACACGATTGGGACGGGCGACATGGACCGGCTGACGACGATGACGACCTTCCTCAAGGTCGTGAAGTACGCCAATTTCACGATGGCGGCCGACGATCTGGCGATTTCGCGCACGCTGGTCTCGCGCCATGTCGCCGATCTGGAGGCGCATCTGGGCATCAAGCTGCTCAACCGGACGACCCGGCTGGTGACGCCGACCGAGGCGGGCTTACGGTACAGTGCCCTGTGCGAGCGCGTTCTGGGCGAGATCCGCAACGGCGAGGAGCAACTTGCCGCGATCCGCGATGAGATCGAGGGCGAAATCTCGATCCAGTGTCCGATCTGGATCGGCAGCTTCGGCATTTCGCTGGCGACCGCCGAGTTCGCGCAACTGCACCCCGGCGTCAATATCCGCATCTATTTCGAGGAACCCTCTGCCTCGCACCCGCACGAGTTTCTGGCACAGGGGTACGACTTGTGCATCCAGCCCAATATCCTGCGCGATTCCTCGATCATGGTGAAGAAGATCGGTGCGATCGAGCATGTGCTGGTGACGGCGCCGGGCTATTTCGACGAACACGAAAAGCCGGAAAGCGTATCGCAACTGGCTGGCCATTCGTGCCTTGCCAAGCTGGGGGAAGTGGCGTGGAGCTTCGAGAACGGCGAGCGTGTCACCCTGCCGCAGCCGCCGCGCTACACCTCGAACAGCGTCTTCGCCTTGCGCGAAGCGGCGACCAGCGGCCTTGGTATCGCCATGCTGCCCAAGGGGATCGTGCGGCAGGAGCTGGAGAAGGGCGGCCTGATCGAAGTCCTGCCCGAACTGCCGGTGGCGCGCAGGCCGCTCTACATCGCCTTTGCGCCGGGCGGGGATGCCCCGCGTAAGAGCCGGGCCCTGATCCATTTTCTGGCAGACTGGTTCAAGCACCGGCGCTTCCCGGTGTGATCGCGGTATTCCTTGCGAAGCCATAAAAAAAGCCCGCCTGATGAAGGCGGGCTTTTTCGTGAGAGGTCGGCGGCGGATCAGTCCTTGCGGTAATCCGTGCGCGCGTGATCGTTGTAGGGCGACGAGGCGACGGTGACTTTCAGCTTCTCGAAGCCGTAGTCGCCATCGACGGCGTTGCCCGGACCCGGATGTTCCCCCCACACGAAAGTCAGCTCGGTGCCCGGCGCGGCAACGGCATCGTTGACCAGCGCCAGCGAGAGGATCTTGCCAAGCGGGCCGATCAGGCCGGTCTGGAACGACATGCCCGCCAGCTGGCCATCGGCGGTTTCCAGACGGTAGCGGCCATAAGTGTTGAGATAGTCGGGATTGCCGAACACGCGGGCGCTGTCGGCCTCGTCGAAGACCAGTGTGCGCTTGCGGCGGGCGATAGCATCCTTGCTCTTCTCCAGCGCTTCACGCCCGCAATAGTCGTGCGTGAAGGCGATCGACTTGCCGTAGCCCAGTTCATAGGGCGAGACATAGTAATCGGCGATATCGTCCGAATAGAAGCTGCCGTGCAGCGGCTTCTGGCCTTCGTAGGAGAACACGCTCAGCCACTCGCGATAGCCGGCAAGCTCGGGATCGGTGAAGATCGCGGGCGTCGGCGTCGGAATCCAGCCGCTTTCGATGCCATTGGTATAGTAGGCCTTGCCGCCGACATGGACGATGCCGAATTCCTCGCCCGCTTTCAGGATCGCGTCCTTCACGAAAGCGGCATCGGTCCAGTCGCCGATGAACTCGTAGCCGGGCATCCCCGCCATGCCGTGGCGGAAGGCGCGGAACTTGCGGCCTTCCAGTTCGACCGGGGTGGAGTGGAAGAACCTGGTCTTCGGCAGCGGACCGCCGAACAGTTTTTCACTCAGCGCCATGGCCAGCGGGCCCTGGATCTGGAAGCGGAAGACGATCGGCTGGCCTTCCTTGCGCAGGCCCGAATCCGGATCGACCTTCAGTTCGACGTCGTACTTGCCGACTTCGGCCTGATAACGGATCCACGACTGCGAGGCCGGAACGCCCGACAGGTTGAAGCGCTCTTCGGCATCGCGCATCAGGATGCCGTCGGTGATCAGCAGGCCGCGCTCGGTGACGGGCACGAACTGCTTGGCCTGCCCCACGACGAAATTCTCGTAGTTGTTGGCCGAATAGTCCATCAGCAGGCGCTGGGCATCGGGGCCTTCGATCCACAGATCCCACATGTGATGCGACAGGTCGCTGAGCGCGACGCCATCGCGCCAGGCGGCCTGTTCCTCGCGCCAGCCGATATATTCGGGCTTGATGACGGGAACTTCCCAAGCCTTGGCGTTGGGCTTCCACACCACACCCATGGGCGAACCGGCATCGTCGATGGCCTGCTGCAGGCTCTTGGGTTTCATCTCTCAAATCCTTTCCGGGTGATCCTCGTGATGCCGTGTGTTCACGGCCTCGCCCTGTGACCTAGCAAGCAAGCGGCGGGGGGCGGAATGGCACGAATTGGCGCAACATTGTCGCGGGATCGGTAACAGCGGCGATGGACCACGCGACGCCCGGTGGGCGCGGGCGTTGCAAGCCCGCGCAGCGGTGCAGGCCGCCAATCCATACGTTTACCCGGCGGGCAAAGACGCCGCCGTCCGCACCACATTGTTGCGGGTTCGGCTCCTATTCCCGCAGGCCCGGCGATGGCAGGCACAGGTGCATAACCAGAATTCGAGGATGCACCCTGTATGGCTTCCGTCAAAGTACTGTTGGAAGGCTACAGTCTGGAGACGACTGTAGCCGATGCGGGCAAACTTGCCGATCTGCCGAGAGCGATGCCGCGCCCGCAGGAGGTCTATGTCCCCTATCTTGCCAACGAGGATGACGCGGCACGCCTGCGTGCCTGTCAGGCTGTGCGCGCGGCGGGTCTTGAACCCGTGCCGCATTTCAGCGCGCGCCGGATTGTTTCGCTCGATGCGCTCGACAGCCAGCTTGCCGCGATGGCGCTGTACGCGGGGGTGACGCGCGCCTTTGTGATCGCGGGCGACATTGCCCGGCCGGAGGGACCGTTCATGGATAGTCTGTCGCTGATCGAGAGCGGGCTGTTCGAGAAGCACGGCTTCACGCACATCGGCGTCGCGGGCCACCCCGATGGTCATCCCGATGTGGCGCAGGACGTGCTGTGGTCCGCGCTCGCTGCCAAGCTGCAGGCCCTGTCCGCGCGTGGTATCGAGGCGCAGATCGTCACCCAGTTCTCCTTCGATCCCGATCGCGTGGCGGACTGGATCGGCGAGGTGCGTGCGCGCGGCATTACTGCGCCGATCCGCATCGGTATTCCCGGCCCGACCAGCGTGCGCACCCTGCTGCGCTATGCTGCGCGCTGTGGTGTGACCGCCTCGGCCAGCGCCGTGGCGAAATACGGCTTTTCGCTCAGTCGTCTGCTGGGGCAGGCAGGCCCCGACGATTTCATCGCCAGGCTGGGCGCCCGGCTCGATCCCGCGAAGGATGGCCCCGCGAGCGATGGCCCCGTGAGCGATGGCATTGTCCGTCTGCATGTCTTCCCGTTCGGCGGCTTCGAGAAGGTGGGCGGCTGGATCGCGGGCGTGCTGGCCGACAGCGCGCCATGCACGGCCTGAACGCCGTACCGGATTTTTCAGAACATAAACTCAGGAGAAGATACCCGTGGCCCATTCCGATACGCCCCATTCCTACACTCTTGTCGTCAGTTGCCCGGATCGTACCGGGATCGTCCACGCGGTGAGCGGCGCGATCCTTGCCGACGAGGGCAATATCCTGGAATCGCGCCAGTTCGACGATCGCGAGACCGGCCGGTTCTTCCTGCGCGTGGTCTTCGAGACCGAGCGCGACGATGCGCTGGTGCGCGAGCGCATGGCGGGCATCGCGCAGGAGTTCGCGATGGACTGGCGGTTGGAAGTGACCGGGCGTCCGGTCCGCACGCTGATCCTCGTCTCCAGGTTCGACCATTGCCTTGGCTATCTGCTCTACAAGATGCGCATGGGCGAGTTGCCGATGGACGTGGTGGCCATCGCTTCCAACCATCCGGCATCGGCGATGACCGTCAGCACCATCGGCGACATTCCCTTCCATCACCTGCCGATCACGAAGGAGACCAAGGCCGAACAGGAGGCGCGGATCAAGGCGCTGGTGGACGAAACCGGGGCTGAACTGGTGATCCTGGCGCGCTACATGCAGATCCTTTCGGACGACATGGCGGCGTGGCTTTCGGGGCGGTGCATCAATATCCACCACTCGTTCCTGCCCAGCTTCAAGGGCGCCAAGCCCTATCATCAGGCGCATCGCCGGGGCGTGAAGATGATCGGGGCGACCGCGCACTACGTAACCGGCGATCTGGATGAAGGCCCGATCATCCATCAGGCCGCCGAAGTCGTCAGCCACGAGGACACGCCCGAGGATCTCGTGCGCAAGGGGCGCGAGATCGAGAGCCGGGTGCTGGGCAAGGCAGTGGGCTGGCACTTGACTCACCGGGTGTTCCTGAACGACGGGAAGACCGTCGTGTTCGGAAACTGAGCGGGCGGGTCCATGGCTGAAATCCTGCGCGGCGACGTGATCGCCGCCGAAATCGAAAGCGAACTGCGCGGGCGGATCGCGCAACTTGCTGTGCGCGGCGTCACGCCGGGGCTCGCCGTCGTGCTGGTGGGAGACGATCCTGCCAGCCACGTCTACGTCTCGCGCAAGCAGCGCGCGGCGGCGCGCGTGGGGATCGTCTCTGTCGAGCATCGTCTGCCGGGCGATACCGCGCAGGCCGAACTGCTCGGGCTGATCGCCGCGCTCAATGCCGATCCCGCGATCCACGGCATTCTGGTGCAGTTGCCGCTGCCCCCGCAGATCGCGGCGGACGAGGTGCTGGATGCGATCGTGCCGGCCAAGGATGTCGACGGTTTCCACCCGGTCAACGTCGGGCGTCTGTCCACCGGGGCGGGCAGCGGCCTGGTGCCGTGTACGCCGCTGGGCTGCATGATCCTGCTGGAGAAGGTCGTGCCCGATTTCCGGGGGCTGGACGCGGTGGTGATCGGCAAGTCGAACATCGTCGGCAAGCCGCTGGCACTGCTGCTGCTCGAACGCGAATGCACCGTCACGGTCACGCATATCCGCACGCGTGGGCTGCCGGAGATCGCGCGCCGTGCCGATATTCTGGTGGCCGCAGCGGGCAGCGCGGGGCTGGTGCGCGGGGACTGGGTGAAGCCCGGTGCGGTGGTGATCGATGTCGGCATCAACCGCATCGCCGGAGAAGACGGCAAGTCGCGCATCGTCGGCGATGTGGCGGCGGACGAGTGCGGCCATGCGGGTGTACTCACCCCGGTTCCGGGCGGCGTCGGCCCGATGACCATTGCTTGCTTGCTGCGCAACACGGTGGATGCGGCGGTCCGCAGCGCGGGCTGATCTTCTCCTTATCGAGAATGCGAAAAACGAGCGCGAGGAGCCATTCTCGCGCCCGTTTTCTATCCGATCGAAGTCTTGGAAAAAGGCCCCGTTCCCAAGCCGTGCGGGAACGGGGCAATCCCCGGGGAGACGGGGATTCCGGTTTTCGCCGAAGCCTTATACCAAAGCTCGATGAGCTTGACTCATCGGGCTTTGGTTAAGCCCGTGTGGCGCTTGAACATTTCCAAGGCGTGATGCGTCAGCATCTTAGCGCCTTGGTATTAGAAGTCGTAGCCCAGCGTCACGCCGTACGTGCGCGGGTTGGCCTGAACGCCGTTGTCGGCAAAGTTGCTGGCACCCAGCTGCTGGAAATAGAACTGGTTCGTCAGGTTCTTGCCCCAGACGGCAAGGCTGAGGCCCTTGTCTGATTTCCAGGTGATCGAGGCATCGACCAGATCGTAAGACGGCTGCCACACGCGGTTGTCGGGGTCCGCCGCCCAGCCATCGTTGTGGTAGTAGTTACCCGCGATCGTGATCTTTCCGATCTGGTAGCTGGCGCCCACCGAAAGCGTCCAGTCGGGCACGTTCTGCAGGCGGTTGCCGCTCGCATCACCACTCATCAGAGTATTGCCGCCGGTCGCGTTGGGAACGGTGATCTGTGCGTTGGTGAACCGGGTATAGCGTGCATGTGTCCAGTTGAAGCCACCGGTGAACAGCAGATGGTCGACAGGCTCGAACTGGAAATCTGCGTCGAGGCCATAGATATGTGCGCCATCGGCGTTGTAGATCGTCTGGATGCCGTTCTGGATCTGCATCACCTGCACGTTGGTCTGATCGTAGTAGTATGCGGCCAGATTGAAGCGCAGGCGCCGGTCGAAGAGGTCGGTCTTGAGGCCGACTTCGTAGGCGTCGATCACTTCGGGCTTGAGCACCTTGTTCGCCTCGCTGGTCGCCAGACCGAAGTTCGCGACGACATAGGCGGCGCTCCGGAAACCGCGGTTGTAGCTGGCATAGGCCATGACATTGGGCGAGAAGCGGTGGTCGAGTGACAGGCGCCATGTCACCTTGGGGAAGGTGTCCTTGTAGCTTTCGACAACGCCCTGGGGTGCGACCTGCGTGGTGAGCGGCTGGCCATCGGGGCCATACGTCAGGCGGATACCCTCGGCCTCGCGCCGGTCATGCGTGTAGCGGACACCGGCGGTGAAATTGGTGTCTTCGCCCAGTCGATAGGTGCCTTGTGCAAAGCCGGCCAGCGAGTTCAGTTTCTGCTGCGCATCGACATCGGTGTAGCGCCCCAGCGAGGTCAGGAAGGCGTTGGTGCTGCGGCCGGGCTGATAGAGGCCCTGGCTCCACATGTAGAAACCGCCAAGCACCCAGCTGAACGGGCCGCTGCCGTTGGAAAGCAGCTGGACTTCCTGGGTGAAGGACTTGTCGATCTGGGTGTTCTCGATCAGGTAGCCGTGCGCGAAGCCGAGGGCAGGGCCGTTGGCGCCCGGAATGAAGGACCATTCGTCCTCGGTGGTGCCGTCGGGATCGAAGGCGACGTAGAGGCGCATGTTGCGGTAGGCACTGATGCTCTTGATCGAGGCGCCCCCGAAGTCATGATCGATCGTCAGGCTGGCGCCGTACTGGCGCGACCGCATGACCGGATCGATGTCGGAATCGATGTCGCGTTTGCCGCCTCCGGCGTAGGCGCCCAGCACGTTCAGGCTGACGGGCCGGAAGGCGGGGTTGACGCCGCTGACCTTGGCATAGTCCGCCGAGATTTCCGCCGAAGTGTCGCCATCGTCGGAGTCCCAGCGCAGCTTGCCGCGGGTGGTGAAACTGCGCTGCGTCATGATCGGGTTGCCGGTGTGGACGTTCACCCCGAAGCCGTCGCCCCGGTTCTCGTACTGCGCGGCCAGACTGGCGGCGAGGCCATGGGCGATGCCTGAACTGATGTAGGTGGATGCAGTGACGGTATCGTAGTTGCCGTAGCCGACGCGGAAGCTCATCGTTGGCGTATCGGAAGGCTTGCGGGTGGTGATCTGGATCAGGCCGCCGGTGGCGTTGCGTCCGAACAGGGTGCCTTGCGGCCCCTTGAGCACGGCAACCTGCGCAATGTCGTTGAGGCCGGTGATCGCGCCGATGGGTGAACTGATATAGACCCCGTCGATATAGGTCGCGACCGGGTTCTCGATGCCGGGGCCGACACCGGTCGAACCGACGCCGCGGATGCGCGGCAGGCCGAACCCGCCGACCGCCGTGCTGAAGTTCAGGCTGGGCGCCACTGCCTTGAGGTCCGAAGTGTCGGTGATATGCGCGTTCTCCAGCGTGGCGGCGGAGACCGCCGTCACCGCGATGGGCACGTCCTGCTGGTTTTCGGCACGCTTCTGCGCGGTGACGATGATTTCCTGAAGGCCGCGTTCGGACGTGCCCGCCGTGTCCTGCGCCATGGCAGGAGCCGCCAGAGCGCCCGCGGCGAGGCAACTTGTCGTCAGGATGGCAGTGTGGATGCGGCGCAGGCGTGCGGACGCAGACGGTGAACTCGGTCCCATCGGTACTCTCCCCATTTTTCCGGCCTTTGTGGCCGGTTGTCTTGTGGAGCGATGGTAAATCGCAAGTGTTTCGCCTGGCTAGAGCGCGTTTGGGACAGGTGAATGTACAAAATGCGCAACAATGGCGGAATAAAGTGAAATATGATGCCGTCGATCATTGCTGACGCAACTGCGCACACGACGGCCGGTGCCATCGTGCGTGCATGTTTATTGCGATATTATTGAGGTTTAGAGGAACTCTGCCGGGATATAGCAGGGCATGGAATCCTCCCACAGGCTGTCCGTGACGAGCCGCTTGTTCGATCCGTCCGCGTCCATGATCATGATCTGGCCGTAAGGCTGGAACGTGAAGTCGTAGGAGGCTGCCTCGTCGCGGAAGCCGTACATGCCGGTGGAATAGGCGATCCGTCCATCCCAGGTGTAGACGGCGTGCCCGTCGTTGGCGCCGGTCTCGGTCAGGCACTGGAAGTCGCTGCCATCGGGGCGGATGGTGCAGACGTGATAGTTCGCCTTACCGTATTCGCGGGTGAAGACGATCTTCTCGCCATCGGGCGACCAGAACGGCAGGTTGTCCATCGCTGTGGTGAGCACGCGGACTTCCTTGGTCTCCACATCGACGATGCGCAGGCCCCAGTTGTCCATCTCCCACGCGCGGTAAACCACGAAGCGGCCATCGGCGGAGTAGCTGGGGAAGCCGACCTGCTCGGTGCCGTCGGTCAGGGGTTCATGGTACGAGCCGTCCGCGCGGGCGCGCAGGATCCGCGACTTGCCTTTGGAACGGGCATCGAACCACGCGCCGACGCCGAAGCAGATCCACTCGCCATCGGGCGACCAGCCCGGCTGGAAGGCACCGGCCAGCCCCTTCTTGTTCTGTACCGGATCAAGCCCGGCTTTCGAGGCGTCGAACACTGTGAACTTGTCGGTGCCATTGGTCTTGCAGGTGACGATCGAGGAGCAGCCCTGCTGCTTTTCGGTAATGCACACGCGGCCCTGTCGCGACAGCACGGGGAACACGTCGGTATGGCGATAGTCCCAGTCCGCATCCCACGAATAGAGTTCGTCACCCTGACCGCGAAACGCGAATCCGACCTTCTCGTAGATCACCTGCGTGCCGTCCGGCGACCAGCAGGGTGAGCGCATCTGGCGCAGCACCGGCGGGCGACCGTCGGTGTAGTAGAGACCGGTGGGAACGTCGGCCTGCACCCAGGCGGCATCGGTCGCGCGCATGTTCGGGCCGCCGCCGCCCGCCTTGATGTAGTAGGCGACGTTCACGCTGTCGGGCATGTACTGCGGCGCCAGCTTCAGGTGCGGACCGCTGGTGTGGTCGATGCGGTCCTGCCCGGTCGCGACATCCACCGAGACGATCTGCGAATGCACGCGTCCGATCCATTCCGGGCGACGCGCGCCCCAGGTCGCTTCGCGCTCCATTTCGTAGAACACCAGACGCGCACCGTCGGGCGACCACTTGGGCGCGCCATAGCACATGTCCTTGGCGCCGATGATCTTGCGCACCTCCGATCCGTCCTTGCGCATGACGTAGATCGAAAGTTCCTGCGTGTGCTCCCAGCCGTGCCCGTCGCCATGGCCGTACCATTCGGTGTCGCGGTCGGACGAGAAGGCGATCCATTCGCCATCGGGAGACCATGCCGGACGGAAGCTGCCTTCGGGGCTGTCTTTCGGATCGTCCTTCGTCTTCACCCGCCCGTGGGTGATGCGCGTGCGTTTGCCGCTGGCCAGATCGATGGTCCAGATATTGGCGGTGTAGCCATCCTCGGTCGAGACATAGGCGCCGGTTTTCCCGTCGGGCGAGAGTACCAGCACATCCTCGACATGGCTGGTCTCGACCACGCCGCGCACGTCGCTGCCATCGACATTGCACACGAAGACGTCGGCCTGCCCGTCGCCGTTGCGCTCGGAAGTGAACGTGATCGATCGGCCATCCGGCGAGAAGCTGGCGTGGAAGTCGAACGTGCCTTCGGGCAGCAGCGCGCGCTCGTCGCTGCCATCGGCCGAGGCGATATAGAGCGCGGACTTCGACGGGCCGATGCGGTTCATCAGCATCACGCCCTTCTTGCCTGTCGGCGCGCCGGTGGAGAGGATTTGCGTGGTCACGGTAGTCTCCCAAGACTCGATATAAGATATAACTTAGATATATCGTAAATGAAGAAGGTCAACAAGCCCACTAGGGCATGAAGAAGGCAAGCCCGGTGGGCGAAGGCACGGTCATGTCGCTGCACAGCGAGCCCAGTCGCCCCGATCCGGGATCGCGGCGAAACAGGGCGATGCGATCCGAGGCCTGATTGGCGGCGAGCAGCCACCCTCCGCACGGCGTGATCTCGATCGCCCAGGGCTTCTCACCGCCCGAAGGGACGGTTTGCAGGGGCTTGAGGCGTCCCGTTTCGCTGTCGATGGCAAAGGCATGGATCGCGTGGGTGCGGCGGTTGCTGGCGTAGAGGAACGCGCCATCGCCGGAGATGGCAAAGCCCGCCGCACTGGTGCCCTCTGTCACGTCCGCCGGATCGAGCGCGATGTCGTCGAGGGGGGACAGTGCGCCGGTTTCTGCGTGCCATGCGCAGGTGACGATATGGGCGGAAAGCTCGGTCAGCAGATAGGCGAACCGGCCATCCGCGCCGAACAGGATCAGGCGCGGTCCGGCACCGGGCGGAACCAGCGCGTCGGTCGGCAGCGCCGGTGCCAGCGTGAGGCCATCCGCTTCCACCGGATAGACGAACACCCTGTCGGCGCCCATGTCCGGCGCGAGAAGATGGCGCCCGTCTGGCGAGAGGGTGACGCCGTGGGCATGCGGGCCCTGCTGGCGCCGGTGCGGGCCGTTGCCGTGATTGATCCGCAGCGATGCGACCGGGCTCGGCGTTCCGGTGTCGTCCAGCGGCAGCGAAGCTACCTCGCCGCCGCCGAAGTTGGCGATGAACAACGCACGGCCATCGGCGCGCGCGCACAGGTGGGTGGGGCCGCCACCGCCGGAGGGCGTGTAGCCCAGCGGCGAGAGTCCACCGGTCGAACGATCCACGGCAAAGCTGTGCACAGATCCGATGCAGTCGCCGCGATTGCCCATCTCGCTCACGCAGTGGAGGACCGATCGCACCGGATCGGCAAGGGCGAAGGTCGGACGTTCGACGTCGGCCACCGGACCCAGTGGTTCCAGCACGCCGCTGCGGCGCGAGAGCAGGGCGGCGTGAAGGGCCTTGTCCTGCGTGCCGATGAAGACGAGCACCGGGCGATCCTGTTCGGTCATTTCGTCACCGTGATCTTTTGAAGGTCTTTACCCAGCACGATCCTGCCGACCGGATAGGCCTGCCGGATTTCCGCGATCATCCGCGTGGCATCGAAGCTCTTGCCGATCACGAAATGCGTCAGCACCACTTCGCGCACGCCTGCGGCCTGCGCCAGCTTGCCGACTTCGGTTGGCGTCAGGTGCTCGTGCTCCATGTGCTCCATGAGCGGGCCGATCTTGTCGGCGGGCATGGTTTCGAGCAGCGCGGCGCGGATACCGTCGACATCGCAGACCTCGCTGACGAGCACGTCGCTGCCTTTCGCAAGGTTCGCGACGGCGGGCGAGGGGCCGGTGTCGCCGGTGAACGTGACCGACCCTTTCGCGGTGTCGAAGCGGTAGGCATAGGACTTTTGCAGGCCGTAATCGCGCGTCGCGGTCTTGAGCGTACCATAGTGGGTGTTCGCCACTGCACTGACCGTGACATGCGCATCGCGGTAGATTTCGCGTGGGGCATCCACATCTACGTCATGCGCCGGGTAAAGCGAGGCCAGCGTCGGGCGGTTCGGCGTCTGGTCGCGGAAGATGTCCTCGCCGATCTTCAGGGCTGCCGTCTCGCGAGCGACATATGCGCTGGTGCCGGGCGGCCCCCAGATGGCCATCGGCGCATTGCGTCCCATCATCCAGCCGGTGGCCATCAGGTAGCCGAGGCCCAGCGTATGGTCCCAGTGCAGGTGGGTGATGAATGTCGTCGTCACGGCTTGCGGCGCCGATCCGGTGCGCTTGAGCTGCTGGCTGACGTTCTCGCCGGCATCGATCAGGTAGCTCACCCCGTCGATCTGCAACAATGTGGCAGGCTGCGAGCGATCGGCATGCGGGGGCGGACCTCCGGCCGTGCCGAGCAGGGTTATGGTCAATCCCGAGGACGGGGCTTGAGTGGCGGGCGCTTGTGCCTGTGATGGTGCGGCCAGAACGGTCGCGCTGATCAGCGCGAGCCCGAGGGATAGCCTGTTAACGGGCATTGTCGGTTCCTCCGAAATGATAGCCGATGGTCAGTCCGAACGTCCGCGGCGGCGCCGCGACCTGGTTGTCGCCCACGGGCAGCGCGGTGAGTTCGGCGACGTAGAACGTGTTGGTGATGTTGTTGGCCCACAACTGGGCGGAAAGCCGGTGGTCTTTCGAGGTCCACGTCAGCGAGGTGTCGAGTACATCGTAGCGCGGCTGACGCAGGCGGTTGTCCGGCTCGCTGGCATAGCCGCTGTTGTAGTAATTGGTCGCCCCCAGCGAGAATGTGCCCCAGCGTGTGGGCAGATCGTAGCGGGCGCCAAAGGTCATGGTGAAAGCAGGCACGTCCTGAATGTCGTTGCCGCTGGCATCGCCCGTCACCACGCTGTTGCCGCCGGCGGCCAGCGGGGTGGAGATCAGCGCTTCGGGAAAACGGGTGTAGCGCGCATGGGTCCATGTCAGGCCGCCGTTGACCGTCAGGCGGGGGGAGACCTTGGCGAACAGCGTGCCCTCAAGGCCATAGCTGCGCGCCTTGGGAGCGCTGAGGATATAGGTCAGCCCCTCGACACGCTGCATGGCCTGCATGTTGGTGTAGTCGTTGAGGAAGGCGGACAGGTTGGCGACGAAGGCCCCGCGTCCGGCGACGGCCTTCAACCCTGCGCGGAAGGCGTCGAGTGTTTCGGGCTTGATGGTCAGCGCGGGGAAAGTGTTGGGCAACAGCGTGCCGCTCTGCTGCGCGTGATCGTAAGTGGCATAGCCGCTAAGCACGGACGAGAGGCGCTGCTCCACGCCGATGTCTCCGGTCAGTCCATGAAACGTATGCGCTTCGGACTGCGGCGCATCGACGTAGCTGACCACATCGCCCACCGTCTCGGTCTGGCTCTGGGAAATGGCGCGACTGTCGATGGTATAGCGCAGGCCGGCGCGCGCCGTGGTGGTGGGCGACAGCGGGGCAGAGACGTGCCCATAGGCGGCGTAACTGTCCAGCTTGCTGGTCGCATAGAGCGTGTTCGGCCCGGCGAAGAAGGCGCCGCTGGCAATCACTGGATCGTAGCCGCTGGTGGAATGCAGGTAGGACAGGCCCAGCGCCCAGGAAACCGGCGCGCCTGCCTGAGAGGAGAGCTTCAGATCCTGCGATGCCTGCCGCAGCATCTGGTGCTGCTCGATGCTGAGAATGTCCTGCTCGGTCGTGTCGGCATCGATGGCGACGGCGAGGCGACCTTCGCGATAGGCGCTGGTGCTGGTCAGGTCCATGCTGCCCAGCGCCTGTTTGATGACAAGGCTGGCGCCGCCGTAGCGGCTCTGGATATCGGGCTGGATTTCGCTGTCGACATCGTAGGCACCGCCCGGCGCGGTCGTGCCCAGCAGCGACAGGCCGGTGTTGCGGATGGCTGGGTTGCCCGCCCGGAAGCGATAGTAGTCCGCTTCCAGATCGACCGTGGTGTCCGGCCCCGGCGTCCAGTGCAGTTTGCCGCGTGTCGCCACGTTCCAGCCGTCCTGCACGTCCTTGCCGTTGTAGAGGTTGGTGCCGAAGCCGTCGAACTGCTGGTGATACTGCCCGGCAAGGCTGGCTGTGAGGTTCGATGTCAGCGCGCCTGCGACATAGCCGGATGTCCCGACCGTTCCATAATTCCCATAGGTCGCAGAGACATCCGCCGTGAACGCACGCGGGGGCGTGCGCGTGACTACCTGAAGGGTGCCATCCGGGGCGCCGCGCATGTAATCGCTGCCCCCGGCCGCTTGCGTCATCGACACTTGCGCCACGTCAGGCAGGCTGAACAGCGGGCCGGGCGTCCACAGGTAGGGAACCGCGTCTACATAGTTCTGCACGGGCGGCTCGATCGAGGGCGAGACGTTGTTGGGCTGCGGGCCGTGGCTGGCCGGTTCGGCCAGCCCGCCGATGGGCGAGGGAATGACGACGATGGGCGAAGGGCGCTCATCCTGCGTCTGATGATGCTCAGCCTTCGAGCCTGCGGGACGACGATCACCCTTGCAGGATGCCGGGGGCGATGCCGGGGATGGGGCCGGGGATGGGGCCGCAGATGTGGTCGAGGATGTGGTGGAAGGTACATCGGCGCCGCACTGGACGACGGGCGCTTGGCTGATCTGCGCGGCGGGCACCATCATGCGATGTCTCCGCGAAGGGCGGAATGAAAAGCGGTCATGGGGGGCAACCTCTCGATTATGTATTCTTATGTCTTTCCGCCGCCCGTATCCTGCACCGATCTGGTCGGCGCAAAGAACGGTCGGCATCTTGACTCTTATGGTATTACAGCAGGATGGATATTGATCTGCGTGACCGGCAGTCTCAAAATCCATTCCAGACTGTTGCAGTTCGTGCCCCAAATGACTTCCTTGATTATGTGCTATTGCCGATAACTAATTGCCCTGTCCTGTCGCAGGCGCGTTTCATGCCCAGGCGCTGAGATGCTGACGCATCACGCCTTGGAAATGCTCGAACGCCACACGGGCTTGACCAAAACCCGATGAGCCACGCTCATCGATCTTTGGTTTCAGGCGGCTTCCTCCACGGTGTTTTCCGCCGCGATCAGGCGGTCGATCATGCGCAGCGCCATGATCGGCGCGCGGTCGATGGCAAGTGCGGTGCGCTGGCGCAGCCCGGTGGTCTCCTGTTCCTTCTGGATCGCCGCGACCATTTCGTTGTCTTCGGTGAAGGTCTTTTCCAGACTGGCGCGCAGCACGGCTTCGAAATCGCTGTCGCCCTGGCGGAAGCTGCGCAGATGCAGCCAGAAGAAGTGGGTTGAGCCTGCGGTTTCGGGCGTGAGGAACTTGTAGCTGAACGTCCTGAGGCCGCCGTGCATCAGGTTTTCCTCGCTGCGCTCCATGCCGCTCGGGATCACCGCGATGTCGACGAAGGAGGTCGCGGGCAGCTCGAAATTGAACGCGATGCGGCGATCGACCCTGGTGTCCCCGAAATCGCGACTCTTCTGGTCCAGCGGCGAGGGCGGCACATTCTCGATCCAGCGAAAGGCGGACAGGCCCTTGTCGTCCTGCGTGGTCTTGACCGGCACATCCTTGGCGGCGCGGTTGCCGATCGTTTCCTTGTGCAGGAACGTGGTGTGCGCCGGGTCCATCAGGTTTTCGATCTCGATGCGGTAGTTCCCGGCGTGGTGCTGGTATCCGCCATCGAGGATCGACCATCCCGCCTCGCCATAGCCGGGCACCTGGGGCAACTTGCCGTGGTCGGGGGCGCCAAGACCCGTCCAGACCCACGCGAGGCCGTACTTTTCCACGACCGGATAAGCGCGGACCTTGGCCGTTGGCGGGATGATGTCCTGCCCCGGAATGCCGATGCACTTGCCCGTCGCGTCGAACACCATGCCGTGATAGCCGCAGCGCAGGCCGCCGTCGGCGCATTCGCCCATCGACAGCGGCGCAAGGCGATGCGGGCAGCGATCTTCGAGCGCGCCGAGCGTGCCGTCCGGCTGGCGAAACAGGACGATGCGCTCTTCCAGAATGGTGCGCGGGAAAGGGTGCTGGCCAAGTTCTGCAACCCAGGCAGCGGCGTACCAGTGGTTGCGGACAAACCCTTGCGTGAAGTCGGCTTCGATGGACATGGGGCAGGTTCCTTCAGGAAGGCAGATGCTCAGTGCGCGACAAGCGGCGCAGACCGGGCAACGGGATGGGCGGAGCGCTGCCAGACCGGCAGGGCGATGAGGCTGATGACGACGCCGATCAGCAGATAGATCAGGGTGCCGTGCGCACCGAAGCTGCCTGCGGCGAAGGCGATAGGCGGTCCGAACAGCACGCCGAGGAGGGTGATCTGGGTAATGAGGCCGCTCGTCGCACCGATGCAGGCGGGCGAGGGCGCCACTTGCGGCATCAGCGCCCACATCCCCACCAGCAGGCCAAGTCCCGCCATCATCAGGCAATTGAGCAGCATCGCCAGCGCAGGCGTTCCCGGCGCGATCACCAGCAGCGCGCCGGGAAGGGCGCACAAGGCGACCGCCACAAAGCCCAGCGCCCTTGCGCTGATCCCGCGATTATAAAGCAGTCCGAACGAGAACGCGCCGATCACGTTGCACAGCATCGCGGCGGCGTTGAAGCTGTAGGCCAGATTCTTGCCCAGCCCGATGCTGGCGCCCAGCATGTGCGGCAGCGTGGCGACGAACCCGGTCTGCAGGAAAGCGGCAGCGGCGAACGAGATGCCCAGCAGATAGGGGAACGGCGTGCGTAATACGGCGCCCAGCCCCTTCAGGCGCGAGGGGCCCGCGACCTGCATTTCGCGGCTGGGCAGCAGGGTCAGCGCCAGCACGGCCAGGATCGCCACAAAGGCGGCATGCGCGCCGAAGATCCAGCGCCAGCCAAGCGTCTGTCCCGCTACGGCGCCGTAAATAGAGGCGACGATGAAGCTTGCCGGGATCACGGTGGACCACAGGCCCAGCGCGGCGGTACGCGTCCGACCGAAGGTCAGCCGGGTAATCATCGTGACGGCGGCGACGACCATGCAGACATAGCCGAGCCCCGCCAGCACGCGGCAGGCCAGCAGCAGTTCGATCGAGGGCGAGGCGATCACGCCGATGTCTCCGGCGAGTACCAGCAGGCACCCCAGCACCAGCACGGTGCGATCGCCGATCCGGTCCACCAGAGCGCCGATCAGCAGCGAGCAGGTCGCCGCCGCCAGTGCGGGCATCGACATGACGAGGCCGATCAGGGCCGGCGATTGCGGGTGAAATTCTGCCCCGATGCCGGGCAGCGCAGGCAGGGCCGCGCTGACGACCAGCATTCCGGCCAGACCGTTGATGTAAATCAGTACGATGAGGAACCACGACAGGTTCTTCTCGGCCACGCTTGTCAAAACTGCTCTCCCAGGCCTTTGTTCTTGAAAGGAACCTGCGGCGGGGAGGAGGGGAGAGCAAGATGGCCGGGTCGGACAACATTGGTGCGGTTACGGCACCAATCTGTGGGAACCGGCATAATGGCGAACGATATCAGGCCACCTGCCGCGTCGACAGGCAGGCGTGGAAAGCATTGTGCAAGAGCGTGGAATAGTCGACCGCACCTGCCGTCTTTCGAGGCCTGCGGTCAGGTGACGTGGATCAGTCTGTCGGGCAGCAGCGCTGGCGCTGCCGGATGTGCGTCACAGGTTGCGGTCGGTTGCCTGCATGAAGGCGTGGAGGGCATCTGTGCCCGGCGTGGCAGCCGCAATCTGGGTGGTGGGCGTGGTCAGCGTCGAGGATGGGTCTGCATCGGGCGTGCTGCCGTCTGCAGGTGCATAGATAAAGCCCGACACCGGGTTGAGGCGGGTGCCCATGGCGTTGGCAGGCGCATACCACACGCGCACTTCGCTCCAGTCGCCATCGGTGGAGGCATCTTCCACCAGCACGTCGTGCTCGATCACGCCGGGGCCGGCCCAGTTCGCCTGATCGATCAGGATGTGGCGCGCATCGACGATCTTGCTGACGACCGCGACATGGCCCAGCGGCATCGCGCTGGAAGCGGCCATCGCCATGACGGCGCCGACCTTTGGCGCCGCGCCGCGTGCGTAGCTGCCGTTGGCCTGATGCCACCAGGTACGTGCATCGCCGTGGATGTCGATACCCGAAGCGTCGCGAGCGTAGGGAACGCACTGCAGATGGGCCTGCGCGGGCTGGGCGGTCAGAATGCCCGCTACCGCCAACGACAGGACAAGGGCCTGACTGCGCCCGAACTTTCCGGCGGCGAACTTGCTGCAGGCGGCTTTTGCGCGCGCAGCGAAGGCGCTGGACAGGTTGTTTCGGGCGGTCATGAAAAATTCCCCACGTGCGATCCCTGGGGAATTGATATGAAATATCGTTCATCATGGGGAGCCCCGCGTTCCCCCGCCCGCCGCGTTGGCCGAACGGTTCGTCGCGGAGATTCCCTTAATGCTGTTAATGCTGTCGAGTCAGCATGCCGAGACCCGGACGTATCCTCGTGGTATCACTTCGGGGCCGGTCCCTTGATCGCGGTGACGAATCCATCGGGCTTGAGGTAGGTCGCGAAGGCGTTCTGGATCTGCTGCGGGGTCAGGGCCAGATACTGGCGGGCGGCGACGAGATCGGCATCAAGCGGTTTGTCCTCCAGCGAATAAGTCAGCAGTTGCGAGGCGATGCCGGAAAAGCTTGCTTGAGAAAGCGGCATCTGACGTACCAGCATGCCCTTGACCTGATGCAGTTCGGCGTCCGAAATCGGTGCCTGCTGCATCTGGCGGATGTCGCGCACGATCAGGTCGCGCGCCTTGTCTACGTTCTGCGGATCGCTGCCGAACTGGACGAGGAAGCGCCCGCGGTCGCGATCCAGATCGAGGCCGCTCTGCACGGTGTAGACAAGGCCGTTCTTCTCGCGCAGGTCGCGGGTCAGCCGGGCGGCGTAGAAGCCGCCGCTCAGCACGAAATTGCCGGCGTTGAGGGCAAAGCGATCGGCGCTGTCGCGGGTAAGGCCGACCTGCTGCGCCATCGTCACATCGTCCTGCACGGCGGTGGGCGTCGGCGTATTCACCGTGACCGAAGGCGCGCCGAGTGGAACGGCCGGGTAGTCGGTCTGCGGTTTCGCGCCGCTTGCCTGCCATCCGCCGAAAGTCTTTTCGACCACCGCGCGCGCAGCATCGGGGGTGACGTCGCCGATGACGACGATCGTGGTCATGTCGGGACGGAACGTGGCCTTGTAATAGGCCTGCACGTCCGCAGGTGTCAGGCTGCCGAGCGTTTCGGGGGTAGGGTGCCGCAGCGAGAGATCGCCATCGGGCAGCAGCGCCCGGTTAAGTGCCATGCTGTTGAGGAAGTCGGGGGATTGCAGCACCCCGGAAATGCCCTGCGCTTCGTTGTTGCGGGCAATGGTGAAGGGTTGCGAGGCGAAAGTCGGGTTCAACTCGTTCTGCGCGAGCAGTTCCATGCCGCGCTCGAAATGCTGCGAGGGCACCGCCAGAGAGAAGGATTCGCCCGCATCCTCGTGCGCACTGATGGCATCGAGCTGCGTCTGGAACGCGGTGCGGTCCATCCCGGCGGGGCCATAGTCGAACAGGTCGCCCAGCACGCTGTCGACGCCTTCCTTGCCGGCCGGGGCCTGAAGATCGGAATTGGTCTTTATCCGTCCGTAGACTTCGACCGTATGGCTGACGGTTTCGGGCTGCACGATCACGCGCAGGCCATTGGCAAGCGTGAACGACGTCGGCTTCATCGCGGTGCTGGGCGCAGGCAAGCGGGCGAAGGCATCCTTGGCCCAGTCGGGCAGTTCGACGGCATGATCGGGCGTGCCGCCGAAGCTCTCGGCGCCGCCGAAGCCTTTGCCGCTGACCGGCTTGCCGGAATCCGCCGGGGTCAGGATCGCGGTGATTGCCTGATCGGACGCGAAGACGCGGCGAGCCAGCGCATCGACGTCTGCGGGTGTGACCCGCGCAATGGCGGCCCTGATCTCGTCGGGTGACGTCGCTCCGGCGATGGCCAGCGCTTCGGACCAGGCATTGGCAAGGCCGGAGACCGAGTTCCTGCCATAGTCGAGATCGGCGATGGCACGATCCTTGGCCGCTGTCACCAGATCGGCGGGGATGCCCTTCGATCCGGCATCGGCCAGGATCTGGCGCATCGTTGCCAGCATATCGTCGGGCTTGGCGCCGCGCGGAAAGACGCCCTGCGCATAGGCGAGGCCGCCTTGCGGCAGGAACGTACCGGCAAATCCTCCGTAGAGCGCCTTGCCGTTCAGCCCCATTTCGAACAGCGGCGCACGCTTGGAGCCCATCGCCTGCGAGAGCACCAGCGCCGTCGCGTAGTCCTTCGAGCGATAGCCGGGCATCCGGTAGGAGATCAGCGCCACGCCATAGGGCAGGTCCGAGGGCAGATCGACGGTATGGGCGGCAACGGGCTGAAGTGAGAATGCCGGGCGAGCGGGCAGGGCCTTGCGCGGAATGTCGGAGAACAGTGAGCGCACCCTGGCCATCGTCGCCTCGGGATCGACATCGCCTGCGATCACCAGGATCGCGTTATTGGGCGCGTACCAGGTGCGATAGAATTTCGCGAGGTCTGCCCCGGTGGTCTTGTCGAACGAGGGCCGGGTGCCAAGCGGGGTATGGGCATAAGGCGTGTCTGCGAAGAGCCGCTCGCGAAGGTCGGTATAGAATTTGAAGGTGGGCGAGGAGAGATCGCGCGAGACTTCCTGCTCGATGGCGCCGCGTTCCTTGAGCCACTCGGCATCGCTCATGTCCGCGCCCTTCATCCGGATCGCATGGATATGCAGCGCGACGTCGAGATCCTGCTTGGGCACGGTGAAGAAGTAGTTGGTGACGCTTTCGGTCGTCGCCGCATTGAACGCGCCGCCCATGTTGGCGGCCAGTGCGGCGATCTGGTCTTTGTCCAGCCCCGGACTGCCCCGGAACATCATGTGCTCCACTGCATGCGCGGTGCCGGGGAAGCCTTCGGGCGCTTCGTCCGAGCCGACAAGGTAGTTCATCTGCGTCGTTACCACCGGCGCCAATGGGTTGCGCACGATCACCACGCGAAGACCGTTGGCGAGCGTGGCACGCAGCACGTCGCCTTGCGAAGCCTTTGCGTGCAGGGCATCGGCGCTGCCGGCACCCTGACCGGTCGGCGCTGCCAATGCGGGCATGCCCGTCCATGCAGCACCCATTCCAGCAGCCAGAGCGAGAACGGAAAGGTTGCGGCGGAGTGCGCGGCGCATCGGGTCATCCTTGTGCTTGAAGGGGCTGCAGGAGTGCGGCAGGTCGCAGGTGGTCGGTCGCACCTTAACCCGCGATGATCCTTGCACAAACGGAATTGCGCAAGCGCATCTGCGGGGGGATGGTCAGGATGGAGCGGCGCTGGCGCGTCAGGAAATCTTCTTCGTATGGCCGTTGCCGACATCGCTGCGGGGCTTGCCCTTGCTGGTTCGCTGGGCGGTGGCACGCGCTCCTGCAAGGACCGGGCCGCAGGCCGCCGATTTCGCATCGCCCACATCGACGAAAGCCAGCAGACCGGCCACCGGCGTCGCTGCCACCGCAAGACCAAGGCCCACACCCGCGCGGGTCAGCAATTGCGGACTGATGACCTGCAGTTTCGGGGACGCAAAGTGCCCCCCGATGCCGACCGGGGACTGGCCGGAAAAGAGGCTGAACTTCTTGCCGTCGGCCCGGAATGCCAGATCGACCGCTTCGCTGTCGAAGCTGAAGCCGCCGCGGCCCGTCACCACGTTCTTGCTGGTATCGATAAGGATCGGGTCGGCGGTGGCGGTTCCGCCGCGCACGGTGAAGGCCAGCAGCCCGCAGTTGACCTCGATCGGTTTCTTGAGCTTGCCCTGAAACATCTTGGAGACGAACGTGCCCAGATCCAGCTCGGCCAGCTGCGCGTTCTGCGTCCACAAGGTGCCGTGCGGCATGATGAAGGCGATACGGCCCGAGGCAGAAGCCAGCGAGTCATGGATGGTATCGCCGCGTCCGTCCAGCTGGATGCGCCCGTGGATCGTGCCGGTCGTCCCGGAATCGGCCACGCCATACCCGGCGAGCAGGCGGCCGAGCGGCGTCGTTTTGAGGCGTATGTCGTAGCCGATCGCCGAGGGGCGCTTGCGCGTGTCGAAGATGAGATCTGCGGCAACGTCGCCGCGCGCCATCGTGAAGGTCAGGGGCGAGAGCGCGAGCCGTCCCCGTTCCAGCGAAAGCGCCAGCGCGATGTTGGAAACCGGCACGTTCTTCGATTCCACCACGCCCACTTTCCAGTCGAGCGTGGCATCGAAGCGCTGCATCATCGCGACCGGCAGGCTGGCATCGGGCAGAACCCGGCTCGCGCCTGCGCCGGTCGCTGCGGCAGCGGCCACCGCGCCTTTGGTCGCCACTACGTCGGGATTGTAGCCGATGAACGGTGCTGCATCGACGATGTCGAGCCGCCGGGTGACGAGTGCGGCGTCGAGTTGTAGGCGCTTTCCGTTGGTCACGGTGAAACGACCAGAGAGGTCGGACTGGCCGAACGTGCCGGTCATGTCGGTGAAGCGATAGCTGTCGGTATGTTTTACCAGTGTGGCCTTCAGGGCGAAGCGGCGTGTCTGCGGGATCGCGACGTCGATGACCGCCAGCAGTTGCGACAGGTTGCGCCCGGTGGCGGCGACTTTAAGCGGCACATCCTCGACATCGGTCAGGCCGGGCAGCGTGCCGGATACGTCGATCACGCTTCCCGCCGCCCAGGCGCGTGCCTCCAGCCGGTTCTTCGTCCCGGCAATGGTGGCGTCGGGCGAAAGCAGCCGTGCGGACAGCTTGAATGGTGTGGTATGGAACGTTCCGGTGCCGGTTATGCCCACTGCCTTGCCGATGTGCGTATCCTTCGCAAGGATCGGCGCGATCGTCAGGTCGGCCAGCAGCGGCATTGCGGGATCGCTGTAGCGAAGATGCGTGTCGGTGACGCTCGCCGTATCGATCAGCGGCACCTCGAAGGGCTTGCCCTTGCTGTCGCCGCCGAAAGTCCAGGTGTTGCGTAAGTGCCGTGCGTCCCATTCGAGATCGCCGCGCCCACCGTCGAGCGCCAGCGAATAGACATGGCGTCGTCCGAATATCAGGGAGAGCGGGGCGATCTGCGCATCGATATGGCGGGCGGCGAAAAGCGTGTTGCTTTTCGCCCAGTCGGGATTGGATACCGAAAGACCGTCTGCCACGAACGTCAGCCTGAACGGCGCGAAATAGAGCTGAAAGTCGCCCTGAACCTGCACTTTGCGTGTCGTGAGCGAGCTGGTGATGCGCTCGAAGGGGTGCTTCAGGAAACGCCCTTTGGTGATGAACAGCACCAGCCAGACGGTGAAGAGAACAACGATCAGCGCCAGCGCGATATTGCGCGCGATACGCCACCACCTTGCCCGCTTATCGCGAAGCGATCCGGGCGCAGGAGGTTCGGGTTCGGTCGCGTCGAGCGTGTCCATGATGGTCAAATCGCCCGAACCGGGCATTTGGTTTCACGACCGGGTATCGGGTGGGGCGTCCCTGCCGCCTCAACGCCGATCGATCGGCGATCCCGCCCGAACCCGAAGACAGGCAGCGGCGCTGTTATGGCCTGAAGGTGACGGCCGGCAGGATCGCCTTGCCGGTCAAAACCGGATCGTCGGCTGCGCGGTTGACGGAGACCCGATAAGCGCCCGCAGCGCGCGACCACCGGCGTCGTGTCGTGTCCCACGAAGCCAGAATGCGCGGCTCGGCCTGGAGCGTGACATGGCGCGTCTCGCCCGGTGCGAGTTCTATCCGTGCAAATCCCGCCAGCCGGGCAGGAAAGCGAGTGCCCTGTCCTTTTGCCGCGGGCAGCGAGACGTATAGCTGCGGCACGACTGCACCTGCCCGCGATCCGGTATTGGTGACGTCGAAGCTCGCCGCGATCGTAGCCCCTCCCTTCACGCTAAGCCCGGCATAACGGAACTGCGTATAGGACAGCCCGAAGCCGAACGGGAACAGCGGTTTGATCGCTTTTTTCTCATACCAGCGGTAACCGACGTCGGCGCCTTCGGGATAGTCCACCGCGATGGCGAGGGCGGTGGTGCCGCCGCTACTGCCCGCGTTGGAGGCGGCATCGTGCTGGGCGACCTGGGCAAGCCCCACCGGCGCGGGGCGCGGGGCCTGATCGGCGGAGGCCGGGAACGTGATCGGCAGGCGGCCCGAGGGGTTCACTTTGCCGAAGATCACGTTGGCGATGGCTTCTGCCCCGCGCTGGCCCGGATACCACGCCGCGAGCACGGCCGGCACTTTGCCGAGCCATGGCATAAGGACCGGACCGCCGGTCTCCAGAATAACGGCCGTATGCGGATTGGCAGCGGCCACCGTCTCGATCAGCGCGTCCTGATGATCGGGCAGGGAGAGCGAGGTCACGTCCTCTGCTTCGGTGCGCCACTGGGTCGCGAAGACCAGCACGAGATCGGCGCCCTTGGCCGCGCGAGCGGCAGCTTCCGGGTCGCTGCCGTCGATATAGGCGACATCGGCCTGCGGGGCGAGGGCGCGGATGGCCCTGAGCGGCGAGGAGTTATGCCAGGTGATCCGTGCGAACGATGATGCCGGTCCCGACTTCAGCGGAATTTCCACCGGAACGCCTCCGGTTGAGCGGACCTGGCTCGATCCGCCGCCGGACAGCACCCCGACATCGGCATGACCGCCGATCAGCACGATGCGCCGCGCCGTGGCGGCAGCGGGCAGCAGCGCGCCCTCGTTGCGCAAGAGGACGATGCCCTGCTCCTCGGCCTTCTGCGCGACAAGCGCATGGGTGTCGGTGTCGATCGGCTGGACTGTCGAGGGCGAGGGATCGTCGTAGAGACCGCTGGCGATCACGCCGGTCAGGATGTGGCGCACCATCGCATCAAGGCGGGCCTGCGGCACTGTACCCGCAGCGACGGCAGCGCGCAGCTTGTCGCGAAACCAGTCCCCATCGTCGAGTTCGGCGCCGGAATCCTGATCGAGCCCAGCGTTTGCCGCCTTGGCGGTGGAGTGGACCGCACCCCAGTCCGACATGACCCAGCCCTTGTAGCCCCAGTCACCGCGCAGGACATCGGTCAGCAGTTCGTGGTTCTCGCAGGCATGATCGCCGTTGATCCTGTTATAGGCACACATGACCGAAGCAGGGTGCCCGGTCTCGATGCCGATCTCGAAGGCCAGAAGGTCGCTTTCGTGCAATGCGGCCTGGCCGATGCGGGCATCGTAGACCATGCGCCCGGTTTCCTGCGCGTTCAGGGCGAAGTGCTTGATCGTCGAGACGATGTGGTTGCTCTGGACGCCGCGGATCTGCGCGCCGACGAGCGTTCCGGCGAGCAGGGGATCCTCGCCCAGATATTCGAAGTCGCGTCCGCCCCAAGGGTCGCGGGTCAGATTTACGCCGCCCGCCAGCAGCACGTTGAAGCGCTTGGCGCGCGCTTCCGCACCGATCATCGCGCCGCCTTCCTCAGCGACCTGTGGGTTGAAGCTGGCAGCCGTGGCCAGGCTGGAGGGAAGGGCGGTCGCGGTATCGCCGGGGCGCTGGTTGACCTGATTGGCAACGCCAAGGCTGGCATCGCTTTCGCGCAACGTCGGGATGCCAAGACGCGGGATACCCACCATCTCGCCCGCCGAGGGGATGAGATCGTCCGGTGCGCCGGGCTTGCCCTTGGCAAGCGGGGGAAACCATGTGCGCACCATTTGCAGCTTCTCGTCCTGCGACATCGCCGAGACCAAGGCAGCGGCGCGCGCTTCGGGCGAGCGGGTACGGTCCTGCCAGATGGGTGCCGCCTTGGTAGCGGTCTGGGCATTCGCCGTGGCGGACGGCAGAACCTGTCCAAGCACGAGCGCAAGCAGGGGAAGAGCGACGGGAAGGGCACGCATGGAACAGCCTTTCAGGCCGGGCACACGGGGCAGGCTCGGCCGAAACGGGAGGACCGGCAGGCGATTTCTGCGGTCTCGATGGAGGAAGGGAATGCGGCCGCCCACGGGAGGAAAGGACGTGGACGGCCGCATCGGGCTCGCTCAGATCTTGGCGCGCAGACGCACACCCCAGGTCCTGGGCGGCTCGTAGTTGGACATGAACACCGGCGTCAGGCCGCTGGTGGCCCCGGCGACGCTTGCCCCGGTGCGGATACGCTTGTCGGTCAGGTTCTCGACGAAGACTTCCACGCCGTAGCGATCATCGGGTGAGGAGTAGGACAGCCCGAGATCGACCTTGGCAAAGGCCTTCTGTTGGTCGAACCCGGTGCCGAGCAGCCCCTTGCCGGCCTGATCGTCGGCATCGTAGCGCGAGGCGACATCGCCGTTGAAGTAGCTCAGCCAGCTGCGCGTCTCATAATGAACGGTGGCGCGCGGGGTCAGGCGGGCACCGCTGCCGAACAGGAAGTCATGCTCGTAGCTGCCGGTCATCGAGAAGTGCGGAGCGTGGGGCAGTTCGTTGCCCTTCAGGTTCTCGATGGTCGAGCCGTCCGCCTCGACGTTGTAGATCCGGTTGTCGACGGTGTAGAGCGTGTCGAACTCGGTATGCTGGTAGGTCGCGGCGAGGTTCAGACGATCGTTGTCGGTCAGGCGGGCTGCCAGCTCAGCCTCGATGCCCCAGGCCTTGGCGCCCTTGGCATTGGTGGTGATGATCTGGCTGGCGGTGACGTTGCCGGCATCGTCGCGGGTGGTGACGGCCTGGTTGACCTGATAGCCCTTGAAGTCCTCGTAATAGGCCGCAAGGTTCAACGTCGCACGACCGCCGAACAGGCGCGATTTCGAGCCGATTTCATAGTTCGTCAGGGTCTCCGGTCCGGCCAGCAGGCCACCGTCCTCGATATTGCCCGACTTGAAACCGGTGCTGACGCTGCCGTAGACCATCGTCGAAGGCGTTACCTGCATGTCCGCGCGGGCCAGCCAGGTCAGCTTGTGCCAGCTGCCCTTGGTGTCGTTGTTGGAAATGCCCCACAGATCGCCATAGCCCAGTGCCTCGCTTTCGGCATTGAGCGCATCGAGCACGTCGGTTGCGTTGCCCGCGCCGTTGTTGGCGATGTTGAACACGCCGGGAAGGTTCGGCGTCGCGTAGCAATTCGGATTGGCGTTGTTGGGGGCACCGCAATAGGTGATGTTGCGCCCGCCGATGTCCTGCTTGGTATCCTTGGTATAGCGCAGGCCACCGGTCAGGTTGATCCTGTCGGTCGCATGCCACACCGCCTGACCGAAGGCGGCGCGGGAATCGATCTTGCGGTCTGCCTGGATGAAGCTGCCGGCCCAGTTGAATGTGCCGTCGCGATAGCCGTTTCGCTGGTCGATATCGAAGCGGATCTTGTTGACTTCGTGGCTGTAGTAGCCACCCACGATCCAGTCGACGGCATTGGTGCCGGTGGACTTGAGCTGGACCTCGTGGCTCCAGAAGTCATAGCGCGAATAGGCGGTGCGGTTCTCGCCGAACTGGCCGCTGGGCAGGACCAGGCTGCCGGTATCGTCGAGGTAGGGCACATAGGCGCCGCCGTCGGAATCCGAATCCGCCGTGCCGCCCACGCGCGAGAAGCCCGCGATATAGACCGCCTCGATCTTGTCGGTGAGATCGTAGCTCATGTTCGAGCGGATCCCCCACGAATAGCGGTCGGTCTCGGGTGCGGTGTCGACCAGCGCGGACCAGAACTTCTCGCCTGCGCGCGGGGTCTGCATCAGTTGCAGGATCGGGGATCCGGTATCCTTGTACCATTCGCCCGAGAGGTTCCAGTGGAAGCGCCCCAGATCCCAGAGCGCCGAGAGGCGCGCCGAGGTCTGGTTGCCGGCGTCGTACTTCTTGCCGCTGGTGACATAGGCCGAACGGTTGATGCCGGGGACGTCCGGCGCATCCTGATAGTCGATGTAACCGTCGTGACGATCGGTGATGAAGGCAGCGCGCACTGCAAGGTTGTCGGTGACGGGGATGTTGACCATACCCTTCACACCCATGCGGTTGTACGATCCGGCAACCGCCTCGACACTGGCGTGGAAGGCATCGAGCTGGGGCTTGGCGGTAATCAGGCTGATCGCACCGACAGTGGCATTGCGGCCGAACAGCGTACCTTGCGGGCCGCGCAGAACTTCGACGCGCTCCATGTCGTACATCAGTACCGAAGCACCCTGCGCGCGCGGGCTGTAGATGCCATCGACATACATCGCGACTTCGGGATCGGCCACTTCGGTATAGGCGGAATCGTTGCCGATGCCGCGCATCGTCAACAGGATGCCGCCTTGATCGCCCTGCTGGGCGAAGTGCAGGCTGGGCACGAAATCGGCCAGGCCCTTCACGTCCTGCACTTGATTGCGATCCAGCGAATCCTGACTGAAGGCCGAAATCGCGATCGGCGTCTTTTCCAGACTGGTGGCGCGCTTGGTCGCCGTCACGATGATCTCGGCGATCTGGCCATTGTCGGCAGCGGGCGCGGCGGCATGCGGTGCGCCTTGCGGGGCTGCCGTGTCCTGAGCCTGTGCGACGGTGGCGAAAAGCAGGCCGGAGGCAAGCGCCGTGCCTGCGGCAAGTACATGCCGTTTCATTCATCTCTCCCCTGTATGCGCCCGCTTCGGCGGGCTTGGCGGCGTCATGACCCGAATCTGACATCGATGTCAAAATATTTCTGACATCGATGTCGTAAATTTGCACATTGCCGCAACATCGCCTTGCATGGCGCCGTTTGCCGGCTAGGGTCGAACCATGGAGAGCATAGCGGCGACAAGGCAGGAAAACCGGCTGTTCGGGTTGCTTGTGGGCGTCTATCTTGGCGGCGGGGCGATCAACTCCATGGTCAACCTTCTGGTGCCGCGGCTGGCGCTGACCCTCCATCTGAACCATGCCGAAGCGTTGCTGGTCCATTTCGCGTTCTATTCCAGCTATCTGCTTTTCGCGTTTCCGGTGACGCTGCGTTCCATCCCGATGGGCTACATGCGCTCCATTGCGACAGGGCTTGGCATCATGGCGGGGGGCTGCCTCGTTTTCGCGCTGGCCCATGTCAGCCGCAGCTTCGCTGCCGTGCTGGGTTCCTTGCTGGTCATTTCGCTGGGCGTGACGTTCCTGCAGATTTCCGGCAACGCGGTGACGACCGTGTTCCGGCGGGCCGGGGGCATGGCGCCCCGCTATACGCTGCTACAGGCTTTCAATGCGCTGGGAACGGTGCTCGGACCGTTGATCGGCGCACGGTTCATCCTGACCGTGGACGGAGACGTGCTTGGCCCCACGCTGCCGTTTCTTGCAGGTGCAGCCTTGTTTGTCGTGCTTGCCGTACTGTTCAGGCGCAACGCCGCATTGGCGCCGTCGTTGCAGCGCGGCGATGCGCCCACCCCTGCCTTGAGTCGTCTGGCCGCACTGGCGCACAGCTCCTGGATGGGCGCAGGCGTGCTGGCGATCTTCTGCTATGTCGGCGCGGAAGTGACGATCGCGACACTGGCGGTCGAATACCTGATGCGTGCGGATATCGTGAACGCCGCGCCGGTGATGGCCGGGAGCATGGTCAGCCTGTATTGGGGCGCTGCGATGCTGGGACGGTTTGCGGGGGCCTGGCTGGTCCGGTTCGCAGGTGCCGCGCGCCTGCTGGCGAGTGCGGCGCTGGGCGCGGGGGTGCTTGCGCTGTTGGCAGCAGGGCTGACGGGCTGGGCAGGCGCGGTTGCCTTGCTGGGGATCGGCCTGTTCAATTCGGTGATGTTCCCGCTGGCCTATACGCTGGCGCTCCCGGCGGACGAGGGCGATGTGCCGCTCGCCTCGATGCTGTTGTGCATGGCCTGTGTCGGCGGTGCGGTTATTCCGCTGTCGAGCGGTATTATCGCCGATTACGCGGATCTGCGTATCGCGTTGCTGCTTCCGGCCCTATGCTACGGGGTCGTTCTCTGCTTCGCTCTCGCGCACCTGTCGCGCATTCGGAAAATCGCATGGCCGTAACCATCAAGGATGTCGCCGCTCGCGCCGGGGTGTCCGCCAAGACCGTCTCGCGCGTGCTGAATGGCGAGGCCTATGTGCGCGAACCCGTGCGTGAGGCCGTGCTTGGCGCGATCGAGGCGCTTTCCTACCGTCCCAACGTCTTCGCGCGTGGACTGTCGAGCGCGCGGTCCTATCTGATCGGGCTGTTTCTCGACGATCCAACGTGGTCGGGTTACGCCGCCGGTCTGCAACGCGGCGCGCTTCATCGGTGCCGCGCGCGGCATTATCACCTGCTGGTCGAACTGGTCGACATGGAAAAGCCGGGTTTCGAGGCAGAGATGCTGGCGAGCATATCGGCCTTGCGTCTCGATGGCGTGATCCTGACCCCACCGGTCTGCACTCACGAAGGGCTGCTGGCACGGCTGGAGGCGGCAGGCCTGCCATACGTGCGTGTTTCTCCGGGCCAGACGCCGCAGCGCTCGGGCTCGGTGGACATCGACGACGTTGCGGCAGCAGCGGAGATGACCGCCCATCTGATCGCGCTGGGCCATCGCGACATTGCTTTCATCGAGGGTATTCCGGACCATGCCGCCACACCCAAGCGTCGCGCCGGATTCGAGCAGGCGATGCAAGCGGCAGGCCTTGGTGTGCGCGACGATTTCATCGCTACGGGCGATTTCACCGTCAATGGCGGCCGTCTGGCCGGTGAAAGGCTGCTCGCGCTCGATACACGGCCCACGGCGATCTTCGCGAGCAACGACGACATGGCGCTGGGTGTCATGGCGGCGGCGGCCCGGCGCGGGATCGCAGTGCCGCACCAGTTGTCCGTCGCCGGTTTCGACGACAGCTATTCGGCGCAGATCGCCTGGCCGACGATCACCACGATCCGGCAGCCGATCATGGACATGGCCGGGGCGGCAGTCGACATGCTGATCGACCGCCAGTACCGCGACGAGCCGCACGGGCCTCAGTGGAACCGGGTACTCGCTTATGAACTGATCGTAAGGGACAGTACCGCGCCGCCCGCCTGACCGGCAAGGCGGCGCAATCCTGTCAGAGCGGCTGCGTCAGAATATCCGGCGCAGCGACAGCAGCACCGTCCGGCCCATCGGGTCGAGGTAGTCGCTCTGATAGGCGTAGGGCGTCGCGCCGGTTCCGTCGGTAACGTGCTGGCGCTGGTTGAAGATGTTCGTGACCGACAGGCTGACGCGTGTTCCCTTGGCCCATGCCTTGCCGGGGAAGCGGTTCTGCAGGTTCGCGAACAGCCGGTAGTCCAGCTTGAACAGCGAGGAGAAGTGCAGGTCGCCACTACCGGTGGAGGTAGTGTCGCCCACGACCTTGGTCGCGCTCTGCCATGTGCCTTCGAAGCGCATGCCCAGGCCATTGTCGATCACGCCGATCTGGCCCGTCACCTTGTGCTGCGGTGTAGCGCTGCCGGTGATCGTACCGCCGTTGAGCAGGTCGATGGTCTCTCCGTCCTGCGTCAACTGTACATCGTCGCGCAGGATCCACGTGTGATAGAGCGAGGCGAGCAGGCGCATGCCGTTGTCGCTGCCGCCGGAAAACCCGCGTCCACGGAAGCCGCCGGGGCCACCCGGACCGCCGAAACCACCGGGACCGCCCGGCCCACCCGGCCCGCCGGGACCACCGCCCGGCGGAGGGCCGAAGCCGTCTGGCGGAGGACCGTGATCGCCATCGGGCCCACCCGGTCCGCCAAAGCCGTCCGGCGGCGGTCCGCCGGGAGGTCCGCCGAAGTTGTCTCCGCCTTCACCGGGGCGCTGCCCGGTGACAGTGATGTCTCCATCGGGCGGTGACTGGTGATCGTCGTCCGAGGTCGATGCCGCCCTGTCATCTGCGGATTTGCCATCTGCGGATTTCTGGGCGGTGCCGCTGCCGTTCTGCCGCTCTTCCCAGCGTCTGCGCCATTCGCCCGGCCCGCCTGCGCCGGCCCATGGCGGGCGTGCAGGGCGCTTGGGCTTGCGCAGTTCGGCGGAGAGATTGAAGCCCCAGCGCAACTGCTTCACCCGCTCTTCGTAGACATTGATCGGGCGCGCATCGACTTCGGTGAGGTTGCCGTCGGAATCGCGCGTGAAGCGGTCGGGGAAGGCATCTTCGAGCGCTTCGGTGACACCGCCCGGCGAAATGATCGCGTTACGATCGCGGCTGTCGGCGTAGTTGACGATGAAATTGAGCTTGGGCGTGCTCATGATCTGCGCCGTCAGCCCGACCTTGAAGGTGTGACGATCGTCGGCCTTAAGACCGGCATTGCCGCCGGTCACGCTCGTTACCAGCACCGATTGGCCGGTAACGTAATCGTAGACGCGCACGTTGCTGGTGGTGAGGGTAGGATCCGAAAGGTTGGCGACGGTCGGGGCCTGTCGATCCTCGTTCATCGCGGCCACCAGCGAGATCGTCGAGGTCGGCTTCCAGGTCAGGCCGTAACCGAACGTGCCCATGCTGCCGAAGTTCGAAACCTGCGTGACGCCCCCGTTGAAGTTGGCGCTCAGCGTGCCAAGGAAGCCGAGCACGCCGTTCTTCTTGCTGGCGATGGGCAGGTCGACGCTCAGCTTCGCGATGCCGTCGGTGCGGTTGCTGTCCGAACTGCTGATATCGCCATTGCGTACCGAGGTGGAGGACTGCTGGGTGAAATCGCCGCCCATCCGCAGCGAGACGCCCATGTCGCCCGCCGGAAGGCGCAGCAGCTTGCCGAACAGCAGCACGCTGGCACTGCCGGTGTCGTTGTTGGACTTGGCGCGGTTGGTCAGTACCGAACCCAGAAGATCGTTGGGCAGCGTGCCATAGGGATCGACCGAAGTATCGCCTGCGGTGATGTCGTCCTGCAGCGTATCGGTATCGAACCCGGTGCCCGAATGGGTGTCGGTCTCGGTGTGGGTATAGCTCGCGATGGTCGAGAGCTTCCAGCGCGTGTTGAGATCGTAGTTCAGCGTGCCGCCTGCCGAAACCGTCCCGGTGTCGGTGGTCTGACGCAGCGCCTGATTGTTCAGATAGCGGGTGATCGTCGATTCGCTGCCGGTCGTATTGTACGGATTGTCGGCGGGGATCGTCAGATCGCCGGTCGCATAGCCGTCCAGCGCATTGCTGGTCTCGTACGAACCGCGCAGGTTGATCGAGCCGTTCAGCGATCCGCCGAAATCGTGGGCAATGCTGCTGTTGAGCGTGTAGGTGCGGGTCGAGGGTTGCAGCGTGCGACCGGCGCGATCGTCGGCAATGCCGCCGGCCTCGGTCACACCGCTGGTGGAATCGGGCGTGATGCTGCGATCGCTTTCGAGGATTGCGGCCTGCGTCTGAACCCGGCCGACGATGTTCACGCGGTCGTTATCGTGGATCCGCGTATACGTGAATGCGCCCGAGGTCTCGCCCCCGCCGCCCTGCGCGGACATGCCGCCCGACAGGTTGACCGACTTCGAGAGGAAGTGGCGCTTCAGGATGATGTTCACGACTTTCTGCTGCGCGTCGTAGCCATACTTGATGGCCACTTCCTCGGGCAGGATGTCGACGCGCAGGACCGACTCGACCGGCAGGTCGCCGATTTCATTGACGCCCGAAATGCGCTTGCCGTTGACCAGGATGACCGGGCCGCTGGAACTGTCGCGGCCCTGGATCGAGGTGGTCTGGTCGGCGATCTCGTCGAGCAGGTCGTTGATGGAATCGACGCCGTAGCTGGCGATGTCCGCCTGATTGATCTGGTTTTCCGGCGCGATGTCGCCGATCACCGATCCGGGCATTGCCTGACCGGTGACGACGATCTCGTCGGTATCGCCCGGATTGGTCGAAGCAGGCGCGGCTTTCGCCTCCGAAGCCGCCGGGGCCGCAGGCGCATCGGCAGCGTGGGCCGCACTTGCGAAACCACCCGTCAGTCCCAGCGTGCTGGTGCCCAGCAGCAGGCAGAGGCCCAGCGATGGCCGGTTGAACAGGGTGGGGCGGGGCTGCGCGGGCGTTGTCGCTCCTGGCGCGGTGGGCGGGGTCCTCATGAATCGCAGCGCTAAGCCCTGGTGCGAACCCCGCCTATCCTCACTTGGTAAGAAATTGTAATGAACGCGACAGAATTGCGAAATGGCGAGATCCGGCAATTACTTGCCGCCTCCTTCGATCAACGCACCTTCAGCAGTATCGAACCGTGCGCAGGAACCATAAAGCCGGTCGTAGACGGGAGCAGGCTCCTGCCATTCCACAGATCGCGGATCGCGGTGAGTCGGCTCCGTCCGCTATCCATGGCGGCAAGCGTGATCCGGGCGGGCTTGTCGCTACGGTTGAACAGCGCGACCGCGGTCGACCCGTCGGCGAGCGGTTTGCTCCAGATCTCGCTGGCGCCGTCCTTGCGCACGGCATGCCCCTGAATGCCGAGGCGGTCCTGATCTACGGCGATCACCGCACGGTTGGAGAGGATCGCCAAGGCCTCAGGCGTCGTCTTGCGCAGATCCTGTCCCATGAGCAGAGGGGCGGCAGACATCGCCCAGAGCGTCATGTGGGTGCGATACTCGGTCGCATTCATGCCGCCATTGCCGATTTCGAGCATGTCGGGATCGTTCCAGTGCCCCGGCCCTGCCCATTCCGGTTTTCCGTTATGGTCGAAACCGATACGCGCCATATCGGCCCAGGTGTCGGTAATGTCTCCGGTCGTGCGCCACAGGTTGCCGCCGACCGAAACGCCCCACTCGCCCACATCGAAGCGCCCGTATTCACAAAGGCTGTAGAGAATGTCGCGGCCGGTTGCGCGAAGGGCCGCGCCCATCTCGTAGTAGCTGCGCAGGACGCTGTTGCGGTCGTTATAGAACCATTCGCCCGAACACAGGTCGTACTTGAGATAATCCACGCCCCAGGCGGCGAAGGTCTTCGCGTCCTGTGCAACGTGGCCGTAGCTGCCGGGATAGCCTGCGCAGGTCTTTGGACCCTGCGACGAATAGATTCCCAGCTTCAACCCGCGTGCGTGAACGTAGTCTGCCAGCGCCTTCATGTCGGGAAAGCGGCTGTTGGGCTGGAGAACGCCGGATGCATCGCGCTCACCCTGCCAGCCGTCGTCGATATTGACGTAGCGATAGCCTGCATCGCGCAGACCGCTGGAAACAAGATAGTCCGCCATCGCCCGCACCGTGGCGTCGTCGATATGGTCGGCAAAGGCATTCCAGCTGCTCCAGCCCATCGGCGGCGTTCTGGCCAGACCATTGGGCGCAAGCACATGCGCCTGCGGCAGTTCGGTCGCATGGAAGGTGCGCGCGGCAGCCTCCCCGGTTGTGCCGCGACGGCCGTCTTCTTCATGATCGGCGTACCAGATCTTGCCCTTCAGATGGACCCCGCCACCGGCAAGCCTTGCCGTCCACACCTGCGTCGGCGCCTTGGCATCGTTGATGTTGCGCATGGTGAAGCTGAGCATGTCGCCCTCGCGATGCACCTCGGACATCGGCATGGCACCATACCAGGCGGTGGTGACGGTACCGGAGAGGTGTCCGCCATCGTCTGACACCTGCATCATCGTCACACCGGGATAAGACGGCGCGCCGTCAAATATCCAGGTGCCCGCAAAGGCATCGGGCGTGGCCTGTGCCTGCACGGCGGCAGGGGTGAAAGCTGCGCCGATCAGCGCGAAGAAGGCAAGCAAGGTCGATCGCACAAGCATGGTCCTTGTGTTCGGGATGGTGTTCTCGATGCCGCCTTGGCAGCGGCGAACTTGGAAGGAAGTCTGCACCGGAGAGTAACTGCGCTCCGGCGCAGGAAGCTTACTCGGCTGGAACGGGCGCTGCCCCGGTGCGCAGCAGGCTGTTGCGACGGCCATAGAGGAGGTAGACCGCCAGCCCGATTGCGTTCCAGATCACAAACCGCTCTATCGTTGCCTGGCCGAGGCTCACCAGCAGGTAAAGGCAGCCCAGGATCGTCGCGGTGCCGACCACGTAAGGGGCGGGGCAACGGAACAGGCGGGCGACATCGGGGGCGCGGCGGCGCAGGATCATCATGCTGGCGCCGACCGATACGAAAGCGATCAGCGTCCCGGCATTGGCCATCTCGGCGATCTCGTCGAGGCGGAAGAACCCGGCAACGAGAGCAACGGTGATACCGGTGATCGCGGTGATCAGGGTGGGGGCGCCGGTGCGTGGGCTGACGCGCGCAAGTGCGCGGGGCAACAGGCCATCGCGCGCCATGACGAAGAAGACGCGGCTCTGGCCGTACATCATCACCAGAATGACCGAGGGCAGGGCGATCACTGCCGCCAGTGCGATCAGGTGTGCGGCCATCGGCTGGCCGAGCGTGCGCAGGACAAGGGCGAGCGGCTCGGGCGAATTGCCGAGCGTGACATAAGATATCGCGCCGACGGCGGCGATGGCGACCAGCATGTAGATGCCGGTGCAGACCACCATCGAACCGACGATGCCGATGGTCAGATCGCGCCCCGGATTCTTCGCTTCCTCGGCAGAGGTCGCCACGGCGTCGAAGCCGTAGAAAGCAAAAAACACGATGGCGGCGGCGGCCATCACGCCGCGCTTCTCGCCCAGCATCTCGGTGGACGAAAAGCCATAGGGCATGAACGGATGGAAGTTCGCAGCCTTGAAGGCCGGAAACGCCATCGCCACGAAGATCGCCAGAGCCACCAGCTTGATGACGACGAGGATGATGTTGAGCGTCGCACTTTCGCGGGTTCCGGCGATCAGCAGGCCCATGACGGCCAGCGCAACGAGCACGGCAGGCAGGTTGATGATACCACCCGAATGGGGGCCGACCAGCAGTGCGTGCGGCAGTGTGACGCCTGCAGACTGGATCCAGCCCACCAGATAGCCCGACCAGCCAACGGCCACGGTGGAGCAGGCCAGCGAGTATTCGAGGACGAGGCTCCAGCCCACGATCCAGGCGATGCTCTCGCCCATCGCGGTGTAGCTGAAGGTATAGGCGCTGCCTGCCTGCGGGATCATCGTCGCCATTTCGGCATAGGCGAGCGCGGCACAGGCACAGACGGCTCCGGCGACGGCAAAGGCCAGGATCACGGCGGGACCGGCCCGTTCCGCGCCCACGCCGGTCAAGGTGTAGATGCCGGTGCCGACGATCGCCCCGACGCCAAGGGCGATAAGGTGCGGCCAGCTCAGGGTTTTCTTCAGCGTGTGTCCGCTACCCGGCGCACCGGGTATGGCAATGGCTTTGCGTGGTCCGAGCAAGACTAAATCCCCTGTTGTTATGCGCCCCCGGTCCTTTTGGACTTCCCCCTCAGGCAGCCTTGTTTCAGGCGGGCGTCGATGTTCCCAGTTCCGCCCGCAGATCGTCGAGCGTGTCGTGAATGTGGCCGCTCAGAAGAGTGGCGGTGCGCTTCTCGTCGCGGGCGAGCCAGGCGTCGAGCATTTCGCGGTGTTCGAGATGCGCGCGGTCCTCGCGACCGGCAGGCTGAAGGTGCGCCACGACGTAGCGCTCGGCCTGATAGGCCAGCTGCTCGATCAGTCGCAGTGTCAGCGGGCGGTGCGAAGGGCGCACCAGCGCCATGTGAAAATCGCGGTTACAGCGCGCGATGTCATCGCCATCGCCCTGCGTCGCCTTGTCGAGCGCCTCGAAGGCGGCGACCGCCTCGGCCTGTTCCGCCTCGTTGGCGAGCAGTGCGCCGCGTCCGGCAGCGCGCGGCTCCATGTCGAGGCGCAGTTCGTAGATTTCCTCTGCCGCTTCGAACGACATCGGGCGGATCGAATAGCCGCGATTGGCCTGGCTGGTGAGCAGGCCTTCCTGTTCCAGCCGCGCGAGGGCCTCGCGCAGCGGGATCTTGCTGACCCCCAGTTCACCTGCCAGCGCGTCCTGACGGATCACGCTGTCGGTCGGCAATTCACCCGAGACGATGCGGTTGCGGACGATCTCGAGCACCTGGTCGGACAGAGTGCGAACGACGATGCTCATGGGGCTGCTCCTGAAAAGTGCGCCCTCCGCCGGTTTCTCCGCATCGGTTAGGCGTCGTGTCACGTAACCTGAAACCCCTTCCAGAAAGGTTCGTCCCGATCAATCCAAATGGTGTTGAACCCGGTTGAGAATGCCGATCCTTCCACAGATGGGACGATTGCAGGCAGGTCGGCCAGCTGGGTTTCCTCTTCCACGCGTCCGATGAAGCGGCTGCGGATGAAGCTTTCATGCACGAACGTATCGCCCGCCTTGAGTCGCCCCGTACCGTGCAGGTGCGCCATGCGCGCCGAGGTGCCGGTGCCGCAGGGGCTGCGGTCGATCGCCTTGTCGCCGTAGAATACGGCATTGCGACCGTGCGCGTCTTCGGCAGAAGGTGCATCGGCCCACAGCACATGGCTGACCCCGCGAATGGTCTCGTCGAGCGGGTGGACCGGCTCGTAGACCGCGCGGACGGCTTCGCGGACCAGCGGGCTGAGCGCGAGGATGCGTGCCGCGCCAAGGTCATCGAGGCCGGTGTAGCCACCCTGCGGTTCGACGATGGCGTAATAGTTGCCGCCATAGGAGACATCGACGGTCAGCGGCCCGAAGCCGGGTACGTCGATCTCGATGCCGGTTTTCGCGAGGTAGGCAGGCACATTGCGGATACGCACCGATGTGACCTTGTTGCCTTCGCTCGTATAGGCAAGGTCGATCACGCCTGCGGGCACTTCGGCGCGGACCCGGCCCGGCGTGGCAGGCTGGATAAGCCCGTGCTCCAGCCCGAAGGTGATGAGGCCGATCGTCCCGTGCCCGCACATCGGCAGACAGCCCGATGTCTCGATAAACAGGATGCCGAGGTCGCAGTCGTCACGGGTGGGCGGGTAAAGAAACCCGCCCGACATCATGTCATGTCCGCGTGGCTCGAAACAAAGCCCCGTGCGGATCCAGTCGAAACGGGCCAGGAAATCCTGGCGCCGCTCCGACATGGTCGCGCCCTTCAGCAGCGGCGCGCCTCCTGCAACCAGGCGGACCGGGTTGCCGGCAGTGTGACCGTCGATGCAGAAGAAAGTGTGGCGCATCCGCATTATTCCTCGATCAGGCCGGTTCGCGAACGGGCAGGACCGGACGGGTCGCTGCGGCCTGTTCGACCATCGCGATCACTTCGGCGCGGCGTGCGCCTTCCAGCGGCAGGCGCGGCGGAAGCACGCGCTCCGAACCACGGCCCATGACCTGCTCGGCCAGCTTGATCGACTGAACCAGATCGTGCTCGGCATCGAGGTGAAGCAGCGGCATGAACCAGCGGTAGATCGCCATGGCCGTTGCCACATCGCCGCGCGCGAAGGCTTCGTACAGCTCCACCGATTCGCGCGGGAAGGCGTTGGTGAGGCCGGAAACCCAGCCCACGGCGCCGAGGAACAGGCCTTCCAGCGCCACGTCGTCCAGACCGGCCATCAGCGTGAAGCGATCGCCGAACTCGTTACGGAAGTCGGTGAAGCGACGGGTGTCGGGCGCCGATTCCTTGACAGCGACGATGTTCGGTACGTCGACCAGTTGCGAGAGCACTTCGGCGTCGATCACCGTGCGGTAGGCCGGCGGGTTGTTGTAGAGCATGATCGGCAGGCCGACCGAAGCGGCCACGGTGCGGAAGTGGTGCACCAGTTCCTTCGCCTTGGGCACGTAGACCATCGGCGGCAGCAGCATGAGGCCGTCTGCACCTGCCTTTTCGGCGGCCTGAGCATAAGCAACCGCGCGGTTGCAATCGTACTCGGAAACGCCGGTGACGACCGGCACGCGCTTGTCGGCGGCCTCGACGATGGCGGTCAGAACCTTGACCTTATCATCCATTTCGATCGAGTTGTTCTCACCCACGGTGCCCAGCGCGATCACGCCATGGATGCCGTCCTTGATGAGATTGTCCACCATGCCTTGCGTTGCCGCGAGATCAATCGAGAGATCCTCACGCAGCTGCGTGGTCACTGCGGGAAATACACCCTTCCAATTTACCGTCATGAACCCCAGCCTTATGCTTGATACTTATACCGTATACGATATTAGAAATGTCCTGACAAGGGGACTCTCATGAAAACTGCAATCGTCATCGGTGGCGGAATCGTTGGACTTGCAAGCGGTCTGGCGCTTTTGGAAGCCGGGTTCCAAGTGAAAATTCTGGAAGCGGATGCAAAGCGTGGCGCTGCATCGTGGGGCAATGCCGGACACATCGCGACCGAGCAGGTCGAGCCGCTGGCCTCACCGGAATCGCTGCGCACGTTTCCCCGGCGGCTGTTCCTGGCAGGCGGGCCGCTGGCAATGCCGCCGCGCGAGATTGCGACATGGCTGCCGTTCGCACTGCGCTTCGTTGCGGCAGCCCGCGCGTCCCGTTTCCGTGAAGGCACCGAGGCACTGCGTCCGCTGATGGCAGCAGCGCTTCCGGCATGGCGCGAACTCGCCAGCGGGCTGGGCGATTCGGGCCTCCTGCGCGAGACGGGACATTTCGTCAGCTGGCAGGACGATGGTCGTGCGGCGAGCGGCATTGCCGGGTGGCAAGCGGCGGATACCGGCACCGCGTGCGTTCTTGGTGCGCGGCCGGAGGATCTGGGCCGCCTCGCAATGCTTGCACCGGGCACGCGCGGCGCGGTGCGCTTCGAAGGCAGTGCGAGCATTGCCGACCTTGACGATCTGCGCCGCGCACTCGAAGCGCGGCTGATGGCTGCGGGCGGTACGCTGGAGTTCACGCGCGCAACACTGTCGGAACGCCACGGCTCGGCGCTGGCCAACGACGAACGTGCCGATCTTGTCCTGGTGGCGGGCGGCGTCGGTTCCGGGGTATTGTTGCGAGGGCTTGGGCACAAAGTGCCGATCCTTGCCGAGCGCGGCTATCATGTCCGCGCCGATGCGCCGGACTGGCCGGCAGATATGCCCCCGGTCGTCTATGAGGATCGCAACATGATCGTCACACGCTATCGTTCGTGCGTTCAGGCCGCCAGCTTCGTCGAGTTCGCGCGCGAAAATGCCCCTGCCGACCCGCGCAAGTGGGAGCGGCTCGAACGTCATGTTGCAGCGCTGAATCTGCCGATTACCGGGCCTTTCCAGCGCTGGATGGGCGCGCGTCCCACGCTGCCGGATTACCTGCCTGCGATCGGACGTTCGGAGAAGGTGGACAACCTTGTCTATGCGTTCGGCCATCAGCATCTCGGCCTGACGCTGGCGCCGATCACGGCGCGGATCGTCGCCGATCTGGCGTGCGGGCGCGAGAGTGCCATTCCCCTCGCGCCCTTCGATCTTTCGCGCTTCTGATGCTTCGCTGGGCCCGCCGCTCAATCGCAGGCGGCGGGCATGTCCCTTGGAGCAGATGTCGGGAGTGCGGCTTTCGGGCTCAGCACTTCCCATTCCTGCACACCGAACGCGGCGTTGCTCTTGCCATCACTGGAGGCGGTGAGCACCGCGCGCAGGCAGCGTGTGGTGACAGCCGGGAAGGCGACGCTGTCGAACCCGTCCACGCCGGTCGGATATTGCCCTGGTGTCAGGATCGGTTTCCACGCGCCCTTCTGCCAATAGAACAGCTGCCATGCGGCGGGCGGGGCCACGCCTTCGCCCGAGCCTGCGGGATGATCGGCGAAGAAGTGCATCCGTGCGTCGTTGACCGTCACCGGCTTGGCCCAGCGATATTCGAGCCATTGTGTCCTGGGATTGTTTGGGGACCAGCTTCCCCACATATCCGGCGGCAAGGGGTTGTCGCGCACGATCCCGTCGTTCAGCGCCTTGATCCAGTACTGCAACGGCACCGGACTGTTCGAGGCGGTGGCGACCGCTGCGCCTGCGATATTGCGCGTAGGGCTCGGCGGCGGGCCGGGGCGGCGCGTCGGGATGACGGTCTCGATCCGGGCAGGGGTCACGCTGTCGTCGAAGTGCATCTCGTCGATCGCGACCGAGCGGCGGAAGTGGTCGCCGCCCTTCGCATCGGCGGTGTGGTAGACGAGATACCACTTGCCCTTGAACTCGACCGCGCCGGGATGCGAGGTGGTCGACGAAACCGGCCCCAGCGCGATCCCGCGATAGGTCCATGGCCCCATCGGTGAAGGCGCGGTGCCATAGGCGATGCAGGCATGATAGACCGCAGGCGTGCAGGGCGAGGTCGGCCCGGCATTGTTCGCGGCATAGAGCATGTAATAAGCGCTGCGCCGCTTCATCAGCCAGGGCGCCTCGAAGAAACCGGTGAGCCCGGAGCGCCCGGTCGGAACTTCGACTTCCGGCCCCTTGGGCGTCACCATGTCCTTGTCCAGCTCCATCCCGCGAAGCTGGCCGAAGGTGCCCCAGTAGATATAGACCCGGCCATCATCGTCGACGAAGGGGGTCGGGTCGATGTTCTGGATCGCGTTCGCCACCGGCACGCGCTGCGAGATGATCGGGCCGGAAGGGTGGGCATCCTTCCAAGGACCGGTCGGGCTGTCCGCCACCGCGACGCCGATCGCGAACTGGTCCTTCGCGTCGGAATTGGCCTCGATCACCGGGGCATACAGGTAGAGCTTCCCATCGGTGCCTTTGATGATCTGTCCGGCATAGGCGCGATCGGGGGCGGCCCATTTGAACACGTTGTGCGGGGTGGCGATGCGCGGATAATGCATCCAGTTGCCGCTCGCCGGATCGCTGGTGGCGAGCAACTGCCACTCGTTCATGATGAAGTCGTTGACGCCCGCGGGTGCCTGATCGCGCCCGGCGAGAATCCACAACTTGTCATCGACCACCACCGGCGCCGGATCGGCGGAGTAATAGTCTCCATCGGCCATGATCGGGTTGCCGGGGGCGTGGATCGGAATGCCTGATGGCGTATCCGCGTGGAGAGGCGTCAGCCCCGCGCCTGCCAACAGTGTGGCGAGCGCGAGGAGCGGCCTGGTGGTGTTCCGACGGGCGATCACGCTCATTCCTCGTCCGGATAGGGGCCCTTGCCCCCGTCGGCGATGAACTCGTCGGTGCGCGCGGTCAGGACTTCGAGCGGGACCGAGCCGAGCTGGAGCATGGCATCGTGCCAGGCGCGGATGTTGAACTTCTCGCCCAGCGCCTTTTCGGCCCGCGCGCGCTCGTGCTCGAACGCCAGCTGGCCCATGTAATAGCTCAGCGCCTGACCCGGCCAGGCGATGTAGCGGTCCACCTCGGTCTCGATCTCGTGGCTCGAAAGCGCGGTGTTCTCGGTGAGGTACTGCTGCGCCTGCTCGCGCGTCCAGCCCTGCGTGTGGATGCCGGTATCGACGACGAGACGCGCCGCGCGCCACATCTGGTACGAGAGCATGCCGAAGCGATCGTAGGGATCCTTGTACATGCCCATCTCGATGCCGAGGTGCTCGCAATAGAGCGCCCAGCCTTCGCCATAGGCCGAGATGTACAGATCGCGCCGGAACTGCGGCAGATCGGTGTTCTCCGCCGCCAGCGGCATCTGGAAGGCGTGCCCCGGCGCGCTTTCGTGCAGGGTCAGCGCGACCATCTGGTAGTAGGGGCGCGAGGGCAGGTTGTAGGTGTTGACCAGATAGATGCCGGGGCCACCGCGCCCGCCGGTGTAGAACGGCGCAAGATCGTCCGGCACCGGCTTGATTGCGAAGCGGCTGCGCGGCAGACGCCCGAAGTACTGGCTGGCCACGCCGTCGAAGCTCTTGGCAATCCACGCGGCGCGGTTGAGCAGGTCCTGCGGGGTCTTGGGATAGAACTGCGGATCGGTGCGCAGGAAGTGCAGGAAGGCGGGTAGATCGCCCTTGAACCCGGTCTCCTTCATCACGTCGAGCATCTGCGCGTGGATCTTGGCCACTTCGTCGAGCCCGATCTGGTGGATCTGCTCGGGGCTCATGTCGAGCGTCACGAACTCGCGGATCTTCGAGCGATAATAGGCCTTGCCGTCGGGCATGTCATAGGCGGCCAGCGTCTTGCGGGCACCGGGGATATACTCGTTGCGCAGGAAGTCGCGCAGCCTGACGTGGGCGGGGATCACCTGTTCGGCAATGATCCTGGCGGCTTCTGCGCGCAGCGCTGCCTGCTTTTCGGCAGGGATCGTGGCGGGCATCTTGGCGAAGGGCGCGAAGAACATGTTCTTCTGCGGATCGCTGGCGTCGATCACCTGTTGCACGCCCACGTCGCGGCCCTGCAAGGTGATCTGCGGCATCGTGAACCCGCGCTTGAGGCCTGCACGCATGTTGGCGATGTTCTGATCGAAATAGCGCGGGATCTCGCGCATCATCTCCAGATAGTCGGCATACTGCTGCTCGGTCTTGAAGCTGCCGTTGACGGTGTAGCTGAGGTCGCTCCAGAAGCTGGTGTCCGACGTCAGCGGCTTCTCGAACTCGCGATACTTCTGCGCTTCCAGCAGCACGCCGATCTGCTGCTTGTAGACGAGGTAGTTCAGCTGGTTCGCGCGGCTGAGCGTCTTGGGATCGATCGCGGCGAGCTGGCGCTCGGTATCGGTCCAGCGGGCGAGCTTCTCGGCCTGTGCCTTGGGGCCCACGTCGGGCAACTGGAGCTTGGCGCCCGGCGTGTCCTCATCGGGTGCGCTCATCGTCTGGCGCCAGGCGTATTCGGCCTTGTAGAGCGCTTCGAAGCGCTGATCGGCGGTCTGCGGCTTCGTGGCGGTTGTCTTGTGGGCAGGGGCGGCGATGGCTGGGGCTCCGATCGAGAGTGTCGCGGCAAGAGCCATGGCGAGAGCGAAAGTCGAGGCGGGTGTAAAGGTCATGCCTGCTCCAGAAGGGCTTGAATGTCGTCGAGAAGGGCCTGCGGGATATCTACCCCTTCGGCCAGGCTGCGCGCCCGCGCTGCGTGGCGGCGCGAGGAGGGGAGGCGGGCGCCCTGTCCCTCGATGGCGGCGAACATGGCTTCTGCCGCTGCGAAACGGTCGGCCATCAGTTCGCCCATGAAGCCCTGCGGATCGATGGCGATGATCAGTTCGCCGCCGATGGGAGAGCCCTTGCGCCCGTTGTCGAGCGCGAGCGATTCCAGGCTGGTCATGTCGCCGATCAGCGGCCCGCCCAGCAGTTCGACCATGGCCGAAAGTGCCGAGCCCTTGTGACCGCCGAATGTGCGCATCGCCCCTTCCAGAACGGCGGCGGCATCCGTGGTGACGTTGCCGTCTGCATCATAGCCCCAGTGATCGGGCACCGGCTTGCCCGCGCGGCGATGCAGTTCGATGTCGCCGCGCGCGATGGCGCTGGTGGCAAGGTCGAAGACGAACGGCGCCTTGCCGGGGCGCGGCCAGCCGAAGGCGATGGGATTTGTGCCGAACACCGGCCTCGTTCCGCCTTCGGGCGCGACCCAGGCATGGCTGGGCGTCATCGCCAGCACCGCGAGGCCTTCCTCGGCCAGCGCTTCGACTTCGGGCCACAGCGCGGCGAAGTGGACCACGTTGGTCAGCGCCATCGCGGCGATGCCGCAGCGTTTCGCCTTGTGGACCAGCAGTGTGCGACCTGTCTCGAACGGCAACTGGGCAAAGCCGCCCCGTCCGTCCACGCGCACCAGCGCGGTCGCCGGTTCCTCGACCAGCGGCACCGCGTCGGGCACGGCGATGCCCATCGCGACGCTGCGCGCGGCCACCAGCAGGCGGTAGAGCCCGTGCGAGGTACAGCCATCGCGCTCACCCGCGACCATCGTCTGGGCAACGGCGGTGGCGTGATCGGGCGCCAGACCGACGGCGGAGAGCACCCGCAGCGCCAGCGCCCGCACCTCGTCGAGCGGCATCCGCACGGTGGCAGGTGTCATGGTTTCACTCATACCGCCTGTCCTGGCTTTGCCGTGAACAGCACCACGCCGAACACCGGACCGGCACTCTGGCCGTCATGCGGCACGAACTTCACCTTCACCGAGGACTTGCCCTTCACCATCGCCGCCGGGATCGGATAGTCGACGGTGAAGAAGGTGCCGCCCTTGTCGCCCTTCAGCGTTTCGGTGGCGAGCTTCACGCCATCGAGCAGGATGTCGAACGTGCGGTTGCGCTCCTCGCCCCAATAGGTGGCTTCGAGCACCAGCGGCGCCTCGCGGGTCTTCATCGTGAATTCGAAGAAGCCGCCGCTGCGCGCATCGCGCCCGTTGCGACCGCGATAGGTGACGGGATAGGAGATATCCGAGGTCAGGTTGTGATCGCGCTCGGCCTGCATTTCGCCCAGATGCATGACGTCGACCGAACGGGCGGCAACATCGCGCAGGCGGGCCTGCTCGGCGAGGAAACCCGCTTCCTCGGTCTTCCATTCGGCTTCGGTGAAGCGCTTGAAGTAGACCGCGCTGCGCCGGTCGTACTGGCTGTAGAACGGCACGAAGCGCAAGTTGCCGGGGCGGATCACGCCCTGCGTGTCATAGACCGCCCACTGCGGCGAGGCGGCATTGAACCCGGCAACCGGATCGGTACCGACCAGCGCGGGCTCGACCCCGCTGTAGGGTGCCGCGTCCGGCCCGACGTCTCCCAGATCGCCTGCCAGCACCAGCGGGCCGCGCAGGACGGCAACGGTGCGGTCATCGCCCGGCGTCGCTTCCAGTCGCAGGTCGAGCGGGAGGTCGATGGCGATCTCGTCGCCCTGCTTCCACGCGCGGTCGAGGATCGCATAGCCTGCCGTCACCGTGACCGGATAGATCGTGCCGTTGACGCTGACCGCAGCCTTGCCGTTCGCATAGGCGGGCACGCGCAGGGCAATCGCGAAGCGTCCCGGCTTGGCCAGATTGACCAGCCTGATCGTGCTGCGCCCCTCGAACGGATAGCGGGTATCGAGCACCACATCGGCGCCGCGCTGTGCCCAGTGTGCCTGCGCGGGGATGTAGAGATTGACCATCAGCATCGGCCCGCTGGGTGCGTTGCCCTGCCAGAAGATGGAGTCGCCGTGCTTGGCGTGGCTTTCCATGCCTGAGCCGACGCAGCACCAGAACGCTTCCTCGCCCGGCTGCGAGTACCCGCGCGGCGCGCCGGTCATCAGTGGGGTCATATACGTGAAGCCGCCCCAGTCCGGGTGCTGCTGCGCCAGAATATGGTTGAGGTGCGTGCGCTCGTAATAATCGAACAGCGAGGCTTCCGGGCGCCACTGGAACAGGTGCCGCGTCAGCTTCAGCATGTTGTAGCTGTTGCAGTGCTCGCAGGTCTGTTCGGTGATGTGGTGGCTGATCGTGTCGGGTTCGCTGAAGTATTCGCGATCGGCATTGCCGCCGATGACATAGCTGTGATGCCCCGTCACCGTCTCCCAGAAGAACCGCGCGGCGACGGCATCGGCGGGCGTGCCGGAAACCTCGTTCAGGCGCGCAAGACCGATGATCTTGGGGATCTGCGTATTGGCGTGGAAGTTCGCCAGCTTATCTTCCTGAGCCTTCAACGGATCGAGCACGCGGTGATCGTAGATGCGGTTTGCCAGCTTCAGCCAGCGGGCATCGTTGGTGCGCGCATAAAGCTCGGCGATGCTCTCGTTCAGGCCGCCGTATTCGCACGAGAGCATCTTTTCGACCTGCTCGTCGTTCAGCGCGGCGAAGACCTTGTCGATATAGCCAGCCAGACCGATAGCGATCGGCATCACATTGTCGAACCCGCAGTAGGTCTGCGCGTCGAACAGGCCGTTGAACAGCTTGTGCCAGTTGTAATAGGGCACCCAGCAGCCGTTGAGATCGAACCCGCCCGAACGGATATCTCCGGCCATGATCTCCGGGAAGATCTCCTTGCCGTCGACGACGGTGCCGTCCTTGCGCTTGCGGGTGAAGCCCGCGACGTAGCCATCGCCTTCGGCCTTCTGGCATTCGGCCAGTTCGGCGATGATGTAGGCGACGCGGGTGCGGCACTCCGCGTCGCCCGTCTGCGCGTGCGTCAGTGCCAGCGCAGACAAATAATGGCCCAGCGAGTGCCCGGCGATGGTATCGCTTTCCCAACCGCCATAGACCTTGCCCTTGGCTTCCAGCCCGGCATTGGTACGGTAGTTGTGAAGCAACCGGTCCGGCTCCAGCGAGAGCAGGTACTTGAGGTTGGTTTCCACCGCCGTCGCGAAGGGTGAGGGGCGCAGGCGCACGGCATCGAGCGGCAGCGGCTCGGCCTTGGCGGGCAGGCGGGAAAGAGCCTCAAGTGCGAAGGCATCGCCAGCATGGATAAGCAGCGCCATCGTGGCGGCTCCGCCGAGAAGCTGCCTGCGACTGGTGGAAAGCATAACCGTCTCCAGAAATAGATACGGTATACGATCTAGCGCAAATCTCTTGGGCGTCAACGCTGTGGGCCGGTGTTTTTTCGCGGCGAACGCGAACTTGCGGTTGCATCGCGGCCCATCCGCAGGAATGCTGGATGCCTGGCTCGGGTGCCACATCTACGCACGGCAACTCAATATCTTGTCGTACATTATACTGTATAATATATTTGACCGGCGAGGTTCGGGCTGCTCTAATGCTGCTCCGAAAGGGGATCGGACATGCTGGCGTGCAAACACATCGATGGGGCTCGGAGGAGGCGAATCCTGGCCGGAGCGGTGGGCGGAGTTGCGATGCTCGCCTTCGTATCTCCTGCACTGGCGGGTAGCGCGCCTTCCACCGTTGCGGGTCGCTATGCGCTGGCGGACTGGTACATGAGTGCCAGGATGAAGGCGCTGGTCTCCGACGCCAATATGCGCGCGTCGTTTACGACCGACGGTTCCTCGGTGATCTACCGCAAGGGACCAGCCGGCCAGCGGCAAGTCGAGCGGTTGGACCTGAAGTCCGGTCAGAGTGCTGTCCTGATCCCCGAAGCCGCGCTGGCGGAGCAGGTGTCACAAGTCATCGGCCATCCCGTGCCCGGCGAAGCGCTCGACTTGTCCGATGCCGCATTTGACGGCACTTCCGGCGCGCTGACGTTCATGGCGGCGGACCGCAAGTGGCAGCTCGAACGCGGCGGCAAGCTGACCGCGCTGCCAATGCCTGCCGATGCGCCGGTGGCCGAAGGCTCGATGTCGCCGAACGGACGCTTCCGGGTGGTCGCGCGCAATTATAATCTGGTCGCGGTCGATGTCGCGAGCGGGCGCGAAGTGCCGCTGACCACGGACGGCACGCGTGAACAGCCCTACGGTCGCGGTATTGCCGTGCTGCCGGAAATCCTGAAGCAGGGCACCGAGGAACCGACGATGCCGGTCTCGGTGCGCTGGTCGCCCGATGGCACGAAGATCATGACCTGGCGGCTCGACACGCGCGGCGTCCAGCACCTGACGATGACGCAGGAGAACGTGCAGGGCAGCCTCTATCCGCGCAGCTTCAGCTACATCTATCCGCTCGCGGGCGCCAAGGTGCTGCCCAAGGCCGACCGTCTGGTGATCGACGTTGCTGCCGCGCTGAAGGATGGCGCGGCGCATGTGGTGCCGGTACAGGTGCCGACCGAGCAGATTCTTTACCCCGCCGACCCCGACATGGGCTGGAATCCGGACGGTAGCGGTCGGGTGCAGTGGATCCAGCGCGGCTATGGCAAGCTGGTGGTCTACCGTGTCGATCCTGCCAATGGCGCCGCGAAAGAAGTCGCGGTCGAGGCGGTGAAGCCTATCGTCACCGTGACCTCCAGCATGATCATGCCCGCACCGCAGCTTCACGGCGAACTGGATATCTCCGAGCGCAGCGGGTGGGCGCAACTCTATCTCGTCCGCCCGGACAAGCCGACCGGCGGCACCGCGCTGACTACCGGGCAATGGGAAGTGACGAGCGTCGATCGCGTGTCGGACGATGGCAGGACCATCCTGCTCTCCGGTGTCGGGCGCGAGAAGGATCGCAATCCCTACTGGATGCAGTTCTATCGCCTCGCGACGGGTAACAAGGCGCCGGTCCTGCTGACGCCCGAGCCGCTCGATCATGAGGTGACGGTATCGGACAACGGTGAGTGGTTCATCGATGTGATGTCCAGCCCCACCGCGCCGCCGCGCACCGTGGTCCGCTCGGCTCGCGACGGCAGGATTCTCGCCGAACTCGGCAAGGCCGACACGTCGGCGCTGATGGCGACCGGCTTCACCCCGCCCGAACCGTTCAAGGGCGTTGCGGCAGACGGCAAGACGCCGCTCTACGGGATGATCTATCGTCCGGCGAATTACGATCCGCACAAGCGCTATCCGGTGATCGATAACGTCTACACCGGCCCCACGACGACGGACGTGCCCACGACGTGGGCGATGGCGAACATGACCAGTGTGGAGAGCGTCGCGCAACTGGGCGCGATCGTCGTCCAGATCGATGGCATGGGGACTTCGCGGCGCGGGCAGGCCTTCCGTCTTCCTGCCTACCAGAACCTTGGCGAAGTGGGGCTCGACGATCATATCGGGATGATCCGCCAGATGGCGCAGGCGTGCGGCTGCATGGATCTGGACCGGGTAGGCGTCTATGGTGGTTCCGCAGGCGGTTATGACGCGGCGCGCTTCATCCTGCGGCGGCCCGATTTCTTCAAGGTGTCGGTTGCCTCCTCCGGCAATCACGACCTGCGGCTCGACAAGGCGTGGTGGCCGGAAGTCTCGATGGGCCTTGCCAGCGAGGCGCAGTGGGAGGCCAACTCCAACATGTCGGTGGCCAGGAACCTCAAGGGCCACCTGCTGCTGATCCACGGCGACATCGATGACAACGTACCTGTCACCGAAAGCTTCCATCTGGCGAACGCACTGCTGAAGGCGGGGCGCAATGTCGATATGGTGATCCTGCCCAATACCACCCACGCGGTCTATCAGCCGTTCTTCTGGCGCAAGTTCCGCGATTACTTCACCCAGTACCTCATCGGCGACATGCCGCCCGCCCAGCCTCTCGAACTCGATAGCGCTGCGGCCACCGACGACAAGTGAGCCCTTACCCCATGCGACATTCCTTCCGCCCTTCGCGCAAGTCCGCTCTGGCCGCGTTGCTGCTCGCCTCGGTGGCGACGACGACGCTGACCCTGCCCGTCGATCCCGCGCCCGCGCAGGAGCCGGCCGAGCGTCCCAAGCCGGTCTATCCGCCGATCCGCACCGCGCCGTACAGCGCCGGGCCTTTCGCGATCGCACTTCGCGCCGATACCGGCACGCTCGCCAAACTCTCGCCGCAGAGCGATCCGGGGTTCGACTTCACGCCATCGGGGCGTAATGCCGAGCGTCAGTACGACGGCTATGTCCAACTGGGGGACATCAATCTGCGCCTGCGCGTGCCCGGTGGCGAGTGGCAGGACTTCTCCTCTTCGCACAAGCGCCGCCAGATCGCGTCGCTACCCGCGAAGGGCGAGGTGATCGCAGCTTACGATGTGACGCCCTCGATGACGTCCGGCGCTGTCGGTGCAACGATCCCGCTCAGCGTCCATCGCGAATGGCTGCGCACGGCGAACGGTCTGGCCTTGCGCTTTGTGCTCACGAACACCTCGGCGCAGGCCGTCGAGATCGGTGGGCTCGGGATGCCGATGGTGTTCGACAACATCATCAACGACCGCACGCTTGATCAGGCCCATGCCGAGGCGAGCTTCGTCGATCCCTATATCGGGCGCGATGCAGGCTATCTTCAGGTGACGCGCCTCAACGGCCAAGGCCCGGCACTGCTGGTGATCCCCGAGAAGGGCACACCGCTGGAGGCCTATCGCCCGATCCAGATGCCGCGTCAGGACGACAACATCTTCACCGACAGGACGCAGCGCGGCCAGACCTTCGAAGGCTTCTACGACTGGACCGTCGCCTCGAAGGGCTTTGCCGAGAAGGAATGGAAGAACGCCGGGCAGCAGTGGAACACGCCGACCAGCATCACCCTCAAGCCGGGCGAAAGCCGCACGTTCGGGGTGCGCTTCGTCGAATCCCCCGGCATCGAGGCGATTGAGGATACGCTTCGGGCCAACCATCGCCCGGTTGCCATCGGCGTTCCGGGCTATGTCGTGCCCAGGGATCTTCCGGCCACGCTGTTCCTCGATGCCGCGCGCAAGGTGACGTCCATCGACAGTTTCCCCGAAGGTGCCTTGCAAGCCACCAGGGCCGAGGGCGTCAAGGGCTGGAACCGCTACGAGATCACCGGCAAGACGTGGGGGCAGGCGCGCCTTAACGTCACCTATGCCGATGGCGAAGTGCAGACGGTCAGCTATTTCGTCACCAAGCCGCTGGAGCAGGTGAATGCGGATCTGGGGCATTTCACCACGACGCAGCAATGGTTCGAAGGCGCGGGCGATCCGTTTCATCGTACTCCGGCAATCCTCACCTACGATCGCGAGAAGAACGCCATTGTCACGCAGGAGCCGCGCGTCTGGATCTCCGGCATGAGCGACGAGGGCGGCGCGGGCAGCTGGGTCGCGGCGATGATGAAGCAGCTCGACAATCCCGATCCGGTCGAGGTGAAGAAGCTGGAAACGCTCGTCGACAAGACCGTCGAGGGCGTGTTGCAGGTGCCCGACGGCCCGCAGGCGGGGGCGGTGAAGAAGAGCATTTTCTACTACGATCCCAAGGAGCTGCCCGACTATTACGACAAGGACGCCGACTGGCGTTCGTGGACCTCATGGTCGAAGAAGGACGCGGGCGACCTCGGTCGGGCCTACAACTATCCGCATGTCGCGATCGGGCACTGGGTGCTCTATCGTCTGGCGCGCGATCATACCGGGCTCGTCACCGCGCATGACTGGCGCTGGTATCTGGAGCACGCTTATATCACCACCACGGCGATGATGCGCGATGCGCCGTATTATGCGCAGTTCGGCCTGATGGAAGGCAATGTCTTCGTCTCGATCCTCGACGATCTCAAGCGCGAGGGCATGACCGAGGAGGCCGCCAACATGGGGCGCCTCATGAAGGAGCGTGCCGATCAGTGGGCCAAGGAGAAGTATCCCTTTGGCTCCGAAATGGCTTGGGATTCCACCGGCCAGCCCGAAGTCTATGCGTGGATGCGCTACTTCGATCATATCCCGCAGGCCGACGAGACGCGCGATGTGATCCTGGCCTACGATCCGACGATCCCGAGCTGGGGCTATAACGGTAATGCCCGCCGCTACTGGGACTTCCTCTATGGCGGCAAGGTCGCGCGGATCGAGCGGCAGATCCACCATTACGGCTCGGCACTGAACGCGGTGCCGCTGTTCGAGGCCTATCGGGCCAAGCCCACCGATCTGCACCTTCTGCGCGCCGCCTATGGCGGGTTCATGGGCGGCATCACCAACATCGATCAGCAGGGCTTCGGTTCGGCCGCGTTCCATTCCTGGCCGGACATGATGAAGTGGGACGCCTATACCGGCGATTACGGCATGGGCTACTACGGCCACGCCTATGCGGCGGCGACCTATCTGGTGGACGATCCGCGCTTTGGCTGGCTCGGCTTCGGCGGCATCGTCTCGCCGCAGGGCAAGGTTATCCATATCGAGCCGCACGACGGCGCGCGCAGCCGTCTGTTCGTGGCCCCGGCTGGCCTGTGGATCACGCTGGATGCGGGCAAGATCAAGAGCGCGGATTACGACAGCACGACAGGCGCCGTGACGCTGACACTCGATCCTGCCGATACCGATACGCCAAGCGCCCTGTTCCGGCTTGAACAGACGGTCACAGGGGGCAAGGCCTATAGTCCGTCAAGTGGTGCAGCGCAGCGCGGAGGATGGGTGCTATCCTTGTCCTCTGTACCGACAAGAGTGTTGCTGTCTCCGAAGTGACGGGGCGGCAGGAATTCATAGCCGCCATCTGTAAGAAGAATTTATATTCGCGTTACCAACGGGATGCGCTGCTCAACGAGGCGCATCCCGCCGGTTCAAGAATTGTTGGCCCAGGCCAAACACATAATCGGGAATACTCCGTCAACCGCAGTGACCTGACGTTCGACCCGCTCAGGCAGCCAAATAAGGGAGCAGCCGGAGGGCGCTGTCCCGAAGATACGTCTCAAGATCCGGTGGATCGGACCGGAGCATTTCTGCGGTTTCGATAGCGTCTAGCAGCACAACTATCGGGTAAAACTCAGAAAATCCCGCTTATGCTGTTTTAGCACAGGCCTCCATACAGTCGTTACTGCGCTTGTTGCGATGTAGCAATAAATGCCGCTTGTCCGACAAAGCAGAATCGTATACCTTATTTCGTGTTCGAAATGGACTCCGCCCGTACATGAGGGGCTCTCAAAAAATCACAAAGGGGATATCAATGCACATAAAGATGCGTTTGATGGTGGGGGTGACACTTTCTGCACTGATGGCGATGCCCGTCGCCGCGCAGGCCGCTGATGTCACGGGAACGGTAGCTTCTGACGCGAGTGCCACGAAGGCATCTGCGGCCGAACGGCGCAAGGCGCGTAAGCGGGCAAAAGAAGACAGGCGTGCGCACAAAGATGGAAAGACCGCCGGGCCGGAGAAGAATGACATCGTTGTTCTTGGTCTGAGGGGCAGCCTCGCAACCTCGCGCAACAAAAAGAAGAACGCCAAGCAGATCGTCGATTCAGTCACCGCCGAAGATGCGGGCAAGCTGCCGGATAACAATGTTCCGGAAGCGCTGGCGCGTGTCACTGGCGTAGCGATCGATCGTGTTCATGGTGAGGGTCAGAACATCACGATCCGCGGCCTGTCAGACATTCAGACGACGATCAACGGCAATGACATCGGCGGCGTCGCACGCACCGGCACCGGCGTCGAGGCGGGGATTTCGCCCAGCCGCTCGGTGACGCTGGCGGATATTCCTGCCGAGTTGCTCAAGTCCGTCGACGTCTACAAGACGCGTACTGCAGACCAGATCGAAGGCGGCATTGCCGGTACGGTCAACGTTGAACTGCGCCGTCCGCTCGATCTGAAGAAGGGCTGGACGGTCGCCGGCAGCTACCGCAACGTCAACAGCGACATCGGCAATACCTGGAGCCCTTATGCGAGCCTGCTGGCCGGTTATCGCTTCGATACCGGCATCGGCGAGATGGGTTTCCTCATCAACGCGTCCTACGAGAAGAACAATTACGAAGAAGATTACATCTTCGACGAATCCCCGCAATTGGTGCCGGCCGGTTCAAAGTCGGCGACATCACTAGGTTCTCTGGCAAGCACATTGGCGATTCCATACCGTGTAACTTACGGGGTCGACTCAGGCGATGTAGTGAAGCCTGCGGTAAACCTCGCCTATCAGTGGAAGCCATCTGACCAGCTCGAGTTCGTTCTGGAAGGCTCGTGGTTCGGCACGCGTGAGAACGCAAGCTCCGACATGCTGAGGTTGACCACGAACGACGGGAGCGAAGATTACTCTAACGTCGTGCTGTCCCCATCGGGCGGGATCAAGTCGCTGACCATGACCAATGTCAATGGTTTTACCGGCGGCCCCGAATCTGAATATAGTCGCATCATTTCGAACACCTTCAACGCGAACTTCGAGACCAAATGGCATTCGGACAAGGTGCAGATCAGCGCCAAGGTCCAGTATAACCAGACCAAGGCACATTACCGGCGAACTGATATCCAAGGCCGCTTTGCCGGTGCGACGGTTGCCGATGTCGATTTCGATTCAGATCAGATCCCGGGGGGAGGTCCGTTCATCCAGTTCGATGGCGTCGATTATTCCAATCCCGACGAATACACGATCGGCCAGATTCACGACGAATATGGCAACAGTGGTAACAAGGCCTGGACTGGCCAACTCGATTTCACCGTCGACAGCAGCGACACAGGCTTCTTCCGTTCACTCCAGTTCGGCGGCCGCTTCAGCGCGACGAAGGATTACTATTTCACCGGATATCGTGACGGCGCTTGGCCACTCATGGCCGATCAGCCGCTCATGAGTTCGCTTCCCGGCGCGGTCATGGAGACCACGACGCCGGATATTCCCGGTGTCAGCAGTCCGACATGGTATCATATCGACGCAAAGGCCGTGCAGCAGAACTGGGCCGCCACCCGTGCCTATCTGATGACCTTAAACCCGACGATGTATGACGGCGGGACATATGCCACCGATCTGCCTGCGGCAGATAACTACAACGATTCAAGCAGCAACGAATATACATGGGCGGCCTATGCCCAGTTCAACTATGGCTTCAAGGCTGTCTTCCCGATCGATGGTGTAATTGGTGGCCGTGTCACGAACACCTGGGGCAACAGCGCTGGCACGAATTCTCATACTGTTGAGGATGCGAATGGCGTTTACTCGACAGAGTATACACCATCATACGCCAAGGCCAATTATCTTGACTTCCTGCCCAATGCCAATGCGAACATCCACTTTACGGACAAACTGCAGTTGCGGTTGGGCTATGCATGGAACGTTCAGCGTCCGTCGTTTGCCAATCTAAGCCCGCAGATTACGTATGATGCGACTCAGATCAATAACCCCACGTCCTATGTTTATTCGGGAAATCCGGACCTCAAACCGACGCGTGAACGCAATTATGATGCATCGCTCGAGTATTACTTCGGTCGCGCCGGGCAGCTCTCGATTGATGCTTTCCTGAAGACCCAGAAGGGATTCATCTATTACCAGCTTGGCACTGATCCAGTTGCAGTCGCGGCGTTGGGTGGTAGCGTCCATTATCTTGGTCGTCCCGAGAATGCCGGCCCCGGCAAGACCCAGGGCTTCGAACTCTCCGGGCAATCGTTCTTCGACTTCCTTCCCGGAATCTGGAAGAATTTTGGCATCAATGCCAACTTGACGTTCATTCCTACTGCCACGCTGCATTTGCTTGATTACGGCGTGAACACGTCAGGAGTGTCGATCAAGGATCAGTATCTGGCGCCATACACTTCGAAATATACTTACAATATTGCTCTTTACTACGATACTCCTAAGCTTAGCGCGCGCGTCGCCTGGAACTATCGTTCGCATTACAAGAATGACATTAACCCCTACAGCGCACTATGGCAGGTATACACCAAGCCTACATCGCGCCTTGATGCGGCAATCAACTATACACCGGTAAAGTTCTTCACCTTCACGGTGGAAGGTACAAACTTGCTTCGTAATTATCAGAACCAGTATTACGGTGCGCTCGAAGGCTTGCCTGTCGGTGCGCGTGTTCAGGCCCGCACCATCCAGTTGGGCGCGCGCTTCCGCTTCTGACCCTTTCCGACCGGTTGGCGCGCAGCATCTTCCCTCCCGCTGCGCGCTGGCCAGCCCGACTGAAAAGGCCGCGAACACCCCCGTGTTCGCGGCCTTCTTTTTTGCCTGCCGTGCGGAAGGGTATTGCCGGGGTCAGTGTCCCGGCGCGGTTTCGGTGTTGAAGTTCGGCGTCGCCTCGCCTGCCAGATTGCGCAGGAAGAAGGTGAACTGGCGCCGCGCGACATAGTCGATCGGGCCGGTTGAGCGCCCGACGGAATGCTCGGCGCCGGGCACGTCGAGCAGCTCGAAATCCTTGTTCGCCTTGATGAGAGCATTGACGACCTGCAGCGAGGAGGACGGATCGACGTTGCTGTCCTGCTCGCCGAAGATCATCAGCAGCTTGCCGCTCAGGCGCCAGGCGTTGTCTACGCCCGAGGCTGCCGAGTAGCTGGCATCGACCGGCCAGCCGAGCCACTGCTCGTTCCAGCTGATCTTGTCCATGCGGTTGTCGTAGCAGCCCGCATAGGCGACGCCGACCTTGTAGAAATCGCCATGGAACAGCAGCGCGTTGAGCGTGCTCTGACCGCCAGCCGATGCACCGTAGATGCCGACGCGGGTGATGTCGTAGGCCGGGTTCGCCTTGGCCATGGCCTTGTGCCAGAGGATGCGGTCGGGGAAGCCGGAATCCGCGAGGTTCTTCCACGCCACATCCTGGAATGCCTTGGAGCGGTTGGCGGTGCCCATGCCGTCGATCTGCACGACGATGAAGCCAAGGTCCGCCTGCTCCTGCATGCCGATCACCTTGTCGCCACCCGAATGGTAGCCGAACGGCCAGAAGTCCTTGGGCACGAAGCTGTCGTGCGGTCCGGCATAGATGTTCTCGATCACCGGATACTTCTTGGTCGGGTCATAGTCGCGCGGATAGACGGCAAGCCCCCAGATATCGGTCTTGCCGTCGCGCCCCTTGGCGACGAAGACCTGCGGTGCCTTGAACCCGGCGGCGTAGAGCGCGCTCGCATCGCCCTTGGTGATCGTGGCGATCAGCTTGCCGGTGGCGGCATCGTGAAGCTCGGACACGTTGGGCAGGTCGACGCGCGAATAGTTGTCGACGAACCAGCGCATGTCCGGTGAGAAGCTGACGGCGTGATCCGCTTTGGCAGAGGTCAGTTCGACAAGGTGCGAGCCGTCGAAGTCGATGCGATAGTAATGCTTGAAATAAGGGTCTTCGCCCGCGTTCACACCGCTTGCCGCGAACCAGATCTGGCGCTTGGCATCGTCGATATGGACGATATCACGCACCACCCAGTTGCCGGTGGTGATGCGGGTCTTCACTTTTCCGGTGGCGCCGTCGATCAGGTAGAGGTGGTTCCAGCCATCGCGCTCGGAGGCCCAGATCAGCTCCTTGCCGAGCCCGTTCACATCGTGGACGAAGCGGCGATCGGCATAGACGAAGGTCTTGGCGTTCTCGGTCACGGCAGCGTGGGCCGCGCCGGTTTCGCCATCGACGGCGATGACCTTCGCCTGCTGGAAGCCGCGCTTCACATAGTCGAACTCGGCGCTCTTGCCGTCGCTACGCCAGCGCGGGGCGGAGAGCTGATAGGGATTGGGGAACAGCGCCGGATCGATGTCCGTCTGCTTCTTTGCCGTTACATCGAACAGCACCGGCTGCTCCTGATCGACCGCATCGCCGGGCTTGGGATAGAGCTGGCTACGCAGTTCTGGCTGGCGCTGGTCGTCGGGCGAGGACAGCACGCGCAGGACATGGCGCGCATAGCCGGGACGCACGCGATAGATCATCAGGTGGCGGCTGTCCGGCGACCAGGCGATGGTTTCGGGATCGTAGAAATTGCCGGGCGAACCATCGGTGCTGAGCGTCGTCAACTCGGGCGAGCCTGCCGCGCGCACGACGAGGTTGTCGCCCTGCACGAAGGCTTCCCACTTGCCGTCGGGCGAGAGGCGAGGGTGGTTATCTGCCGGAACCGAGAGATCGCGCACTACGTCGAAACCGCGCGGGCGACCGGGCCATGTCAGCTTTTCACAGGTGTAGTCGGCAAGGTCGCAGCGATAGGCAGTCTCGTCGACCTCGAAAGTGATCGCATTCGCGCCGTCGTAGTCGAACTCCTCGAACGGCAGACGCAGCGGGGCAATCGTTTCGCCCAATGTCTTGCCGAGCGCGATGGCGAGGCGGGCGTGATCGAAGGCGGGCGTCTTGGCGAGGGTCGCCACGTCCACCGTTTCGAACGCGAAACCGCCCGCAACGGTCTTGCGATAAGAGAAGTGCGTGCCGTCCGGGCTCCAGTGCGCGGGCCATGCCACTTCGCGCGTCAGGTACTCCCAGTTTTCGCGCAAGTGGACCGAGCGCTCGATGGCGGCGCGCCCAGTGGTATCGTTGGTGTCCTGTGCCAGCGCGGGTTGCGTCAGCGAGGCGGCGGCCATGGCGAGCACGGCGCCGGTGGCGAGAAGCGGGATGCGAAGGGTCATGGGTCCGATCGGATGGCTACGGAAAAGATGAAAAATACCGTATACCAAATGATCGTGCACGCAACCCTGCGCAACCTTCAGGCCCGCACGAAAGCCAGTGCGCCGCCTGTTAAACCTTCAGCCGTGGCCCGAATGCGCAGCGGACCGCTTCCCGGCCCGGCCTGCACCACCGCCGCGCACAGGCCGTTGAAGGCGCTGCGCGTATCGGCATGATCCGGCTCCAGACAGCGCGGGTCGCCGTTGCCGACGCCAAGCAGCGCGAGGTCGCCCTCCAGCGTGAAATGCACGCGGTTGCTGGCATCAGGCACTTCGCGGCCCCTGGCATCGAGGATGGCCGCGCGCACGAGGCCGACGTCGCCCGCCGCCAGCGCCTTGCGATCACATGTCAGCGCAACGCGGGACGGGGTGCCGGTGGTCTCGCGACGCTGGACCATGACCTGCCTGCCGCCGCTGAAGCCGCGCGCCTCGATATGGCCGGGGGCGTAGGCGACCTGCCATTCGAGGTGCCGGCCATGCTCCACGCTCTTGCGACCGAGGCTGCGCCCGTTGCACAGCAGTTCGACCTCCTCGCAATTGGCGTGGACCCAGACGGCGACATTCTGGCCCTCGCGCCCGGTCCAGTTCCAGTGCGGGAACAGGTGCAGCACCGGCTTGCCGCTCCACCAGGCGCGGTAATACCAGTAATTGTCCTTGGGGAAGCCGCATAGGTCCATCTGGCCGAAGTTGCTGCTGTTCTCGGGCCAGCGCTCGTAAGGCGTGGGTTCGCCGCGATAATCGAAGCCGGTCCACACGAACCCGCCCGCCAGAAACGGGCGTGCATCGTAGAATGTCCACCAGCGCTCGGCAGTGGTGGCCCAGCGAGGGTATTCGCTGTCATAGGCGGGAACGAGCCCGGCCTTGTCGTCGCGCGCATAGACGCCACGCGCCATCACCGTGCTGCCCGTCTCGGTGCCGATCATCGGCTTGTCGGGATGGGCGGCGTGATAGGGATCGATGGCGTCGAGGAAGTAGTTGCAGCCCATCACGTCGAGCACCGGGGAGGCGCCTTCGCCGAACTTGCCGTTGAACGCCTCGGTAACGGGGCGGGTGCCATCGAGTTCGTAGACGCGGCGCTTCATCGTGGTGGCGATGCGCAGGCCGGTGGCGGTGCCGCGATGGATTTCCTCGTTGCCGATGCTCCAGATGAACACGCAAGGGTGATTGCGGCCCTGCCGCACCACGCGCTCCAGCTGGCTCATGCCTTCGGCATTGCTCGACATCTGGCGTGTCTCGTCCATCACCAGAATGCCCATCTCGTCGCAGGCGTCGAGGATCGCGGGCGCGGGGGAGTGGTGCGTCGAGCGATAGGCGTTGGCGCCCATCTCGCGCAGCTTTTCCAAGCGCCAGCGGTGGAGGCTGTCCGGCACGGCAAAACCGACGCCTGCGTGATCCTGATGGTTGCAGGTGCCCTTGATCTTGACCGGGCGACCGTTGAGGAAGAAGCCCTTGTCGGCATCGAAGTGGATCGTGCGCAGGCCGAAGCGGCAGGTGTCGCGGTCGAGCAGCGTGTCGCCATCGAGGATGTCCGACACCAGCGTGTAGAGATGCGGCGTGTCCAGATCCCACAGCTTCGCCTCGGCGATCGCGGCGGTCTGGTTGACGGTCCGGCTGCTCCATGCGGCGAGTTCGACAGGTTCGGACAGAACCTCTGCGGCGACTGTTCCGTCAGGCCCCAGCGCGCGTGAGCGCAGGCGGATCGTGCGCGCCTCGCCCTGATTGTCGATCTCGGTATCGAGGGTGAGCCGCGCTGCGGTGCCCTGAATGTCGCTGCGCACGCGGGCGCCCCACTGGCGGACATGGGCGGGCGCGGCCTTCACCAGCCGCACCGCGCGATAGAGCCCCGCGCCTTCGTAGGACCATGCCTCGCCAAGGCTCACGTCGCAGCGGATCACCAGCACGTTGGTCTCTCCGGGGCGGGCGAAGTCGGTCACGTCGAGGCGGAACGGCGCATAGGCGCTTTCGTTGGTGCCGACGATGAAGCCGTTGAGAATGACGATGCAGTCGCGCGAGACGCCATCGAATTCCAGTGCGATCCGGCGACCGGCGTCGCCGGCAGCAATCGGGATCTCGCAGCGATACCAGCCCACGCTGGTTGCGGGCCACAGACGGCCCAGCGGCTTGAAGCCCTGATAGGCACCGGTCTTGTCTGCATCGGAGCCTGCGGGGCCGAACTGCTCGAAGGGCAGGTCGACAGCCCAGTCGTGCGGCAGGCGCACGGATTGCCAGCCACTCGCATCGAAGTCCGCATTGGCGACGGGCGTCCCGACATCGCCGGACTTGCCGTACGTGTCATGGCTGGCGCCGACGCCGAAGTCCTTTGCCGGGTCGGACGCGTGGCCGAGGTGAAAGCGCCAGTCGCCGAGCGCGGTGATCTCGCGTGGTCCCGTGTCGGGCCTGACAGTTGCAGCAGCGCGGGCGATGGTGCCGGGGGCGAGAGCGGCCAATCCGGCAGCCCCGGTGGAGCCCAGCAAAGTACGACGGGAAACGACGGTCATCGGCAGGGCCTCTCCAGGCGATTTCTTGAATCAAAAAAAACGGTGTGTCTCCTGCATGATAGCAGGAGACACACCGTCAGGGCAGGGTTCAGAACTGGACCGAGGCGCCGACGAAGATCGAACGACCAAGCGCGTCGTAGACACCGGGGTAGGTGTTGCCGTTGCCGAAGCTGCTCAGCACGCCCTCGACGACCGCCGGCGGGTCCTTGTCGAACAGGTTGTTGACGCCCGCACGCAGGGTCAGCTTGTTGTCGAAGGTGATCGTACCGGCCAGATCGAAGTAGTTGTAGGCCTTGATCTTGGCGTCGTAGGCATTCGCCGCCCCGGTGTCCGAGAGCTTGACGGAGCCAAAGTAGCGCCATGCCAGCGAGAGCGAGGCCTTGTTCGGCCCTGCGAAGTTGAGCGTGGTGCGCAGCTGATGGCGCCACTTGGGCGAAGGTTCGCCGCAGGTATAGCCGTAAAGCCCCTTGCAGGTATACGTGCCCAGGCCCGGCAGCGGCTCGGTGGTCAGCGACGTCAGGTACGAGCCGACCAGATCGAAGTCGAGCGAGCCCAGCTTGCCCAGCGGCAGGTTGTAGTTGCTGGTCACGTCGATGCCCGAGGTCATCAGGTAGCCGGTGTTGAGCGTGGTGGCCACGACATAGCCCTGATCGCCGAAGATCACGCCGCTGCGCGGATCGCGGTGGAACAGCCCGCAATAGTACGGATCGCCGGTGGTCGCGCACTGGTTGATGGTGAGCGAGGGGTCGATGGTCGAGATGTAGTCGTTGACCTTGATATGATAGTAATCGACCGAGAGGCTGAAGCGACGCAGGGCACGCGGTGTCAGCACCAGGCCGATGGTGTAGGTGTTGGCCTTCTCCGGCTTCACGTCGCGGTTACCGCCGTATTGCTCCACGCAAAGCCCCGCCGGACACTGGATGATCGAACCGTATTGCGACGCGGTGACGCCGGTACGCTCGCATGCCTCCAGCGAAAGCGTCGGGCTGGCTCCGGCGCACGGGTCCACGCCCGTCACGTTGCCAAGGCTGACGGCGCCGAACAGTTCCGAGATGTTGGGCGCACGTATCGCGCGGTTGAAGCTGGCACGCAGGCGCAGGTCCGGCGTCGGTGCGTAGGACAGCTCTCCCTTGAAGGTCCAGGCCTCGAAGTGCGACTTGAAGCCGGTGGACTGCTGCGAGTTGTCGTACGACGAATAGCGCAGGCCGCCGTTCAGCGTCAGATCGTGGATGAACGGCCGGTCCGAAACCAGCGGCACTTCGATTTCGCCGTAAGCCTCGTTCACCGCGATCACGCCGTCGGAATTGGTCGTGCCGGCCTGCTGCGCGATCTCGTCGGCGGTGAACACCAGCGTTTCGCGGCGATGTTCGAGGCCGAGAGACAGGCCGATGCCCCGGTTCGCGAACGGCGACTGGATGCCGTAGCTGGTCAGGTCCGCGCTGAGGTTGCCCGACCATACGGTCTGCGTGTTGCGGCTCTTCGTCGAACTGGGCGAGAAGATGTACTGCAGGTTGGTCGGGTCGATCGACGAGGACGAGAAGATGTCGAGCGGCAGACAGCTCGGGTCGGTGCCGTCGACCACCGACTGGCAGGTCGGCACGCCGTTCACGTTCACGACGTCGATGGCGCGTTGCGCCTTCACGTTGTCGACGTTGTTGAGGTAGGTTTCGTTGTAATAGACTTCCGAACGCAGGAAGTTGACATCATACTTGATGCCGGTCGCGATTTCGCCGCGCACGCCTGCCGAATAGCGATAGTCCTCATGCCGCAGGTCGTCGCGGCGCGGCGTGGTCAGGCGATAGCCTATGAAGGCGTCCTCGGTCTGCGAGGTGCCCGCAGCCGATCCGCACAGGGTCTGCGCCTGTCCTGCGCCGAGATAGGGGTTGTCGCAGTTGATCGAGAAGGTCGTGCCCTGGAAGAAGGCCGAAGGCGCCACCTGCGAGAAGGTGTGGTCGCGCATGTACATGAAGTCGCCATAGACTTCCGCCGCCGGGCTGATCTCGAAGTGGCCCATGGCGCCTGCGGTATAGCGCTTGTCCGAACGCTGGAAATAGTTCGAGGGCGAGTAGTTGTAGAGGTAGCTGGAATCGTAAGGCGCCCAGGTATGCGCGCCGTCCTTGGTGTTGTTGTAGGTCTTGCCCTGGTTCGGGCCGCTCAGCGGCGTGAACAGGCCCCATGTGTTGTTGCTGGAGCCGCCGCACAGCAGGCCGGTGCCGGCATCGTCAGTGGGATCGAGCGCGCAGGCCGAAATGTCGCGGCTGTCCTGCGTGATTGGATTGGTCTGGCGATAGCCGCCATAGACGGTGATGTTGCCGCGCCCGTCTGCGAAGTTCTTGCCGAACGAGGCGTTGACGTCGAGCTTGCCGCCATCGACCACCGAGGAGGGCGCCGTCGCATAGCCCTGTCCCGCCACGATACCGCGCAGATAGCTGTTGTTGTTATTGTGCTGGAACAGGCTGTTCTGGAAATCCATGCGGAAGCCGTCGAGGTCTTTCTTCAGCACGAAGTTGACCACGCCCGAAACGGCGTCCGAACCATAGACCGCCGAGGCGCCACCGGTGACGACATCGATCCGGTCGATCAGCGAGGAGGGCACGAAGTTGGTGTCCACAGCCTGCTGCGGCAGCATGCGGCGCCCGTCGATCAGCAGGAGCACGCGGCTTGAGCCCAGATGGCGCAAGTTGACGTTCGAGGTGCCGTCCGACCCGTTCGAGACGTTCTCGTTCGCATCGGCGGTGAACTGCGGCATCCGGTTCAGCACGCTTTCCACGCTCGTCGCGCCCTGCAGGCTGATCTCGTTGCTGCTGACGGTCGAGAGCGGGCTGTTGCTGGTCTGGTCGGGACGCTGGATGCGCGTACCGGTCACGACGATCGCGTTTGAGGCAGGGTCGCTGGCGGTGTCTGCCCCCGCACCGTCCGTCGTCTGCGCATGGGCGGCGCCACATGCAAGGCCAACAGCCATGGCGCCCGCGGCCGCCGAAAGTCGCATTATTGCATGAAGGTGTCGCATTGCATTTCCATTCCCGTCCCTGTGATCAGGCGTATGCAACATAAATGACACGGTATGTCAAATATCGTATACGGTATCTTGAGTGTTGCGGTTTCGCCGCTGGGAACGACGCTCTTCCCGCAACGGTGTGAATCGTATACGAAACTGCGATGATTGCGCTTTGCCGCGCCGACCTACTTTTCTGGAGATTTTTTATGAGCATCGGCGGATCGAGCGCTGACCGCGAACTCGCCACCCTCTCGCCCCCGGTAGATCGCGCGCCTGCGATCTCCGTGGCTGAACGGAAAGATCGAATCGCACAGGCGCAGGCGCACCTTGAAACATTGGGCGCCGATGCCTTGCTGGTGAATGCAGGCGCTTCGCTGCGCTACTTCACCGGCATTCCCTGGGGTGCAAGCGAGCGTCTTGTGGCGATGCTGCTGCCGGTATCGGGCGACCCGATTCTGGTGTGCCCGCATTTCGAACGCGGCTCGCTGGAAGCGGAACTCGCATTCCCCATCGATATGCGGCTGTGGCAGGAGGATGAGGACCCTTACGCACTGGTGGCCGATGCGTTTGCCGGTTCCGTCATCGCGCTCGATCCCGCACTGCATTTTCAGGGCTCCGAGCGTCTGCGCAAGGCTGCCCCCCACGCGACGCTGGTCGATGGCTCCCCGGTGATTGACGGCTGCCGCATGCGCAAGTCCGCGCAGGAACTGGCGTTGATGCAGCAGGCCAAGAACATGACGCTGGAAGTCCATCGCCGCACTGCCGCGATCCTGCGCCCCGGTATTTCGACCGCCGAAGTTCGCGCCTTCATCAACGATGCCCACAAGGCGATGGGGGCAGCGGGCTACAGCTTCTGCATCGTCCAGTTCGGGCGCGGGACGGCATTCCCGCATGGTCTCCCCGGCGAGCAGTATCTGGCCGAGGACGACCTCGTGCTGGTCGACACCGGCTGCACGGTCGAGGGCTATCATTCCGACATCACCCGCACATATGCCTTCGGCAACGTCTCGGACGAGGTGCGCTCGATCTGGAATCTGGAGAAGGAAGCGCAGGCCGCCGCTTTCGAGGCTGCGCGTCCGGGCGAGCCATGCGAGGCGGTCGATGCCGCCGCGCGCCGGGTGCTGGAGCGGGCAGGGCTGGGCCCGGACTACCGTTTGCCGGGTCTGCCGCACCGCACCGGCCATGGGATCGGCCTGTCGATCCATGAGCCTGCCTATCTGGTGCGCGGGGACAGGACGCCGCTCGACACCGGCATGTGCTTCTCGAACGAGCCGATGATCGTCGTCCCCGACCGCTTCGGGGTGCGATTGGAAGATCACTTCTACATGACCGAGAGCGGGCCGCGCTGGTTCACCCAGCCGCAGGCGGCGATCGACCGGATCGGTTGATCCCGGTTTCCTGACCGGCAGACATGGGGCAGACCGCGCGTAAAAACCGTGCGGTTTTGCTTTGCCCGAAGGGCGCACGGGTGGCATGGGTCAGGCCATAACGCCGCCTGTGCCACGCGTGCAGGACGTGACGCCGGACGGGATGAAGTTTGCCATGAAGATCGATACTGCCGCCGCGCCTGCCAGCGCCGTTCCGCGCCTCTGGTACAAACACCTTTATACCTGGGTGCTCGTCGCCATCGCGCTGGGCGTGCTGGTCGGCCACTTTGCCCCGGCGACCGGAGAGGCATTGAAGCCGCTGGGCGACATGTTCATCAAGGCGGTGAAGATGGTCATCCCACCGGTGATCTTCCTGACCATCGTTACCGGCATCGCCGGGATGCGCGACCTCGCAACGGTGGGAAGAGTCGCCGGTAAGGCCTTTATATATTTCCTGTTCTTCTCGTTTCTCGCACTGCTCGTGGGCATGTTGGTGGCCAATGTCACACGGCCCGGCCATGGCCTGAACATCGATCCGGCCAGCCTCGATGCCTCGAAGGTGGCGGACTATGCCACCAAGGCGCACGAGACCTCGTTCATCGGCTTCCTCAACGGCATGATCCCGGACACCTTCGTTTCCGGCCTGACCAGCGGGAACATCCTGCAGGTGCTGATGATATCGATCCTGTTCGGCGTCGCGCTGGCGCTGATCGGCGAGCGCGGGGACAAGGTTCTGGGCCTGCTGGAAGACGTGTCCGCCGCGTTCTTCAAGCTCGTCTCGATCGTGATGAAGGCCGCGCCCGTCGGCGCCTTCGGAGCGATGGCGTTCACCGTCGGCAAGTACGGCATCGGCAGCCTTGCCAACCTCGCCGAACTGGTGGCGACGGTCTATCTGACCTCGATCCTGTTCGTGCTGGTTATTCTGGGCGCGGTCGCGCGGGTCTGCGGGTTCTCGATCCTGCGCCTGCTGGCGTACCTCAAAGGAGAACTGCTGCTGGTGCTGGGCACCTCGTCTTCGGAAAGCGCGCTGCCTGCGCTGATCGAGAAGATGGAAGCTGCCGGTTGCCCCAAGGCGGTCGTCGGTCTGGTGGTGCCCACGGGGTACAGCTTCAACCTCGACGGCACCAATATCTACATGACGCTGGCTGCGCTGTTCATCGCGCAGGCCTGCAATGTCGAGCTGAGCTTCGGCCAGCAACTGCTGCTGCTGGGCATCGCCATGCTGTCGTCCAAGGGTGCGGCGGGCGTGACCGGCGCGGGTTTCATCACGCTGGCGGCGACGCTTTCGATCGTGCCTTCGGTGCCGGTCGCAGGGATGGCGCTGATCCTTGGTGTGGACCGCTTCATGTCGGAGTGCCGCAGCCTGACCAACTTCGTCGGCAATGCTGTGGCGACGGTCGTGGTCTCGCGCTGGGAAGGCTCGCTGGATCTGGTGCGCCTGAACGAAACGCTGCGCGGCAAGCGGGCCATTGCCGCTGGAGGCTGACACAAAAAAGGCGGCCATCCAGAAGGAAAGCCGCCTTTCTTAATCTCTTTTCGAGGTATCAGTATCCGGCGGCGAGCCCCGCCGGACGGCGCATGTCGTTCGCGCCCTGAATATCGCCGGTAGCCGGATCGACGAAGATCGCCTCATCGGCACCCCATCCCGGAACCATCTGGAAGCTGTAGCCCATCGCCTCCAGTTCCTGCTGCGCGGCAGGGGTGAGATAGCCCGGCTGCATCATCACCTTGTCCGGCAGCCACTGGTGGTGGATGCGCGGCGCATCGACCGCCTGCTTCATGTTCATTCCGAAGTCGACGACGTTGAGGATGCTCTGGAGCACGGTGGTGATGATCGTCGAGCCGCCGGGGCTGCCCGTGACCATCGCGACCTTGCCGTCCTTGAGCAGAATGGTCGGCGTCATCGAGGAGAGGGGGCGCTTGCCGGGCGCGACCGCGTTGGCCGATCCCTGCACCAGCCCAAAGGCGTTGGGCACGCCGGGCTTGGAGGTGAAATCGTCCATCTCGTTGTTGAGGAAGAAGCCGGTGTCCCCGGCGATCTTGCCGACGCCGAACAGGTAGTTCAGCGTATAGGTCACGCTCACCGCGTTGCCCTTGGCATCGAGCACCGAGAAATGCGTGGTGTTGGTGCCTTCCTGCGCACCGGGGATGCCCTTGATGTCGGTCGAAGGCGTCGCCTTGTCAGGCTGGATACGGGTGCGGATCTCGGCGGCGTGCTCGGGTGAGATCAGCTTCTGCACCGGATTGTCGATGAAGGCGGGGTCGCCAAGGTCGGTGTTGCGATCGGCGAAGGCATTGCGCTCGGCCTCCAGCATATAATGCACCGCCTTGGGCGAGCCATAGCCCCAGTCCTGCAGCGGATAGGGCTTCAGCACCTCAAGAATCTCGCACAGCGTGGTGCCGCCCGAACTGGGCGGGGGCGGCGCGACGATGTGGTAGCCGCGATAGTCGCACTCGACCGTCTTGTCCCACTTCACGGTATATTCGGCGAAGTCCTTCATCGTCAGCAGGCCGCCGTTGGCCTGACTGGCGGCGACGATCTTCTGCGCGATCGAGCCCTGATAATAGGCCCTGGTGCCGCCCTTCGCGATCAGCTTGAGGCTGGCGGCGAGCTGGGGCTGGATCAGGCGATCGCCCACCTGCCAGGGCTGGCCGTGGTTGGTGAAGGTCGGCGCGACATTGGCTTCCTTGTTGAAGTCGTCGATCCGACCGTTCAGGATCTTCACGTCGCCCGCCTGCAGGATGTAGCCCTTTTCGGCCAGCGCGATGGCAGGCGCCATTACCTTGCCCAGCTTCATCGTGCCGTACTTCGCCAGCGCCTCGTTCAGCCCCATGACCGTGCCCGGCGTGCCGATACCCAGCCAGGTGCCGGTGCTGCGCCCCTTGACGACGTTGCCGTCCGCATCCTGAAAGATCGTGGCTGTGGCCTTCAGCGGCGCGCGCTCACGGAAATCGAGGAACAGGTTCCGGCCATCGGCAAGATGTACGGTCATGAAGCCGCCGCCGCCGATATTGCCGCAGCACGGATGGACCACGGCCTCGGCATAACCGACCGCAACTGCCGCATCGACCGCATTGCCGCCCTGCCTGAGGATCGAGAGGCCGACTTCGGTAGCATAGTGCTCGGCAGAGACGACCATCGCATGTTTGGCGATTACCGGCTGCGCCGAATGCCACGCCGCGCCTGCATCGCCCGAACTCGCATCAAGCGCAGCGGCGGAAATGCCCTGTCCCGGCTTCGCTGCTGCGGCGGCAGGTGCTGGCGTCTGGGAGGTCTGGGCGAGGGCAGGGGTGAGGGAGGTCGTCGTCAGAGCGATCAGGGACAGGCCGGCGGCTAGTCGGTTCATGGGCGGTCCTCTTGTGGAAATCGGGAGATCCCGCTTTTCATGCGCCTGCAATCATTTGTTGGCAACCCTCGGGCCGATTTCCGCCTTCGCCCAATGGAGCCTCTTGCGCGACGAAATGCTTGCATTCGCGCGCAGAGCAGCGCAGATGATACAGCGTATCATGATGGCGATGCGCTGGTTCGGGGTGCCCTGTTTCACAAACGGGCAATCCAGCGCATCCGATCCGGGGGCGGCATGATGCGTGAATTCCAATGTTTCGGGAACATGCCTCTATGAAGAAACTGATGGTGCTTGTGGGATGCAGTCTGCTCGGCCTTGCCGGAGCGCAGGCCATGGCCAAGGCCGCACCCCACCACGATGACAAGCCGAAGGCCGAACAGGGCAAGAGCGATCAGGACGACAGCGCTGCTGACAGCAACCCCGATGCCCTGTTCCAGCCCACCAGCAGCGAAAGCGAAGGCACTGTTTCGGTGGAAGGCAAGTCAATAAATTACAAGGCTATAGCCGGAACTCTTGTTGTTCATCCTCAGGATTGGGACGATGCGGCCTGGCGGACCAAGGCCCATTCGGGCGGCGATGACAGCAAGAGCGATGACCAGCCCGATCCCGAAGCGGCCATGTTCTACGCCGCCTACTTCAAGAAGGGCGCGCCTTCGGCAGATCGCCCGATCACGTTCGTGTTCAACGGCGGCCCCGGCTCGTCCTCGGTATGGCTGCACATCGGCGCCTTCGGTCCTCGCCGCGTGCTGACGCGCGATGACAGCCACACGCCTGCCGCGCCCTATCAGCTGGTCAACAACGACTACAGCCTTCTCGACGCCACCGACCTGGTCTTCGTCGACGCGCCGGGAACCGGGTTCGGCCGCATCGCCGGCAAGGACAAGGACAAGGCTTTCTACGGCGTCGATGCGGACGGGCATGCCTTCAGCAGCTTCATCCGCCAGTTCCTTTCCAAGTACGATCGCTGGAACAGTCCCAAGTTCCTGTTCGGGGAAAGCTACGGCACCCCGCGCTCGGCGGTGGTCGCCAACGATCTGGAAACGGGCAACGACACTGACATCAACGGTGTGATCCTGCTCTCGCAGATCCTGAACTTCGGGCTTTCGGCGGACAACCCCAGTGCCAATCCCGGCAGCGACGAGGCCTATGTCGATGCCCTGCCGACCTATGCGGCAACGGCCTGGTATCACAACCGTCTGCCCGGCACGCGTCCGGCGAACCTTCAGGAATACCTGAAGCAGGTCGAGCATTTCGCGACGACCGATTACCTCTTGGCGCTCCAGCAGGGGGCAGAACTTTCGCCTGCCGACAAGCAGCGGGTGGCAGAGCAGATGTCGCAATATATCGGCATTCCGGCGAGCTACATCGTCAAGGCCGACCTGCGCCTTGAAGGCGGCCAGTTCACCAAGGAACTGCTGGCCGATCAGGGGCTGCTGACCGGCCGCTTCGATACCCGCTTCACCGGCCCTGCGCTCGATCCGCTGTCCAAGGAGGCGGAATACGATCCGCAGTCGGCGGCGATCAGTTCGGCCTATGTCAGCGCGTTCAACGATTATGTTCGCCGCGACATGCATTACGGGCAGGGGCAGACCTACAAGCCGGAAATGAACATCGACGATTGGGACTTCTCGCACCAGCAGCCGGGACAAGGCGGGGCACCGAGCGGGGCGACCACCAACGTGATGCCGGATCTCGCGACGGCGATGAAGTACAATCCGCAGCTCAAGGTCATGCTGAACGGCGGCTACTTCGATCTGGCGACGCCGTTCTACGAGGGCTGGTACGAGATGCACCATCTGCCGATCCCGGCGAGCCTGCAGAACAACATCGAATACAAGTATTATGAGTCCGGCCACATGGTCTACGCGCATGAGGCTTCGCTCAAGCAGATGCACGACAACGTTGCGGCCTTCATCGCGAAGACCGACGCGATGAGCGCGCCTGCCGCGGGTTCGTCCAGCCCACGAACAAAGGGCTGATTGGCCGGGTTATGCTGTTGGGGCCGGGTGCGTTCCCGGTCTCGACAGCACAACGTATAAGGCCACCTGGACCCCGGAGAACGTTTGATAATATATCTTATGTTAAATATATCCCGACAACGCGAGGGTCAATCAAGGGACAGCGCGTAGAACCGGGTATCCACGGCCATTCGCGGAAACGCTGCAGGAAGATCAGCGCTGTCGATCTGAAGGAAGCCGTGCCTCTCGTAAAACCGGTGTGCGGCAAGGAAACGGTCGGTCGTTCCCAGACAGATACTGCGAAGATGCTGCTTTCGCGCATGATCGATCAAGGCTGCGAGCAGTCCGGCGGCAACCCCATGGCCGCGACCACGATATGGCGCGGCCACGAACATTTTGCGCAGCGCGCCTTCATCATTGCCGATGTCCTTGATCGAGATCGTGCCGATGATCTGCGGCCTTCCATCTAAGATGGTCTCGGCGACGAAAAACGCGCCCTTTCCGGCAAGGTAGAAACCAGCGATGTCGGCAAGATCGGGTTGATCCTCCCGTGTGATCGCAATGCCGAACTCTTCCTGCTGGATCGGCAATATGAGATCCAGAATGCCCTGCTCATCCCCATGATTATAGGGTCGTATCTGAACTTCATCCATAAGCGCGGCCTATTGTGCAATGCCGCGTAAAGCAAGCGCGCGCGGCTCATGCCCGCCTTGCGGGAATCGAAAGTCGGATTGCATTCAAGTTGCGCGTGCATGCATTTACATGTCGCTTAGCGAAAACTTATAGACGCCCATTCAGTGAACGTTCTAGTTAGTTTTTGATCCGAGTCGCGTATCAGCGATGGACCGTGCGCGTCACGCGCCTGCCTGAAACTCTTCAGGCACCATCGCCGTTCCCTGTCGGGGCCGCGCGCAGGGCAGGAACAGAAGAGAAAAAAGGACCAGAGAAGTGACAGGCACATCAAGTGGGGCAGGCATATTGGCGAGAGGATGGCTCGTCCTTCTCGGCCTGGTGATAACATTGGCGGGCCTGTTCTTCGTGGTAGGCGGCGCCAAGCTCGTCACAGAAGGCGGCAGCTGGTACTTCCTGCTCGCCGGCATTGCACTGGTCGTCTCGGGTGGCCTGATCATCGCTCGCCGCCCCGCAGGTGCTCTCGTGTTCCTCGCCACGTTCCTGGCGACCGTCCTGTGGGCGGTCTGGGAAGTCGGCTTCACCTTCTGGCCGCTGATTTCGCGCCTGCTCGCCATGGGCGTGGGTGCGACGATCGTCGCCCTGTCCTGGCCGCTGATGCAGCGTGCGCGCGGCCTTGCGCCGACCTGGCGCCCGGCGCTGGGTATCGCGCTCGTGCTCGGTATCGGCAGCGTCGCAGGGTTCGCAGGCATGTTCAAGCCGCATGATCCCGTCTCGTTCTCGGGCACGCCCGATGCGCTGATTCCGGCGGTCGCAGGCGCGCAGCAGAACTGGTCGAACTACGGCAACGGCTACAAGAACGACCGCTTTGCCGCGCTCGACGAGATCAACCGCTCGAACGTCCAGAACCTGAAGGTCGCCTGGACCTACCACACCGGCGACGTCGCGATCAGCGACGGCAACGGTGCGGAAGATCAGGATACCCCGCTGCAGATCGGCGATACCGTCTACGTCTGTACGCCGCACAACGACGTGATCGCTCTGGATGCCGACACCGGCAAGCAGAAGTGGAAGGCGATGATCAACGCACAGGCCAAGGTCTGGCAGCGTTGCCGCGGCGTCGCCTACTTCGACGTGCATGCCCCGCTTCAGCAGCCGAACCTGCCGGGCTCGACCCCGGTCATCCCGGCTACCCTGCCCGCAGGTGCACCGTGTGAGCGTCGTATCCTTATCAACACCATCGACGCGCGCCTGATCGCCATCGATGCCGACACCGGCAAGTTCTGCCCGGGCTTCGGCAACAATGGCCAGGTCGACCTGAAGGCAGGCCTCGGCGCCGCGCCCGATCCGCAGTACCAGCTGACCTCGGCCCCGACGATGGCGGGCACCACCGTGGTCGTCGGCGGTCGCGTGGCCGACAACGTCCAGACCGACATGCCGGGCGGCGTTCTGCGCGGCTTCGACGTGATCACCGGCAAGCTGCGCTGGGCTTTCGATCCGGGCAACCCGACCGATCGCAACGCACCGGCTGCCGGCAAGACCTATGCCCGTTCGACCCCCAACAACTGGGCCGGCTCGACCTGGGATCCGGCGTCGAACACCGTGTTCCTCCCGATGGGCAGCCCGTCGGTTGACATCTATGGCGTTCCGCGCACCGCGCTGGAGCACAAGTACGGCGCCTCGATGCTGGCGCTCGATGCCACCACCGGCAACGAGAAGTGGCACTTCCAGACCGTCCACAACGATCTGTGGGACTTCGACCTGCCGATGGCGCCGTCGCTCATCGACTTCCCGGTGAACGGCAAGAAGGTTCCGGCGCTCGTCTTCGCCACAAAGGCGGGCCAGATCTACGTGCTGGATCGCGCTACCGGCAAGCCGCTGACCAAGGTCGTCGAAACCCCCGTCCACGCAGCCAACATCCCAGGCGAGCCTTACTCGCTCACGCAGCCCAAGTCTGTCGGCATGCCGCAGATCGGCGCGCAGAAGCTGACCGAAGCCGACATGTGGGGCGCAACCCCGTTCGACCAGCTGCTGTGCCGCATCGCCTTCAAGGGCATGCGCTATGACGGCCTCTACACGGCGCCCGGCAGCGATCTCTCGCTCAGCTTCCCCGGTTCGCTGGGTGGCATGAACTGGGGTGGTCTCTCGGTCGATCCGAACAGCCAGACGCTTTACATCAACGACATGCGTCTGGGCCTGTGGTCGCAGATGATCCGCCAGAAGGTCGATCCCAACGCCAAGGCCGGTAACGGCGGCGAAGCAGTGAACACCGGCATGGGCGCCGTCCCGATGAAGGGCACGCCTTATGCGGTGAACAAGAACCGCTTCCTCTCGGCGCTGGGCATCCCCTGCCAGGCACCGCCTTATGGCACGCTGACTGCCGTCGACCTCAAGACCCGCCAGATCAAGTGGCAGGTTCCGGTCGGCACCGTGGAAGACACCGGCCCGATGGGTCTGAAGGTTGGCCTCCCCATCCCGATCGGCATGCCGACGCTGGGCGGTACGCTGACCACGCAGGGCGGTCTCGTGTTCATCGCGGGCACCCAGGACTTCTACCTGCGCGCCTTCGACTCCGCGACCGGCAAGGTGCTGTGGAAGGGCCGTCTGCCCGTCGGCAGCCAGGGTGGTCCGATGACGTTCCGCTCGCCCAAGACCGGCAAGCAGTTCATCGTCGTTACCGCTGGTGGCGCACGTCAGTCGCCCACACGCGGCGACTATGTGATTGCTTATACGCTTCCCTGAGACCTGCGAGATCTGACGCTTTCGCCTGATCGCGAAGGCGCGGATTTCCAACCGCCGCCCGGATGCAGACCCTGTATCCGGGCGGTAAATGGATATAAGAACAATGAAGTATTTGGGAAAAAGACCTCTTGCCCTTGTCGCCGGTCTGTCGGCGCTGGGACTGGCGGCGCCGGCCTATGCCGATGATGCCGCCGTTAATGACGATCAGGCCAGCGAGCCTGCCCCGACCCGAACTGAAGCGCGTCGCGAAGACGAATCTGGCGAGCGCAAGGCCAGCTCTCAATCGCAGGAAGAACGCGGCAAGGCTCTGGCCGGACCTTCGCCGGGTGCGGCATCGCAGCCGCTTCCCGCGACCGTCGATCACGAACGCCAGACGCTGACCGGTGACTGGTGGGGCCTTCGTCCCAAGCTGGTCGAGGATGGCATCACCTTCCGTGCCGACTATGTTTCGGAAACGCTGGGTGTGGTCTCCGGCGGTTTGCGCAAGGGCACGGCCTATGCCCAGCAGCTGCGCGGCGGCTTCGATCTGGACATGGACAAGATCGCAGGCTGGAAGGGCGGCAAGCTGCACTTCACCATCAACGACCGCAAAGGCGTGGGCACGTCCAGCGATTACGTGGGCAACCGTCTGCCGATCCAGGAAGTCTATGGCGGCCTCTATACCAAGCTGACCGAACTGACCGTCGAGCAGGACTTCGACGGCGGCAAGCTGAACGTGCGCGCGGGCTACTTCGCGATGGGCAACGACATGGGCGGCATCGCGGCGGGCTGCAACTTCGTCAACGCAGCGTTCTGCGCCCATCCGCTGTCGATGTCGGGCAATACCGGGTGGTACAACTATCCCAACGCGCGCTGGGGCATCGCGTTTCGCGCCAAGCTTCGCAACGATCTGACGCTGCGTGTCGGTGTCGATCAGGTCAACGCGCAACTCAGCGTCCAACGCAACGCCTTCCGTATCTTCGCAGGCGGTACGACCGGCGTGCTGCTTCCAGTTGAGCTGGAGTATACGCCCGGCCACAACCCCGGCGACCACTGGCTGCCGGGCAGCTACAAGCTGGGCTTCATCTACGACACCTCGAACGTTGCGCGTACCGGACGTTCGGGCAAGGTCGGCAGCCGTCAGGGCTATTACCTTCTGGTCAACCAGCAGGTGCTGCGCGAGCGGGGCAACAAGCGCAGCCTTGGCGTGATCGCCGCTTACACGCTCAACCCGCGCGCTGCCGCGCAGATCACGCGCTGGTACACGCTCGGTCTGGTCCAGACCGGCACCTTCAAGGGCCGCGATCAGGACACGTTCAACGTCGGCGTCGTCAAGGCGGTGGTGAACCCGCGCCTGCGCGAACAGTATGCCGAAGAGAACGACCTGTCCGGCGGGATGGACTCGCTGCCACAGGGCGAAACGGCGATCGAGGTCAGCTATGGCATCCAGGTCAACCACTGGATGATCCTGCGCCCCGACGTGCAGTACATCGCCGATCCGGGCGCGTTCAGCTATGCCAATCGCAAGGATGCGATCGCGGCAGGCGCGCAGGTCAAGATCCAGTTCTGACCGGAGTATCTCCGGCCTGAATTTTTCCGGCCTGAACTTTTCCGGGCGTCGCCATTGTGCGATCGCCCGGAACTTCACACCGACATTACGCGGCGCAGTAACGCCGCACCGCATCCTCGGCGGTCTGGCGATGACGGGCATGGCGCGCCTCGCGCTTGGTGCCCTGCTCGAACAGGAACGAGAAACTCGCATCGTTGGCAACGTTGAAGACCGCAAAGCTGCTGATCAGCCAGTGCAGGTCCACAGGGTCCAGGCCTGTGCGAAACACGCCTTGCCCGACGCCGCGCGCGATCAGCGCGGAGAGCACGTCGATGATCGGCCGGTTGTGTTCGCGAATGCCCTCGATCTGGGTCAGGAACCGGGCGCGCTGGATGTTCTCTACCGCCACGAGCCGCGCGAAACCGGGGTTCTGCGCCTGATAGTCGATAGTGCCGCGCACGACATGCAGCAGCGCTTCCATGGGCTCCATGTCATCGAGGTCCGCCTCGCTTTCCACCCGGCGAATACCGGCATAGGACGACGCGAGAACCGCCTGATAGAGCCCTTCCTTGCTGCCGAAGTAGTAGTAGATCATCCGCTTGGAAGTATGCGTTGCCTCGGCGATCTCGTCGACGCGAGCGCCGTTCAGACCTTTTTCGGCAAAAATTTCCCGCGCGACGGAGAGAATCTCCTCGCGGGTACGCTCGGCATCGTGGCCGCGACGCTGCGGCGTGGCGGTTTCTCGGATCATTTCGTCCTGTCCCATATGTCCCGCGTTTGCGCCACGTCGCGTGCAGAAACAAGCGATAAGCGGCGCCGGAAACAAAAATATACGAAACGGTGCGTTCAGGAAGCCGCTCGCTTGTTGAGAGGCAATCTCGGCGCTTTCGGGAACATTGTCCCGCCTTCCTGCGTCCTCGCTTCATCGCAGCGCAAGGCTGGTCCTGCCACTGGGGAACACCATGCTGCAACGCACATGGGAAAATGAGCCCTCAGCGAAGGACAGGGAACCGCAACGCTTGCCGTACGAGACGATCCGCCAATGCCCCGCCCTTACCCGCAAGCGCCTGACAAGGGCAAGCGCGGTCGCCGGCCTTTCGCTTGTTGCCGCGTTGGCGGTGAGTTCCAGCGCCGCGGCTGCCGATCCTGCGCCGTTCGAGCTGGATGGCCCGCGCATCGACATCGAAGTGACGCGCGGCAAGCAGACGCTGCCGATCGCGCAAGTGCCCAGCCTGTCCGAAGGGGACAAGCTGGTCATCCGCTCCGCCGTGGGGCCGGATCAGGGCGCGCATTTCATCCTCGTCTCGGCCTTCCTGCGCGGCGCCACCAACCCGCCACCCAAGGACTGGGTGCAGTTCACCGAGACCTGGCAGAAGAAGGACAAGAAGCACACGCTCGATGTCACCGTGCCCAAGGGCGCGCGGCAGATGGTGCTGCTGATGGTGCCCGATACCGGCGGCGCCGAAGGCGTGCTGCGCGATTCCGTGCGCGGCAAGCCGGGTGAGTTCGTCCGCGTCGGGCAGGAACTGAACCAGGCCTCGCTAGACCATTCGCGGCTCGAAGCGTTCATGGCGGCGATCCGCGCGCAGGGCGATTACCAGCCCGAAGCCTTGCAGAAGATCGCCCCGGTGCTCGCCTCCAGCCTGTCGATCAAGCTCAATGCCGATTGCCTCTCCAAGGTCGCGCAGGAGCAGGCTTCGTGTCTGCTGCAAAGCCCCGATACGCTGGTTCTGAGCGACGTGCATTCCAGTTCGCTCGCCGATACGCTGACCGACACGCCCACCGATCTCGCCCTGCAACTGAGCGCCACGCCCGAAGGCGGGGCCGGGTATTACAGCGCCTATATCGGCGTGGCGCGCGATCTTGTGCGCATGCTCGGCGCGTTCTCGAACCCCTCGTTCGGCTATCTGCCCGCCTTGACCCAGCGCGACGGCAGCACGCTGTCGCTGCTGCTCAACGCCGCGCCCTCGTTCAACAAGCCCAAGTCGGTGATGGTGGCCGGGATGCCCGCCGTCGAGGCCGATGTGCCGCCGCAGCTGCGCTCGACCGCGAAGGGGCCGATCTGCGTGGCGACGGGTGACGCGGTGCTGCCCGTTGAAGGTGCTCCGCTGGTGTTCTCCACCCGCTTTGCGCACAACGTGTCGCTGCGCGTGACCGGCCCCGATGGCAAGATCATCGAGATCCCGGTCGAGGCGCGCGCCAATCGCGGCGGCTATGTGATTCCCGCCAGTGCCCTTCCCGCCGGTGCGACCGGCACCCTGCGCGGGCACCTGCATGGACGTTGGGGCTTCGAGAGCTTCGATGGCCCGGATTTCCAGCTTCAGCGCCCCGGCACCGGCGCGTGGAAGGTCGTTGCCGATACCAGCGATCTGGTGGTTGGCCGCGACAACACGGTCGAGATCAGCGGCGGCGCTGCGGGCTGCGTATCCGACGTGACGATGCAGCGCGGCAACGGCGCACCGCAGCCGGTGAAGTGGACCGCTTCGGCCAGCGACGGTCTCTCCGTCACCGTGCCGCTGACGGGTGCCGCGCCGGGGCCGGTGCATCTCTCGGTGCGCTATCGCGGCGATGACAAGCCGGGCGACAAGCCGGGCGATCTGCCGCTGACCGCCCGCGCCGAAAGTAGCCGGATCGATACGATCACCGCCTATGGCAACGACGGGCATATCCTGATGACCGGGCAGCGGCTCGAACAGGTGAAGGACGTGGCGCTGGGCAGTCTGACCTTCACGCCCGACGGCCTTACCCGCAACGACAATCTTGACCGGCTTTCACTGACCGCGCAGGCCGGAGCCCACGTTCCGGCGGCAGGCACCAGTGTCGATGCGCAAGTTCACCTGACTGGCGGCCGCAGCCAGACGATATCGGTCAAGGTCGCCGCCCCGCGCCCGCAGGCGACCATCATCGGCCGCACGATCCGCCCCGCCCCGCAACCTGCCGGAACGCTGCCGCTGGAGATCACCGGCGATGACATCCTGCCCGACGCCGCCTCGCTGGTGTTCTCGCTGCAGGCGCCCGAGGGGATGGCCTTCACTTCCGCCGATACGCTGGAGATCGCCGGCACTTCGGATGACGTGCTGGCCCGCCTGTCGATGGGCAAGGGGCTCACCATGGCCAGCGCGCAAGTGCTGGTGGGCACGCTGTCGCCCGACGATCTTCCCCCCTCCACTTTCGGGCCGTTGCGCTTCCGGGTGGTGCAGGCGGGCATCGCCGGGGACTGGCAGCCGCTGGCAACGCTCGCCCGCCTGCCGCGCATCGTTTCGGCGAGCTGCGATGCCAAGGCCGCGAAGCCTGCCTGCACGATCACCGGACAGTCTCTCTATCTCGTCGATGCGGTCAGCACCGATGCCGCCTTCGTCTCGGCCTCGGCGGTTCCGGTCGGGTACACGGGTACCGCGCTGCAAACCGGCATCCCTGCCGATGGCGTGCTGCACTTGCGTCTGCGGGATGCCCCCAAGGCCCAGGTGAACGTCAAGGTCGACACGGCCAAGCCCTGACAGACTGCGCCTGTGCCGTGTCGCCGCGCAAATGCTGCGTTGCGAGAGGGCGCAGGCGCACTTGCAACGGCCCTTCATGAACTTGCAGTTTGCGCAAGTCGGGAAGGCCAAAACACCCCCTGCCTTGCTTGACCCGGCCCCCGGCAGACCTATAGCTGCCACCAACACCGGTTAAAGCCGGACCGACCAGACAGATGCGTAACGAGGGCTGAGAACACCATGGACGATACACTGCGGCGCGCGGCTCTCGATTATCACCTCTATCCGCGCCCCGGTAAGTTGACCATCGAGCCGACCAAACGCATGGTCAACCAGCGCGATCTGGCGCTGGCCTATTCGCCCGGCGTCGCCGCCCCCTGCATGGAAATCGCCGAAGATCCGGCCAAGGCGCTGGACTACACCGCGCGCGGTAACCTCGTCGCGGTGATCTCGAACGGCACCGCCGTGCTTGGCCTTGGCGCGATCGGCGCCCTCGCCTCGAAGCCGGTGATGGAAGGCAAGGCGGTCCTCTTCAAGAAGTTCGCCGATATCGATGTGTTCGACATCGAGGTGGACACCACCGATCCCGAAAAGTTCATCGAGGCGGTCGCCCTGCTCGAACCCACCTTCGGCGGCATCAACCTCGAAGACATCAAGGCGCCCGAGTGCTTCCATATCGAGGCTGCGCTGAAAGAGCGGATGAACATTCCGGTCTTCCATGACGACCAGCACGGCACCGCTATCGTCGTCGCCGCCGCCGTCAAGAACGCGCTGGTGCTGCAGGGCAAGTCGCTGACCGAGGCCAAGCTCGTCACGTCCGGTGCGGGCGCTGCGGCGCTGGCCTGCGTCGATCTGCTGGTGTCGATGGGTCTGCCGGTCGAGAACGTGACGCTGACCGACAAGGACGGCGTGATCCATTCGGGCCGCGAGGGCATGCTGCCGAATATGGCGCGCTATGCCCGCCAGACCGATGCGCGCACCCTGCCCGAAGTGCTGCCCGGTGCGAACGTGTTCCTTGGCCTCTCGGCGCCCGGCGTGCTCAAGCCCGAGTGGCTGCCCTCGATGGCGGACCGCCCGCTGATCTTCGCGCTCGCCAATCCCGAGCCGGAAATCCGCCCCGAGGTCGCGCGCGAGGTACGCCCCGACGCGATCATCGCCACCGGGCGTTCGGACTATCCGAACCAGGTCAACAACGTCCTGTGTTTCCCCTACATCTTCCGCGGCGCGCTCGATGTCGGCGCGACCGCGATCAACGAGGCGATGAAGGCCGCTGCCGCCGAAGCCATCGCCGGTCTCGCGCGTCTGCCCGCCCACGCCAGCGTCGCGCAGGCCTATGGCGGTCGCAAGCTGGTGTTCGGCCCGGAATACATCATCCCGACGCCGTTCGATCCGCGCCTGATCGGCGAAATCGCCACCGCCGTCGCCAAGGCCGCGATCGAGAGCGGCGTTGCCACCAAGACGATCGATCTCGACGAATACAAGCGCACGCTCGCCCGCCAGAACACCCGTTCGGGCCAGCTCATGCTGCCGGTGTTCGAGGCCGCGCGCCGTACCGGTCGCAAGATCGCCTACGGTGAGGGCGAGGACGAGCGCGTGCTGCGCGCGATCCAGGACGCGCTCGACGAAGGCATCGTGCGCCCCACCATCGTCGCGCGCCGCCGTATTCTGGAGCAGCGCCTGCCCGGCCTCGGCCTCTCGTTCGAACTCGACAAGGATGTCGAGGTGATCGACCCGGAGACCGACAAGGAGGTCATGGCCGATCTGGTCGAGGCCTATCGCGCGGTCGCCACCCGCAAGGGCGTTCCCGGTGACGAGATCCTGCGCCACGTCTATCGCCGCCCCACCGTCACCGCCGCGCTGCTGCTGCGCACGGGCCGGGTCGAGGCGGCCATCGTCGGCGGACGGTCGGAATACTGGAAGCAGATCGAGCATGTTCTGCGCGTCATCGGTCGCCGCCCGGACGTCAGCCGTGCCTATGCGCTGTCCGGCCTGATCCTCGACGCCGGTGCGCTGTTCATCACCGACACGCACATGGTGCCCGATCCCACGCCCGAGCAGGTCGCGGAAATGACGCTGCTGAGCGCGACGCAGCTCAAGCACTTCGGCCTGACCCCGCGCGTGGCGCTGGTCTCGCACTCGAACTTTGGCTCGTCGCACAGCCCGAGCGCCCGCAAGATGCGCGCGGCGCTGGAGATCATCCGCAAGGCCGCGCCGGAACTGAAGGTCGATGGCGAAATGCACGCCGACGTGGCGCTCAGCCAGGCCCTGCGTGATCGCATCGTGCCCGACGGTCGCTTCGAAGGCCCGGCGAACCTGCTGGTGATGCCCACGCTCGATGCCGCGAACATCACGCTGACGGCGCTTTCGGCTTCGTCCAGCTCGCCCACGGTCGGCCCGATCCTGATGGGTCTGGCGCAGCCGATCCACGTCCTGCAGCCCGGCGTCACCGCGCGCGGCATCCTCAACCTCACGGCCATCGCCGCTGCGGAACTCGATCGCCCGACCCCCGCCCTGCCGGGCTGACCTCAGCCGCGATAGACACGAAATAACAAAGGGCCCCGGTTCGATTTTTCCGAACCGGGGCCCTTTGTCTTGGCAGATTGCGGTTCCGGGATGTTCAAACGCATTCAAGGCGGCTTTAGCCCCCTTCTACCCTACCTTTACCCTGTCTTTAGCCCGGCTTTGCCCATTTCGAAAAAAGCGCCGAAAAGCCTTTATCTTCCAATGGCTTAGCGCGACTTTCGGAATTTCAGCACGAACTGGTCGGTTTCGCCACGGATCGAGGGATCGAACACCGTTTTGGTATGATCATCGTTCGGATTGGTCAGGACAGTCGATTCCCCGGCGAGCTTGAACCCGGCCGCCGTGACTTCGCGGATCACTGTCGCCTTGTCGATACGATGCTTGGTCGACGTGCCCGAAAGCCCTGAACCCGGCGTGTCGGCATGGTCGATGATCATGTAGATACCGCCGGGTTTCAAGGCCTTGAAGACCGCCGCGTTGAACGCGTTCAGGGCCGTTTCGCCACGGTTGTTGTTGATGTCGTGATAGTTCTGGACCGTCCAGAACAGATCGACGGGACGCGTAACGCTCGGCAGGTCGCTGGACTGTACCTCGGCCGTCACGTTCGCCATCTTGCGCGCTTCCAGCGCGGGAAGCGCCTTGGTCGCATACTTCGCACCCCACGCGGGCCAGATCGCAAAGACATGCCCCTTCGGTCCAACGACATTGGTGAAGATCCGCGTCCAGTAGCCAGAGCCCGGCAGGAAATCGATCACGCTCTGTCCGGGCTTTACACCCGCAAAATCAAGCACCTGCTCTGTCTTGCGGCGGGTATCGTCGCCCTGCTGGTCTGCCCGTGAAGGCGATGCCAGCGCGGCTTTTACGGCAGCCTGGCCCGATGAAGTCAAAGACGGCGAGGCGAATGACGGCGATGCAAGGCCAGCAACGACAAGAGCGGCGAACGGCAACGAAAGCGTCCGGAGGGGGAAAGACATCGGTTTTCCTTTGCAGCGAGGGCGCTGCCCAGAATGCCGCGTCCATCCCCCTTATCAAGCCCCTAAGTCACTTTCTGTCAGGCTGCAGACATCGCCGGTGCAGGCAGTTCGGAGCGTGCGGTAGCGAGTTCGGGCAGTGCAGGGTCGACGGTTACCGGCTCGTCCCCGCGAACCAGTGCCACGGCCTCGGCGCGAGTCTCGACAGCCGGAGGGGAGCCGCGCAAGGGCAGCCCTGCGGTCTCGCGCACGGTCATCATCGTGACCAGACCGATCGTCGCGGCGGCCATGAGGTAGTAGGCGGGGACAAGGGGATCGCCGGTTTTCTCGACCAGCCATGCCGTCACCAGCGGCGTCGTACCACCGAACAGCGATGTCGAGACATTGAAAGCGATCGACAGGGCGCTGTAGCGGACCGGGGTGTAGAACAGCGCCGGCAAAGTCGCAGGCATCGAACTGGTAAAGCACACCAGAGCAATCCCCAGCAGCATAAGTCCCAGGAAAATCAAGGCATCGCTGCCCGTTCCGATCAGCAGCAGGCAGGGCACCGACAGCAGGATCAGCGCTATGCAGGCCCCCATGATCATCGGCTTGCGACCAAGGCGGTCGCTGAACATGCCGCCCATCACGTTGAGCGGCATCATCACCACCATCACCAGAATGATCAGCAGCAACCCCTTGCTCTGCGCATAGCCCATGGTGACAGTGAGATAGTTGGGCATGTAGGTCAGCAACATGTAATCGGTGACGTTGAAGACCAGCACCAGCCCCATGCACTTCGCCAGTTGCGGTGCGTGCAGCCGGAACAGGTCGGCAAGGCGCGGACGATCGCTTTCGCGGGCGTCGATTTCAGCCGAGTAGGCCTGAAAGGCGGGCGTTTCCTCCAGCTTGAGGCGCATATAGAGGCCCAGCAGGCCGAGGGGGCCCGCGATCAGGAAAGGAATACGCCAGCCCCATGCGAGCATCTCGCTGTCGCTGAGTGCGAACTGCAGGGCGGTGACGGTTCCCGCTCCCGCGATATAGCCGCCCAGTGTCCCGAACTCCAGCCAACTGCCAACCATGCCGCGCCGTCGGTCGGTCGAATATTCGGCCAGGAATGTTGCCGCACCGCCATATTCCCCACCGGTCGAAAAACCCTGAACCAGACGCGCGACAAGCAGCAGGACCGGCGCGGCGATACCGATCTGGGCATAGCCGGGAATGAACCCGATGGCGAACGTCCCCAGTGCCATCATGATCATCGTGAGTGCCAAAATCTTGTGCCGCCCGTAGCGGTCGCCAAGCGGGCCGAACACGAGCCCGCCCAATGGTCTGACCAAGAACGCTGCGGTAAACGTCGCCAGCGTCGCGATCAGTTGAACGGTGGGGCTTCCGGCGGGAAAGAAAACGTGGCCGAGCGTGATGGCAATATAGCCGTAGACGCCAAAATCGAACCATTCCATGGCATTACCGAGTGCAGCAGCGGCGGCGGCACGGTTGAGTGTCTGGCGGTTGACGAGGGTTACATCGTCGAGGGTCAGTTCGTCGCTGGCCTTGAACCAGCCAAATTGGGCGCTGAGCGCCTGTCCTGCGGACATCTATGTCTCCGGTTCCGCCGAAAGCCCGCACGAGTGGCGCGGCGCACATGGCGAATAGCGGCTGCGTGGCAGCCTGGAAGGAAAGCGACGCCAGTGTGCGGCATCAAGCGAATGCGGGCCTTACAGCAAATCGATGCGTTTTGGGGCCAGCATGGATGAAGCGTGGTCTCGGCGCGATGAGTCGAGCAATGGCGAGGCGTTCGGGCTGCCGAGGAATTGAAAAGTATTGTTTATTTTCAATATATTATGAATGACTTCATGATGGATGTCATGTTTCTTCGGTTTTCGCAGCCAGTTTGATTGCCTGGTATGCACCCTCACGCTCCTCTTCCGGCAGGGAGAGAATATGGGCGCTGGCCTGACGGAACGTCAGAAGCGCGACCTCATTGACATGGATTGGCGTCGTACGGCCATTGAAAAGGCGGCGCAGCAAGCGCCGCTGCGGGCGTTCGAGGGAAATGTCTTCGTCCATCGCAAGGCTGATAGAGTGTGCATAGGGCGCCCTGCAAGCCGCATCTTGGCGTGATTGGCGCAGTTCCACCGCCAACAGGATTTGTTTGACCAAAATCCCTCCAAGGCGATCGCGAAAAATATTTTTGTTATTATGGTCCATCGTATCAGTTTGATCGACAAAGACATTATTGCGAATGATTGCCTCCAGATAACGCTATCATTGCAATTTTGGCCGTCGATCTAGTCTGACAAGATTGACAGCCTCCCACCTAATGGTATGACCACTTTGCCGGCGAGACACACCCGCACGGCGCATCGGAAAGGCGGGAAAACCCGCCTCCGACGAAAAGGGGGAGGATTTTATATGTTTTCACGTGGCGTGACGTATCGCGGTCTGGTCTTCACGATGCTGGCCGGCACCATGCTCAGCTCGACGAATGTCTGGGCGCAATCCACTGCTGGTGCTCAAAGCGGCGCGGCAGAGCCAACAGCCGTTGCCGACAACTCTTCGCAAGCCTCGGAGCCGGGCAAGGACGAGATCGTCGTTACCAGCTTTCGCCAGGCCTACGCCAACGCCATCGCCTCCAAACGCAAGGAAGTGAGCATTACCGACGGCATTTCGTCGGATGGTCTTGGCCGCTTCCCCGATCTCAACGTTGGCGAGGCCTTGCAGCGCGTTCCCGGCGTCCAGATCAACCGCGAGGCGGAGGGCCGCAATGCGACGATCAACCTGCGCGGCCTGCCCGGTGAATATGCGCGCCTGACGATGAACGGCGTGGCGTTTGCCGAGCCGATCCTGTCTGAGGCAGCGCCGCTGGGGGCCTTCAATGCCGACATTTTCAGCGCGATCGTCGTCGACAAATCGCCGCTGGCCAATGCCCAGAGCGGCGGCCTTTCGGGCAACGTCGACTTGCAGATCGCCCCGGCGCTGGGTCGCAAGGACGGTGGTTTTGCCAAGCTGGCCTATGAGTACAATGAACTGGGCAGCACCGGCGGCCCCGAAGCGACGGTTGGCTACAACCATCACTTCAGCGACAATTTCGCGGTCTTCGGCGTCTTTGCCTACAAGCGCGAGAGCTTCCGTCGCGATTCCATCCTGTTCAACAGCTACACGCCGATGTCCGCTGCGCAGGCACAAGCCAATTCGGACCTGGTGGGCGCCTATTATGCGCCGTCGGCAGCCTGTCCATCCTGCACCGGAACGACATCGACTGCCGGAGTGCTCTACAACTCGCAGATCCGCCAGTATTCGCGCCTGAACAAGGGCAACCTGTTCTCGGCGGCGGGCGGCGCGGAATACCAGATCGACGATAACGCCAAGATCGGTGTGACCGGCTTCCTGACCGATCGCAAGCAGCCCAAGACCATCCAGTACATCATGGTCAATTCGCTGAACGATGCGAGTTCCCTGACCGCGTTGAGTGCTCCTGTGGCGCTGGCGGACGGGCGCTACGTGGTCAACGACTTCGACTATTCCAATCCCGTCGCGGTCTCCTCCACCCGCCTTTATGGCCAGCATCAGAAAACCTGGGGCATCGATGCCACGGGCGAATGGAAGAACGACGACTGGCGCGTGAGCGCGGTCGGTACGCTTTCGCAGGCCTCGAACAGCTCGACCGAAACCGAAGTCGATTTCGAGACGATGCAACGCACGGGCGGCAATGGGCTGAGCGGCACGATGCATACCGGTGGCGGCAATCTCGACGACTTCTCCTACACGATCAATCCGGACCCGGCGAACACCGTGGCCGGGATTTCTACCGGCGTGTGGGGCGGCGTCGCCGATCCGACGTATTACTACAACTCGGCGACGACATCGGCGCAGACCAACCGCATGCAGTTCACCGGCACGCAGAGCTATGCCACCAACAAGCTGGCGGCTGCGCAGGTCGATCTTGAGCGCACGTTCCACGGTGGCGCCCTCACCGGAATTCAGGTCGGCGGACGTTATGAGCACAACCTGTTTATTTCTCAGGGCTTCCGCACCAGCGCCTATGGCTTGCAGATCCAGAACCTGACCGGCGACGTGCTGGGCCAGAGCCCGACATCCAGCGATTTCTTCGGCGGAAACGGCGGCAGCCCGACCAGCAACTGGTACGTGACGGACATCAGCAAGTTCCTGTCCGAAGTCACCCCCGTCACGGCCTATCCGGGCGGTGAACTGTCGCCGCTGGGCTATAACATCCGGTATAACGACAACAGCTACTCGCTCTACAACTTCAGCAACGAGAACAACATCGCAGCCGTTTACGGGCAGCTCAAGTACGAATTCGAGGTCGGTGGCATCACCATTCGCGGCAATGGCGGCCTGCGCTTCGAGCATACCGACAACATCATCAATGCGCTCAACCGCGTGACGCTGACGAACTCGATCGGCTCGCCCAGTGACTTCGCGAACACCACGTACAAGCAGAGCTACAACAAGCTGCTGCCCTCGTTCATCGCGATCGCTGACATTTCCGACAAGCTGTTGATGCGTGCCGCCGCGTATCGGACGTATGTGCGCCCGCAGCCGCGCGCCTTTACGCCGGTCACGGTCGTCAGCGCACCTTCGAACGGGGTCTATTCGGTAACGCTCGGCAATCCCGATCTCAAGCCCTATAACTCGACCTCGCTCGACCTCTCGCTGGAATGGTACAACCGGCCCAACGGGATCATCTCGCTCGCCGCATTCCAGAAGCGGATCACCGGGCTGATCGCGCAGATCACCGACCCCGAACAGCTGTGCCCCGCGGACGCCAGCGCACTGGGGCTCGGTACGCTGACGATCAACGGCGACCGTTGCGAAAGCAGCCTCACCTACACGCAGGGCGGCGTCACCCAGCCCTATCTGGTCTCGGCTTCGGGCTACATGAACCAGAGCAACCCGATCACCGTGCGCGGCCTGGAGTTCAACTTCCAGCAGACGCTGGACTTCCTGCCGGGTGTGCTCAAGAACCTGGGAGGCGGCTTCAACTACGCCTACACCACCATCAGCGGCAAGACCGCGACCGGCGCGAAGGCAACGTTGCCGGGCGTTTCGAAGCATAACCTGAACGTCATCGCCTACTACGAAACGCCCAAGTACGGCGTGCGTCTGGTCTACAACCTGCGCAGCAAGTACGATCTGGCTTCGGCCGGAACGTTCACCGGCGCCGCGCGTCAGGTCCGTGCACGCGGGCAGCTGGACGCTTCGGCCTCGTACAACATCACCGATTTCCTGTCGGTTTCGGTCGATGCCTACAACCTGACCAACGCGATCCGGTACGAATACGAGAACCAGCCCGATCTGCCGCGTCGCTACGACTATGACGGTCGCACCTTTACGCTGACGCTGCGCGGCACGTTCTAAGGTGTTGCACGGGCGTCGCGGGGCTTGAGCCTGCGGCGCCTGCATCGCATACCGTTCTGCAAGTATAGTGAAAAACAGTCATGAAGGGGGAGACGATGGGGAACCGCAAACGCCTTATGCTGGGCGCAGCGATTGCGATGGTTCTTCCGTCCGGCGAGGTGATGGCCGCGGGTGATGCCGCACCGTCGGCATCGCTGGTCTCTTATGTGGACCCTCGCGTAGGCTTGGGTAACGACAATGAAGGCGATACGGTCCCTGGCCCTTCCCTGCCCGCAGGCTCGATCCATCCCAGCCCGGAAACGCTGACGGGCAGCAACGCGGGGTATGACATCACCGCACCGATCAGCGGTTTTGCGCAACTGCACACGCAAGGCTCGGGCGGGCGAACGACTTACGGCACGTTCCTGATCTCGCCGCAGACCGGCGCGCTGGCTTTCGATGAACCGGACCATCTCTCGCCGAAATCGCACGAAGAGTTCGCCGCTGACCACTATGCGGTCACGCTGGACCGCTATGGTGTGCGGGCGGAGGTGACGCCGGGGCACTATGCCGCGCTCTATCGTTTCACCTATCCTGCGGGCAAACCCGGCACGCTGGTGTTCGATATCACGCGCAAGATCGGCGGAGTACTGGCAAGCGACGGTGCAGATGTGACGCTGGACCCGCAAAGCGGTCGCCTGGTCGGTCGGGTACGCAGCAAGACCTACTGGTCTCCGGCCAATGTCGATATCTGGTTCGTCGCGCAGCTCGATCGCAAGCCGACCTCGTGGGGGGTGCGCAGTGGCGGCAAGGTGATGCCCGATGCGACGCGTGCGCAGGTGCCTGCCGATACCAAACTTGCCGCGTGGTGGCAGTTCGACACCGATCGCCCGGTCGAACTCAAAGTGGCGGTCTCCTTCACCAGCGCAGAGCGAGCCGGTGAACTGCTCGATGCCGAACTGAGCGGCAAACACTTCGCCGATGTGGAAGCAGGCGCACGGGCAGTGTGGGAGAAGGAACTGTCCCGCGCGACCATCGAAGGTGTTGGCTTTGCGGACAAGCGCCGGTTCTATACCGCGCTCTACCACTCGGTGATCCAGCCTCGCGATCGGACGCTGGATCAGCCCATTGCGGATCGCACCACGCCGCATTGGGACGACTACTACACCCTTTGGGACACCTACCGGACTGCTTTTCCGTTGATGTCGCTGCTTCGCCCCAGTGTGTACGCGGGCAACATCGCCTCGATCGTCGCCACGTACCGGCGATACGGCGCGGCACACACGGCCTTCATTTCGGGTCGCAATTACCACGTTGGCCAGGGCGGCGATGAAGTTGACAATGTGCTGGGCGAAGGGCTGATCCGCCATGTGCCGGGCGTCGACTGGAATGCGGCGGCCGAAGTCGCGCTGCACGATGCTTTCGAGGAGCGGCGACCGCGCTACCTGATAGATGGCTGGTTCGCAGTCGGGGATCGCAGCCCGGAGACCGACAATCCGCGCGCGCGTTCGGGATCGTCAACGATCGCCTATGCTCTCAACGATTTCTACGCGGCGAAGCTGGCCGAGGCGACCGGGCAGAAGGATGCAGGCGTCACCCTGCTCACGCGCTCGGGCAACTGGCGCAAGGTGTGGGATAAGGATGCGACCAGTGACGGTTACACCGGCTTTGTCTCGCCCCGCTATCCGGACGGACGCTTCCAGCCCGTCGATCCCAAGCTGGGCTGGGACGGCAAGACTTATGAGAACGTTGGTTTCTATGAAGGCACCGGCTGGATCTACTCCTACGACATGCTTCACGATGTGCCCGGCATGGTCGCCGCCATGGGCGGGCGGACAAAGTTCATCGAAAGACTGCGCCACGCGCTCGACAGCGGGCTGATCGACATCACCAACGAACCCAGCTTCGCAACGCCATGGCTGTTCAGCGAAGTGGGGCGGCCCGACCTTTCCAGCTATTGGGCAAATCGCATCTTCGCGCGCTTCACTGCCAATGCCTATCCGGGAGACGAGGACAACGGCGCGATGAGTTCGCACTATGTCTTCAACCGTCTGGGCCTGTTTCCGCGCCTCACCACCGACACGTTCTATCTCCATGCTCCACATCAGCCCAAGTCCGTGCTACGACTGGAGAACGGCAGGACGTTCACGATCCTCGCGCCCAACTGGAAACCGGGGCGTATCTATATCACCTCCGCCACGCTCAACGGCAAACCGCTGGATACAGCTTTCGTACGACAGGGTGACATCATGGCAGGCGGCACGCTGGAATTGCGGCTGGCCTCCCGCCCTAATGAATGGGGACAGACGAACCCTGATGGCGGGAAGGGACAGCGCTGATGCTACGTCACATCATCCCGCTTGGCCTTGCTGCAATGGCGCTGGCAGGTGCTGCCGGTAATCTGTTGGCATCCCCGCCAACGCCAACGTCGACGTCAGCGGGCAACAATCCCTATGCGGCCCATGCCCGCAATCCGCTGCTTCCGGGCTATTTCGCTGACCCCTCGATCGTGCACTACAAGGGTGAGTGGTTCATCTTTGCGACGATGGACCCGTGGGGCGGCGAGAAACTGGGACTGTGGCGCTCTCGCGACTTTCGCAACTGGACCTTTTCGACGCCGAACTGGCCGACCAAGGCCGCTGCGCACAGCGCGACCTCGGGTTCCGCCAACGTCTGGGCGCCTTCCGTCGTCCAAGGACGCGATGGCAGGTTCTGGATGTATGTCTCGGTCGGCAACGAGGTGTGGGTCGGTACGGCCACACATCCCGCCGGGCCATGGAAAGACGCCAACCATGGCAAGCCGCTGATCCCGCGCAACTTCCGCCCCGGCTTCCACATGATCGACGCCGAAGCCTTCATCGACGACGACGGCCAAGCCTACCTCTACTGGGGATCGGGCCTCAACTGGGTCAACGGGCACTGCTTCGTCGTGAAGCTGAAGCCCGATATGGTCACGTTCGACGGAGAAGTGCGCGATGTGACGCCGCCGCACTACTTCGAAGGCCCGTTCATGCTCAAGCGCAACGGGCACTACTTCCTGATGTCCTCCTATGGCAACACGACCAAGGACACCTATCAGGTCCGCTATGCCGTGGGCGATACGCCGTTCGGCCCCTTCCGCGAACCCGATGACAAGCCCCTGCTGGCGACAGACGCGGCGGCGCAGATCATCAGCCCCGGCCATCACGCGGTATTCCGCGTGAAAGGGCAGGACTATATCCTTTATCACCGCCAGGCGCTGCCCTTCCCCCGTGCGGGCGACGAGGTGCTGCGGCAGGTCGCGGTGGACAGGCTTGATGTGTCGGGAGAACGACTCCTCCCGGTTCGACCGACACATCAAGGCCCGGATATTCCGGGCACCGCTGCGCATCGTCAGGCAGGCCGCAGCGTGGCACTGAGCGCCTCCGCCGCAAGCGATGTGCGGCACACCGCCGAAAAGGCGGGGGACGACAACTACGCCACCGGATGGCAGGCGCCACCGGGCTCGGCAACCTCCTGGCTTCAGGCGGACCTTAGGGCAATCGGCCCGATACCTGCCAGCTATCTGCGCCCCGCAGATCTCCTGCATCCGTTGCGCTTCACCGTCGAAATCTCGCGTGACGGACGCACATGGGAACGGCGCGGAGAGTCGATCCCGGCCCAGGGCTCGCCCGTCCGCCTGCCAGCGCTTGGCGGCACGGCGCGTTACGTGCGGCTTGTGTTCGAAGGCACTCCCGATATTCTCGAATGGACTTTCCCATGAAACGCGCCGCCCTTCTTCTTGCGCTGATCGCGGGCACGGCGCTCGCCTCGGAACCGGTGCCGCCGATCCAGCCCCAGATCGATCCGCAGCGTCCGGACTGGGAGAACCCTGCCGTCTTCGCCATCGGCAAGCTGCCGGCCCGCGCCACGGGTTTTCCTTTCGAGACGGCAGCCAAGGCGATCGATGGGGACATGGCATCCTCGGCACGCTATCTGTCGCTGGACGGGTTGTGGAAGTTCGCCTTCTCTCCTTCGGTCGACGGGGCGCCCAAGGACTTCTTCCGGCGAGATTACGATGTCTCGCGCTGGAAAGAGATCAGGGTTCCGGCAGACTGGCAGGCCGAAGGGTACGATCAGGCCCGCTACAACAACATCACCTATCCCTTCCCCGCCAACCGTCCGCTGATCCCCCACGCCACCAATCCCGTGGGATCGTATCGCCGCGACTTCACGCTGGCGGCAAGGTCGGGCGAGGATACCATCCTGCACATCGGCGCGGCGGGCTCTGCCTACTACGTCTGGGTCAACGGGCAGAAGGTGGGATACAGCGAGGACAGCAAGCTGCCGTCCGAGTTCGACATCACCCGTTTCGTGAAGCCGGGTCGCAACAGCGTGTCCATCCAGGTCTACCGCTGGTCGGACGGCAGCTACATGGAGGATCAGGACTTCTGGCGTGTCTCCGGCATAGAGCGCTCGGTCTATCTCATCACCGCGCCGCGCGCGCGGGTGGATGACTTCTTTGCGAAGACCGGGCTGGCGAGCGGCTATCGCGACGGCACGCTGGATCTGAGCCTTCACGGGACCGCAGCCGCCGAGGGGCTGACGGTTCGGGCAACGCTGAAGGATGGCAGCACCACTCTCCTGACCCGCACGACGAGCCTTCGCGGGCAATCTGCCCGGATCGAGGCCTCGCTCCCGAACGTGCGTGCCTGGACCGCCGAAACGCCGAACCTCTACACGCTGCTGATCGAACTCGTCGATGCCAAGGGACATGTCGTGCAGGCAACGGCACAGCGCATCGGCTTTCGCACCGTGGCGATCCGTAATGGGCTGGTCACTGTCAACGGACGCCCGATCACCATTCGCGGCGTCAACCGGCACGAGCACGATCCCGAGACGTTCCATGTGATCTCGGAACAATCCATGCGGCATGATCTGGAGCTGATGAAGCTCAACAACATCAACGCCGTGCGAACATCGCACTATCCCAATGACGAGAGGCTCTATGCGCTTGCCGATGAGCTTGGCCTCTATGTCATGGACGAGGCCAATATCGAAAGCCACGCCTACATGGGCGCGGCCAAGGGGCATCCGGGGGAAGAGGCGCGTTACCTGCTGGGCTACGATCCGGCCTGGGAGGCCGCGCATATCTCGCGCGTCACCAACATGGTCGCGCGTGACCGGAACCACCCTTCGATCATCTTCTGGTCGCTCGGCAACGAGAGCGGCGTCGGTCCGACTTTCGAGAAGGCCGCGGCAGCAGCACGGGCGATGGACCCCACCCGGCTGATCTCGTTCCTGGGGTGGAGTGCGACCGCCGATCATCGGGTGCCGTCCTATTCCGACATCTTCGCGCCGATGTATCACAGCATCGCGCAGATGCTCGATTATGCGCAGCACACCGAGTTCAAACAGCCCCTGATCCAGTGCGAATATGCCCATATGCAGGGCAATTCCGGCGGTGGCTTTGCCGATGACTGGCAGGCGATCTACGCCCACCCCGATCGCCTGCAGGGCGGCTTCATCTGGGACTGGGTCGAGCAGTCGATGTATCGCTATACCAAGGATGGCCGGCGATACTGGGGCGATGGCGGTGAATATGGCCCCAATCCCGGCGGCGATATCGAGTTCGGCGACGGGCTGCTCCAGTCCGACCGCACGCCGAACCCGCAGTTGTACGAGGTCCGCAAGGTCTACTCCCCCGTACAGTTTTCTGCGGTCGATGCGCGAGCCGGTTTATTCCGCGTGACGAACCACAACGATTTTCGCGACCTTTCAGGCTATCGTGTCCACTGGGAACTGACGGCGGACGGCGTGCCGATCGCCCAGGGTGTCGCGCCTGCCTTGCATACAGCCCCGCATGCATCGCAGGACTTCACGCTGTCGCTGCCCGCTGTCAAACGCAAGCCCGGAACCGAATATCTTGTTACCTTGCGCGCCTACGATGCGACGCACGACATGCCATATGCCCCTGCCGACCATGCCATCGGCTGGGACCAGTTCGCCTATGGCACGGTGATCCCGGCCCCTGCCGCTCGCATAAGCGGGCAAGTTACGGTGAACGATGGCCCGGACAGCGTTACCCTCAGTGCTGGTGGTGCGACGCTGGTGATCGACCGGCATAGCGGGCTTCTCACCCGCTACACGACAAAGGATGGTGAGCTTCTGTCCGGGGGCAATCCCAATTTCTTCCGGATGCCGACTGACAACGATCTGGGCACGGGCACGGCAGACATCGCCGCGCCATGGGCGACGATGTCGCGACAACGCACGGTCGAAAAGGTCGAGATCCAGCGCGATCCCGCCGGGGCCAGGAGCATCGCCGTACGCTACGGACTGGGCGCCGGCGCCGCCGTGTTCGACAGCCGCTATACCATGCGCGGAGATGGTTCGGTGGCGGTCGAAGGGCATTTCCTGCCCCTGCGCAAGGACTTGCCCGAGCCCATGCGCATCGGGCTGGAATTCTCGTTCCCGATGCGGCTTACCCAGCTGGAATGGTACGGACGCGGGCCCTGGGAGAACTATGCCGACCGCAAGACAGGGGCGATTGTCGGCCTCTGGAAGGCGGCCCTTGCCGACCAGTATCATGACTTCATCCGGCCGCAGGATACCGGGACAAAATCCGATGTGCGCTGGCTGGCGCTTTCTGGCGGAAAGGCACCGGGCCTCTCCGTGACCGGCGACACCCCGCTGACGATGAATGCACTGGCCTTCCCTTATGAAGACTTGCGCCGACGCCCACCCGGAACCGCAAAAAGCACGGACATCGTGCCCCACGATCACGGCACCTTGCTGATCGATGCCGTTCAGGCGGGTCTTGGCGGGGACACCACTTGGAATGCCGAGGGGCGCCCGCTGCCCGACTATCGCGTCCAGCCAGTCGAGCGCCGATTCAGCTTCGTTCTGAGGCCGGTTGCGGCGCGCTGATCTTGACGGCGCGCCGCGTCGCTTGCGTCACGCCTTGCGCAGCCTCGCCGCGACCGCCTCGCCGTGCGCGAAAGCCGCTGCCTCGACCACCACATCGGGTTCGGGGCGAATGCCGGTATAAAGCACGAATTGCTCGATGGCCTGAAGCACGATCACTTCGGCGCCCGAGATGATCCGTTTGCCCGCCTCCTGCGCGGCAAGGATGAACGGCGTCGCCGCGGGTTGCGCCACCACATCGAAGGCGAGTTCGCATGCGGCGATCTGTTCGGGCGAGAAGGCCAGAGCATCGGCCTGTCCGCCTTCCATGCCCAGCGGCGTTACGTTGATCAGGACGGCGGCGCCCTCCTCCGGCATGTCGGCCAGCCAGTCATAGCCGTATTGCGCGGCCAGTGCCGGGCCGCTTTCGGGATTGCGGGCGACGATGGTGCCTTTGGTGAAGCCGGTATCGCGCAGCGCGGCGACCACGGCCTTGGCCATGCCGCCGCTGCCGCGCAGCAGAAACGGCAGGGCCGGATCGACACGGTTGCTTTCCAGAAGATCGCGTACCGCGCTGTAATCGGTGTTGAACCCGGTCAGCGCGCCATCGTCGTTGACGATCGTGTTGACGCTGTCGATCGCGGTGGCGGACGGATCGAGCCCGTCGAGCATCGGGATCACCGCTTCCTTGAACGGCATCGAGATCGCGCAGCCGCGAATGCCCAGCGCGCGAATGCCGCCGACCGCCGCGCCAAGATCTGTAGTGCTGAACGACTTATAGAGATAGTCCAGACCGTAATGATCGTAGAGCCAGTTGTGCAGGCGCGAGCCCGCATTGCCCGGCCGTGCCGACAGCGACATGCACACCCGCGTGTCGCGGCCGATGGTGGTACGTTCCATGTGTCTTCAGTCTCCGGATGCGGGGGATAAGGGAAGGCCTTGGTCGCTGGCCGGGGAGATGACGGCGGCAGGCGACATGCTCGACCCGCGTGCGATCAGCCGCCCCGGCAGGACGACCTTGCGCGGCGGCACCTCCGGATGGTCGAGCCGGTCGAGCAGCATCGTCATGGCGGTGCGTCCGATCTCGTCGACGGGCTGCTCGATCACCGTCAGGCCGCCCCCGACGAACTCCATCCACGCGTTGTTGTCGAAGCCCGCCAGCGCCATGTCCGCCGGAACATCGAGCCCCGCCTCGCGCAGGCAGCGCAGCACATTCAGCAGCATCACGCCGTTACTGGCGACAATGGCGTCGGGACGGTCAGGCCTGGCGAGAAGCGCGGTGATCACCGCCTCGGCACCATCCGCGTTATGCGGTATGGCCAGCGCCTCTGCGGACAGGCCCAGTCGCTGTGCAGCGCGCAGGAACCCTTCGCGACGCTCGACACCGGTGCTGCTGTCGGCGCCGAACAGGCCTGCGATCCGCCGGTTGCCCTGTGCGTGGAGGTGCTCGACCAGCATTTCGGCCATGCGCGCATTGTCGAGCACCACGCAGTCGAAGGTGCCTTCGGGCACGGTGCGATCGATCAGGACCACGGGATAATCCAGATCCAGACGTTCCGCCGTGGCGACACGCTGGCGCGATGGCGCAAGGATCACGCCGGTCACGCGTTCCTCATGCAGGTGTTCGAGATACGTCGCTTCGCGGGTGGGGTCTTCGTCGGTGTTGCACAGGATCACCCGCAGGCCACGGGCGGCCGCCAGCGATTCGACGGCGCGCGAGACGGCAGTGAAGAACGGGTTGCGAATATCGGCGACAACCAGACCGATGGTGTTTGTGTGGCGCGAGCGCAGGCGCCGTGCCGCCAGATTTGGCCGATAGCCGGTTGCCTTCACCGCAGCCAGAACCCGGTCTGCCATGGCCGGATCGACGGGCTTGCCTGCCAGCACACGCGAAACGGTTGCCGGTGAAACCCCGGCAACGGCTGCCACATCCTTGATTCCTGTCGCCATCTGGAAATCGTTCTCTTATCCGATCGGCAATAGCCCTCTCTTGCCGTCACTTATGACCACTTTTGGTACGGTTTAACAACCCCACTTGACTTTTTCCGTGAGAAAACGTTTTCTCACATCAAGAGCAAATGGAGAGGAACTACGATGCTCGCAGACGCCACCCCTGCGTCCCGCGCCACTGATCTCGTTCGGATCGCTGCCACCGCAACCGACAAGACCGATGCCATTCGGCAGGTCGGGCAACTGCTGGTCGCTGCCGGATGCGCGCAGCCCGGATACGAAGAAAGCATGGTCCGCCGCGAAGCCGTGGCGAACACGTTCCTGGGCTCGGGTCTCGCGATCCCGCACGGCCTTGGCGAAGACAAGCACATGGTGCGCCGCGACGGCGTGGCCATTCTCCAGCTGCGTGACGGGGTGGAATGGAACCCCGGCCAGCGCGCGCATATCGTGGTGGGTATCGCTGCCAATTCGGACAGTCACCTGTCGATCCTGCGCCGCCTGACGCGCCTGATTCAGGACGAGCCACGCCTTCAGGCGCTTGTCCGGACGGAGGATGCGGCAGACTTTGCCCGTGCGTTGGGCGAGGACTCATCCCCGGGCACCATTGCCGCACCGCTGGGGGACTTTGCACATGTCGCGACCTGGACGGTCGACTATCCCGCTGGGCTTCACGCCCGCCCCGCCTCTGTCTGGGTCGAGGCGGCTCGCGCTGCTGCCACGCCGCTGCGCGTGCGCCACGGAGACGAAACCGCAGATCCCCGCAATCTCGTCGCGCTGCTGCAACTGGGCCTGCGTCAGGGCGACGAGGTTTCGATCTCCTCCGAAGGCGCAGGTGCAGAAGCCACGCTGACGGCGTTTCTGGCCGCAGTGCGGCGTCTGACTTCCCGAGAGAAGGAAGACGCGGCCCGCGCCGCGCAGAAGCGCGAAGCGCCCGTGCGCGCATGGACTCCTGTCGGCGAGCCGCGTCTGATCGCCGGTGTCGCGGCCAGCCCCGGCCTTGCCATCGGCCCGATCCACGTTCTGAAATCCGCCGAGCTGGCCGTGCCGGACAGTCCTGTCGATCTCGCATCCGGCGGCGCCCTGCTCAACGATGCGCTGGTGCGCACCCGCGCGCAGATGACCGCGCTGATCGACGACACCACGCGACGCCTCGGCGCTTCGGAAGCGGCGATCTTCAAGGCGCAGGCGGACCTTCTCGACGATACCGATCTGATCACCCTCACCTGCCAGAACATGGTCGAAGGGCACGGCGTCGCCTGGTCGTGGCATCAGGCGGTGGGGCGCATAGCGGCGCGCCTCTCGGCACTCGGCAATCCGGTGCTGGCTGCCCGCGCCGCCGATCTGGAAGACGTCGGCCGCCGGGTTCTGGCCGAGATCGATCCTTCGCTGACAGCCGGAACCCTGGCCGATCTTCCCGGAGTGCCGTGCATTCTCGTGGCGGAAGACCTCTCGCCCTCGGATACCGCCACGCTCGACATCGCGCGGGTGGCAGGCATTGCGACCGCCCTTGGCGGCCCGACCTCGCACAGCGCCATTCTGGCCCGAACGCTCGGCCTGCCATCGGTTGTTGCCGGGGGCAACGATTTGCTGGCCAGCGCTGCGGGCACACTGGCGATTGTCGATGGGGACAGTGGCCGCGTGTGGCTCGACCCCGGCGAGGACGATCTCGCCTCCGCGCATCGGTGGATCGCCGACCTCGCCGCCAAGCGTGCGGCTGAAGAGGAGGAGCGCAGCCAGCCTGCCGTCACGCAGGACGGGCACAAGGTGGAAATCGCCGCTAACGTCAACCGTCCGGATCAGGTGCCGATGGCACTGGCGCAAGGCGGCGAAAGCGTGGGTCTGATGCGCACCGAGTTCCTGTTTCTCGAACGCGGCGACAGCCCGAGCGAGGACGAGCAGGCCGCCACCTACCGTGCGATGATCGAGGCGCTGGCACATGACGGCACCGAACGGGCGCTGATCGTGCGTGCGCTCGACATCGGTGGCGACAAGCAGGTCCCGCATCTTGATCTTCCGAAAGAAGAGAACCCGTTCCTCGGCGTGCGCGGTGCGCGCCTGCTGCTGCGCCGACCGGACCTGCTCGAACCGCAGCTTCGCGCGCTTTACCGGGCAGCGAAGGAAGGCGGCGCGCTGTCGATCATGTTCCCGATGATCACCTCCACGCACGAGCTGGTCGCACTGCGTGCCAAGTGCGAGGCGATCCGTCAGGAACTGGACGCGCCCGAGGTGCCCATCGGCATCATGATCGAGGTGCCTGCCGCTGCCGTGCAGGCGCGCGCACTGGCGGCGCATGCGGATTTCTTCTCGATCGGCACCAACGATCTTACGCAGTACACGCTGGCAATCGACCGCCAGAACCCCGAACTCGCCAGCGAGGCGGACAGCCTGCACCCCGCCGTGCTCGGCATGATCGCGATGACGGTGGAAGGCGCGCGCGCACATGGTCGCTGGGTCGGCGTATGCGGCGGGTTGGCCGGTGATTCCTTCGGTGCCGGTCTGCTCGTCGGCCTTGGTGTCGACGAACTCTCGATGACCCCGCGCGACATTCCCGCCGTAAAGGCCCGCCTTCGGGCCGCGAAGCACAGCGATCTGGTGGAACTCGCCCAGCGCGCTCTGGCGATGGCGGGGCCAGCAGATGTCCGTGCGCTGGATGCAGGAGCGAACTGATGCGCGTGCTTACAGTCACTTTCAATCCGGCCATCGACCAGACCGTCACGCTTGACCGGCTTGAGCCCGGCGAGGTCCATCGCGCCCATGCGGTGCGCCAGAACGCCGGTGGCAAGGGTGTCAACGTCGCCAGCTGCCTCGCAGACTGGGGCGTTACCGTCAGCGCCTACGGCCTGCTGGGCAGCGACAATGCGGCGCCGTTCGATGCGCTGTTCGCTGCCAAGGGCATCGAGGATCGCTTCATCCGCATTCCCGGCGCCACCCGCGTCAACCTCAAGCTGGTGGACCCGCGCGGGACCACCGACATCAATCTGGATGGCATCGCGATCGACGCCGGGCGAGCAGAAATGGTCACCGCGACGATCTGCGATGCGGCACGCGAGGGTGACCTCGTCGTGCTGGCGGGCAGTCTTCCTCCGGGCTGCCCGCCCGATACCTACGCCCTGCTGATCGCGCGGCTGCGCTCGATCGGTTGCCGGGTGATCCTCGATGCCAGCGGACTGCCGCTGAAATGCGCGCTGTCGGCGGATGTGCTGCCCGATGTGGTGAAGCCCAACCGCGAAGAACTCGCGCAGGCGCTCGGCACGCCCCTGCCCGAGATCCACGATGTGCTGCGTGCGGCCACCACCTTGCGCGCCCGCGGAGTCGCGCTGGTGGCGATCTCGATGGGAGAGCAAGGCGCGCTGTTCGTCTCGGATCAGGGGGCGGTGACGGCGAAACTCGCGGTGGGAGACCTTGCCAGCACCGTTGGTGCCGGTGATGCGATGGTCGCGGGAATTGCGGCTTCGCTGGCGGACGATGGGGCCGACCTCGAACAGATCGCGCGCCTCGCCACGGCTTTTGCCGTGGGCAAGCTGGGGATGGCCGGGCCAAACCTTCCGGCGCTGGCCAGCGTGAAGGCGCTCGCCGCCGATGTCGCGATAAACCGAATTGATACGACCGCTGCAACGGCGGCGGGAGAGGTCTGATGAATACGATATTTGCCATCATCGAGGCAGGTGACGGTGCGGTGCAGGGCGTGCTGGCGGGCGAGGCCCTGCGTCGTGCGGCCAAGGCCGCTGGCCAGTCCATCGACATCGAGGTCCGCACCGAACAGGGCGTGCTCAACCCGCTGACGGATCGCGCAACGGCGAAGGGCGAGTTGCTCCTGCTGGTGACGGACACGGCAGGGGACGATGCCCTTGCCGCACGGGCGGACCGCCGGGTAACGCTGGCCGAAGTGCTCGCCGCTCCCGACAAGGCGCTGGCGTTCGACCGTCCCGCAGTCGTGGAGAGCGGCACCCCGCACATCGTTGCAGTCACGTCCTGCCCCACCGGTATCGCGCATACCTTCATGGCCGCAGAAGGTCTTGCCGAAGGGGCGCGTCAGCTTGGCTATCCGATCCGTGTCGAGACGCAAGGGTCGGTCGGGGCCGGCACGCCGCTGACCGAGCGCGAGATCGCCGAGGCTGATGTCGTCATCATCGCCGCCGATCGCGAGGTGGACCGCGCGCGCTTTAGCGGCAAACGCGTGTTCTCGTCGAGTACCAAGCCCGCGATTTCCGGCGGTGCCGCGCTGATCGAGCGCGCGCTGACCGAGGCCAAGCGGCAGGGCGCCGATAGCGCTGTCGGTGTTGAAGCCGCGCCTGCCAAGGCCGAGCGCGTCGGGCCGTACAAGCACCTGATGACCGGCGTTTCCTTCATGTTGCCTTTCGTGGTGGCAGGCGGTCTGCTGATCGCGCTGGCTTTCGCGCTGGGCGGCATTGGCGCCAATGCCGATGCGGCCAAGGGCACTCTCGCTCATGCCCTCTTCCAGATCGGCGCGCAGGGTGCCTTCGCGCTGATCGTGCCCGCGCTTGCTGGCTACATTGCCTATTCCATTGCCGACCGCCCCGGCATCGCGCCGGGCATGGTCGGCGGCATGATCGCCGCGCAACTGGGGGCGGGCTTCCTGGGGGGCATCGCCGCAGGCTTTATCGCGGGATACGGCGTCGAGGCGCTGAACAAGGTGATAAAGCTGCCGAAAAACCTGCAAGGCCTTAAACCCGTCCTCATCCTGCCACTGCTGGGGACGCTGCTGACCGGATTGCTGATGGTCTATGCGGTGGGCACGCCGGTTGCGGCCGCCCTTGCCTTCCTCACTGAATGGCTGCGCGCCATGCAGGGTTCGAGCGCCTTGGTGCTGGGCCTGATCCTGGGTGCGATGTCAGCCTTCGACATGGGCGGCCCGGTGAACAAGGCGGGCTATGCGTTCTCGGTCGGGTTGATCGCCAGCAACGTGTGTACGCCGATGGCCGCGACGATGGCGGCAGGGATGACGCCGCCGCTCGCGGTTGCCCTTGCCACCCGCCTGTTCCGCGACCGTTTCACGCTGGAAGAGCGCGAGGCTGGCGGCGCTGCAGCGGTTCTGGGGCTCGCTTTCATCACCGAAGGCGCGATCCCGTTCGCAGCGCGCGACCCGTTTCGGGTAATCCCCTCCCTGATGGCGGGATCCGCGCTGGCGGGCGCGATCTCGATGGTGTCGGGCGTCGAGCTGAAAGTGCCGCACGGCGGAATCTTCGTGCTGCCGATCCCCGGCGCAGTCACGCATCTTGGTGCCTATGCCATTGCGATCGTTGCCGGAACTTTGCTCAGCGCAGTGCTCGTCGGGCTGCTGAAGCGTCGCCCCGCCAGCACGGGCTGAAACACACACAAACCATATCAAGACGGCACAGAGAAAAACACAAGAGAGGATTGCCCATGCCGACTGCGAGTTTGAAAGGCGCCTGCACCGCAGGCGTCGCCGCCCCCGCCTTGTCTGCCTGCCTTGCCCTGTCGATCGCCTTTGCACCGAGCCCGTCGATGGCGCGAGCGGATGACGATCCCGCGCCTGTCGAGGAGACGAGAACGGACCCGGCGCCCAGGAAATCGGACTCCTTCCAGCCTCTGGCCGATCAGGGCATCCAGCTGACGCTGAGCTATACCGGCGAGGCCGCGGGCAATGTCACCGGAGGGCTCAAGCGCGAAGCCGCATTCGCCGGGCAAGTTTACATCGGCGCCGATTTCGACATGGATCATATCGCCGGGATCGAGGGCGGCGCGCTTCACATTGCCGTGACCGACCGTCATGGCGACAGCCTTTCGAGCCTCGCGCTGGGCAACAACACCTCGGTGCAGGAAATCTGGGGCACGCAGAACACGCATCTGGCGATCTTCACCTGGGAGCAGCACCTGGGCGGCGACCGGCTGATGATCGAGGCCGGGCGCAGCCAGGCGAACATCCATTTCCTCAATTCGCCGCTCTACTGCCAGTTTCAAGGCAATTCGGGCTGCGGAAATCCGACTTTCGTGTTCAAGAACAGCAACTTCACATACTTCCCGGCGTCCAGCTGGATGATCCGCGCCAAGGCGAAACTGCTGCCCCACGTCTACCTGCACGCAGGCGCCTACGAAGTGAACCCCGACCGCAAGCGCGCGAACGATCACGGCATCGGGCTGGGCGTGGGCAATGCCACCGGCGTTATCGTGCCGTGGGAACTGAGCTACGAGACCGGCGATGCCGTGCGCCTGCCCGCGCGCTATATTCTGGGCGGATGGGTCGACAAGGGCGACTACGCCGATCCCTTGCGCGATGCCACCGGCGGGATCGCCGCGCTGAGCGGACAGGCGGCGCAGACGCACAATGGTCGCAGCGGGCTCTATGTCCGCTTCGAGCAGCAGTTGACGCGGCCCGACCCTGCCAGCAAGCGCGGGCTCAGCGTCTACGGCGCGGCAATGACCAACCTGTCCGGCCGGGTCGAGGAAAGCCGCTTCTGGGATCTGGGCCTTGTCCAGACCGGCACTTTCGCCGGGCGCGACGAGGACAGCGTGGGCTTCATGGTGTCCGACCAGCGCTTCAGCGATCTGGCGATGACTCGCATGCGCGCGCTCGACCGCGCCGCAGGAGGCGCCGGGCAGGCATGGCGCCACGAGGTGATGATGGAACTGTCCTACAGCGCACAGGTCGGCCCCGCCATGCGCCTTTCGCCCAACGTCCAGTACATCCACCACCCCGACCGCACCGGTGCGACCGACCGTTCGACCCCGACCAAGGACGCGCTGATCCTGGGGTTCAAGTTCACCGTGGATGCGCTGAAGCTGGGCCGGTGATCGATCAATGATCGATCACCGGCCTCCCCTCAGAACGCAGCGTCCACGCCGATGCGGATCAAGCGGGGGCGGATCGGGGTTTCCTGCTCTCCCTCGGCCGCCGAGAACGGGTTGCCGTAGGCGAACGTGTTGCCGCGCGAATCCAGCAGGTTCATCACGTCGAGCGAAAGGCCCCAGCGCCCCAGGCCGAGGCGTGCGCCTGCCGAAACGTCGAAGTAGTCGCCCTGCTCCAGCGCGAAAGGCTCGCTGACCGCCAGCTTGGAGCGGCCGACATGCCGCACCGCCCCATCCAACGTCAGGGGCGCGCCGCGCAGTGTGGTCTTCCATTTGCCTGCAAGGCGCCAGCCCTCGTCCGCGATATTGGGGAGATCGCGGTCCGACAGCGCGCCGAAACCGGGCGCCGGGTCGGTAAGGTCGCTGGAGTTGAGATAGCCTGCGGCCTCCAGCGACAGCGCCTTTGTCGGTTGCCAGCGCAGCGTCGCGGCAAGGTTAAGCACGCGCCCGGCACCGATATTGGCGACATAAGGCAAGCCATCGGTGTCGATCAGATCGGCCTGGATGTCGCGCCAGCGCGTGGCGGAGGCCGCCAGACTGCCCGAAAGGCGCGCGCCCGGCGTCATGCCGAACCGCATACCCAGTTCGAAGCTGTGCAGCCGGTCCGAGGCGAAGCGCTGCGCCGTCTGCATCGCTGTATCGCCGTCGAGCCCGGACCCGGTAACTTCCAGACCGCCGGGCCGATAGCCGTCCTGAAACCGTCCATAGAACAGCAGGCCTTCCTGCGGCGTCCATGACAGGGCGGCGGTGGGCAGCAGGCGCACTTGCTGGCGCTCCGGTCCATCGCGCCGCTCGCTGCGGATCGCGGCGTAGGCGCTGGTCTGGCGGACGTAGCTGAGCCGGCCGCCGAGCGTCAGGATCACATGGCGCAGCACCGGTACGCCCGCCTCGCCGAACACGGCACTGTCGAGCGTGGTGTTGAGAACGTCTGTGATGACCGGCGGATCATCGAGCGGACCAAGGCGACGCACCACGTGGTCGCTGCTGTCCACCACGCCGATGCCAAGCAGCCAGCTGCCCTGACTGCCGAGCGAGCCGCTTGCGCGAGTTTCGTGCGAGAACAGGTGCACCGTCTGGTTCTCGCGGAACACTTCCAGTGCGGCGCCATCGGCAAGGGCGTCCTCGTCCGCCGTGGCATCGTAAACGGAATCGATATGCTGGCCGGAATAGCCCGTCGCAGAAACCAGCTTCACATCGCCCCACTGGTGCGTGAGAGTAAGGCCGATCAGGCGATAGTCGTTGTCGAAAGGCTGGGCGATGGCGGAACGGCGCGTGAGATCGGTCTCGTCTTTCAGCGTATATTGCCCGTCGCGCGAATGGATGTTCTGCCCGACCAGCGAGAGATCGACCGTCCAGTCGCTGCGGGGTTGCCAGCGCAGTTGCACGCGGGCACCGGCGCGGGTGTTACGGTTGATGTTCTTCAGATCGCGTTCGAGATCGTCGATGTAGCCGCCCTCGATGCTGCCGTAGGCAAGCGCGCGCAAGGCCAGACTACCCCGGACGATCGGCGCATTCACCACCAGCGCCCCGTCGGTTCCGGGCGAACCGCTGCGGGTGAACGTCGCCCCGGCGCTGGCATCGACTTCGCGGTGTTCAAGATTGGGGGCGACCGGCTCGATCCGGATGATGCCGCCCAGCGTTCCGGCGCCATAGAGCGTACCTTGAGGCCCTTCGAGCACCTCGACGCGGGAGACGTCGTAAAGCGGCAGGTCGGGGTCGGGCGCGGAATAGATCGTGCGGAAATCGCCGAGGTACTGACCGATGGTCGACTGGCTGGCGCCGTTAAAGCTGCTGTCGGCGATCCCGCGAATGAAGATCTTGTTGCGGCCGGGGCCTAGGTTGGTCGCGGTCAGTTGCGGCAGGTGGCCAAGAATGAAGCCGGTGCCCCGCCCGCCCCCGCGCGCAAGTTCGCTGCGTTCGGGCTCGATTACGGCAACGCTTGCCGGATACTCGTCCAGCCCGAGGTTCTGCTTGGTCGCCGTAACGAGAATGTCGGAACCGGTCGTGATAGGGATCGGCGTGGCGGATATGGGCCGGGATTCGGGCTCTGCCGGTGTTGCCCTGTGCGTGCGGAACAGCTGGACGGTATGCGCATCGACGAAACGCGCCTGATAGCCACTGCCTTTGAGCAGGCGGTCCAACGCATCGCGCAGGGTATAGCGCCCGTGCAGGCCGCTGGTCCGGAGCTTGGCAAGCGCGGGATCGCTCGCGGCAATAGACAGCCCGGTCTGCTCTGCAAGGCTGACCAGAGCATTCGACAGTGTTCCGCGCGGAACCGAGATTGCCGCTTTCGCTTCGGTGGCGCGCGCCTGCGTGGCAGGCGCGATCAGGCTGGAAACGCTGCCTGCAAGGACACAGAACGCCGCCCAGTCATTTCGCGATCGTCCAGCCATCCGCAGTCGAAGTCACTTTCAGTCCCAGCAGCGATTCGAGGCGCTTCTGCAATGCCGCATCGTCGCCATCAAGCTGAATCACGCCGGTGAACGATTGCGCAGCAAGATCGGGTGCCAGTTCGATCGCCATGCCGCGCGAGCGGGTGATGTCAGCAGCAACGTCGATCAGTGGACGGTCGTGATAGACCAGCCTGCCGCGGGTCCAGCCTCCGATCTCCGCAACGGCACGATGCCCGGTGACGATGCCGTCATCCTTCGCCGAAAGCGTGTCTCCCGCATCGAGCCGCACGCGGGTCTCGCCCGCCTCGTAGCGCACGGCGCCCTGTGCGACTTCGACCTGCATCGCCGAACCCGAAGTGCGCACGTTGAATACCGTGCCGACGTCCTCCAGCGTGCGATCGCCGACGGTCAGCGTGAAGGGATGCACCGGATCGTGATGGACCGTGAACTGCGCCTCGCCCGAAAGCAACTGTGCCTGACGCGGATCGCCGCGGTTGAGGGCGATCTCGGTCGAGCCGTTGAGCACGATGCGGGTGCCGTCGCCAAGCGCGAAGGACCGGCTCTCGCCCGCTGCGGTGTGGATGGTGTAGTCTCCGGCCGAGCGGCTCTGGAACACCCAGCTACCGGCCAGCGCCAGCGCTATCGAAGCGGCAAGCGCGGGCATGGCCCAGCGTCGCCGCGGCGCGGCAACGAAAGGTTGCTCCTCGGCTGCCTGTTCTTCTGGCGCCTGCGCTTCACTTCCCCCCTCGCGTGCCACCAACATGGCAGGTTCCAGCGCGAGATCGGCATCGGAGACCGCTTCATACGCGGGGTTATGACGCGGATCGGCCTCCAGCCACGCCGTAAATTCGTCCCAGGTTTCAGGCGCAGTTTTAGGCCCCGCCTCCTGCAACCGCAAGTGCCAGACAATGGCCTCGTCGTACATGCGATCCTCAGCCTGCATGGCCAAACTCCCCTGCTGTCCGCTGCCCACGGTCTTCGTCCAGTCTGCCGCGAATGGCGAGCACCGCACGATAGGCGGACTGGAGATGCTTCTCCACCGCACTCAGGCTGATGCCCAGATCGCGGGCGATGATTTTCTGCGCCACACCTTCGATGCGGTACTGGCGAAAGATGTACGCCGTTCGCTCCGGCAATTGCGCCAGTTCATGTTCCACCCTTGCGAGATGATCGCGGGCCAGTGCGGCGGCCTCCGGGTCGGGCGCAAGGTCGGCGCGATCGGGCTCGGCGCCTGGTGGCGAGGCGGTGCGGTGATCGAGCCAGCGCGCATCGCGGGCTTGCCTCCGTACATCCACGCGACGACAGCTGTGCGCCATGTTGTTGGCCATCTGGTAGAGGTAAGCCCGTGGCGATCGCACCGGTCCGGTCTCCACCTTGCCCAGTGCGATGAACATGTCCTGCAACAGATCCTCGGCATCGCTCGCGGTCATGCCGCGCGCGAGAAGGAAGCGCCGCAGATCGGGACGCATTTCGAGGCTGAGTTGCTGGAGACCACCCATGGCGGCATTGCCGGAACCGTCAGAACCCATCGTGTGCCATGCATCAGTTTCATGATCCGCCCCAACCGGACGGATTTGCTTCCTTAGCCTGCCATCAACAGAAGTCAGCGACATTTCATACAGGGTAAGGCCATAGCCTGTCCTGCCTCCTGTCGTTTCCTCAAGTTCATGTCTGCGGCGCCTTTTCCCTGAAACAGCGTGTTTCCAGGGATCAGACGCCGCAGACTATCGAAATCCGCAACCGAAATCTTGCCGGTCAGTCCTTCTTGCCGATGGCAACGCCGGTCAGGCCGGTCAGGCCGGTCTGCCCCGGCTGGCCGAGCGTAGTGCCGGTATTCCACAAGCCCGCGACACGGCCATCGGGGAGACGGCGTTGAAGGTGGCCCCGTCTCCTCGCCGTAAGGGCCGAAAAGCTTGCCCTGCGTATTGCCCGGGAACATATCGGCATCGGAACAGGTGTAAGTGCCGGTAAACCCGTTGTCGGCCGCCAAGGTGGTCGTTCGTCAATCCGGAAAGGAGACCAAGGACAATAAAGCATGTCGACTTGAAATTCTGTCTTACCTGCGAAGCTGCCGATCATTCTGCAATATGCGGAAGTGCGGGCCTCATACTGATTGGTATTTCAAATAAACAGTCCGAGCACTTTGTAACCCCACGAAAAATCTGGTCGTTAGACAGCTGCCATACAGGATCGAGAGACTAAGCGGCCGCCTTGCAGCGATCTTTCCGCGCCTGAAACCGCGGCGGGCGCTGGTCTAAGTCCTGAAGGTCCATCGGATGTCACATTCCCCAGAGCTGGCCACGCGATGACCCGCTACTCCGCCCAGATTATCGACGCCCTGTTCGAGGCTGTCGAGAACGACGACGTGGTCGACCCTGTCGTCAGCCTGCCGGATACCATGCCGGTGAACTGTAGTCGCCAACAGATGCGGGCCTGCCTGGACCTGTGCATTCAGTTCTGGACCGAAGGTACGCAACGGGCAAGCCTGCTGGCGTTGACCGGTGCCTTAATTCGGACCGGTACGCTGACGCCCGAGGCGCGCCGCACCTTCAAGCTGATCCGCGCGCGCTACAAGCACCTGCGCTTTGCGCTGGTGCTTTATGGCGCCCGCCACAAGGCCCCGCTGATGTTCCGCACCACAGTCGTGGTGATGGGGCTGCTGCAGGACGCCTTCAAGCTGGAGCGCCGGGCCGCCACGATCTGGTATGCGTTGCTGCTGCGGGTGCTCGCATCGTGGCCGGTGTGGATCGGCGTCCGGCGCGAGGTCGCCGATGTACCACTGGACAGTGCCGAGGGTTTTCGACGTTTCCGCAAGGAAGAAATCGACCGCTTGCGGCTATGGCTGGAAACGCCCGACCTCAACGCGCACCGCTTTCACGCGATGCGCAAGGTCGCCAGTCGGCTGGTCTCGTTCTACGATACCGCGCGAATTCTCGAACCCGATGAGGATGCCTATCGCCTTTCCCGCTACCTCAGCGCAATCAACGGCCTGATGGGCAGCCTGCACGATGTGCTGGTCGCCGAAGCGGCGGCAGGCGAGCGGGACTATGACAACGATCCCGTGGAATTGCCGGCGGACATCCGCCAGCGCCTGACGGCGCTGGCCGAAGCCTATCCGGACTGAGTTTTGGCTTACAGGTCCACCTCGATGCTGGCCATGACCGTGCGCGGTGCGCCGAGGTAGGCGGTGTTCGCACCCGGACTGCCAACGATGTTGCCGTCCGCGATCGACGAGTAATAGCGCTTGTCACCCACGTTGATGACGTTCAGGCGCGCCACTTCGTCATGCCCGAACCAGTGAGCGGCGTAGCGCGCGCCAAGGTCCACCGTAGCGAAGGCCGGGGCATAGCTGTTGCCGATGTTGGTCGCCGCACGGTTGCTTTCGTAATGCAGCGTGCCGGTAACGGCAAAGCCCTTGGCGAAGGCCGGGTGATAATCCGCTGTCAGGTCCGATTTCCAGTGCGGCACGCCCACCACGCGGCCATTGTCGGTGCCCGGCACGATGGCATCGACAAGACGCGCATCGAGATAGGTCACGCCGCCCAGCAGACTGAGCGCGGGCGTCACCTCGCCCTGCCCGAACAGTTCCGCACCCCAGTTGCGCTGCGTGCCGACGACCGCGAAGACATTGGAGGTCGCATCCGTCTGCGCCAGCGGACGGGTCATGCGGAAGCCCGTCGCGGTGATCAGGAACCCAGGCAGCGGCGCATACTTCGCGCCGATCTCCACCTGCCGGTCGCGGTAGGGGCTGAGAATCTCGTTCGCGTTCGCAGTGCCGGAAGGCGCCGTCTCGCCCTGCTCCACGTCGCTGGCATATGTCGCATAGAGCGTGACATTGTTCAGCGGCTTGTAGAGCAGGCTGACGGTGGGGCTCAGCACGCCGCTTTCGCTGTCGTGGCTGGTGCGCGTGCCCGCCGCGTTATAGCTGCTGGAGGTCAGGAACGAGGTGCTCATCACCGCCTGGAGCGAGATCTGGTCGGTGAAGTGCACGGTATCGGCCGTCACGATCGACTGCACGAACATCCTGCCGCTCTTGTAACGCCCGCCGGTCGCCGGGGTGGGCTTGTCGGGCAGGATCGCGGGATCGGAGAGGTTCGATGTGCCCAGCGTCACCGCGATCGAGTTGCGGTTGTTGTATTGCCCCAGCACGAAGCCGTTGGTGCCCAGCGACAGGTCGTTCTTGAGGCCCAGCAGCGTCACGCTGCCGGTCAGCGAGGCGGTATTGCTGACGATGTTGAAGCGCGAGACGGCGGTGAAGTTCTTGGTGACGGTATAGTCGCCGTTGTTGTCGGTCAGCGTATTGGTGATGCCGTAAAGGCCGCGATCAGCATTCTGATAGAGCCCGCCGATTTCGAACTTCCAGCCATTGCCGAAGTCGTGGCGCAGCTTGGCAAGGCCGGTCGCGGTCTTGAGGTCGGTCCCGGCCCCCGGCTGGCCATAACCCTTGCGCGTCGCATCCATGGCGGCAGGCAGGAGCACGGACTGCGGGTTGAAGTAGACGATGCTGCCCGGAAGGCCATAGGCCTGCGTGCGGTAATAGCTGCCGTCGAGTTCCAGTACGGTGCGGCTGTCGATGTGAACGTCGCTGTCGAGCGCGACCAGCGTGCGGTTGGCATGGCTGCCGTCCACCCAGCTTTCGCCCTCGCCGTGCAGCGCGTTGAAGCGCACGCCCACGACATCGGAATGGTTCGATGCATCGACCGCACCGGTCCACAGGCCCTGCTGGTCGAAGCTGCCGATCACGCGCAGCATCGGGGCCGCTGTGGGGCGCTTGAGCTGGTAATCGAACACACCGGCGGGCGACTGCGGGCCGTAGAGTGCGCCCGAGAGGCCGTTCAGCACCTGGATGCCGCCCAGGTTTTCCGCAGCGATGGCAGTCGTGCCGATCACGTTGAGGCCGTCAAGTCGGGTATCCTGCGCAATGCTGCTCTGGAACCCGCGCGACTGCGGGCGCGAGACTTCCAGCCCCTGTTGGTCGCGGATCTGCACCGAGGGCAGATAGCGCAGCGTGTCGTTGACGGTGCGTGCCTGCATGTTGACGATCAGGCTTTCGGGAACGGTTGTGACCGAGGCAGGCGTATCGAGAACATCCTTCTCGCCCAGCGGGCCGAGATCGGCCTTCGGCGCCGACCAGACGGGGATTGCACCATAGGCGCCCTGCCCGGTCACGATGATTTCCGAACCGTGCGGCGTTGCCGAGGTCGCCTCGTTCGACTGCGCGAATGCCAGCGAAGGCAGGGCGAGTATTCCTGCCAGCGTACCGCCCAGAATGGCGGCTTTTCGGGACGTCAAATTCGGGATCATGGCAACTCTCGCTGTATATGTTCTGATATATTTCGAGGGCGCATAGAGCGTGTGTCTGCAATATGTAAATGGTTGCATCTGCTACTTGCGGCATTTTTCGGCGCCCCGTCGCAGGAATGTCACGCCCTTTGCAGCCCCATCCCGTGCCCATCCCATGCCCTGATCCACGTCCGATCAGGACGCCCTATTCCCACGGTCCATCTCGACGCTGAGCGTGCGAGCGTCTAAGGGGGCGTTCCATGACCACTACGCTCACGATCCGCCGCCCCGACGACTGGCATGTTCACCTGCGCGACGGCGAAATGCTGCGCGCGGTCGCCAACCACACCGCACGCCAGTTCGCCCGTGCGATCGTGATGCCGAACCTCTCGCCGCCAGTCACGACAGTGGATGCAGCCGCCTCCTATCGCGACCGTATCCTCGCAGCGCTGCCGCAAGGTGCCGCCTTCACGCCGCTGATGACCTGCTATCTGACGGATAGCGCGGACGCCGCCGAAATCGCGCGCGGTTACGAAGCCGGGGTGTTCACCGCCTGCAAGCTTTACCCGGCCCACGCCACCACCAATTCTGCCCATGGCGTCACCGACATTCGCGCACTGACGGACGTGCTGGAAACCATGCAACGCATCGGCATGCCGCTGCTGATCCATGGCGAAGTCACCGATCGCGAAGTCGATATCTTCGACCGCGAGGCCGTGTTCATCGAACGCATTCTGACGCCGCTGGTACGTGATTATCCGGCACTGAAGATCGTGCTGGAGCATATCACTACCGCCGATGCCGTGGATTTCGTGAACGCATCGGGCGCGCAGATCGCCGCCACCGTCACGCCGCAGCACGCGATCATCAACCGCAACGCGATCTTCGATGGCGGCATCCGTCCGCACGCCTACTGCCTGCCGGTCGCCAAGCGCGAGCAGCACCGTCTGGCCGTGCGCAAGGCGGTGGTATCGGGTTCGCCCAAGTTCTTCCTCGGCACCGACAGCGCTCCGCATTCCATCGACCGCAAGGAATCGGCCTGCGGTTGCGCGGGCATCTTCAATGCCCCTTATGCGCTGGAAAGCTACGCGCAGGTGTTCGAGGACGAAGGCGTACTTGACCGTCTGGAAGGCTTTGCTTCCGAGCACGGCCCGCGCTTCTACGGCCTGCCGTTGAACGAGGGCACGGTCACGCTGGAGCGCGTCGAGGTGGCCGTACCGGAAAAGATCGTCGAAGGGGCGATCGACCTTGTGCCGTTCCATGCTGGCGAGACGCTGCGTTGGCGCATGGTCGACTGATCCTGAGGCCATTTGAGCAGCAAGCGCATGAAAAGTAAGCGCGCGAGAGGGAAACCGGCAATCCTTGCCCTCTCGCGAAGCTAATCGCCCCTGCCGAAGAGTTTTTCCGGAATACGCCGGCAGGAGCGAAGCCTGACCAATCCCCGCAGATACGGAGAAACAGGTGCCCCTCGTTCGCACAGGATGCATCTGCACTCAAGGGAATAGACAGCGGCCTGCACATAAAGCGCGCAGGTGGTCGATGAGCCAGTTCCGCTCTGGCTGGCTCAGACCTAGCCGGCGCGCATCGCCCCGCGAACCTCTTCGCTTACCGTGTAGACCGCCTGCCGCTGGGCGCCGCGATTGGCATGATCCACACGATAGCCCTGATAATGCCGGCGCACGAGCCCGGCGCGCACAAGCTGCGAGACGGCACGGCTGACATTCGTTCGCCCCGACAGTCGAATGCGCTCCGCAACGCCTTCCTCGATGGCACGATCCGCCGCCTCCGGATCACCGGGCATTTCTCCCTTTGCTTCCAGTTCGGCGCGAACCCTGCCCGAAATCGCCAATCGGCGCGGATCGCGCTGGGCGACCGGGGCGAGCGCTTCGCACAGCCAGTCACGCACCGGGACATTGCGCTCGCCGTCTCGTACCCACGGGCCTGCGGAACCGGTACGGGCCGCCGCTTGCACGATCAGGTTCAGCACCATGAAGCAATAGCGTGGACGCTCGCAGTCCCGGCTCAATCGTTCGAGAATGCCCGGCATGTCGAGCCGACGTTCCGCGGAGGAGTTGCTTGTCCGGTCGGATCTGCCGTGCGTGGCACTTTGCCGGGGAAGCCCTGGCCCCGGAGCACCACTTTTGGGTGAAGGCGCCGGAACCGTGCCCGAGGGCAGCGGTGAAAAGAGGTCAGGCTGGATCATCCTGCGGATTCAAGCACACCGCGAATCCGATGTGAATCCCCAAAATCTGCCGAGTCGCCCACATTGACGCATTAACCAGCCGTGGCACTTCACCAATGCCGCTGCGGTAAAGTGCCATAGATGTGCCTCAAGGCCGGAGAGCCCTTTGACCGCAGCTGCCGATGCGCCGCCACTCGGAACAAGTGCAAACCGGCGCTTCTCGAGCACCGGGAAAGTTTCCCTCTGGCGGGCGATGGTTCCAGCTTTCGCCCCCTCGGCGAAGGCCGTCCTTGATACTCTTTCGATATCGGCGGGCGATATGCAGTCTGCTTCCGGGCCTTGCTTCGGTAACAACCTGCAGGCTTTCGGGGGCGGTCCGGCTCCATGGCGCACTCACCACCGGTTTCATTAACCTTTTATACCGGGATTTTGGCTAGGGTTTGATCGACTTTGGGGGTCGGTCTTGATGCGTTGGGTCTTGTTCGTACTGTCGGTGCTGGCAACGGCGTTCGCGTGGCTTACGCCCGCGCAGGCTGGTATCGTGCGTCTGCGGCAGGACGTTTGCTATGCAACGGCGCCGCTCGATATGCAGGTGAGCGCGGTTGCCGTATCCGCGCTTGGGTACGACTGCTCCAGGGTGCCTGCACACGACAGCTACGCCAACGGCTGGGTCTGGCTGAAGCTGCGCGATCCGCAGGCCTTGCGCGCGATGCCGCAAAACTGGCAACTGTTGCTGGATCAGACCCGCCATTCCCGCTTGACCGTCATGGCTGTTCTGGTTTCCGGAAAAACCACCAGCGAGACGATCGTGCCCGGCCAGACCGGCTCGCGCTGGATGCTGGGCGGCACGATGCGCATCGCCATGGCGCATCCGGGCCGCGATGTCAGAGCGCTCTACGTCGGTTACCAGCGGCTCGACGATCTCTCGCTGATGCGCAAGATTTCCGCCGCCAGCCCGGCCTCCGCCTTACGGCTGAACGGCTTGTGGCTGTGCTTGATGGGAATGTTTATCGGCGCCATCCTTTCGGCTTTTGCCTACAATCTGCTGATCTATCTCGGGCAGCGCGCGGCGTTCCAGCGCTGGTATCTGGTGTGGTGCATATGTGCGCTGGGATATGGCCTGATCTGGACCAACATGGCCGCATTCGTCCTGCCCGGTCTGGTCGGACCGCCAGCCGTGCGGATGGATTACCTGTTCGTCTCTGCCCTGATCGCCTGCGGCAACATGTTCTTCCTGACCGTGATCGAAGCGGGAATCCTGCCGCGAGGATTGATCCGGGCCGGACGCTGGCTGGCGCTCATCAATTTTGCTTTGGGGACCATCACCGCGATCGGGGTCGCGCCGAACGCGCTGACGATGGATCGCTGGCTCAACATCGTTTTCGTGGCGAGCGCTGTGTGTCTGGGCAGCGGCGTGATCATCGCCATCCGGCGCCGCAGTCGCGTGGTGTGGTTCTATCTGATCGGATGGACCCCGGTGCTGGCGGTGTTCATCCTGCGCGTGGCACGCAATTTTGGCATCGCGCTGCAGGACGACACGATCGACATGGGCACTTTCGTCGCTCTGGGCTTCGAGTGCGTGGCGCTTTCGCTGGCGATCGCCGACCGCTTCCGACTGCTTGGGCGAGAGCGTGACCGCGCCGAGCATGAGCGCCATGCCGCAGAAATCGAACGCGAATCCTACCGCCGCGCCGCACAGACCGATTTTCTCACCGGCCTTGGCAATCGGGCTGCCTTTCATGCCGAACTGCGCGCGCTGGGTGAAACCGGTAACGGCGCGCCCTTCAGTCTGATGCTGATCGACGTCGATCATCTCAAGGAGGCGAACGACCGGCTTGGCCATGACGGCGGTGACATGCTGCTGGAGAATGTTGCCCGCGGCCTCATTTCCGCAGCCGGAAACGGCGCGCTTGTGGCACGGACCGGGGGGGATGAGTTTGCCATCCTCGTTCCCGGCACCAGAGCCCGTGCGGATCTGGTCGAACAGGCGCTCGAAGCCTTGCAGGGCACCGCGCTGGTTCACAATGGACGAGCCTGGACGCTGTCGCTGAGCATCGGTCGTGCCTGCTGCCCTGCAGATGGCACCGACGGCGAACTGCTGGTCAAGAACGCTGACCTCGCGCTCTATGCCGCCAAGCAGCACGGGCGTCGCAGACTGGTGGGCTATCAGCCGGAATTACGCGCCGCACTCGACCAGCGACTGAGCTTCGGGCAGGAGGCCGCGCAAGGCATCGCGCGCGGCGAGTTCTCGCTCCACTTTCAGCCCATCGTCGATATGACCTCCGGCCTTGTGACCAGTCACGAAGCGCTGCTGCGCTGGCAACACCCGGAACATGGGCTGATGACGCCCGCCACCTTTGGAGAAATGCTCGACGACCGCACGGTAGGCGTCGAAGTGCAGAAGCACGTCATCGACCTCGCAATGGCGGCCATGCGCGATCATCCCGAACGGATCGGGCGGCTTTGCGTCAATCTCAACGCGGCGCAGCTCGACGGCCCGCACGCCGCCAACCGGCTGCTGGCGCGCCTGCGCGAGAACGGCATCGCCCCGCAGCGGCTCTGCGTGGAAGTAACCGAGCAGGTCGTGCTGGACCAGACGATGAGCCAGACCGTGGAAGCGCTGAACGTGCTTCACAGCGCTGGCGTGCATCTGGCGCTGGACGATTTCGGCACCGGCTATGCCTCGCTGATCCACTTGAAGACGCTGCCGTTCGATGTGCTCAAGATCGACCGTTCGTTCACCTTCGGGCTGTTCGAGGACGATGGCCAGAGCGAGGCGATCGTGCGCGCGATCATTGGCCTCGGCAAGGCACTGGGCAAGCCGGTTGTCGCAGAAGGGATCGAAACCGAGGCCCAGCGCGCCCGCCTTTCCGAAATGGGCTGCGAGTACGGGCAGGGCTATCTCTTCGCCCGGCCCATGCCGATTGCCGAGATCATGCCCGCCGCCTGCGCGGCCTGAACCGCGCCATCCCGCCCGTTCCGCCTGATGGAGACACATCGGCAACTGCGCAATCCGCACTTGCAATCGATGCCTATCCATGGCCTTGCGCGCTCCATGACCGAGAGCCCCTCCCCCATCGTCATCGACCGCCCGGTGCGTCTGATCGACACGATCTTTCCCGGCGAGACCAACCACCACGGCACGCTGTTCGGCGGCGTCGCGCTGGCGCATATGGACAAGGTGGCCTTCTTTGCCGCCACGCGCCATGGCCGCGCGCCCTTCGTCACTGCGCGTTCTGAGCGGATCGATTTCGAGGCGCCGGGCCGCATCGGCGATCTGATCGAGGTGACGGGCCGCGTCGTGCGTGTGGGCAACAGTTCGCTCGACGTCGAAGTGGAAGTCTTCGCCGAGGAGCCCCTCACCGCCGAACGCCGCCGCTGCACGCGCGGGCTGTTCACGATGGTCGCGGTGAAAGGCCCCGATACCCGCCTTCCGCTGCCCCCGCTGGTCGAGGAGCCCGATGTCGAGGAAGCCCCCGGCAACCTGCACATGGTCGAGATGGTGTTTCCCCAATCAACCAATCACTACAACACGCTGTTCGGCGGCGAGGCGCTGAAGATGATGGGCAAGGCGGCTTTCGTCGCCTCCACCCGCGCCACGCGTCAGCCGATGATCATGGCCGCGTCCGACCGTATCGACTTTCGCGAGCCGATCCGCGCGGGCGAGATGGTAGAGCTTGTCACCCGCATCCAGTCCGCCTCGGACACCGGCGCAGTAGTCATGGTCGAACTGTGGGCAGAGGAACTGCTGACCGGCGCACGCCGCCATTCGGCCACAGCCCGCTTCACCATGGCACGCTACGGATGATCGCATTTCGGGTATGATCTGGCCGGGCATGATCTTGACGGATGTTCAGATAATGAACATATTAGGCGTTGGAAGGATAATCCGATCATGGCCAGTCGTGCCCGTCCCCATGCCGCTGCCCCTGTCGCCGATGCCGCTCCGGCAAAGGCGTTCTCGCGCAAGGATCTGACCGGCCCGGCGCTGCGCACCTTCTTCAGGATTGCCGAAGCCTGGGGCCTGAAGGAGGCCGAGCAGATGCGCCTGCTCGGGCTCGACAGCCGCTCGACCCTGCAATCGTGGAAGCGCGGCGCGGTCTCGGCGCTGTCGAAAGATGCGCTGGAGCGGATTTCCTACGTCATGGGCATCTACAAGGGGCTGCACGTCCTGCTGCCGCAGACCGCCGACGAATGGGTGCGCAAACCCAACAGCGCCCCGCCGTTCGGCGGGCGCTCGGCTTTGGAGCGCATGCTTTCGGGACAGGTCGCCGACCTCTACGTGGTGCGCCAGTACGTCGATGCCCAGCGCGGCTAAACCGGGCCTGCGATGACCATGCCTGAGGACATACCCGTCACGCCGGTCCGCTGGATGCCGTGCTATCGTATCATTCCCAGCCGGTTCCCGCCGATCTCGCTGTTCGAGGCGGTCACCGATCCGGCCGACCTCGAAGCCGTCTACGCCATCGAGGCGTTGACCAACGACCGGTTGCGCGAAGAGGCGGGCGACCTGTCGCAAGTGCCGCCCGAAGATCGCGTGTCCGGCCCCGGTTCGTCCGCGATCATGGCCGCCTTCACCCACATCAACCGGCAGGGCGACCGCTTTGCCGACGGCACTTATGGCGTGTTCTATGCGGCCCGCTCGGTGGAGACCGCCATCGCCGAGACGCGCTTTCACCGCGCCGCGTTCCTCGCCGCCACGGCCGAGCCCGCACAGGAGATCGACATGCGCGTCTACGCCGTCGATCTCGCCGCCGACCTGCACGACATCCGCGCGCTGAAGGAGCCACAGCCCCGGCTCTATGCGAAGGACGACTATGCCGCCTCGCAAGCCTTCGCGCGGGGGCTACGCGATGCAGGGGCCGACGGCATCGTCTACCGCTCGGTCCGCGACGAGAGTCGCGAAGACGGGGCCGGCGAATGCGCCGCCGTCTTCCGCCCGCGCCTGCTCGCCGCCTGCCGACAGGAGCGGCACTTGTGCTACGTCTGGGACGGCCAGAGCATCGCCACGATCTATGAAAAACGGGCGCTGGATTGAGGCCCGGTTCCTCACTCCTCCCTCACCCGCGCCTCGCGCAAGGTGACGGCGGGCGCCAGTGCGCGGCGGCGGGACTTGGGGACGGCGACGCGCTGCGAGAGGTAGATGCCGTTGTGCCCCGAGCACAGGTAGGCGGTGAAGCAGGCCACGGTGATCGGCACGGCCTGGGCGGCACCGAACAGTTCGATGCCCATCAGCACGCAGGCCATCGGTGTATTGGCGGCCCCGGCGAAGACGGCGACGAAGCCGAGCCCCGCCAACAGGTCCACCGGCACGCCCATCGCCTGCCCCAGCGCATTGCCGAGCGCGGCGCCGATGAAGAACAGCGGCGTCACCTCGCCACCCTTGTACCCGGCGCTCAGCGTGACGACGGTGAACAGCAGCTTCATCGCCCAGTCGAACTGTCCCTGCGGCCCCGCAAAGAAGCTGGAGATGGAGAGGCCGCCCGGCGTTGCGCTCATGACACCAAGGCCCAGATAATCGCGCGTCCCGAAGACGAAGGTGAGCGCGATCACGGCAAGGCCGCCGATCGCCGCGCGGAGCATCGGATTAGGGACGCGACGTTTGAGGAACCCGCCGAGCACATGGTTCGCCTCGGCAAACAGCAGCCCGGCGAGGCCGAATGCCACGCCTGCCACCACGCACTTGGCAAGCAGCAGCGGCTCCACCTCGAAACCGCCGGAGATGACGGGTGTAAGGATATGATAGGGCGTATGGTCTATGCCCCAGGCGCGGCAGCTCCAGTCCCCCACCAGTGCGGCGAACAGGCAGGGGCCAAGCGCGGCGTATTCCACGCGGCCCACCATCAGCACTTCGAGTGCGAAGACTGCGCCAGCCAGCGGGGTGCCGAACACCGCGCCGAACCCGGCGGCGACCCCGCCCATCAGCAGGAGGCGCGTGGCGGGCGCATCGAGCTTCAGCCAGCGGCAGAGCGTTCCGGCAAGGCTCCCGCCCAGTTGCACCGCGGTCCCCTCGCGCCCCGCCGAACCGCCCAGCAAATGCGTGACAATCGTGCCGAGGAACACCAGCGGCGCCATGCGCAAGGGCACGCCGCCGCCCGGCTCGTGGATCTGCTCGACGATCAGGTTATTGCCGCCCTCGGCCCGCCCACCCCAGAAGCGATAGAGCCCGGCGACCAGCGCGCCGCCCAGCGGCAGCAGGTAGAGCAGCCAGGGATGTTCGAAACGCAGGCGGGTCACCGCTTCGAGGCTCCACAGGAACGCCGCGCAGAGCGTGCCGACCGCCGCGGCCATCGGCCCCAGCAACAGCGCCCAGCGCAAGGCGCGCACGACATGGCGGCCATTGTCGGCCAGCGACAGCGCGGCTTGCAGAGACTGGATCAGGTTGGCAAACGAAGCACGCACGATTCCTCCTTCCCGCCGGATGGCGACAGTCAGGAATCATCGTCCCTTGCAAGGGCGGTTCGGCACGGCTTTCCTTGTGAAAGCGCGGATGCCCGGCAGAAATCCATTACCGTTGCTGCGGCAATTGCCCCGCGGCGGAGACACTGTCAACAAGAGAGCACAGAAATGCACGCAAAGGCATCTGTGCGGGTTTGCGACAATCAGTTACAGATGACCATCATGCGCCATTCGATTCCGACTTGCCTGCTGTCCTGCCTCGCGATCGTGGCGGCTATTCCTATCGTCGCTATGGCGCAGATCCCGGCTCAGGCTCCCGCTCAATCATCGACAGGCGCGCCTGTAAGCGCCCTTCACCGCCCCGCGCCGGAAGCGACCCGCGTGCTCGATCAGGCCAGCGCGGAAAAGCTGCTGCGCAACACCGGGCTGACGCTTCAGTGGATCGACTGGAACACGCGCGGCAGTGCCGTGATCACACGCATGGGCACCCCGAAAGGCGACGAGTGGCGGTTGCGCGGCGCACAGGCGCAGGCAGGCGGACCGGGGCGCCTGTTCCTCGACGGCACGATCACCGAGATCGGCAAGGACTACTTCACCTTCAAGGGCCTGATCTCGATCGACAGCACGCCTGACAAAGGCCGCCGCTGCACCAGGGACAAGACCTGGCGCTTCGCCATCACCCAGAACCGCCCCTACTACCGCCTTCGCGAGTTCGAATGGTGCGACGACCTGACGGACTATATCGACATTCACGTGTAATCAGGCCCGTCTGATCGGGCACGCTTGGGGGAAGCCTCTCACCCCCCGTCCCAGTCGGTCCGCTCACGCACGACCTCGACCCGGTCGCCCGCATCGCGCATCTCATAGAGCTTGCCGCGCGCGTTCCTGAAAGGTCGATGGACCACCATCATCAGCGTGCCGTCGAAGCGGCGGAACAGCATGCCGTGGCCGCTGTCCTGCCGCACCAGCGGGGGAAGCTGCTCCCACGGCCCCTCGATCTGGCCGGTCGTCGAGCGCGCAAGGCCCTGCACGTAGCCGTTCGGATCGTAGCTCGACCATAGCATCAGCAGCGTGCCGGTACGGGTCCGGAACAGTTCCGGACCATCGGTGACATAGACGCCGGGCTGCCCGGCATCCGGGCGCTTCACCCAGGGGCCGGACGAGGCATGGAACAGCACGCGCGAAGGCCCGGCCGAGGTCAGCCGGTCACTCAGCGGCATCGCCTCGATAGTCCCGTCGCCCACCTGCACCCACTCATGCGCATAGACCAGCCACGGCTTGCCCTTCGGATCGACATAAAGCGTGCCGTCGAGCGTCATCGTGGATGGATCGACCAGCGGCGCGCCATCGTTGCGCAGGGTGAACGGGCCGGAGAGGCTGTCCGCCGAGGCCAGCAGTGTCGAGCGCCGCACCGGGTGTCGCTCCACGCCGCTGCTGTCCCGCGTCACCGGCAAAGTCTTGGCATCGTTGTAGAACGTGGCGAAGAGATACCAGCGGCCCTTCCAGCGATGCACTTCGGGTGCCCAGGCGCCTTCGTTGGCCCAGCTATCCTTCGGCAGCGCAAAGACCACGCGCGGACGCGTCCAGTGCGCCAGATCGCGACTGGTATAGACCATGATGCCCAGACGCGGATCGCCGCTCATCTTCGCGATATTGCTGGTGTAGAGGTAGTATGTTCCGCTCGCCTTGTCGGCGACGATCCAGGGATCGTGCAGCGGCATGTCGGGCAGGCGAAGCGGCGCGGCCTGCGCGTCGGTGGTCGCGCGAGGCGGAGCGGCCCCCGCCGCCAGCGAAGCTCCACCCCCCACCAGTGCCAGCGCAATCGGGGCCAGCGCGATGAGCGCCCGCCTCATGCGCAAGGCCCCTTCTCGCTGCCCTTCGTCAGCACCAGCGTCGCGATCGCGCGCGAGGGCACGGTGGTCCCTGTCATGCACGCCGCCTGATGCGTGGCATCGGTAACGACCATGCTCACGCGCCAGCCCTTGGGCACTTCAAGCCTTCGGGGTGACAAGCCTGCATTGACATGGACCATCACCAGTCGCCTGCCATTGGGAGAAAGCGCGCCTGCGGTGTCCATGTCATCCACCGGAATCAGCCGGTCGCCGGGCCGGATATAGCGGCTGAACTGCGCCATCGCCCAGTATTTACCGGTCACATGGATCTGGTGCGGCCCGCTGGCAGGAGAGGCCATGTCCGCCTTCACCAGCCCCCAGTTCGAGCTGGGCTTGCCGTTGCCCCCGCTGATATTCTCCACCGCCTGCCAGAACACCCAGGCAGACGGTTCCAGCCGCTTGAGGTCGAGCACCACATGCTCGGCGAAAGCGAGCGGCGAGGCCATGCCGGTGTAGGTCTCGGGATCGCCCGAAAGCGGGGTGTCGTTCTCGCTCATCCACAGGCGGATGCCGCTGGCGGTGGCAATGTCGCGAACGGCGGTCTGGTGAACGGTGCCATAGGAATGGACGTTGAGCTGGCCCACTTTCGCACGGGCAGCGGGGCTCCAGCCCGCCCAGTCGCGCAGGAAGGTGTGCGAATTGGTCTCATCGCTGGCAGCGATAACGGTCGCGAGGCCATGGCGGCGCAGCGCGGCATCGCTTGCCTCTATCATCATCGATTGGCGCTGCGGACTCCAGTGCGCGCCCTCCTGCGTATTCGCCGCGTACCAGTAATCGGTATTGGGCTCGTTCACGGGCGAGAGTGTGCGGAACACGATGTGATGGCGCTTCTGCAATTCGTCGATCACGCGCGCGAGATACTCGGCGAAGGCACCCTCCTTGCCCGGTTGCAGGTTGTCATCGGTGGCCTTGTCGGCGCCGGAGACGCGGCCCGAAACGGTCATGAACCACGGCGGCGAGTTCGAGAACGCCTCGAAGATGGGCGCCTTCACCCGCTCGCGGATCGCATCGAGCCACCAGCGCTGGTTGGCATCGGCCTGCCAGTTCCACTGCGCCGGATCGTCCGGGTTCCACCAGTCGCGCCCGGTCGCGCCTTCGGGCTTCTTCCAGAAACCGGGCACCGCCGCGCCGGTGCGCAAGTAGGGCTCGATGTCCTGCGCATTGCCGCCGCCGATATTGTAGCGCGCGATGGTCCAGCCCAGACCATCCTTGCCATAGAACAGATCGGCCAGACGATTGCGCTCGGCATCGGGCCAGCTGCCGGTGACATTGGCGAACCACGCGAGCGCCGTGCCCCAGCCCTCGAAGGCACCACGGCGATTGCCCGCCTCCTTCGCCAGATCGGGGCGCAGCGTGATTGTGAGCGGCGGATCGGCCGGGAAGTGCTCGTCGGGTGAAGCATCCTGCGCCAGCGCGGGCGTGATCAGCGCCGTGCCCAGCAGCAGCGTTGCCAGCGTGCGGGTGATCGTGCGGGAGTTCGTTCGTGCCATCCTCGTGCCCCTCATGCGCCTGCGAGCCGGTAAAGCGCCGCGCCATGCGCTGCGATCCTGTGTTCCACACGTCCCCTCGCCGAGCCGACATCGGCGCGCGCCCACAGGTCGCGCTGCCGCACGGTGCCCGAAAGGCCGAGCATTGTCAGCGAGATGCCGACAGTGCGGGCCTCATCGGCGGGATTGAACAGCGCCAGATAGGTATCGCCGTTTTCCGCCCGCGCAGACCAGATCCGCGCACTGTCATCGACGAAGTGTGGACGGTTGCCGGACGAGCGCTGGTTGACCGCCAGCACCTCCGGATTGGTCAGCAGCGCCAGCGTCGGCGCATCGAGATGGCGCAGATCGCCGCCCATGATCAGCGGGGAGCGGGCGATGGACCACAGCGTCATCAGCGTGCGCTGTTCGTCGGGCGTGAACAGGGTATCGCGCGCACCCAGCGCCAGACGGCCCAGCGGCAGCATGTCGGCATCGGGCCAGGCACCCTCGCCGTCCGGGCCGACACCCATGTAGGGGTTCCAGTTCTCCAAACGGGTGAACTGTGCCTCCAGCAGCGGCCACTTGTCCCAGAAATCGTCGGAAATACGCCACATCCGCGCGTGCTTGCGGGCATGGTCGCCCCGGATCACCGGTGTTTCGCCGGGCGACATCGAGAGGATCATTGGCCGTCCGGTCTTGGCAATCGCGCGGTCGATCGCCTCGATCTCGGCGGCATGGGCATCGTAGGGCCGCGACAGGTCATCGACCTTGACGAAATCGACGCCCCACGAGGCGAGCAGCGCGAACACGCTGTCGTAATAGGCCTGCGCGCCGGGCTTCGTCATGTCGACGCCGTACATGTCCGGGTTCCACGAACAGGTGCTCGTCGTATCGGCGATGGCGCGGGCCGTTGTCGATGTGCCCAGCACCGGCAGGTCTCGCTCGACGGCAAGGCGCGGGATGCCGCGCATCAGGTGGACGCCGAAGCGCAGGCCCAGCTTGTGTACCTTCTCGGCCAACGGCGCAAAACCGCGCCCGTTCGCGGCCGTGGGGAAGCGGTTCGGTGCAGGCAGAAGACGGCCATGGTCATCGAGCGTCGGCACCGGCTTTGCTGCATATTCATAGCTGGAGGCGTGGGGTTCGTACCACTGGATATCGACGGTCAGGATATCGTAGCCGAACGGCAGCAGGCGTTGCGCCATGATGTCCGCCTGCTCCAGCGTTTGCGCCTCGGTGATCGTGGTGGCGAAGCTGTTCCACGAATTCCAGCCCATCGGGGGACGCGGCGCGAGCGGCTTGCGCCTAGCGGTACCTACGCCTGTCGCGGCCTGTGTCAGCGAAGGTGCCAGCGCACCGGCAAGTCCCGGCACCAGTGCAGCCCCTGCCGATACGCCCAGCATCGCGCGACGCGACCATGCGCCTGAAGCCCGGTCCTGCGACCGGGTATTGTCGTTTGCCATAACGGCTCCCTTCCCGAAATTGCCCTCTTATTTGTAGGACAATATCGCGATCGCACGGGAGATCAAGCGGGGAGTTCGCAGGCGGGATTTCCAGGGAAGCGATAGGACGATTCTCCGGGGGCAGACCGGCCTCGATCCAGCCTCCACCCCCTCTCTACCCCCCTTCTAGCCTGCCTTTGCCCCACTCTAGACCAGCTCTAGCCCTGCAAAACCGCCTCGGTATCGCGCTCTGCTAGCTGAATCAGCTCAACCGTGGCGGCCCGGGCCCTCGCGCCGTCGCCTTCAACAATGGCTTCGAACAGACGGCGGTGCTCCTCGATCGGATCGCGCGGACGCCCCGTCTTGCGGATCTTGAAGTGCGTGGTCCAGCGCACTGCCGCGCCGATGATCGCAGCCAGATTGATGATAAGATCGTTGTCGGTCGCTTCCAGAATCGCAGCGTGAAACTGCTGGTCCGCCATCTGCCCTTCGGCGCTCTGAAGCGAATGCGCAGCCATCGTTTCAAGCGCATGGCCCATTACAGAAACTTGCGCCGCCGTCCGCTTCTGCGCGGCCAATTCGGCGGCGGCAGGCTCTACCATCAACCTGAGCTCAAACAGGTTTTTCACGAAGCCGGGGGACGGTTCCCCCTCGAACATCCACTCCAGAACGTCCGGGTCCAGGGTGTTCCATTCACGCCGGTCACGCACGCGGGTGCCCAGCTTCGGCTTGCTTTCGACCAGACCCTTCGCCGCCAGCATCCGCAGCGCCTCGCGCACCACCGAGCGCGATACGCCCTGCTGCTCGACGATCTCGAACTCACCGGGCAGCACGCTGCCGGGAGGATAGACCCCGGTGACGATCGCCACCCCGAGCTTTCGCGATATCGTCGTATGCGCCGGCTGCCGCCGCTCCCGCGCTCCGCTCACATTCTTATTCCCTGCAAATTGATCATTTGTATTTGTCAGCCAAGTAGAGGCCAGTTTTTTAACGCAGGCAACGGATTTCTGCGAATCCTCCCGGTTGATTTATCCCCTCTCCTATATAATGTCCGACAAGAAATGCATCGTCGACAGGGCGATCACACAACAATCGGGGGAGAATATCATGCGGATCCGCACAGCCGCCATATCCATCATAGCACTTTCCGGCGCGCTCGCCAGCGCGTCGAGCGCAGCCCCACAGGAAGGTCCTCGGGTCGAACCCGTCCAGATCGATCCTGCACGTCCTGACTGGGAAAACCCGGCGATCCAGTCTCGCGGCAAGCTGCCCGCTACAAGCACCGGGTTTCCGTTCGAAAACCGCGAATTGGCGATTGCCGGAGATATGAGCGCCTCGAAGCGTTACCTTTCGCTGGACGGCACCTGGAAGTTTCATCTCTCGTTCGCCGATCGCTTGCCGCAGGGCTTCGAGGTGCCTGCATTTGACACTTCCAGCTGGAAAGACATTCCGGTTCCCGCAGACTGGCAGGCGCAAGGTTTCGATCAGCCACGCTATAACAACATCACCTATCCTTTCCCCGCCGACCGTCCCCTGATCCCGCACGCGACCGACCCGGTTGGTTCCTATCGCCGCGAGGTGCAGGTTCCGGCCGACTGGCAGGGCCAGAATCTGGTCCTCCACATCGGCGCGGCAGGCTCGGCCTATTACGTATGGGTAAACGGAGAAAAGGTTGGATTCTCCAAGGATTCCAAACTCCCGAGCGAATTCGATGTCACACGTTTCCTGAAACCCGGCGCCGGCAATACCATCGCCGTGCAGGTGTTCCGCTGGTCGGACGGCAGCTATCTGGAAGATCAGGATTTCTGGCGCGTCTCCGGCATCGAGCGTTCGGTGTACCTCTTTGCCCGTCCGCAGACCCGGATCGACGACGTGTTCGTCCATGCAGGACTCGATGAGAGCTACCGCAATGGCAGGCTCTCCGCCGATTTCACCATCAGCCCCGGTACGGCAGCAACCGCCCGGATGGTGCTGCTCGATGCCGACAAGCCCGTATTAACCCGGCAGACTGCGATCAAGGCCTCGGGCACGTCCCGAGCGCTGTCGCTGAGCGCGGAGGTCCCCGGCGTGCGCGCGTGGTCGGCCGAGACGCCCAACCTTTACACGCTCGTCACCGAACTGGTGGATGCCAAAGGACAGGTGCTTCAATCTACCTCGCGCGATGTGGGCTTCCGCAAGGTCGAAATCCTCAACGGCTTGGTCAGCGTGAACGGCAAGCCGATCACCATTCGCGGCGTCAACCGGCACGAGCATGATCCGGAGACCTTCCACGTCATCTCGCACGCATCGATGGAGCGCGATATCCGCTTGATGAAGCGTAACAATATCAATGCGATCCGCACATCGCACTATCCCAACGATCCGTACCTCTACACGCTGGCGGATCGGTACGGGCTCTACGTCATGGACGAGGCGAACATCGAGAGCCACGCCTACATGGACTATGCCAACAAACACCCGGAAGATCGCGCGAAGTATCAGGTCGGCTTCGATCCCGCCTGGCGCGAAGCACACGTCAGCCGGGTTTCCAACATGATCGAGCGCGACAAGAACCACCCTTCGGTCATTTTCTGGTCGCTGGGGAACGAGGCCGGCATCGGCCCCAATTTCGAGGCGGCCGCCAAAGCGGCGAAGGCGCGCGATCCGGACCGTCTCGTCAGCTATCTGGGCTGGGGCACATGGGACGGGATCGGCGATCATCGCCCCAACTGGTATGCCGACATCTATGCGCCGATGTACGATCCGGCGGTGAAGATGGCCGACTACGCCACCAACTGGAACTTCAAGCAGCCGATGATCCAGTGCGAATACGCGCACATGATGGGCAATTCCGGCGGCGACCTGCAGGAATACTGGGATACCGTCCACGCGCACCCGGACAAACTGCAAGGCGGCTTTGTATGGGACTGGGTGGACCAGTCGATGTATCGCTATACCAAGGACGGGCGGCGCTACTGGGGCGATGGCGGGGAATATGGCCCCAATCCCGGCGGCGATATCGAGTTCGGGGACGGCCTGCTCCAGTCCGACCGCACGCCGAACCCCGCTCTCTATGAATTGCGCAAGGTCTATGCCCCGGTCACCTTCGCCGGTTTCGATCCGGCTACCGGCAAAGCGAGCCTCACCAACCGACAGGATTTCCTCGACACCTCGGACTTCGATTTCGAATGGCAGCTTGACGAGGATGGTGTGCGGATCGCCGGGGGGACACTCAATGTTGCGCAAGTAGCGGCGCATGCCACCGGCGCGCTTTCGCTCCCGCTGGCGGGGATCGCACGACGCGAAGGGCACGAGTATTTCGTCACGGTTCGCGCAAAGGCGAAAGCGGGCGCCATTCCGCTGGTGAAAGCCGGAAGCGTAGTGGGCTGGGAGCAGTTCGCGCTGGCCCCGCCCGCAGACCGTCTTGCTACGCCGGCAGCGGGTTCGGTCACGTTGGCGAGCGCAAGCGGCGACCTCACGCTGTCGGCGCGGGGAACGACGCTTTCCATCGACCGCGCGACCGGCTTGGTCGAGAATTACGCGGCCAATGGCGCGGCGCTGCTTTCCGGCGGCGCTCCCAACTTCTGGCGCGCGGTTACGGACAACGACATCGGCATCGGCACAGACAAGCAACTCGCCGTCTGGAAGACGCTGAGCATCCAGCGCAAGGTGCGCAGCGTCACCAGCCGAAGGCTTGCCGACGGTCGCGGCGAGATCGCCGTCGCCTACGATCTGGGGGCAGGTGAAGCACGCTTCACCACAATCTATACGATGGACGGCGATGGTTCGGTGGACGTGGCGGGCAAGCTAGAGCCGATCGCCAAGAATCTGCCACCGCCGTTCCGCGTTGGCCTCTGGTTCGATATGCCTCAGGACTACCGCAACCTCGAATGGTACGGACGCGGGCCGCATGAGAGCTATGTCGACCGCAAGACATCGGCCCCGATTGGCCTGTGGCGCGGAGCACTCGCGGACCAGGCCCACGACTATATCCGTCCGCAGGAAACCGGCAACAAGGTCGATGTGCGCTGGATGGAAGTCGGCACAGCGCCGGGATCAAACGTGAGAGGCGTGCGGATCGAGGGCGATCATCCGCTGATGATGAACGCCCTCGCCTTCCCCTATTCCGACCTGTTTCGCCGCACGCCCGGCACCTGGAAGTCGACCGATATCGTGCCGCACGGCAATGGCTCGCTGCTGATCGACAGCGCGCAATGGGGCGTGGGCGGCGACACGCAGTGGAGCGAATTCGGCAAGCCGCTGGAGAAGTATCGCACCAAGGCCGAGCCGACCGAAGTGCGTTTCCGCCTGACGCCGTATCACGGCGCGGGCACGACGCCCGACAAGGCTCTCGACGCCCGCGAAACCGGCGCAGAAAGCGAGAACGACTGAACGAAAAGGAGCGCCGCAGGTTGCCCTGCGGCACTCCTTTCTCGGTCACTTGACGATCTGTACCGTCACCATCAAGGATCCACCTTCGGGCGGCAGGATCAGGCCGAACGCGGTTTCATCACCATTCAGCGTGCGCTCGACGATCCACTGGCCATCCTTGAAATTCCCCTGCTCGACGCGAACGAGTTCGACGTGACCGGCAGTGCCCAGCTTGGGTGCAAACAGCAGGTTTGCAGAAGCGCCTGTCAGCAAGAACCTGTCCGGCCCGGCCTGCGCAACGATGACCCGCCCGGAAAGATCGGCATTGCCTTGCCCGCGCGGACCACCATAGCCATCGCGCACCGGCCCGAAACGGGCTACGGCATCGAAGCCATCGAAATCCATTGGCACATTGGCCATGCCGTCTTCCTCGATAGCTGCGCGCACATGTCCGGCATCGCGCAGTGGCAGCAGGAACGGAGCCGCCTCACGCAGCAGGCCATAGTCTAGAGCGATGGGCTCGACTTTCGGGTTGTTTCCATCAAGTCCGAAACTCTCGTCGATCCCGAACTTGGAAATGCCCACCGCATACGGGCGTGAAAGCGTCCAGAAAGCATGCCGCGCATGCGCCATCGTCGCGCCGGTTTCCGGGACATAGAGCGGATTGCCGGGAATGTCGTAAGCCTCGGCGATTTCAGTGTAGGGGGCTACGTTGGTGTCATAGTTGTCGACGCCGACCACATCGATGGCGGGGGCGAGCGCCTTCCATTGCGGCAGGAGCCAGGACACCGCGCCGCCACTGGGACTGCTGTCTCCGGGGTGCAGCAGGCCGGGCTGCTGGCGTGGCCAGACATTGACGTAAAGCGGCAGGTCGTACGCCTTGCGTCCTGCGGCTGCGACGGCACCGATATAGCGCGCGGTGTAATAGGCCATGAAGGCTTCCGGCGCCCGCTCGGCATAGACGCTGCTCCACGAGCCTCGGGATGGCTGCTTCGACGCCGATGCCATCGCATCGGGCACCGTGCCATCGAACAGCGCCTGTGCGGCAGGGGAATGATCCCGATCGGCGCCCAGCGTGCCTGCCTCGTTCTCCACCTGCACCATCACCACAGTCCGCTGGCGCGCATCCACCGCCTTGAGGTGCCCCATCAATGCCGTGAACGCCTTTGCATCGGCCTGTTCGCTCGCTTCGCTGATCGGAGAAAGCGCATCGATGGCGTGTCCGTCGGCATCGACTACACGGGGGAAGCGAACGGTGTCGCGCTTCACCCAGGCCGGGACATAGGACATCTTGGCGTTCTTCCACGTGCCGAACCACAGGAACGCCACGCGGACTTTCTGGGCGCGGGCCTCCGCTATCATCGCATCGACTACCGAGAAGTCTAAATGCCCCTCTTCAGGCTCGATGGTGTCCCAACCGATAGGCACCATAACGGTATTCGCGCCACTACGCGCAATGGCAGGTGCAAGCGTATGGAACTGCGCGGGAAATCCGCTGGAGTTATTGAGCTGGATGCCAAGGACCAGGAATGGCTTGCCATCCACGGTAAAGCGCGGCTTTCCCGAAGGTGTAGCAACGAACCTGCTATCGGGCTGCGCTACCTGTGCCTGTGCAGCTTCCAACGACAAACTGGCTGCGGCGAGCAGCAAGGCGATGCGAGTACGCAATATAGACATAGATCCGGACCTCTCCCGATAGCCGCAAACATTGGCGGCCTTTGATTTGTCTTACTAGTTGCAGCCGGATGTACGATTCGCAAGATGGTTTGCGTTGCAAGAGCAATGTTGCATTGTAACATAATCACAACAAAACGCTCAAAATTCGTGATTTAACGCTGCTGCGCCGATGTATCTGCACACATAAGCAACGATTTGGAAATATCATACTTGTCTGACAAGATAAGCACCACTAATCTCGACGACAACGAATCAGGCCGGCAAATTCGGTCGTACGGGAGAGAGGTCTATGGTAAGGCGCTGCAATCGCTTTCTTTTTGGTGTGTCCACCCTCGCAGCTAGTGCGGCGGCGTTCGGTGTCCCTGTCATGGCGCAGGCACCGAGCACTACATCCCCGGCTGTAACCGGTGCAGCCACCACACAGGCACCAGATACGTCGGCGCCGTCGTCCGCAGACGAAATCATCGTTACCGGCGTTCGCGCCAGTCTGCAGAGCGCACAATCGAACAAGCGCAATTCGCAGCAGATCGTGGACTCTGTCGAGGCGCAGGACATCGGCAAGCTGCCTGATGCCAATACCGTCGAAGCGCTTCAACGCATCCCGGGTGTACAGATCCAGCGACGCTACGGTGAAGGCGGCACGGATTTCGACCATCGCACTGAGCCTGCGATTACCGTGCGCGGCCTGACCGAAGTCAGCAACTTCATCGATGGTCGCTCGGCGATTTCGGCTTCGGGCGGACGCACGCTCGATCTCGAAGCCCTGCCACCGACCATGCTGTCCGGCATCGATGTCTTCAAGAACCCTCCGGCGGACACCATCGAAGGCGATATCGCGGGCGTGGCGAACGTGCGCACGCGCCTGCCGTTCGACTCTCCCGGCCAGGTCATCAGCACGACCTTCAAGGGCGATTACTATGACCGCGCGGACAAGTTCGGCGGCTCGGCATCCGGCCTCTACAGCAACCGCTTCGATACCAATATCGGTGAAATCGGTATCCTGCTGAACGCCAGCTACTCCAAGAGTTCCTACCGGCAGGACGCCATCCTCATTGGGCAGTATGCGCCGATCCCGGCAGGCGTCACGATCCCCGGCGCTCCGGCGAATGCGCAGGTCCCGGTGGGTGAGCAGATCTATGACGACGGCGGCAACCGAAAGCGTCTGGGTGTGGCCGGTGCGCTGCAGTGGCAGGCAACACCAGACCTGCTGTTTACCGCGCAGGCGCTATATTCGCGTTATAACTTCTACCGTCAGGGCAAGTACTACTACTTCAACAACAACGGCAATGTCGATGCGGACGGCAATCCGATTTCCACCCCGCTGGACGGCGCGGATTTCACATTCGACAAGAATGGCTATGCAACCTCCGGCACACTCGCCAATCAAGTTTTCGAATCCGCGCGCTACGATCAGGATTTGACCGACACTACCGGCAATTACACTTTCAATGTGCAGTGGAAGGTCAGCGACAAGCTGAAGATGACCTTCGATGCCCAGTACCTGAAGTCGAGCTACGATGCCGATCGCAACGGCTTCGTGATCTCCGAGTACGACAAGAAGGGCGAGACCCCTTACGATGCGCTGCACCAGAATACGGTGACGTTCGACCTGCGCGGGAAATATCCGACCTGGAATGTCGCCGATCCGGCGGCACTGGCCGATCCGTCCAACTACGCCTTCACCTATATGGCCGACGCGCTTCAGCGCAACGATGCCGACCAGCTCGCGCTGCGTTATGACCTTGAATACGATGCCGATGGTGGCTTCCTGCAAAAGCTGCGCGGCGGCGTGCGCTATTCGGACAGCACAATCGACCTGCGCGGTACCTGGAATGCCTTCTGCCTCATTCCCACCGGTGCCGACCCGTCCTGCGCAGCCCCCAATGGCACCACCTTCATTCCGGTGTCAGAACACCCCGAACTGGTCATGTCTGGCCCGTCGAGCAATTTCTTCGACGGCAACACGTTGGCAGGTGGGATCCTCTATCCCAACTTTGAATCCGGCTCCAGCCTGTGGGACAGCATCACCAAGACCGAAGCCCTGTTCAATACCAGCCCAAAGAACTATTTCGCGCCGTCCGATCTCAACCACCAGTCTGAACGGACATGGGCCGGCTACGTCATGGCCGATTATGGCTCGACGCTGTTTGGTCTCGATTTCGACGGTACGGCGGGGCTACGCCTCGTGAACACCAGCACCGGATCGGCGGGCACGATCTTCAACTCCGACGGCACGACCGAGCCGCTGACCGTTGATCGCAGTTACACGAAGCTGTTGCCCAGCTTCAACCTGCGCGCCCACCTGACCAATCAGTTGCAGGCCCGCTTCGCCTTCTCCAAATCGTTCGCCCGTCCGAATTTCGATGTCATGTCGACCAACGTAACACTCAACCCCAATACCGAATCCCAGCTGGATGCCGATGGTCGCCCCACCGGTTCTTCGGGCAATCCCTATCTCCATCCAATCACCTCGACCAACTTCGATGCGACCGTGGAGTGGTATTTCGCGCGCACGGGCTCGTTGACCGGCGGTCTGTTCTACAAGCGGGTAGACGGCTTCCTTGCCAGTGGCACGGTTCAGCGTGACTATGGCGGGGTAACATATGACATCGCCACCACGGAGAACTCCGGCAAGGGAACGATCAAGGGCTTCGAAGTCGCCTATCAGCAGTTCTTCGACTTCCTGCCGGGCCTGTTCAGCGGCCTTGGCGTGCAGGCTAACTATACCTTCGTGGACAGCAACGTCACCAATCCCTTCGCCACGGTGGGCAGTGACATTCCCGAGCAGGTGCCGCTCGAAAAGCTCTCCAAGCATAGCTACAACCTTGTCGGCCTGTACGAGAAGGGACCCGTCACGGCACGTGTCGCCTGGAGCTGGCGTGGGAAGTATCTCGATACGACCTATGGCAGCGGCGCCAACGGTATCCCCCAGTACCAGGCACCCTACGCTTCGCTGGATGCCTCGGTCAGTTTCGATGTGACCAAGCAGGTCTCGATTTCGTTCGATGCGGTCAACCTCCTGAACCGTATGAACATGACCTACATCGGCACGCCGAGCCAACCGCTGCAATATACCCTGAACGATCGCCGTTTCGGTTTCTCGATCCGCGCGACATACTGAACCCTCCCTGCGCCGGGGCATGTCTGATACATGCTCCGGCGTCCTTTTGAGGCAGGGCTGAAGGTGCAGGAAGTCACATGGTTGGATGGGATGAAAGGATTGTGGCTTTTCAGGATGAGATCCCGGTAGTGATCTTCGATCGGGCTACCGGCCAGTCTGACGGACTAATCGAACATGCCATACGCAGCCGGTTCGAGAGCGCTGCCAGTCTCGGCAGCGGCTATCCCGGACACTTTGCACCACTTCCCATGGATTATATCACGTCGATGGTGGAACGGCTGATCCCGGTCATCTCGGAGCGTTTCCGCACAGGGCCGATACGACCCGGACGGGTAAGGGGAAACTTCTCGCTCCTGACGACATCATGTTCCGAACTCAATGTCTTGCAGCGGCTTCCTCACGTCGATTCCGCCGATTCCATGCAGTTCGCCGTCGTGCATTACCTGTGCGGCAGTGAGCATGGCGGCACCGGTTTTTTCCGCCATCGCTCGACGGGGTACGAAATTCTGACCCCCGAACGTGTGCCGCACTACAACGCCGTGCTCGACAACGAGATGACAAAAAACGCTATCTCCGCTGCCTATGCCGCTGCGGATGACCCGCTGTTTGCACTGACGACCTCCTGCGAGGCGATGATGGATCGTTTGATAGTGTACCGCTCAGCCAGGCTTCATGGCGCACTGGCACAGGCGCCGCGCCAGGATGCTCTCAATCCGAGGAAAGGCCGCCTGACCGCCAATCTTTTCCTGCATTGTGTTAAGCGAGATTAAATCATGATTTATTCGAGTTATGGGTGCTTTTTCTAAAGTTACTTCTCAGATTTCACTTGAAGTGCCTGCCCCTCGAAACGATCTCAATTCGCAACTCAAATCCAGCGCCGCCATTTGAACCACAGCCATGGCAGAACCCCGGACAGCACGCATAGCGCAAGCGCAAAAGGATAGCCCCACGGCCATGCCAGTTCGGGCATAACCTTGAAATTCATGCCGTATATGCCTACCACCAAGACCGGGGGCACGCCGATCACCGAGGCGACCGTCAGCACTTTAACGACACTGTTTTGCTCGATCCCGATCAGGCTGGTTGCGGCGTCGAGCAGAAATTGAACGCGCCCCGAGAGACTGGTCTCGAACTCATCGAGAGAAGCGATATCGTGGGCAATCGAGCGGAAACGGGCCTGTGTGCGATCATCGCCATGTGCCTTGCAATGCTCCTCCACGAAACTTGCCATTCGTCCGACGGAAAGGAACATGTAGCGCACCCGTGACGAACGATCTGCGGCCCGACCCAGCTTGATAATGGTGCGCCGCAGGATCGCCGTTTCAGGGTCCAGCCCCCGGTGCTCCAGATCGGTATAGAAGATCGTACGCGAAATCGACGCTGCCATTTCCGACACGTTCTCGATCTGGTCCGCCGCGCGATCGACAATCTCTTCGAGCAACAGCACCAGAACCATTCGCGGCGTGAGATCCTGTTCGTCCTGCATCCGTTTTACCGCCGCATCGAAAGTGTCCAAACGGGTATAGCGCACTGTCACCAACACTTCAGGCGTCAGGATGAAACCGGCAGGAGCGGTCTCCCAGTGCTCGCTCTTTCCCACATCGGCCCCTCGGGCAAAGATCGGCGCGGTCATCGTCACGGTCTCACCGTCCGAATGCAAACGGCTCGAGGATTCGATCTCCCGCAGGGCCGACAGCGCCGGAATGGTGATGCCGTAACGCGCTTCGACGCGGCGCACTTCCACGTCGTCGGGTTCGCACAGGTCGATCCACAGTCCTCCGAAATCGGTGCCGGGCAGGAGCATGGAGGTCAGCATGATGAAGCGCTCTCGAAAGTTGCAAGGCAATGGAAACGCGCGAGACTTCTTCCGGCTGCGCTATGCCTTCCCGAGATGGATCACGCCATCGCGATGGACCGCTTCGAGACCGAACAGAGCGCCTATCAAGGTCAAAGTACCTTGGGGATCATCAAGCCGGAAGCGCCCGCTGAACCGGGCATCTGCGAGTTCCGGTGTATCGAGACGGATCGGCGTCCGGCTATATCGGTTAAGCCGTTGCAGCGCGAAACCCAGCGGCATCTGCTGGGCATCAAGCCAATCATCCTGCCAGTCCGCCCGAGCCCCCACGCCCTTCCCCACCGTCAGCTTTTCGTCCGCGAGGAGGGCCCATTGCCCCGCATGGACAGTCATAGCGGGCGCGTGCTCGGGATCGAACCGCACCGCCCCCTCGAAAACCCTGAGTTCGGCAGCATGAGCCAGCCGCTCCACGCTGAAGCGCGTCCCCAGCACAGTTATACGTGCATTGGGGACGTGTACCTCAAAAGGACGTGAAGGATCGTGGTAGACATCGAAGCGCGCAGCACCTTCATCAAGTGCAATCCGGCGCGTAAGGCCTGAGAAATCGACCGTTGCTTCAGATCCTGCATCGAGCAGCAGCATCGAACCATCCGGCAGGCTGACCTTCCGATGCTGACCGATGGCCGATGCAAAGCGCAGCCGCGCGGCAGGCGATGGATCTGCATTGTCTATGGACCTGTCCCGCAGCGCTGCCCATCCGACCGGCACTGCCAACACGGCTCCCAGCCCCGCCGCGAGCGCCTGGCGGCGCGACAGCCCCTTTCGCGCCGATGGCGTGCCGAGCCGCCGTGGCGAGCTTTCCCGCATGGGTGCAAGCGTCGCGCTTGGCGCAGGCTGATATACGCCCAGGGCCTCTATCAGCGCCGGATCACCCAATAAGCGCAGCATCTTGTCGAGGGCAGGCCCGCATCGCGGATCGCCCGCCAACCAGGTCGCCAGTTCGCCATGCTCGGTGCCATCGAGTTCGTGCATGCGATCCGCCCAGTCAGCCGCCTCATCGATGATCCGATCGTGATCCATCCGTTCATCCATGAGACGATTCTCCCCTCACCTCATCACGCCTGCCGCTTATGATCTGCTCCCTGGTATAGTCTTCGAGATCATCGCCCAGCGCCCGTGTCATATCCGCCATGGCGCGCACGAGGTGCTTCTTGACCGCTTCGAGGGATATTCCCATCGTCTCGGCGATTTCCTGCCGTGATCGCCCTTCCAGATGGCGTTGACGGAACACCGCACGACGCTGCTCCGTCAATGTTGAAAGAGCGGCCTCGAAACGAACCAGCCGCTCTCGATAATCCAGCACTTCGTCGGCCAGGGGCAGCGTGCAGGGAATATCGAGCGGCGCGAAATCGGTATGATCGTCCATCTCGCGGTGTCGGATACGTGATCGTTCGCGGGCTTGCGCGATCATGACCGAATCCGCCACACGAAAGGCATATGCCAGCGGTTGTTCGATAACTTGCCGTTCTTCCTGCGCGATCACTCTGGCAAGTGTCTCCTGCACAATGTCCTCCGCCTCCTGTACATCCCGTGATCGGCGACGGACATAACCCCGCAGCCGACCAAGGGATGCCACGATCTGAACCGCTGCGCGACCTGCCCCAACCGGAGAGGAAACGGTAAAGGTTTCGGGGACAGCAGGCCGGTATTTGGGAAAAGAAAAGCCCATAGCGATCAGAACCTGTACCGCAGGCCTGCCGCAACGGTGCGTCCGCTACGCGTATCGACCAGCAGCCGTTTCGCGTAACGGTCGGTGTACTGAACGACGGGGGTATCGGTGATGTTGCGTAGTTCGACCATCATCTGAAGGCCGGGGCCGACGCTGGCATGCGCCGCGAAATCAAGCGTCACGCTGGCCTTGATCCAGTCACCGATATTGCCGTTGTCGCCAACGTCGACACGGTAGACCCCGCGATATGCGGCTGCCAGCCGCGCATCCCAGCGCTGAGCGCTGTAGTAGAGCGTCGCATTGCCCGACCAACGCGAAAGATCGACCAGCGGCAACTCGATCGCTTTGCTATCATAAATGACATCGGTGGAACCATCAGCGTAAGTCAGGTTTGCCTGCACGCCGAACCGATCCAGCGGCGCAGGGAGAAAGTGCAGATCATGCTGGAAGGCGGCCTCAACGCCGACAATCGTCGCGCCCGACCCATTGATTGGGCGGACAACGTTATAGATCGTGCTGCCAGTGAGGCCAGCATAGAGAAACGCCAGCGGATACCCGGTATCGTCATAGCGCATCACTTGCGTTTCTGAAGTAATGAAGGAATCTAGCCGCTTGAAGAACACACCCAGCGATATGTAACCGTCGCGCCCGAAATAGCGCTCGACCGCCAGATCCAGCGCATCCGAGGTAAATGGCCGAAGTTTGGGATTGCCCGTGGTAATCGTGCCGCCGAACGGTGTGGAATCGATCGTTGCGGCAGCCCGAAGATCGCCGACATCGGGCATGTTCACGTTCCGGCTCGCGGCAAGGCGCAAGACGAGATCATGCCACATGTCCCATCGTCCATCGAACGAGGGCAACCATGTCGCATGCCGGGTGTGATTGGAAACGTCGAACAGACTGAGGGAATCGCTCGCAGTGCCCGTCGAGACGATGGCGGTGCGCTGATACTGAAGGCCCAGCCGCACGGTCAAAGGGCGATCGCCCAGAGCACCAGTCCAGCCTAACAGCGCAAAACCGACATAGGTATTTTCGCGAATGCGATAGTCGGTTCCGGGCATGTCGTCGGCTGATGTCAAATCCCGGTTCTGGCTGGTGGCAGCGAATGTGGCATCGACGTCGCCTACGACATAAGGTGTGTAAGTCCGTCCCGAGAACACATCTGCAATGCCCAGCGATGCCTTATCGGTATCTGCGTAATCGATCTGGACCCGGCGTTCCCAGCCATCGTTGGCAAAGCGGCGATAGATTGCGCCAGCGCGCAGCGTCAATTGCTTCCCCAGATCGCGGACCAGTTCGACCTTTGCGGTCAAATTGCGGTTAACGATGGAATCCTCGCGCGTATCGGCCCGCATGAGAGCCCAGTTCGACGGATCAGCCGTGTCAAAGCCGTAGCTGTTGCGAGGCGCCGAACCCGTTGCGGAATAACTCATTTCCTGTCCAACGGATTCAAGGAACACTTTATCGGCGACAGGCTCCTCGAAGTCCGAGATCGAATAGCCGGCCCGCGCCACGATCCGGGCTCGCGCCCCTAGTGGCAGCGTCATTGCCGCAACCACTTCGTTGTAGTTCGTATGGTCGCGCGTAACCTTGTGCTCGGTCCGCATATCGACGCCAGACATGCGGGCACCGGTGATCGTATTTCCGGAAACGGTCAGCGCCTCGATCACTTGCGTGCCGGTGACGTCGCCCGTCAGGCCGTTCGTACCGGCAGCAGCCAGCGAATATTCGTTACGGGCGTTGGAAAGTCGCGCATGCACACCATCGAGCGTAAAGGCGAACCCGTTGTCCGCCTTGTGCTCGACTGAGGCGACAATATTCAGGCGCTCGAACCGGTTGGTCCAGGTGGAGTATGTCTGCGCCCGCGCCATATACAGAGGATCGCCGGAAGCCCCGGTTAACCGCCCGCGCAGGTCGTCAGAGACATCGGCACCGATGTTGGCCGCACCAAAAGTCACCGGCATCCAGTCCCAGTTACGATAGCCGTATTCTGTCACCCGGTTGCGGCTCCAGGAACCTGCAAGCAGCACGCCCCATTCGGCACTGCGCCGCGAGATTTCCGCCGTCACCTGTGGCAAAGCGCCCAGCGAGTTGGCGCCTGCCCGCTCCTGCAACGAAACCAGTGTGACATTCCCCGGCTGATCGAACGGACGCAGCGTTTGCAGCGCCACCGTTCCGCCGACACCGCCCGCGTCCCGGTTCGCCTCCCAGGTCTTTACGACGTCCACCTGCGAAAACAGCCCGGCATCGAAAATCGAATAGTCGAAGCGGCGCTGTCGGCTCGCGGAACCACGGCTGTCAAAACCCGAGGCCGTCGTCGCCAGAGTTTCGATTCCGTTGAGTGTGGTACGCGTAAACAGCGGGCCAAGACCGCGCAGCGAAACCTGCCGTCCTTCGCCATTGTCGCGACTGATCGCTACGCCCGGCAAGCGCTGCAGTGCATCGGCAGCGTTGCGATCGGGAAACTCCGCGATGTCCTCAGCCCGCGTCACATCGCGAATGCCTGAAGCGGAGCGCTTGCGGGCCAGTGCCTCGCGCAGGCTCTGCCGATAGCCGGTGACGACGATGGGGCCCTCCAGCACTTCGGTAGGCATCGGCTCCCGCGCTGCCGTCGGTACATATGCCTGTGGAGCGCTCGCCTGGGTCACAACGAAGCCGCTGTCGAGCCGCACAACGCGTATCGGCAGTCCGCGTGATATCCGTCTCAGCGCCGTTTCTGCGTCGGCACGGCCGCGCAGGCGCACGCGGGTTCGCAACTGCGGGCTTACGGAGGTCACGATCTGTACACCGGTCTGATGAGAAATGACGCGCACCACATCTACCAGCGGCCCTGGATCGATCTCTAGTTCCGCGCCTTTTCGCGCCTCGGCCAGAGCCGGGCTCGCCGTGGCAAAACCCACACAGGCACACCCGATCCACAGCCCCACAGGAGCGTTGGCGACCGATCGGACAAGATGGAACCCTGGCACCTGAACGCCCCCTTGGCGGGCGCGCTATCAAGAGCATGTGACGATTGCGTGACTGCCATGAAATCGCGGTGCAGCCCCTGTTCCAACGTCGCACGGGAGGAGAGCGTACATCGCTCTCCTCCCCTTCGCCTCCAGGCAGAAGGCAGCCGCTATCAGAACTCGAAGCGCACGCCGCCCATGACGGTTCGACCACTGCGCGTAATGACGTAGAGACGCTTGGTGCTGTCCGAGTACTGCTTTTCTGCCTGATTGGTCAGGTTCACACCGTCGAGCGTAACCGTGACATGCGGCAGGATCTTGTAATGTGCCGACATGTCGACATAGACGGTCGCTGCATACCCCGACAGATCCTGATCAAGACCCAACGTGCTGGTGACCGGCGAAGCGCTGTAGACGTAGCTGGAACGGTAGTTCGCCGAAACGCGCGCATCGAACTTCGCGTCCTGATAGTACAGGGTCGCGTTGGCGTTGATGTGGCTCAGGCCTTCCAGCGTGGTGTTCGCACCGCCTGTGTAGACGGTCGAGTAATCGTACTTCGAATCCACATACGTGAAGTTCACGATGCCGCCGAAGTGATCGAACGGCGCCGGCAGGAACGTGAAATCGCTCTGCGCGGCGAACTCCAGACCCCACAGGTCGGTCTTGCCCAGATTGATCGGGCGCGAGAAGCTGGTGACTGTGGTGTCCGCCGTCACGCCCGAGAGCAGCGAGGTGGACAGGCCGGTCTCGCTCCACGCCACGTTATTGACGGTCTTCGTGGCGATGAAACCGTCCAGTGTCTTGTAGAACAGACCACCGGTGATCGAGCCGACCTTACCGAAGTAATATTCGACCGAAAGGTCGAGGTCGGTCGACTTGTAGGGCTTCAGGTCCGGGTTTCCGACCGAGACCGAAATCTCGTTGTTGTCGCCTACCGAAACCGTGCCATTCACCGCCAGCGCCGAAAGCGAGGGACGGTTGATGTTGCGGGCGGCGGCCGCGCGAACCTGCAGGTTCGGCGTCAGTTCAAAAATAAGGTTGGCTGCGGGCAAGAAGCCCGAATAGCTCGACGAAACCGAGATCGCCGTGTCGGCACCGGATACCGTGCCGAAACCGGTGGAGCCGATGCTGGTATGGTAATAACGACCACCGACATTGCCACGGAAACCTATACCCCCCAATTGGTGGTTCCATTCATACTGGACCCAGCCCGCCGCCGTGCGCTCTTCCACCGCATAGATGCTGTTTTCGGTGCCGGCGAGGTAGCTTTCGCGATCGACGCCCAGATCCTTCAGCGCCTTGCCATAGTCCACGATCACCCAGTCCTGACCGGAATAGCCGGTATAGGTCTGCGCGTAATCGCTGATGTCGGAGCTAACGGTGCCGGCCTTGAACTGGCTGAGCAGCGCATCGTTGTACGTGCGCTTGTAGCCCGAGTTTTCGAAACGGCGCCATTCCGCACCGGCGCTCAGGTGGTCGTCCGGCGAAAGATCGTACTTCAGCGAGCCCTGGATATTGTCAAACGCGGTATCCTGATAGGTCTCGTTCAGATCGATCTCGTGGGCATGCCAGTTTGCCGGATCGCCGGTATCCCACTTGTAGGTGTTGACGAGCGAATACGTGCCGCCGGTGTAATCGGAAACGACATCGCCGTATCCTTCTAGGTAGAAATGGTCGTCCATCGGCATGTCGTAGCTGGAGCGCTCGATGCCGCCGAGGAAAGTGGCAGTCAGGCCCGGCAGGATATCCGCATCGCCACTCAGCACGAGCTGCTTGAAGGTGTTCTTGGTGTGCTGGATGCGCGTTTCGGTGGCCGTCTGCGCGCCCGACATGTCGAGGTACGTCACCTCGTTGTTGTCGTTCCACTGGATCGCGTTGATCGTCGAGTTCGGATAGGTCACGCCCGCAAAAGTCTGGCCACCGCCCAGCCATGTCGAACCGCCGCCGCCGCGCGAGGCGAGGTGTGTTTCGAAACGGTCGTTCTTGAAGGTGCCGTACAGGCCATCAAGGGTCAGGTGCACGCTGTCGGACGGGTTCCACTGTACCGAGGACGTCAGGCCGAAACGGTCCTGCGTGCTGTCCCATACCGATTCACGGTTGCCGCGAGCGAACAGCAGCGTGCCGGAATTGATCTTGTCCTGCTCTTCCTGCGTCAGGCTGGAAATGTCCGAGCCGGTGGCATTGTTGGTGCGCCAGCGATAGGTATCCACGCCCGTTTCGCGGGTCTTACGATGGCTGTAGGCTGCCGAGACAAGGAACCCGAAATTGCCCCAGTTCTTCGAGAACAGCGCCGTCACGCGCGGCTGCGCATCCTTGGTAAGGCTATTGGTACCAAGCTGTCCGGACAGTGCGATCTTGGTGCCCGCATAGTCGAACGGACGCGCCGTATAGAGCCCAACCGTACCGGCAAGACCGCCTTCGGACTGGTCCGCCGAGTAGGACTTCTTCACATCCACCCGGTTGAACAGTTCAGCCGCGAAGATGTTGAAATCGAAGGCGCGATCGCGCGAGGCCTGTCCGCGGCTGTCCTGCGGACTGTCGACGTTGCCCAGCACTTCCATGCCGTTCAACTGCACGCGGGTGAAGTCGGGACCAAGCCCGCGCAGGCTGATGCGGCGCCCCTCGCCCGCTTCACGATTGATCGCGATACCCGGCAGGCGCTGGAGCGCTTCGGCCAGATTGAGCGAAGGGAACGCGGCGATATCGCTGGCAACGATCGAATCCTGGATGATCGTGGCATTGCGCTTGACGTCACGCGCAAGCTTCAGGCTGCTGCGAAAACCGGTAACGACAATGGCCGATCCGTCGTTGCCTGTCGCAGCGATGCCGTCTGCCTGCGGTGCAGGCGCACTAGCGCTGTCTGCCGAAACATCGGGCGTGGCACCGGCGCCGCTATCGTCTGAAGCACTCTGTGCGAAAGCCGGCTGCGCACCCATCGCGAGCGCGGTCGAAATCAGCCAAAGGCTGCGCTTGGTCAACATTGTGAAAAAGTCCCCGATCCTGTTTGCGAACCGGACGGCGCAGATCACGTTGGCCGTCCCATCGCGAGGGGAGAGACGATCGCAACGTGATCGGGGACAGAACTTTTTTATGAAAATTCCGAGAATTATTTATTACATTTTGATTACATAAATACATTACTGAATGAATATCAGTTAAATTAAATAAATACCTCACACTATTCCCACAATCAGGCCGACATCAGAACCCTCGCATCGTGTTTTACGGTAAACGCGCTAGTATCCACCCCGGCCAGAGTGCGCGCGGAGATGGTCGACATGAAATGGAAGCGACCGGTCACCGCTTCGGGTGCCAGATCCAATGAGACATAACCGCGACGGCTAGTATCACTGAAAATCAGCCCCGGATTGGCGCGGCGGAGCGAGGCCGCCATGGTCTTGGGCGGCACTACGCTCAGGTAATCCTCGAAGCCCGGCGACGTCACAGAATGCCCCGCGAACTCGACGCCAACAGGGCGGCCATCGACACTCAAATTCTGGCCCCAGGCATTGTGGCTATCACCAGAGAGTACAATAAGGTTGGTCTCGGCTTCACGCGCGGCGCGTAACAGACGGTCTCGTGCTGCGGGGTAGCCATCCCAGGAATCCATGTTGAACGGCAGGCCGACCTTGGCCGCTGCAGCGACAACGGCCAGTTGTTGCGCAACCTTGGGATCGCTCACCATACTCCCCAGCCCGGCCAGTTCACCTGGCGCCTTGACCGACCCCATCACTACCTGCTGCGCCAGAACCTGCCAGCGCGTGCCCTGCTTCACCGAATCTGCAAAGCCCTTGTAGAGCCAGGCTTCCTGCCGGGCGCCCATCAGCGTGCGCGAGGGATCCGACCATGCCCCGTCACGAAAGGCGATCAGCGCCTTGCCGATCTCTTCCGGACTAGACATATGCCCAGCCAGTGCCGATCCAAAATCGAGCTGCTTCATGCGCGAGGATACCCGCGTTTCCGGCCGGAAGATCGTCGCCAGCGAACCGATCTGAAAGCTGTCATAAAGCGCATCGGACACCGGCATCCATTCGCGATAGACCCGCTCGGCTGCGGCCTTGCGCACGCTCCAGGTGCCTTCCCTCTCGCTCTGGTGGTTCTCTGCCCCGTTTGCCCAGGCATCGTTGGCGAACTCGTGATCGTCCCACTGGGCGATCATCGGGAAGCGGGCATGCAGCTTGCGAAGATCAGGATCGAGACGGTAACTGGCATAACGCAAACGATAATCCGCCAGCGTTACGGTTTCATTGGCTGGCTCTGGAAGGCGCTTCGCCAGGGGGTGCTCGGGATATTCACCGATCTTGTACTCGTAGAAATAGTCTCCAACGTGGATGATGAGATCAAGGTCGTCGCGCGCCGCAGCATGGCCATAGGCGTTGAACCAGCCGAACGGCATATTCGCGCAAGAGAACAGCCCAAGCCCGAAACGCTCTACATCGCCGATCGGCAAGGTGCGCGCGCGCCCGACTTCGCTCTTCGCGCCATTTGGGGCGACAAAACGATAGAAATACCACGCATTCGGCGCCAGGCCATCGACCGTCACCTTGGCGCAGTTATCATGCTCTGGCGATGCCACGGCGATGCCGCCCCCTACGATTTGCGTGAACGTCTCGTCGCGCGCGACCTCGCAATGCAGTCTCGTCTCCCCCGAGCCCACATAACGGGTCCACAACAACACCGACGATCCCGTTGGCTCACCGCTGGCGATACCATGCGTAAAGCCGCGCGCGGTCATCGCCTGTGCGATACCCGGCAACGACATCGCGGCCAGGCCGAAGGTTCCAGCCTGCAACAGCAGACGGCGGTCCAAAGCGATCGTCATGAGCCTGTCGTCCTGAATTATAGTATCGGGAATCAATAGCGTGCGGTAAATTCGATCCCATAGGTGCGCGGCTCAGCCGGGATGAAGGTGGGATATCCGAACGAACCGCCGGTATTGCCTGCATCAAGGAGGTACCGTTTATCGGTAAGGTTCTTGGCCCATCCTGCAACTTCGAAACGACCGCCGCCAAAACGAAGACCAGCGCGTAAGTTGATCAAAGTTACAGGATCCTGACTGATTGCCGCACTATTGGGCATCTCGAAGTAGATCTTGGAGCGATATGTAATTGTCGGGGTGATAAACAGATTTACCTGCTGGTTGAGCGGCGCATCGAGCAGCAAGCCTGCCGACCATTGCCATTTGGGCTGCAGCCGGAAGCGGTCGCCTGCATAGACCCCGTTACTCGCATCATTGTCGATCCCGCCCGAGATGTAGCCGAAGTTGCCAAAGGCTTTCAGCCACGGCTTGATCTGCGCTTCCAATTCGCCTTCGACACCCAGGTTTTTTGCTGAACCCGCGCTTTTCGTAACGGTTGCGCCACTTTCAGCATCGAAAATACTGACCTGAAAGTTGCTGTAATCATCATAATACAGCCCCAGCGAACCAGAGAATATGCCCGCGCGTGCCTTGATTCCGACTTCATAATTCCACACCTTTTCGGCAGGAACGATCGAAAGCACAGGGATGCTGGAGGTGCCATCGGTTCCTGCGGTCAGATCGACGACAGGCGAGCGACGGCCCTCCGAAATCGTCGCGTAGAGGTTTACATCGTCGCTCAGGCGATACAGTGCATTGAAACGCGGAAGCGCAGCCCAATAGGAGCGCTGAGCATAATACGTCTCGCCATCGGTGTCGTAGAGGCCTGGTATCAACGGAGCCTCGATGCCCTGCAGAAGATAAAGGGTCGAATTCGGGATGTCGGCAATATAGCCGGAGCGGCGCTTTTCGTAGAGCACGCGAACGCCTGCAATCAGTTCCAGCTTAGGCGTGGCGATCCAGGTCGCGTCCCCGAACACGGAGAAGCTCTGATTGCGTCCCTTGTTCTCGTAATAACCGGCGTATGGCAGAGATGTCAGCAATCCACCTGTCAGTGCTGCGGTATAGGCCGTGCCGATCACCGTATTGTCCGGCGCGACGCAAGCGGAAGCACCAATTACGCTGCAGGCATAGAAAGTGCCTTCTTCTGTCGAAAACGGCACCTTCTGGTAACTGTCATCGATAAAATAATTCCAACCCAGCGAGGCCCGCAAATGCGCACTGGAATAGGAAAAACGTCCCTCATGACTGGCTTCCCAACCCTTCGCGTGCTCGGCGAATTCCAGATAGGGCGCGGCAGAGCCATCGGCGTCGAAAACCTCAAGCGCATTGAAGCGGCGATAGCCATTGACCGTAGTAAAGGTCCATCCGCCGCCGAGGCTCCAGTTCAACGTCAGGTTGCCATCCCATACGTGTCGGTGCAGCCCCAGCTTGTTCAGCCCGAGATCCTCGGCCGATGTCGGTGAGCCACCCAGATCAGCCGCTCCATAGATGCCGTCGATGGAAGTGGAGCCAAGCGATTTGCTGAGGAATGGTGTGCCGCTGTTTCGCTGGCGATCATACGTCAAAACCAGATCGACGGTCAGGTCACTGCTGGGCGTGTATCGCAAAGAACCGCGCAGGCCGAACTGGTTCTGGCCGTAAAGGTCGTCCTGATCCGGAGCCAGATTCTTCACATAGCCATCGCGCTTGAGCCACTGCCCGGCCAGGCGCGCAGCGATCACATCGTTGCCGGCATTCACATAGCCCTGCACTTTCCACGCGTTGTAGTTGCCGTAACCGGCGGTCATTTCCGCAGATGTTCCGGGCTTAGGCTTGGCAGAAACCAGGCTGATGGCACCGATAGTCGAGGCCGTGCCGAACAGGGTCGCCTGCGGCCCTTTCACCACTTCCACGCGATCCATATCGTAAAGCCCCTGATAGGCGCCGCGCGAACGGGAGATATCTACGCCGTTGTAGTATACGGTAACTCGCGGAGACTCTTGTGACGAACCACTGTCAGAGGTGATGCCGCGGATCACGAAACCCGGATTGTTCGCGCTCTGGATCTGTACGTTGAGGCCCGGGACAAACGCCGAAAGCTGGCCAATATCGGTAATGCCAAGCGCCTGCATTCGCTCGCCATTTTCCACCGAAAGAGTCAGCGGAACATCGATGGCTCGCTGGGCGATTTTCTGGGTAGTGACGACGATCGTATTCGCATCCTGATCGGCCGTTTTGCCCGGATCAGTCGACGCATCGTCCACATCGCCTGTCACAGCTGTTCTGCCGACCTCGGCCTGCGCCACGTCAGGCAACCCAGCCAAGGCTGTACAACTCATCAAGGCAACGATGTAGAACTCTGATTTCACGATCTTTCCCCCATACCCATGGCCCACTCCGGGCTTACGAGCCGGGGATGAAATTTCCATTGCGCGCCCGAGGCAATGATCTTTCCTTGCCGTGACGATAGCACGACAATCCATCTTTCAACGTGGAGATGGTGAAATCAGAGGTGCCAATTCGGCGGCAGCGGCATCCGCAACGCTCACCGTTTCCACCGGCAGGCCGGCACAACGATTGCCCGTGCGCAGGCGATTGCACAGCGCCGCGGCATGGTCTGCCAAGCGCACAGAATACCTGCCGGCAAAACGCGGGTCCGGCCACATATAGTCGGTCGACACCGCTTGCGCGCCGCTGGCCAGCGATATCGAGCGGCGCACCACATCATCGCTGCGGGCCTCCCAGGTGCTGTCATCGGCACGCGTCCGGACAATGAAACCCATCTTGACGTCGGCAACGATACGAGCGGCATCGGTGATCGGATTATTGAGAGTCAGATATGCGGCAGCAGAAGAAGTCTCGTCGGTATTGACGAAGGCCACCCGGCCTTCCAGCGACTTTCTATCCCCCCGATACATCGCGACCTTGGCTTCGTGTTCATCCAGCACGAAATAAAAACGGCCTCGCGCCTTGCCGAGTGTCGGCCAATTGTCTGCCATGACGGCGGCCCGCAATGTGGGGTATCGCCCCTGCACATCATCAGGCGTAACGAGCATCGAGGCTGGCAGTTCGCTGCGGATCTCGGCGTCGAAGGCATCGAATGCCTTTGCATCGAAGGGAAGCAACGACACCCCGCCAGGCACCGCGGCCCCATCCTTTGCATTGACTAGGATCATAACGGGAGCATGGTCCGGATGCGCCTTCGACCACACCTTGAGCTCGCCAAGGCAGCGCTTGAAGGTCATACAGCTGGAACGGAAGTCGAGATCCGGGACATGGAGCACCTTGAACCCCGGCTGGGTCATCAGTCTTGTCCACTCCGGATCGAGGGACGTGCCGGTGCGCTGCGCGATCATCGGGTGGGCATAGCGTCCGCCTTGGGGATCATAGACCACATCGATCTCTAACTGGCGGGCTCCGGCATTCAACTGAGCGGTCAGCGACTTGTGAGCATAATCCAGTTCCTGTGCGGTTTTGGGGGCGAGTTTGGCGAAAATCGCATAGTCGGCAGACGGGATCGCCTGCTTGTAGCTGTTGTGCGTACCGACGGTCATCACGTCGTTCATCTTCAGATTATGGTCCATCCACAGCCGGCCACACCCTTCGCCTGCAGCGGTGGCATCCTGCGCTACAAGATCACATGACGATGTGCCTTGCGGTTCCCCTGCCCTGGCGGGCTCTGTCGAGCCCACGCCACCCAGCAGTAGCGCAGCGAGCGCGCCGCGCCAAAGCAACGTGCAAGGGATGTTCGACATGACGATACTCCTGAAGCGGCGGGCAAGAGGTCTGGATCTGCTTCCGAAGAGCACACGCATGACGCAGGTATGACGCATGGGAAAACCGCCCCATTTTTCCGCATCACCTGCCAATTCACGCCAGAGCCACGGAGCCGCAACGCTCGCAATTTAGCGGCCAGCATCGATCCTTGAACAACCGGGCCGCACCGTGTCCCTCATTCGTCCGATAGATCGCCGGTTCGCGGAAGAAATCTTACTGAATGAGGTCTGCTTCCGCGCTGCTGCGCGTCTGTGTGCCGATCGCGCGAAGAAGCAGAAGATCTTCTGCAAGAAACCCTCACGCGACTACACGACCCGCGCCTCACTTGCGCGATCACTTCATTTCGCCTGCGTGGCAAGATCTCGATTGCCGACAGGCAGGCACTCGCAAAGCAATCGCTCGACCGCTTCGGCATCTTCACGGTCCATCGCGATGGGTGGCCAACGGCGCCTGCGTGCGCGTTACCCCCGCCGTGTTCACACGGATCGGGGAAATCGATCACCTCGTCGCCGCACTGCACACGATTACGGCCTGAAACAGCTCAAAACCCCCGGCACACGGCCCTCGACCTCGCGGTCGCGGGCTGTGCAACCGTCTTTCCAGCGGTCAGACGCGTGCCGCCTCCCGCCAGCGGACATAGTCCATCGCGCGAAGATCGGTGAGCAGATCGGGGCCGGAAGGCCGCCAGCCCAGCACATCGCGAGTCCAGACACTGGAGGCCGGCATGTCGAGGCCCGCAAACATGCCCATCCATCCAAAGTGTGCCGGGGCGTCCTCGGCGGCGATCGAAACGGCAGGAATTTCCAGCCCCTCGGCCAGCACTTCGGCGATGGCTTTGGCGCTGACACCCTCCTCTGCAACGGCGTGCCAGCGCGCGCCTGCCTGATGATGTTCCAGCGCAAGGCGATAGAGCTTGGCCACATCAGCGACAGGCGCGGCTGGCCAGCGGTTCGCCCCCTCACCGACGTAACCGGACACGCCCTTGTCGACGGCGATCGCCAGCAGCGGCGAGATCAGCCCCTGTCTCTCGGTATCGTGGACTTGCGGCAAGCGCACGACTGCCACCGAAACGCCCTTGTCGGCCAGTTCCATTCCGGCCCGCTCCGAGGCAGAGCGCGGATTGGGATGGTCCCAGTCCACCACGTCCTCGCGTGAGGGTTGGCCCGGTTTTGTCCCCCCCATGCCGGTGCCCGAGGTGATAATAAGCGGCTTGTCCGTTCCTGCCAGCACATTGCCCATGGCATGGATGACGGCTGCGTCCTTCTGGCAGTTCTCGACAAACCGGGAAAAGTCATGATCGAAGGCAGTGTGGATGACGGCATCGGCCATGGCGGCCCCGGCTGCAACGGTTTCGGGTTGTTCCAGCGTACCGCGATGGGGAGTGGCCCCGGCTTCGCGCAGTTGCACCTCGCCGGTGTCGGAACGCGTCAGGCCAATCACCTCGTGCCCTGCAGCAATCAGTTCGGGAACGATGCGCGAACCGATGAAGCCGGTCGCGCCGGTCAGAAAGACACGCATGGATAACTCCTTTCAAGAGAGGACGAAATTATTGCCCTCTCGAAATGCCCTGTGTCTTTATCCATTTAAATGCGTGAGATTATCCCGGTAAACAGTTCAACAGGCTAATGTCGGGCCTGCTCTGAAAGCTTTATAGGCGTTCGCGGGCCGGATGCCGAGGCGATCACGCACTGCCTCCAGCGGCTCGGCAAGCAGCGCCTCGTAATCTTCGCCCAGCAGCCAGACGGCTCGTTTGCCATGGCGATAGCCTTCCCAGATCGCGCGAACCGCAGGCCTACCGCCGGGCGTGCGGGCAGCCTTGAGCGCGCTGGCAAGCGCGATCACGGCCCAGCCCAGCCCGCCGGTCTGGGCGTAGGAGAAGGCAACGAGGCAGGCTTCTCCGGCGGGTTCATCGGCTCGATAACCAGTCAGGATGTGCCAGATATCATGGACATCACGGGTTCGTCTGCCGAACCAGGCGTAGGGATGCATGGCGTCGCGTCCAGCATCGTCCTGTCTGCTGATATCGGCCAGCCCTTGCGCGGAATAGCCGGTTTCCCGCAGAAAGTCGGCATAGGCCGCGCCCAAACTTCCCGGCACGAAGCTGGTCCGGAAGGCCGGATCGGCGAAGCGCTCGGCCAGTTCTACACGCTGATAAGCAATGATGCCCCCATTTTCGGTTTGCAACAGTCGCTCGTACCCTTTCTTCGCCGTCCCGGCGTTGAGCGCACGCATGATGCGGAAAACCTGCGCGGTATCGTTGGCATCGCGCATGAGCTTGCGAACGGCGGCAAAAGCACTTCCCCAGTCCTTGCGGGGGCGCAAATCGAACGATGACGCTGCCGTTGTCATGACCATGCTCAAATCCTTTCCGTCCGTGCCGTCCCATGCGCTCCCGATCCGGTCGCGCTCGACAGATGCAAATATATGAGTAATACTCACATTATGAAACTCGCGTTCGAAGAGAGCAATGCAACTGGGGAAAATGCCGATTAATCAGCATGGTAAAAAGCGCGTCCCAAAGCAGGAACGTGCCCGCAGCAAGGTCGAACTCATATTGGAGGCCGCGATGCTCCTGCTCGACGACGGGGGTACGGGAACGCTGACCACCAATGCCATCGCGCGCAAGGCGGGGGTGAGCATCGGTACGCTCTACCAGTATTTTCCGGACAAGGGCGCGGTGCTCGATGCCCTGGCCGAACGCGAGCGGGAAGCACTGGGTAAGCGGGTCATGGGCGCGCTGTCCGACCCGGCGCCGCAGCAACCGGAAGCAAGAGCGCTACGGATCATCCGCGCCGTGACAGCCAGCTACGGTGAGCGTCGCCGCGTTCATAAAATCATTATAGAACATTCCCTTGCATCGAAAACATCAGGCGCTTCGCCGCTGGTCGAGCAGGTAATCGCGATGCTCGCGCACCCCGATCTGCCGGTTCCGCAGATCAGCGAGGCTGAGGCTTTCGTCCGGGCCCATGCCTTTGCCGGAGTGATGCGCGCCATACTGTTGCGCGATCCCGAAAATGCCCTTCCCCAGAGCGAGATCGAGGCTGTGCTGGCCCGCCTTATGACCACCCTTTAACCGCTTATCAGTTTGCGTGCTTTCGACGCGTTTCCCAGCCTTTTTTCGCGGCTTGCGAACGACTTGCATGGCTCTGGGTGGCGCCGCTGCGCTGACCGCCACGCCGGGCGGAGGCATGACTTTCGGGATGGCCGCGCCCTGAGCCGGATTTGTTGCCGCCGCCTGAATCCTTGTTCACGGTCGCCCAGGCTCGCGCTTCTGCCTCTTCGTGCGCAACGCCGTGCGCTTCATAGCTGTCCGCGATATGCGCCGCCTTGCGCTTCTGCTTGTCGGTATAGCTCGACTTGTCTCCGCGTGGCATGAGAACCCTCCGTTTTCTGCGGGTTTTCAACGGAAACGTCGGACTGCGAGCCCCGTTCCGCGAGTTCGAGGCTGAAACAGGATAGAAAGGGGCAAAGAGAGGCTAAAGACAGGCTAGTGGATTGACTCCAACGTTTGGAACCCGCGATTTCGAGCGGCGATAATGTCGTCCGGATTAGCCTTCCAGATGAAAGGCTTGGGGTTGTCGGCGTTGTATTCGCGGATGAACCGGT
>NZ_JBYNTR010000028.1:0-6302 GCF_057784955.1 Novosphingobium sp. BAM6 | reverse complement strand
GTTGACGGTCGGAGGCCGAAACGGTGAAGCTGATGCCATCGCGCATCCTGCGAGACTGGCACGCCTGCAAGCCGCTGGGAATCCCCAACCGGACTCTTTCGTTCCGGTCAATCCACTAGAATGTAGCCGTGTTCTAGAATCGCAATCGTATGATATTGAAGAAGATCATTTATCTGTTTCGCCCAACGGTTGACCGTAGACATGTCGTAGTTACGCACCTGTCCTCCAAGAGCCTTCTTCAGCGCGCCGCGATGCAATAATTCGCCACACGAATTATATATCTTCTCCAATCCGTTCTTATCTAATGAATCCGATCTGACGCTGAGGCGCAATTCTGGGCCGATTACAAACGGGTCCACCGACTTCGGAAAGCAATGAACATTCAACCGCGTCAAATCGCGGAATATGTTTCCGGCATGATAGCCCTTCAGCAAGCTGCTGTTCAAACCAACTCCGCTGTGAGCAGCCAAGCTGGCAAGAGCAACAAGTTCACATAGAAATCGAAGCTGCAAAATGCACGATTCCGCATCAACGAAGGCTTCGTATGGAGGATTTGCGCTTGGTCGTAGCGACTGAAGAATGCGATGCACCGCGACTAATCGGATTTTGGCCTCACTCATGAAGCTGGCGTATAATTCCGTGTTCGGCGAACCTTCATCGGTCACAGCGTCAAATATCCGTTTGGTCGTTTAGTTGGCCACGATATTGTCCGAAACGTGATTAAGAAGAAAAAATGCTGCGTTCGCCGTCTTTTACGGCGTGGTAAGGCGGAGTATATTGGGCCAGCGGAGTTGTTTCCATCGATCGCGATAGAAGATACACCTTCGAACAAGATCGTGAAGCTGGTTGGCTGCTTGGAAGACGTCATACCTTCACACCGCAGCCTGATATCCACGCCTTCGCGGATAAAATCCGTCACGGTAGCCTCGTGAAAGGACACCCCTGCGGTAATAAGCGCGTCGGAGAGGTTTTGAATGGCCATTCGCATATTGGTAGCCTCGAGCGACCAATTGGCCAATGGCCATGAGATAGGGGACTGGCCGTTGTCAGGGCCGTCAAATCTGCTGTTCTATGGCCGCCAAGGGCGCAAAGCCACCCTCACCGCGACAGCAGGAACACCGCGTGTTCGGCGCGGAAGTTTGCCGCCGCCGCGCTGCATTTCGTGTCGCCCGAGAGGAACCAGCGGCCTTCGACGGTGATGCCGCGCTCTTTCAGGAGGGCGCGGAAATCGTCGACGGTCAGGTGGTGGATGTTGGGCGTCTCATACCAGGCGACGGGCAGCAGGCGTGTCACCGGCATACGACCGCCCCACAGCAACGAGAGGCGCACGCGCCAGTGGGCGAAGTTGGGGAAGCTCACGAAGGCGCGGCGACCGATGCGCAGCAGCTGGTCGAGCACCAGATCGGGGCGCATCGTCGTCTGCAGGGTCTGCGAGAGGATCGCGTAATCGACCGACTTGTCGGGATAGAAAGACAGGTCTTGATCGGCATCGCCCTGGATCGCGGAGAGCCCGCGCGCGACGCACGCGCCGACGTTCGCCGGGTCGACGTCCATGCCGCGCGTGTCGCACGCCAGCCGGTCGCGCAGCGCCGCCATCAGCGTACCGTCGCCGCAGCCGACGTCCAGAACGCTGCTGCCGCGCGCGACATTGGCGGCGATCACCGCAAGGTCGGGGCGCAGGTGAGCGGTCTCGGCAGCGGTCATTTCAAGGCCTTGAGTTCGGCGGCGAAGGCGTCGGACAGGCGCTCCATATAGCGCTCGGGCCGGATGGGGGTGTGGAAGCCCACACCCTCGTAGACGCCATGGGCATCGGCGGTGACGAGCGCAAAGCGGCGCACGGTGGCGTAGTCCGGGTTCTCGACGAACCACTGGACCATGCGGCGGCCCACGCCTGCCCCCCGCGCGCGCTCGTCTACGAAGACGTCAGCCAGCCACGCGAAGCTCGCCTTGTCGGAGATCATGCGCGCGAAGCCGACTTGCCCCAGCTCCGGATGATAGGCGCCGAGGCAGTGGGAATTGGCGATCTGTTTGTCCACCTGCGCGCGGGCAATCCCCGGCGTCCAGTAGCTGGAGGCCAGCCAGCCGTGGACCCGCTCGACATCGAGGCGGGCCTTATCGTCGGCCAGAACTATGTCGTCGGAAAGCGCGATCATGCGATGAACCCCTGCACCACGCGGTCGAGCGCGGGCACGTCGAGAAGGAAGGAATCGTGGCCGTAAGGCGCGGACAGCTCGACGAAGCTGGCGGGCAGGCCCGCAGCGTTCAGCGCCTGCACGACGCTGCGCGATTCGGCGGTGGGATAGAGCCAGTCGGTATCGAAGCTGACGAGGCAGAAGCGCGCCTTCGATTTCGCGAAGGCATTCGCGAGCAGGCCGCCGTGCTCTTCGGCAAGGTCGAAGTAGTCCATCGCGCGGGTGATGTAGAGGTACGAGTTGGCATCGAAGCGGTCGGTGAAGGCCAGCCCCTGATAGCGCAGGTACGATTCGATCTGGAAATCGGCGTCGAACCCGAAGGTCTTCTCGTCGCGGTCCTGCAACCGGCGGCCGAACTTGGCGGTGAGGCCCGCTTCCGACAGATACGTGATATGCGCGGCCATGCGCGCCACGGAGAGGCCCTTCTCCGGCCCCTTTCCATGCGCATAATAGTCGCCCTCGCGCCATTCGGGATCGGCCATGATCGCCTGTCGGCCCACTTCGTGGAAGGCGATGTTCTGCGCCGAGTGGCGCGCGGTGGAGGCGAGCACCAGCACCGCGCGGGCGCGCTCGGGAAAGTTGGCGGCAAGGCTCAGCGCCTGCATCCCGCCCATCGAGCCGCCGACGAGCGCGTGCAGGCTGTCGATCCCCAGCGCATCGAGCAGGGCGATATGGCCGCGCACCATGTCGCGGATGGTGATCACCGGGAAGCGCATGCCCCACGGCTGCCCGTCGGGCGCAAGGCTGGCGGGGCCGGTCGAGCCCATGCACGATCCGATCACATTGGCGCAGATCACGAAGAAGCGGTCGGTGTCGATCGGCCTGCCGGGGCCGACCATGCGGACCCACCAGCCGGGCTTGCCAGTCTTGGGGTGGTGCGAGACGACGTGATGATCGCCCGTCAGCGCATGACAGATGAAGATCGCGTTGTCCTTGGCCGCGTTCAGCGTCCCCTGGGTTTCGTAGGCGATGCGCACGCCGGGCAGGCTCTGCCCGCCATCGAGGACGAGCGGCTGGGCGAGGTCCAGAAACTGACTGGAATCGATGAAGGGAGCCGTAGCCATGATGGCACGCCAAGTGGGCCTGCCACGCGTTCAAGTCAACTTTCCTGGCAAGTCAACTTTCAGGCGACAAAGCAGCGCTATTGCACCCTCGTGCATCTCGCGCTGTCATTTGCGCGGCGCCTGCGGTAAGCCCCGCCGCGCTATGACCGAGACCGTGAACGCCAAGCCCGCAGCCCGCACCGCACCTGCTCCCAAGCCGTGGATCGAGGCGATCCATGCCTATGTGCCGGGCAAGTCCAAGGGCAAGGACGGCCAGCCGCTGATCAAGCTCTCGGCCAACGAGAACCCGCTCGGCACCAGCGCTGCCGCGCTCGCCGCGCGTGCGCAGGCCCCGGCGCTCTACCCGGACCCGGACAGCACCGCGCTGCGCACTGCGATCGCGCACAAGCACGACCTCGATGCCGCGCGCGTGGTGATGGGCACCGGCTCGGACGAGATCCTGCACATCATCGCGCAGGGCTATGCCGGGCCGGGCGACGAGGTGATCTACGTGCGCTACGGCTTTGCGGTCTATGACATCGCCGCGCGCCGCTGCGGGGCGACGCCGGTGGTGGCACCCGATCTCGACTACGGCACCGATATCGACGCGCTGCTGGCGCTCGTCACCGAAAAGACCCGCGTCGTCTTCGTCGCCAACCCGAACAACCCCACCGGCTCGTACCTGCCCAGGGGCGAGATCGCCCGCCTGCACGCCGCGCTGCCTACCGACGTGGTGCTGGTGATCGATCAGGCCTACGGCGAATATGTCGCGGCAGAGGACGAGGACGGTGCCTTCGCGCTCGCCGCCGCGCACGACAACGTGCTGGTGACGCGCACCTTCTCCAAGATCTTCGGCCTTGCCGGCGAGCGGATCGGCTGGGCCACCGGCGCGCCGGGGCTGATCGACACGCTCAACCGCATTCGCGGCCCCTTCAACGTCTCGGCCACCGGGCAGGCGATGGCGCTGGCGGCACTGGGCGACGACGGCTTCATCGAGGCCGCCCGCGTCCACAACCGCGACGAGCGCGCCCGCTTCGTCGAACGCCTCACCGCGCTCGGCAACCACGGCCTGCGCCCGCTGCCGAGCCAGGCGAACTTCGTGCTGGTGCTGTTCGAGGGCAGGCTGACCGCCGAGGCCGCGCTCGAAGGGCTGGCCGATGCCGGGTACATCGTGCGCTGGCTGCCGGGTCAGGGCCTGCCGCAGGCACTGCGCATCACCATCGGCAAGACGCACGACATGGACGCCATCGCCGACGCGCTCACGCGCATGGCCGAACAGCAGGGCTGAGGCGGCACCGATGGCTTTCCGTCACGTCGCGATCATCGGCCTTGGCCTGCAGGGCGGCTCGATCGGCCTTGCGGTGCAGGAAGCCCTGCCCGACATGCGCGTGACCGGGCATGACATCAGCGCCGATACCCGCGCCCGCGCCGCCGAGCGCGGCCTTGTCCAGCAGGTGTTCGAGACCGCGGCGGAAGCCGTCTCCGGCGCCGATCTGGTGATCTTCTGCGTGCCGCCGGGCGCCATGGGCACGGTCGCAGCGCCGTTGCGCGATGCCATCGCCCCCGATGCGCTGGTGAGCGACGTCGGCTCGTCCAAGCAGCTGATCGCGCGCGAACTGGGCGCGGCGCTGCCCGACCATCTGGTGATCCCGGCACACCCGGTCGCGGGCACCGAAAACTCCGGGCCGGACGCGGGCTTTGCAGCGCTGTTCCGCAACCGCTGGTGCATCGTCACCCCGCCCGAACAGACCGACCTCCTCAAGCTCTCCGCGCTGGTCGAGTTCTGGGAAGCGCTCGGCGCCAATGTCGAGCGGATGAGCCCCGAGCATCACGATCTCGTACTCGCCGTCACCAGCCACCTGCCGCACCTGATCGCCTATACCATCGTCGGCACCGCGTCCGATCTGGAAGACGTGACGCAGAGCGAAGTCATCAAGTATTCGGCCGGAGGCTTCCGCGACTTCACCCGCATCGCCGCCTCCGACCCGACGATGTGGCGCGACGTGTTCCTGACCAACCGCGAAGCCGTGCTGACGATGCTCCAGCGCTTCACCGAAGACCTCACCGCCCTCCAGCGCGCGATCCGCGTGGGCGACGGCGACCAGCTTTTCGACCACTTCGCCCGCACCCGCGACATCCGCCGCTCGATCATCCAGGAAGGCCAGGACGACAGCCGCCCCGACTTCGGGCGAGGCGATCACGGCAAGGGCGAGTGAGGATTGCGGGAGTGATTAGGGGCAAAGCCTGATTCCGGGGCCATCGCCCCGGACCCCGTTCCGTCTCCCGGCGCAGGCATCAGCGCTTAGCGAAATCGCACTGCGTGTTCTGGGGGCTGCTCTGCGCCCATTCAAGCCATTCAGCCCCTAGGTTGTCGCACTTGGAAGCGGTCATTCGCCACTGGCAGGCTTTTGGTGCTATTGCACAAAGGGCTGAAAAACTTTCGATTGTATAGAATATGATAATCAATTATTAGTGCGTCATATAAAATCCGAGTTCATTAAATAATTTATTATCCTGATGATTTTGCACAATTATCATGAATATATCTCGTTTCTCCACCTATCCAAAATGTTCGGTTCCGCCAAAATTTTCTCAACGCCTTGAATGCAATAGGTAGGGACAGCGATCAACTGGCCTCTTTTAATCACGGCAGTTCCACTACGGATCAACTGGCCCGACTTCGTCCAGCGCAATCGTTCGACATTTGAAATCTGGAGAACGTCGCGCAGTTGTCTTGGCGTGAGTGGCCGGAATGCAATGTCGCGCAGATGGCGCACCAGCTGATCCAGCAGCGCGGTCAAATCCTCGGGTGTGACGCAAGTCGGAAGCAAAACGATGTCTTCGTCGCCCCACGCCAGATTACCGCTTGCGCCAAGAATCTTGGCAATGATCCGCAAAGCCTCGCCGCGCCTGAGTTTCAGGCCCAAGTTCACTTGCAGACAGACCTTAACAGGTTGCGGAAAAAGGCTCTTTCCTCGAGCCGCTTGAGGTGATTCAGACGCCTTCAACTGAGGTTGAAGGATTTGAGATGCGGGGCGGCGATTACCGGAGCGAAGGGCTGTTTTCC
>NZ_JBYNTR010000027.1:0-7608 GCF_057784955.1 Novosphingobium sp. BAM6 | reverse complement strand
CGTTGACGGTCGGAGGCCGAAACGGTGAAGCTGATGCCATCGCGCATCCTGCGAGACTGGCACGCCTGCAAGCCGCTGGGAATCCCCAACCGGACTCTTTCGTTCCGGTCAATCCACTAGAAGATAGAGGCACCTGCCTGTCCTCGACGCAACGCAATTCCCCACAGCACTCCAAATGAACTTCGCGATCGCATCGGATTTGGATGCACCTTAGTGGCGCCTCCCTAGCCATTCCCCCAGAAATCCAACCCGCGCCATCTTCAACTCATGCTGCCCCCCGCGCCATCAAAACTGGATGGGATCACACGCATAGCCTCCAACACAAGATTTTTGCCGCCCCACATCAGCAATTGGGCCTGCGACCTGATCTTGCTCGAAAATGGAAGGTCACCCTGGATAGGGATAAACACCGAACCATAAAAAAAGCTTGGCGAAAGCAAGGTCCCTTCATTCTGCTGGTATGCAAACGAATACGGGGACGCAAAATGACGACTAACAGTGAACTCTTCAACCTGAGCAAATGGTACATAACTCTGCCAGTCGACAACGCCGGTGGCACCTCCGGCACTGCCGGCGAGCTCAAGACCCTCACAGGCTACCAATCAAAGTGGTTCTATTCGGGTTCCGACGGGGCCATGACCTTCACCGCTTCTGTAGATGGTGCCGTTTCAAAGGGCACAAAGTACGCCCGCTCCGAACTGCGCGAAAGCACCGGTTCAGATCGCGCCGCCTGGACCCTCAAGCAGGGCGGCACCATGACTGGTACGCTCTCGGTAGACGAGGCTCCTACATTGAAGAACGGACAGGCCGGGAAAATGGTCGTGGCGCAAATCCACGGCGCGTCGGATGAGCTAATCCGCCTCTACTGGGACAATGGTACAGTCTATTATAAGAATGACCTTGCCGGCACCAAGAACACCGAACTGCGCTATGACTTCACCGATGCAGACGGGAATCGTCCTTCGGTATCACTAGGCGAAAAATTTTCCTATGTGATCACTGCCAAGAGTGATCACATGACTGTTGGCATATATGCCGATGACACACTTTACACCTCAAGCATCAACGTCAACAAAGTCTGGCAGAGTGACACACTCTATTTCAAGGCCGGGGTCTACCTCGGCGTCAACGAGACCCAGGGGACCGGCGACGGCGTAGTGTCTTACTATGGGCTGGATTTCGGCCACAGCGCCGGTAGCGGCCTGAACGGCCTAGTCCTCAATGACAACCTGGCCTCCAGTTCGCAACTCGCCAGCTTGACCACCCAGACAGATATGGCCGCGACCGGCACCATCAACATCTACGGAACAACTGATGCCGAACACCTGCTCGGCACTTCCCACGACGACGCCATGCTGGGGCGCGGCGGCGCGGATATTCTGGAAGGCTTCGGTGGCGATGATCGTTACTACATCACTGACGTTAACGCTCAGGTGATCGAACAGGTCAACGCCGGACGCGACCAGATCGTCAGCACTGTATCGCTTCACCTGTTCGACAATGTTGAGGACGCCGATCTTCGCGGCGACAAAGCAATCGACGTATCCGGCAATGCCTTGAACAACTCACTCAAAGGAAACGATGCAGCCAACAACATAAACGGCGGTGCAGGTGACGACCAACTATACGGCGAAGGCGGCAACGATACACTCGATGGCGGCGACGGCTCGGACAATCTTCGCGGCGGCACTGGTAACGATATCCTGACCGGCGGCGCAGGGCGTGATCGCTTCATTTTCGATACAGCGCTCGATGGGAAGAACAACGTAGACACCGTCACGGACTTTTCCAGCGCGGACAAGGACAAGTTCTACCTGTCCACGGCGATCTTCGCCAAGGCCGGGCCTGCAGGCGCACTTCAGGCTGACGCCTTCTATGCGGGCACAGCAGCACACGATGCCTCCGATCGGATCATCTACGACCAAGCCCAAGGCAAGGTCTACTATGATGATGACGGCAACGGCAGCCACAGCGCCGTCCTGTTCGCCACGGTACAGCCTGGTCAGCACCTGACCGCTTCGGACTTCTACATGCTCTGATCAATTACCCCCGGGCTGCGGGCAGTGAGATCTCTCACCGCCCGCAGTTATTTATTACAGCAACCAATTTGACACTCTGAACACAAAGCCCCTGGACATTGCCAAGGTATAATATGTCAGCATCCCAGAGGCTTGGCATGCATATCCGGGCAGGGCCATTTCTGTAACCGCGACAGGATGACGTCATCCCAACAAGGTATGCAGCACCTCAAGCGTCAATCCGTTCAAACGGACGGCCTCTTCTTCCGTATCAGCTTCAGTATAGCAGCGAAGCTCCGGCGCGTTACCCGATGCCCGCAAATGTATAATGCCTCCTGATGCGAATGAGGCACGCAGCCCATCGGTCAAGTCGATCTCTGTCGCGCGCCCCGCGAAATCAGAGAAAATACCATCAATCGCCGCCAATCTCTCCAAATCGCTCTCCCCATCCAGAAGCCGGGAAAACAAGGCCTGACTTCTGGATGGCGCCACGTTCTCGATCCGGTCCGAATACGTCACACGAAGGGGAAGCGTTCCCACCAGTTCGCTCAGTGTTGCGCCCCTTGCAGCCACCAGAGCGGCAACGATCGGTAGAACCGCATCGCGCGTCGGCAGTGCAGTCAGCACCTTCCCTCCGGCTCGAACTGCAGTCTGCAGCAAGAAGCCTCCGTTGGCTTCATAACCGCATACCATTCCCGCCTCGACATTCCCCGCATTCTGCATTTCCGCGATCACATAAGGTGATCCAATCTTCGTGCGCTCGCATCTGAGGAATTGCCCTGAACGCTCCAACGCCGTGTTGCTGGATACAGGCGTGACCACCGTTTCGGCCTTCAATTGCAGCGCGCACAAGATACCCAGCACATCACCGCGCAACCATATGCCGTTCTCGTCGGCAAGCAGCGGGCGGTCGGAATCGCCATCGGTAGAAGCAATGGCATCGAATCCCTGTCCTTCAGCCCACTGCGCAGCCAGCACCTTATCCTCAGGACGAACCGCCTCGGTATCGACAGGCACGAACGTTTCCGCACGGCCAAGCGGCGTAACCCGCGCGCCCAGTTCTTCGAAAATCCAAACGAGCACGTCACGGCCCACCGCAGAGTGCTGATAGACACCAATTTGGCGCCCCTGCAACGCGTCTTTACCGAAGAACTCACGGTAACGCGCCACATAAGCTTCGAGAACATCGACGGGCTCGGGCAAGTCAGACGGAAGCGACAGCATACAATCGTGATCGAACCGCCCCGCCGGAAAATTGACCGACTGCCGCTTCATACCCCCCTCATCGGACTTCAACACTTCACCGATAGATCGGTAGAATTTGATGCCGTTGCGGTCCGCCGGGATATGGCTGCCCGTCACCATCAACGATGCGATCCGCTGATCCAGAGCATACAGCGCCATAGCCGGCGTCGGCACAAAGCCACAGAATACCGGCACACCGCCAGCGTCAATGATCGCGGCGGCACAGGCCGCCAGAATACGAGGGGTGGAAGGGCGTAAATCGCCGGCGAGGGCGACACTCTTCCCTGCCGTAAACTCACCGAGTTCCGTCAGATAGGACAGAAAACCTTGCGTATAGGCATAGCAAACCCGGTCCGTCATCGCTGAGACAAGACCGCGCGCACCGCTGGTTCCGAACGCTACGCCGCTCTGTTCCATAATGTCGGCGACGGTGGGTGCTATTGCTTCGATTTCAGTCATGCCGATCTCTCTAGTCTCATCTCTGAAGGCTGCATAGCACCGCCAACGCGTCAAAACTCGTATGCGAGCGACACTCCAACCCGATCATCCGGCAGCCTGTCGCTTCCCGCCATGTTCGAATTGGTATTGATATGGCGATACTCCAGCGTCACTCGATACTTCTGGTCGAATCTGGCAAACGTCTGCACGGAGATATCAAACTTGGTATCATGACGTTCACCGGTTTCACGCGGTTCGTCGTACTCGATCCACTGCATCCGCGGCCTTATCGCAAACCCGTATTCCAGATCCGGCGCGCCCCATCGCCCATCGTATCCTAAGCGAATGGAATACCTTTTTGAATCATAAGCGTTGTCATCCAGATTACGGACCTGGAAACCGACCTCGGGGATGAGCCGCGAATGACCGCCAACTCCAATCGCGGCTCCTACAGCGATGTCATAGTAATTCCCATCCAGACCAGTTCGCGTATCATTGTTGTGTAGCGCGCTTAGATCTACTTGCCCGGTCACGGTATCGGAAAACTTGCGTTCCATGCCTACGTCGAGCCCGTAATAATCACGCAGAAAATTCCCACCTCGCTGCTCCCAATTGAACCGTCCCGCCACCGACAGCAGCAGGCGCTCATCCGGCAGATTGAACACGGGCCCCGTAGCGACGCCTGCCATGGTCCTATCAAGGTTGGTGAGATCAAACTGAACTGTGCGCGCCGCATCAAAATCGGTTCGCCAATAGTCGTAATGGCTGTTCAATCTTGCCGTATGCGTCAGATGGCCCCGCAATTCGAGAACACCATCGTCGAATTTCCGGTCAATTGGATATCCAGTGTCATTCTGGTCCGTCCGCAATTCACTAACAAGAGTCGGCGCATTGGTGTCGTAGTAAGTGCCGATCGAGATACGGCCATGCAGCGTCTGCGCAGGCGTATCAGCATCCAGCTGGGCCTGAAGGCTTGCCGCTCGGCGGGTGATACCACCATCATCCGGCGCGGCCGCTGGTGATGCAAGAAGCGATCGCGCATCGTCGTAGTACCCCTCACGCCGGAGCGTGTCCGCCAACGTCAACCGCACATTATCCTGGACTTTCGGCGAAACAGGCGGCCTCACGTGCTGCAAATCGCGCATACCTGCGATGGCATAATGAGGCGACGATCCTCTGGAAATGCGCAGAGCATCGAGGCGATCGCCTGCCCGCACATCGACTTCGCGTTGCGCAATATCTTCTCTTGCCGTCGCGATCCGCGCTGTAGCCACCGGATCGGATGAGAACGCCTTTGCCGCCACATCAAGCTCACGGCGCGCCTCGACAAATTGATGATCCCTTGCGAGACTATCGGCCAATCGTAAATGGACGCGAAGAACTAGCGAAGGCGATGGTGGCGGGGCCATGGCCAGAATACGGCTCAGGAAAGCACGCTGCTCCGTAGAGTCACTTAATCGCGCAGCATCCGAACCGGCATACATTTCCAGAGCATCTATATCTATTCGCTGCTGAACCAGCCCTTGACGCCCCTGCTCGTCATCAAATGCAAGCAAGGATAAGGCTGCGTCCACCTGGGCACGCGCTACCGCGAAGTTTCCAGTGTCCGCCTCCAGATCCGCAAGCTTGAGATGCACCCGCATCAGCTTGTTCGATGAAGGAGACGGCATCCCCGGAGACGCCAGAAAATCTGCATAGAGAACCTTTGCTGGCACCGGATCGGTCACAGCCAGACTGTCTGCGCGCGCAACGAGTTCATCCACCCTCAGATTGGCACGATCCTGAACCAATCTTTGCTTCAGCCCCGCTCCTCCATCCGAAAGGCCTTCCGGGATGGCCTGCTCCGCGAGACCAAGCTCTCGATGAGCCATAGGGTAATCCCCCGATGCCGCCATCACTTCGGAAAGGCGTTCATGCGCACGTACCCGAAAGTCGGGTGGATAAGGACAGGGTAATTCAACCAGCCGAGAATAGCCTGCCAAGAGACTTGCAAGCGGCGCCCCTTCTCTGCGCCTATCGTCTACAACCTTCATCGCTGCGGACGCCGCATCTCGGCTTCGTTCGTATTCTGTACGGCGCAAGATATATGAGGCCTGCTGACGAATTGCCTTACTGCTTCCGGGTGCCATGCTGGAACGAACCAGGACATCAGCCTCGTCGTAATCAGAGCGCGCCAGCGCGTACTGCGCGAGCCTGAGGCGCGCCCGACGAGCCACTTGCTTCCGCTCCTCGGGTACATGCGCCAATGCACGATAGGCTGCCTCCGCTGCAGCATCCTGCCCCTGCGCCCGTAAGACATCGGCCGCTTGCAAGCGGCGCTGTAGCGGATCTTTGGAAGTCAGTAGCACCGGTTTCCCGACACGACTGCTCCCACTGCCAGCCTTTGGTACGACACACAGACTTGCGACCGCTTGTGCATGCACGTGAGCAACAGGCACCACACTGAGCGCCGCAAAGCTTGCGGCGGGCCAAAAATGGTAACGCATATGAAAGATGCCCCCTCAGGTCGTAGAATTACATAAACTGGCCTTGATTTTGCCTACAATCATCGTTGCCGGCTGAATGGTAATCGCTTCAATGCCTGACAATGTAGGCAATCTGACCTTGAAATCACGCGGCGGACTGGCTGATCGCTCAAAATCGAAGTCAAAGCTTTGCGCGCTGCCGTCAAATCCGCGGGTGCGAATGGTGAACTTCTTGAGCGCAGCGTTATCGCTACTAAGCGACATCGTTGCTGCGCCAGCCGACACCTTCTGAAGCTGCGCCCCGCCGAACACCGTGCTTTCCCCGGGGTCAAAAGAAACAGTTGAGCTTACGCCGTTCGAGCAGGCCCGACCTGTCAATCCGCGCAAAACCGCAATACTCGTATCCCGCGGTAAATCTGTGGGCGTAAACTCCCAGATTATGTAAGCGGGCTTGTCTTTCTCCAGAGCACCGGAAGAAAGGTACTGCCCCAAAGCCTCGTCCACTCCGCCGCCAATTACCGACAGATTGGTCACGTCCAGCCCTGTTGCCTGCCCCAGAAAGCCAGAAAAATTGTACCGATGGTCCAGCGCAGAAAAACTCGTGCCCAAGACGACCAAGGATAATGCGTTGTCCTTGCCTAGTAACGACTGGCTTGCCCCCACTCGCTGAGGTACATCATAGCTTTGCACCTGTGGGTAAGGGATATGTGAACCGCAAATGTCGTTCACCGACCGGGTCAGCCCTTCAAGAATGACGGGAGGGCCGCTGCGTGAAAAATGATAGGAGGCCGTGCTTGCTTGCAGCACGCGAGAGTCTGCCCTTACGATGCGTGCGATCGCCCTCGCTGCCATCAGAGCCCCCATTGGCGTCCAATGGATATCACCCGGATCCGTAAGTTTATCACGAGGAGTCCCGCTGTGGTCAGCCTCACCAAGGATATCGGGAACAAGTGCACCATCAGCCCTTAATTGGGCAAGCATAACTCTATATCGTTGCTCGACTTGCCCAGCCTTACTCTGCCCGTCAGGAAGAAATGCAAGGTGCTTTTTCGCCAACACCATTCGAGGTGGCGTCAGCAGAATGATCAACCGTGTACCGTTGCGGGCCAATCGGCCGTTGAGTTCTCGGACAAGATCATGAATCCGTTCATCCGAAAAACCAAACTGTGCGGACAGTTCCATACGCCGGAACAACCAGCCATTTTCTTCCTCGACAACTTGCACACCAGGGAATTTGTAAGATTTAGGATCGCGCGCCGCATCGCACATCACAAGGCGGGTTTTCGCAGGTGCAGCCCAATCGGTCGAGATGTTCGGCTCACCTAGTGGATTGACCGGAACGAAAGAGTCCGGTTGGGGATTCCCAGCGGCTTGCAGGCGTGCCAGTCTCGCAGGATGCGCGATGGCATCAGCTTCACCGTTTCGGCCTCCGACCGTCAACG
>NZ_JBYNTR010000026.1:0-8253 GCF_057784955.1 Novosphingobium sp. BAM6 | reverse complement strand
GTCCGAGAGCCGGATGCGGGAGATCTGCATGTCCGGTTCGATGAGCAGGGAGTGGAAACGGACCGTCTGGCAAGCCCCACAGGCGCGCCGCACGACACCGCGCCACTTCCTGACTCTACCGACGGCAGGAAGGCCGCAATGCTATCGCCGCGTATTTTGCCTGCAGCATTGCGCCGAAGACCGGATGTAATAGATGTGTGACCTAGGAACTCAGTAAGCCCTTTGCGCGTATTGCACCTTGATGCAGTGGGATAGCAAAGCTGTGGGGGCAAGTTCGTGATGTCGGCAAAAAGCAATCTGGCGATCCAGACCAACGAGCTGATATCCGGGCGAGCAGAGGAAGACCTATCCGATATCGAGCTGCTCCATCAGATCAGCGTCACATTGATCGGTGAACAGGACCGCTTCGAACTTTACGGTAAGATTGTCGAGGCTGCGGTCGCGATCGCGGGATCTCAGTTTGGCACAATGCAACTCCTATGCCCTGCCGGAGATCCGTCAGGCCATGGCGGCGAACTGCAGTTGCTCGCTCATCGCGGCTTACCCGAGCACGCCATCGAATTCTGGAAATGGGTCAAGCCTGCCGCATACAGCAGTTGCACCCTCGCTCTGAAGTTCGGCCAACGCGCAATCGTCCCTGATTTCGAAGAATGGGCCGATATCGCAGGCACCCAGGATCTGGTCGCATTTCGGCAGGCCGGAATTCGCTCGGCTCAGACCACGCCCCTCATTTCGCGTAGCGGCAAGCTCCTTGGCATGATCTCCACGCACTGGGCGCAGCCGCATGAACCCAGCGAGCGCGATTTGCGGATGCTGGACATTCTCGCGCGACAGGCCGCGGATTTGCTCGACCGCACGATTGCGGAAGAGGCTCTTCGCCAGCTCAACGAAACCCTTGAGATCCGGGTTGAGGAAAGATCTCGAGAACTCATGGCTTCCGAGGACCAGATCAGGCAGCTGCAGAAAATGGAGGCGATCGGCCAGCTGACCGGCGGGGTCGCGCACGATTTCAACAACCTCCTCACGATCATTCGCTCGTCAGCAGAACTGCTGTCACGGCGGGAGTTGCCGCTCGAAAAGCAGCGCAAGTACATCGACGCTATCTCGGAGACAGCCGGCAGGGCGGCCAAGCTCACCAGCCAGCTGCTCGCATTTGCCCGCCGTCAGCCCTTGCGGCCGGAAGTTTTCGACCCCGCTGAAAAGGTGGCCAGCATCTCGGAGATGCTGCGCACCGTGGTCGGCTCGCGCATCGACATTGATGTCCTTTCTTTGTGTGATCCCACTTTTGTCGAAGTGGATGCCAGCCAGTTCGAGACGGCGCTGGTGAATATGGCGGTGAATGCACGCGATGCAATGAGCGGTGAGGGTCGGATCACCATCTGCGTGGACACCGCACGGTCGGTCCCGGCCCGCCGCGGTCATGCAGCGGCGCAAGGCGATTTCGTGAAGGTCTCGGTTACGGATATCGGATCGGGGATGCCGCAGGAACACATCGACCGTGTGTTCGAACCATTCTTCACGACGAAGGAAGTCGGCAAGGGCACCGGCCTCGGCCTGAGCCAGGTTTATGGGTTCACCAAGCAGTCGGGCGGCGAGATCGCGGTCACCAGCGAAATCGACCTCGGAACAACCTTCAGCCTATATCTACCCCGATCGAAGGCAAAAATCGAAGACACCTGCCCGGAATTGCGGGGATCTGCCATCGTCACAGATGCGGAAATCCTTATCGTCGAAGACAATCAGCAGGTAGGGGACTTCGCTGCGCAGTTGCTGGCTGACCTGGGCTTCACGGCACGGCGTGCCGGAAACGCGCGCGAGGCGCTAGCCGTGCTCGAAACCGAACACGAAGAGATCGACATCGTGTTCTCCGACGTCGTAATGCCCGGTATGGATGGGGTGGAGTTATGTCGACGCATCCGTGCACGCTGGCCTGGCCTGACAGTGGTACTCACCAGCGGATACAGCCACGTGCTCGCCGACGATATGCGGCATGGGTTTCCCCTGCTACAAAAGCCCTATTCGCTTGACGACCTTGTACGCGTAATGCGCGATGCTCATGCACAGAACGGAAACGTCTTTTAGAGCCGCGCCCGATAGAGCCTGAAGATCATCACGCTGCCGCGCGCAGCAGGGCTTCGCGCAGGCGGCTGGGGGAACAGGGCTTTGAATAGACCTGGGCGTCGGGATAGCGAGTCTTCAGCTGAGTTTCGTCAGCATGGCCGGAATGGAAGATCAGCGGAACACCAGCATCCCTGAGCACGTCGGCGGCAGGAAACACCTCGCCATCCGGTAAGCGGACATCGAGAATGGCACACGTGGGAAGTTGCCGCTCGATCGCGGCCAAAGTTCCCGCAAGCGTTCCGCATGTACCTGCAACGGAGTATCCAAGCGCTTCGACTGTGTCTTCCAGATCAAGCGCCACGAACAGTTCGTCTTCAACAATCAGGACAGCGCACGTCATCCGGCAATCACCGAGCCAGGCAATTCCATCCGCTGCACCAGTTTGCCGCTTTCCACGGTGCGCTCGATACTCGCGCCGAGCTGACGGGCCGACGTGGCCACAAGCAACGTCCCAAATCCCTTGCCTTCCGTCACGTCGATCTCATTCTCGCCTGCTTCGATCCATTCCATCGAGATGGTTCGCTCGCGTAACGTCCATGTGATCGAAAGGCTGCCGGTTCGGGCGCCCAGCACGCCATATTTTGCCGCATTGGTTGTCCATTCGTGCAGGATCAGCGCGAGCGAGGACAGGGCCGTGCGCGCGACCGTGACGTCAGGGCCATCGATTTTGATATTTGCTTGACCCGAGTAAGGCGCCGTGGTCGTTTCGATCAGGTCTCTCAATGATATCGGTCGCGGCTCGCCAGCCGGGGCAGCCAGCGAATGCGCGCTGCCAAGGGCTGAAATCCGCTCGCGCAGGTCCAGTGATAAGCTCTGGACATCGTTGTGAGTTCGGCTCGCCGCAGCGATCATGCCGCTGACTACCGCGAAGAGGTTTTTGACGCGGTGGTTCATTTCGCGCAGCATCAGGCCGCGCGCATCGGCAAGGGCGTATTCGGCAGTGATGTCGATTGCGGCCCCCACCATGCGCAGCGGGTTCGAACCTCCGATCGTGCGCCCGAAGCTTTTGAGATAGCGGTCGGAGACAACTCCGTCCGTGTCCTGCTGGGGCACGCGGAACGTCACAGCGAAGTCTTCGGCGCCCGATGCAGTGCGGCGGAGGCCTTCCTCAACCGCCGCGCGGTCCTCGCTATGGATGCGCGAGAGCACGTCTGCCACCGTCACTTCGCCTCTGACCGGTAAACCCAACTGAATGCGATTGGTGCCATCGGGAATGAGTTCATCGGTTTTCTCGCAGTACTCCCAGACGCCAATGCCTCCCGCCGTGATCGCAAGATCGAGCCGCTCGCGCTCGGCAGCAAGATCGCTTTCCATAAGCAGCGCTACGGTGATATCGGTTAGCACCAGCGTGGCGCCGTCCACTCCCCCATGCTGCGTACGATAGGGGAGCACGCGCAGCGCCAGCGTGCGTCCCCCTTCGCGCGTATGGACCCGCCGCTGCAGAGCCTCGCCAGTTTCGGCAACCCGCAGCGCATCGTCGAGATAGCCGTTGTCGTCGAGCCGCGTCGCGACGTCTGCGAGCAGGCGCCCCCGGTCGCTGGGGCGCAGCGGAAAGATGCCGGTTGCGGCCTCGGTGAAGCTCCGGATGCGCAGGTTGCGATCGAGAACAATCACGGCAAGATCGGTAGATTCAAAGAAGTTACGTAGGTCAGAATTTGCGACGGTAAGCTGGTCGACCTTGCTCTTGAGCTCGTCGTTGACGGTGGACAATTCCTCGTTTGTCGACTGAAGCTCCTCGTTCATCGACATCATTTCTTCGTTCGAACTCTTCAGTTCCTCGTTTGCCGTCTCCAGCTCCTCGACCGCCGTCCGCAGCTTGTGGCGGGTAAGGCGCAGTTCCTCTTCCAGCGCCTCCATGTGATCGTCGCCGTCCTCGATCTCTGCTGCATCATGCTCATCGAAGGGGCGGAACGGCGCGCGGTCGCGGAACACGAGCAGAAGGGTGCCATCAGGCAGCGGCTCGCAAACCGCTTCGATCGGCTGCAGGCCGTAGTCCGACTTGACCTCAACTTCCCGCGCGACGGTGCGCTTCTTGCCGTCACGCGCCTGGCGCACGAGTGGCCCAAGCACGTCGCGAAGACCAGGCTTCGCGAGTGAAATGGCGTTGGCGCCGCCGGTACGGGTCACAGGAAAGTCGAAGTAGCGGCTCAACTTTCCGTACGCAGCCAGTACCGCGCCGTCCTGGTTCAACACCATTGAGGGCGGTGCATAGAGTTCCGTCAGCCGCTGGATGGCGATCTCATTTTCTGCGGCCCTGCGCCCGCCCTCCGCCCGGCTCGACACCTGACGTTGCCGCTGGGTATTTCGGTCGCTGGCGGGAAGATCGATCGGATAGCTTGGGCTGCCAGCGCCCCGCTCAAAGATGCGGGCGTGATGATCGACGGGAGGGAACAAATGATCGAAACGGCCGATGCTCTCTGACGGACCAAGGAACAGGTAACCGCCGGGCCGGATCGCGTAATGCAGGATCGGCATGACCGACTGCTGAAGGCGGTCATCGAAGTAGATCAGAAGGTTACGGCAGGATACTAGATCGATCCGCGAAAATGGCGGATCCTTGACGACGCTGTGATTGGAAAACCGAATGAGATCGCGGATCTGGTTCGCGATAGAGAAGCGCTCGCCGTGCGGGTTCGTCCATCGTTCGCGCAAAGGGCTGGGAATGTCGGCAAGCGCGGAAGCAGGATAGCTGCCCTCGCGGGCAATCTGCAGCATCTGTTCGTCAATGTCGGTCGCGAAAATCTGTACTGGGTTGGCGAACCCGTTCTCGCGTGCGGCATCTGCGAACAAAATTGCCAGCGTATAGGCTTCCTCGCCGCTGGAGCAGCCTGGTACCCAGACGCGAACTTCTTCGTCGGTCTCGCGGTTGCGCAAGAGCGGGAGGATGACTTTGGTTCGCAGCGCCTCGAACATCTCGGGATCACGGAAGAAACGCGTTACGTTGATGAGGAGGTCGCGAAACAGCGCCTCGCATTCGGCAGGATCGCTGCGTACCCGGTCCAGATAGGATCGCGCTGACGCAATGGAGAGCACGTGCATCCGCCGTTCCACGCGCCGCACGAGCGTCGAGCGCTTGTAGCCCGAGAAGTCGTGCCCCACCGCCGAGCGCAGGGTACCACACAGGTCATCGACATGATCGGCGACGAATTCAGCCTGCTGCTCGCGAGGCTCGACGCTGCGACGTTCGAAGAATGCGGAAAGGCAGTCGATGATGTCTGCTGGGCGCTTGACGTAATCCACCAGACCCGTGCCAACCGCCGAGACCGGCATGCCGTCGTAGCGCGCCGTTTCAGGCTGCTGGACGACGCAGACGCCGCCATGCTCCTTGATGGCGCGCAGGCCAGTGGATCCATCGGCCCCGGTTCCCGATAGGATGACGCAGGCTGCATTCGCCTGTTGGTCTGACGCCAAAGAGATAAAGAAGTCGTCGATCGGCCGACGCAGTCCGCGCGGTTGGGCGAACTCGGTCAGTTGCAGCCTGCCATCCTGTAGCGCCAGCCCTCGACCGGGTGGGATGATATATACCCGATCGGGCAACAAGGATTCGCCACCCTCACACTGCAACACATCGAGCGGGCACGCCCGGTCGAGTAACTGCGCGAGCATGCTTTCGTAATTGGGATCGAGATGCTGGACGATCACGAACGCCATGTTAGTGGGGCGGCGCGAGGCCGACAGCATCTCACGCAACGCCTCAAGCCCTCCAGCCGAAGCACCAATGCCTACGACCGGTACCGCTATCGGAGACGTGCCCTCAGAGTGCAACGCCACATGATCAGGTTTGTTGTCGTCGCTCAAAGGATCGAACTGTCGTCGAGGTTGGCGAGGGTCAGTTTGGCCTGTGCAATTATAGCGGCCGAATTGGCAATTGTGGTCAAGGTGCCCTCGACGATTATCCCGCTTTCTGCGGCAACGGGGCTTAGCAGGGTCAGCGTCTGGCTCAGTTCCCGGTCATAACCCTGAAGACGCTCTGGCTGGGCCCGGCTCACGTCGAACTGAGACGCAAAGATATATCGTGTCTCACCCGCCAGTGATCGGAGCCGGGACATGTAAAGCAAGTTGACGAAAGGCGTTCCGTCCTTGCGGAAGTTGAGGATCGGGGTGCGCACGTTGGGAGACAGGTCGTCTTCCAGAAAGGCGCGCAGCTTGGCCCGAGCTTCGCTCTCGTCGGCATCGCGCTGGAGCACGCGGCAGTTGTGTCCGATCAATTCCGAAGACGCGTAACCGGTCAGTTCCACGAACCTGCGATTCACCAGTGCCAGCGGGTGGTCTCCGTCAGGAAGAGCGAGGGCAAGCGCTATCGGCGAATTCTCGAAAAACGTCTTAAGCTCGTCGGGCACGCTCAGGTTTTGCACTTCCATGTCTCCTGCAAGCGTCGCTTGCACTTTGTTTCTCACCAACCCATCAATCCGATCGGGTTGCGCAGCCGTATGTGCCTGATTTGTGGAGTAGGGTCACGGGCCTTCTGCTCTCTCTGACGAAATTCGAGGCGAAAGTGCGCGGACCTGATGACGGCTCAACCATCGCGAGCCAGAGCAGTCTGCCAATCACTGTAGTAAGGAGCGATTACGATGAAAGCTGCCAGTCCGCACCTGGGAGCGTAAAATTGCCCGCTCAACGGCCGCATAGGGTCGGAGATGCTGGAAACTGACCTTCAGATTGAGCTGAGGTGGGGAGTAAGGACAGAAGCTGTTTCGAGCAGGCCGTTGGCTTCCAATGCCCGTAGAAAATCTTCAGGGGACATTTCAGGTCGCTTCAGGCGCTCCCGCATTTTTCGGATAGCTGCGATCGCCCGCCCCTCTTCAAGGGCAATAGTGTCGGCAATGAAGTCGTCGGCGCTTCGAGCCTCGATGTTGAGCTGGCCGAGGATGGCAGCTGGAAAATCTTTCAGATTCTCGGTGACAAGGGCTTGAGCTTGCGTTTTGACGGCAGCGGCGATGACGTGTTCGTCACCAGGGTCGGGCAAGCCAAACTGAGCGCTACCAATCAGTTTGAAGTCTTCGACCATGGCTTCCGGGAAAGCCGTCTGCATGGCCTTTACCGCTCGCATCCCTCGCGCCTCAGGATCATCGAGATCGCGCTCTCGCGCCATCTTGATCAGGGCAGCCTTGGTCTCGTTCAGGATGGGTTCTGACCAGCGGATGCGGAAAAATTCGGCTTCGGCAAGCGACAGCAGCAAGTTGCGCCGCCAGATACTGACGAGCGTACAGGCATCAATGAGGGCAGTGTAGCGGTTTGCGAACACGGTTCAGGCTAAGTCCGCATCGCCGCTGATGAGTTCGTCGAGGGCCCGCGAACGTTCATCATCGCGCTGCGCCTTATAGCGGAACACGTCATCGGCCCGAATACGGCGATGTCGTCCTATTAGAGTGTGGGGCATGGCCTCCTGCTCAAGCAGCTTGATCAGGTATGGACGTGACACATTGAGGAGGTCGGCGGCTTGCTGCGTCGTCAGCATTTCCTGGATCGGTACAAGTGTTACCGCGCTGCCGCTGCCGATATGGCGCAGCAATTCCAGAAACAGGTCAGACATGGCAGGAGTGAGAGTGATTTCGACACGCCTCTTTGATTCCGGCTCTTGGAGACGCAAGGTTGCTTCTCCCGACTTTTGGGCAGCAAGCATGCGACGAAGCTGGTTAGCGATCTGACGATCATCAGCCGACGGCATATGGCCGCCGAACGGCTCTGAATGTGCAGGCAACGTCATGGAAACTCTCCGTGGTAGAGCAATTCAATAGCGTATATTCGAAATAAACGCAACGAAAATTGGTTCCCTTGGGATGGGGGGGAACCTTCCCATCGGCCGTTTAATCCGTTGATGCTGGTCGCCGGGCCCTATTGGTCGCCCCGACGGGGAAAGCTGCCGGGCCGTACGTGGGCAATTAGATTCAGAGCCAGAGTGCCCGATAAGGGGCGGTACGTCTGCTTTGAAGCGTTCTACCGATGGCCGTCAGGGTCACAGGAGATGTGTCATGGGATTATCCGAATTTGATCCCGCTGCTCGCGAGAGGGTTGAACCGCACCGGGATTGCCGGAGGCCCTAACTCCTGAGAGTGAGGGTCTACGATGAGCAAGACGACGAACAAGTTTGCCCCTGAGGTTCGGCAGCGGGCGATCCGGATGGTACTGGAT
>NZ_JBYNTR010000025.1:0-8579 GCF_057784955.1 Novosphingobium sp. BAM6 | reverse complement strand
ACCGACTGAATTATCGCATGTGAATATCGGCCCACGATCTGCTCCCCACCCGGGCGGCATCAAATCGGAATGGTGGGCGCGATCAGATCGGAATGGGTGGGCGGCATCGTCGGAATCCGCAGGAATGACAGTTGGGTCTGGGACGCCGCGCGTCCGATCATGAGGGAAAGGCGCCAGCACATTGGGATGGTCTCGGCTCTCTCAGGCATGCGGACGATGGACGAGGGGCAGACGGTCGGGCAGCTGTGCAAGCAAGATATCCGCGCGCCTGTTGATCAACAGGAGGTAATAGCAACAACCCACCGTAACGCTTTTGCTCGAGCCAAGGCGGCCGATCCGCGCCGGAGCGACGCCGAGGCGCTCGAGATGGCGAACGACTTCGTCCTGCGTGTGATGCAGGAAATGCCGGGGGAGGACGTGACGGTGCGCCAGCTCCTCGTTGAAACCTACGGCAGGCAGGGGATCGATGAGCACGAGATCCGGGAGGAGTGTACCGTCGCGGAGCTGTCGGAACTGGGCACATTCAGGTCGCATCTGCGACTTGTCGCGGAGAAGACGGGAATCGAGTTCGAGCGCCTGAAGCGGGTGAGCATGCGGAGCCTTCCGAGCTGGCGGATCTCCAATGCGCTAAAGCGCCACGGGCAGGAGCGCCCCACTCGGCCTGGCAGCGACGTTCATGATCAACATCTAGCCGTGTTGGCAGCGTACACCGACGTCCTATTCGTCGACAAGCGCACCCTTGAGGACTTCCGGCGGGTCAAGTCCAAGGAGCCCGAGCTGAGTGGATTGTTCGGGACCGTGAAGAGAGCCAGCGTGTTCGAGGCCATCGTCGACTGACGACCAGAGCTTGTCGTTCACTCCAACGTCGGTGAATGTCTGGTCTCGATCACTGCGGACTCTCAGGCAGCGCAAGAACGACCTCATCGTCATGAAACCAGCGGGCCGCGACGACATGCGCCTTAACAGCCGCAGGATCAGCCGAATAGGCAACCAGCGCGAGACTGGATTTGGCGCGGCTACAGGTCACATAGAAAAGCCGCCGTGTTCGATCGATCGCAGAGTCCCGGCCTTCTTCGGCGTTTTTGAGATCGGTCGCGCTGGGCGCCTTCGCACCCAGCAGTTTTTCATATCCGAAGAGAAATCCCCTAGCATCGCCATCGTCCATGAGGACCATGACCCGATCGAACTCCAAGCCCTTCACCCCTTGATGCGTGTCGAACGCCGCTTCCTTCGCGACATAGGCGGCATAGGGCGAAATGACAGAAAAGGGGCAGTCGAGGAAATTCAGGATCGCCTCGAGGTTCCGGCCGACGGGATCGGCCGCCTCATCCTCGGCATCCACAATCTCGTCCGCGCGCTGGGCGGCGAGCGCGGCCTTCAAACTTTCCGGAACCTGGAATAATCCGGTGCTGGCGACATTTTCGAGCACGGCCGCACAGCTAGGCTCTCCTGGTGTCCACAGCGCCAAAAGACTGTCGATAGCGGACTGCGCCAATCGAAGCTGATCGAGCGGCTTCGCCGATCCCTTGAGATTGTCCTTGCTCAGCAGTGGTGAGGTGTCTCGGACGAGTTTCGCGATGGCGAACTTGTCGTTGCATTGGTGGGCGGAGACCAGTGGCAGCACATAATGCGTGAAAAACCGCGTTGCCGGAAAGCTGCCGTCTAGAAAGCTGGTACGAAACTCGTCAACCGAGGCGAGTGCCTCGAACAGCGGCTCGAACCCCATCCGCTTGGCGGCCATGTGATGTTCAAGCGTCAGAACCTTGCATTTAGCCGGGTCATTCCAAGCATAATCAGTGGTCAACGACGCCATATAGGCGCGGACCCGGTCTTCGGCGGCAGGCTTGTCGTCAAGGTCACTTGAGAAGGCAAACAGCCGAGCCCAGCCTTGACCGGCATCGTCGCGCGGTTCCTGCTTGTGCGTATCCGCGCCATCACGGATGTCGTTGATAAGGCGAACGATGCGATGCGGGCTTCGGTGATTGAGGCGCTTTTTCGGAAATGCCCAGCCTTCTGGGATTTCTCGCTCGATCTGCTCCTTCCCGTCGAGGTAGATGCGCTGCATGGTGTCGCCGATGAGCCCGAGGCAAAAGCGATCGGCATGCGCCTGCTGGACCGCGAACAGCGCGTCGATCAGCATCTTGCTCGTATCCTGGCTCTCATCGATCAGCAGGAACGGATATTTCTCCACGAACATGCGTTGCATGAGCGATTTTTCGAGTAGGAATCCCGAGAAAATCTTGATTACCTCGGCGTGATTGAGGGCATTTCGCTCGCGATTGTCGCCGCTCGGATTGTAAGTAAAGGCCTTGATCTCGTCCAAACGGCTAAGCCGCCTTTGTTTCGATTCGATCTGGATCTGGCGCGCGGCCGATGCTTTCGTGCCGGCACGGCCCTTCGCCTCCTCGGTGGTCAGGGCTTCGATCTCGGCCTGCAAATTGGTTCGAAGCCACACGCGGATGTCGACATTGAAGTTCTGGATCTGCATCCATGCAAAGCTGTGGATCGTACGCACCACGAACAGCGGATCATATTCGAGCCGGCGCGTGATCTCATCACATGCCGCGTTAGTATAGGTGATTACCGCGACATGGCGCGCCCGCAACCGCAGGACGTCGCGATACTTGTTCGCGACATGGCGAAGCGCGTTGACCAGGGAACGCGTCTTTCCAGAACCCGCACCGGCGAACATGAAAAAGCTCTGTGGATGATCCAGATCGAGATAGGCCGCGAGCTGGTTCTCGACATCGTCATCGAGCGTGACGTTTGTAAAGCCGGGAGCGTCGGTCATTGTGCGATCTCGAGCGCCGGCGCTTCATCGAGCACAAGGATTTGAGCAAGGCCCAGTTCGACCTTTTTCCGTTCGAGCTGCGCACCGAGCCAGAGGAGGCCTTCTCGAATATAATGCGGTGGCTTCAGATCGCTAGGGTTCTCGATCTCCAACAAGTCCAACGCAAACTCGGCCTTATTCCCGCTTTTCAATGCCAGCTTCATCGCCGCGCTGAGCGCGGCAAAATCAGCGCTGTCAGCGATCGCTCCCCGAAAGTTCGCGATCAGCCCGGCCCCGGGAAGCTCCGCAAAAAGATCGAGATTGGCGACCACGATCGCATCCTCGAGGGTGTAGGCAAGCGCCTCGGTCGTCGTTCCCTTGAATACGACTTCAACAGGACACTGATAGGCGATCCGGAGCTTGAACCGCTCCGCATCATAAGCCTTTTCCTTCTCGGCCTCGGGCTTGTCGAGAAGAGCGTCCAGCTCACTGATGGCCGGCCACCAGTTGCGTAGAGTGTAGTTGCCGGATGTGTACGCTGCACCTCGCACGGGCGCTGCCGTGCTACCATCGGCGTCCTTCGAATCGATGTCGGTGATCACCAGCGTGGTGAGTCCAATCTTCTCGATCAGGCTGCGCAGTTTGTGCGCATGGCTGCCGCCGATTTCCAGCCAGGTAATATAGCTCTCCGACAGCTTCGCGAACTCGGGATGGGAGTTGACGAAGCTGGGCACGAGAATGCGCTCCGCCGGTCCCTCGATCAACACTGCAGCATCAGCGAAGAACAGGTCGCAGTGGGTCACCTTCAAATAGCGTGTGACGAACCGCTTGGTATCTAAGTCACCGCCGAACGCATTTTCTAGATTGATCACGCAGGAGGTTGGGATCGTCTTTTCCCCGCCGGGCAACCGGCGGAAATATCGGAGCGACTCAAAGTTGCATTCATGCGCGATGTGACTCGAATGCGTGCTTACGACCATCTGGGTCACGAAGTTCGGATTGGCGCGCAACAGCTCATGGTTGCGCAAGATCTTGTACGCCTGACGGATGAAGACCTGTTGGACCTGCGTGTGTAGATGCACCTCAGGTTCCTCGATCAGGACGAGGTGCAACGGAGCGATGATGTCGTCTTCGGCGGCCTTGTGCTGGGCTTTTCCGACCCGCATCCAGCTATCACGGAACGCCATCAGCCTGAAGACCATCGAGATGAGGTTCTGATATCCGAGGCCGTTCGAATCCTCAGGCAGAAACAGATCGACCGAATTGTCGCCGTCCTGCATCGGAACGACGAACTGCACCGCTGCGTCGTGGTTCAAGCCCTCGACGGGCCGTATGCGCGTCGAAATGCTAAGCTTTGGGTCGGTGACTCCCGGATAACCAAGTGTGTCCATCTCGGTGAGCGGATTCTTGAAACCGTCGGTCAGCCGCAGGTTGAATGCCTTTTGCGCTTCCTCAATTGCCCTCAGCGCTAGCAGGTCCTGCGCATCGGGATTTTCGTACGGGTCGAGATGACGCGAATAATATTGCCTTAGTTGCGCCGACAGCCGCCGCGAGGTCGCGCTACTCGCGCTTGACTCGCCGTCTGCGCTCACCTGCTCGCCGGCATACCCGAAGCCGCGTTGGGCGCTGATCTCGTGAATACGGATCAGGCCCTTAAATGGGTCACCGTCGATGGGGTCGGCACCCAAGAGTTGCTGAGGTCGGGCCAGCCCATGTTCGGGTTCGACACAGGCGGCCGGGTCGAGAACATAGGTTCTGACCCCGAAATAGCTCGAGACGCGACGCTGCAGGAACTCGACCAGAGACTGGGGCCAGATCGCGACCTGGAAATTTTCGGGTGCTTCGCCCTTTTCCTGTGCGAGTGCCGCTCCGGCAGCTTGCAGCTTACGCGCGTCGCTGCGGGCACTCAGATAGTCTTTCTGAAGCTGCTCACCGTCCTTCGGCTCATATCGCAGTCTGACGCCCAGCCGCCCGCCCGCCCAATCGAGGGTGGGCAGGATCTTCTGTACATAGTGAACCTCATGCTCCTCGACATGGAGCCAGACATCCAGCGATGGTAGGACGTCGTCCCACGCCGGCGGCGGCAGCGCCGCTTCAGCGACATGCGCATCCTCCCAGCTCTGGCCCATCGCGTTGATCGCCGGCCAGTGCGAAAGGGTGAAGTCGTTGAAGCGGAAGCTCGAACGCTCCCAATCCACAAGGAAGTAGCGCAGCGCGGTGATAGCGGAGGTCTTTCCGCTGTTGTTGGCACCAACAAACACCGTCTTTTCAGGCGACAGGCCGATCCGTGTCGAAATCAACTTCCGGAAATTGGCAACCTCAACAAAATCTATGCGCATATCCCACCCTCTCTCAAGGGAACATAGCCAAACGACGCTCCCGCGCAACGCAGAGGATAGTTTGGGGCGGAGATTGGCGCGCTGGACAGATCGACGATGAGGACATCCTCGTCCGCCTGCTCGCGTTGAACCAGACTCGTTCGACTACGGGAGGATGACATCGATCGATTACGCGAAAATGATGGGGGCCTTGCCTAGTTAGTCCCAATCCTGCTCACTTTGCGGCGCTGCCAAGCGGACGCCGGAGGTCGGGCCTGACAAAGCTACCGTTCGGCAAATTACCCAAGAACGACAGTTATGTCCCAAGACTGAACGGAAATATCTACATTACGTCCATCGCGCGGCTCCTAGAGCCCCTTGTCCCGCAAGGGATTGATCATCTTGATCCCGTCAAAATCCTTCTCATTGTCCGTCACGACCACGCAGTCATTCGCGCCGGCAACCGCCGCGACGATCATATCGAGCCCGCTCCGTGGCCGACCAGCAGTCTTACCGTCAGCCATCAGCCTCGCCCAGATCAAGGCAGCCTTGTCGTCGAACGACAGCACCCGCCCAGCGAACAGAGCCTGCGGCCCTTCGGCACCGTTGAACCATGCGTCGAGCACATCACGCTTCTTGCCGCGCGGCTTCTCCAAAATGCCGCGCCGGATTTCCGCGACGGTCAGTGAGGCGATGAACAGATCCTCGTCGCTCTGCTCGGCCCACCAGGCCAGCAGCGATTCCGAGGGCTGCGGCTTGACGATATTGCTGATGATGTTGGTGTCGAGAAGGTAGCGCGTCACGACCCGGCCCTCACAGGTCCACCAAGCGCCCTTCCTCGCGCGGACGTGACAGATCGAGATCAGCGCCGATCAGCGGCGAGCGGCGCAGCGCGGCAAGGATGCCGCCCGGCTTGGGCGGCTCGCCGGCCACGACCGTCTGCACGGCGGCACGCACCTGCTCCGCTTCCGGCCCCTCCTCTGCGAGGCGCTTGGCCAGTGAACGGATCAGGTCGCGGTCGGTATCCAGGGCCATGACCTCGAAGCGCGTGAAGCCGCGCTGCGTCAGCCGTGCGCGGTAATTTCTGGTTGCTCTGGTCTGCGCGGCGTTGCCCATGGCTGCCCTTTCGTGATATGACCAGATATATAGACCTATTTTCGCTATCAGGCAAGCGAAGGGCGAACGGTAAGCCATGGCGATGCAGAGCACAGCCCAGCGATCGACCGATTCCCGGATCAGGGGGCGGTCATTTCCGTCTTCTACGGCGCGCTGGGCCGCGCCAGACTACGCCGCGACCCGCTACCAAACACCTGTTATTGCCAGATATTCGACCGCGATTCCCGTTGCTTATACCCACGCCTGCATGGATCCTGCGGCCGATCACCTTGCAATCGGCTTCGAACGGCGCGACGATGGACCATGGCAACCGCCCAAAGCAGAGGAGTGCGCTCCGGCTCGTCGAGCCGGAACTGACGCTCATGCCGAGCGGCGATGGCCCAGACCCGCGCATGGTCGAACTGGCGCGCCTGCTCGCCAGGAGAGCGGCACGGGAGGTTTACGAGGAACAGATGAAGGGACGCCGCACCCCGCGCTCCTGACATCCCAGGAGAGAGCATCGTGAAGGTCGCGATCTACGCCCGCTATTCATCCGACAACCAGCGCGACGCCTCGATCGCCGACCAGCTTCGCATCTGCCGCCTCCATGCCGAGAAGCAGGGCTGGCAGGTTATCGAAGAATATACCGACCACGCGATCTCCGGCGCCTCCCTGCTGCGCCCCGGCATCCAAGCGCTGATCTCGGATGCGACGCGAGGCCGATTCCAGATCGTGCTGGCCGAGGCGATGGACCGCCTGTCCCGCGATCAGGAAGACATCGCCGGCCTGTTCAAGCGCATGGCCTATGCGGATGTGAAGATCGTCACCCTGTCTGAGGGAGAGGTCACGTATCTGCATGTCGGGCTCAAGGGCACGATGAACGCCCTGTTCCTGAAGGATCTGGCGGACAAGACCCGCCGGGGCCAGCGCGGCCGGGTCGAAGCCGGCAAATCGGGTGGTGGCAACGCCTATGGCTATGACGTGGTCAAGAAGTTCGACGGGAACGGCGAGCCGGTCCGCGGCGACCGGACCATCAACGAGGTGCAGGCCGAGGTGATCCGCCGCATCTTCCGCGACTATGCCGCCGGCAAGTCCGCCAAGCGGATCGCCTTCGAGATGAACAAGGAAGGCATCGCGGCACCCGGCGGCGGGGAATGGGGCTTCAGCACCATCAACGGCAATCCGAAGCGCGGCAACGGCATCCTCAACAACGAGATGTATGTCGGCAAGCTGATCTGGAACCGCCAGCGCTTCCTCAAGGATCCGGACACCGGCAAGCGCCAGGCCCGCCTGAACCCGGAATCGGAATGGATCACCCAGGACGTTCCCGAGCTGCGCATCCTCGAGGACGGCCTCTGGCAGTCGGTGAAGGACCGCCAGAAGGCGGTCAAACAGAACCGCAGCGAGGACGGGGAGGCGGAGAACCACTTCCGCGAGCGCCGGCGGCCCCGCTACCTCTTCTCAGGGCTCACCAAATGCGGCTGCTGTGGCGGCGGCTACTCGATGATTTCGGCGGACCTGGTGGGCTGCTCGACGGCCCGGAACAAGGGCACCTGCGACAACCGCAAAAATATCCGCCGGGAGCAACTCGAATCGCGCGTGCTCAACGCGCTGCGCCACCATCTGATGGGGCCGGAACTGTTCAAAGAGTTCTGTGACGAGTTCACCCGTGAGATGAACCGGCTGCGGATCGAAGGGCGGGCGTCAATCGACGCGGCGGCAGCCGAGGTCAAGAAGATCGATCGGGAACTGGATATGCTCCTCAACCTCATTCTGAAGGGCGGCGCGGCCGAGCGACTGAATGAGAAGATGGTCGGGCTGGAACGGCGCCAGAAAGAGTTGAAGGCCTTCCTGCAGGAAGCGGATGAACCGCCTCCCCTGCTCCACCCCAACATGGCGCATCACTACCGCATCCAGGTCGATGAACTGTACGGGGCGCTTCAGGAGGATTCGGAGGCCAAGCGGATGGTGGCAGCCGATGCGCTGCGCTCGCTGGTCCGCGAGATCATCCTGACACCAGAGAATGGGGCGCTTCAGATCGACGTGCGCGGCGATCTGGCGGGAATCCTTGGGATATCGCTCAAAAGCAAAAGGCCCGCCGGAGGGGCGGGCCAAATGCAATTTGAGATGGTTGCGGGGACCGGCTCTGACCAGAACTTGCATCCATCGCAAGTTGAGGTGGTTGCGGGAGGGGGCAACCATCAGGACTTGCGGACGCAAAAAAGCCGCCCGGTTGGGGCGGCTGATGTTCTGTGTATGATATCACAATTTGAGATGGTTGCGGGGGCAGGATTTGAACCTGCGACCTTCAGGTTATGAGCCTGACGAGCTACCGGGCTGCTCCACCCCGCGACACTGAGGGCTTGAGTTGAGCCCGTAGTTTTTGCGTTCTGTAG
>NZ_JBYNTR010000024.1:0-10317 GCF_057784955.1 Novosphingobium sp. BAM6 | reverse complement strand
ACCGACTGAATTATCGCATGTGAATATCGGCCCACGATCTGCTCCCCACCCGGGCGGCATCAAATCGGAATGGTGGGCGCGATCAGATCGGAATGGGTGGGCGGCATCGTCGGAATCCGCAAAGGGCCGCTGGTGAACAGGGCGGCCCCCATCCTGTGGCCATTCGACTGGTTCTGGCTCAGAATCCACTCACCGATCCGTCCCTTTCCGTCATAGTGGCCGGTTGAAACGCTCAGAGCCCAACCTATCAGAGGGTAAAAGCGGGCGATAAGCTCTTCACCAATCCTTGCAGAATCAAAACGGAAGTTGATCCATGCGCGCCATCCCTTTTGAAAAGATGCATGCCAATGGAGACGACTTCATCATCATCGACAGTCGTGGACAGCCTTCGCCGATCAGTGACGATCTGGTTCGGTTGCTCGGCAACCGCCATCGGGGAATCGGGTTCAACCAACTGACCCTGCTGACAGAGTGCGACGATGCCGCTGCAAGGCTTACCTTCTGGAATGCTGACGGATCGCCACTCGACGCCTGTGGGAGCGCAACGCGCGGCGTCGCCCTGAAACTGATGGATGAAACCGGTGAAAGCTCGCTGGCGGTCCGTACTGCGAGGGGCTTGCTCGCTTGCATGCGCCAACCGGGTGGAGGCATTGCTGTCGAGATGGGAATGCCGCTCCTGGATTGGTCGCAGGCCCCACTGGCCGCAGAGATGGATACGCTGGTGCTTCCTCTGTCTGGAAGCCCGGCCGCATGCAGCATGGGCAACCCTCATTGCACGTTCTTCGTCGACGATATCGACGCTATTGCACTTGAAGTGACCGGACCGGAGATTGAGTCTCATCCCCTCTTTCCGGCCAAAACCAACGTCCATTTCGTCCAGATTCTGAACCCGGGCACCATCCGCTTGCGAATCTGGGAACGCGGCGCCGGCATTTCTCCCGGCTCTGGTTCCTGCGCCTCTGCGGCGGTCGTCAACGGTATCCGCCGCGGACTTCTGGCCGCAGACGTTCAGGTTCAATGCGACGGCGGCTTGCTCGGCGTCACCTGGGATGGAGAAAATGCGGTGAAGCTATCCGGGCCTGTAGAGCGAGCCTTTTCGGGGACTTGGCAGGGCGGTTTTTCCGCTTGAGCCGATTGGCGGCATATACGGAATTTATGATATCAATTTTATCATATGCACGATCACGCCTTTATTCGACACCTCTTCTCGCTCGATACAGTAGCCCAAAGATCGGTATAACGAGATGTTTATTTCAAATAATGCATTCGTATAGAGCCTTACGAATTGCACTCCGAGGTCCCGTGCAACATGCTCAACATGCATGATCATGCGCTTTCCATAACCAAGCCCCTGGAAGCCAGGCTCTACGGCAACATTCTCCAAAAGAAGGTCGCCTTCCCGGCATACGACTTCGACCAGAGCCGCCAGTTCCTGTCCGACGAACAGCAAATCGACCCTATTGTCCCGGATCATCGCCGCGTGGTCCATCTTCATCGGCAAGGGTTCTCGCCCGATGATAGGAACCCACTTCGCATAGGCGGCCCGCGTGAGCTGGGTTACCCTATCGGCATCGCCGAGTATCGCACGGCGGATCGTCTCAACCATAGCAATCTTGCCCCAAAATCACTTTCACCCGCTGATTTCCCTGACGATATCGCGGAGCCATCGATGGGCTGCATCAGCCTCAAGCCGAGGATGCCATGCCAGCCGGAATGTCACCGGCGGGAGATCCAGAGGAATGGGAAAAGCCCGCAACCCAGCCGGCATGGACCGTTCTTTCGTTACATAGAGATCCGCGATCGGCAGGATCAGATCGCCATTGGCCAGCATGAGAAAGGCCGCCGAAAACGTCGGCACCGTAAGAACGACCCTGCGACGGAGGTTGAAGGCGGCGAGCGCCGTGTCGATCGGGCCGTTCATGCGCCCTCGGCGAGACACCGAGATCTGATCGAAGGCGGCAAAGCGCTCAGGCGTGATCTCATCGGAGAAAATCGGATGTGTATCGCTGGCGACCGCGACCATGTTTGTCTTGAGCAGGGTCTGGACCCGGACCTCGGGGTCCAGCGCCTCTGTTGCGCCAATCAGCAGGTCGATATGCCCATCACGCAATGCGGCATCATCGGAGCCCGCTTCCGGCGCAAAGCGTATAGCGACACCAGGCGCCCGTTCACCAACCCTGCGTGCGAGTTCTCCGCCATAGGCAACGATAAAGCTGTCATTGGCCCGAATGGTGAAGGTTCGGCGCAAAGCCCGCATCGACTGCTCATTGGCCGGTTGCATGACACTCAGCGCCTGACTCACCAGCGCATGAACCGGGGCTCTGAGTTCTTCCGCACGAGGTGTCGGCACCATCTTGCGCCCTGCCAGCACGAGGATGGGATCTCCGAAAGCGGCCCGGATACGGGCAAGGGTCCGGCTCATGGCGGGCGGACTGAGATCCATGCGCCGAGCCGCGCCAATGACGCTTTCCTCTTCGAGGAGCGCATCAAGCGCAATCAGCAGATTGAGATCGGGATACTCCATATCGAGCCGTCCAGTCATGTCGCTTGGCGCAATGCTTGAGCGTGTAGATAACGCCTCATGCACTGCACTGTTGCGATTGGCGAGCGGCAATTCCGGTTTCCTGTCGCTAGCGAGCCTTCGGCTCGAAACACACGACGGGGCTATCGCAAACCCTCATCAGAACACCAGTGCGTCCGGCGCACTGCGAGGGTGCGCTTGACGTATGTTTTGACGCCTGTCGCTACCGCTATCGTAGCATTCGGCAAGATGCGAGCGACAGCAATGCGCTGTCCGATGCAGCTCAGCAGTTTCGCGCCGCCGATCTCGTACGCCAGGAATGAACACGGAGATAATGCATGCAAGACGCGAGGAGGTCAGTGTTGAAGGGACTGGGGCTAGCTGCTGCTGCGGCAGCGGTAGGTACAGAGGCGCAAGCCAGGACCACCACCGACAGTGCGCGCGCCGGGCGGAACTACGAGGTCTATGACGTCTTCACGGAAACGGCGCTAACCGGCAATCCCGTGGCGGTGTTCGTCGCTCCCGACGGCCTGACCGGCGACACCATGATGGCGATGACGCGCGAGATCAATTATTCGGAATGCACCTTTGTCTTTCCTGCATCGCAAGCGGGTTGCGACTTCCAGATCCGCTTTTTCGCCATGAACAGCGGCTCCGAGATTCCGATTGCCGGCCATCCGACGCTTGGCACCATTTTCTCGCTGGCGGCGCGCGGAAAGATCGCGCCGGGGCGCAAGTCGGTCACGCTGCAACTGGGCGCAGGACCTACGCCGATCGATCTTGAATGGCATGACGGCCGGCTAGCCTTTGCATGGATGCGCCAGCAGCCGCCTGAAATGGGTGGTGCTCTGACCGATCGGGCAAGCGCGGCAGCCGCTCTGGGCCTGACTGCCGAAGATCTGGCGGACTTCCCGGTCCAGCAGGCTTCCTGCGGCGCGCCCTTCTTGATGATGCCGGTGAAGACGCGCGCGGCCGTCGATCGCGCTCAACTGGATCGCGCGGCTTTGGGTCACATGCTGGACGCAGCCGGCCTGATCCGCCGTGGTGTGCTGATCTTCTCGCTCGAAGATGCCGGTGATGATGCCACGGCCTATAGCCGTATGCTCGGTTTCGGCGTCACCGAGGATGCGGCGACCGGTAATGCCAGCGGTCCGCTGGGGGCCTATCTGGTCACGCACGGGATCGTGCCGCTGGCAAAAGCCGGGCGCATGATCAGCCGTCAAGGCGTGCGAATGAAGCGCCCTAGCCGGGTCTATATCTCGGTGACGGGAGAAACCCCCGACAATCTTACCGTACGGATCGGCGGCAGCGCCGTGAAGGCGGCCGAAGGTGTGATGTTCGTCTAGCGCCCCTCCCAATCGAAGGATGCTATGGCACCCGAATATTCGAACTCAGCCGCATGCCTGCGTACCGCTTCTTGCTTGGAACGCGAGAACCGTGACAGCGGCTAAACTTGCACCGATGCAAATCGGCCTTGCCAAAAGCCAACCAGAACAATCTCCCTTGATGGCTATGCTATCCTGACGTTCAAACCTGTCAGGTTCTTTATATGTCGCGTGAAGCCAATGGATTCCTCTCGTCGAGATTCATGAACAGAATTCAAAATCAACAGCGCTTTGCTTGATTATGGGGTCTCTCTCAAAAAATGAACTGAAACCGCTACTGGGCTTGGCGGGAGTGATTTTCGCCGCCATGACGACGGAACTGAACGATCAGGTCAGCTCTATCGCATTGCTGGATATCGAAGGGGCTCTTGGCATCAGCCATGACCCCGGCACCTGGTTCGAAAGCCTGTACGTTACAGCCATGGTCATCGGCATGGCCATTTCACCCTGCTGGGCGGCGGCAGTCAGCCTCCGGCGCATGGTATTGTTCGCCATCGCCCTCGATTACCTTTCCAGCGTCGCGATTCCTTACGCTCCAGGCATTGAGGTCTTGTGCGGTCTCCGCGTGTTGCAAGGCCTCTCCCAGGGATTCACGATTCCGCTGCTGATGATCGCCGCATTGAGGTTTCTCAAGCCAGCCATACGTCTTTATGGCCTCGCCTGTTATGCGATGACGGCCACATTCTTCCCGAATTTGAGCGCTGGCGTTGCCGCATTGTGGACGGATATCTCGACTGGCGGTTCATATTTTTCGAAACGATCCCGCTCTGTATTCTTTCCGCGCTGCTGGTTTCCTATGGCCTGCCACGCGACCCACCAAACTATCATCGCCTCCAGCGCTATGATTGGAGCGGCACCGCCCTTGTGGTCGTAGGACTTGGCGCGTTGACGACAATGCTTGAACACGGAAACAGGCTCGACTGGTTCAACTCGCCCGTCATATGCGTTCTGGCACTCGTCAGCATGATCGCGATCCCGCTGCTCGTCCTCAACGAGATCCATCATGAGATCCCCCTGTTCAGCCCCAGGCTGTTGAGAAGGCGCAATTTCGCCTACGGCGTCTTCACCTTGTTCTGCTTCGTCACGATCAGCTTATCATCGTCAGCGATACCCTCTCTCTATCTCAGCGAGGTGCAAGGATACCGCCCCTTGCAGACGGCGATCATCATGATGGAGATCGCAGGGCTTCAGTTCATCTTCCTGCCTCTCATGGTGTCCGTTCTGGACAAGGCATGGATAGACAGCCGCTGGGTCAACGGCTTCGGCTTGCTCTGTATCCTGATGTCCTGCCTCGGGAGCAGCCAACTCACCTCCGCCTGGAACCGTGATCAATTCTATTTGTGGCAAGGAATCTCGAGCCTGGGGCAGGCCTCGATCGTGCTCTCGCTGTTGATGATGTCAACCAACAGCGTCCGGCCTCATGAGGGCCAATTCGCTTCATCCATGGTCAATCTGCCGCGCGCGGTCAGCGAGGCGTTTGGCGCCTGCCTGCTCGAACTCGTGTCGCGATTCCGGGGGCAATTCCATTCAACGAGGCTTCTCGAACGCCTTGGCAACAACGCCTATTCTCTCGCTCGCGGCGTCGGGCTCGATCCGCAGCATCCAACGCCTCTGTTACCCGACGGAACTCCCCGTAGCCCCGCCAGCCTGACAGACCTCTATCGCACCCTGTCGGTGGAGCGGATGGTGCTCGTTGTTGCCGATCAATATCTCATTCTCGCAGGCATGACGGCAATCATGCTGATTGTGCTGATGATCCTTCCGGTCCGGACGCACCCGCCCCGTATCGCCCTCGCCGCTCCCCTTCCAGCCGCCGCCCAATAATCGGGAGACCTCGTAATGTCCGTTTCAGCGGTCGCTGAAGTGCGTGCCTCGTCGAACCAGGCCGCCTCCCATGCCACGATCCACCCTCCCTTTCCAAGCTGGCTCTGGATAGGCGGAACGATAGCGGTTCTCGGGTTTATCGCCTTTGTTCTCGCCGAAATCTTCATGCCTCATGCGGTCGTCAGCACCGACGATGCTCGCGTGACCGCCCACTACACGACCGTGGCACCGCGCATCTCCGGGCAGATCGCCTCGATCCTCGTCAACGACAATGACATGGTGAAAAGGGGCCAAGTGCTCGCGATCATCGATGACCGTGACTATCAGACCGCACTCGATCAGGCCGAGGCCCAACTCGACAAGGATCTGGCCCAGCTTGCTGACGCTAGAACGTCGATCAAGCGGCAGTCCGCCGTCATCGATCAGGGCCTGGCGCAAGTCCATCAGGCTGTGGCGCGCATGGCTTTGGCTCGCGTGAATGCACGCCGATATGCCCATCTTGCCACGACAGGATCCGGCTCGCGGCAGGATCAGGAACAGGCCGATGCCACGCTTGAGGAGCAAAAAGGGCGACTGGAAGAAAGTGACGCCACCACCACGGCATCGCGCGGCCAGTTGGAAATGTTGCGCGCGCAGGAGCACGCCGCACGCGCGACCGTGACGGCAGATCGTGCAGCGCTAGCCCAGGCGAAGCTCAACCTGAGCTACACCCGCATCATTGCGCCTTTCGATGGCATGGTGGGCCAGCGTGCCGCCGAAGCCGGGAACTACGTCAGCCCCGGCTCTGCCCTGATGGCGGTGGTGCCGCTCCATGAGGCCTATGTCGAAGCCGATTATCGAGAGGTGGCGCTGAAACACGTGCTGCCGGGGCAACGCGTAAGAATTCACGTCGATGCCTATGATACTGACTTCGACGGGATCGTCGACAGCGTAGCGCCGGCAACGGGCGGGGTGTTTGCCCCGATCGGTCCGGAAAACGCCACCGGTAACTTCACCAAAATCGTACAGCGCCTTCCCGTGAAGATTCTGTTCGTTCCCAATCAACCGGGCATCGGAAATCTCCGGCTGGGCATGTCCGTTGAAACAAGCATCGACACGCGGCTCGCGACCGTGATCTCCCACCATCATACACGCCTGGCAGCAGCGAGGTTGCAGAAATGAACGGCCGGGAACCGCGTCACGCGCGGAGCACTGCCATCAGTTGCGCTGGGTCTGGCCGTTTCGCGCTGCCACTCCTTCTGGCACTGTCCGGCTGCATGGTCGGCCCTGACTTTCGCCGCCCCAGCGAGGAAACGCCTTCGCATTGGACGGGACAGCTGACAACCGAGCCCTCCCTCGGCACGACGGTCGACGCGGATGGTTCGTGGTGGAACAGCTTCCAGGATGCCGAGCTCAACCGGCTTGTTCGCAAGTTGGTCGAGCAAAATCTGGATCTTTCGGCAGCAGCGGAGCGCATTCAGCAGGCGCGCGCGGAACGAACGGTCACACGATCCTCCGGACTTCCCAGCGTCAGCGCGGCGGGCCAATATGCGCGCGAGCGGCTCAGTCCCAATGGCCCTCTTTCGCTGGTCGAAGGCGCGCCGGGAGCACCGTTGGAAACCGGTGAATGGAACGACGCTCTGTCATCGTCATGGGACATCGATCTGTTTGGGCGTGTACGCCGGGCGACCGAGGCAGCCGATGCCCGGACCGACGCACTCATCGAGGCCCGCCACGCGGTTGCGCTCTCTGCTCTGGCCGAACTGGCCAGGGATTATATGGAGCTTCGCGGCATCCAGGCGCGAGAAGAAATCGCCAGCCACAATCTGGCGACGGCAAAGCACACCCTTTCTGTGGTGGAAGACCGGTTTTCAAGCGGGCTGGGCACCAAATTGGATCTGGCCCGGGCAGGAGGCCAAGAGTCGGCGATTTCCGCCAGGCTCCCAATGCTCCATTCTCGCCGGATCGCGTTGATCAACGCGATCAGCTCCCTTCTTGGCGATCAGCCTCGCGCGCTCGAGCCCGAAGTTGCTCCAGCAGCAACATTGCCGGATTTACCGCCGATTGTGCCACTCGGATTGCCCGCGCAATTGCTGCGCCGCAGACCCGACATCCGTGAGGCCGAAGCGGCCCTGCATGCCGCAACCGCAGAAACCGGTGTAGCGGTCGCCAGCTTCTACCCCGACATCAGCCTGACCGGTCGGTTCGGCACAGACAGTCTCGGCTTCGGCGACGTGTGGAATTTTGCCAGCCGTTCCTTCTCTTTTGGCCCCACGATCAGCCTGCCAATTTTTCAGGGCGGTCGCCTGAAAGGCAATCTGGAGTTGCGCAAGGCACAGCAGCGGGAGGCGGCAATCCTGTATCACAAGACGGTTATCCTAGCCCTGAACGAGACCGATACGGCCCTGGCAGCCTATGCCGATATCCGGCTGCGACGCGATCGTCTTGCCGATGAGGTGCAGCAGGACCGCGCTGCCCTCGCGATCGCCGAGGACAATTATCGTGAAGGCTCAGTGGGCCTCCTCAGCGTTACGACCGCACAGACCAATCTGCTCGAGGGGGAAGACGAGCTCGCCCAGAGCGAAACAGCCATTCGGCAGAACCTTGTGGCTCTCTACAAGTCGCTTGGTGGCGGATGGAATGTGGTGGACCGGCCCCATCCCTGAGCCGGTCCTGTCCGCAGTTTGTCAGCGAACCAAATGCAGGCTCCCGTCATCACGCACATTGCTCGACGCATTTGAGTCTGGGCCGCTGGACGCGGCGATTGTCCGGCAAGAAGACGAGCGTCGCGATGGAGAAGTACTTGCACAGCAGCGCTTTGGCTGGTTTGCCACTCCCGCGTTCGAACAGCGGGACAACGAGCCACTCCGTTTGGCCTCGCTCTCGGCTTCCTGTGGGGTCCGCAACCTCGCGACACGCGCACTGGATGCTGCAGGCCGGCCCTGGGTGGAGGTTTTTACCGGTGGGGGCACCACGGCTGTCGCCGCCGCGGTTTCTGAGCTGCTGCCGGTTTCGTGGACACCGAGATAAGGTGTTTTCGAGACCGGAGGGTACGGATGCAACGACGGAAGTTCAGCCGCGAGTTCAAGCTCGAGGCGGTGAAGTTGATCAGGGAGCGAGGGGTCACGGTGGCGCAGGCGGCCCGCGATCTCGATGTGCATGAGAATGTGCTGCGCAAATGGGTGCGGGAGCAGGAAGCAGACCCTGGATCGGCGTTTCCCGGGCATGGCGTGATGAAACCGGAGCAGCAGGAGATTGAGCGGCTTCGCCGCGAGCTTGCCAGGATGAAGGCAGAGCGGGACATCTTAAAAAAAGCGGCGGCCTACTTCGCCAAGGACTCGATATGAAGTTCGAGTTCATCGCGAAGCACCGGGGAATCTGGCCGGTATCGTGGATTTGCGAAGCGCTCGGTGTTTCGCGTAGCGGCTTCCACGCTTGGCTTGTGCGTGCGCCCAGCGCCCGTGCTCGCAGTGACGAAGAGCTTGCTGGCAAGATCCGGGCGAGCTTTGTCTCAAGCTACCGGACATACGGCGCACGCCGCGTCTGGCACGACCTCCTGGCCGAAGGCCTTTCGTGTGGCCTGCACCGCATCGAGCGGCTGATGCGTCTTCACGGCCTCAAAGCACGCCCTCGGCGGCGTGGGTTGCCGAAGGATGTCGGCGAGCGGTCGGTCATCGCCGACAACGTGCTCGATCGCCAGTTCACGGCCGATGGACCGAACCAGAAGTGGGTCGCCGACTTCACCTACATCTGGACCGCCGAAGGATGGCTCTACGTCGCGGCCGTCATCGATTTGTTCTCCAGGCGTGTCGTCGGCTGGTCGATGAGCGACACCATGACCGCCCAGCTCGTCACCGACGCGCTGGTGATGGCGATCTGGCGTCGAGGAAAACCCGACACCTTGCTGCACCACTCTGACCAGGGCAGCCAATATACAAGCGAGCAGTTCCAGCGACTTATGGCCGACAACGGGGTGACCTGCTCGATGAGCCGCTCGGGCAATGTCTGGGACAACGCAGCGATGGAGAGCTTCTTCTCGTCGCTGAAAACAGAGCGGATCGCCCGCAAGACATACCGGACGCGTAATCACGCGAAGGCCGACGTGTTCGATTACATCGAGCGCTTCTACAATCCAACGCGCAGGCACTCGACACTGGGCTATCTCAGCCCAATGGACTTCGAGCGGCAAGCGCTGGTAGCTTAACCTCGTGTCCGTGAAACCGGCAGCAGCTCATTCAGCCGGCCTCGCCGTGGGCGCACTTGCACAGCGGGTCATCCCCGTTGGTGTTATCGATGTGGGCGAGCGATTTGGACTGCCCGCGTTGCCTTCTTCGCAGATCGTCCTGCATTCGTCGTTGTCAGATCAGGGATCTCGAGGTGCGCTTCGCACGATAGCTGCAGCATTCCGTGAGCACCGGGCATCGCCGCTCTGATTCTTGGTGCATTGCTAATCCAATCTCTTGGTTCTTTCCTCCAGAAGCTCGGGATGCGGATTCCGACGATGCCGCCCACCCATTCCGATCTGATCGCGCCCACCATTCCGATTTGATGCCGCCCGGGTGGGGAGCAGATCGTGGGCCGATATTCACATGCGATAATTCAGTCGGT
>NZ_JBYNTR010000023.1:0-12827 GCF_057784955.1 Novosphingobium sp. BAM6 | reverse complement strand
CAACCGGTTCATCCGCGAATACAACGCCGACAACCCCAAGCCTTTCATCTGGAAGGCTAATCCGGACGACATTATCGCCGCTCGAAATCGCGGGTTCCAAACGTTGGAGTCAATCCACTAGTGGCTGGGCATTGGCAGCTTGCAGAAGGGGTAGCACAGAAACAACTTGTTTCACGGATTCGTTACTGCCGGACATTGCCAGCCAAACCACCGTGCCGATCGCTGCAGCGAGACAGGCCGTTACAGGAACGCCCAAGCCGAACCAAATCCGATATCGACTATTAGCCGATAGCTTGTGGAGCATCATTTTCATAATCTCCATTGTTATAAATAAAATTAGAATATTGGAGGGCTTATAGTGCGAAATCGGACATTAATTGCGTTAAGTACGATCCAATTCGGTTTCTTCCCACCAGCCCAAGCCCAAGACTGGAGGCCCGGAAACCTCTATCCTGCCTTGGCCAGCCCTTTAGAGCTTCCTCGCCAAAAGGCAGGCAAGCCGTGCAGCCCCATCCCTCCGGCAGTGAGAGACATGGAAACTGTCAGCAAATATGGTGAAGACAACAAGACAAACAGCACTGTAATAGATGCAGAGGCAGACGCGCAGTATCTGGCGGACACCGCCCCCGTCACCAGCTTCGCCAATGCGGTTACCAAACGCGCGGATCATTATGTCGAAGCAAAGCCCACAGCGGATTTTGACGCCTCTTGCGCGCTGGACTGGCTCGATGAATGGGCCCGTGGCGACGCCCTTTTGGGAAAAATCAATCGGCAGGGCGAGTCCGTGCGAAAATGGGAACTGGGCACGTTTGCGACCACCTACCTCAAGATTTCGCATGCACACCTCGCCCCCGACAAGCAGGCGCGAGTTATCGATTGGCTTCATAAACTGGCAATTGCCGCAAAATCCGACTTTTCCCGCGATCCAGATCTCAACAGCCGCAAGAACAACCACCTTTACTGGGCGGGTTGGAGCGTAGCCGCAGCCGGGATTGCAACGGGCGATCGCTCCTTGCTTGAATGGGGTATGGGCTGTTTCCGAACCGGCGTGGATCAGATCCGCGATGACGGAACTCTCCCCCTTGAGCTTGCCCGCCGCAATCGGGCTGCCAGTTATCACATGTTTGCCATGCAGCCCCTCATCATGCTGGCAGAAGCAGGGGAAACCAATGGTATTTCCGCATACGCTTACAACGATGGGCGTCTCCAGAAACTGATTGACCTCAATCTTCGCGCGCTGGCCGATAAGTCCGTTTTCCAATCGATGACCGGTTTTGAACAGGAACCTATCGACACGGCATCGGCGCTTAGCTGGATGGAACCTTACTTCGCCCGCTTTCACGATAAGCGCCTGCTGCCTTGGCTGAGCAAATATCGTCCGATGAACACGCGCAGGACAGGTGGAGACATGACCGTGTTGTATGCGCCGATGCCATGAATGGTTATTCGCGAGTACAGGTCGCGACACTCTCATGCCCTTGCCAAGAGGACATCAGCGTCCACACCGTCGCTTGTCATTACATGGCGATGATTGAATATGCCTTTGGTTGAGATTGCAATTCGCGTCAATCCGATTGCAAACGGAACAACCATCAACAGCACATAGCTATCTGGCGCCCGACGCAACAATCCAGGGTAGACCACTGCCCAAACTATACAAGGGACAAGGGGTAACCAAGCAGCAACGCAAATGCTTACAAATTTACGCAGCCCTATAGAACTATCATTCCTTTGGCCTACGCCCAGCAACATTGCAAAAGGCAAAGTCCAAAACACCATCATCACAACAGTGTCGGCGTGAAAAATTCCTGCAGAAACCCAATCCAGTAAGTTCGCGCAGGCTGTAGAAAATTCATTCCACCACGGTCCCGCCTGCGGGATATCTCCAAAGATCTGCCGCAGAACTTTTAACAGTGACAAATTTCCTGAAGCTCCGCTCAACATAGTAGCGACGGAATATAATATCATGATAGACGCCGACGTCCGGATATAGATTAATATCGGCTTTATGAGAGTTGCGAGGCGATCTTCCCCCAAACAGATTGGCAAGATGCCAAGCAGCAATGCCAGTCCCGCAGGCGCACTGGCAGCCTGAGAATCCAGAGCCCAGAACAGCGCCGCACTTGCCATCGAAACCTGACCAGCGTGCCGACGCCACCAAGCAGGCTCAGCGCGCGCCACAGGCCCGGCCGCCAGCAACATCAGCAAACCGGAAGTGGGAAGCATCGTAACCGCCCCAGGCACTGCAAAAAGCAGTAACATCAATGTGAGCGCCGTTGATGGCAAGATACGCAACACCGGCAAGTTTTTGCGACGCCAAAGATAAAAGGTCGTCAGCCATATGCCAAAAATTACAACCACATGGGCAATCTGTGCTCCTTTCCATCCTACAGCCGCAATCAGTAGAATGGCGGCACTTCCTCCCGCAGAAAGCCCTGTTGCCTGCGTCCCATGCCCAATCCTTGCATTATCAGGCTCAGCCAGAACTCCCCCCAACAAATCGCAGTCCGTCGACTTACCACCATGATCTGAAAAGTACGGCTTGCTCAGCCCTGAAGATATCTTCTGCTGACTCTCAGCCAAAAAAGGCTGAATGGAACGACAATCTGCCTGGGCATGTGCAAGATGCCACCAATCAGATACTTCTGGCGGCGTGCGCCCTGTGATCGCTCCCGATTTAAATGCGCTATCCAGAGCATGCTGAGGCGCCAGCAAACCTGCTCCAATATTGAGAGTAACGCACAAGATCAGAACAACCGTAATGAAGCCAATGTGCGAAAGAGCACGGACACACCATTGCGGAACCGTCATTATACTGCCCCTTCCATGCCATCATCGTCATCATCAAATTGCTCACTGTCCGCAGAACCGACACCGGCCTGAAGAGAGATTCCCATGCGTTTCAGCAATTTCTTGGAAACCAAGTGATCCATTCCAGCCGCCTTACGAAGTAAAGTAACCGCCGTTATCTTTCCACCAGGCAGCTCATTGTTCATAGTCAGGCTCGCAAGCTGATAGATGGCTTCGCTATTGTTCTTTGCTGCGGCCTGCCTCAAATACGATGCTGCCCGCTGAACATCTCGAGTACCGCTGCATGCTTGGAGGTAGCAGCTCGCCAACGCCAGAGACGCTCCGATATCGCCGGTCCGCGCGGCCGTATCGAAGAAGCGCAGACCTCGATCAATGTCACGAGGCACGCCAAAACCGGATGAGTAAGCAATGCCGAGCCCGCGAATTCCATCAATTTCGCCACGGCGTGCCGACATCGTGTAGTACAGCAAGCTCAACTGAGGATCGACAGGAACACCATTGCCTGACGCGTATACAGCCCCGAGTGCGGCCAGAGCCTTCGCGTCACCCCCTCTCGCTCCAGCCCGCAAAAGCGCCACAGCGCGATGCTCATCATTTACGGAACCCGTCGACAGGAGCAGTGTAGCCAGTTCGCTACGCGCTGCGCTGCTTCCCTTACCGACAGCAATCGTCAATAAATCCATTGCCTGTTGCAATTCGGGATGACCATGTGCACCCCCTGCCAACGCCTGAGCAGCCATAACCAAAGCACGTGAACTCTTGTCGCCAGCTGCAACCGCTTTGAGCGCCCACTCGCCAGCCTGACGGAAATCGCGATCAACTCCTCTTCCCCGCTGATACATCAACGCCAGTGCGGTCATCCCTTTGACATCCCCAGCGCGAGCTGCACGCTCGATCAAATCAACGCCTCTGGGTATATCGACGGCAACGCCAGTACCATTGAGGTAAGCCTGCCCCAGTCGAAGCAAACCAGTGCTTCCTCCGGCATCGATTGACCGGCGATACCATTCTGCCGCCATTTTCGGATCGCGGGCCACCCCGCTTCCGTCGCGATAGACGTCTCCGATACTTGTCATCGCTCCAGTGCTGCCACGCTCGGCAGCAACGCGATAATAAGCCAATCCCTTCCGGGCATCGCGAGACAAGCCGTCACCGGTAAGGTAAATCGCCGCCAGCTGCCCTGCCGCACCAGCCGATCCCTGCGCCGCCGCCTTGTTCAACAATTGAACGGCTCTGGGCAAATTACGAGTCCGGGCATCGCCATGACGCAAAGCATCCGCCAGCGCCACTTGCGCCGACAGCGATCCTCGTTTCATCGCATCCTCATAAAGCGACAAGGCCCGCTTTCGAGCTTGTAACGAAGCCCCCGGCTGATCGAGAATACCGGCCAGCCGGGTCATCGCCATGGCCTTGCCCTGCCTCGCGTCGATCTCCAGAAAACCCACCTCAAGACGCCTTAAATCGTCCACTTGGTAAGGATTTATCATCAGGCTCGGATCCGCCTCCAGCATCTGGACTGCATGACGCGCCGACGCTGCAGATGAAATGTTCTTTGGAATGACATAACTGGCGCTGTGCAGCGTATCCTGCCCGTCTTCATCATCTCCGAAGCGCATCAGCAATGCGACGGCAGCCTCGTCGTTGTTCGCAGCCAGCTTGCGCAGTTCTGCAAGCGCTGCTTCACGGATATGTCCAGACTGATGCGTCATGCCTTGAAGCTGCATCAATCGGGCTTCATGCCGGGTAGCGGGGTCAGCCAACGCCGCAGCCATCAAACGATTATGGTCGGCTGCCACATTGCCCCCGAAATCGGCATGCTCCAGCTGTTCCAGCGCCGCCTCGCCCGGAGCGACACCCCGTAATCTGCTGAGTGCCGTGCGATAGGCAGCGAGATCTCCAAGGGTACGAGCGTTTTCTACCGCCGATCGCTTACCCTCCAGTGTCCAAGGCCAATCCACCGTACTGACAAGAACACCACCACACCCCAGCATCCAGACTCCAAAAGCGATAAGTGCAGGCTTACGCATCAGTGCGCTCCCTTCAACGCTGGGGAATTTGCTTTGTCAGGAATAGAGGGACTCGGTTTCGGAGCCAGCCCTTGGGTCGCGACGACCCATGCGACACGCCAACTTTGCGCCTTTGCAGGATCAGTTGCCTCATTCACCGTTGTTCTTGGCGGACAGGCTGCAAATCGTGAAGCCGCTATGGCCATTCTGTCTAGCTGGCTGCTTACGAAGCCCTGTTCAGCAAACGGACACGCATATTCGATCTTGGGACGAGTACAGGCTGTGCTAAAGCTGACACCATCGTTACCAGCTCGTGCGATGTCGCCTTCAATCGTGCCAAGATCTCCGAGATAGGCCTTCCGAGCCACTCCGGTGATGGCATTTGCCCTGAGGGAGCCACTCCCCACCCCGCGCATGGCAATGCCGCCACCGACGTTGTTGCGCAGGACATTTCCGACAACCGCGCTTGAGGTATACATTTCATATGGATCAACCTGAAGGTTACGCTCAGGAGCGCCAGGCTTGGTAATGATCTTATCGGCAAAGCCCAGGACGCCCTGCTTACCGTTCCCCACAATATCGTTCCGAAAGACACCGACATCCCAGCTGTTGCGATAAAAAACGCCACTACCGTGATTATTGAACAAATGGTTAGACGAGATAATGTTGCAGGGACTCTCATAAAGAGAGAGACCATTGCCTCCGTTATCAAAAGCCGTATTTGCGTACAGTATGTTCTGGCCTGAGAAACGGTCCAACATAAGACCCGAACCATGATTGCCAAATGACAGGTTCCCGAAGAACCAACTGCCCTCAACGTGCCGCGAGCCAATGATACCGTGCTTTTTCTCAGAACCATATGCGGTGTTAAATGCAACGAGAAGCTCGTGGGAGCGATCATGGGGATCGATACCATAGATGAGATTGTCGCGATATTCGTTGCCAACGAGCGCGACGTTCCCTGCTTCCCAACTGTAGTAACCGTAGAACATCTTCTCGAAGCTGTTCTCAACCACAATACCTGAAGGATCCTTCTTTTCTCGCGCGGCACTCATCAGCCCAAGCGGGCCACCTGACAAACTGAAACCGTAAGCCTTACTTGAATGGCTACCGAGGCGAACGAACCGGGTCTCGGTAGCAAACGTTTCCGAATTGCTCCACCCCAGATAAAACGGCTTGAATTCGTACGCAGTGTCCAGCGATTGCTCGACCGGTGCATCCAGCTTGTCGTTCCATCCAATGAGAGTAACGCCACTGAAGAATGTCCGTCCGGCATTAACGATATAGGCAGCCCGATCCGTTGAAAGCCGAACCTCGCTCACGTCATCATCGGTAAGATTAAGCGTCGCGCCGGTAGCGACGAAGATGGGAACCCTCAGCAGATACTTGCGTCCTGTGCGGACAATTCCATCACCGTGGCCGCTGAGCACCATACGCTCATACAACGTCGGCATATCGATGGTGCCAGCCGCGACATGAATATAGACCGGATAGGTCGTTGTCTGGGCTTTCATGACGATCGACGGCCCGCCAAGCGAAACGTCGGAAAAGTCACTAGCGGTCAGGAATTTCTTGTTATACCCATTGTTCGCCATCGGCGTTACCAGGGCGTGAGCGAGCCGCCCTGCAGAAGGTTCGGGCACCCGCCCCTGCACAGAGGCCGGAGTGATAGACATTGCATTCGGCAAAGTCGGTAGATGCTGCCCCAGATCGCTTCGTGAAATTCCGTAAATATCGAAGGCCGCTCGCCGTACCAGGCGATTCCTATCGGCAGAGGTGCCATCTCCGGCAGGTTCCGGAAGGCGCGCACCATCAAGCGCTTCAAAGCTATCGTTCCGTCGCGCCTCGATTGTAGCAAGGCGACGATAGAGTGCTGTGCGCCTGATAGGATCTTCCATCACACGCGCCAGCTTGGCAGCCCCAACAATGCGATTTTGGCGAGCGAGCGACAGGGCCACGGTCTGGCGGATGGAATCCCGCCCCTTCACATCATCGCTGTCCAGAATCGCACTAAGCGACAGAGCATCGGATAGCCGGCCCGCAGCCGCTAATTTGCCAGAAAGCGCAGCGGTGCCGCGCGCCAGCATATCGGTATCAAATATCAACGGAAGTTGTTTGCGTGCAACATCCAACTTGCCTGCGGATATGTCTAACGCCGTTGATACGCCTACCTTATCGACATTTACGCCCGATCCCAATTCCGAACGGGCACGACGCAGCCAATCTTGCGGCATGGCATAATCGAACGCGAGACGCGCTTTCACCCGCAATCTTCCATCAATATTCGGTATCTCGGCGAGTAGGGAATCCACAACAGAGAGCTGCGCCAAATTCACAGCTCGATCAGCAGCGATACCGACGACATCTTCGAAATCGGCACCGCTTGTCCATTTGCCAAGGCTCTCGATCTCTCCCGGAGTAGCCCCAGCGCTCGCCTTTGCCTTCGCAAGCGCCACGACAGCGGCACCTCGCTCAGGTAGATCTGCATTAGTTTCAGATAACAGTGCCTCCGCTTTCTCGATATTCCCCAAGCGGAGCCAAGCCAGCGCAGCATGAGACTGCGCGGAATCTCGCGCGGACCCAGCCGGAAGGCCGTCAAAATTGCCGATAAGTGCGAGGAAGTAATCGGCTCGCTTACGATAACCCGAACCTGCCATGGTTTCCGCGATCATCGACAAGGCGATGGCGCGTTTCTCGCCATCGCCGATGGCTTGCGCTGCGATGGCCGCCTCGTGAAGATACAAATCGCCTTGAGCACGATGGACAAATCGCAACAGTGCCAAATCTCGCGCTCTGTCGTTTTTGATGCCCAGAACAGCAGGCAATGCCTTCCAAACAGTATCATGATTGATGCTGCTTGCACCCACCTGCGCCAGCATTCGATCGCGTAACATCGAATTGCCAATAGCCATCGCGAGAATGGCTGCTTCATTGGAACGTTTGTCGTTTATCGACTTCCAACTTGCCTTCATCAAAGCGCCATCGAGTTGGGAACGTCTCATTTGCATCTTTATATTAGCATCAAAAGCAAAGGAACCGAGACGGTCTACTGCAACTTCGTGAGACATATCGGCGCGCACTTGTGGCGATGCCAACATCCTTACGCACAACAGGGCCGCCTCCCAGGAATCCTCGCCCGGTGCCTTCGCAAAATAACGAGCTGCGCTAACAAGTAGTGGCGCACTTCTTCCGGCACCAATCTCACCCATATCATCCAGCACACTAAAAAACAGCGTATGTGCCTGCAAGGTGCCGGCGGGAGACATGTCCGACCGTTCGATTAGCGATTTTGCAAGTTGAACACGCTGGACGGAATCCGTGAGGATAGACATCGCAAAACGCGCCTGAGCAAACCTGCTTTCACTGGATGCAGAATGGTCACCCGCTCTTGGTAATAAAACCTGCGCCGCACGCCCCACAATCTCTTGCACCGATGCGGTTGCACCACTTCCGTAAACAACCTGCAAATCGCCGACATCGTCCAGAATGCTCTGCGCAACCATCAAGCGCTTGGCAGGGGCTCCAAGAAAATGGGCGCGAGCCTCTATCCGTACGATCCGCTCTTTTACAGTGGGAGGTTGCTCGCTTCTCGGCACCGCTATTGCCTGATGGCGCAAATGATAGACAACCCCGCCAACAGATGCAGATAGCGCAATTAACGCTACTCCCATCAATGCCCCCCTACGCCGCCTTAAAGCCGCGGTAAGGCTGGAAACACCGCTCAGGTCGGTTGGGCGCGAGGAAATTGCCGGTTTTATCATGGAAGCCCCACAGTTTTATCAGTCGACCAAAAATATCGTTCTGGCATCTCCCAGATCAGTATTTTGGGAATCGGTGAACCATTGGCAGCGATATCATCAAGATAGTTCTGCATAGGCTTGAAGGGCCCTCGCCCTTCTCTCGATGCATTAAGAACATCGACTTCCAAAGCTTGGTCGAGCGCACCCACGAAACGCCAACTCGGATTGTAGCTGTAACTGGTCCCCACCAGCGCGACCGGGTGAACGGACGGGCCTAGAAGCGATTCAGGAGCCGCAGAAATTGGGACGTACCTGCCACCGTTAACCACATCGGAAGGTGGCCCCTCCGTCTCCCAAGGACCCAACGGCAAGAAGTGCTTCAAGTCACCATCATGGATAAATGACTTCGCCGGTTCGAACCGATATCGGACAGCGGGCCAATCACGGTTCAGTCCCATGGTTCGTGCAATAGCCTGCGCCGAAACAGCCGCGCCTCCGGGCGTCCAATGCGTATCGGTTCGTAAGAACATCGCGCCCTGCAGTTTTCCGATCCGCAAAGGTGACCGTAAATCCGGCGCTTCAATCCCTGCAGCACGAAAATTGCCAAGAAGATCGTCATACGTCCTCTGAAGCTGCGGAAGCAGTTGATATGATCCACTCTTCTCTGGATATATCCGTATCTTCGCCGGAACCAGCGCAATGATAACCCGCACTCCTCGAGCACGCAATTGTCGCGAGATCTTTGTAACGTACGCAGCCTTTTCAGCTATTACAGCACTAGGATCCGTAAGCGGCGTCATTTCCTCACTACTGAATAGCCAGCCATCCCGCCCCACCAGCACGCCGGCTTTTCCATCCCTGAAGGCAGAGTAATTCGTCAGCGCCATCAACGCGCTGGACGTTCCACGGATAGGCAAGGCCTCATCAAAACCCGCCTGGTAAGCAGAAGCCCAAGCACCACTTGAAAAAGCTTTGTCTGGATAGGCTTTAAGCAATGCCGGGTTAACGGCAGCGGTTATCCCGGCGCTCCCTAGAAGGCCAACTGCCAACCAGCCGCTCAGTCTAAAGTCATACAAGCTACTGCTTAGCTTCATGATCGCCTCAAAACTGAAAATATAGAAAGGAAGAAAAACTATCAGATACAAGCTTGCCTACTGAAATAAACAATATAGCAGCCCATCCCGTAGTAATAAATGCCGTCGCAAAGACGTGATATCCTTCAATAAGCGGCATTCGTCCCTTTTCTTTAAAGGCACCCCAGGCGATAATTCCTCCAGCCAATAATAGCATCGCTATTTCCAGCCCTCGAATTTGCCACGCCAAAGTTTGTGACAGCCCTATGCCATTTACCCCAGCCATGCCGGCATAAACGTGTAGAGCAGCGTTGACGGATGGCGCTCGGAACATCACCCAACCAACAATCACGCAAAACATCGTCAGCAGCCAAGAGAGCCCGCTAAGACCACGGATCAATCCGCTTCTGCCTGCCCCCAAATGGCGCTCCAATGCCAATAGCCCACCATGCCACACCCCCCACGCCACGAAGGTCCAGTTGGCGCCGTGCCAAAATCCACCCAGCACCATCGTCAACATAAGGTTGCGATAGGTCTTAAAAGTACTACCCCGATTACCACCAAGCGGAATATACAGATAGTCACGCAGCCAAGTGGACAGGCTGATATGCCAACGTCGCCAGAACTCGGTAATTGATATACTACAATAGGGCTGGTCAAAATTTTCGATGAAGCGAAAGCCAATCATCAGGCCCGAACCGATTGCCATCGAACTATAACCAGCAAAATCGAAGTACAACTGAACAGTATAGGCCAAGGCACCAAGCCAAGCATCGACCAGCGATAGGCGTTCCTGAGCGAAGACGGCGTCCACCAATGGCGCAACCGTGTCCGCGATCAGAACTTTCATCGCAAAGCCTTGAGCGAAGCGGATCAAACCTTCCCCAAACTTCTCCAGTGTGTGCGAACGCGATTTAAACTGCTCATCGAGATCTTTATATCGAAGTACCGGACCAGCGATCAATTGAGGGAACAATGACTTATAAGCAGCAAGGGTAATTAGCGTCGCAGCTTGAGCATCACGACGATAGACATCCACAACATAGCTAATCGCCTGAAAAGTGAAAAAACTGATTCCGATCGGCAGCAAGATCCGATCATAAGCAATCAGACTATGACCACTCCACCCCAAAATGCCGTTAATGCTATCCATGAAAAAATTAGAGTACTTGAAATAAGCGAGAATTATCAGCCCAACGGAAACACCAATATGCACCCATACTTTCCGTCCGCGACCGTCTTTCGCACGCTCTATCATCCGAGCGCAGCCCCAAGCCCAAACGGTTACAGCAACCAAGAGCAGCAGCATGTCTACGCGCCACCAACCGTAGAATACATAAGACCCTAAGGTGATTGTATAACTACGGAATCGATTGGGGGTAGCATAGTACACTGCCAAAAATGCTGGCAGAAAGGCGAATAGAAAAATAGCGGACGAAAATACCATATCCTCAATCCACTAAGGCCGGACCAGGAGCGACAACAACGCGCCCACCACCGGATGAATTCAACACAAAAATCCCGAAGCTCGCCCCCCGCTTCAACTGAACGGCCGGCACCACCCCAAGCTTTTTTTGTCCCGCATAGACTGAAAAACCAACATTCAACGGGTTGACAGCTTGCTTCCCCACCCGAAAGGCCTTCAGCGAAGAGACCACCGTTGTCGTACCGTCTTCAGTCTTCACCGAAACATCAGAAAGCGAAGATAAATTATAGAGCACGACTAGGGACTGGGTTAAGGGCGGCCTCGGCTCCCGGTACAAAATACTTATCTTATTACCCACGAGAACGGAATAATATTGACCCGCCTCTATATTCGTTGATGTAGAGTAATTTGGCGCCTTCAGATCAGAAACACCCTGTTGAACATACACAAACCGCCCTGGAGCCCCCATGGCTACCAGGGACTTACCTCCAACAGAGAGCGTATCTTTCTGCGGTGCAGAACGGATATCCAAAACCCTCACCGATCCTGCTCCAGGCGGCGGCGGCGGAGGATAAAGCCCCTCATCTCCTGCCACAGCCGCGCCGCCAGAGAAGAGTGCGCTCACTATAGGCGCGACTAGGCAACCGAAGCGAAGAATTCGTTTCGTCATAACACCACTCCAAATGAAAAGCGGAGATCAGAAATTAGGCAGCAGATGCAGCAGTCGGATGCGTCCCGAGACTGGTTTGGCCAACTCGCAAAGCATTGACCGGATTGTCAAAGCGTACTTCAACGGAACCTGCCAGATCGGGAACCTTCAAGCCTGACTGCTGCAAGGTCGTCGGATCGGTCAAGCCCGGCAGATTCACCCTACCAACCCGCCCCATGCTGACTTCATCATCATTGAAAAACTGAACCGCGACCCGATCACCGACCCGTATTTTTCGAATATCCTTCAGGCGAACAACAAGTGTTGCCTGCGTAACGCCATTTGTCGGAGCCAAGGACAAGATCGGCGCGGCCTTAGCAATCGGAGAGCCGATCTCGGCCAGCCTTTCACCCACCACACAGTCACAGACACTTGTCAAATTGGTCACACGGCCATCAAGACGCTGCAGAGACGCCAAAAGCTGACCAGGCTGAACACGATCCCCAGAACGTACCGCGAAGCCAATAACTACGCCCGCCCCCTGAGTTCGCAGCACCGTACCCTGAGGACTTGTAATCGCCCCATCGCCAGCAACGGTAAACGTGCGGGCATAAAGGTTCATGGCTACATAGGCGAGCAACACAAGAGCAGCCAACGATAGAAGGGCTAGGCCAAAATTTCGCCGCGCAATCCGAAATAACTCTGCAGGTCGGCTTAAATTAACATCGGGAACTTGTGAAGCGCGCATGCGCGCAGAGTTGTCCCGCTCCACGATCTGCAACACATCTCCCGCATTCACGGCCTCACCGCTTAGATAGGAATCTGTGACGAAACGAAGCAATGAATGGCGCTGGGGAGGCATATCATCGAATGCAGCGCCAAGCACTCCCTTATCTGAATTGACATGCCGGACAACCGCAGTCGCCTCCATCGTCATATCAAACCCTTCAAACGGAAATCTTAGCAAGACCGGCAACGTATCGCCCACCTCCACTGACTGCTTAACAGGTTGCGGAAAAAGGCTTGGCAGAGCCGGCCATTGGCCCCGTTTTCGCGGTTTTCTAGCCCACAGCGTCAGTCATTCCGGGAGGTAACTTCCCGAAGCCGGTCGTTTTTGACCGG
>NZ_JBYNTR010000022.1:0-15033 GCF_057784955.1 Novosphingobium sp. BAM6 | reverse complement strand
CAACCGGTTCATCCGCGAATACAACGCCGACAACCCCAAGCCTTTCATCTGGAAGGCTAATCCGGACGACATTATCGCCGCTCGAAATCGCGGGTTCCAAACGTTGGAGTCAATCCACTAGGCCCCGGCAGATAAAGGCTGTCCCCCCAACATTGAGAACAACTGTCGGTCGGGCGTGTTTCCAAGTGCCCGTATGTCGTACAGATTGCAAAGACGTGAGGTGGCCGTTTGGGGCCGGCCGGTGGTTCGTGAACGTAGGCATCGAAATCGGACGTTGGCGGGTTCTTCATCAGTCGATGATCTCCAGGAGGTAATCAGCCGGGGGAGGGGAAGCCCACGTTTTCGTCCCCCTACATGGCAGGATTCCGATTCGCTCATCCGCGTCCCGCTTTGGAAATCGATCGGCGGCGCGCAAAGCAGTAGAGCGATAATTGAGGCTTTACCGTGGCCATGATGCTGGCTGCTATGTGTAGTCGCGCATGACGGCATGTACTTTTTCAAAGCTCAACGCAGTTTGATCGTTGCTCAAGATATGGTGCAGGCTGCTTGTCCGCCAGAGAAAGTCAATCCGCTATTGCTCCAAAATCAGCGTTGAAGCGCTTCGCTGCTGGGAGAACATTGTTAGGATAGCAAAGGAGTGCGGCTGGAGAACTATTTTGTTGAGTTCTCTCTTCGGCACATGGTGAGGTTGCAATAAGTAAATATCAAGAATGAGTGAATAATTCATAGATTTCCGAGTTGGTTGTTGTATCGCGAAGGGGAGTGAAGTCGATGGTGCAGTATAGTAATGGTGCATTGAAATCGATAATTAAAAGCATCTCTTGTTCATGGAAAAATGCTTTTCTGCCACTCCTTTTGCTTGGAACGGCTGCGTGTGGGAGTGGCACTAAATCGACGGAAACGACATCGACTAATGATCAGGCGGTCGGGCTGCCTTCGGCCGGTACGGATGACCAAGTTGCGGAACTTGATAAGCTGGCACAGGATGCAGTTGCGAATGGTGATGTTCCGGCTGCGGCATCGTCATCGGGGCCATGAGCACGATGGCTGATTGAACCGCTGCGGGTTTGCCGAAGGTGATCTCCCTCCCTCCCTCTCCCCCCCCCCCCCGGCAGTCCCTCGATCATAACAAGAGTCTTGGGGATGATATGACGGCCTGGACACCCGTACATGCGCGTAGGGCATGATGGTCTCGTCCTGCATGAATGATCTGCCGCCTTCTGGGTGGTCCAAAATCTCTGTTATTTTGGACGACGAAGGAGTTTGGAAATGGGCAAGATGAGTAACCCCTAGATTTTGAGTAGCCCCTAGTTTTCTAGACGCCTTCTGCTTTCAAAATCTGCTGCCGTTCGAACTGGGCGGGTGACAGCATCCCGTTCCTGACCTGCTCGCGCACCGGATTGTAGAACATCTCGATGTAATCGAACACGTCCTGCCGGGCTTCCTCGCGTGTTTTGTAGGTGCGGCGCCGAATGCGCTCACGCTTGAGCGAGGAGAAAAAGCTCTCGGCGACGGCGTTGTCATGGCAGTTGCCGCGCCGGCTCATCGAATGCTCAAGATTGTGAGCCCGGATGAAGGCCGCCCAGTCCATGCTGGTGAACTGCGAGCCTTGATCCGAATGGATCAGCACCCGCTGCTTTGGCTTGCGCCGCCATACCGCCATATGCAGCGCCTGCAGCACCGCATCGGTGGTTTGCCTGCTCTGCATCGACCAGCCCACCACGCGGCGGGAATAGAGATCGATCACGACAGCCAGATAGGCAAAGCCCTCCAAGGTGCGGATGTAGGTGATGTCCGTCACCCAAGCCCGATCAGGAGCAGCGACGTCGAACTGGCGATCCAGAGTGTTATCGACCGCCAGAGATGGCTTGCCACCATAGCTCCCCGGCCGACGCTTGTAGCCGATCTGCGCTTTGATACCCGCCAGCCTGGTCAACCGGGCAACACGGTTCGGGCAGCAGGTCTCGCCCTGATCCAACAGGTCGTCGTGTAGCTTGCGGTAGCCATAGACTTTGCCGCTGTCGTTCCAGGCTTGCCGGATCAACTTGGTCTGCCGAACATCTTCCTGGGCCCGTTGGCTTAGCGGGCTCTTCTGCCAGGCATAGAAGCCGCTGGGCTGGATGCGCAGGCACCGACACATCGATCGAACCCGGAACTGATCTCGATGCTCGGCAACAAATGCGTATCTCACTTTGCATCCCTGGCGGAATGAAATCACCAAAGGTGAAATACGCGGTGGCTTTTTTTAGTATATCGCGCTCCTCGGTCACCCGGGCCAACTCGCGCTTCAACTGGCGGATCTCGGCATCCTTGCTGGCATCGCCAGACACCACCTGCGCCAGTTGCCGCTTCCAGGCATACAGCGAATGCTGACTGACGCCGAGCCGCTCCGATACCTCCGCTACCGGATACCCACGTTCGGTGATCTGGGCCACCGCATCACGCTTGAACTCATCGCTGAAATTGGGCTTCCCCATCGTCGTCTCCTGTCCTCAAATTTAGGATAGAAGCCGTCCAGAAATCTAGGGGTTACTCACGTGTCGATACTGGACTGGCGCGCGTTGCCGTAGAAAGCAGGCCGTTTTTTGTGAACCAATCCAAATCCATACTGAAAGTACCGCCACCAAACGAGGGCAGCCGTAGCGATCAGCACAAACGGCATAGTTATATTGACATAGATAGGACCGGGGTCAGGACCACGAATGGCCTTCGTCATCCAAACCAGCAATCCGATCAGCGCTAAAAAAGAGGCGATCACAAACACTGTGCAGGAAACCGTAAATCTGGCTTGGGCGCGCTGATCAATTTCTCTGGCCACCTTGTCGGTTTTCGCCAGCCCCTGCTCCTCGGCGTCTTTCGCAAATAAAAGGCGTGCGGCGATACGGGCGAGCTTCCGATGATCGTCGTTAGCTGGATGCCTTTCAGCGGGGGCGGGGGCGCTGGCTATTTGCATCGGTTGCCCCCGTCACGCAGTTCATCGAGATAATCGCTCCACCATTGCGACATCTTGACCCGCTCAGCCCAATAGGCGGACTGGTTGTAGATGCGCCTGACGCTGCCACCGACCATGTGCGCAAGGGCCCGCTCAATGGCATCCGGGTTCCATTTCCCAGATTCGTTTAACAGGGAAGAAGCAGAAGTGCGGAAACCATGTGCCGTCATCTCCTCCTTGGAATAGCCCATGCGGCGCAGAGCAGCATTGATCGTGTTGTCGCTGATGGGCCTCTCGCGTGTCCTGATCGATGGGAATGCGTAACGGCCTGATCCAGTGAGGGAGCGCATATCGGCAAGAATCGCCAATGATTGCCGGGACAAGGGCACAGCGTGCGGCTCGCGCATTTTCATCTTCTCGGGCGGAATGACCCAAACCGCTTTTTCGAAATCAACTTCGGCCCATTCCATCTGCCTGATTTCACCTGGACGCTGAAAGACATGAGGGGTCAGTTTGAGGGCATAAATCACGGCGGGGTCGCCCTGATAATCTTCTATGGCGCGCAGCAACGCCGCGAAGGCAACCGGGTCTGTGATGGCTGGAAAGTGTTTGACCTTTGCCGTGGTCAGCGCGCCAACAAGGAGCTGAGCCGGGTCGCGCTCGGCGCGTGCTGTGGCCACCGCATAACGAAAGACGCGGCTGGCAAAGGATCGCAGCAGGTTTGCCGTTTCCAATCGCCCCCGGCGCTCGTGCTTTCGGAGTTCATGGAGCAACTCATGCGGGGTGATGTCCGTCACGGGGCGCTTGCCGAAATCCGTGCCCAGCAGCTTTACGAACCATCGCATCTTTTCCAGCGTGAGGTCGGCCAGCCCCTCCCTCGTCTTTTTCTCGATCAGTTCCTCGGCCACTTTGGCAAAGCTGTTGCTGGCCCTGATTCCTGCCTCAATCCGGGCCTGCCGCTTGGCGACATTCGGATCGACAGCATGGGCCAGTTGCCTGCGGGCCGCATCCCGCGCAGCGCGCGCTTCCGCCAGCGTGATCTCAGGATATGACCCCAGCGCCAGTTTGCGCTCGACGCCATCCATGCGATATTTGACGCGCCAAAGCTTACTGCCTCTTGGGTTGACGAGCAGATAGAGCCCCTGCGCATCTGTCACCTTGTAGGGCTTGTCTTTGGGCTTTGCGTTTCGGATTGCGGTATCGGTCAGCACCATTGGGGGCCTCGATTTTCCGGGGCCTTGGTAGGGCCCCCACGCTAGGCCCCCATCGTCTGCGGCTACAGGTGAATAGAAGCAGTCGCTGCCAATCAGCGAATGCCTTGAAACTACCGGAAATGAGGGATTTTTTCAACCTCTGGCGAGCTTCGCCAGTTTGAAGTTTGGAGCCGAGCCGGAATCGAATTGGCGATATAAGCGTCTAATATAATGATGTTTTCTTTTGATGGAAATTTCTCGTCCATCAACGGAACCATCAAGTTTTATTTTTATCCGGGTTCTATTCCCAAAGCCGGAATCGAACTCTTTTTTGGGCTGATTCGCGAATCGCCCTTTCCTTTATCGGCTCAATTCAAATGGTCGTTAATGTCTTCCGCTGAGCAATTTAAGTTGCGATGAGGTGGGCTCGGCGCCACCAGCGGCCCGGACCATGCTGAAGACGGCAGGTCCGGGCTCACTGAGATCACTTGAAGCGAATGCCCACGCCGGCCATCAGGCGCTGGCGAGACGTGTCGCCGTGATAGTTCGAGTAAACGTACTGGACGTTCATATAGACCGGCGCCGGCCCCTGCGTAACGGTGTACTCGACGCCGCCGCCAACCTGGTAACCATCGGCATTGTAGTGATCGTACACGAGCTGGTCGCCAGTCGGACCGTCGATGCGGCGACGCTGCTCACCATTCACGTAGCCTGCCTTACCGAATACGAGCAGTTGGGGGGTGACGAGATAGCCGGCACGCACCGCAGCGCCCCATTCCTGAAACGCTTTGTGGCAAATGCTGTTGCCATCGTTCAGACCCTTGCAATTTTCATTGCCGTTGCCCGGATTCCAGTAACTGCCCTCTGCACCGATCACGACACGCTCGCCAATGGTGCCGTCGAACCCGACGGTGCCGCCATAACCAAACTTGTCATTGTGATCGCCTTCCGACTGGAAGCGATCGCCGCCGACGTTGCCTTCGATGCGGATGCCGCGGAACGACGTCCCGTTCGAGCTTACTGCCTCGCTGCTCGTCGATGCGTCGTCCTGCGCCATTGCAGGCTGAGCCGCAAAGCCAGCCACGATTGTCGCCGCCAGCGCGAGAGTTTGAATTTTCATGATATGTCTCCTGCTTTTTTGTCGGCAGGACAAGCGGCGAGACCCTAAGCCGGTTTCAGAGAAATCAACCGATTCCCAAGATCCGGATCATCTGTTGCAGTTATGCAACTTCTTCTGTTGCCTCGTCCAACTAGCGCACAGGCTCACCGCGTACCTTGTTAAAAGCGAGCGCGGATGAGGTTATTGGCTGAGAAATCCTTGTCATAGCGTTCGGAGAGGCGCGGGTAACCGCTTGCCTGGGATTGAAAAGGCTTCGCTGCTCGCAAAACTAAGGCAAAGCGAAAAGCGCTGCTTTGCGCTTACTCAGTTGAAATGTTTGCCCAGACGCCTCGCTGCGGAAGCCTCGCGTTTGGCTTGGTTGTCCCTTCGTGGTCGCCAAGGCAGTGTTATGCCTTCGGTAAGGGCCTCGATTAGCGCTCCATACCAGAACCTATGGGAAACTGACATACCAAGGGTATCGGGTTTGGCGCCGACGTGATCCAAGATCGCAAAGGCTTGGAGTTTGTCGATGGCCTGCGGCGTTCTTGGCGGCAGGGAGCCGAAGCGACGCAGGCCGGGGTGGCTGGGCTAGAGAGACCTGACGGTCGGCTCCTTGGCGCGTCAAATCGGCCCTCGAGCCATCGACAAGGGCGCGTATTCGACTGACAGGAGTATTGCCTGACCCCGTCAACGCTGCCGTGGGATCAGCCGCTCGGGTTAGGTCTATCGCCTTTAGTCCGGGCGTCCCAGACCCTTGCGGCCCCGGCCGCGCTCTACCGCCGCTTGCGCTTCGGCCGAGCCCCAAGGGTCTCGTCGGCACAGCCGTAACGATCGCGTGACGCTGGGGGGCGCCCCTGCGATGCAGGCGCGCCATGCGGTCGCCGCGTGAGGGCACGCGGCGGCGTTGTGCTTGGCGGCTCCAGGTGACGGGGGGCGTCGCTACCCGATAGCCCCGCCTCGCCGGGGCGCAACCCGGCCGCTTGCGCTGTCCGGGTCTTCCACTTCGTTGCAGCCTTGCAGGTGCGCCCCGCCTTGGCCGGCGGGGCTGTCCGGTTCGCTCCTGCCGCCCCCCGCCACCCTGGCGCCGGGCCATGGCGGTTGAGGAAGGAGCGAGAGACAGATGGCCAAGGACGAACGGCACAGCCTCTATGGCGAGGTTACCAACCGGATCATCGCGCAGCTGGAAGAGGGACGGGTGCCATGGGTACAGCCATGGGATGCCGACAGATGCCCGGTGACGATGCCGGCCAATGCCGTGACCGGCAGATTGTATTCAGGCATCAATGTGCTGCTGTTGTGGTGCGAGGGGATCGAGCGCGGGTTTACCTCGCAGCGCTGGCTGACTTACAGACAGGCCGCAGCAGCAGGGGGTAATGTCCGGCGCGGCGAGACCGGGACAGTGGTGTGCTATGCCGACCGCTTCACGCCTCGCGAGGAAGCCGAGAAAGCACGCAGCGAAGATCGCGACGCAAGGACGATCGCCTTTCTCAAGCGCTTCGTGGTGTTCAACTTCGACCAGTGCGAGGGGCTGCCCGAGACGCTGGCGGATAGCGCTGCACCAACCGATCCCGTGATCGCGATTGCCGAGGTGGATAGCCTGATCGCCAATTCGGGCGCGGACTTCCGGATCGGTGGACCATCGGCCTTCTATTCCCCACTCGAGGACTATGTGCAGGTGCCCCCGCAGTCTGCGTTCCCCGAGCCGATCAACTGGTTTCGGACGGCGCTGCACGAGATGGGGCATTATGCCGGAGGGAAGGGGCGGCTGGAACGCGACCAGAGCGGTGCATTCGGTTCGGCTTCGTACGCAAAAGAGGAACTAATCGCCGAGCTGACATCGGCCTTTGCCTGTGCCTCGCTCGGCATCGAGCCGACGGTACGCCATGCCGACTATATCGGATCATGGCTCGAGGTGCTGCGAGCGGACGAGAAGGCGATCTTCCGCGCTGCCAGTGCCGCCAGCAAGGGTGCCGATTACCTGCTGGCCTTTGCAACAGGAGGCCAGTGATGCGCGCGGCAATCATCCTGCACCATCGGGTGCGCGAATGGGGCCAGCGCTGGCGGTTTCGCCGGATCACCAATCCCCAGTTGCGCTGTATGCTGTGCGCCGTGCACGCCTTGCCGGCCCGCGAGCAGGAAGTGTTCCGGCTGGCCTGTTACGAGGACCTCTCCAACGAGCAGGTCGCGGCTCGCATGGGTCTGAGTACCGAAGAGGTGGTGCAGTACTTGTCGCTGGCCTTGCGGCTGGTCGCGGAGTCCTACGAGCGGCAGCAGCAGGGGCGATGGTAGCCAAGGAGCAGTAGCCGCCCGGTTTACCGGGCGGCTCCCGCCTTCGTTGGAAGGGCGCAGGTTTATCCAGGCGTGTGATCGGCAGCGCGATAGCCGACGGGATTGCGCTGCCATTCGCTGATGGCGCTCTCGCGCCATCCGGCGCAACGCTGGGCAATGCGCACCTGCCTTGGGAAAGTGCCTTCCTGGATCTTGCGATAGAGGGTCGCACGCGACAGCCCGGTGCGGTCGAGCACGACATGGAGGCGTAGGTAACGGTCGGGAAGCGGGGTACTCATGGGCGTAGTCCTTCATCGAAGGTGAGGGGGACTGGCCGGCCACGAGTAGAATTGGGGCAATTCGATACGAGCGCAAGAGTGGCAAAAAGCGCGTGCCAATGGGGCAGGCGCACGGTAGCGAACCCTGTACGACCATAGCGAACCTTGTCGCACTGTAGCGCAGGCAAAAATATTTTTCAGATGTGCGCACACGGCTCGCGCTGGAGGCGTAAATCGTGCCCCATCGGGCGCACGAGGCAGTGCCATTCGCCTGATCCGGGACGCTTCGCGCTTGCGCCGTGAAGTGCAAATGCGCAGAGTCGCTGGAAAGGCCTGTCATGAAAACCGATCTCGATCATCTTCCCGCGAACAAGCAACGCGAACTCGAGCGCGTGGTGCAGCTCGTCTTCGAGGAATTCGAGGACGCTTTCGCGCTCTCGACCCACGAGTGGAAGAAGAAGGGGCGCATCGCCAAGATCGTGCTGTACGGCAGCTATGCGCGCGGGGGCTGGGTCGATGAACCGCATACCGCCAAGGGCTACCAATCGGACTATGATCTGCTGATCATCGTTAGCGACAAGCGGCTGACCGATCGCGTCAAGTACTGGTCGAAAGTCGATGACCGGCTGATGCGCGAATACGGGATGACCGGGACGATCCGCACGCCGGTCAACTTCATCGTTCACACCCTGCAGGAAGTGAACGATGGCCTGGCCCATGGCCGCTATTTCTTTATGGATATCGCCCGCGACGGGATCGTGCTCTACCAGAGCGAGAACAGCGAGCTTGCCCAGCCCCAGCCCAAGACTCCGCAGGCCGCGCTCGACATGGCGCGGGAGTATTATGGCGAGTGGTTTTCAACCTCGATGCAGAGGTTTGAACTCGCCAAAATGGCCATAGAAAAAGGGTTCTTGAAGCCTGCTGCCTTCGACATGCATCAGTCGGCAGAGTTTCTCTATCACTGCGTGCTGCTGGTGAGCACTTTCTACACGCCCCACGTGCACAATCTGGCATTCCTGCGCACGCACGCCGAGCGCCTCGATCCGCGGCTCGTCCATGTCTGGCCGCGCGACAACCGCTGGCAGCGCGGAACCTTTGAGAAGCTCAAGGAAGCCTACGTCAAGGCGCGCTATTCGAAGCACTACAAGATCACTGCCGAAGAGCTGACCTGGCTGGGCGAGCAGGTTGAGGAACTGGGCCGGGTGGTGCACGCGATCTGTTCAGAGCGGATCGCTGATCTCGAAGCACTCGCGGGCGAGCGCGCGGTCGGCCACAGCGCCTCCTGATCGCATCCGCAGGCCCGGCCCGGAGCCTGCCCGTCACTCCCTGTCTTCGGCAAACGTGCGTGCCCCGCGCCGCCGCCACAAGGTCAGCGCCGCCTCGCGCTCTGCGGTGCGCAAGCGCGCGGCGGCTTCGACAAGAACGCCAAGGATCACCGCCCGATCATCATCCGTCAGATCGACCAGCCCGGCCTTGGCCACAAGGCCGCCAAGCTCGATCAGCTGGCGCGTGCGCTCGCGCCGCTTCACCTGCCAGTCGCGGGTGTCATGCCGGGCCTTCGCTGCGAGCAGACGATGGCGCGCTGATCGGCTGCGCCGCAGCGCCGCGCTCGTCGCCGCCAGCACTGCCGCCAGGGCTTTCGAGTTGACGACCGCTCGTCCCGGCGCGCTCGCCAGAAAAGAAGGCGGTGCCGCGCTTGCGCCACGCCTCCCGTCGCGCGGGCTCGGTAGTGCTCACCATGGCGAGCAGGGCGCCTGCCAGTTCCTCGATCGAGAGCGCATCGGCGCCGGTGGCGGTGACGAGCTCGCCCAGCTGCTGGACCTTGCGGTGCTTGAGCTGCCGGGCCTTGTCGTCGAGCGCCTTGAGCTCGGCATCGTAATCACGCGGTTTGCGCATGGGGATGTCCTTCTTCTGGAGGGAAGCGGACAGTCCAGCTATCGGGAGTCTCACAGGCCAGCAAGAGGCTGGAACGCCCTGAAACAGCGTGATCCCGAACGCGAGCAAATCGTGTGAGGGCGCGCTTATACGTCGTGCCGACGTGCTGCTGGAGGCGTAAATGGATCGCCGCGATGGCGATCTATCACTTCTCGGCCAAAGTCATTTCCCGCGCCACCGGATCCTCGGCGGTGGCGGCGGCTGCCTATCGCTCGGCCTCGCGCCTTCGCGACGAGAGGCTCGATCGCGACCATGACTTCTCCAACAAGAGTGGCGTCGTGCACAGCGAAGTGCTGCTGCCTAAGAACGCTCCCGAGGCCTGGCACGATCGCGAACGGCTGTGGAACGATGTCGAGGCCGCCGAGAAGCGCAAGGACGCCCAGCTCGCGCGCGAAGTTGAGTTCGCCATCCCGCAGGAGATGACACAGGCCGAGGGCATCGCCCTGGCGCGCGACTTCGTCACTCGCGAGTTCGTCGCGCGCGGCATGGTCGCCGATCTCAATGTCCATTGGGACATCGGCGTCGATGGCAGTCCAAGGCCCCATGCCCATGTGATGCTGGGCTTGCGCGAGGTCTCGAACGAAGGCTTCGGCGCCAAAGTGCGCGACTGGAACCGCACCGATCTGCTCACCCACTGGCGTGAGGCCTGGGCCGGGCATGTGAATGCGCGGCTTGCCGAACTCGATATCGAGGCGCGCATCGATCATCGCTCGCTCGAAGCGCAGGGGATCGATCTGGAACCCCAGCACAAGATCGGTCCCGCCGCCGGTCGCATGGCCGGCGAAGGGCTGGAGAGCGAACGGCTCGAGGAACACCTTGCCATCGCCAGGGCCAATGGCGAGAAAATCTTGGCGCAACCGGGCATAGCACTCGAGGCGATTACCCACAGCCAGGCGACCTTCACCACCCGGGATCTGGCAAAGTTCGTCCACCGTCACAGTGAGGGCAAGGACCAGTTCGATCAGGTCATGGCCGCCATCAAGGCCGCGCCTGAACTTGTCGCGCTGGGCAAGGACGGACGCGGCGAGCATCGCTTCACATCGCGCGCCATGCTCGAGACCGAACAGCGGCTGACCAAGGCCACCGTACATCTCGATGCCGCGCGCCGTCACGGCGTGCCCGAGCGCCATATCGAGGGGGCTATCACCCGCGCCGAAACACGCGGGCTTGTCCTTTCGCCCGAGCAGCGCGGCGCCCTCGAGCATGTGACCGGCGCCAGGGGCCTTGCCAGTGTCATCGGCTATGCCGGGACCGGCAAGAGCGCGATGCTGGGCGTCGCCCGGGACGCCTGGGAGCAGGGGGGCTACGAGGTGCGCGGCATTGCGCTTTCCGGCATTGCTGCCGAAAGCCTCGAGAGTGGTTCGGGGATTGCCAGTCGCACCATCGCTGGGCTCGAGCACCAGTGGGGCCAGGGGCGCGAACTGCTGAGCGACAAGTCTGTCCTCGTCATCGACGAGGCCGGGATGATCGGCACTCGCCAGATGGAGCGGGTACTCGCCGAAGCCGAGCGACGCCACGCCAAGGTCGTGCTTGTCGGCGATCCCCAGCAGCTCCAAGCGATCGAGGCAGGCGCGGCCTTCCGTTCCATTGCCGAGCGCCACGGGGCGATCGAGATCACGCAGGTGCGCCGCCAGGTCGAGGACTGGCAGCGTGAGGGGACGCGTCAGCTTGCCACCGGGCGGACCGGTGAGGCGCTGGCGGCTTATGAGGAAGCAGGCCATGTCCATGCCGCGCCCACGCGCGAGATCGCTCGTCAGAAACTCATCGATCGCTGGGACAGCGATCGGCAGGCCAGTCCGGATACGAGCCGGATCATTCTGACCCATACCAATGACGAAGTGCAGGCGCTGAATGGAGAGGCCCGCCAGCGTCTTCGCGAGGCCGGCGATCTGGGCGAGGACGTGCGCGTGCAGGTCGAGCGCGGCACGCGGGATTTTGCCACGGGAGACCGGGTGATGTTCCTGAAGAACGAGCGCAGTCTGGGCGTGAAGAATGGAACGCTCGGCACCGTGCGCAGCGTCAATGCACGGGCCATGGGCGTGACGCTCGACGATGGCACTTCGGTGGCCTTCGACCTCAAGGACTATGACCGGCTCGATCACGGCTATGCCGCCACCCTTCACAAGGCACAGGGCATGACCGTTGACCGGGTCCATGTCCTGGCAACGCCAGGTCTCGATCGTCATGGTGCCTATGTGGCTCTCACCCGGCACCGCGACGGGGTCGAGCTGCACTATGGGCAGGACGACTTTGCCGATCACACCAGGCTTGCGCGCGCGCTCAGCCGGGATCGCGGCAAGGACATGGCGACGGATTATGGCAAGACGCCAGGGGAGGAGATGCACGTTCGGCAGGTCGAGCCGGCGCTTCGTACATCCCGAAGCCGCTTCGATGGGCTACGGCTGCCCAGTGGTCCGCTCATCGATCCGGGCAAGGCAGGCCCCGTCCATGCGCCACCGGCCAAGCGAGAGCCGCCAGCCAAGCGAGAGCCGGAGGCCAGGACACCGGACACCGGGCCCCCGCGCAAAGGGCGCTTCGATGGTCTGGAGCTGAAGCTACCCGATCATGTGCGGCGCACGCTGGAGCCAGAGCCCAATCCGCCCCTGGCATCGGCCCCGCAACTCTCGGCAGAGGCGCAGGCCGAGGCGCGTGCCGAGCGGTTGCGTGAAGAGCGGACCGATGCCTTGAAGCGCCATGCCCGCGCCGTCGCTGCCGTCTTCGAGGCCCGCGAGGCTGGGCAGCGGGCAAGCCCGGAGCAATGGTCCGAACTCGATGCCTCGCGCACCCACTTCGAGGCGCTGCGCCCCTACGGCGCACATGATGCCGAGAAAGCCTATGTGAAGGAGCCCGAGCTGGCCCATGAAGCGGCGCAGGGGCGGATCAACCGGGCAGTGCGTGCGCTGCAGCTGGAGACGCAATTGCGCACCGATCCCGAACTGCGTGCCGACCGGTTCGTCGCCAACTGGACAGCGCTCAGGACGAAGAGCGAGCAGCAGTATGTGGCAGGCCATATGAGCGCCCGCCGGGAAACCCGCGCGGTGATGGCAGACCTTGCCCACAACCTCCACCGCGATCCTCAGCTGGAATCGGTGCTGGCCCAGCGCAAGCAGCAGCTCGGTATCAGGTTCACCACCGGACGCTCGTTGGGCGATGACCTTGCGAGCAGCCTGGGGCTGGGACGGGGCAGGGGGCTTGGATTGTAGCGGCACCGATGTGCTGCAATCTGCGAGTCGCAATGCCGCGAGAACCACCTGCTTCCTCTCGGCACCGGCAAACGTGGGGCGCCGCGAGACAGAATCGTGCAGCGCGCAATTCTCAGGATCTGCCCGGACATCCCAGCCTCTGGCGCCGTGGTGCGCGGCAGGCATAGCCTTGCGCCCATGACCTCATCCCCAGACCCCGGCGCCGACATCGCCCCTGATTCCGCCGCGAGCCCCGCAGAAGCTTTCGAGGCTCTGCGCCATGAACTCAGCCTGCTGCACAATGCCGTGGCGGGCCTCACTGCCGCGCGCGAGAAGATCCCGGATTACCGCGCGGATTTCGATGAGCTCAAGGAGGCGATCGAAGACAGTTGCGACCGGCTTGCAGCGATTGAGCAGAGCCCCTCGCTCAAGCTGACCCCTGCGGTATTGACGAGGGAAATCGTGACGGCTGCCAAGGCGGCGCGTACCGAGGATGAGCGCTTGCTGGAGACGGCGCGTGTCTCGATCCATAACTCGGTGGGCGCCATAAATTCCATCGTCCAGCGTGGACAAGCTGCCGATCGTCAGCATCTGCGCCTCGTTCAAGCCGGTATCGCAGGACTGCTGGCAGGGATCGTCCTGTGGTCTTTCCTGCCCGGCGTCATCGCCCGGTCGCTGCCCGCTTCATGGCATGTACCCGAATGGATGGCGACGCGTACTTTAGGGACGGAGGTGCCGGGGATGCTGCCGGCACTGTCGCCAACATCTGTGCCGGTGTTGCCCGATAAGGCTGGCGAGGCCCGCAGCGTCCATCGGAAAGCCAACTCGAAGTATTGAGCGGCTGGCAGCGCTTGGGGTTGATCGATGCTTGAACGTGTCGCGGCCCATCCACGCCGTGTGCTGGCTCGCTGCTCTTTTCGGAACCATGACTTCAGAAACGTCGATGACCATCCGTATTATGGCAAGGACTGGGACATCCGCGACAGTCAGGTTCGGGGAAGCCGCCCGAGGAATGCGGACATTCTCGACGACACGCTGTGACGACCGCTTTGTTGGACGCTCCGGAATGTTTCCTTACGGGAGCGCTCACTGGGATAGCGGACGTTCCGGACGGCGAACAGGTATGTCAGCTTCGCGCCTTAGAGACGGTCATTGGGCGGGCGGCTGATGCGCCGGAAAGCGGAAAATGTTTTTTGGCCACCCTCAAGCTTTCGTTCCAGACGAGAACTGATGCCCGCTCACGAATTCGTGAAGCGGTCCGCGCGAAGTATGCTACAAGCAACCATCACATAAAAATCTTCCGAGCCATGTGTGACCGAGGGACCGACCGCGCCCCCGCTTGATGTGGGAGTGCGCACCATGTTCCTCAATCAAATCCTAGAAATTGAACAAGTTACGCTCATGCAGCACGCTGCAGCTAACGATGCGGCAAAGATCAAACCCTTGCGGCGGAAGCTGAACATGTTTCAAAAACTGCTCAAAGAACATCCATACGCTCACCGTCCCTATATCCATGCCAACAGTTCTGATGGCCAGATGGCGTCGGAAGCGAACGAGCCGTCTGGATTGATCCCCGGCCTGGCCGCTTGGGAAAACGAAGGCGGGCGTATCGAGATGGCCAAATCGCAGAAGCGCAGCAATCGTGAGATACGCAAACCCAAGGCTGAAAAGCCTAAAACTGGCCCCAAACCGCCGGTATCTCCCGTCAATGAGTTGATGAAGAAGCCGAAAGGCAAGCTGTGAGACGATTTTTCAGCGCGTTCACTCCGGATTGCATTTGTCGGTAACGCCCTGCCGCGCCGTTGCGGCATAGCGACATTCACGACTGACCTTGAACTGGCGCTCCGATCCTCGGCCGGAGTTGCCGAAACCGCCATTATCGTCATGCGCGACCCGGGAAGCGTCCATGACTACCCTCCCTCGGTTCGGCTCGGGATCGACCAGGATGATCCGGAGCAATATCGCAACGCAGCCAAATTCATAAATCAGGAGGGTTTCGACCTCGTCTGCCTGCAGCACGAATTTGGAATATTCGGCGGGGAAGCCGGCAAGCTCATTCTCGACTTCATTGCGGCGTTGAAGGTGCCGCTGGTCACTACGCTTCACACCGTTCTCGACCGGCCAAGCGATGATCAACGCGAGGTCA
>NZ_JBYNTR010000021.1:0-15166 GCF_057784955.1 Novosphingobium sp. BAM6 | reverse complement strand
CAGAACGCAAAAACTACGGGCTCAACTCAAGCCCTCAGTGTCGCGGGGTGGAGCAGCCCGGTAGCTCGTCAGGCTCATAACCTGAAGGTCGCAGGTTCAAATCCTGCCCCCGCAACCAACTTTCCTAGATAAAACAATACTCTAAGGCACTCGCCAAAACCGGCGACAGCCTCGATGTGCCTAGCACAACGCTAACACATTTGCGCAACTTTCCGATCTGTGAGACATTCGTGCGCGAGGCTCCCCTTGCAGCACTGGCGAATTGTCATGCACAGGCACGAGATTCTAGGCGGGAAAGTTCAGCTCTACCGGCGCATAGACGGCGGCAAATGGCATTGCTCTGCATCGGTCGGTGGCAAGCAGCATCGCGCCACCACCAGGACGGACAGCCTGTCCTTGGCCAAGCAAGTGGCGGAAGACTGGTATCTTGGTTTGCGTGGCAAACTGCATGCCGGCATCCTCAAAACCGAGAAGACCTTCAGCCACGCTGCGACGCAGTTCCTTCGCGAATACGAGATCATCACCGAAGGCCAGCGCAGCAAGCGGTGGACCGAGGGGCACGGTATTCGGCTCAGGGTGCATCTGCTGCCGTTCTTTGGTGATCTGGGGCTTTCCGAGATCACGGGCGGCAAGGTGCAGGAGTACCGGGTGCACCGGATGTCCTCGCGCGGGATCGCCAATCCGCACTCGAAGAGCAATCGTCCGGTCTCGGACAAGCCGCCTGCGCGAAAAACCCTTCACAACGAAATCGTGACGTTGCGTCAGGTGCTGCGCACGGCGGTCAGCCATGGTTGGCTGTCGCACCTTCCGGATATCTCCAGTCCCTATCGGGCATCGACGAAGGTCGAGCATCGCCCCTGGTTCAGTCCGGCGGAGTACAAGGAGCTCTACAAGGCTACCGGGGCCTATGCTAAAGAACCGTTCCATGCGCACTTTGCGTGGAACGCCCAGCAGGTGCATGACTACGTGCTGTTTATGGCCAACACCGGCCTCAGGCCCGATGAAGCCTCCAACCTCGAACACCGTGACGTCGAAATCGTCATCGACGATGAGACGGGGCAACAGATTCTGGAGATCGAAGTGCGCGGCAAGCGCGGGGTGGGTTTCTGCAAGTCCATGCCCAATGCCGTGCGGCCCTACGAGCGGCTGCTCCATCGGCCTAGGCCTGTGCAAGGGGAAAGTCGCCGCGCGGCGCAGCGCAGGCGCAGGGCAGGGGACAATGAAGTGCCTGAAGCACCTGAGGCGCAACTGCCTCAGCCGACCGACAAGGTCTTCCCCGGCAATCATGTGAAGCTGTTCAACGGCGTGCTCGCCAGGGCCGAGCTCAAGCTGGACCGGGATGGCAAGGCGCGAACCGCATACTCGCTACGCCACACCTATATCTGTTTGCGGCTCATGGAAGGGGCCGATGTCTACGCGGTCGCCCGAAACTGCCGCACCAGCGTCGAGATGATCCAGAAGCATTATGCCGCGCACATCAAGAACATGATCAGCGCCGCCTCGGTCAATGTGCGCAAGGTCAGGCCCAAGCGACGGCGACAGCCCGTGCCTGTCCAGTTCGAAGATGATGACCTGATCGACGTCTAGTTGCTCCTCAGCGCGGCGCCTGCCGACGCGCCAGCGCATCCCCTTGCGGGTGCGCCTCGCAGCAGCGCCCCTGCGGCGCAGATGCGGGCACGAACGTGCCTCTATCCCTTCATCCGGCGAATTGGCGCCGTTTAAGGGGCGTGTCGTTCCGGTTCCGCGGGTAGGTCCAGGCACGGGTTCTGAATGCCGTACGGCGTACTTCGGTGCGCAAATGCCGCGTGATCGACAATCAAGATACCGACGGTTCGCGATTAGCCTCGCGACGCCCGATCCCCTTACAATTCTGAAATGGATTGATTTTCTGGATTATGGAGCAGAGCATGCTCCGTATGGGAAGAGAAGCAGCAGCTACCATCCAGCGCGGTGAAAGCTGGGTCATAATGAACCAGGGGTGGGTTGTACGCATCGGTGACAAACCGGCCATACGCTCCATCCTCATCAAGAGAAGCGTCCTCGCCGGCGCGCCGCGAGCCATAATACCACCTTTGCGTGACTTCATCGGCGATAGGGCCGACGCGCTCTTCGACGAAATCGAGCGCGTCCTGCCATCCAAGCTCTTGCGCGCTCTGCCAGGTGCTGTCTTTGCCGCAATTATCAGCTCGGACGACATCCCTGACTGGTCGCCACACATGGCCGCGCGGCGTTCGGGGGCGTAAGCTCAGCTAAACGGCCTGGATATCTCCAAGACGCGGCAGGCGGCCGGTGGGACACGAAGAGGAACGTCCAGCGCTTCATCTTATGTTCCCCGGTCCGAGCGTTCCGGTTCTGGCAGCAGGCGACCAACTTTAGCCATTCAGCGTTAGTGGCTGGAGCGGCAGATTTTCCTGAAAGCCGCCGTTCACTGGCGCCAGCAGATTGCACCGACAGATAGAGTACACTTTATCCCGAAAGGATGGTGCTGTAGATTTCCGGATCGACATTGGCGCCCGACACCACCACCACCGTTGCGCCGTTGGCAGGCGACGGTTTTTTGGCGAGCAGCGCAGCCAAGGCGACGGCGCCGCCAGGCTCGATAACCAGCTTCATGGCCTCGAACGCGAAGCGCATAGCATTGCGCACCTGATCGTCGGTCACAGTCATGCCGCCGGAGAGCAGCGCCTTGTTGATCGGAAAGGTCAGTTCGCCAGGGCTTGGAGCCAACAACGCATCGCAGATGGAGCGCGCATCAGCAGGTACCTTTTCCCGTCGCCCACTGACAAGAGACCGGGCCGTATCGTCAAAAGCGGCCGGTTCTACGCTATAGATCGCGATGTCAGGCTCAGCATCCTTAATGGCAGTGGCGATGCCCGCAACGAGTCCGCCGCCGCCGCAACATACCAACACCTGCCCGATCAAGGCGCCAGCCTCCTCGGCCTGCTCAAGTATCTCAAGGCCGGCGGTGCCCTGCCCGGCGATGATATAGGGATCGTCGAACGACGGAACCAAGACGGCGCCGGTCTCTTCGGCCATGGCCGTGGCAATCTCTTCACGCGACTGGGTGTAGCGATCGTAAGGCACAATCGTCGCGCCGAGCGCCCGGGTATTGGCAACCTTGATGGAAGGGGCGTCGGACGGCATCACGATGGTCGCCGGAATATCGAGGAGGCGCGCCGCCGCCGCCACGCCCTGTGCGTGATTACCCCCGGACCACGCTACTACGCCTGCCGGCCGTTGGTTCTCGGGAATCCGCGACAGCCGATTGTAGGCACCGCGAAATTTGAACGCGCCCGTATGCTGCGCGCCCTCGAACTTCACCAGCACACGATGTCCAGCGCGTTCATTCAGTGACGCGAATTCCAACAAAGGCGTGCGGACGACCGCACCTTTGATGCGCGAGGCGGCGTCATGGACATCAGCGGCGGTGATGGCGAGATCGGTCATGTTGGTCAATCGTGCTGGTGAACATTGTGTGCGGCGATAAGATGCCGGGCAATATAAAGGTCCTGAAGCGCGATTCCGGAGCTGTCGAATACCGTGATCTGCTCGGCGGAAGATCTGCCCGGCGCATTGCCGCTCAGGACCGCGCCGATCGGCACGATCTGGCCTGGATCGCCGGTAAAGTGCTGCAGGTCCCCCATGACGATCGCCTGCGATGGCAAGTCGCAGAAAAGGTCGGCGCGATCGAACAGCGTCGGGGGCAGTTCCTGCTTTTCGGCGGCATCCGAACCCATGCTCGCTACATGGGTTCCGGGGCGGATCCAGCCTGCCTCGAACAGTGGCGCTCGTGCGCCCGTAGCGGTCACGACAATGTCGGCGCGGGCGCAGGCCTCGCTCGCCTCGGCAACGGCCGCTGGCAGACCATGCTCCCGCAAGGCGCCGGAGAAGGCTTCTCCCTTAGTGGGATCGCGCGCTACGACGAGTATTTGCGTCAATTGCCGGACACGACTGATGGCCAGGCACTCGTACAGAGCCTGATGGCCGGCGCCAAATATCGCCATAATCTCAGCATTGGGCCGGGCAAGGACATCCGCTACAACGGCGTCGGCCGCAGCGGTGCGATAGGAATTCACTTTTCCGGCCTCGATCACCCATGCAATGCGCCCGACATTCTGATCGAAAAGCAGGATGGTGGAGGCATGGCGCGGCAACCCAATGTCCGCGTTGCCAGGCCAAAACGAACCAATTTTCAATCCCGCCAGATCGCTGGTCGCGGCGGACTTCACGGAGAAGCGGTCGGTTGCGCTCGATCCGTGAGCCAGCAAGGCCGGGAAGATAACAGCACTCTCGCTTGCAGCGGCTTGAAGCGCGTCACCAGCAATGTAGGCCATATCGTGGGTGACGAGAGCCGCTGATTGATCTTCGGAAATGAACTTCATTTTAACTCGCATGGCAGCCCCAACCTAAAATCTGTATATACAGCTTGGAGTAAGCTGTCCATCGAACACCCCATGAGATACTGGTGGTGCATGAGCGACGAAAATACAGTGCAGGGCCTACGCGAAAAAATTTGCAATCATGTGGTCACCCGTATCATGGCTGGCGAGTGGAGGCCGGGCGAGCGCATACCCTCGGAAAGTGCTTTAACCGCGACGTTCGGCGTCAGCCGCATGACGGTGCATCACGCACTTCGCGATCTGACAGCGCGCGGCTTTTTAGTTCGTCGTAGCGGGTCGGGCACGTTCGTGGCGGAGCCGAGTTCGTATGTGGCCGAATTCCGCCATCTCGACGTCATCGCCGAAATCAAATCGCGCGGGGGGCACCATCGTGCAGAAGTCCTCTGCCGCGATCTGAGGCCAGCGACCAACAACGAGGCTGAGGTCTTCGGAATTGCTGACGGCAACCCCATCTTTCACGCAGTAATCCTGCACCACGAGAACGACACGCCGCTTGAGCTGGAAGATCGACTGATCGCGCCACGCTTCCTGTCGGATGCTATGGCTATCGACCTTTCGTCACAGACACTATTCTCGCAACTTATGCTTGTTCGGCCGCACCGCGAGGGCCGCGAAATTATCCGGGCAGTCATGGGAACGGTTGACGATCGCAGACTGCTTCGTGCTGCCCCTGACGCCCCATGCCTTGAAATATCCCGCCGGACTTGGTCCACCGAAGGGGTAGTGACGGTCGCAAGGATGCTGCGGACCGGCGACCAGGCCCAGATGGAGGGCCGGATCAGAGGCGTATAATCACCTAGTCCCACGACACGGCGTTCGCCGCGAGTAAAACCGACCCATTGCGGTCGCTCAGCAGCGAGTTTGGCCTTCCCAGATGCGGTCGGTCCGGTTTCTCATTTTGGACGCTCCAGGTTGCCGATAGGCGAATGTCCGGTTCCGATTCGTGTATGACGATGGCTTCCGTTCCCGCGAGCAGGTGCGCGTCGTTACAGTAACCGGCAAGACCACGTCAAAGAGGACGAGCAGAAGCCTCTCGTTCCTCTAATCGTCCTCGTTGGGCATCGCCCGGAGTGCATCCATCAATTCTGGGAGATCCGTTCCGCGAACCGATAATTTGATATCCATCCAGCGATCAAGGAGAGGGGCATGGCACCTGCGGAATTGCTCGATGCTATCAAGCAATTCCGGCGCAGCGGAACGACGGATGGACCAGCTTTTTGCACGAGGATGTGTCTCTCCCCGGTTCCAATATCGAAGTGCCGATCTGCCGAGGCCAAACGTCATGATAAGCGAGTGATCCAATCCCTCATAAGAGGGCGGTGCAGGGACACGAGATAAAAGTTGTGAACGCATCGGAAGCGCGAATGGCCTGAAATCAGGCTTCCTAGAGCCGAGTGCAGTCTCTTCTGCATCTTCGTCCGCAAAACAAATACGCATGTCCAGCCGCAGGCCTGCGAAACGTCCCTGCATCTCTTTCCACCAGCGCCATGCGACTCGGGATGCTCGCTCCACTGGTGCCAACGCTTCTGATCGTCCTTCAATCAGAATGTCGCCAGAGCCGAAACGCCGAATACCGGCAATGCGCTCGCGTAAGGCCGCATCTCGCAATTCGCATTCGATAGCGGTATCGCGGCCGGCCCCACGTTGGACACTGACCAGTAGACTACGGCCGCTGAGTGACCCACAGACCTGCCGAATCATCCATCCGATGTTAATATCAAAAGCGGGAATATTCGCACGTACCGAACCATTTTTGCTGGCAAGATAACCCTTTAGAACATGCTCATCTACCGAAACAGCATCGGCGATGAGGTCAATCTCCATGCCCTTTATCCAAATGTGCTGAGCTCGAAGCAGGCGCGCATAGTCGACATGATTCAGCAATGCGGAAGAATTTGGTGCGACAGGCCATGGCCGATGGCTCATGACAGGTGCAACCAGACCTTCGCAGGCAGGCTCCTCCTCGGTACTATTCTCGAGAATCTTGATCTCGGGATCAGGCGCGAGTTCTCGCTCGCCATCAAGATCGAAACGATAAACAGTTCGGTGGTGTGCACCGAGCGCAACGAGATCATTATGCGGATGCAATGAAATCTTGTTGGAGATTTTCTTGATGCGCCGGAGCATATCCATGCGGGGACGTTCAAGTCGGCCCAAAAAATCTAAGCTTTTCGGCATCAGACGTTCTTCTGCCGCAATGAGTTCTGCAAGCTTGGCCGCGTCCAGAGAACGACGGAACACGGAAACGACGAGATCGATGTCACCCGCATCACTGTCCTCATCGCCGGTAAGCACGCTGCCAAATAATATGATCTCGGTGATGCGGTGCGAGTTTTCGGGCTCTTCGTTGATCTTTCGCGCGCAGGAAATTACATCAGTGAGGATCGAGCGCCCTAAGGAAATAGGAAATCGCTTGATTAGGCGACTTGCGGTTAGCCTATCGCCCCGCGGTGTCGATTTCCATCGATCCCCCCCCCCATTATCGCCCGTCCATTCGATCCATCCTTCACTCTCGAGTTCTCGCAACAGCCTGCTAGCGGCCGGCTCTTCGATATCTAGTTGCAGCATCGCCCGAGGAGTGCTGAATCGATGTCGATCCAGCAGCGCTTTCAATTCAGCCGGCCGAAGTCCACAAATAAGCTGATCACGGTCGATCTGCACGAAACCCCCATTCCTTTGTCATAATTCGCGCCCTTAACCTTGGACGACATCGCCAAAGAAAGCACGACTTTCAGGAGAGGTAGACCGACCCTACTCGGACACTCGAAGTCTAAATCTCATAGCCCAAATGCAGACCGCCAGCTTTTCCCTCGGCTGGCTGCGCAGATAGATGTGTCGGAGCGCGACGGTGTAAACGGTCGCGCGAAAGGTTGATCGGTCGCTCGGCGGACGATCGCCGAGCTCCACCACTCGCCGTATGCAAGCCGCTGGATCACCTGGGGGCGGCTCGAAGGGTTATGAAGGTCCGTAATCCGGGACCAGATTGATCTTGGAAAAATTGCAGAAGGGCCAACCAGGCGACCGGTGCGATCGGCTGCAGGCGACTGAACGCTTGGCGGCGCGGGCGATGTCTGCTGACACTTGACCAGAAGACGGAGCAAATTTGTCGTTACCGCGTTCATTCGCAAAACGGAACGAAGGTGAAGCATGGAAATACCTGAAGAGCGCATCTCTACAGGCAACCGGGGGCTTGATGAGATACTGAAGGGCGGTCTGCCCGCCAACCGGCTCTATCTCGTCGAGGGCATGCCCGGGTCCGGCAAGACCACGCTGGCGTTGCAGTTCCTTCAGGATGGTGCGCGCGCTGGCGAGCCGGTACTCTACATCACTCTCTCGGAAACTAGCGAAGAGCTCGAGGTCGTCGCGCGTTCGCACGGCTGGAACCTTGATGGCGTCGCGCTATTCGAACTGGCCTCCGCCGAGGAAGTGCTCGGTGCCAGCCGCGACCAGTCGATCCTGCATAGCTGGGAAATGGAACTGGGCGGAACGATCGATCTGATCAGGAAGGAGGTCGAGCAGATCAAGCCGAGGCGGGTGGTTTTCGACAGCCTGTCCGAGATGCGGCTGCTCGCGCAGGATCCTCTCCGCTACCGGCGGCACCTGCTGCAGCTGAAGCAGTTCTTTGCGGGTCTCAATACTACCGTCATCCTGATCGATGACCTCACGGGTACGCGTGCCGAGCGGGACAGCCATCTTCACAGCCTGTGCCACGGCGTCGTCACGCTCGAGCGCCTCACACTAGACTTCGGCGCGGCCCGGCGCCGTCTCCAGGTGCAAAAGCTTAGGGGCGTCGATTTCGTGGCGGGTTACCATGACTTCGTCATTCAGAGGGGCGGCCTCGGCATCTTCCCGCGCCTGATCGCAGCGGACCACCACACCCCTTTTCTCGGTGCGGCCATTGCGAGCGGGGTTCCCGAGTTGGACGCGCTGCTGGCAGGCGGTCCGGCACGTGGCACCAGCACGTTGATCACCGGGCCAGCAGGTGCCGGAAAGACGTCGCTCGCGCTGCAATATATCGCCGCCTCGTGCGGACGGGGCGAGCACTGCGCTATCTATCAGTTCGATGAAAGGATCGGCACGCTACTCGCCCGCGCAAAGGCGTTCGGGATCGACCTGCAGAAATTCATCGACGATGGGTGCCTCGTGCTCCGACAGCTCGATGCCGCGGAAGTTGCCCCCGGTCAGTTTGCCGCCATGGTACGCGAACAAGTTGAGGAGAACGCCGCCAAGGTCGTCCTTATCGACAGCCTTAACGGCTATCTAGCGGCGATGCCGCAGGAGCAGCAGCTGATCCTCCAGCTGCACGAGCTTCTGTCATTCCTGAATCAGGCCGGCGTGGTGACCCTGTTGGTCAACCCCCAGCAAGGGCTCTTTGGAACCATGCACGCCCACGGCCTCGACGTTTCCTACGTGGCGGATGTGGTCATCCTGCTCCGCTATTTCGAAGCCGGAGGACGGATTCGAAAGGCGATATCGATCGTCAAGAATCGTAGCGGAGCGCATGAGGACACCATACGGGAGTACCGCATCGACAAGGAGGGCGTGCGTGTCGGAGAACCCCTCTCAGACTTCAGGGGCATCCTGACCGGCACACCGGAATATGTCGGCTCTAAGGCTCCGCTGATGGAAGATCGCGGGTCCGGTGCATAGAACCGCGTCCGAAGGCCATCGTGTCCTCATCGCCGCACCCTATGGGCGCGACGCCGAGAGCGTAGCGTCGCTCCTGCGCTACAACGGCTATGACGCGCTCGTCTGCCCGAGCCTCGATGATCTGGCTGCGAGCTTTGACGACCATGCCGGCGCGATCCTCATTACGGAGGAGGCTCTCTCCGGTCAGGTCGGCGCGCTCCGCGTTGCGCTGGAGCAGCAGCCGACTTGGTCAGACATACCCTTCATCCTGCTCACGGGTCGACAGGCCGGCCGCCCCGTTGCGGCCGAGGCGATCAAGCGGCGTCTTCCCGACAGCGCCACCAACGTAGTTCTTCTCGAACGCCCCCTGAGCACCGAATCGCTGCTGAGCGCCATCGCTTCGGCCATGAAGGCACGCCAGAAACAGTTCCTACTGCGGGACCAAGTGGCAGAACTCGATGCCGAGCGTCGGCGGCTCTCAACCCTTCTAGACAATCTGCCGATCGGCGTGACCTTCATCGGCCCCGATGGCGACACGCAGCTGACCAACCCCGCGTTCGGACGCTTCGGGATCGAGCGCCTCATACCGTCACTTGATCCCACCATCCGGCAGCGTTGGGAGGCCCATGATCAGGACGGGAGGCCGCTGGCGCCCGACGAGTTCCCCGGCGCGCGGGCTCTTCGCGGTGAGATCGTGGATGGGGTCGAATTCTTGTTTCATCCGCAAGACGAACCAGATCTTTGGACGCGGGTCAGCAGCGTACCTCTGAAAGACGAAAACGAAACGGTCGTTGGCGCAATCTCCGTCATAATCGACATCGACGAGCAGAAGCGCGCCCAAGAGGCCCTAAGAGATGCGGCGAGGACCCTCGAAGCGCAGGTCGCTGAGCGGACCGCCGACCTCGAAGCGGCGCTTAATCGCTTAAAAACAGAGGCGGCCGAACGGGAGCGCGCCGAGGCTGCGCTTCGCCAGGCGCAGAAGATGGAGGCGGTCGGCCAGCTAACCGGCGGCATCGCGCACGACTTCAACAACATGCTCACTGGCGTCATCGGCGCGCTCGACATCATGAAGCGCCGGATTGCGTCCGACCGCTACGAAGACCTCGACCGCTTCATGGATGCGGCGGCCGTTTCAGCCCAGCGCGCTGCGGGCCTGACGGCCCGGCTGCTCGCCTTCTCCCGTCGGCAGTCGCTCGACAACCGGCCGACCGACATCAATGAGCTCGTGTCCTCACTCGATGACCTGCTGCGCCGGACCATGTCTGAGAAGGTCGCGATCTCGATCGTCGCTGCTGCGGACCTGCCGGCGGCCATTGTCGATGCCAATCAGCTTGAGAGCGCAGTAGTTAACCTCGCGATCAACGCGCGCGACGCGATGCCCGATGGCGGCAAGCTCACCATCGAGACGCGCGGTGCCAATCTCGACGAGGCCTATTGCGCGACACGTCCTGGCGTGAAGCCGGGGCGATACGTCGTTGTTTCGGTTTCCGATACGGGCGTGGGCATGGACGAGGAGACCTTGGACAAGGTCTTCGACCCCTTTTTCACGACGAAACCGATCGGTCAGGGTACCGGGCTCGGTCTCTCCATGGTGTACGGATTCGCCAAACAGTCGAACGGGCAAGTCCGCATCCACTCCATAGTCGGGACGGGTACTACGGTGAGTATCTTCCTGCCCGTAGCGGACGATCCCATCGAGGGCGACGTCGCCGCCACGTCGGGCATTGTCGAGGAGGGCGATGGCCAGACCGTACTCCTGGTTGAGGACGATGACTCCGTCCGGCTCCTGGTAAGCGACGTTCTGGAGGAACTCGGCTACCGGACATTCGAAGCGGCTGAGCCCAATGCGGCGATCGAGCTGCTCAGTTCAGGTCAGCACTTCGACCTTATGGTCTCCGACGTCGGGCTGCCTGGCATGAATGGAAGGCAATTGGCTGAGATCGCTCGTGAACATCATCAGGATCTGCCGATCTTGTTCATCACCGGCTATGCCGAGAATGCAGCCATCCGCGCTGGCTTTCTCGGCACGAACATGGCGATGATCACCAAACCGTTCCAGATCGAGCTGCTTTCCGCAAAAATAAGCGAGATGCTCAATGTCGGCTGACCTCAGCTCTGGATTACGAGTTGAAAATCCCATTTTTAGGTCCGAGCATCTGCCCTCGCAAAACATCTGGAAACCCGCGACGGCTCTCGACCCTAATCGGACGCTCAGCATCCGCCTTTCGATCCCCAGCAGCGGACGTTCCGCTTTTCCAGCAGCTGTCGACCAAGCTCGGTCGTTCACGCGCGCGAGGCGGGCGAGGATGACCGGGATTCTCGCGAGTGGCCGCTACACTATAACTGTTGATGCTGGGCCCGCCGGTTTCGACAGGTTTCTCCGTTGTTCGCAGCGCCCCCTTCTATCGCCGGGATTAACGCCTAAGGGTAGTCGACCTATCAGGGAGGACAGACTTGCAACTCTCAGCGACCCAATTGCACGACTTATACGATGGCGAATTCGCCGACTATCGGAAGCAGGAACCCGTCGCGGAATGGCGTCGCCGGTATCTTGAGCATGTCCGGACCGTGAGGGCAGCTGATCTCGACGTTTGGATTTCTCCTGAATTTCAGGAACTGCTCTGGAACTCCGACGCGGTTTCGAGCATCGGTCCCGGTCAATCGGTCACCGTGACGGAGGCCTATTCGGACGAAGCGCTCGCCCGGATGCTGTTCAGCCAGCGTGACGCAATCTTCAAACTTGATCTCGAGGCTCGCAGCGAAGCCTTGGAGGCGCTCTACCAGCGAGTGCTCGCCCATGTGTATCCCCAATATACGCCGCGCCGGCCGCGCGCGCGGATTGTGCGCCTCCTTGCCGCGATGTTTCCTCAGGACATGACCTGCTTGATGGACAAGAAGCGCGTTTGGGCAATCCAACGCGCAATCAGCGCGCAGCGCATGGCCGGCGAATTCGTCGCCCAGCACCCCGCTATCCGAGCTGCGATCGTTCAGGTGGTGGGGGTTCCGAAGACCGATGACGATGCTGTCGATCAGTCCATATTCAGCTGGTTCCTTTGGGAAGCCAAGATCGACAAGCCCGACGAAGGTGCGGTTGCGATCGAGGCGCCGCAACGCAAGGCAAGCGCGGTCCCGCCCTTTTCCTTGCTCCCGGCGGCGGCGCAACGCCGCAGCCTCGCCTGGGTGAAGGACAATGTCGGCCTGCTACAAGCGATAACGCGAGAGGCCGAGCAAGGCATCAGCCGCGATGACCTTGTCTCCGTCATCATCTCGGAAGCGACGCAGTTGAACCCGAGCTCGGCCGGGAACATCATCTCTCAAGCCATGGGCGGGCTGGGGCTGCTCCGGCTCGAAGACGGAGCCTACCGTCCAACCGATCGCGGCCTCGAATTGCTGACCGCCGATGAGCCGGCAGAGGCGCTGCGTGGCCCCTTGGTAGGTCGGGTCTTCGGGATGGGGCACCTGCTCCTGATGATCGGCCGGGAACCGGGCACGTTCGGGACTGCAGAGGCTGCCAAGCGGCTGCAGCGCCTGGTTCCAACCTGGCGAACGACGCAGCCCGGTTCTCACATCGCGACCTGGGCGCGGATGGCCGGTTTGATCGTGGCGGATGCTGAAAAGGGCGTGCTCTCGTTGAGCGAAGAGGGTGAGGACTATGCGGCCGCCTTGCCCGATTATTTCGAAGATCGCTGGCGGATCGATGAGCGGCTGCCTGGCGACATTGCGAGTGCAGAGATTGAGGCCGAAACCGAAGCTGGCGACGTCGCGCCCGAGCCGTACACGATCGCGTCGATCGTCGCGGACGGCTGCTTTCTGGATGCGGCCGATCTCGAAGCGTTGCTTGCGCTGCTGAAGCGCCGTCAGAACCTGATACTTCAAGGGCCTCCTGGTACCGGCAAGACCTGGCTTGCAAAGCGCCTCGGCTATGCGCTGATCGGCGACCGGGACGCCGAACGCTTGGTCGCGGTGCAGTTTCAGCCGACGCTCAGTTACGAGGACTTCATCCGCGGCTGGCGGCCCGACGGAAAAGGCAGTCTTCAACTGGCCGACGGCGTTTTTCTCGATGCGATCGCAGCCGCGCTGGCAGACCCTACGCGCGCTTTCGTCGTAGTGATCGAGGAGATCAATCGCGGCAATCCCGCCCAGATCCTCGGTGAGTTCCTGACGCTCATTGAGAACTCGAAACGCGAGCCGTCCGAAGCGCTCCGCCTCGCTTATCCTCGTACGGTTGACGAGCGGGTCTACGTGCCGCCAAACCTTTTCATCATTGGCACGATGAACGTCGCCGATCGCTCGCTGGCGCTGGTCGACCTGGCCCTGCGCCGTCGCTTCGCGTTTGTCGACCTCCGGCCGCAGTTAGGAGCGCCATGGCGCCGGTGGTGCATCGCAAAGGCCGCACCGACAACGATCGTTGATGCGATCGCCAACCGGGTGGAGGTGCTCAACACGCGCATCGCCCAGCATCGATCGCTCGGGCAGCATTTCTGTATCGGTCATAGTTTCGTGACCCCGGCGATCAGCCCAGGCAGCTCAGCCGAGGACTGGATTTCTTGGTTTCTGTCCGCCGTCGATTACGAGATCGGGCCGCTCCTTCGGGAATATTGGTACGACGATACCGGGGTCGCTGAGGAGGAAATCGCGCTGCTGCGGCAGCCCTTCTGATGGCAACGCAGGCGGCCACTTGGCTCAGCCAAAAGGGCATTCCGATACGCAATCTCTGGGTCCTGCTGGTGCACGCCTCAGCCCTTGCCAGCCTGCTTGGCGATCAGTTCGGCGATGTCGACGACGATGCCGAACTTGCAGATCTGTTGGGCATACTCCTTGCAGAAGCGGCGGAACGTCGCCTTCGGCGCGGCCTCGGCCGGGGCTATGTCACGAAGACGGGCGCGCTCACGCGCGTTCGCGGCCGGATCGACTGGCTCGCGACCGAGAGCGGACAACAGTTGCGTCGCGGTCGGGTTACATGTCGCTATCAGGACTTCACCTTCGACCGGCCGCGCAATCGGTTGTGCCGGGCCGCCTTGTTGGCGTTGGCGAGCCGGGTGACCGGTGGAGGTTTGAGCGGCCGCCTGAAGGATCTGGAAGGCGTTCTAGGGAGCTGGGGCGTCGGGGCAACACGACCGTCAAAGTCGGAGTTGCTTGGCGATATGCCGGCTCCGCGTGAGGTGGACGATCAGCTTATGATCGAAGCCGCGCTGCTTGCGCTCGACCTCGTGCTTCCAGCCGAGGCCGAGGGGCGAACGCGCATCACCCAGCTCGCCCGCGACGAGGCTTTGCTGCGGCGGATTTTTGAAGCCGGTGTGGCGGGCTATTTGCGACACCATGTACATGGTCGCGACGGCTGGACGGTTCGCCCGCAGCGCGCCCTCACTTGGCAGATCGCGGCTGCGACACCCGGCATCGCGAGCGTCATGCCGGGGATGATCTCGGATATCATTCTGGAGTGCGGCGATCGTCGTATCGTCGTCGACACGAAGTTCACGACCATGCTGACCCCGCGGCAGCATGGCGGAGACGCGTTGAAGAGCGATCATATCTACCAGCTCTACACGTACCTGCGATCCCAAGAGGGCCGATCCACCGCCGCCGATCAGGCCGAGGGCCTGCTGCTCTATCCTTCGAACGGCCCTGTGCGGGACGAAGCGGTAGAGATCCAGGGGCACAGGCTGCGTTTCGCCAGTATCGACCTGACGCTGCCCGCGCGCGATTTCGGATCCGCCTTGCGAACCATTATCTGCGGGTGATGTAGAGGCGACGCGTCGAGGGCGAGATCGCGCAGACGCCCCACGTCAGCCAGCCTTCATTAGCGTCGGTGACCGATCGAGGCGACGACGGCCGCTTCCAGCAGGAAGCGGTCGTTGCCGCAGGTCGACGGGAATGGCCGCAAAGTCACACGACGCGGCTTTCGCTTAGATGAAACCGACCCTTTATGGACCCTCAGACGCCATTTCCCACCTCCCGAAAGCCGGCCGACCGCTTTCCTCTCCCGAACGCGGAAGCATCGGTCTTTGGTCGTGAGTGAACCGCACCGGGATTGCCGGAGGCCAGTTTTCTTAAATTAGGCAGCCAGTGGGACGTCGTCCAGCATAGCGTAGTAGCGTTGCTCGGCTTCGACGGGAGGAATGTTTCCGATCGGCTCC
>NZ_JBYNTR010000020.1:0-16106 GCF_057784955.1 Novosphingobium sp. BAM6 | reverse complement strand
GATCCAGTACCATCCGGATCGCCCGCTGCCGAACCTCAGGGGCAAACTTGTTCGTCGTCTTGCTCATCGTAGACCCTCACTCTCAGGAGTTAGGGCCTCCGGCAATCCCGGTGCGGTTCAGGCAGCCGGACATACCAGTCCATAGGGAATCCAAAAAAATTGTCGTAAGGCCGGAGTCTATGGTCGAGCCCGCGCTTCCTGCTTGCAGGGATGTCAATACCCAATTGGCGCGTTGGCCTTCACTAACAGGACAATTACCGGGCGGTGACCGAACTGGTTTGCGGTAAAATACATATGCCGGGCGAAATGCTCACGGCCTTCGAACGCCAGAGCGAATGGCTCCTGCCCCTTGGACGCAAGACAGCGGTGGAACGGGTGGCATTCCTATTTCAAGAACTGCATGACCGCCTCTAGGGACAAAGCCCCTCTTCCCCGCACGAATACGCCATTTGCCTTACACAGCAGGAAATCGCGGACATCTGCGGCTTAACGCCCGTCCATGTAAATCGGGTTCTATCGCAACTCCGCCAAGGACCATGTCATCAAATGCGGGGGGCAAGATGTTGTCCGTTCCATGCCCTTGAACACTCGCGGCGATAGCGAAACATACCCAAAATAGCGTGGCCCGAAAAACAAACAATCGGCCGCCCATTGCACAAAATAGGCAACATCCTAAAAATTACCTCTAGCCTTTCTCGGCAGATCTTTCCTGATCCTTCAATGTTTTGAAATGCCCAATATTGCTACCTACAAACACTATAGCAATAATAATGCCAACAATAATTACAATCGCTATTGCTGCTTTACCCTTGCGGCGAGACCCAGGATTGTTCGGATTATTCATTTTGCGGGGCTTTCTCTCTGCAGCAGATTCAACATCCCACCATCTGTCAGCGACCGCTAACGGTACGGAAATGATCAATGATCCGCCGATCCAACTGATGTTCGAAACGAATGGCGAGCCGGTTTGCTTCTGAATGGTTCCACTCAATGCGGAAAGGCACGGGCCCAACAGCCCCGATCCAAAGATTTCCCGCATCCCCGGAAAAACGCGCTTCTGGATCAATCTGCAATTCGCATGAATCAGGCGCGAGACGAGCAACGCGGACGGAAATGGAACGCATCGAATTTATACATTCGCCAGGAACTGGCATGGCATGTCCCTTTCACCAGATCACACGTCAACGGATCACCGCGACTTTGTTTTCCAATTTTGCGAAAAAACTGATCTGTATTAAAAATCATCTCCCGATTCAGGCCGAGAAGCACTGCCTTTCGTAGCGCTAAAGTGCGTCATCATCGTCGAAATGGTGCGAAAATCGACATCGTCCTTTTCCGAAAGTCACCTTCATCCGCTCTTCTTGCGGCGGGTGTCCCACCCTTTTTTCGCTGCAGCCGATCTTTGCTCGTGAGTCTGGCTTGCTCCCCCGATATGCCCGCCCTTGCGTGATGACGCGTGGCTTTCCTTCTTTCCTCGCCCCGAACCCGATTTCTTGCCACCTCCTGACTCTTTGTTAACTGTGGCCCAGGCTCGCCGCTGCGCCTCGTCATGACCAACCCCGCGATCTTCATAGCCTTCCTCGATATGCTCGGCCTTTCGCTTCTGCTTGTCGGTATAGCTGGACTTGTCTCCACGCGGCATAACACGCTCCTTTGCGTTGTCAGAAAGATCTCGTTGCTCGGTAGTTGTCAGCCCTCCGGCGCTCTCTACGAAGACTGCCACCTGCTACAGAAAAACGATGGGGTGGTGTGTCCATGCGCGGGAATCAGCTGCTCTTTGCGACTGGGTGCCAAACGCCTTGCTGAACACGTGAGCGATGCTTCGTGACGCGATTCTCCTGCCTGAACGTCCTGTTTTCCAGATCGAGGACGACTGAAGGCGATATCGTTTTGTGGGACCATTTTTGCGGTCTGAATCCCTCATCTCTCGTCATCAGATTGCGGGAAATGCCTGGCGACAGTCAGAGGCGCATTCCCGACACATTTCCGCGCAGAGACGGCAATGCTCGTGGTCATGACGTCCACATTCTTCCGCACAGCTTTCGCACGTTATAACACACGTCTCGACCATCGTTCGCAATACTGCGGAATTGCTTCCTGTGTGTCTCATCGCCAGACGAGCCGTCGCGCCGCAGACATCAGCGCAGTCGAGGCAGGCCCGGATGCATTGTCGCATGTCTTCATCTTCCGCGATGCAGGCGTCCGCGCAAGATGTACACAAAGCCGCGCAGAAAAGTGCATGACGTGCTGCAGTAGCAAGTTCTTCATTCAACGTATCGACGTCCGGATGAAGCGCGATCATGTTATGGAGAGACATCTCCTTATTCTCCTGCGTTGCGGCGGGCCACGAAGGCGTAATCGCTTGGAGAAGTGAAGGCTCCGTATCCTTGATCCATGTTATCGACACGCTGCCATCACGAGAAATCGCGTCGGCGTCTGGCATCGCCCCCCAATGCTGTAGGCACAATCTGCCTAAAGGGGTACGTTCGCCAACGCCCATATTTCGGTCGATCACCCCTGGGATTGCCCCCGTTGATCCGGGTCCGAAATTTCAAAGGTACTCGTGTGCAGGATAGTTGACCGTATTCATAATCCCGGCAACTCTTCATTGCTGAAGAGTTGCCGGGAACCACCCCCCTGCTTACCGCTTGTGAGTGCCGAACAAGGAGGCAGTCCATGCCCGCACGCGCATACTGGAAAGGCCATATCCGTCTGGCTCTCGTCTCGATCCCGATCGAGGTCTATCCCGCTACGCGATCGGGAGCGGCGATTGCCTTCCACCAGATTCATGAGCCAAGCGGCAAGCGCATCCGCTATGAAAAGGTCGCGCCCGGCGTCGGCCCAGTCGACCGCGACGAGATCATCAAGGGCTTCGAGATTTCCAAGGGCAGTTACGTTTTGCTCGACGAAGAAGAGATCGAAGCGGTCAGGATCGAAAGTCGCAAGACGCTCGAACTTGTCCAGTTCGTCGATGCCCACGAGATCGACGTGCTCTATTACGAGAAGCCCTATTTCGTCGTCCCGGCCGATGATTTGGCAGAGGAGGCTTATAGCGTATTGCGCGAAGCGCTGCGCAAGGCCCGAAAGGTCGGCCTTGGCCAGCTGGCGGTGCGCGGGCGTGAACAACTGGTCTCGATCAAACCGTGCGGGCGCGGACTGGTGATGGAAGTGCTGCGCTATGCCGACGAGGTCCAGAAGGCCCAAGGCTACTTCCGCGAGATCAAGGACACGGCACCGGATACCGATCTTCTAGACCTTGCAACCACGCTAATCGAAAAGAAGTCCGCGCCGTTCAAACCGGCCGAATTCCACGACCGCTATGTCGATGCGCTCCATCGCTTGATCGACAAGAAGTCCAAGTCCAGGAGCAAAAAGCGTATACTTGAGGATGTCGAAGAACCGACCCATGGAAAGGGGAACGTCATCGACCTGATGGCGGCGCTCAAAAAGTCAGTCGGGGGCAAGCCCGCCAGCAAGTCCACCTCATCGAAGCGCAAAACCGCGGTGGAGACGACCTCTTCGTCGAGTGGTAGCCGTGCACGCAAGAAAGCGTAGCGGCAAGAGCGGAAGCGCCGCTGCCGATCTCTTCGCGCAATATAACCGCAAACGGGATTTCGCGAAGACCGCCAAACCTACCGGCAAAAGTGGCAGGACCCGTGGCAATTCCTTTATCGTGCAGAAGCACGCCGCCCGGCGGCTGCACTGGGCTTTCCGTCTCGAAGTCGACGGCGTGCTCAAGTCCTGAGCGGTAACGTGTGGACCGAGCGCCGATCCCGACGACAAGCGCCTTGCCGTGCGCGCCGAGGATCATCCGTTATCCCATGGCGAATTCGAAGGTGGTATTCTCAGAAGGGAGTATGGCGGCGGCACAGTGATGCTTTGGGATAAAGGTACCTGGCCGCCGATCGCGGGCAAGAGCGCGAGGGACATCGAAGAAGTGAACTGATGCGGTGGATGCCTCCCTTCACCGCATTAGTTCAGCCAACCATGGCAATTGAAAGTCACCGGGAAAAACCCAGCGCCGTAAAAGCTTCGGGTCGGTTGGGAGGGCCTTGAAGGCCTTCGGGTCACAGCCGTCATATTCGCTGCAAAGCGTTAGGCTGTAAACTCATAAAATGCCTTGAGGATTGGCTGTTCGCATGATTCAGAGTGTTCCAGACTTGGAGGGCTTGATGGCACGACGGCGGTACGAACTGACAGATCGGGAATGGGCGATTATTGAGCCGTTGTTGCCCAACAAGCCACGGGGCGTGGCACGGGTGGATGATCGCCGAGTTCTCAACGGGATCATGTGGCGCTTTCGCTCGGGAGCGACGTGGGCCGAAGTGCCAGAGCGCTACGGACCTTCGACGACCTGCTACAATCGGTTCGTGCGCTGGCGCAAAGCCGGGGTCTGGGACCGGCTGCTGGCGGCGGTTTCCGCTGGATATAATGGCGAACTGGTGATGATCGATTCCACCTGCATGCGCGTCCACCAGCACAGTGCGACGGGCAAAAAGGGGGAAGCTGCGATCGTGGCATGGGACGTTCCCGGGGCGGTCTCACCAGCAAACTCCATGCTCTTGCCGATGCTGACGGACGCCCTGTCAGCCTGAGGCTGACAGGTGGGCAGGTTCACGACGCCTGCGAAGCCGAGGCGCTGATCGAAGCCATTCCCGAAGGTGCAACTCTGCTGGGCGACAAGGGATATGACAGCAACGCCATTCGCGAGGCGGCTGCGACCAGGAACGTCTGGGCCAACATTCCCAACCGATCAAACCGCAAGCAGCGCTTCGCCTTCTCGCCATGGCTCTACAAGCAGCGAAACCTCGTCGAACGCTTCTTCAACCGCATCAAGCAGTTCCGCGGTATCGCCACCCGATACGACAAAAAACCCGCCAACTTCCTCGCAGCCATCAAGATCATATGCATCCGCATCTGGTGCAGCGCGTAATGAGTCTACGCGGTAACAGGTTGCATCGCTTCAAGGATTTGTTGGCTCATCAGCAAGATGGAGGAACCATCTGACACGATCAGCATTATGCACTCACCGACGGCGCTTACCCCCGTTTGTCTCGTCGGTAGTTGATCGGGCCGGCCAACCTGCCCTGGTAACCGGCCCGATCACGAATAGCGGACGTCAGCACAGCCTGAAGCGCTTCTCCCGTCAGATCCCAATCTAGATCAAGACGCTGAAACTATCGTCGATGGGCCGTGTTGAGGTTATGCCAGCGCGACTTCCCACCCCCGAAGCGCTGGACTTGATCGGGCTGGCCCGTTGGCTGAATACTGCGGGCCAGCTCGATCATAGCGCGATCACTGGGGACCGCGTGGTGGGGCTCCGTCCTGCCGGCGCCTGTCACCAGGTGCCGGCACTTTTTTGAGCCCTGATGCTTTGAAGCTCTGTTTGGCGCAGCACTAGATATCCACGAATGGCAAATAAGAAGGTGCTAGTGGCTTGCGCCATAGAAAGAATTTTGCCACCGCCCTATTTACTGCGATGCTCGGTTACAACACGCGACCTGTCGCCGACATCGCAGTACCATTTTTCATACATACATTAGGACAGCAGCTTGGACTGTCGTTCGACCGCCTATTGATTTGGCGCCTTCTCGATGGCAAGCCACCGCACGGCTGCGGGTTACGGCAGTCCATTCGATGGAGCCCCGCAGTCAACCGATCTTCGCGCAACAGGCCGCACCAGCGCGTCTAGTTCATGATCGGCGGAACAGCGCTGTCTTGAGGATGAACCCATTCAAAGCTTTCGAGGATCGGAACTTCCTCCAGAGGCTGAGTGGTCTTTTGAATAATCGTGAGCCAGAGGCCGTCGAAATCAGGGATGACCGCCATGGCCGGGCTTTCGGCTTGAGGAAACACGCTGGGGTCCACTTCGACCGCAACGCCTAACCGTATCGATGGCTCGAGCACATGCTTGCGCTGAATATGGATGCAAAGTTCTATAGCCCAACCATATTAACGACATGATTTTTTCTGTCACGGCCACAAACAACCCGAGGCAGGGAACTCCCGGAACCATGTGGCCGGAGCGGCATTATGCACTCACCGACGGCGCTGCCCCCCTGTTTGTTTCGTCGGCAGTTGATCGGGCCGGAGAGGTTCTCCCTGAGCTACCGGCCCGATCACGAGCCTCCGCATGCCGTGGCCTTCAAGACAGGAATGCCATTGGTTGCTAGCTGCCAGAACCGGACGGTCCTTTCCTATGAGCGTCAAATTGGCAGCTGAGCGACTGAACCGGTCATTCGTGGGATAGGCGAATAACCAGGATTAGGCGTGCAATTGCATTTGCGGTATTGCGGCGCCTCTTACAATCCATCCGTAATCGGAGGTATGAAACTGACTTGCGCAAGCCGCCATGCACGGTCTTCTTGCTTGAGCCAATAATGGCGCGGATGCCGATCCTCCTCTGGCGCATATACGCCGTGGACTTCGGCTCGGATCAAGCGACCTGTCTCGCGCAGTCGAATAATCGCGTTTGGAAATTCATCACGCAGACGCTCTTCGAGTTTAAGCGCATCGCCGGAAAGCTTAGGGCTGGAAAGGGCCCGTGGTGAACCGTCGATCAATTCGGCGGTTGAAGATCGCAGCGCCTTGACGCCATCGCTGATCACATCGATCGAAATGATCGCCGCCGCTATGGAATCGGACCACCACCAGCCAAACCCAAGGCCTATGACCCCGGCAAGGCCCGCCGCCCCGGTCAGCCAATTCGCTTTGTTCATAAGGGCATCGGTATGCAGCAGCTTGTCGTTCAGCTGCTCGGCGAGTGGTAGCTCCTTCCGTCCGATAAGCATGGGCGGAATAAGCGAATAAAGCTGTGCTGCGATCATCAGCCACCCAAGCCAGAAATCATGGCCCAGCAGCGCGATTGATCCGACCGTCGCGTGGTCGGCAGTCACAAGGGCTACGACCGCGTTATAGAGTAGAAGCAACCCCACCGCCGTAAGAGCGACTGCCGCAACGAAAAAGCCGAGCCCGTTGACCCGCTCGAAGCCGAATGGAAATCTTTTGGACCTCTCGCCCTTCAGTTCCATGTGAGCGGCGATGAGAAACATGATCGGAGGTACGACACCAAGGGTGTCCTCTACCCATGCCGTCTTCATGGTTTGGCTTTGGCCGAGCACGAGCCCCATCACGACGATGATGGTCGACGTCCAGAACAGGTTCCAATATTCCAGCCTGATAGCAGCGCGCATGGTATTGCGAAGTTCGGTTGGCAAACTGTTGCTCATTGGCTTCTCGCTTCCGCTGAAACGGCGCGCGATGCGCGTTCCACAAGCATGATCCAACGGTTCTCACCGTTTCGCATCGCTGCCTTCAGTTCGAGTGGATCGCTTTTTGGACCTGATGCTCGCAGGGGCGGCCCGAAAGCTACCTCCGTCTTCCACGGACTGGCTTTGGTGAACTCACCTAAAACGAGATCGAGGTTTCCATCAGACACTCGTTGGAGAAGATCTTCCGCTGTGCCAACCGCAATACTCGGATGTGCGTAGATGCGCTTGGAAATCTCGCCTATCAGCTGCTGGCCCTCCTTCCTGCGTTCGGTGCCGGCAACCATTCCAACTTTGAACTGCCTTTCATGCGCAATCCTTTGTGACGTATTTTCCGGATCGCGCGGCAAAGCCTCACAACCTGGCAGCAGGATTGCCGTTACAAGGATGGCCCATTTCATGTTGAAGCGGTATTTGTTCATCATCGCTAATAGAACGACGCAGTCCCTATGTGGTTTCGTCAACATAGAGATGTAGCAGGGACATTATGCGGAAACTTCAGACAGGGCTTTGCATGCTTTTGCTTTACGTACCACAGGCGGCTTTCGCGCAGGATAGCGGATCATCTTTGGCAGCGCGGAATTGCGCATCGAGAGGCCGCCATTGCAGCCTACACGGTCGAGCTCGGACCGCTCGGTGGCATTTGGACTAGCTAATTGACAACTGGGCAAAACAGCGAGCCGCGAGAGGGTCAATTGACGTTGAAAGATATCCAGCGGCGCTATGGACTAGCGGCACAAACTAAAGTCCAGCTTTCACGGAGAGCATATGGGCGCACGACGAGGCGCGATCACCAAACGAGGCCCTGCACGACAATGGAATCGGGGTCCAGCTAAGCCTAAAGGCCCTCAATGATTGCCTTTAGGCTTAGCTGGACGGGTTAAAGATCAGGGATAAACTGGTCGGCCCGACCCCACATCGCGAGATTTTTCGATGATGCACGCTTCAGCATTTCGGCACCATCGCCGATGTGCCAGCGGGACGGCTTATGAAGATTGCGCAGTTCTTCCCAGGTGACTGGGACCGCAAGCGGGGCGTGTTCGCGGTTGCGCGCGCTGTAGGGCATCACCGCTGTGGCGCCGCGCTGGTTGCGCAGATAGTCAATGAAAATCCGTCCGGTCCGTCTCGCTTTCGAAAGCGCAGCAGTGAAGCGGGTCGGCTCCGACTGCTCCAGCGCCGTGGCAAAGCGATGGGCAAAGTCCTTCACCACCGGCCACTCCGCCGACGGAGTGAGCGGCGCGATGACGTGAACCCCTTTCCCACCGGTCACCATCGGAAATGTCGTAAGCCCCATTTCGGACAAAAGATTGCGCATATGGAATGCGGCAGACACGACATCCTTGAAATCAAGGCCCTCGTCAGGATCGAGGTCGAACACGAGTCTGTCCGCCTTCTCGACATCCTCGATCCGCGCCCCCCAGCCATGGAACTCGATTGTACCCATCTGCACGCAAGTGAGAAGGCCGGTAGGCGTATCGACGAAGAGATAGGCTTCTTCATGTCCATCCTTTTCCCGGATGCCGACCTGCCTGACTGTATCGCCGAAACTGCCGGCGTCGTGCTTCTGGAAAAAGCATTTCTTCGCCCGCCCCTGCGGGCACCGTACCAAGCTGATAGGCCGGCTCCCCGCCCATGGCAGCATGATGGGCACCACGGTTTCGTAATAATCCGCCAACTGACCCTTGGTGAGCTTGCCTTCGGGAAAGATCACCCGTTCGCGGTTGCTGATATTCACTATGCTGATCGAAGAAGCAGTGGCCACATCAACCGCTGCTTCCTTTTCGATGACCACCGCTTCTGGCTTCTTGTCCTCACGCAAGCCGAGATAGCTGGGATGGCGTAAGACCCCTTCATCCGTGAATTCCAGATACGCGATCTCTGCGACAAGCTTTGGCTCGATCCAGCGGGCCCCGCGCACGGCGGCGCGCGGAGCCTCGACAGTTGGTTCGTTTCGGGCGAGCGGAGCCATGATTTCCATCAGCCGCGTGATCTCCTCGCCGGCGAAGCCAGTACCTACTTTTCCCGCGTAACGAAGCTGGCCATCCTCGTTGACGGCCAGTAGCAGCGAGCGGAATCCGCGCTGCTTGTCCGAAGGGGTGAAGCCAACGATCACGAATTCCTGACGGCGTATGCACTTGGTCTTCATCCAGTTGCCGCTCCGCGATCCGCTGTAGCGCGCGTCGGCGCGCTTTGAGATCACCCCTTCCAACCCGACATCGCAAAAGCTGGTCAACAGCTTCTCTCCATTGCCGACGATATGGTCGGAGTAGCGAAGGTGCCCCTTTTGCTGGGCCAGGAGCTCGGCAAGCTTTTCTTTCCGCTTGATGAGCGGGAGGCCAGTCAGATCCTCCCCATTCAGTTCAAGCAGATCGAAAGCAAAATAATCGATCTTGCCAGGATCATCCTTCAGCGCAGCCTGAAGGGCCGCAAAGCTGGTACGACCATCGGCCAGTGTTACCACGGCCTCGCCGTCGATCAGCGCGCTGTCGACATCGAGCTGGACAGCTTGGGCGATCAGACCCGCAAATCGATCCGACCAATCGAGCCCTGATCGGGTATAGGCCCGCCCTTCGCCACCGCCCACGGCAATGAGCGTTCGGTAGCCGTCATATTTAAGCTCATGCAGCCAGCGGTCGCCTGATGGCACATGGTCCACTAGAGCTGCAAGCTGGACCGGTTGAAAGGGCGGCAGCTTGCCGTTCTTGTTGCGCTGGCTCGGAGCAGCTTTTCTTGCCGGCGCGGATACCGCCGCTTTGGCCCTTACATTGCGTTTCGGTATCGTTTTGCCAGCGGCGATCTCTTCCATCGTGCGGCCGCTGTCTACACTGGTGAGATGTATCCCGATAAGATGATCCGAGCCAGCGGCGAACTCATCCTCGATCTTTCGCAGAATCCAGTTTTCGCCTTTTTCGCGTCCGCGAGGCTTGAGGCGGAACATGATCCACTCACCCTGCATCCGGCGTCCATGTAGCGTGAAATGCAGATGGCCCTCGGCCAATGTCTTGCTTGGATCCTTTCCCGGGACCGGCTCCCAGGTGCCATTGTCCCACAGCATCACGGTGCCACCGCCATATTCACCTTTCGGAATCGTACCCTCGAAACGCGCATAGTCGAGTGGATGGTCCTCCGTGCGAACCGCCAGGCGCTTGTCGTCGGGGTTTGGACTTGGTCCACGCGTCACGGCCCAGCTGACCAGCGTGCCGTCGAGCTCAAGGCGAAAATCATAATGGAGGCGACTCGCGGCATGTTTCTGCACGACGAAGCCGTTGCCTGCTGGCGGCGTGGATACTCCTGACGGCTCAGAGGTCCGTGTGAAATCGCGCTTGCCTCGATACTTAGCAAGACGCTCTTCTGCTGACGCCATTTTTGCTTTTGAAGCTATTACCATGTCCGCTCCGATCGAGATTGCAAATTGCGGAATGTTTACGGCGTTCCTCTATTCTCCGGTCTGACTGTTGGGCGCAGCGACAGCCTTGGACTCTGGAGACTCGCGCTGCCGCAAGAATATCGAAAGGACGACCAGCACGGCGGTCGAAAGGAACTCGCTTTGCCAATTCTGGAAAGATTCAAACCACAGTTGCCCGTCGGCAAGATAGGCCAGGACTGAGAGCGGTGTCTCACCGTGCTCCAGCGCATCCTCCGCCGCCGCGTGCGCACTCTGAAACCAGTGCATTGCAAACGACGCTGCAAATAGCAGAGCGAGCACAAAGCCAAGAGATCGGGCGTACAAGACGCGCAACGCCGGTCCTTTGTGCAATACGGATGGCGCTCCGGGCCGATAAGCCTGATGGTCCAGATGTTCGTCTCGTTTGGGATCATCAGGATCTTTAGATTCAGCAGAGCCCTGCTGGATTAGAAACGCGGTGAGAACCACATAGGCTGCCATTTGCAAGAACTCGCTCTCCCAGTTTTCGAAAACCGACGAAAGAAATTGCGGACTGGCGGCATAGGCAAATAGCGACAAGCTTGGCTCGACATGCCTTCGGGCATCTTCCAACGCGACATGCCATCCCGAAATCCACTGCCCGACGATGCAGATCGCAAACAGGGAAAGCAGGGCAATCGTCAGCCCGTTGTTCTTCAGCCACCTCATGGGGATCTCTCTCCCATTCTTTCGGCCGTCCATAGCAACACCTGGAGAACAAATCGGTTCGCTGGACAAGGTGCTAGCACTTCAAGCTGGCCAGCCAGCCATCGACCGTAAGTTCCGAGGTCGCCGAAGTGTCTGCGCCCATGCTCTGTACCATGATTTCCAAGGCCCATTGGCCCCGGTCTTCATGTTCTGCAGCGACCGCATCTGAAGGCACCCATAGGTCGTAGTCACGCATATGGGCATCTGCCGCAGTGAACAGGACGCATATGTCCGTGGCAATCCCGCTCAAAACCAGTTTGCTGACGCCAAGGTGCGGTAACAGGACCGGCAGGTTTGTCGCATAGAAGGCGGAAAACTGCGGTTTGATTATGAAATAATCGGTCGGCGCCGGCTGCAGCAGCTCAGTAGCAGGATTTTTAATTTCCAAAGCACGGGCAATCAGGCTGGAAGCTTCCGAATGCCAATCGCCAAAATTGTCATTTACGTAAATGACTGGCCATTGGCGATCACGAAACTCGCCTCGCAAGCGATGAATGTTACGCGCCGCTGCCAGCGCGGACGGTTGGAGGTCGTCAGCTCCTTCAAAATCGAAGCAGTTGACCATGTCCAGAATGAGCAAGCCTGGACGATCACGTAATTCAGGGGGCTTCTTCAAACTGGCGAGACTTATCTCACCTATGAAGGTGCGGGGCGAATAGCGATCCGGCGCCGGGCGGTTGCCACTTACCGTATCCTTTTGCAATTTTGACGGCTTGCGCGTCCAGCTTGTCATGATCGTTTCCTACGCAATTGATAAGCTCCTGCGCGCAATCCTCACCACGGATCCTTACTTCGGATATCCGGGCTTGTCTGGATTCGCTCCGCGCAGCTTTTACCTCTTCAGCGTGTCACGTCTCCGTCTCGGCGCTCCTTGGCCGGATATTCATCCGGATTTACTTCACCCACCATTGGGCGGTCTTCGATCTTTTCGGGCTTCTGTCCGCCACCCGCGCGAGGATCATGATGCTCGTCGGGGCGAGCGTCGCCTAAAGCACCGCGCGGCGTCTCCGATGGGTGTGCCGGGTCCGGGCCGCGGTCATCCTTATCTGGGCTAGTCATGGAGCGTCCTTTCAGTGATGCAGACTGAAGAAGAATCCGCGTCCGTTGTTCCAGTCTAGAAGCGCAAGGCTAACCTCGATCAATGTATTTCAATCCGGATGGCAGGGATTGCCCCTGAAAGGTGTTGTACTTCGTCGCTCTAAATGGGCGCTTCATCCGATCAGGGTCAAAATCGCAACCTGGATCAATGCTGCCCTGAAATGAAACCCTACCGAATATGCAGGGAGCGGGCAAACCGGAGAGGCGCATAGCATGACTGATCCTTCCGCGTTGTCATATCGCGAGTTCCGCAAACACGACCATCTGGCGCGTAAGAACGATATCCAGGAGAATATCCTTCGCATCGAGGAAGGCTGGGCGAGCCGTAATTGCGTCCTGCCCGACGGCCGCAGAGCGATAACCTCGTTTTTTCTTCCAGGTGATTATTGTGAGCCTCATTGGCTGCTGTCGGGGAAGGCTGACCTGCCAATTGTAGCCCTGACCAACATAAAAGCGCGACTAATCCCTTTGGCAGACATTCACAGTCGACGTGAGCACGGGGTTAAGGACCTACTCGGCAGCATACTAACAATGCACCGCCGTCAGACCGACATGGCCGTGAGCTTGGCGCGCAAATCCGCCCTTGAACGTGTTTCCGGCCTGCTTCACGAGCTCTTTACACGGCTTGACGCTGCCGGGCAGGCGGTTGGCGACCGGTGCAGCATCCCGCTCACTCAGCAAGATATCGCGGACATGCTTGGTTTGACACCGGTGCACGTGAACCGCGTGCTGAGCGAGCTCAAGAGCCGCGGTACGATTAGGTTAGCCAGCAAGACCTTACGTATACTGAATCCCGCGACCTTTGACGCTTCGCATTCGTCTTTTGCAGAGCCGGGGAGCCCGTCACGGATCCCCCCTATTTCATCTCGACCGAAGGTGGTCGCCGCGTAATTGAAACTTACAGGCTGCTATCGCTGATTCCATTGAGCGTGGGCTCGAATTATGCGAGCATCAATCCGATCCCGATAAAGGCAACGCCGATGGCTCTGAGAGAGTATTTGCCAAGGGTCGTCAATCCGTAGTCTCCCAGAATCGTGCTCGCGACGACAATCAAGCCGAATGCGCTCAGGATCATCATCGGGATGGAGAGATGCGCCATTGAAACCGCCCTTTGATCGCACTGAATGTGATCACCGCACACGCGAACGATTTGGGTGCGTTGACCTATGTTAACGCCGGAACGTTTAGAGGTGGGAACAAAGCCTACGGTCATGGGCTCTACTGTCGCGCTGCCGGAAGGACGGCGCAGGTTATGAATAACCCCTTTGTCCTCAAACTCCAGCACGGCGCCAAGCTGACGGAAGAGGATCGAGAAACTCTCCGTGCGGTGAGCTGCGCTACGCGCCCGCTACACGCCAGGCAGGACATCATTAGCGAAGGCGAACCGCCTCTCAACGTCCACTTGCTAATGGAGGGGCTGGCTTGTCGCTACAAACTGCTGCCGGATGGAAAGCGACAAATTGTTGCACTGTTTGTGTCTGGCGACATTTGTGACCTCCACGTCCAAATCCTGGGGTGCATGGACCATAGCATCGGCACCCTGACCGCTTGTCGACTTGCTGAACTGAGCCCTGCCACCGTCGCGCGGTTGACGGCGAATCCAAGGATTAACCGCGCCTTGTGGTGGGCGACGCTGGTAGATGAGGCGACGTTGCGCGAGTGGCTGGTCAACATGGGTCAGCGTTCTGCAGATCGCCAGCTTGCTCATCTATTGTGTGAGCTGCTCATGCGGTACCGCCTCGTGGAAATGGCCAAGGATGATAGCTTCCAGCTTCAGATGACGCAGGAGGAGCTTGCCGACACCACCGGGCTCACGACGGTCCACGTCAATCGTATGGTGCGCGCGCTTCGTGAAGGGAGCCTTATCTCTATCGAAGGGAAACGTATTTTTGTGCCTGATGTGACCGCACTCACAGAGTTTTGTGATTTTGACGCTAACCACCTGCATCTTGACGATAAATCGCGCCAGTTGGGGCGGCGGCGCTGAAGCGAGACACCCACAAATGTATTAAAACCTCCGCTACCCTATGATGATCGGCTTGTGGCAAATGTCCTCGCTAAGCGGATTCCGGCCGCACGAGATACCAAAAAGGAAAGCCGAGCCCTCGATCTTCTGATCGGTCGCCTCCAAGCGCCAAGCCTAGCTGAAACCATCTCTCATTTCACTCTGCGGCCACCGCGAACCATTTCCTCGACCCAAGTCAGCAGAAGGTCGTGATAGGCCTTGCGACATGTCTCGTCGCGCAGCGCGTGATCGGCGCCCTTGAGAATGCGATAGCTGAGTGAATTACTGTGATGAAAAGATGAGATGAACGAGCTTATAGTCTCGTGCGGTACGTAGTTATCATTCTCGGATTCAACAATCAGCACATCTCCGGCAAATGCCTCGCAGGCAGCGAGCGCCTTATCGTGCTGTCCGGTACGGAAATGGCTGCGGTAAGTCATGATCTGATCCCGAGGGAGCAGTGCTTTGGGTTTTTCCCAATGCTCGTCGGGATATAGCGCTGGGACCCTTAAAGCCAGCCAGGCTACAGGTCGATATTTGGTCAGCAGCGCAGAGAGGTAACCGCCATAACTTGTCCCGACCACAGCGATTGCCGAACGATCGACCTGCGGCTGCGAGGCCAGGAAATCGTAGGCGGCAAGGACATCAGCCAACCCGTCCGATCGAGTAACTGTATTGCGCTCGACGTCGTGACGCGCATGACCGCGCAGGTCAAATGTGAAGCAGATGCAGCCCAGTTGGGCAATTTCTTCAGCGCGAGCCAGATCCTGAACCTGCGACCCGCCCCAGCCATGCACGAAGAGGACACCCGGTATCAGCTTCGCTGGCAAGAGCAGCGTTCCATCAAGCGTTTGCCCTTCGACATTTATCGTTACGCCTTTACGTCCTTCGATCATCGTCTCTCTGCATACTTGTCGAGAAGTCCGACCGCCGGATCTCTCCCATGAAAATAGATGGTGGCACCGGGCGGCAGAACCGATGTGCCTCCGTAAACTTCGACCGTAGCTGTCTCCACCATTTCAAGGTCTGGATCTGCGGCGAAAGCTTCAAAAGCGGCAATTTCCGCGCCGCTCGCTCCGCCCGCGCGCCAACTTTGTTCAAGCACCCCAATCTTTCGCAATCCTTGCGCATCGGTGCCGGACACTACATCGTAATTGCGACGCGACGCGATTATATCGGGATAAGCATCGAAAACCGCCGCATCGAAATGCCGCGCCTTAGCGACAATCTCAGTGAGAGAGGGCATTTCGCATGGCGTTGCGAGTGCTGCCCACCCGCCGCGGACACATCGCAAGTGCGAACCCGCATAGACTTGGGCGCCACGGTTATCGCGCGTGAGGTTCTGCGTACCCCAATAGGCGATCGAGTCTCCGAACAGGCTTACCGTTCCTACACTGTAGGTTTTTACCGCCTCTAGGTTTTCTTCTATGACGAGACCGGTGCGTCGCAGTGCTGTTGGATCGTAACTAACAACGGCGGCATCTAGTGGATTGACTCCAACGTTTGGAACCCGCGATTTCGAGCGGCGATAATGTCGTCCGGATTAGCCTTCCAGATGAAAGGCTTGGGGTTGTCGGCGTTGTATTCGCGGATGAACCGGTTG
>NZ_JBYNTR010000002.1:0-718746 GCF_057784955.1 Novosphingobium sp. BAM6 | reverse complement strand
GGAAAACAGCCCTTCGCTCCGGTAATCGCCGCCCCGCATCTCAAATCCTTCAACCTCAGTTGAAGGCGTCTGAATCACCTCAAGCGGCTCGAGGAAAGAGCCTTTTTCCGCAACCTGTTAAAGCCTGTAATGCGAATACCACCGACCGACCAGTCATCAGTCGCAAAAGTCTGACCGTCAATATCAACGAGCAAAGGCGTCTTAAGACGAAGATACTGACGCTGGCTAGCTGCCTCGTGCACAATGCGGGCTTCCGTATTCATGACCAGTCCCCGTTCAAAAATTGCCAATAAAGTCGATATTTCTAAATGAATTTGGCGTCAAAACGCCAATGTAACTTCCGACTATCGACACAAACAGCGCAAGCGCAAATACATGAGCGACCCTCGACCCCATGATATTATAAATAACTCTTATGCTATTTGATGTATTGGAATTCTTGGTATTTTGGCGAGTCCATTTTTGACGATCAAGGCGAAATATAATATACGTCTTGATGATTGATCCCACTATCTGATTATAGAAGAGAAGAAATGGATATCGCCAATCTACACTTTCACGAACAGATAACAGCGTTAACGTCAAAATGAATCTCGATAATGCTGCCCAATACAAATAACCAACAAAAAGTATGGGATCGACAAATATCGCCATTAGAGCGGAAGACACCAAGCCAGTCAGCGAAGTCCACATCGATATCCGTTGATCAAAAATCGACCACCAAGTCCAGAAGCCAATCTGCCGGGGACCAAGAGCCAGGGCTCGGCCGTTAGTCCGCAGCATATTTCCAAACCAGCGGACCATAAGTTGAGTCGACGCAATCAAAAACGAATTATTCGGCGGCGTTTCAATTGTGACTACCCGAACGTCGGGGATATACATCATTTTCCACCCACGACTGAGCAAATCGAACCAACTGGATTTATCGTCTCCAGTAAGAAACTTCAGTCGACCAAGTCGCCAGTGGTCGATGTAATCCACCTCGACGCGTCGAATGAATTCTGGATCGGTAGCGATCGAAGCCCGAAACGCAGACATCCTACCCGTTAGAGTAAGAACCTTCCGAGCCAAGCCATGCGAGGACATCAGTATCTGCCGCTGAGCGAAACGCATACTGTACCATTCCCGGAAAATCCTTCGTCCGACCACTTCACAGACTTCATCTGTAGTGAAGGCACCAACACCTTCCATGTTCAGAAACGGCAAGCTCTTACGCAATAATCCCGGCTCAAGAAGGGAGTCTCCATCGATCACACACACCACTGCATCAATGGCGGGACTCGCCCTTGATATGACACGAAACCCCTCCGCAAGCGCATCGCGCTTCCCAGTCCCGGCAATTCGAACAAATACGAGATCGACCATTGCCGGATCGGGATTATGCAGCTGAAACAGTCGTTTGATTAAGCGTTGATCCGCCATTTCAACGATCGACGCCACAATAGTGCACTTCAGGCCCGAACGCACCGCCTCTGCGAATGCCGCATCATAAACAAGCCGAGTGGTTTCCGTATCGATCCGAAAGCTCGTCATCAGCAGGTAGGTATGGCTCGGCATTAGCGCATCCCCCCTACTATCGATTTCCATCCGCAACCTAGGAAACACAATTCGCAGGTAGATGTGCGCTCTCACAAGATTGACGGCGCCCCAACCGTACCTCCAGAAAGCGACACCACCGAGAAGAAAAAGATAAGATGGTGAAGCTGCATCCCACCATTCTTCAGGCAACTGATACCCAATTGAAGCAAGCCCCAGAGCGAACACAATCAAACCCAACATAGTCCGCCCTCACATCACCCAATTTTACCAACAAAGACCTTCATACTGGCGACCGTCGGTACGTAGTTCCGCACCGATACGCACCAGATCAACGATCGATTTCTCGGCCGGTAAAGCGTCGATCACGGGGCGAAAGCGATTGTCTGAGTTACCAATGACAATGACATCGCCATGATCTACGACCTCATCGATTTCTTCGACAAGAAGGTCTTCCAAGTGCGGGATATGCGTGCGAATAAATTGCAAATTTGCCCCGGTCAGCCTCGAATAACTGACATTTGCATCGAATATCTTGAGTGCGTAACCCTTACCATAGAGCCGTTCAGCCACTTCAACGAGCGGACTTTCGCGCAAATCATCCGTACCCGATTTGAAGCTCAAGCCCAAAAGGCCAACGCGCCGCGAGGTAGCTCTTGATGCGATAATATCGAACGCACGATCGATCTGCAGGGCGTTCGATTCCTGCACTGCACGCAGAAGCGGCGTCCCGATATCGAGGGAGATTGCCTTGTATCGCAACGCCCGAAGATCCTTTGGCAAACAGGATCCGCCAAACGCCATACCCGGTTTCATATAACTTTTTGAAATGTTAAGGCGCTTATCTGCGCATACCACGTCCATCACTTCATGACCGTCGATCCCAGCAGCCTTGCAAATATTACCGATCTCGTTCGAAAAAACGATCTTCGTCGCGTGCCAGCAATTATTTGCATATTTAATGGCTTCTGCAGTACCGATATCGACTACGCGTACTTCCCCTGGAATACCTTTATTGAGTTCATCCAGGCGCTCGATTGTAAGGTCGTCCAACTTCCCGAGAACTATAACAGCGGGATTGAGATAATCGGCGATAGCGGTGCTTTCGCGCAAAAACTCGGGATAGATTGCCAGACCGAAATCCTGTCCTGCGGTCATTCCCGAAGCCGCCTAAAGCGCAGGAATAACCACACCAGCCATAGAGCCAGGAAGCATAGTCGAACGAATGACCACCGAATGAAACACATCAGGCTTTTTCTTGAACTCTGCACCGAGTTGCTCGCACACCGTCTTCACATAAGACAGGTCGAGCTTGCCGCTTGGCAGGCTAGGGGTCCCAACACAGATAATCGACAATTCGCTACCGCCGATTGCCGCCGCAACGTCATTCGTTGCGGTCAACATCCCCTTGTCGATAGCCGCAGCGAGGAGTTCAGGTAGGCCTGCCTCTACAATCGGTGCTTGACCCGAATTAAGTAGACGCACCTTTTCGATATTGGGGTCAACAGCGATGATCCTGTGCCCCCCACTTGCCAAACAGGCTGCGGTGACTGCACCGACATATCCGATACCGAAGATGGAAATGTTCATTGTATCGCCCCTTATTGGTAGAGTTCACTCTATGCCTGTTTATGTTGACGGTAGATTCACCGACCATAAAGCGATTGATCAGCCGATTTGGTGGATGTAAGATATTAAATAATCCAATTTAGATTTTATTTCATTTTTATATTCAAAATAAAAATCGATAATTATATCAATTTCAGGCAGACACGCCCTCATTCATTGTCGCAATGCGCCACGAAGCTTCCCCACGTTTTGAACACCGGCAGCTGCAGTCACCATGATGTCATCGCCATCAATGACGACAATCACGTTCTCAAGCCCAATCAGCGAGACCCTGGGGCCATCAGAATCAACCATGACATTCCGACAATCTACCAGTTCACAAATAGCGCCGCGCATTACATTGCCGAATGCGTCGGCTTCCAATGCACCATGCAACGCGTGCCAGTTGCCGATATCCGACCAATCCATGTCGACAGGCACCATCGCCGCACGTGAGGTATTTTCCATCACCGCACAGTCGACAGAGTCGCTTTCGACGCGGGAGAAAACTTCTGTATCAGGATGGAAACGCTGACCTTCTCGCGTCCCCAGAGCGACGGCGCGATGAACTTCACTCGCGAGTTGAGGATGATACGCCTTAAGTTCAGAAAGAAAATCGCAAACGCGGAAGGCGAAAATTCCACCATTCCACGCATAGTTACCTTCAGCCAGAAATTGCTGGGCTCGTTCGAGTGAGGGCTTTTCCACAAACTGCACCGTACGAAAGCCGCGATTCCCTATCGCATCACCTTTCCGTAAATAACCGAAACCGGTTTCAGGCGCCGTCGCTTCGATCCCCAGCGAAACTAGCCACCCTTCACCGGCAAGCTCCGCTGCCCCGCGGGCGGCTTCCACAAATGCTTCTACATTACCGATATGGTGATCGCTGGGGCATACCAGCATAATCGCTTCATCCGGCAGCGAGTAGGCCGCCAGAGCAATTGCTGCCGCAGTGTTCCGCGCCTGAGGCTCGACCAGGATCGTTGCACCCTCGACCCCGGCCAGTTGAGCCTCGACATGGTCGAGATGACGATGCCCAGTGACGACCACCGGCGCCGTAAATCCTTCAGCGCCGAGACAACGGCTGACCGTAGCCTCAAAAAGAGTGCGCTCACCGACGAGCTGGACGAAGGGCTTCGGTTTGGTAGCCCGGCTTCTCGGCCAGAGCCGGGTTCCGTTGCCACCGCACAGAATCACAGGAGTTATTTGCTGCATGAGCGAAGAATATCGCTCTCAATTGCGGGTCACAACTCGTGGATAACACGTAATTGGCAATATATTAATCCAAATTGGTCGAATTTCGATAAATCTATACAAAGTTTAAATCGTTTTATTTTTAGAAATTACTTGCGACTCAATCGCTGCGGATTGCCACTGGAATGGCCCGATCTCGTTCCCACCCTCGTGGCATACCGCGTGGGAAGCAGCCTGTAGACGACCTGAACAGGCTTAGGCGCCCGAAATGCTCAACCGCTGCGAAAGCTCGACCAAAGGTGCGGAAGGCCACTTTATTGTACCCTTGGTATCTCGATATAAAGCCAGCCTAACACCCGGCGCTGCTTGCATAAGGCGCCGAGAGACCAAAAAGCCAAATCAGGCAATCTCGGCAAAATAACGGGACATCGCTTCCGCGCAGTGATCGCTGAGTTCAATGAAAGCACGGCGTCGATCCGCATCGTCGCATGTCCGCACGAACAGCCCAACCTCGACCATCTGGCCAATCCAGCGCAGCGCCGTCGTTGGCGGCACTGCCGCTGCAATGCACAATGATGTCACCGATACCTTGCCGCCTTCGCCCCGCGCAGCTGTGAGATCGAGCAACATATCCCATGCGGGATCGGCAAACAGGGCTGCATCGAGGAACCGACCGCGCAATTGCCGTTGCCGGATCATACGCCGCACCAGACGCGCATCGGGAAGGGCGAATTTGCGGACTTGCCCTCCGTCCTGAAGCTGCCCTGGCGGCGGCGGACCACCGGAAGCTCCCTCTCCCCCGGCACGCCCCCCGACGCGTACCCCATCCGGCGCCAGGCGTTCGATACGACCGGCGATCTGGCCCACCTGCTCTGTCAACCTCAGGATCATCAGTCGATCGTCCTCGGACAATTCCCGCACACCGCTCTGCGATCTTGCAGCCAAGGCCCGACCGAGCGCCATGACACGCTCTGCCCGGTCCGGATCGACGAGAATCTGCGCGCGGGACTGATCGAGGCAGGCGAACACGCCATCAAGGGCTGCCGTATTGGTCGAAACGATCAGGTCCGTCCCGACCCGCGCCGCCCGCACATCGAGCTGGCAGAGAGCGGCGAGATGACGCCCGCCAATCGAGGGACAGTCCACCAGAACCACATCCGCCAGGCAGGCATCACCATGCAACAACTCGTCCAGTGGGGCAGCCCGTCGGACTTCGATGCCCGCTGCTTTCAAATCGTCCTGAACCATCGCACGCTGCGTGACCCGATCGCCGTAAATCGCCAGCGAAACATCATCTCGCACCGGCACACCCGTACCCGAAAGCGATCTGCCGGGGTGCGCGTAGGCGAAGTCTGCCGTGATTACCGGAGCGGCAGTGCCCATGCTGCCACGTACACAATCCCATTGCCCTGCATCCATCGTCTTGCCTCCCCAGTTGATAAAACGGGCCTAATGACAAGAACAGGATCGGAACAAAAAGCGATCAAGTCAAGAAACTACGCAGTAGTCTGTAAGGCACGTCGGAAGCGGGTCAGAGCCACCCGGAAAGTTCATTGCGAACAAGAGCCTGCAACATGTCCATACCCGCCCCGGAAGCATTGAGGCAGGACAGGGTTACAAAACTTTCACCCCCGGATTCGAGGAAGACTTCGCGGCCCCGGATCGCCAGTTCTTCCAGCGTTTCGACACAATCGGCGGAAAAACCGGGCGCCGCGATCGCGAGTCGCCGTTTGCCGCCGCGTGCCATCTCGGCAAGAACCGCCTCTGTCGAAGGCTCCAGCCACCTGGCCCGGCCAAATCGCGACTGGAACGCGTGACGGATCTCCAGCGCGGGAAAGCGCGCGGACAGGCGCTCCTGCAGCAGGCGCGCCGTCTTGAGACAATGGCAGTGATAGGGATCGCCCAGCTTCAGCGTCCGCTCGGGCATGCCGTGAAACGAGAGCAACAGTGCCTCGGGCAATTCGGGAAGTGCTGCCAGCTGCGCGCCCAGATCGGCTTCCAGCGCGTCGATGTGGGCCGGGGCGTCATAGTACGGCGGCAGCGTGCGCAGGGCGGGCTGCCAGCGCATCGCGCCGAGCGCCGCGCCCACCGCATCCATCACCGAGGCAGTCGTCGCCGCGCAATATTGCGGATAAAGCGGCGCGATCAGGATACGCTCGCAACCCGCGTTGTGCATCGCCTCCATCCGCGAGGGGATCGAGGGATTGCCGTAGCGCATCGCCCAGTCGACCATCACCTCGCCCCCCAGCCGCGCCTGCAAGGCCTCTGCCTGCGCCGCCGTGATCGCGGCGAGCGGCGAGCCCTTGTCCGTCCACACTTGCGCATAGGCATGCGCGGACTTGGCCGGTCGGGTGCGCAGGATCACCCCGTGCAGGATCGGCTTCCAGACGACAGCCGGAATCTCGATCACGCGGGGATCGGAAAGAAACTCGGCCAGATAGCGACGCACCGCCTGCGGCGTCGGTGCATCGGGCGTGCCGAGGTTGACCAGCAGCACGCCCACGCGCGGCGCGGCGAGGTGCGGGTGATCGGCAGGGAGAGTAGGGTTCGGCACGCTCAGGCATCCTCGGCAAAGAGCGGCAAACGCCGCAGACGCAGCCCGGTTGCGGAGAACAGGGCATTGGCAATGGCAGGGGCGGCGACCGCGACGCCCAGTTCGCCCGGATCGGCAGGCGGCTGCGTGCTGGTGACGAAGGCCACATCGATCTGCGGACAGTCCTTCAGCGCAGGCACGGCGAGCGCCGAGAGCCTGTCGGCATCCGGCCAGCCTTGCGTCCAGCTGCCCGCACTGCCGAGCGCAAGCCCCAGGCCGAAGATCAACCCGCCATCGATCTGCTGGCGCGCGATGTCGATATTCACGATCCGCCCGATATCGACCACCGCGCTCAGCGCATCGACGCGCACGCCGCCCTCGTCGCGGCGCACACGGGCGACAAGGGCGATCCGGCCCTCCCCGATGCGCACATCGCCGATACGGTGGCAGGCGATGCCCTGCCCGCTGTTGTCGCTGCCGCCGTCCCAGTTCGCCAGCGAGGAGACGCGCTGGAGGCACTCGGCCATGCGTGGATCCCCGCCCAGCATCGCCATGCGATAGCTCAGCGGCTCGCGCCCGGCACGGTGGGCAAGTTCATCGACGAAGCACTCGTTGAAGAAGGCGGTGTAGCCGTGAGCATTGCCGCGCATCCGCCCGGTCGGCAGGTCGAGCGCGGCGGGCACGTGATCGACGGCGAGGTTGGCGATATCGTAGCCCGGCACCGCGCCGGACAGCGCCAGCGGATCGGCCGCGCCCTGCACCGCGCGCGCAGCATCGGCAGGAGATTGCGCCCCGAACAGCCGCTCGCCGAATTCGCGCGCGGTGGCGGGCACGGCGATGCGGGCGCGCCAGGCGGTGATCTGGCCATCGCCATCGGGTCGCGCAGCCATGACCGCCACGGCAGGGGTGCGCGGCAGGCCCGCGACATGCTCCTGCCGCCGCGACCATGTGAGCTGCACCGGCTTGCCGACGGCCTTGGCGATGGCCGCGACTTCGGCCCCTTGCGTAAATTCCAGCCGCCGGTCGAAGCTGCCGCCGATGGGCATGGGATAGAGCACGACGTCGCCCGCCCCCACGCCCGCCGCCTTCGCCGCAGCACGGCGCGCAGCCTCGGGTGCCTGCGTGCCGATCCACAGTTCCAGCCGCCCGTCCTCGCCCAGCCGCCCGGTGGCGCTGGCGGTCTCGATGGTGGCGTGGAGCGCCGGGGCGACCTCGTAGCGCAGCTGGACCGGCAGGCCGCCCGACACCGCTTCCGCATCACCCTGAAGGTGGATGCGGTGCGGATCGCCGCGCGTCATCGCGGCATCGAGCGCAAGGTCGATCGCATCGCCATCGGCGGCGTGTGCGACCCTGAAATGTGGCGCGGCGCGCTGGAGCGCCTGCTCGGCGGTCCACCAGTCACTGGCGACCGCCGCAACCCAGTCTACTCCTTGGACGAAGCGGACGAAGCCGCGCAGCCCCTTGCCCGCCTGCTCATCGAAGCCGGCGATTTGCGCAGCCCCTAGCGGTCCGTGGCGGATAGCGGCGAACAGCATGTCGGGCAGGCGGACGTCACCTGCGAACGTCCACGAGCCATCGACCTTGGCGGGCAGATCGAGGCGCGGATGACGCAAGGGAGCGCCGGGCGGAAACTCCTCGGGGCTCTCGGCCTCGGGATCGCTCAGCAGCGGCGGGGGTGAAGGCGGCGTCAGACCCGCCGCCGCTTCGGCCAGCAGTCCGAACGAGAGCGCCTTGTCGCCATAGGTTACAAGGCCACCGGCGACCGCGCACTCTTCGGGCGTCACGCCCCAGCGCGCCGCTGCGGCCTGCGTCAACAGGCTGCGCGCGATAGCACCGGCAGCGCGCGCGGGCGCCTCGTAGGCGGCGAGCGAGGTGCCGTCCGCCGTCGCATCGAAGCGATTGTCCTGTGCCCAGCGGCGCGTCAGCAGGTCCACCGGATCGCCCGCCAGCGCATCGGCGATACGCGGACCGGTCGGCATCCACAGCGGCGCCCATTCCGCCGCCAGCACGGTGTTGGCATAGAGCGCGCTGGGCGGCGCGGGCTCGACCGCGATCTGCCGCCAGTCCGCGCCCAATTCCGCCGCGACGATCTGCGGCAGGACCGTAGTGATCCCCTGCCCCATCTCGACTTGCGGCACCGCGACAGTGACGACACCCTGCGTATCGATCTTGAGCCACGCATCGAAGGCGAACTGATCCGGCCCGGCCTTCAGGGGCAAGGGAAAGCGGCGCGGACGCAGCACGAAACCCAGCGCCAGCCCGCCCCCGGCGAGCGCCCCGATCAGCACGCCGCGCCGGGTCAGCGCCATTAGCGGGCGCCTTCGGACGTGTCAGGAGCCTGCACGTCAGAACCTTGCGTATCGAGCCAGTCCGCCACGCGGGCCGCCAGCGCGGCAAAAGCCTCCGCCTGTGCGCCGTCGCCCGCCGCCACCGGCACGCCTTCGTCGCTCTGGCGCCGGATGGCGATGTCGAGCGGGATACGCCCCAGGAAATCGAGCCCCTGCTCGGCCGCCGAGGCTTCCGCCCCGCCGCAGCCGAACGGATCACTCACCTCGCCGCAGTGCGGGCAGGCATAGCCCGCCATGTTCTCGATCAGGCCGACGATCGGCACGCCCAGCTTGCGGAACAGCCCGGTGGCGCGCGCGGCGTCGATCAGCGCGAGGTCCTGCGGGGTCGAGACGATCACGATGCCGGAGGGCGGGAACTGCTTGGCCAGCGTCAACTGGATATCGCCGGTGCCGGGCGGCAGGTCCACGATCAGCACTTCGGCATGATCCCAGTGCGCTTCCAGCATCTTGACCATGGCCCCTGCCACCATCGAGCCGCGCCAGGCGATCGCCTCACCGGCGCCCGCCAGTTGCGCCATCGACAGCATCGGCACGCCCCAGCGGCTCGCCACGGGAACCAGCCGCTTGTCGTGAGCGACCGGACGCTCGTTCTCGGCACCCAGCAGCCGGGCCTGCGACGGGCCCTGAATGTCGGCATCGACCAACCCGACACGCAGGCCCCGGCGCGCCAGCGCCACCGCCAGATTGGCCGAGACGGTGGACTTGCCGACCCCGCCCTTGCCCGAGGCGACGGCGATGATACGCGGGCCTGTCGGCTGCGGGCGACGCTCGCCCATCATGGCGACGCGCAGTTCGGTCACGCCGGGAACTTCGGCCAGCGCGGCGCGCGTGGCCTGTTCGAGACGGACGGCGGCGCGCTCGTCCAGCCCCTCGCCATCGAGCACCAGCGTCACCACACCATCGACCGCACGCAGCGATTGCAGGCGTGCGGCAGCCTCCGCAGGCAGTTTCGCCTTCAGCAAAACTTCCGTGTTTTCGTCCCGTTCGCCTGCCACAACACCTCCAGCGCACCTTGCCTCGCAAGCGCAGTCGGCAGCGATCCGAACCGCCGGACATGCGCATCCTTGCGGCTGCCGTGGCCCAGTGGATCAAAAAGGACAAGAGAGCCTCTGTTTTTGTGCCCCAACGGTTCCTATAGAGACCGGATGACAGGATTAGGTGGAGCGATGGCGCGCGGTGTTCTTGCGATGACCGGACGACGCAGTCCCTGGGGAGGTTCCTCGGACAACGGCGGCGACGGATCGCGAAACGACGGCGACGATCACGCGCATGAGCCCGGCGACAGCGCCGACCCCGAAGTCGGCGCGGATGAGGCGCCCGACAGCGGGACACCCGAGGATCGCAGCCCTCCTCCGTCCAAGGCCCCGGAACAACGCGGGCCCCGCAACCCCTGGCTGCCCACCGGCACGCCGCCACGCAAAGGCCCCGGCCTCGACGATATCTTCCGTGGCCGGGACAGCGGCAACCGCAACGCGCGGCGCCCGTCCGCGCCGGGCGGCGGTAATCGCGGCCCTTCGCTGCCGCAGTTTCCCATGCGCCCCGAACTCGCCGCGCGCTGGATCCCCTGGGCCATCGGCGCCGCGGTGATCGCCGTGGCGGCCGCCTCCAGCATTCATGTGGTGGGCCAGAAGGAAGAGGGCATCGTCACCCAGTTCGGGCGCTATTCGCGCACGCTCGGCCCCGGCGTCTCGCTGACGCTGCCATGGCCGGTCGAGCAGGTTGCCGTGACCGACGTCACCAGCATCAAGATCGATTCGATCCCCGAGGGCGAATCCGAAATGCTGATGCTCACCAGCGACAAGAACCTGGTGGACCTGAGCTATCTGGTGCGCTGGAACATCAAGAACCTGCGCGACTACTCGTTCCAGATCGCCGACCCGCAGGATACCGTTCGCGAAGTGGCCGAAGCCTCGATGCGCGCCTCGGTGGCGCAGATCGGTCTCGACGCGCTACTGACCGGCGCCGGACGCGGCCAGATCGAGGATGGCGTGCGCGATCGCATGCAGCGGGTGCTCGACAACTATCATGCAGGCGTGCTGATCCAGGGCGTGGAGATCAAGAAGGCCGATCCGCCGGCCAAGGTCGTCGATGCCTTCCAGCAGGTCACGGCGGCACAGCAGGATGCCGAGCGCGACCGCTCGAACGCGCGCGCCTGGTCGCAGCAGTTGCTGGCAGGCGCGCAGGGCGCCGCAGAAGCCTTCAACAAGGAATATGCCGAGTACAAGCTCGCCCCCGAAGTGACCAAGCGGCGCATGTGGTATGAAACCATGGAGCGCGTGCTGCGCAAGAACGGCGCGGTGATCGACGAGGGCAAGGACGGCCATGGCGCCGTGCCTTACCTGCCGCTGCCTGCCCCGAAGAAGCCGGCACCCCCGGCCGATGCCCCTGCCGCCACGTCGGGAGATGCCCAGTGACCACCGCTTCCTTTCCGACCGGACTCCCGCGACACTGGGGCTGGCTGCTCGGTGGCGCCGTCGTGGTCATCGCCGCGATGGCCAGCGTGATCGAGGTGCCCGAAAGCCAGCAGGCGGTCATCGTGCGCGCAGGCAGACCGGTTGCCGTGATCAATCCCTACCACCCCGGAGAAGCTCTGGGCCAGGGCAGCTTTGGCCTCGCCCTGCGTATCCCTCTTGTCGACCACGTAGAGCGGATCGACAAGCGGCTGCTCTCGGTCGACATGGAACAGCAGCAGGTGCTCTCGACCGACCAGCAGCGGCTTAACGTTGATGCCTATGCGCGGTTTCGCGTGGTCGATCCGGTCAAGATGGTGCTGACGGCGGGCACGACCGAGCGGGTGGCGGACCAACTTGAGCCGATCCTCACCTCGGTGCTGCGTCAGGAACTGGGCAACCGCACGTTCCAGTCGCTGCTGACGGCAGAGCGCGGGCAGGCGATGGAGAACATCCGCGCCGGACTCGACCGCGAGGCACGCCAGTACGGCGCGCAAGTGGTGGACGTGCGCATCAAGCGCGCCGATCTTCCCGACGGTGCGCTCCAGAGCGCGTTCGACCGCATGAGCGCAGCGCGGCAGGAAGAGGCCAAGACGATTACCGCCGAGGGCCAAAAGGATGCGCAGATCATCCGCGCCGATGCCGAGGCACAGGCCAGCGCCATCTACGCCAAGGCTTTCGGTCAGGATCCGCAGTTCTACGATTTCTATCGCGCGATGCAGAGCTACGACTATGCATTCTCGCAGGATGACAGCTCCGCTACCATCCTGCTCTCGCCCGACAGCGCCTATCTGAAGCACTTTCAGCAGCCCTGACCCTTCATCCGGGTTGCCATACCCGGATGAAAATGGTCCCTTGCCACGAAATTTCGGCGGAACCGCGCCATTCAATACCGGTTAAGCCGATACCGTCACAACCGTTGTCCAACGGAACACGGTGCGCGGTTGCCGCCGCCGCTACGGAGGAATCAAAGGACGTGAAGCCAGTGCGATACGCTTACGGATTGACCACCGCTCTCCTGCTGGGAGGCGCCACCGCCACGCTCGTGACCGGCTACCCCGCCGGTGCGCAAGTCGCCCAGAACGAGCAGAGCCAGATGGCCCACGTGGTCCCGCGTGCCGGTGCGCCTGCCAGCTTCGCCGACCTCACCGCGCAGCTTGCGCCGGCCGTGGTCAACATTTCCACCCGCCAGAAGATCCAGGTCTCCAGCGGCGGGGGCGACGGCTCCAACCCGTTCGCCGGCACCCCGTTCGAGGGGCTGTTCGGTGGCGGCAACGGCGGCGGCAACAGCGCCCCGCAGACGCGTGAGGCGCAGTCGCTCGGCTCGGGCTTCATCATCTCGTCCGATGGCTACATCGTGACGAACAACCACGTCATCACCGCCGACGGCAAGGGACAGGTCGAATCGATCACCGTCACCATGCCCGACGGCACCGAGTATCCGGCCAAGCTGATCGGCAAGGACGCCGCATCGGACCTCGCCGTGCTCAAGATCACCGGCACCAAGCCCTTCCCGTTCGTCAAGTTCGGCGACAGTTCGAAGGCGCGCGTGGGTGACTGGATCATCGCCATCGGCAACCCGTTCGGTCTGGGCGGCACGGTCACGGCGGGCATCGTCTCGGCGGTCTATCGCAACACCGGCCAGAACACCGCCTACGACCGCTATCTGCAGACCGACGCGGCGATCAACCGGGGCAACTCGGGCGGCCCGATGTTCGACATGCAGGGCAATGTCATCGGCATCAACAACGCGATCTTCTCGCCCACCGGCGGCAGCGTCGGGATCGGCTTCGCCATCCCGGCGGAAACCGCGGCCCCGATCGTCCAGAAGCTCATCAAGGGCGAGGCGATCGAGCGCGGCTATCTAGGCGTGCGCATCCAGCCGATCAGCGAGGACATGGCCGATTCGCTGGGCCTGCCCCACAACAAGGGCGAGTTCATCCAGAGCGTCGAGCCCGATGGCCCGGCAGCGAAGGGCGGCATGCAGGCAGGCGATGTCGTCACCGCCGTCAACGGCAAGGACGTCACCCCCGACCAGTCGCTGTCGTTCCTCGTCGCCAACACGGCGCCGGGCAGCCGTATCCCGGTCGACGTGATCCGCAACGGTCGCAAGCAGACGCTCAACCTGACCGTCGCCAAGCGCCCGAGCGAGGAAGACCTGCAGCAGCAGACCTTCGGCGACGACGACAGCAGCGACAACAACGACGATGCCTACAACAACCCGCCGCAGCAGATGGCCAAGGGTGTCATCGAGAATGCCCTCGGCTTCTCGGTCACGCCGCTGAGCGCCAACATCGCGCGCCAGCTGGGCGTCTCGGACACCATGAAGGGTCTGGTCGTCGTGGCAGTCGATCCGAACTCGGATGCCGGTCAGAAGGGCCTGTCGCGCGGTTTCATCGTGCAGAGCGCCAACGGGCAGGATGTCGCGACCAAGGCCGATCTGGAGAATGCGATCAAGGCCGTGAAGGCCGATGGCCGCTCGGCCATCCTGCTGCGCGTCAAGCCGCGCGGCCAGCAGCCGATCTTCGTGCCGTTCCGCCTGAGCGACGGCAAGTAATCCGCGACAGGACAGGAGCGGGAAGGCACCCCTCCCGCTCCTGTCCTTTCCATGAAAAAAGGCCCCGCCGGAGATTTCCGGCGGGGCCTTTTTCGTATTGCATTCTCCTGCTGCCCCGGCCTGACCCGAAGGGCAGCAAGGGCCGTCAGTAGCCGTCGTTGTAGCCGCTGTTGCCGCTGCCGTTCCGCGCGGCACCCGTGGGCCGTGCGGTAGGCGTGGCGGCAGGCGATACCGGGCGCCCGCCGACCGGCCGCGGAGCGACCATCGCCTGGCTGCTCCCGCCACCGTGCGACGGGGCCGAACGGCCGGTCGCACGGTCAAGGAAGTCCTCGCCCACCGCCGAGGTCGGCGGCGCGGAAGGCCCCTGTCCCGAGCCGTTCGGGCCGTAACCGGGTGCCGCAGCCCCCGTGCCGTCCTCGTACTGCATCTGCTGGCCCTGTCCGCCTTGGCCCTGTCCACCCTGCCCCTGCGAACCATCGCCCGGCTGGCCGTCCTGCCCGTTGCCCGGACCGCGCACGAGATTGCCGTTCTCGTCGGTGTAGTAATAGTCGTTGGGATCGCCCTGCAGGTTCTGCTCGTCCGGTTCGAGCTGCCATTCGGGCAGCTGCAGCTGGGTCTGGAACTGCTGGACCGGGCGATTGGCGACCGCGACCTTCATGTAATCGGAGAACGCGCGGGCAGGCGCCGTGCCGCCCCACAGGCCACGCACCGGCTTGGCATCGTCGCGGCCCATCCACACACCGGTGGTAACGCCGCTGGAGAAGCCCAGGAACCAGCCGTCCTTGTTCGAGGTGGTGGTGCCGGTCTTGCCCGCAACCGGACGACCGATGTTGGCCGCACGCCCCGTGCCGGTGGCGACGGCGGATTGCAGCAGGTCGGTGATGCCCGCCGCGACATAGGGCGGCACCAGCACCTGACCACGGGTGGACTGGTGCTGATACAGCACCTTGCCGCTCGTCGTCGTCACCTTGGTGATGCCATAGGGCTCGACCGAGGTGCCCCCGGCAGAGACTTCGGCGAAGGAACGGGTCATGTCGATCACGCGCACTTCGGAGGTGCCCAGCACCATCGCGGGCTGCGTGTTGATCTGCGTGGTGATGCCGAAACGACGCGCCATCGCCGCCACCGTGCCGAAGCCCACCTCGTTGCCCAGCTTGGCCGCGATGGTGTTCTTCGAATAGGCGAAGGCGCTGCGGATATCGATCTTGCCCGCAAAGCGGCCATCGTCGTTATGCGGGCTCCAGCCGTCGATGGTGATCGGCGCATCGTCCACCGCGTCGCTCGGCGTATACCCGGCTTCGAGCGCGGCCATGTAGACGAACAGCTTCCACGAGGAACCGGGCTGACGCACGGCGCTGGTCGCGCGGTTGTAGTTGGAGGTTACGTAATCGGTGCCGCCGACCATCGCCAGCACGGCGCCGTCGTTGTCGAGACTGACGAGAGCCCCCTGCGCGCCTGCGGGCACGCGGGCCTCAACAGCCTTGGCGCCTGCCTGCTGGAGCTTGGGATCGAGCGTGGTCCAAACCTCGATCGGCTCGTCGTTGTCAGGCAGCAGCGTGTCGAGCTGCGGCAGCGCCCAGTCGGTGAAGTAGCGCACCGAGTTCTGGTTGCGGTCCTTCACGACTTTGACCTGCGAAAGGTCGATATCCTGCGCCTGCTCGGGCGTGATCACGCCATTGTCGGCCATCGTGCCCAGCACGACCTTGCCGCGCCGGATCGAGGCATCGACATCGGCGGTCGGCGAATAGTTGGACGGCGCCTTCACAAGTCCGGCGATGATCGCCGCCTCGCCCACCGACAGGCTGGTGCCGGGATGACCGAAGAACTTGCGGCTGGCCGCGTCGATACCGTAGGCGCCGCCGCCGAAGTAGACCTTGTTGAGGTACAGTTCGAGAATCTGGTCCTTGCTGAACTTGCGCTCCAGCGCCAGCGCCAGCACCATTTCGCGGGCCTTGCGGGCATAGTTGCGGTTGTTGTTCAGGAAGATGTTGCGCGCAAGCTGCTGCGTGATTGTCGACGTCGCGGCGAAACGGCGATCCTCGGCCACGCCCACGAACACCGCACGCGCCAGACCGTAAGGGTCCACGCCGGGATGCGAGAAGAAGCGGCGATCCTCGACCGAGACCATCGCCTCGCGCATGATCGGCGGGATATCGTCGAACGACAGCCACTTGCCATAGCTCGGCCCGAGCGAGACGAGTTCGGTGCCGTCGCGCGCGCGCACGACGATCATCTGGCCGTTCTGGCTGCTCTTGAGCGCATCGAAATCGGGAAGCTGACGCTCGGTGATGAAGACCGCCGTGCCCAGGAAGATCGCGGCGAGCAAGCACAGCGCCACGCCCCACATCACGACACCGCGCACGATGCGCAGCCAGAGCGGGCGACGACCTTTCTTCGAGGAAGCATTCTTGGGGGACGGGCTCTCCGAAGAGCCGCGTCGGCCGGAATTGTTGGCCATAGACTAGAAGCAAATCCCAATGGCGGACCGATGCGTCCGCAGGCTCCCTACACCGTGGCGCAGGGATTTGTAACCCGCGCTTAACACGAGAGCGGTTCGGGCCGGCACACAAGCGGGACCGTTCCGGCCCGAACGCCTCAGCTCTCCGGCTCGAAGTCCAGCGAGGCGCTGTTGATGCAATAGCGCAGCCCCTCAGGGCCCGGACCATCGGGGAAGACATGCCCCAGGTGCCCTTCGCAGGTCGCACAGCGCACTTCGGTGCGGATCATACCGTGAGAGGTATCGCGCAGTTCCTCGACCGCGACGCCGTCGACCGGCGCGGTATAGCTCGGCCAGCCGCAGCCCGAATGGTACTTCGTGCCCGACGAGAACAGCGGCGTTCCACAACCGGCGCAAAGGTAGACGCCCTGCTGGTCGTTGTTCTCGTACTTGCCGGTGAAGGCGCGCTCGGTCCCCTGCTGGCGCAGCACACGGTACTGCTCGGGCGTCAGCCGCTCGCGCCATTGCTCGTCGGTGAGGGTAAACTTGTCGGTCATCTGGCTCGTTCTCCTACCTCGCCGGATATGGGAAGCACCCTGCCTCCCGTCCAGAGCCCGTGCGCTGTCGCGTCAGGACGCTCAGCGCTTGTTTGGAAAATGCCCAGTAGGGTATTTTGAGGCGGCACCGGTCCTCTCCCCCACCCTGCCACCCAACGGTAGTATCCTGCGGGTGGCGGGGTGGGGGAGAGGGCCGGTGCCGCAAAATTCGCATCACGCGAATTTTCAAACAGCCTCTCAGAGCTTCGAGAACAGCGCGACCATCCGCTTCCACGCCTTGTCCGCCGCATCGGGGTCCCAGGCCGGGCTATCGGGCACGGTCCAGCCATGGTCGGCAGGATAGACCTCGATCTCGGCCGGGCGCCCCGCGGCATCGGCGGCGGCGCGCAGCTGCGTTTTCTGGTCGGGCTGCTTGGCATCGTCATTACGGGCGATGGCAAAGAGGTAGGACGCTTTGGTCTGCGCCAGCAGCCTGTGCGGACTGTCGGGCGCGGGCGTCACCAGACCGGCCCCGTGGAGCGAGACCGCACCGCCGACGCGTGCCGGGACGGCAGCTGCGGTGCGCACGGTGAACGGTCCGCCCATGCAATAGCCGCTGGTGCCGATCTTACGGTCTTTCGCCACCGCGCCCTGCGCATCGAGGAAGGCGACATAGCGCTTCGCATCCGCCGTGATCGCCGCCGGGGTCAGCAGTTCGCGCATCGGCGCGACCTTCGCCTGCCCCTCGGGCGTGCGATAGTCCGAAAAGCTCTCCATCACCGGCGAATGGCCGGAGCGGTAATAGTGGTTCACCGCCAGCACCGCGAAGCCCTGCGAGGCGAGCGAGCGGGCCATAATCTTGAAGGCATCGCGAAGTCCCGCGATGTCGGGCCACAGCACGATGCCGGGATGCGTACCCTTGGCTGGATGGACGAAGAAGGCATCGCAGACGCCGGTGTCCATGGCGATCGAGACCATGCCCTCGGCCACGGCATCGCCGGTCTGCGCGAAGCTGCTGGAGCAGCCCGCCAACGCCGCGCCCATGGCACCTGCCGCGCTCAAGGCCGCGAACGCGCGACGGTCAAGCCCGCGCCGGGCGAGATTGGCCTCTTCCGATTCCAGCGTGAATTCGTCGCACATCACGAGTCTCCTCCAGTTTCCTCGATGCAAGGCTAGCCGAGGCGCGGAGAAGAGGCGAGAGGAAGACGAGAGCACCCATCGATCGCGCAATGAATTTCCTGAAACCGCTTGGAAAAGCCGCCAAGGCGGAACAAGAATGCGATTACGTCACCGGTCGGTCGATCCCGCCCGGTCGATGAGGGGTAAACGATGATGAAAAGTGGATATGCCGGCGTTGCATCGTGTCTGGCGCTGGCCATGATGCTCGCGCCGACGGGGGCAGCGGCCAAGGCGAAGCCGTCCGACAAGACAGCGGCCGCCCCGGCCACGACGGCCAATCGCGAAGTCCATTACGGTAATGCCCCGGACTGGGTGTCACAGCCCCCCGCCAGTACGGGGACGACATCCGGCGACGCAAGCGCTGGCGAGAGCGACAGCCCCGTCCACGTCGTATGGAGTGACAGCGAACAGCGCATCACGCCAACCTCCGTCACCACTTATACCGCCTCGCGGATCAGGCTGCTGCGTCCCGAAGCCCTGCAAATCGGCAATCTCTCGCTGGTGTGGAATCCCGATACCACACAAGTCACCGTCAACCGGCTCGTGGTCTATCGCGACGGACAGATGATCCCGGTGCTCGACACCACACGCTTCCAGATCTTCCAGCGCGAAGGCGGGCTGGAACAGGCCATGCTGAACGGCGAGCTTACCGCGAACCTGCAGATCCCCGGCCTGCGCGTGGGCGACGAGATCGAATTCGTGCAGACGCAGGTCCGTCGCAACTCGGTGTTCGGCGACCGGCAGTTCGATGTCGTCATGCTCAATTCGGCACTGGCGCCGGGGCGCTATCGCATGGGCGTATCGTGGGCAGGAGGCGAAAAGCCGCTCCTGCGACCGAGCGCCGATCTCGCTCCGGCGCTGACGAAAACGGATGCCTCCATCATCGCCACACTTACCGATCCGGGCAAATTCGTAGCCCCGGATGGTGCGCCTGCACGCTATGCGACGGGACGCTACATCGAATATTCGGACTTCTCGCGCTGGCAGGATGTCTCGGCCGCCTGGTATCCGCTGTTCGAGCGCAGCGCCGCCATCGCCGCCACCTCGCCGCTCCATGCCGAAATCGACCGCATCCGTGCCGCCTCTCCGGACCCGCGCGCGCAGGCGCTTGCCGCGCTGGCGCTGGTGCAGGACAAGATACGCTACGTCTATACCGGCATGGACGACGGCAACTATACGCCCGCCCCCGCCGACCAGACCTGGGAGCGCCGCTTCGGAGACTGCAAGGGCAAGGCCGCGCTGCTGATGGCATTGCTGCACGGGCTCGGGATCAAGGCGCAGGCCGTGATCGTCAACAGCGGCGGGGGCGACGGGATCGACGAGCACCTGCCCAGCCCCGCAATGTTCGACCATGTCGTCGTCACCCTGACGATAGACGGCCAGCGCCTGTGGCTCGACGGTACGCGCCAGAGCGAGCACCGCCTGCTGACCGATGCCGAAGTGCCCTATCGCCAGTTCCTGCCGGTCAGCGCGCAGGGCGCTGAACTGGTGCATCTGCCGTACCACGCCCCCCGCTTCCCGATGGACCTCACGTTCACGGACATCGATGACAGCGCCGGGGTAGACAAGCCCGCAAAGATCAGGATCGTCTCAATCACGCGGGGTGATACCGCACTGGGCATCAGCCTGGGCCTATCCTCAATGCCGCACGATGCCGCCGTAGAGGCGATGCGCCGCAGCATGAGCGGCGGGTGGATCACGCCCGATACCATCGACTGGTCGTATGACACCGCCAACGGCACCCTCACCATGACCACGGTGGGCACCGCCAAGCTGGACTGGGAGGATGACGACCACACATTCTACCTGCCCGGGGGCGGATTCTATGCGCCTGCTGAACTCAAGCGCCCCAAAGAGCAGGACCAGAGCGCCCCTTACTCCAACAAGCCGGGCGAATTTTCATGCTCGGTCACGCGCATGCGCATGCCGACCGTTCCTAATATGCACTGGGGCCTGACGGCCAGATCGATCGACCGCAGCGTGGGCGGCATCGCCTATTACCGCCGCGCGCAAATCGAGGATGGCGTGGTAAGCCAGATCCGCTCATCGCGCACGATGCAGGATGAAATCACGCCGGGCGAGGCCAAAGTGGCCAACGGACAGATCCCTGCCTTCGACAACAACAAGACCTATGTCTCGCAGATCACCGGCAAGGGGCCCTCGACCGAACTGGACGGCAAACCGATGGTCTCGTTCGATGCAGTCGACTGGGCCAATGCCCCCGACCCCTGCCTGCCCGCACGCTTGCGCGAGGCGCTGCCCGACAAGAGCCCAGCGAAGCGTTAGCCGCGAAACACCACGGTGCGTGCGCCGTTGAGCAGAACGCGGTCTTCCAGATGCAGGCGCACCGCTTCGGCCAGCACCCGGCGCTCGATATCGCGGCCCTTGCGCACCAAATCGTCGGGCGTGTCGGCATGGCTGATCCGCTCGACGTCCTGATGGATGATCGGGCCTTCGTCGAGATCGCCGGTCACGTAGTGCGCAGTCGCACCGATCATCTTCACGCCGCGGGCGTGGGCCTGGTGATAGGGCTTGGCGCCCTTGAAGCCGGGCAGGAACGAGTGGTGGATGTTGATGCAGCGCCCCGACAGGAACGCCGCCATCTCGTCCGAGAGGATCTGCATATAGCGCGCCAGCACCACCAGTTCGGCGCCGGTCTGGTCCACCAGCGCCCGGACCTGCGCTTCCTGTGCGGCCTTGGTGTCCTTCGTCACCGGCAGGTGATGGAAGGGAATATCGCCGAGCGACAGGTCACCCAGCGCCTCGTGCGGGTGGTTGGAGACGACGCCGACCACGTCCATCGCAAATTCGCCGATGCGGCGGCGATAGAGCAGGTCGACGAGGCAGTGGTCGAACTTGCTGACCATCAGCAGGACGCGACGCGGACGGTCGCGCCCGAGCATCGACCAGTCCATGCCGTAGGCGTCCGCCACGGCCGTAAAGCCGCTGCGGATCGCCTCGCGATCTGCGCTGCCGATGGCAAAGGCGACGCGCATGAAGAAGCGCCCGCCCGCCAGATCGTCGTACTGCTGCGCCTCGACGATATTGCAGCCTTGCTGCGCGAGGTAGCCGGTGACAGCGGCAACGATGCCCGGACGATCCGCACAGGACAGTGCCAAAACCATCGTCTCGTTCATCACCGGATACCTCTGAGTTTATGTCAGCCCAACTTACCCATCAAGCCACGCGCGCGGTCAGCGCCGCTTCGCTTTCGGCCATCAGCGCGGCCATGATCTCGGCGACCGGCTCTTCCTTCGTCACCATGCCGACCGACTGGCCCGCCATGATCGAACCACCCTCGACGTCGCCGTCGATCACCGCGCGACGCAGCGCGCCTGCCCAGAAGCGCTCGATCTGGAGCTGGGCCTCGCCCATGTCCACATCGCCTGCATCGAGCAGCTTGGCCACTTCGAACTGCTTGGCGGTGAACTCCTCGGTGCCCTTGTTCTTGAGCGCGCGCACCGGGATCACCGGCAGGCGCGGATCGACCTGCACCGAGGCGATCGCATCGCGGGCGGAGGCGCGGAAGAACGCCTTCTTAAACGCCTCATGCGCGATCGATTCGCTGGCGCAGGCAAAGCGCGTGCCCAGCTGGACACCGGCAGCGCCCATTTCGAGGTAGCCCGCCATCGCCTCGCCGCGACCGATACCGCCCGCCACGAACACGAGGTTGTCGGCGGCCAGCGTCGGCAGGATTTCCTGCGCCAGCACCGAGGTCGAGACCGGGCCGATGTGGCCGCCTGCTTCCGAACCCTCGATCACCAGCGCGTCCGCGCCCGAGCGCAGCAGCTTCTTGCCGAGCGCCAGCGTGGGCGCAAAGCAGATCACCTTGGCGCCCGATTCCTTGATCGCCTCGACGCTGCCCTTGGGCGGAATGCCGCCCGCCAGCACCACATGGGTCACGCCATGCCGGGCGCAGACCGCGATCAGATCGAACAGCTGCGGGTGCATGGTGATGAGATTGACGCCGAAGGGGCTGGCGGTCAGCGCCTTGGTCGCGGCGATCTCGGTATCGAGCAGTTCGGGCGTCATCGCCCCGCAGGCGATCACGCCGAAGCCGCCCGCGTTGCTGATCGCCGAGACGAGGTTGCGCTCCGACACCCACGACATCGCGCCGCACAGGATGGCAGTCTCGCTGCCGAGGAATTCACGTCCACGCGCCATCAGCGCGGCAGTCTTGCTGTAGGCGGTCATCGAAACTCCAGAATTACCCGCAAAAATATCAAGCGAGGCCCCATAGATTGCCGGATCGCCGCGCACAAGCCGCGAAAGCGCCGAACCTTGCGGCCTTTCACTTATGGCCTGCATCGAATGCCACCCCCTTGCGGCACTACATCCGCCTCCGTGCGTTTGATCGGCAGGAGAAGGCCTCATGGCAAAACTGATCGCCTATGTCGATTACAGTAAGCCATTTGTATAGCTTCTCCGATAATGACCTGCCCAGTAGACTGGGGCACACAGAGACAATCGCGGCGCATGAAAGCAGCCGCAGGACAAAGGAGCCCAGCCATGACCGGATCTAACTCCAGCGACGGCAAGTGCCCGTACGCGCATCCCGCTGTTGACGGAGCCACCCCGCTGACCACCCAGTTCGGCGCGCCCGTCGTCGACAACTCCAACTCCTACACCGCCGGGCCGCGCGGCCCCCTCCTGATGCAGGACGTGTGGCTGCTGGAGAAGCTGGCCAACCTCAACCGCGAAGTGATCCCCGAGCGACGCATGCACGCCAAGGGCTCGGGCGCGTTCGGCACCTTCACCGTCACCGGCGACGTTGCGAAGTACACCCGCGCGAAGTTTCTCGAACCCGGCAAGCAGACCGAACTGTTCGCCCGCTTCACCACCGTTGCAGGCGAACGCGGCGCCGCCGATGCCGAGCGCGACATTCGCGGCTTCGCGGTGAAGTTCTACACCGAGGAAGGCAACTGGGACATGGTCGGCAATAATACGCCGGTGTTCTTCGTGCGTGATCCGCGCCACTTTGCCGACCTGAACAAGGCGGTGAAGCGCGATCCGCGCACCAACATGCGCAGCGCGCAGAACAACTGGGACTTCTGGACCCTGCTGCCCGAAGCCTTCCACCAGGTGACTTACGTGATGGGCGATCGCGGCATTCCCAAGAGCTATCGTCACATGGACGGCTTCTCCAGCCACACCTACTCGTTCTACAACGAGGCGGGTGAGCGGTTCTGGGTGAAGTGGCACTTCAAGACCCAGCAGGGCCATGCTCACCTGACCGACGCCGAAGCCGCCGAAGTGGTCGCCGCCGATCGCGAGAGCAACCAGCGCGATCTCTACGAGGCGATCGAGCGCGGCGAATTCCCGAAGTGGAAGGTCATGGTGCAGATCATGGACGAAGCCGAGGCCGAGACCTGCGGCTTCCACCCCTTCGACCTGACCAAGGTGTGGTCGCAGAAGACCTATCCGCTGATCGAGGTCGGCATGATGGAGCTGAACCGCAATTCGGACAACTTCTTCGCCGACGTGGAGCAGAGCGCGTTTTCGCCGTCCAACCTCGTCCCCGGCATCGGCGTCTCGCCCGACAAGATGTTGCAGGCACGCCTGTTCGCGTACTCGGATGCGCAGCGCTATCGCCTTGGCGTGAACCACCATCAGATCCCGGTGAACGCCGCGCGCTGCCCGGTGTTCAACAACCACCGCGATGGACAAGGGCGGGTCGATGGCAACTATGGCTCGCTGCCGCACTACCACCCGAACTCGTTCAGCCAGTGGCAGGGCCAGCCCGAGTTCCGCGAGCCGCCCTTGCGCCTTTCGGGCGATGCCGACTTCTGGAACTTCCGCGAGGATGACGACGACTACTACAGCCAGCCGCGCGCGCTCTTCCAGCTGATGGATGCCGCCCAGCAGGAACGCCTGTTCGGCAACACCGCCCGCGCGATGGGCGATGCGCCGGACTTCATCAAGCAGCGCCACATCGACAACTGCACGCGCTGCGATCCGGCCTATGGCGCGGGTGTGGCCGCGGCGCTGGGCATGAGCGTGAACCCGGATCTCTCGCCCGAGCCCGAGATCGCCGACTGATCGAGGCGGGTCTCCGCCCCACAACGAAAAGGCGCCGCCCCTCAAGGGACGGCGCCTTTCTCTTTGGGTCACTCCCACCTACAGGCGGGAATGTAAGATCAGAAGTTGACCTGCGCTTCCAGACCCCAGGTGCGCGGCGGGTTGAAGTTGCCGTAGTCACCCAGCACACCGGCATAGCTGGTCGAGGCCAGCGTCGAGCCGTTGTAACTCAGCGTCGGCACCGAGTTCGCATCCGAGCGGCGGTAGATGTGCTGCTCGTTGAACAGGTTGCGCGACCATACCGAGACGGTCAGCTTCTGGCCGCCGGGGCCCATTGCGATATCGGCCAGCGCGATGCGGGCGTTGACGATGAAGCTGGGGTCGGTCTTGGTGCTCTCCGCCTCGAAGCTGTACTGGCTGCTGGCGTAGTTGGCATCGATGTGGAAGCGCAGGTTGGTGTCGCCCGCGCCCACCGGCAAGACGTAATCCGCCGAGCCCGATGCCGCATTCTTTGGCGTGTAGACGATGTACAGCGACTGGGTGACGCCGGTCAGCGGGTTGGTCGCCGTCGGCTTGTCCCAGTAGGTGTAGGCATAGGATGCGTTCAGAGTCAGGCCCTGCACCGGCGCCAGCGTCAGGTCGGCCTCGATGCCGCGGATGTGGTTGGTGCCCTGCGCGTTGATCGCCTCTTCAAGGTGCGAGTTGTACGTCGGGCTGCTCGGGTCGGTATCGTACAGGTCGAAGTCGAACTGGGTGTTCTTGCGATCCATCATGTAGCCGGCCAGATTCAGGCGGGCGTGATGGTCGAGGAAGTCCATCTTCGCGCCGACTTCGTAAGCCTTGACCGTCTCCGGACCGAAGGCATCGAAAGTCTGCGAACGATCGTCCGCACCGCCGGCGCGGAAACCCGACGAGTACTTGGCGTAGAGGTGGATGTCCTGCGTCGCGTCGAGGGCGATGTTCACCATCGGGTCGAAGCGGCTGATATTGTTCTTGAAGCTGAAGTCGGTGACGATGCCGTTGACCATCGTCAGGTTGCCGTGACGGTCATCCTTGGTCCAGCGGCCACCGCCGGTGATGTGCAGCATGTCGAGGCCCGCCGGGGTCCAGGTCGCCTGACCGTAGACGGCGTAGTTATGATCGGTCGCGTGGCTGTTGCGGGTTACGAACTGCGAGTCGGTATCCCAGCCCTGGTTCTTGGAGGTCACGGCGCCCAGCACGCCCGAAGGCAGGATCGTGTAGCCGGTGCCGTCCGAATTCCACAGGTTCGAAGAAGGCGTCGCTGCATATTCCGACGCCTGCTCGGTGTAGTAATAGGCACCGAAGACATAGTCGATGGTAGAGCCGATCGAGCCGACGCCCTGGAATTCCTGGCTGAACTGGTGCTGCTGCAGGAAAGAGAGCGAATAGCGGCTGAACTTGCCCGAGTTGCTCGTGGCAAGGTTCTCACCCGCGTACGAGGGCGAGTACGGCACGCGCTCGGGGCCGCCCGAGTTATCGTACTGGTCGGTCGTCACACCGCGCCATGCGGTGATCGAGCGCAGCTGGAGGTGCGGGGCGACGTCCCAGTTCACATGCGCCGAAACGCCATGGGTCTTGTCGACGCTGGGCTGCTGCGGCACGCCAACATCGGCGACCGACTGGCGCTTGGAATGCGTGCCGACAGCCGAGGCCTTGGGCGCGATACAGGCGTTGGTGACACCGCCCGCACCGTTCGAGACGTTGCACTTTGCACCGTTGTAATAAAGCACCGGATCGGTTCCGGCAGCGGTCTGGACATAGGTGCCGACGTTGTACCCGTTCGGGTTGTAGTTCAGCAGCTGGCTGTACATCGGGGTGTTGTCGTCTTCCGCCTGATCGTAGGAGAAAGTAGCCGAAAGCCCCTTGAACGGCTCCCACTTGGCCTGGATGCGGCCGCCCTTCTTGTCGTAATAGTTCCAGCCGGTCGACCCTGCGAGCGGGTCCTTCACGGTCGGGTCCTGATGCTGGTAGACGCCGTCCATCTTGATCGAGATGTTGTAGAACTCGGGCAGGTTGAGGTGGATCTCGGCATTCTTGCTACCGTAGTTGCCCACGCCTGCGACCACGCGTCCGCCGAACTCGCCGGTCGGCTGCGCAGTGACGATGCTGAGCGCACCGCCCTCGCTGTTACGGCCGAACAGCGTGCCCTGCGGGCCCTTGAGAACCTCAATACGATCGACGTCGAACAGTGCGGCGTTCAGGCCCTGCGACTTGCCGATATAAACGCCATCGACATAGACGCCCACACCTGCGTCGCGCGCGGTCTGGTTCTGGTCGTAGGGCACGATGCCGCGAATGCCGACCGTCAGCGCCGACTGGCGCGCCTCGAAGGTGGCGATGCGCAAGGACGGGATCGAGCCGTCCGCGAGATTGATCAGCGTCTGGACGTGGCGGTCGGCCATCGCCTGATTGCTGAGCACGCTCATCGAGATCGGCGTCTTCTGGAGATCGGTTTCGCGCTTGGTAGCGGTGACGACGATCTCGCCAAGGCCCGGTCCGGTAGCCGTGCCGTCAGTAGCAGCCGCGTCGCTCGCTGCCGTGCTGGCAGTGGCAGCAACCGCTCCAGCGGCGCTATCCGCTGCAAAGGCCGGATTCGATGCCGCAAGGGCGAAGGTGCAGGCCGAAAGGCCGAGATAAACGGAAATATTCCTCACGAAATGGCGCTCCCTGGCAAACCTGATGCGCGGGGAAATCGCGGTTTTCTGCGGTCTTGATCCGCCCTGCGCCCCCTGCGCTGTTTGCGCCACTACGCAACACGGATGTCACATTCGCGGTTGTTTCCTCATCAAGTTGCTACGTTCATGTTACGTTTTGTTGCAGGCGCGCAATTGGCGGGAAACGTCCCTCTCGGATTCGTATCACCATGCTGAAATTCGGCCAGATTCTCCTCACCTCCGGAACCGACGATCATATCGCCTCGGTTTACGATGCCTTTCTCAACCTTCAGGCCAAGGTCGTGGACGTGCAGGATTTGCTCGGCGCCTCGATGGATGACGGCACCTGGATCTTCGTCGACTGGCTGCTGCCGATGATGGCGGGCCTGCAACTGGTGCGGCTGCTGCGCGAATCGCCCCTCACCCGTCGGGCGCGAATCTCGATGGTGCTGCCCGAGGCCGACCCGGCGCTTCAGGCCCGCGCCATCGCGGTGGGCGCCGACGATTACATGCTCGGCCCGCTCACCCCCGGCGCGCTGGTGGAGCGCATGCGTACCTATCGCGGCATCCAGCTGACCGACGATACCCAGAACGTGCAGATCGGCGAACTGGTGGTGAACGTGGATGCCTATTCCACCCGCTATCGCGGCAAGCCGATCACGCTCAAGACCGGCGAGTTCCGCCTGCTGGCACATTTCGCTGCGAACCCGAACCGGGTGTTCACCCGCAGCCAGTTGATCGGCGTGCTAGGCAAGAGCGTGAACGTCACCGACGAACGCACGGTGGACGTCTGGGTGAGTCGCCTGCGCTCCACGCTCAAGAACCACGGCGTGCCCTATACGCCCCGGACCGTGCGCGCGTTCGGCTATATCATGGACTTCGATACCGACGCGACGTGATCCCGCTGGAATAGTCGCGGACATAAAAAAGCGGGGCGCATCGACACCCCGCTTTTTATGCATCCAGCCTGTGTCCCGCTGCCTGCTCCAAGAGCAGGCTCGCGCCGGGATGACCCGGATCAGATCAGGCCGTCGCGTCGAGGCCGTAGGCGGTGTGCAGCACGCGCACAGCCAGTTCGGTCTCGTCGGCGTCGATCAGCACCGAGACTTTGATCTCGCTGGTCGAGATCGCCTGGATGTTGATCCCGCGATCGGCGAGCGACTTGAACATCGTGCTGGCAACGCCTGCATGGCTGCGCATGCCGACGCCGACCACCGAGATCTTGGCGACGTTGTCGTTCGAGATCAGGCGGTAGAAGCCGATGGCCTCCTTGCGCTCTTCGAGGATCGCCAGCGTGCGGACGAGGTCCGACATCGGCGCGGTGAAGGTGACATCGGTCTCGCCCTTGTCCTTCGCCACGTTCTGGATGATCATGTCGACGTTGATGTTCGCCTCGGCCAGCGGGGTGAAGATCGACGCCACCGCGCCCGGACGGTCGGGCACGCGGGTGAGAGTGACCTTCGCCTCGTTCTTGTCGGCGGCGATACCGGTGATCAGCTGGCGTTCCATATCACTTCCTTCAAGTTCTTCATCGCTGACGATCATCGTTCCGGGCAGGGTATCGGCGGCAGGCGCGTTCTCGTCGATGAACGAGGAGAGCACCTGAACGCGCACGTTCTCCTTCATCGCCAGGCTGACCGAGCGGGTCTGCAGCACCTTCGAGCCGACCGAGGCCAGTTCGAGCATTTCCTCGTACGTCACCAGCGGCAGCTTCTTCGCCTTGGCAACGATGCGCGGGTCGGTGGTGTAGACGCCGTCGACATCGGTGTAGATGTCGCAGCGGTCAGCCTTGACCGCCGCCGCCACGGCGACGGCCGAAGTGTCAGAGCCGCCACGGCCCAGCGTGGTCACGCGGCCTTCGGGCGATACACCCTGGAAGCCGGGGATCACCGCGATCTCGCCCGCCGCCATCGAGGCGAGCATGGCCTCGGCGTCGATCTCCTCGATGCGTGCCTTAGCGTGGGCATCGTCGGTCTTGATCGGCACCTGCCAGCCCAGCCACGAGCGCGCCTTGCAGCCCATCGCCTGCAGCGTCAGCGCCAGCAGGCCCGACGTCACCTGTTCGCCCGAAGCGACCACGACATCGTATTCCGCCGGATCGTAGAGCGCGTTGGCCTCGCGGCAGAAGTTGACCATCCGGTCGGTCTCGCCCGCCATGGCGGATACCACCACCGCGACTTCGTGGCCGGCTTCCTGCTGGCGTTTCACGATACCCGCCACGCGCCGAATTCGCTCGGTCCCGGCCATCGAAGTGCCGCCGAATTTCATCACGATACGTGCCAAGGTGCCGTTGCTCCCTCGAAAGTCAGAATCGTGCGTCAGAATGAGCGCACGATGTGGATATGTTTCGGGCGCGCTGTTAGGGGGGACTCATGGACAATGCAACTGCCTCTGACGTCGCGCCCGAAACCACACCTTCCACCGCAGCGACCTCAGCCGCTCCGGCGACCATCCGCCCCGAAGAAGCCGAGCGTTTCGGAGCCCTTGCCGCCGAGTGGTGGGATCCCAGGGGCACCTCGGGCATGCTGCACAAGCTGAACCCGGTGCGCCTGGGCTTTATCCGCGAGGCGATCGATTCGCATTTCGCGAGCGATTCGCAAGGCATCCGCCCGCTCGCCGGACGCCGCGCGCTGGATGTCGGCTGCGGAGCCGGCCTGCTGTGCGAGCCGCTCGCCCGGCTTGGCGCTGCCGTGACCGGCGTCGATGCCGCGGCCGAGAATATCGCCGCCGCTGCCGCCCATGCCGCAGCGGGCGGCCTCGCCATCGACTATCGCCATGGCGAGATCAGGACGCTCGGCCTCACCGGCTACGACCTCGTCTGCTCACTCGAAGTGATCGAACACGTCGCTGACAAGACCGCATTCCTCAAAGCGCTGGCAGACACGCTCGCCGACGACGGGCTAATGGTGCTCTCGTGCCCCAACCGCACCGCCGTCTCGCGCCTGCTGCTGGTCGAGGCTGCCGAGCGCCTCGGCAAACTGCCGCGCGGCATGCATGACTGGAGCGCCTTTCCGACGCCCGAGGAGCTCGCCGATCTGGCCGCCGAAGCCGGGCTCGAACTCGGCACGCCCAGGGGCATCGCCTGGCGCCCAAGCAAGGGCCTACACCTCTCGGACGACCTCTCGCTCAACTTTATCGTGACCGCGCGCAAGCGTCGCTGATCATCGCGGGCATTCGGCGCTCTTCTTCATCCACTGGCAAGAGAAGAGCGCCGAGGAAGCCGAACGGTCAGCCCAGCGCCGCTTCCCACTCAGGCTCCTTGAAGCCGACAAGCACGCCGCCGGGGTATTCGACCACCGGGCGCTTGATGCAACTGGGATTGGCGACCATCACCGCGATGGCCTTGCCCGCATCGAGATCGGCCTTGTCCGCCTCGGGCAGCTTGCGAAACGTGGTCCCCGCCCGGTTGAGCACTTTTTCCCAGCCCACGGCGGCAACCCAGCGCGCCAGCTTCTCAGCGTCGGCGCCTTCCTTCTTGTAGTCATGAAACGCATAGTCGAGGCCCTTTGCCTCCAGCCACTTACGCGCCTTCTTCACCGTGTCGCAGTTGGGAATGCCGTAGAAATCCATGGTCGTCCTTCGATCGGGGAGAGGCCGTATCCAGCCTTCAGGTTGACACGGTTTACACAGTCCAGAGCGAAAGTGTCACCCTGCCATGCGAACCTGTCACCCCAGGGGCAGAATGCAGCAACGCCGGAACTGGGGATGCGGTGTCATGTCCCGTGATCTATCCCATCGGACCACCTGTAGGAAACCGCGACCGCCGCTTATGCCGCCGCCTCGAAATGCCGATAGCCATCCTCCATGGCGGGGATGATCTGGACAAGTTCGAAATAGGGTTCGGCAAACAGCGGCGTGTCTCGCAGGCGCTCCATCGCGAAATAGAAGGCGGGCAGGTCGGATGTCTCGAACATCGCCACGTCCGAACATATCGCCGTGAAGGCTTCGGCATCGAAATGACGCAAGGTCAGCACGCCCTTTTCCGCCTCCGATTCAACGGCGCTGCCTATCGCCCGCTCGGCGATGATGTTGCGTTGTGCCCGGTCCAGCCGCAGCCACGCAGGCAACGCCCGCAACAAGACGAACATGGTGAAACGGGGTGACGCAGGAATTGCATGCTGGAAAGACGTCATCGGTACGGTATCCTTGATGTCCGGAAAAGGAGCCCCGATGATGGCCCGCCGCGAGATTTTGGCGTACTCGCGTTCGATGACCGGTCGCCCTCCCGCACTCGACGCCCGCCGATCCCCGCGCCAGGCACGCTCCCTCGCCACGGTGGAAGTGATCCTCGAAGCCGCAACTCGCGTTCTGGAGCGTGACGGCCTGTCCGGTTTCAACACCAATGCCGTGGCCGAGCGCGCCGGGGTGAGTGTGGGCAGCCTCTACCAATACTTTCCGGGCAAGGAGGCGCTGCTTGCCAGCCTGATCCGGCAAGGTCGCAAGGATCTGCTCGACGCGATCGAGCGGGCCACGCTGGCGTCAGACGGTGGCGACCTCGCCGCCAGCATCGATGCCTGCATCACCGCTGCCCTACGCCATCAGTTCGATCGCCCCGGGCTGGCGATGGCTCTGGAGCAGGCCGAAGCCCTGCTGCCAATCGATGCGGAAACACAGGTGTTGGGCCGCGCCATAATGGCATGCCTGGCCCGCGTAATGGCGCACCACGGCATCGTCTGCGCCAAGGTTGCTGCCCAGGACATCGTCGCATTGTCGCGCGGGATGATCGACGAAGCAGGCCGCAGGGGCGAGGCGGATACCATAACCCTGAAAACCCGCGTCAGGCGAGCCGTCATGGGCTACCTTGTAGAAGCGACGGACAGTTCCCGCAGCGCCCGGATCTGACGAGGGTATTCCTTCCCCTCACCCGCCAAATCGCTGCACGCGGGGCTCGGCGCACGTGAACATCGTGTAGCTCTCGTAGTATTCCAGACGACCCCGGCCCTGCACCAGCGCGTGTTCGGGGTGGCGGCCCCAGCCTTGTGCGTGGGCCTCGCTTTCCCATTCGGAGATCGTCACCGTCTCGCCATCGGGCGCCGCGTAGCTTTTTACCGCGAGGAAACCCGGCTGCGCCTGCGCCAGTTCGATCATCCACGCGGCGTCGGCGGTATAGGCGGCGGCATCATAGTCGGCGCGTTTGCGGCTGCGGAAGACGTTGAGGTACATCGCGGTTCTCTCACTCTCTCGATAGTATCCGCGTTACGCCGCACACCCCTCCGGCTTGCCGAAGGTTGCGCGCGTTGGTGCATCGACGCTTCGCGGGCCATGGACTTTTCGCGCGTGGCCATGCAAGGGCGCGAACATGTCCGTCAATACGTTTGGCCGCCTGCTGCGGTTCACCACCTGGGGCGAAAGCCATGGTCCCGCGATCGGCGCGGTCATCGACGGGTGCCCACCGGGCCTCGCCATCGACGAGAGCGTGATCCAGCCGTTCCTCGACGCGCGCCGCCCCGGCCAGTCGAAGTTCACCACGCAGCGTCAGGAGCCCGACGCGGTGCGCATCCTCTCGGGCGTGTTCGCCGCGCCTGATGGCGTGCAGCGCACCACCGGCACGCCGATTTCGCTGATGATCGAGAACGTCGACCAGCGCTCGAAGGACTATTCGGAAGTCGCGCGCGCCTATCGTCCCGGCCATGCCGACTATGCCTATGACGCCAAGTACGGCTTTCGCGACTATCGCGGCGGCGGACGCTCGTCGGCACGTGAGACCGCCAGCCGTGTGGCGGCAGGCGCGGTGGCGCGGTTGGTGATCCCGGAAGTCACGATCCTCGCCTACGTCTCCGAGATCGGCGGCGACATGATCGATCCGGGCAAGTTCGACGCGGCCGAGATCGGCAACAACCCGTTCTTCTGCCCCGATGCCGCCGCCGCCAAGCGCTGGGAAGTGCTGGTCGACGATGCCCGCAAGAACGGCTCGTCGCTGGGCGCGGTGGTGGAATGCGTCGCCACCGGCGTTCCCGCCGGTTGGGGCGCGCCGCTCTACGGCAAGCTCGATGCCGACCTTGCCGCCGCGATGATGGGCATCAACGCGGTGAAGGGCATCGAGATCGGCGACGGTTTCGCCGCCGCGCGCCTTTCGGGCGAGCAGAACGCCGACCCGATGCAGCCCTCCTTCGAGACTGGCCCCGATGGCGCGCCGGAATTCCTGGCGAACCACGCAGGCGGTATCGCAGGCGGCATCTCCACCGGCCAGCCGGTGACCTGCCGCGTGGCCTTCAAGCCGACCAGCTCGATCCTCACCCCGCAGCCGACCGTGACGCGCGATCCCGCGACCGGCGCATACTCGGCCACCGAGATGTTCACCAAGGGCCGCCACGACCCCTGCGTCGGCATTCGCGGCGTGCCCGTGGTCGAGGCGATGATGGCGCTGGTGCTGGCCGACCACAAGCTGCTCCACCGGGGGCAGTGCGGGTAAGGGGCAGGTAAGGGAGGAACGGCCACTACCTGCGCTTGCCGAGGCATGATTGCTCGCGCTATCGCTCTTTCCGCGACAACAGGAGGGGTATGGCGTGAACCAGACATATAATAACGTGGTAAAGCTGGCGTTCGCGATTGTCCTGCTGCTGGTGCTGACGGTGGGCGGCGGACTCGCATCTTGCGGGGCCTACAACTCGGTGCGCGTCTGGAACGCCCGGACCGCCGGTGAGGCGCAGCTGGCGCAGGCAGGTCAGAACCGCAAGATCGCCGTACTGGAAGCACAGGCAGCCCTCGACAGCGCCAAACTGAAGGCACAGGCCGAAGTCGAGCGTGCCAAGGGCCTTGCCGCCGCGAACAAGATCGTTGCCGACAGCCTCGGCGGTCCGGAAGGCTACTTACGCTACCTCTACATCCAGAACCTGGAAGAATCGAAGGGGCAGATCATCTACGTACCGACCGAAGGCGGATTGCCCATTCTGGAAGCCGGGCATCGCGGCGCGACCGCACCTGCTTCGTCGGATCAGCAGTAGAACTTCACCCCCGCCGCGCCGTCTTGTCGCGATAAAGCGCGGCGTCGGCGTGGGTGAAGATTTCCTCCGGGTCGGCGAAGGCCCCGGCAGGCGTCAGCGCGAAACCGCTGGAGGTGCCCATCGCCACCATCTCGCCATGCCAGGGGAACGGCGCGGCGAGCATCGGCGCGGCGCGGGCCAGGCGGGCGGCCAGCGCGATGCGATCGCGCCGGGCGTCGCTTCGCAGCAGCACCGCGAACTCGTCACCGCCGAGCCGGGCGATCTGCACCGCATCGGGGAACATCGCGCGCAGGCGGCGGGCGAAATGGACGAGGCAGGCATCGCCCGCCAGATGGCCCCAGCGATCGTTGATCGCCTTGAACCCGTCGAGATCGAACAGCACCAACGCGCCAAGCCCCTGCATCCCCTGCCCGCCGCGCGGCTGGTCGAGGAAGCGTTCGTTGAAAGCGGTGCGGTTGGCGAGACCGGTCAGCGCGTCGTGATAGGCCAGACGACGCAGCGTCTCCCATTCCTCGCGCTCGGCGGTGATGTCCTGCTTGACGCCGTAGATGCCCAGCGTTCGCCCTTCGACCACCTGCGGCATCGCGGTGATCCGCATCCAGCGCCACTGCCCGTCGTTGCGGCGGATGCGCGCCTCCAGCGTGAACGGCCGCGCGGCGCGAATGGCCGAGCCGCGCACGCGCTCCAGCGTTTCGCGGCAGGGCTCGTCGTAGAAGCCCAGCGTCTCACGCCGGTCCAGCCGATGGGCGGGGTCGATACCGAAGATGGAATAGACGCCGGTGTCCCAGCTGATCCTCTCGCGCCCCAGATCGCACGACCAGCTGCCAAGCACGGGACCTCCGTCAACCGCACCACGTCCCGAAAATGCAGCAATGGCCGTGGACATGGCGGACGAAAGGCCCCGGAAAGATCACTGGAGCAGTTTGCGATCCGACTACGTCGGCTCAACTGCTCCAGCTTTTTGGTTTATCGCATTTTCCGAGCCATCAGGTAACTCTACCTGATTAGAAAATGCTCTAATGCTCATTCCCTAGGGGAAAATTGGTAAATTCTGAATTAATTTCACAGCCTGTCCGCGGTTTTCGGCGCTTTGTCGCAGATCCATCCCGTTTTATCGAAACATCCGGTCAATCACCCGCCGGGTAATCGCCTCTTTCGATCAGGCCAATCGGATCAAGCCCCTACAAACCGTCACGCGGCCGGACTATCTCCGTCGCATCAGTTTCACACCACCCAACGCAAGGGAGCATATCCATGGGTATCGTCGGCAGCACCATCAAGCCGTTCCAGAACACCGCCTTCCAGGCCGGCAAGGACTTCTTCGACGTCACCGAGGGTGACATCGCAGGCAAGTGGGCCGTCTTCTTCTTCTACCCGGCCGACTTCACCTTCGTGTGCCCGACCGAGCTGGAAGACCTTGGCGAGCAGTACGAGACGCTCCAGGGCCTCGGCGTCGAAGTGTTCGGCGTTTCGACCGACACGCACTTCAGCCACAAGGCCTGGCACGACACCTCGGAGACCATCGGCAAGCTGAAGTACGCGTTCCTGGGCGACCAGAACCACGCGCTGACCAACAACTTCGGCGTGCTGCGCGAAGGCGTTGGCCTGGCTGACCGCGCCACCTTCGTGGTCGATCCGGACGGCGTGATCCAGCTGGTTGAAATCACCCCCGAGGGCGTGGGCCGCAATGCCACCGAACTCGTCCGCAAGATCAAGGCCGCCAAGTACTGGCGCGAGCATCCCGGCCAGGTCTGCCCGGCCAAGTGGGAAGAAGGTTCGGAAACCCTCGCTCCCTCGCTCGACCTCGTCGGCAAGATCTAAGACCCTCGCGACACCTTAGGGTCGCGTACTGACGGTGTGCGGCCCGGGGGCTCCCTTCCCGGCGACCGCACCCGTTGCGCCCTCTCCACGGAAGTCCCCCGGGCCGCACACCGCACCAACGACATTATAAGGACCGTAAGACATGCTCGACGCCACTCTGAAGCAACAGCTCTCGCAATATCTCGCCATGCTGCGCGAACCGATCGAGCTGGTCGCCTCTCTCGGCGACGATGCCCAAACTTCGGCGAAATCGACCGAGACCCGCGAGCTGCTGACCACCATCGCCTCGCTCTCGGACAAGGTTACTGCCACTTTCGACGGCACCGATGCCCGCAAGCCCAGCTTCCTGATCCGCCGCGCGTCCAACCCGGACGCCGCCGTGCGCTTCGCCGGCCTGCCGCTCGGCCACGAATTCACCTCGCTGGTGCTCGCCCTGCTGTGGGCCGGCGGCCATCCCCCCAAGGTTTCCGACGAGGTGCTGGAGCAGATCCGCGCGCTCGACGGTGACTACAATTTCGAGATGTACTTCTCGCTCTCGTGCCACAACTGCCCCGACGTGGTGCAGGCGCTGACGCTGATGGCGCTGAACAACCCGCGTGTTACCGCCACACTGGTCGAGGGCGGCACGTTCCAGGCCGAAGTCGAGGAACGCGGCGTGATGGCCGTGCCCGCCGTCTTCCTCGATGGCAAGATGTGGGGCTCGGGCAAGATGAGCGTCGAGGAAATCCTCGCCAAGCTCGACACCGGGGCCTCGGCCAAGGCGGCGGCCAAGCTTGCCGAAAAGGCGCCGTTCGAGGCGCTGGTGATCGGCGGCGGCCCCGCTGGGGCATCGGCAGCGATCTATGCCGCGCGCAAGGGCTTCTCCACCGGCATCGCAGCCGAGCGCATGGGCGGTCAGGTGCAGGACACCATGGGCATCGAGAACTTCATCTCGATCCCCTACACCGAAGGTCCGAAGCTCGCTGGCGCGCTGGAAGCGCATATCGCCGAGTACGCCATCGACGCGATGAACCTGCTGCGCGCCGAAAAGCTGATCCCGGCCAAGGAACTGGGCGGCTATCACGAGGTCGTGTTCGAGAACGGCGCCTCGCTGAAGGCCCGTGCTCTGGTGCTCACCACCGGCGCCCGCTGGCGCAATCTGGGCGTCCCCGGTGAGGCCGAGTACAAGAACAAGGGCGTGGCCTATTGCCCGCACTGCGACGGCCCGCTGTTCAAGGGCAAGCGCGTGGCGGTGATCGGCGGCGGGAACTCCGGCGTCGAGGCGGCGATTGATCTCGCCAACATCGTCGGCCATGTCACGCTGATCGAATTCGGCACGGAACTGCGCGCCGATCAGGTGCTGCAGACCAAGCTGCGCTCGATGGCGAACGTCGTCGTGCTCACCAATGCCCAGACCACCGAAGTCACCGGTGACGGCGGCAAGGTGAACGGTCTGGTCTACAAGGACCGCGCCACCGGCGAGGATACCCGCATCGAGCTGGAAGGCGTGTTCGTCCAGATCGGTCTGGTGCCCAACACCGAATGGCTCAAGGACTCGGGGATCGAGCTGACCAAGCACGGCGAAATCGTGATCGATGCCAAGGCCGCGACCAACCTGCCCGGCGTGTTCGCCGCGGGCGATGCGACCACGGTGCCCTACAAGCAGATCATCATCGCCATGGGCGAGGGATCGAAGGCCGCGCTGTCCGCCTTCGACTACCTGATCCGCAACGAGGCGCCGGGCGAGATCGCGCAGGCCTTCCAGGCCCAGAAGGAAGCCGTCACCGCCTGAGGCGGGTGTCAATGACCTGACGAATAAGTGACCGGACGAGTATAAGGGGGAACAAGCCCCATGACGGAAACGGGCGCGGACCACATCGGTCTCGCGCCCGTTTTCGCGTCCGACCGGCGAACGCACCCTGTCGCCGATGCACAACCGCTTGTCGCGCACCATCGGCTGGGGTTAGCATCGCCGGGAGACGCGAACGACAGGAGACGGCTTGATGCGGCACACGATCTGGAAGAGCGGCGTGACGCTGACCCTGGCCCTCGCCGGCAGCCTGGGCACATCGCTGGCCTGTGCCGCCGAAACCCCGCAGCAGGCCCCGCCCGCCGATCCCGCACAGCAGGCCGTCCAGCGCGCGGTATCGCTGATGTTCGACAAGAAGGAGCCGGAAAAGGGCATCGCCGCGATCGAACCGCAGCTTGCGGCTTTCAGCAAGCTCGCCGATGCCGCCCGCGCCAAGGGGGACGGCAAGGGCAGCGCCTTTTGCGCGATGAGCGAGCCGGAGTGGAAACTCTATGACGACATGGCCACGCGCGAGGGCAAGCTGCCCACGATACTGCCCGGCTACGTCTGTCAGGCCTATTTCTTCACCGCCTATGCCCAGACCGAACTGGGCCGCAAGACCGACGCGCTGGTGACGCTGGAGGCGCTGCATGCGCTGGCGCCCTACAACCCGCAGTTCCTCGTCGAACTGGGCTATGCCCAGCGCGAGAGCGGCGATGTGACCGCCGCGCACGCCAGCTATCAGGCGGCGATCGACGCCTCGCACTGGCTGGAGGGCGGCACCGCCGAGGACCGGCAGGGCGTTACCCACGCCCGCGCCGCAGCATGGCGGGGCCTGGGCTATATCCTGATCGATCAGGGCGATCTCGACGGCGCCGAAAAGGCCTATCGCGAATCGCAGGCGGACGAGCCGGACAACGCGATCACCCGCAACGAACTCACCGTGATCGCCGAGCGGCGCGCGGCCCCCAGCGCGCCCGCTGCGACGGGCGTTTCTGCGGGATCATAGAGACCCGGAAATATGTTGTGCGGCGCCTCGGGTTGAAAATTTCGTGCAAATGCATTATATCACGGAGCATGAGCAACACTATTTCGGACTTTCACCGCTTCGCCTATCGAGACGAAAACTTCCACGAATTGCGCAACTATTGCGAAGACAACGCGATCTGGATTTGCCAATCGCTGCGACGTGCAGGCCCCATGACTTTTGCACTGACCAGAAATGCCGAAGTCGCCAGCGACCTTCACGCGCGTTTCAGCTGACATAGTCATTTCACGGCAAGAATAGCGCGCGCCTTGGGCAGACGAACAGGCGGATATCACGCACGGCGCCAACCAGAGCGTCATCCCAGCGCAGGCTGGGATCGTCATGTGCTTGGCGCGAATTTGAGAGCGATCCCAGCCTGCGCTGGGATGACGCAAGAGGGGGACGTCCGGCAAATGTCCGGAAGTCCTTGCCCGCCCCCTCCCCACCCCTTGCGTCCCCACCCCTTGCCTCCTTTGCCCCCTGCCCCCACATCGCAGGCATGCAGTCACACACCCGCGCCATGCTCGCCGCCGCCACCTATGCCTTTCATTCGGGAGAAAAAGTCGCCGGGCTTTATGATCATTCGGAGCAGCGCGACCGCGAAATCGCCGCCGAGGCGCGGGTTGATCGCCTTCAGGGCTTCGACGGAGATCGCGCCGCGAAGTTCGGCGGCATCCTTCCCGAACTGCACGACGAGGGCGATCAGGCCTTCATCTCGTTCGAGATCGTCGGCCCCAATGCCAAGGGCTATGACCGGGGCAGCGGCCATTTCTACGCCGCCGAAGTGCGGGATCGCACCGTGCAGGTCTACGATTACGGCGTGGAAAGCTGGTTCGCCTACGAGATTCAGGACCGCCCGCCCGGCTGATGACGGCGCTCCCGTCCGTACTCGATTACTGTGACTTCCTGAGCACCACGTACAGCGCACCTGCCCCGCCATGGCGGCGGTGCGCGCCCCGGATCGCGACGATCTGCCCGGCGTGCTCGCTCGCCCCCAGCCAGTCGACGATCTTGGCGCGGATCGCCCCGCGTCGGTCGCCCCGGTCCATGGCATCGACCGGGCGCGCCTTGCCCGTCACCACCAGCACCACGCGCGCGCCCATCGCCCGCGCCTGCGCCAGACCCAGCATCAGCCGCGCATAGGCGCTCTCGAGGTTCGATCCGTGCAGGTCGAGGCTGAAATCGGGCATCAGCGTACCCTTGGCGATGCGCCGCTCCCACGACCCGTCGAGATGGAGTTGCGGTTCGGTCTTTGCCGCGATCTTCACCGGCACCGGTTTGGGCGCGAGCGGCGGCGGAACCCTGCCCTGCACCTTGCGGGCGGGCTTGAGGGGGATATCCGAGGGCATGACCATGACCGGCACGTCTGCAGGCGGGGCGGACGGCGTTCTGGCGACCACCTTCTTGCGGCGCAGGGCAAGCGGCGTCACCGAGCGCGCGACGCGTGCCCAGTCTTCCGCCTCCTCCGCCGTCAGGTTCCGCCCCGGCCGTTTCACATCAGTGTCCCGAGACCTGGCCCGAGACCTGCCCAGCGGCCTGAAGCCGTGCGAGCGTGCCGACCGGCAGCAGCAGCAGCGCCCGGCCATGGCCGCTCATCCCGCCTGCCGTTACGGTCGCCTGCGCGCCTGCGCCCCAGAATGTGTCGAAGCGATTCGCGCCCTTGATCGCGCCGCCGGTATCCTGCGCCACCCACACCCCGCTCGCCTCGCGGCGGTCGAGATCGAGCCAGACCGGCGCGCCCAGCGGCACGAACTGCGGGTCTGCCGCGACCGAGACGTGCCCGCGCACCGGCACGCCCAGCGCGCCGAGCGGCCCGTCGCCCACGCGCTCGGCAAAGAACACCCACGACCGGTTCTGCTGCATCAGCAGGCGTCCGTCATCGGGGTGATCGTGGATGTAGCGCACGATCCCCTGCATCGAGCCGGGGTATTGTCCCGGCCCGGTGCCGATCAGCCCCTGCTGCGCCATCACCGAGCCGATGCCGGTATAGGGCCAGCCGTTCTGCCCGGCATAGCCGATGCGCATCACCGCGCCATCCGGCCCGACAAGACGCCCCGATCCCTGCACCTGCAGGAAGAAGAACGCGACCGGGTCCTGAACCCAGGCGATTTCCAGCCCGCGCCCGGCCAGCGCGCCGTTCTCGATCTGGGTGCGGTCGAAATAGGGCACGAACCGGCCCGTCTCGTCATAGCGCCCCAGCGGCATCTGCCCGCTGGCGGACGGGGTGGCGTCTCCCGGCTTTGCGCGCACCAGATCGGCAGGCATCGCATAGACCGGCGTGTCGTAGCCCGGAACATGGGTTCGCGATCCGGCGATCTCCGGCTCGAAGTAGCCGGTGGCGAAGGCCGTGCCCGGTCCCACCCGGTCGGCCTCGAAATACTGCGCGAAGAACTGCGGCGCCTGAGCCGGCGCCCATGTCGCCGCAGCAGCGCAGGCCGGTTGCCAGTCCTGCGGATGCGTCAGCCCGCTGACATCGGTGCGCGCCAGCAGCCGGGGGCAGCTCTCCCTGAACGAGGCAAGCGCTGCGGCGGCATCGGCGGCCTCCATCGGCAACGCGGCGACCGACGGCCCGGCGGCGACGCCCACCGACAGCGCATTGGCAGGCGGCGGCGGGAGCGGCTTCGACGGCGGCGGCGTGGTCGAAGGACCGCCCGGCGGCACGATATGCCCGCACGAGGCCAGCAGCGCCAGCAGCGCGGCAGCGATGCTTTTGCGGATGGGGCCCTTGCGGAACAGCCGCTTATCGGTGGCTCGCCCGTAGCGCGCCTGCATCGTCGATCCCATGGCGCCGATTGCCCCTGTCATTCCCTGTTCCCACAAACGCAGCGGGCCGCCCAAGGCGACCCGCTCGGTAATTTCCGAAATTGCACGTAAAGCATCGACCGGATCGGCCAGCGCCCCAGACCTCAGCCCTTAACCCTCGTCGGTTTCGTCGAGCAGCCAGTCGGGCGCGGGCGAATTGACGTTGCGCGCGAAAGTCCACACGTCGATCGAATCGATGGCATCGTCGAGCGAGCCTGCCACCACATGGCCTTCGGCATTGCGGGTGACGGCCGCAACGTCCGACTGGAAGCGCACGGTGATGCGTGCATAGCCGCTGTCGATCTCGGCCCCGGTAATGGCGCTTTCCTCGATGCGGATCAGGCGATTGTCCATCACCTCGCCCGCCTCGGCACGGGCATCGATGGCAGCGGCGAAGCTGGCGTAGACGTCATCGTCGCACAGGCTGCGCAGTTCGGCCTTGTCGCCCTTCCAGAAGGCTTCGAGGATCATGCGATAGGCACCGCGCGCGCCTTCGACGAAGGCGGCGGCATCGAAGCCGCGATCGGCCCCGGCAATCGCCACCAGCCCGCGCTCGACCGAGGCGGACACGCGCGGCATGTCGGGCCGGACAGCGGAGGCGGCACGCTCGGCCGGGGTCTTGTCCTGATGGCGGACCGGAAGCGGCAGGCGCGGCGCACCGGCGGGGCCACGCGGCTCCTGGAAGCGGCCCTGGATCGGCTCTTCCTCGTGCTCGGCACGGCGCCCCAGCACCGAGTAGAGACGCAGCCCCAGGAAGGCGGCGATCATGGCCAGAATCACGATTTCCACAGTCACGGCAGCAAAACCATCCCTTCTGTCCCGCGCGGGCAGCTGAGGATGGCTGGGCATCCCGCCCGCACGGCCTGTAAAATCGCACCCTTCCTCAGGTGCGCTTCCGGGATCAGTACCGAGTTCCCGGACGAGTCTTCATAGCCCCACATAGGTACGCTTGACAAATGAACAACGCGTGAGCGCAGTTGTCCGCAGTGTTTTTCGATAATGCACAGCGCACGAAAGCCATGCAGGTTCCCGTATCGCGCCGGTTGTTTCTTGGCGATTCATCGGGAAAATGCGCGCAACAGTGTTCCAAGCCTGCGCAAAATGCTCTAGTCGCGCCGGCTGACCTAACTGCAATCCAGCGGGAATCGAACCTCATGGCCGACGAAGGCAACGTCCTTTCCGATCTCAATCTCGACGCCGACAACCAGCCGGTGGCGGGCCTTATCGCCCAATACGTCAAGGATCTCTCGGTCGAGAACCCGAACGCGCCGCAGAGCTTCCAGTGGCAGGACGCGCCGCAGGTCGACGTTCAGTTCAACATCTCCTCGCGCGCCATCGAGACCGATGAAGTGCACGAGGTCGAACTGAAGATCACCGCGACCGCGCGCGCCGATGCAGGCACCGCCTATGTCGTCGACCTCGCCTATGGCGCGCTGGTCGGCATGCGTAACCTGCAGGAAGGCCAGGCCCACGCGTTCCTGTTCGCCGAGGCACCGCGTATCCTGTTCCCGTTCGCCCGCCGCGTGGTAGCCGATGCCGTGCGCGATGCCGGTTTCCCGCCGCTGCTGCTGGAGCCGATCGACTTCAACGGCCTCTACGCCCAGCAGCTTGCCGCACAGCAGGCAGGCGGCGACGTGGCCGGCCACGCCTGACCTGACACCGCCGGGGTTTCAGCGATGATGCCCCGGCGCCCTTTTCCGACGGAAATCCGTCAGACCTCATGAGCCTGACCCGATGAATCTGGCGAAATCGCTTGCCGGTGTCGGCGGGCTCACTCTGATCAGCCGCGTGCTCGGCCTGCTGCGCGACAGCCTGTTCGCCCGCTATGTCGGCGCCGGCTTCGCCTCGGACGCCTTTCTGCTCGCGTTCCGGCTGCCCAACATGTTCCGTTCGCTGTTCGCCGAAGGGGCCTTTGCCTCGGCGTTCATCCCGCTGTTCAACCAGAAGGCCGCCGACCCGGACGGCCCCGGCCTGAAGGCGGGCATCACCTTTGCCGAACAGGCGCTGTCGGTGCTGCTGCCGGTGCTGCTGGCGATGACGGTGCTGCTCGAAGTGCTGGCCTGGCCGATCACGCTGGCGCTGTCGGGCGGTTTCAACGGCGTCACGCCTGCCCAGTTCGACTTCGCGGTGGAACTCAGCCGCCTGACGATCCCCTATCTCGGCTTCATCAGCCTGACTTCGCTGTTCGGCAGCGTGCTCAATTCGATGAACAAGTTCTGGGTCAACGCCGCCGCACCGATCCTGCTGAACCTCACCCTGATCGTCGCGCTGCTGGCCTTCCACAGCCACGAACAGCTGATGACCGCGCGCAACCAGGCGATCGGCGTCTCGGTATCGGGCGCGCTCCAGCTGGGCTGGCTGATGTGGGCCTGCCGCGCCAACGGCGTCTCGATGCGCCTGCGCCTGCCGGTGTGGAATGCCGACGTGAAGAAGCTGCTGGCGCTGATCTGGCCCGCCGCTGCCGGGGCAGGCGCGATGCAGATCAACCTCGTGATCTCGAACTTCCTCGCCGCCGGTTTCCTCGCCCACGGCTCGGTCACGTATATCTACATGGCCGACCGCCTGAACCAGCTGCCGCTGGGCCTGATCGGCATCGGCCTTGGCACCGTGCTGCTGCCCACGATCTCGCGACAGCTGGGTGCGGGGCAGGAGGCGGACGCGATGACCACGCAGAACCGCGGCATGGAACTGGCGCTGCTGCTCACCCTGCCCGCCTGCGTGGCGCTCGTGCTGTGCGGCCGCCCGATCGCCGCCGCGCTGTTCGGCTACGGCAAGTTCGACCCCACCGACGTCACCCGCACCGCACAGGCGCTTGCCGCGTTCTCGATCGGCCTGCCCAGCTACATCCTCGTCAAGGTGCTGACCCCCGGCTTCTACGCCCGTCAGGACACGAAGACGCCGGTGCGCTATGCGATGATCTCGATCGGGCTCAATATCGCGCTCAACCTCGCGCTGATCGTGCCGCTGCAGCACATGGGACCGCCGCTGGCGACTGCGCTGTCGTCCACGGTCAATGTGCTGATGCTCTACCTGACGCTGGTGCGGCGCGGGCATTTCCAGGCCGATGCGCGCCTGCGCCGCCGGGCTCCGCGCCTTGCCGTCGCCGCGCTGCTGATGGGCGCCGCGCTGTGGTTCGCGCAGGACTGGATGATGCCCTATACCCACGGGACGTGGCTGGTGCGCGGCCTTGCGCTGGCGGTACTGGTCGGCGCGGGCTGCGTGGTCTATGGCCTCGCCACCGTGCTTTCGGGCGCCTTCACCCGCGACGACCTCGCCCTGCTGCGGCGCCGCCGCGCCTGAACGCCTGACACTCAGACGCCCGCACCCAGACGACAGACACATAGAAGAAGAAGCGAACCACCCATGCGTATCCTCTCCGGCATCCAGCCCACCGGCAATCTGCACCTCGGCAACTACCTTGGGGCGATCCGCAACTGGGTGCTCATGCAGGACGAGATTTCCGCGCAAGGCGGCACCTGCCTCTACTTCCTGGCCGATCTCCACGCGATCTCGATGCCGCACGATCCGGCCACGCTGTCCGCCAACACGCGCGAGATGGTGGCGGCGCTGGTCGCCTGCGGGCTCGATCCCGACCGCTCGATCCTGTTCAACCAGGCGCAGGTCCCCCAGCACGCCGAGCTGCAATGGCTGCTCAACGGCACCGCGCGCACCGGCTGGCTGAACCGCATGACGCAGTGGAAGGACAAGGCGGGCAAGAACCGCGAGGGTGCCTCGGTGGCGCTCTACACCTATCCGGTGCTCCAGGCCGCCGACGTGCTGCTCTACCAGTCCACCCACGTCCCGGTGGGCGAGGACCAGAAGCAGCACCTCGAACTGGCACGCGACATCGCTCAGAAGTTCAACAACGACTTCGCGACAGAGGAGAACCCGGTGTTCACCCTGCCCGCGCCGATGATCCCGCCCGAAGCCGCGCGAATCATGTCGCTGCGCGATGCCTCGGGCAAGATGAGCAAGTCCGACCCCTCGGACATGAGCCGCATCAACCTGACCGACGATGCCGACACGATCATGCAGAAGGTCAAGAAGGCCAAGACCGATCCCGAACCGCTGCCCTCGGAGATCGCAGGGCTTGAAGGCCGCGCCGAGGCGAAGAACCTCGTGGCGATCTATGCCGCGATGTCGGGCTCGACCATCGAGCAGATCCTGACCGATTTCGGCGGCGCGGGCTTCGGCACGTTCAAGCCTGCGCTGGGCGAACTGCTGGTGGAGCGCCTCGCGCCGATCAACGCGCGCTTCGTGGAACTGCGCCAGGACCGCACCGCGCTCGACGCGATCTTGCGCAAGGGTGCCGAGAAGGCCCGCGCCCTCGCCGTGCCGACGCTGGAGCGCACTTACGAGGCGCTGGGGCTGGTTCGGGGCTGAGGCTGAGCGGCGACAGCGCAGACTTGTGATCGAACCGGACAAGGCGCATCATCCCGCCATGTCCGCTTCGACACTATCGAGCGCAAACCTGCCGCCTGTCCCCGTAACGCTGGAACAGGCCGAGGCTGCGTTTATCGTAAGCGCCGTGCAGAAGGTGTTCGGTGACGATGTGGTCCTTCGCCATTACGGCACACGGACTGAGGATTTGGCCCTGCATGTCGAAACGGCATCCAAGGACGACAATCTCAAGCCCTACGATTGTCTCGGAATCCTGATGACCCGGATCGACAGGCCGATCCATATCGAGGTCAGCCGTTCCGGCGACCGGGTCAAAGGCAGTGCCAAACTGGCCTATCGATACGGCGTCGTTCTCTACGCACCGCCTGCAGAGCAGCCGTAAAACCAAAGGCTTATAAAAAAAGCCCCTCACCCCAGCAGCTTCACCCGGCGGCGCTTCCACGGCTCTGCCAGCATCGACACCGCCCCCAGCGCTTCCAGCCCTGCGCGGTCGGTCTTGTGGTCGCCTGCGATCAGCAGGCCGAACACGCGGGCCACGCTCCAGTCGGGGCACGGGCGCGCGACGAGCCTCATCGGCTCTCCGGCGACCGCCTCGCCCTCCTCTATCACGCGGTAGTACCAGCCGGGGCGGCGCGCGCGGATCATCGCGGCGTTGATCCGCGCGCCGTCGAAGCGGTGATCGAGCTTCCAGCACGGCTGGCGCCCCTGGCTGACCTCGACCAGCGCACTGCCCAGCCGCCAGCGATCGCCGATGCAGACCTCGCCTTCGGTCAGGCCCGTGGTCGACACGTTCTCTCCGAACGCACCCGGCATCGCGAGATGGCCGTGATCGCCGATCGCCTCGCGCCAGAAGGCGTAGTGATCGTGGGGATAGTGGTGGATCGCCTTGTCCTGCCCGCCATGGACCGACAGATCGGCCTGCTCGTCGCCCTCCAGCCCGAGAAACGTCACGCGCACAGGCCCCGTGACCGGCGCCTTGGCGATGGCGCTCGGCTCATCGGCGTTGCGGAACGGACGGACCTTGCCGGTCGCCAGCGAAATAAGGGGTACGGGACTCGTCATCGTGCCCCCTTATTCCTACATAGTGCCCACCTGCTCAAGACGCCTGCGGACTGGTCGTTTGCGCTGAACAGATGGTGAGCGCACCGGTTCGGCCTGTCGCATTTCCATTTCGTTCAAGCGCTATTCAGCCCGTTGATTTTACGGCAGGATGGCAAGAATCGAGGGCCGCGCCCGGCGGAGGCGTTTCATGGGGCTCTTCGGGCTCGTGGAGTGACCGGATTATGAGGACTGATACCAATTCCCCGCTGGCAAGGCTGAGGCTGTTCGCCGCCGCCGTGCTGTTCATGGCCGTGGCCGCCTGCGCCGCGCCCTTCCATGCCGATGTTTCGCGCTTCCGCACCCAGTTGCCGACGCCCGAAGGCCAGACTTTCGCGGTCGTCGCCGACGATCCCAAGCTGGTCGGCGGTCTGGAATTCGCGCAGTACGCCGGTGTCGTGACCGACCACCTGACCAAGCTGGGCTATGCCCCGGTGCAGGATCCCGCCAAGGCGACGATGATCGTGCGCTTCAGCTACGGCGTCGACGATGGCCGTGAGCGCGTGCAGAGCACGCCTTCGCCCTACTTCGGCCCGTGGTACGGCTATCGCGGCGGCTGGGGTCGCTTCGGTGGCTGGGGCGGCGGCTGGGGCGGCCCGTGGCGCTTTGGCATGTACGACCCGTGGTTTGACGGCGGCGTGCAGTCCTACACCATCTACACCAGCAAGATTTCGCTGAAGATCGACCGTGCCGTTGACGGACAGCGCCTTTTCGAAGGCCATGCCGAGGCCCTGTCGACCTCCAATCGCCTGCAGTATCTGGTCCCGAATCTGGTCGACGCAATGTTTACCGGATTTCCCGGGAACTCTGGGGAGACCGTGCGCATTACGGTCGCGCCAGAGAAAAAGTAACTGACAGGCTCCCCCTGCGAAGCGGGAGACACCGAGGGACGGGTCCGTTGACGAGGCGGGCCCGTCCTTTTTGTTTGCCTGCTCTCTTTTTGGGCAGACGGTGGCGACCTACATGAAAGGTCGTGATACGCCCCTGCCGTGTTGCGGCCACATTGGCCCCGCATGCGGTGAGGCGACATTTCGGGGCAACAGGAGAGCGCCAGTCAGGCCGCCCGGCAACGAGCAGGCCCGACGCGGAAAAAGGCAGCGAACAGGGCAGATGTACAATTTCATGGCCATCCTCTCGCAGCTCTTCTGGGGCGTGACGATCGGCGCGCTGAGCGCCGCGTTCACCGCCATCGGGCAAGGGCTGGCCGTGGCCTTCGGCATCGGCGGGCTCGGCTGGTGGGGCCTGCGCCACCATCGCAAGGGCCGCGACAAGAAGCGCGACTGAGGCGCCTGCAGCAGCATTTGAGCTGGCTGGACCGAATCTAAGCCTTCCAGGTGCCTGGTTGCCGCACTTTCCCAGCCTCCCGGTAATTTCCCCCATGGGAAAACGCCCCGGCGAAACGGTAGCGAACCTTGACCGGTACGGCGCGCAGGCTATCGGCATCGGCTGGTGGAGCGCCTTCGATCAGGCGCCCCTCAGTTACAGGGGCTTTGCATGACCGACGACACCAATCACAGCCCAACCAACGACAGCCCGACCAATAACAGCCCAACCGGGCACGACCCCGAGCGCCGTCCCAACCGCGCCGGGTGCCTGATCCTCGCGCTCGGCGGGCTGGTGCTGTTTCTGGTAATCGCGATCCCGATGGCGAGCAAGTTCGCCGGGTAAGAGCGCTTTCCGGCGCTCACTCCCCCGGTTCTTCAGTTCCCCAGCGCGACCACGCCGCCGGTCGAGCCGAAGCCGCCCTCGCCGCGATCGGTCGCGTCCAGCTCCTCGACTTCCATCCAGCTGGCCCGGCTGACGGGCGCCAGCACCAGTTGCGCCACGCGGTCGCCGCGCACGATGGCGAAGGGCTCGGCGCCGTGGTTGATCAGGATGACCTTCAGCTCGCCGCGATAGTCCGAATCGATGGTGCCCGGCGCATTGGGCACGCTGATCCCGTGCTTGAGCGCGAGGCCGGAGCGCGGACGCACCTGGATCTCGAAGCCGTGAGGGATCGCGAAGGCAAGGCCGGTGGCGACCGCATGGCGCGCACCGGGGGCCAGCGTCACGTCCTCGGCCGAAACCACGTCCATGCCCGCCGCCCCGCTGGTGGCATAGACCGGCAGCGCCAGCCCCTGCCCGTGCTCCAGCACTTTCACGCGCACGGGGATAGTGTCAGGGGTGTGCATCGGTCGTCCTTCTTGTGTCTGAAATCGTTTCGGCAATTCGGGCCACCAGCGCGCGGGCGACTTCGCCCTTCGGCATTTCCGGCAGGCTCAGCACGCCTTCGCCGGACACGATATGCACGGTATTGGCATCGCCGCCCATGACATCGCCCGAGACGTCGTTGGCGACAATCCAGTCGGCGCCCTTGCGCGCCCGCTTGGCGGCGGCATGGGAAAGCACATCGTTGGTCTCTGCCGCGAAGCCCACCACCAGCGCGGGTCGGCGCGGCGAGGCGCAGAGCGTGGCGAGGATATCCGGGTTCTCGGCGAGCACCAGCGGCGGCGGCACACGATTCGCGGCATCCCCCTGCTTCTTGATCTTCTGGCCGGAAACTTCCGCCGCGCGCCAGTCCGCCACGGCCGCCACCATCACCGCGATGTCGGCAGGCAACGCCGCCTCGACCGCCGCGAGCATCTCTCGCGCGCTTTCCACGTCCACGCGGGTCACACCCGGCGGCGTCGGCAGCGTGACGGGGCCTGCGACCAGCGTCACGTGTGCGCCCGCCTCGGCAGCGGCAGCGGCGATGGCAAAGCCCTGTTTGCCCGACGAGCGGTTGGCGATGTAGCGCACCGGATCGATCGGCTCATGCGTCGGCCCGGCGGTCACGAGCACATGGTGCCCGCTGAGCGGCCCGTCGGCAGGCGGAATGAACAAGTCGATCGCGCCCGGATCGCTCGACGCCGCGCCGCGCGCCTCGCCCTTGGCCGCCAGCAGCGAATCGCGGCCAGCCATCGCAGGCTGTGCAGATGCGCGGCCGACATGCGCACCGGTGAGACCGCCCAGCCCGCTATCGGCATCCGTACCCTCATTACCCGGTACGCCGGGGCCGCCCGGCACCGGCGCGATGTCCACCGGACCAAGGCCCAGACTCCAGGCGATGCGCTGCCAGATCTTGTCAGGATCGGGGAGACGGCCGGGACCATATTCGCCGCAGGCCATCGTGCCCTCGTCAGGCTCCATCACGTCGACGCCCGCGCTGCGCAGCACCTGCACGTTGCGGGTCGTCGCCGCGTGCTGCCACATGCGCACGTTCATCGCAGGCACCGCCAGCACCGGCTTGTCGGTGGCGAGCAGCAGCGTGGTCGCCAGATCGTCGGCAATGCCGTGCGCCATCTTGGCCATCATGTCCGCCGTCGCCGGGCACACAACCACCAGATCGGCCTCGCGGCTCAACTGGATATGCCCCATCTCGACCTCGTTCTTGAGATCGAACAGCGTGGTATAGACCGGCCGCTCGGACAGCGCGCCAAGGCTGAGCGGCGTGACGAACTGCGTCCCCGCCTCGGTGACGACGCAGGTGACGGAGCCGCCTTCCTTGCGGATGGCACGCACCAGTTCGCAGGCCTTGTAGGCCGCAATACCGCCGCCGACGACGAGGAGAATCCGGGGACCGCTCATGGCTTTGGCTTGTGCCTCAGGCCCGAAGGGAGAGCAATGGCCACCGGGTGTGCACACCCTGCCGCACCGTCAGCCCCAGTGCATCCACGCCAGCACGCCCCAGGTTGCGAGGCCGCCGGCGATCACCGAGGCGACGTAGGCGGGCCAGCGCGTACCTTCGCGGCGGCGGGCCATCATGCGGTCCCAGACCAGCTCGACCTCGGGCAGCGGCGCCTGTTCGGGCGCACCGCCCTTGGGCGGGAACTTCTCCTCGATGCGGCGCACCAGATCGGGCAGGCGCATGAGCAGGTTCAGGTCTTCGCGCAGGCGGTCGGCGATCTTGGCCTCGGGGCCGAGTTCGTCGCGCAGCCATTCCTTCACGAAGGGGCTGGCGACGTCCCACATGTTGATCTGCGGATCGAGCGCGGTGGCGAGGCCTTCGACCATCACCATCGTCTTTTGCAGCAGCAGCAGATGCGGCTGGACCTGCATGTCGAAATCGCGGGTGATCGCGAACAGCCCGTCGAGCATCGCGCCGACCGAAAGCTCGGACACCGGCTTGCCGCGCATCGGCTCGCCCACGGCGCGCAGCGCGGTCGCGAACTCTTCCACCGTGTGGTAGCTCGGCACGTACTGCGCCTCGAAGTGGATCTCGGCCACGCGGCGATAGTTGCCGGTGGTCAGGCCATAGAGGATCTCGGCCAGCCACAGCCGCGCCTGCCGGTTGATCCGCCCCATGATGCCGAAATCGATCGCGACGATCTCGGGCGCCTCGGGCGTGCCTTTCACGAACAGGTTGCCCTGATGCATGTCGGCGTGGAAGAACCCAGCCGAGATCGCCTGCGTCAGGAAGGTCAGCACCAGCCGCCGCGCCAGCGCAGGCATGTCGTGCCCAGCGGCCCGCAGCGCCTCGACCTGGCTCATCTTGATACCGTCGATCCATTCGAGCGTCAGCACCGAGCCAGCCGTGCGGTCCCAGTCGATATCGGGGACGCGGTAGCCCTCGATCCCCTCCATCACGTCGGCCAGTTCGGACGCCGAGGCGGCTTCGCGACGCAGGTCGAACTCGCGCAGGGTCCAGCGCTTGAGATTGGCAATCACCGCACGCGGGCGCAGGCGCGCGGCCTCCGCCCCGAAGGCTTCGAGATGCGCCGCCGCCCACTCATAAGTCTCGACATCGCGCGAGAACTGCTCGCGGATGCCGGGGCGCAGCACCTTGACCGCCACCGCGCGGCCGTCGCGCGTCACCGCACGGTGGACCTGCGCGATCGAGGCGGCGCCGACCGGCTCTTCCTCGATGCTGGCGTAGACCTCACCGATCGGGCGGCCGAAGCTGCTTTCGATCCGCGTCTTGATATCTGCGAAGGGCACCGGCGGCAGGCTGTCCTGCAACAGCAGCAGGTTGCGCGCGGGGCCTTCACCGACCAGATCGGGGCGCGTCGCCAGGGCCTGCCCCAGCTTGATCGCGGCAGGACCGATCTCCTGGAACGCCCCCGCGTAATCGGGCTCGGCAGGCTGGCGCGTGCCGAAGCGGGCAAGACGGCACAGCCGCTTGACCGTCATCGGCGCGTTGCGGTCGTTCTCGATGCCGCGCAGTGCGCCGTGCCGCGCGAGGATGCGGCCCCAGCGATAGAGGCGCCAGAAATGCGTGATGCGGGGCGTCATGCCGGTGCCGTCAGACCTTCCAGCCCGAATGGATCGCGACCAGACCGCCCAGAATCGGCTCGACCTTGGTGTGCTTGAAACCGGCCTTGCGGATCATGCTCTCGAACTCGGGCATCGGCGGGAAGCGGCGGATCGATTCGATCAGGTAGCGGTACGATTCGGCATCGCCTGCGATCATGCTGCCCAGCTTGGGCACCAGCTTGTGCGAATAGGCATCGTAGACTTCCTTGAAGCCCGGCCATTCGGTCGTCGAGAACTCAAGGCAGAAGAAACGCCCGCCGAACTTGAGCACGCGGTGCGCCTCGCCCAGCGCCTGCTGGACATGGGTGACGTTACGAATGCCGAACGCAATCGTGTAGGCATCGAAGATGCGATTTTCGAAGGTCAGTTCCTCGGCGTTCTGGCGCGACCATACGAGGCTGTCGAGCCCACGCTCCATCGCTCGCTCGATACCGACGTCGAGCATGTCCTGATTGATGTCCGACACGGTAATCGAAGCGCCGTGCGCGGCCATGCGGAAGGCGATATCGCCGGTGCCGCCTGCCATGTCGAGGATCTGCTCGCCTTCGCGCGGCTTCACCCGGCGCACGAACTTGTCCTTCCACAAACGGTGCATGCCGCCCGACATGGCATCGTTCATCACGTCGTACTTGCGTGCGACGGAAGAGAAGATCGCGCCGACGCGCCCTTCCTTCTCCTCGGGGTCGATGTCTTCGTAACCGAAGGAAACCTTTTCGCTCATGCGGGATGCCTTAGGCGGGTTTGGCGCGGGAGCAAAGGGGGCGGGCAGCGTTTGCCGGAAAATGCCCGACGGGCCTTATCCTGCTTCCGGCATCTACTCCCTCCTCACGATCTGGCAGAGGCCGGGGCCACACCTTATATAGCGCCCCACGATGCCAGAACTTCCCGAAGTCGAAACCACCGTGCGCGGCCTTGCGCGCTTTCTCGATGGCGAGCGGATCGCCCGCGTCACGCTGAACCGCGCGGACCTTCGCCGCCCCTTCCCTGCCGATCTCGTCCAGACGCTCACCGGCGCGCGGGTGACGGGCATGGGGCGGCGCGCCAAGTACGGCCTGATCGAGACCGACCGCGAGCGCACCATGGTGTTCCACCTCGGCATGTCCGGGCGCTGGCGGATCGAACCCGAAAAGCCCGACAGGCACGATCACCTCGTGCTGGAGACAGGCTCGGGCCATATCCTCGCCCTGAACGACGCGCGGCGATTCGGCTCGGTCGATCTGGTCGAAACCGCCGCGCTCGATGCCTGGGGGCCGTTCGCCGCGCTTGGCCCGGAGCCGCTGGGCGATGGCCTGACTGCCCTCCACCTCCACACCGCGTTCGCCGGACGACTCGCCCCGGTCAAGCAGATGCTGCTCGACCAGAGCGTGGTCGCAGGGTTGGGGAATATCTATGTCTGTGAGGCGCTGTTCCGCTCCGGCATCCGCCCGGACAAGGCAGCGGGCAAAGTCAGCCGTGCGGCGCTGGAGCGACTCGTGCCCGCGATTCGCGCCGTCCTGTCCGAATCGATCGCGGCAGGCGGCTCCACGATCAAGGATTACGCCCAGCCCAGCGGCGAACTGGGCTATTTCGCGGCGTCCTGGCAAGTCTATGGGCGCGAAGGGCTCGCCTGCGGCTGCGGCACCCCGATTCTGCGCTTCGTTCAGGGTGGGCGCAGCACCTTCTGGTGCCGGAAATGCCAGAAGTAGGCGGGTTTCGGTCCACTTTCCGGTCATCCCGGCGCTTGACGAAAACCCCCACCATCGGTAAGGGGCGCGCTTTCCGGCGAGACAGCTCGCCATACCGGATCAACCAGGCAGGGGCCGCCCGGCGGCCAGATACGAGGATTTTCGATGGCCAATACGCCGCAAGCCCGCAAGCGCATCCGTCGCAACGACCGCCGTGCGCTCATCAACACCAACCGTCTCAGCCGCATCCGCACCTTCGTGAAGAAGGTCGAAGCGGCGCTCGAGGGTGGCGACAAGACCGCCGCCGCTGCCGCGCTCAAGGAAGCGCAGCCCGAGCTGGCACGTGGTGTTGCGCGCGGCGTGCTCCACAAGAACACCGTGGCGCGCAAGATGTCGCGCCTCACCAAGCGCGTCGCCGCTCTCTGATTCGCCGCCGTCCGGAAACGGACGGGTGATTCGGGACCGACGATCCACGCGCTGACCGCTGCTCCGGCAGCGGGACAGGTACGGATAGAGAACGGAGCTGAAGAGCAATCTTCAGCTCCGTTTTTTTGCGCCTGCGATGCTGCATGTGCGTTGTCTTCGAAATGTAAGGAAACCCGCCGATTCCCTGTGTCCACTTTTGTGATTCGGAAACGGATCAATCACAACCACATGAAAAATTGGGATAATTTTCCACAATCGCGGATTTCCGTCAGATGACATGAGTCAACCGCGATAATTTTTTTTATTTGGGGAGGACCGTATTGCGCCCCGGCTCAAGCGCTCCCTAAAAGGACCTCGGCCGTTGCGGAACGTGCCGGGGAATCACCGACCAGAATCAAGTCAGAAACAGGAAACGGGCGCTGCGAACTCGCGTTTGCGGCACGGGATCGTTTTTGCTTCGTGAAAGGTTGGTGGGTGCCCGTTCCGCGCTACGGCCATGGGTGCAAACACGTTCAAGACGGAGTTCCGGGTCATGACAGCAACGTCAGCGGGTCATTCGTCGTCCGGGCACGCCAGCGAGGCGCGCGCGGGTCAAGGTCAAGTCGCAGTAAGGAAGTCGAAGGCGGTGAAAGTGGCGATGGAAGAGGATCAGGAAGCCGTGAATCTGGCGGCAGACTGGGCAGACATCAGCCTGGGCCTTCGTAAGGACCTGGGCCATCAGGCGCACAGCCAGTGGATCCGTCCGATCCAGCCGGGCAACTACTGCGCGGAGACGGGCACGCTCGATCTCTATCTCCCCACCGAATTCTCCGCCAACTGGGTTGCCGACCGTTTTGCCGACCGGCTTTCGCTGGCCTGGAAGATTGCCCGTCCCGACGTGCGCCACGTGCGCGTGCTGGTGCATCCGGGCCGTCGCCAGCTGCCCGAGCTGCGTCTGGGCGGCGGAGGCCGTCCCGCCAGCGCGCCTGCCAATGATTCGGCACAGGGCGCCGGCGACACGCTGGCCGCTGCACTCGTCGGCGAATCGTTTGCCTCGCTGGGTCAGGGCCCGGCCGGGATCGACGCCTCGCAGACGTTCGCCTCGTTCGTGACCGGCACCTCGAACGTGCTGGCGTTCAACGCCGCGCAGCGCATGTCGGCCACGGAAACGCCGCAGTTCTCGCCGCTCTACCTCAAGGCCGCCACCGGTCAGGGCAAGACGCACCTGCTGCACGCGATCGGCCACGCCTATCTCGCCAGCCACCCGCAGGCGCGGATCTTCTACTGCTCGGCAGAGCGCTTCATGGTCGAGTTCGTCCAGGCGCTGCGCCAGAACCAGATGATCGAGTTCAAGGCCCGCCTGCGCGGCTTCGACCTGCTGCTGGTGGACGATATCCAGTTCATCATCGGCAAGGCTTCGGCACAGGAAGAGCTGCTCTACACGATCGATGCGCTGCTGCAGGAAGGCAAGCGTCTGGTCTTCGCCGCCGACCGCGCCCCCCAGGCGCTCGATGGTGTCGAGCCGCGCCTGCTCTCGCGCCTGTCGATGGGCCTCGTCGCCGACATCCAGCCTGCCGACATCGAACTGCGCCGCGCGATCCTCGAAGGCCGCCTGACACGCTTCGCTTCGGTGGACGTGCCTGCGGACGTGATCGAGTTCCTGGCCCGCACCATCAATCGCAACGTGCGCGAGCTGGTCGGCGGTCTCAACAAGCTGATCGCCTATGCCCAGCTGACGGGCCAGGCGGTGTCGCTCCAGCTCGCCGAAGAGCAGCTGACCGATATCCTCTCGGCCAACCGTCGCCGGATCACCATCGACGAGATCCAGCGCACGGTCTGCCAGTTCTACCGCATCGACCGCACCGAGATGAGCAGCAAGCGCCGCGCCCGTGCGGTCGTGCGCCCGCGTCAGGTGGCGATGTACCTCGCCAAAGTGCTGACGCCGCGCTCGTACCCCGAGATCGGCCGCAAGTTCGGTGGCCGCGATCACTCGACGGTGATCCACGCCGTGCGCCTGATCGAGGATCTGCGCAGCCGCGATGCCGACATGGACGGCGACGTGCGCTCGCTGCTCCGCCAGCTCGAAAGCTGAGGTTTTCCGCCGGATATCCGGCGTGCAACAACAGCCTATTCACAACGTTATCCACAGGTCGGCCGCACCCGATGCGCGCCGGCCTGTTTGCGTTTCACCGCCTCCAAAGCCCGCATCGGCGCGTGTTCACACTTTTTAACTTTTGGCTAACCCGCGCCTCTCTAGCGTCCTCTTCAAGCCCGATGGTCTTCGGGTTCGACCACACCAACGTCTACAACCAGAGGAAGAGGCAAGCCCCCCCCCCCTATGCGCTTCTATCAGGCCACCACGTTCCTGTTTCCGCGCCATTACGAGTGGCGCATTCTGACCGTCTGCTTCGGCGCCGTGCATGTTCCCCTGATCGCCTGCGTCGCCTTTGCCGCGCTGTCGGGCCAGTGGCATCCGATCACCCTGCTGGTCCTGCTGCTCGCGACGCTGGCCGGCACCGCCTGCGGGCTTGCCGCCGTGCATGGCCTGCTCTCCCCCGTCACCAAGGCCACGCGGATGCTCGAATCGATCCAGGCCGGACGGCGCGTCCAGGACATTCCCATCGGGGGGCGCGATCTGGTCGGCCAGCTGCTTCATGGCGTCACCACCGCCGCCAACGAATCGGCCGCGCGGATCGAGAAGCTGACCGATGCGGCAGAGCGCGACCCGCTGACCGGCATCCGCAACCGTCGCGGCTTCCTAGGCACGGCCGAGCGCCTGCTCGACGGCGAGCGTCCGGGCGTGTTCGCGCTGGTCGACATCGACCACTTCAAGCTCATCAACGACCAGCTCGGCCACGATCGCGGCGACGACCTGCTCACCGCCTTTGCCGCGCGCCTGTCCGAAGGTGTGCGCCGCACCGATCTGGTCGCGCGCTGGGGCGGCGAGGAATTCGCGGTGGTCTTCCCCGATACCGACATGAACGAGGCGCACCGGGTGATGGACCGCCTGCGCGCCGCGATTGCCGACAGCACCACGCTCGGCGTCGGCAGTCGCCGGGTGACGTTCTCGTGCGGCCTTGCCCCGCTTTCAGGCTTCTCGTCGTTGGGAGAGGCCACGCGTGCAGCGGACACCGCGCTCTACCGCGCCAAGGCCGGCGGGCGGAACCGGGTGACGCTGGCTGCATAGGGCAGACATTCAGCCCTGACGGCCTGCAAATGGCGATTTCCCGAGCTTCCGGTACTCACGTACAAAAAAGTACGCTGCGCTCCGGGTCTCGAAAAATCACCATTTTCGGCTCGTCATCATCTGAATGTCGAACGCCCCTGGGCGTTGGCCTGCGGCATCAGGTGGAACCTTCACCCTGCCCTGCCCATGCGCTAGGGCAGGGCCATGGCTCCTTCCCCCTCGATCGCACCAATCACCCCCATCATCACGCCAGAGCGCGCCCAGCGCTTCGCCCGGCACATCGTGCTGCCCGAGATCGGCGGCGCCGGACAGGTTGCCCTCGCCCGCGCACATGTGGTGCTGATCGGCTGCGGCGGCATCGGTGCGCCCGCGCTCCAGTATCTGGCAGGCGCGGGTGTCGGAAAAGTGACGCTGATAGACCGTGATGTCGTCGACACCAGCAATCTCCAGCGCCAGACTGTTTTCACGCCGTCGGATGTCGGCACGCCCAAGGCGGAAGCGGCGGCCGGATGGGTGCGGCGTTTCGATCCTGCCATCGATGTCGCCGCTTGCGTCGAGAACGTGGGGAGCGAAAACGCGAGCGCACTGGTCTCCGGCGCCGATCTGGTACTGGACGGGTGTGACAACTTCGCGACTCGCCTCGCCGTGTCAGATGCCTGTGTCGCCAGTGACATATCGCTGACAAGTGCGGCGGTCGGCCGCTTTCAGGGGCAGGTCGCGAACTTCGCCGGACACTTGCCCGACCAGCCCTGCTACCGCTGCTTCGTGGGCGATGCCTTCGACGCGGCCGACTGTGACACCTGCGCCGCCGACGGCGTGCTGGGCGCAATGGTCGGCATGGTCGGCACCTTCGCGGCAATGCACGCGATGCGCGTCCTGCTCCACGGCCACGCCGCGCTGGGCGACGACCCGCAGTTCGGCACGCTCCACCTGATCGACGGCCTCAAGCCCAGCATGCGCGCGATGCGAATTGCGAAAGACCCGGCCTGCCGGGCGTGTGGAGGGTAAAGTCTGAAGGAGGGTTTTCCAGTTACGATATGCAATACCGCCGGGAGCGAGGTTTTCTGCCGTTCGGCAAACGCCCCGTAGCCGCCGTTAAAATCCTGTCGTCATCCCAGCGAAAGCTGGGATCGCTTCCGGCATTATGTAACGATAGCGGGATGGGAGGCTGGACCTGCATTCCTGCGTCGCGGATGATGCAGCACCGCGCCGGAAGTCGAAAAGCACAATCCCGGATGGTGTGATCTGTTCGACCGTCTCAATTGACCGAGAGCGATCCCAGCTTTCGCTGGGATGACGGCATTATGAGAACGGCAACTTCCCACCCATAACAGACGTCAAACTGGACGTGTTTCAGGTCCATCAAGCCGACTCCGGTCATGAAGGGCTGGCGCGGATTGCGGATTCTCACCGCGACACCCTCTCTGCCATCGATCTTGAAGCGAATTGAGGATGACAAGCAGGGATACGTCCATTTTTATTCCCCCACCAAGCCCGCCATCTAACGTCTGATCGATCGCGTAAAAAACGACGCCGCGTTCCCCTGCCTACTCCCGCAATGCCCGCTTGAACTGGTCCGACAGCGGGCGCAGGATGTAGCTGAGCAGCGAATGCTGCTGCGTCTGGATGAACACTTCCACCGGCATGCCCACAGCCAGATGCTTGCCGTAAAGCCGGGCCAGTTCCTTGCGCGGAATGGCGATCCGCGCCTCATACCACACGGCGCCGGTGGCAGCGTCCTGCGTGCGGTCCGTCGCAACGCGCAGGACACGCCCGTCCAGTTCGGGTGTGGTGCGCATGTCGAACGCAGTGAAACGCAGCACTGCCCGGCGCCCCGCCCCTACCCGGTCAACCGCACTCACCGGAATCCGGGCACTGACCTCCAGCGTCCCGCCATCCGGTACGACCTCGGCCACCGTATCGCCTGCCCGCACGATCCCGCCAATCGTCGAGACCGCCAGCTTTTCGACCGTGCCCGCGACCGGCGAGCGGATCGCGGTATGCCGATCTTCATCCTCCGCGCCGGCAGCGCGAGGCCCTGCGTCGGCCAGCGCCGCCTGCGCCTGCCCGAGATCGGCAGCCGCCTGCGCCCGCGAAGTGCTGGCAAGCGCGGCAAGCTGCGCCTCAAGTTCCGCGATCTGTGCCCGTGCCCCGGCAACGCTTTCCTCTGCGGTCTTGCGACTGGCCTCCACCCCCACGGCTGCCCGTTCCAGCGCACTCAACCGATCGAGCGTGGTCAGACGGCGTTCGTAGAGTTTGCGGGTCTGGTCCAGCTCGCGCCCGATAAGCGCCTGCTGGCTGGCGTAAGCGACAGTGTCCGCCTCACCGCGCCGGACATCCGCCCACGCCGCCGCGATCCGCGCCCGCAACGCGCGTGCCTGATCGGCAAGAGCGGCCTCGTTCAAGTGCAGCGCCTGCCGCTCGTCGCGCAGGATTCCTGTGGCCGCCTGCCCGGACAGCGCCGTCGACGTGGCGACGTCGCTGCGCCCTTCGCTTTGCGCACGCAGCCGGTCGACCCGCGCGATCAGCCGATCCCGCCCCAGCCCGGCGTATGCCGCACTGGCCCCTGCGACAGCCTGGTCCAGCCGCACAAGCACTTGCCCGGCCCGCACGTGATCGCCGTTCTCCACGGCAATCTCTGAGACCACACCGCCATAAGGGGGCGAGACGCGCTTGACCTGGCCTGCGACATCGACTGTCCCTTCGGCCACGACGGCTCCTGCCAGCGGCAGGAAGGCCGCCAGTCCGCCCAGGCCAAACACCAGTACGACAACGCCCAGAACGCCCGCACCCGCCAGCCGTCGCAGACGCATCTCGTCTGCAGCGGCAGTCGAGCGAACCGGGTCCGAAGAAACCGCAGCGGTGGGTGTGACGAGCACCAGCCCCATCATCCGTGCCCTTCGGCATCGGCCTCGGCCATCGCGAGATCCTCCTCCACCGGTGACGGCTGCGAGCCCTGCTCGCTCGCATCGCGGCGCACGAAGCGGTCGCGCGGTCCGAACTGCTCTATGCGGCCATTGCCCATCACCAGCACATGGCTGACATGCTCGACGATGCTGGCCCGATGCGCGATCACGATGACGATGCCACCACGCGCCCGTGCCGAGGCGATCGCCCGCGCCAGCGCACGCTCCCCCTCGAAATCGAGATTGCTGTTGGCCTCATCCAGCACCAGCAGGAAAGGATCGGCATAGAGTGCCCGCGCCAGCGCAATACGCTGCTGCTGCCCACCCGAAAGGCTGGCGCCATTGGCCCCGATCACGTAGTCGTATCCGCCCTCCAGCCCGACGATAAGATCATGCACATCGGCCGCGCGCGCCGCGGCCAGGATCGCATCGCGGTCGGCGTCCGGCTCGAAGCGCGCGATGTTCTGCGCCAGCGTCCCGGGCAACAACTCGATCCCCTGCGGCACATACCCCACGATCCGCCCGCGCTGCGGCCCCGACCACTGATCGAGCGTGGCCCCGTCCAGTCGTACCGAACCATGGCGCAGCGGCCAGATCCCGCAGATCGCCCGTGCCAGCGTGGATTTCCCCGACCCGCTGCGCCCGATCACCGCCACAGCATCGCCTGCCTGCACACGAAAGCTCGCCCCCGACACAGTCTGCTCGCGAAGCCCCGGCGGCGCACAGGCCACCGCCTCCAGCACCAGATCGTGCGAGGGCAGATCGAGCCCCATCGGCTCCTGTTCCACCGGCACGGCCTGCAGATGATCGCGCAGCCGGACCATGGCCTGCCGGGCGGCGAGCAACTGCTTCCAGTTGGCGATCACCTGTTCGGCCGGCGCCAGCGCGCGGGCGGACAGGATCGAACTGGCGATGATCACTCCACCGCTCGCCCTGCCCTCGATCACCAGCCATGCGCCCAGTGCCAGCACCGCTGACTGCAGGAGCAGGCGAAAGGCCTTGCTCGCCCCGCCGATCGAGCTGGACAGCCAGGCGAGACGATCGTTGGCGGCGAGATGCGCGGTCTCCGCATCGTGCCAGGCCCGGCGATGCCAGCGCGACATGCCCATCGCCCGGATCGTCTCGGCATTGCGGCGCGTGGTCTCGGCCATGCCGAAACGCGCGCTCGATGCCTGCACGTTCAGCATGGCGGTTGTGCGGGTAGCGCGGTCGTTGAAGATCATCAGCCCGATCAGTACCAGCGCGCCCGCCGTCACCAGCAGCGCAAGGCTCCAGTGAAACACGGCCAACACAAGCAGGTAGAGCAGCACCCAGGGCAGGTCCAGCAGTGCCAGAGGCCCCGGCCCGGAGAGGAAACTGCGCACGGCATCGGCATCGCGCACGATCTGGATACCATTGGGCAGGACACCGTGAGTCAGCTCGAAGCCGGAAACCACATCCATGACCCTATCAGACAGGCGCCGGGTGAACATGGTGCCGGCCTGTACAAGGATCGCGCCGCGCAGGATGTCGAAACCCGCCTGAAACAGGTAGGCAAAGGCAACCAGCACGAACAGGCCGACCAGCGAGGGCACGCTGCGCGAGGGCAGTACATCGTCATAAACGAGCAGCATGAAGAACGAGCCCGACAGCAGCAGGACGTTGTAGACGCTGCTGATCGCAGCGATCGGCAAAAGCACCCGACGCACCGGGGTCGTGGCATCACGAAGATCCTGCGCCAGAACGCCGAAGCCGAACATCGATCCTCTACCTCCGCAGCAAGCTCGGATGGTCCGCTGCAAGACGCGGCGGCGCAAGGCGAGATCGGTGCATTTTCGAGCAATCCCCGCGTGCTGGACGCCCCATCCGCGCTCTACACTGGCGGTGGCTGGCGCTTGCCCATGCCGCCCTGCCGGATGACACCACCATGCCCCTTCGCACAGCCGCCACGGATCGCCCTCGCCTGTGGACCGCCGAGAGCCTGCTGCCGGCCGCAATTCTGTTGCTGTGTCCCGGCATCGCCCATGCGGAAACGCTGTCCGAGGCGATTGCCGCCGCGCTCGAACAGAACCCCGTTCTCGCGGCCGACAAGGCGCAGGTGCGTGCAGCAGACGAAGTTCGCAACCGGACGCAAGGCGCCTATGGCCCAAGCCTGTCGGTAACGGTCAGCCATGACTACACGCTCGAAAGCGATCGCGACCCGCCTTATGCCTCGACGCGGGACGGGTTCGCCACCTCGGGTGCCGTGACGCTGACGCAGCCGCTGTTCACGTTCGGGCGCCTCGCGGCTGCTACCCTGTCGGCCAAGGCGCAGCAGGGGCTGGCACGCGAACAGTTGCGGGCCGCGCGCCAGACGCTGATCCTCAATGTCGTCGCTGCCTATGCCGCGCTTCGACGCGATCTTGCGCTGGAGTCCGTGGCACGGGAGAACCGCGATCTGCTGACGCGCCAGCGCGCGATCATTCAGGCCCGCTACGATCTTCGCGATGCGACTGCCCCCGATCTGGAACAGACCGCCGCCCAACTGGCTTTGGCAGAGGGGCGCGTGCTGGATGCCCGATCCGCTGTCGAACAAAGCGCTGCCCGCTATCGCAATCTGGTTGGCCATTACCCGGCAGACCTTCAGACGATCCCCTCGCCCCCGCCGCTCCCGGCGCGCACGGAGCTTGAGGCGCAAGGCATCGATGCCAGCCCCGATCTGGCTATCGCCCGCCTGCAGGAGCGGATCGCCTCCGCCGCGCTCGCCGCAGCCCGCGCCGAGACAGGGCCGGCGCTTTCCGCCCACGCCTCGGCAGAACGAACGCCCTTCACGCCTTATGCGAATACCAGCCGCAGCGAATCGCTGGTGGCAGGCGTCACGCTGTCGATGCCACTTTACAGCAGTGGCCAGCTCTCGGCTGCGGTGCGCGAGGCAGAGGCCCGCGATCAGGCCGCGATCCTCCAGATCGAACAGGCCTGGCGCGACATGCGCGAAGCGATTGCCGCCAATCAGGCAAGCGCCGCCACCGCGCGCGAGCGGCTGCCGCTTTACCGGGAAGCGGTCCGCAATGCCGAAAGCGCCGTAGCTGGTATTCAGGAACAGGAGCGCGCCGGCATTCGCACACTGCGCGAAGTGCTCGATGCCACGACCGACCTGTTGACGGCCCGCACCACGCTGGCGCAGGCGGAAGCCGATGCCCTGACCACGCAGGCCAGCGCCCTGCGCGCTGCCGGGTTGCTTGACGACGAGACCGCCCTGTTCGCACCAGCCATCGACAATGTCACGCCGCCGGACGAACACCTCGCCACCCCCTCTCTATCACTATCCCCGGCAACGGATAATCTGGCAGGACTGCCGCTCCGGCCACTGATCGCACCGCTCGATGCGCTGGCGGTTTCCAGCCGCGCCACACCGCCCGAAGTCCATCACCAAGACGACGCGCAATTTGTCTGGCCCTCCCTGCCTGCCAGTACCCCGCCCTGACCCCAGCTGCCCCTGACCCCAGCCGTACCTGAACCTAGCGAGCCATATCGGCGGGCAGCCCCAGCGACCGCCGCAGGTGTTCCACCACATGGCGTGCGCGGGCAGGCAACGGCCATTCTGCACGGTGCAGCAGCCACAGCGTATCGACCACCGGAGTTCCGCACTCGACAACGCGGATACACTCCTGCTTCGCAAAAGCCTGCCGGGCGTAACGCGGCAACACGGTGAAGCCGAGGCCACGCGCCACCGGCTCCAGAATCAGGCCGACCTGATTGGAAAAGCCACGCACCGGCAGGTGGCGTACGCCGGGATTGCCCCCGAACCGGCGCGAGAGAAGCCGCGTCGCCATTGCCTTGCCGTCCGGGTGATCGATCATACCGATGCGGCGCAGATCCTCCCAGCTGTCCGCGACCTCGTTCACAGGAACGATCAGTTCGAGCGGCTCTTCGAGAAAGGGCGTTGCGGCAAGACGAGGATCGTCCGGACGGATCGACGCTATGCCGAAGTCCGCCCGGTTGGCGGCAACATCCTCGACCACCCCGGCATCCGGCGCGAAACGGTGACGGATAACGAGGCCCGGTTCCCGCTCCTGAAGATCGAGCAGCAACGGGTTCAGCAGCAGGCCGACACTGCCCGGCGTTACCACTTCGACGTCACCGGCCAGCACATCCTGCCCGACCAGCCGCGCCGCCAGTCGCAGTTCGGCCGCTTCAAGCTCCCGCGCATGATCCAGCAAGGCCAGCCCCACAGGCGTCCATTCCAGCGCCCGCGAGCGGCGCAGCACCACTGCCCCGAACCGGTCTTCCAACTGGCGGATATGCTGACTGACGGCGGCCTGCGTCAGATCGAGCGCCTGCGCGGCGCGGGTGAAGCTGCCGGCCTTTTGCAGCGCCAGCAGCGAGCGACTCCACAACGGATTTATCATTAGGATATTTTATGAATTGAATAAGGAATCATGCCTTCTTCTAATCCACATCCATACTTATTCCAAGAACGACCCTTTCAAGGAGCGATCTTGATGACCACCACCTATCCACGCGCGTTCTCGCATATCGGCCTTTCGGTGCCGGACCTCGATGCCGCCGTGAAGTTCTACACCGAAGTCATGGGCTGGTATCTCATCATGCCGCCCACCACGATCACCGAGGACGACAGCGCCATCGGCGTGATGTGTACCGACGTGTTCGGCAAGGAATGGAAGTCCTTCCGCATTGCCCACCTTTCCACCGGCGACCGCGTGGGCGTGGAAATCTTCCAGTTCCTCAATGCCGAGAAGCCCGACAACAACTTCGAATACTGGAAGACCAGCGTCTTCCACTTCTGCGTGCAGGACCCTGACGTGGAAGGCCTCGCCGAGAAGATCGTTGCCGCCGGCGGCAAGCAGCGCATGCCGGTGCGCTATTACTATCCCGGCGAAAAGCCCTATCGCATGGTCTACTGCGAGGATCCGTTCGGCAATATCCTGGAAGTCTACAGCCACAGCTACGAGTTGACCTATTCGGCCGGGGCCTACGCCTGAGATGACCGTGCTTCCCGGCGAATACGAGGTCTGGGGCTGGCGGGAAGGCTCCGACCCGCTGGCTCTGACGCATGACACCCGCCCGCTGCCTTCTCCGGCAGCGGGCGAGGTGCTCGTGCAGAACCACGCAATCGGACTGAACCCGGTCGACTGGAAAGTGCTGGGCGCGATGGACAGCTGGGCACCGGGCCATGTGCCGGGTGTCGACGGTGCAGGCGTGGTCGTCGCGTTGGGCGAAGGCGTCGCGACCGGGTGGCTCGGCCAGCGCGTCACCTATCACCAGAACCTCTCGGTACACGGCAGCTACGCGCAGTTCACACCGGTGCGCGCCAAGGTACTGCTGCGCCTGCCCGCCGCGATGGACTTCGCCACGGCGGCCGGATTACCCTGCCCGCTGCTGACCGCCTGGACCGCGCTCGACCAACTCCCCTCGCGTCACGGCGAGGCCATGCTGGTGAGCGGCGCAGGTGGTGCTGTCGGCGGGTATATCGTTCAGTTGGCCACCCGAGCGGGATGGCGCGTCACGGCGATGTGCAACGCGCGCCATCGCGAACGACTCGCGGGGCTGGGCGCGGTCGACTGGATCGCGGGCCCTCTGCCGGACGATACGGTGTGGAGCGATCCCCGCCGCTTCCTCGTCGTGATCGATTCGATTGGCCCCGACCACGCCATGCGTCTCCACCCAGCCGTCCGCGCCAAGGGGCACCTCGTGTGCATCCAGGGTCGTGTCGCCCAATGGCCGAGCCCGGCCTTCGGGCGCGCACTGTCGCTACACGAAGTCGCGCTCGGCGCGCTGCACCAGCACGGCGACAATGAGGACTGGGCCCGCCTCATCACCCACGGCGAAGCCCTGCTCGGCGACGTTGCTGCGGGCCGAATCGTCGCCGAACCGCTCATCTCCGCCTCCTTCGCGGAACTGCCGCAGGCCCTTGCAGGCCTGCGCGACCGGGACTTCACCGGCAAACCGATCCTCCTTGTGGACGGAAAGGCATCACAATGACCGACGTCACCAACTCCCGTGTCCTGATCGTCGTCACCTCGCCGCCGTATGCCACGGCCCGGCAGGGCTGGTCAGCTCCATCGACCAAGACGGCAAGCCGCTCGTTGCCGGTCGCAAGGTCAGCAGTGAGGAACGCGCCGCCGGTCTCGACAAGGCCGTTCCCTTCCTGCTCGAAACGCGCCTCGCCGAACTCGGCGCGCAGATCGACAAGGGCCCCGACTTCGAGCCCCACGCCGTTCGCGACGGGCAGCTTGTGACCGGGCAGAATCCGGCATCCTCGCTCGGCGTCGCGCAGCTGGTGCTGGAAGCGATTACTCCCTCGGCCTGATTTCGTCCCCCCGGTCGCATCTTCACCCCCCGAAAGCGACCGGACCCGGGTGTGCGTGCGCGGCGTTCTCCCTCCCCCTCTGAAACTCCCGCACGCACACTTTTCCTTTTCCGTCACTTGCGTCTACGAGGCAACGACATGACCACTCGAGTCTTCTCTCCCTTCACCCTGAAGGACGTCACTCTCCGCAACCGCATCGCGGTGCCGCCGATGTGCCAGTATTCGGCACGCGACGGCTACGTCACCGAATGGCATCTGGCCCACTACACCGGCATGGCCCGCGGCGGTGCAGGCCTCGTCATCGTCGAGGCAACCGGCGTCTCGCCCGAAGGTCGCATCACGCCGGGCTGCACCGGCCTGTGGGAAGACGGCCAGATCGAGGGCATGGCGCGCATCGCCCATGCCATCAAGGCGGCGGGCTCTGTGCCCGGCATCCAGATCGGCCACGCCGGTCGCAAGGCCAGCGCCAACAAGCCGTGGGAAGGCGATGACCATATCGCCAACGATGCTCCCGGCGGCTGGCAGACGATCTCGCCCTCGGCCATCGCTTTCGGTGGCGGCCTGCCCAAGCTGCCGACCGAAATGTCGAAAGCGGACATCGCCCGCGTCACCGCCGATTTCGTCAGCGCTGCCAAACGCGCGCTCGATGCGGGCTTCCAGTGGCTCGAACTGCACTTCGCCCACGGCTATCTGGCGCAGAGCTTCTTCTCGGTCCACGCCAACACCCGCACCGACGAGTACGGCGGCGATGCCCGGAAGCGCGGACGCTTCCTGATCGAAACTCTGCGCGAAGTGCGCAAGGTCTGGCCGGAAAACCTGCCGCTGACCGCCCGGTTCGGCGTGATCGAGTTCGACGGCCGCGACGAGGAAACGCTGTCCGAAGCCATCGGCCTGGTGAAGACCTTCAAGACCGAAGGGCTCGATTTCCTGTCGGTCTCGATGGGCTTCTCGACGACCGAGGCGAACGTGCCGTGGAGCGACGGTTTCATGGGCCCCATCGCCAAGCGCGTGCGCGAGGAAACCGGCCTGCCGGTCGGCACGGCATGGGGCATGGACAAGCCCGAGGTCGTCACGGCCGCGATCGACGGCGAGCAGATGGACGTGGTATTCGTCGCCCGCGCGCATCTTGCCGATCCGCACTATCCCTTCCGCCTTGCGCGCAACCTTGGCGTGCCCAAGTCGGCTACACTGCTGCCCGAGCAGTACGCCTATTGGCTGTCGCGCTATCCCGGCCCCCAGAACGGTGATCCGATCGAATGAGTGAAACGTCCCGCGCCCCCATGAACTCGGCTGCCAGTCCTCGCGACAGTCAGCCCGGCCCTCAATCCGAGCCGCAGCCCCGCATTTCCGATGCTCGGTTGCGGCTGGTGATGATCCTTGTCACCGGATCGATGTTCATGGAAATTCTCGACGGGACGATCATCGCCACCGCGCTGCCCTCGATGGCCAAGGCCTTCGGGACCACTGCGGTGGCGCTCAACATCGGTGTCAGTGCCTATCTGCTGGCGCTGGGTGTCTTCATCCCGGCCAGTGGATGGGTCACCGACCGGTTCGGCGCACGGCGCGTATTCGCCGCCTCGGTGGGGCTGTTCACGCTCTCCTCGGTGCTGTGCGCGCAGGCGGGCGAATTGTGGATTTTCGTGTCCCTGCGCGTACTACAGGGCATGGCCGGCGCCATGATGGTACCGGTCGGACGGCTGGTCGTCATGCGCTTCACACCGCGCAACCAGCTGGTCGTGGCGCTCAACAACCTTGTCTGGCCCGCACTGGTCGCCCCGGTGCTGGGGCCGCCACTGGGGGGCTTCATCACCCAGCACTTCGGCTGGCGCTGGATCTTCTACATCAACCTGCCGCTGGGCGTGACGGCGCTGTTTGCGGCCTGGGTGCTGATCCCGCAGGCCTATGGCGAAGCCCGCCGGTTCGACTGGCCCGGCTTTTTCCTGAGCGGCCTTGGCACGTTCGCCCTGCTGCTCGGCCTTGAACTGGCAGGCGAAGGCGGCAACGCGATGGGCCTTGGCGCCATGGCGATCGGCCTGGTCCTGCTGGCGCTTGCCGTCGCTCACATGAATCGCGTGGCTGCCCCGATGATCCGCCTGAAATCCTGGGGGATCGCGACCTTCCGCGCCTCGATCCGCGGCGGCTCGCTGGCGCGTCTCGGCATTGCCGCCGTGCCATTTCTGCTGCCGCTGATGTTCCAGGTCGGCTTCGGCTACACACCGTTTCATGCAGGCCTGTTGGTGCTGGCGCTGTTCGCCGGCAATATCACGATGAAGCTGGTGACGACGCGCACGCTACGGACATTCGGCTATCGCCGGGTCCTGCTCGTCAACGGACTGGCCTGCGTCGTCACCATCGGGGCCTGCGCCCTGCTGACCCCTGACACCCCGCTCGTGGTAATCTGCGCGATCCTTTTCGCCAGCGGCATGGCTCGCTCGATGCAGTTCACCACCATGGCCACGCTCGCCTTCGCCGATGTGCCCAAGTCCGACATGAGCGATGCCAACAGCCTGTTCAACACCACCTCGCAGCTGGCGATGGCCGCCGGCATCGCCATATCGGCCCTGCTGGTGCGAGGCGCCGAACCGCTGGCCGCCATGCTCGGCCTGAACGAGCCCGGCATCGCCTACCGCCTGGCCTTCCTGGGCATGGCGCTGTTGACCCTGACCGGCATTATCGACGGGCTGCTGCTACCCAAAAACGCCGGAGACGAGCTGCTGAGCCGCAAGGCCGCATAAGGGAAGGCTTTCCCCTTCCCTATACGCTCAGCCTTTCTCCACCCACCAGCGCATCAGCCAGTTGGCGACAGCCGTGAGCGGCGGGGCATCGAACGCCTCACCGTCGCGCCCGGCCTCGCGCGCGGTCAGCGCCTCGATCACGTCTTCGCGGGTGAACCAGCGCACATCGGCCATCTCGCTTTCGTCGATGACGATCTCGGCACTGTCGGCGAGGCCATGGCAACCGATCATCAGCAAGGCGGGGAAAGGCCATGGCTGGCTGGCGATATAGGCCACGTCGCGTACCCGCACGCCCGCTTCCTCGTAGACCTCGCGCGCCACGGCTTCTTCGATGGTCTCGCCCGGCTCGATGAAACCGGCGAGCGTGGAATAACGGCGCTCGGGGAAGTTCAGGCCCCGGCCCAGCAAGGCGCGCCCCTCGTGCTCGATCAACATGATCGCCACAGGGTCAACACGCGGGAAGTGATCGGCCCCGCAATCCTCGCTGCCGCAATGGCGCTGCCAGCCGCCCTTGGCGATATGCGAGGCATGGCCGCAGACCGGGCAGAAGCGATGGTTTGCATGCCACGCAGCCAATGCTCGTGCGGTGCCATAGGCAGCCAGTTCACCGCTGCCGAGCCCCGCCATCACGCTCCAGTTGGCCCGCCCCGGACGGTAGCCGCCCTTGGGCGCGACTTCGGGCACGGCCACGAAGCAGCCGCGCTCTCCGTCGAGCCCGAGGAAAACCAGCTCGGCATCCTCCCGTGTATCGGCCAGCGTGCCCCAGTCTAGCGCGCCGGTCGCCGTCAGGCGCGGCTCCAGATCGTCGAGCAGCAGCAGGCGCGCATCGGATGTCTTCAGGCGTGCCAAAGCCTCGGGATCGGCGCGGACATGGTCGGCACGGTCGACGTGCGAACCGGAAAAGGCAATCGGCCCGAGCGTGCGGGTCAGCAAAGAAGCGGGGGGAAGCGACACGGTCAGGAAGTCTCCAGAATGGCCATGATGTCGGCCTTGAGGGCGCGCTGGAACTCAGGCAGCAGGCCTAGCGCGTTGGGGGGCATGAACTGGGCAAACAGTTGCGAGCGGTAGCCGTGAACCATATCGACCATCGCCACCGTCCCCGCAGCGCCCGACCAGCCGAAGATCCCGGCTTCTGCCCCCATACCGACGCGGCCTCCGGCCCCGAAGCCGCTGCGGGGAGAACCGTCGATCACCGGCAGCGGTACACCGGCGGGCAGGAGGTTCGACGTGCCCATCCGCACCGCCTGCTCGCTCAGGATACGGCGCCCGTCGAGCATGCCGCCCTGCGCCAGCAACCGCAGGAACCGGTCGTAATCGCGTGGGGAGGAAACGAGGCCCGAGCCACCGAACGGGAACGCGGGCGCGCTCAGAAACACCGAGGTATCGCCCGGATCTATCGGCACCAGATGGCCCGCAACGACGCCGTAGTTGGCCGTCAGCCGGTGCATATCGCGAGGCGACACCTGAAATGTCGTGCTCGCCATCCCGGCAGGTACAAACAGACGCTCGCGCAGGAAAGCGTCGAAGCGTTGCCCCGTCACCACCTCGATCACCCGGCCCATCAGATCGAGCCCCATCGAATAGTGCCATGCCGTGCCCGGATCGGCGACCAGCGGCACTTTCGCCAGCCTTTGCGCGAAAGCCTCCAGCCCCGAAACCGGCGTCCCCCAGTCAAGCCCCGGCAGGCTGATCCGCGTCACCTGCCCCGGCACCAGTCCCTGCCGCCGCATCAGCGCGGCAATCGGTCCCTTCTGGACGATCGAATAGCCAAGGCCCGAGGTATGCGTCACCAGTTGCCGGATGGTGATCTCGCGCGGCGACGGATGCAGCGCGGTGATCGAGCCATCGTACTGGTTCTGCACCTGCATCTGCGCATATTCGGGCAGGATTTCCGCCAGAGGCTGGTCGAGGCCGAGCCTGCCTTCCGCGATCAGCTGCATGGCCATGATGCCGGTGATCGGCTTGGTCATCGAATAGATGCGGAACAGGCTGTCCGCGCTCATCGGCGTGCCATCGGTAAAGGACTGCATGCCGCGCGCGACGAACTGCGCGGGCTGCCCCGGCAGGCCGAGCGAGGCGACGAGGCCGGGGAAATGCCCCGTCCCGACCCAGCGCGCGACCACGGCCTCGACATGCGCCATATGGTCGGGCTGCGAGGCAGCCAGCGCAAGGCGCGGCAGCAGCGCGGCGCCGACCCCTGCGCTCGCCGCCATGCGCAGGAACAGCCGCCGGTCGAGCGCAGCACCGAGGCCTTCAGTGGTCATGCCAGCCCCAGCCTTGCCGCACGGGCGAACAGCGTGGGCAGACCCGCCTCGTCGATCCGGGCGAGCGGCCACCACTCGCCATCGAGGGCATGCGCCACCTGCTCCAGCGGCGCATCGGCGCCAAGCCAGCCCGCGACGCCCAGTTCCAGCGTGAAGTGGGTAAAGACATGCTCCACCCGGCCCAGCGGCTCCCAAGCCCCTGCTAACGGCGGCTCAGTATGCCCATCGGCTTTCGCGCTCCATCCATCATCGGGGAGTGCCCGCATCCCGCCGAGCATGCCCTTACCCTCACGCCGCACGGTCAGGACATGCGGCTCGCCCCCGATCTCGCGCTCGATCCAGAACGCCCGGCCCTGTCGGCGCGGCTTAGCTTTCTTCGGCGCCTTTACGGGAAACCGCTCCGGCTCGCCGGACATCCGTCCCACGCAGTCTGCGGAGATCGGGCAGAGCAGACAGCGCGGGTTGCGCGAGGTACAGACGGTCGCGCCAAGGTCCATCATCGCCTGCGCGAAATCGCCCGCGCGCGCATCCGGCGTGATCCGGTCGGCCAGTTCACGGATACGCGGCCGCACGCCGGGCAAGGCGTCCTCCAGCGCGAACAGCCGGGCGACTACGCGCTCGACATTGGCATCGACCACTACCGCGCGCTGCCCGAAGGCGATGGCCGCGACCGCCGCCGCCGTATAGGCCCCCAGACCCGGCAGCGCGCGCAGTTCCTCCTCGGTCGAGGGGAACACGCCGCCCCGCGCGGCCACTTCGCGCGCGCAGGCCAGAAGGTTGCGCGCACGGGCATAATAGCCAAGGCCCGCCCATGCCGCCATGACATCGGCATCCGGCGCCACGGCAAGGTCCATCACGCTCGGCCAGCGCTCGGTAAAGGCAGCGAAATAGGCCTTTACCGCCGCCACCGTCGTCTGCTGGAGCATGACTTCGGACAGCCACACGCGATAGGGCACGCTCGGCGGCGTTCCGGGCGGTGCCCGCCAGGGCAACTGCCGCGCATGAACGTCGTACCAGGCCAGCAGATCGCGTGCGACTGCAACGTGTGGTGGATCGTTTGCAAGCAGGGCCGTTTCGGAACTGGAGTCCATCGCGCCGCTATGGCATTGGAACGCGGACAATGGAACGCCAAGGCTCGACATCTCCGGGAAAATCCGCCCCCAAAAAGGCAGAAGGGTCCAAGGCTGAAAAGGCCAAGGGCGAGAAAGCTGCCGTCGCGCCCAAGCGCTTCGAGCGGGCGCGCGGCGGGCCTGCGCGGGCGATCTCCGATCTCATGCCCGAAGTCGGGCGCACGGCATTTCGGCGCTTCGGCTTCGTCCAGTCGAGCGTGGTCTCGCGCTGGCCCGAGATCGTCGGTGCCCGCCATGCGCGCATCTGCTCGCCCGAATCGATCCGCTTTCCGCCCGGCGAAAAGAGCGAGGGCATCCTCCAGCTGGTGGTCGTGCCTGCCCATGCCACGATCATCCAGCATGTGATCCCCGAGATCGTCGATCGGGTAAACCGGTTCTTCGGGTACAATGCCGTGGCGAAAGTGAAGATCCGGCAAGGCGCGGTTAAGGCACCGCCTGCTTCACCGCCCAAGGGGGCGCCGCCATCACTCAAGCCCGTGCCGTTCGAACTTGGCGAGTCGCTGCGCGACATCGGCGATCCCGAACTGCGCGCGGTCCTCGAATCGCTTGCCCGCAGCATGAGCGCCAGGGACGGACAGGAGACCAAGTAATGTTCAAGCATACCGCCGCGCTTGTCGGCCTGTCCGCCGCGCTGCTGATCGGCACGGCAGGCAGCACCGCCCTTTCCGCCGCTGCCCCTAAAAAGGCCGCAGTCTCGGCAGGCCGCAACTGGTCGCTGGTCGAAAGCGCCAACCCGGATGGCACGATCACCGTCGGCAACCCCAATGCGCCGGTGAAGATGACCGAATACGTCAGCTACACCTGCCCGCATTGCGCGGAATTCCACAAGGACTCGACCGCCGCACTCCAGCAGTCGGCGATCCCCAAGGGCCAGATCCAGGTGACGGTCAGTTCCTTGCTCCGTAACCCGATCGACCTTGCCGTCTCGCTGCTGGTGGCCTGCGGCGATCCGCGCCAGATGTGGACCCGCCACAATGCTTTCATGGGCACCCAGGATGTGTGGATCGCCAAGGCCGAGATGTTCACGCGCGATCAGCAGCAGCGCTGGTTCACCGGCGCCGTACCTGACCGCATGAAGGCGATCGCCACCGACTTCGACTTCTATGCGACGGTCAAGCCCTGGGGCATCAGCCAGGCGCAGGCCGACCAGTGCCTCTCCAGCAAGGCGGCGATCGACAAGCTGATGGGGCTGCAGAAGGTTGCCGAACAGGTCGGTGTTCCCGGCACCCCCAGCTTCGTGGTCAATGGAAAACTGGTGGAAGAGCATGACTGGCCTTCCCTCCAGAAAGACCTGCTCGGTCGCATCGCGGCACACCGCAGCGGCCTTTCCTGACACTTTCTCCCACGCAAGGACAGCGCAGCACTGATGCGCTTGCCTCTGCGATGCATCCTCCGCTAGCTTACCCTTTCCAGCAAAGGATCTCCTGTCGATGACCCGCATCCGCGCTCTTGCGCTTGGCCTTCTGGCCGCTCCGCTTGCCCTCGGCCTTGCCGCCTGTGGCTCCGGCTCCTCCAGCGACGGCCCAACCGCCAGCGCCACCGCAGTTGCCAAGGTCGCTCCGCCGACCGGTGAGCAGTGGTCCGACGTCGTCTCCAAGACACCCGAAGGCGGCTATCGCATGGGCAACCCGAACGCCCCGATCAAGCTGGTCGAATATGGCGCGCTCAGCTGCTCGCACTGCGCCAAGCTGGCGGACGACGGCTTCGCCACGCTGCGCAACACCTATATCGACAGCGGCCGCGTCAGCTACGAACTGCGCTATTTCATGCTGAACGCCTTCGACATTCCGGCAGCGCTGCTGGCCACTTGCGGTTCGACCGAAACGGTCATCCCGCTGTCCGAACAGTTCTGGGCCTGGCAGCCCAACATGTTCCAGAACATCCAGGCCGCCGGCGACGCCAAGCTGAAGGAACTGCAGGCCATGCCGCCGCCGCAGCAGATCCCGGCTGTCGCCCAGCTTTCCGGCATGACCGACTTCTTCGCCGCGCGTGGCATCCCCAAGGCGCAGGCCCAGGCCTGCCTTGCCGACACCGCCAAGGCCAAGGCGCTCAGCGACATGACCGATCAGGCGACCAAGCAGTACAACGTCGAAGGCACGCCTACCTTCATTCTCAACGGCTCGTCGATCGGGTCGATGGAATGGGGCGAGCTGGAAACCAAGCTGCAAGAGGCCGGCGCGCGCTGATCCGCGCGTGACCTGATCATCTGAACAGCTGATACCCTCTCGATGCGCATCCGGCGTCTTCGGCTCAGTGGCTTCAAGAGCTTCGTAGAGCCTGCCGAACTGCGCATCGAGCCGGGGTTGACCGGCGTCGTCGGCCCCAACGGCTGCGGCAAGTCCAACCTCCTCGAAGCGATCCGATGGGTCATGGGCGAAAGCTCGGCCAAGTCGATGCGCGGCGGCGGCATGGAGGACGTGATCTTCGCAGGGACGGCCAGCCGCCCGCCCCGCGCCTTCGCCGAAGTCGTGCTGGTGGGCGATACGGCCCTTCGCGAAGACGGCACCCGCGACGAACTCGAAGTCATCCGCCGGATCGAGCGCGGCGCGGGCAGCGCCTATCGCATCAACGGTCGCGACGTGCGCGCCAAGGACGTTGCCCTCACCTTTGCCGATGCGGCGACCGGCGCGCATTCGCCTGCGCTCGTCAGCCAGGACCGCATCGCTGCCGTCATCGCCGCCAAGCCTGCCGAACGCCGCGCGATGCTGGAAGAGGCCGCCGGTATCGCCGGGCTTCACGTCCGCCGCAAGGATGCCGAGAGCAAGCTCAAGGCCACCGAAACCAACCTCGCCCGGCTCGACGATATCATGGCCGGGCTCGACAGGCAGGTCGGCGCGCTGCGGCGGCAGGCCCGTGCAGCCGAGCGCTATCGCGCCCTCTCCGACCAGATCCGCGTGGCCGAGGCCCACGTGCTGTTTGCCCGCTGGCGAGACGCGGCAGAGGCTGCGGAAGCGGCGAAGAAGCAGGCGCTCGCCTGTGAAGCCTCGGTCGCAACCGCGCAGACCGCCACCGCGCAGGCGCAGGCGGAACAGGCCGAAACCGCAGCGACGCTGGCCAAGGCACGCGATCTCCTCACCGACCGGCGCGACGATGCCAATGCACAAGGCCACCGCCTCGCCACGCTGACCGGGCAGCTCGATGCGGCAGAACAGCGCCTGAAAGACCTCGAACGCCAGCGCATGCGGCTGGAATCCGACCGGAGCGATGCTGACCGGCTGACCCGCGATGCCGCAGAAGCGCTTGCCCGGCTGGAGAAGGACGTGGCCGAGGGCGAAGTGCGCCTCCAGACCGAGGAAGCGCAGCGCCCCCGCCTTGCCAACGCGCTGGAAGGGGCCGAGCGCTCGGCGCGAACTGCCGAGCTTGATCTTGCGCAGGCGACGGCGGCGCAGGCGGGTATCGAGGCGGAATGGCGCATCGTCGAGGCCGAGATCCGGCAAGCCCAGACCGCGCGCGATCGGCTGAATGGCGAGGTTGCCCGGATCGAAGCGCAAGCGTCCTCCCATGCTGCGGCAGGCGATCTTGCAGATGCCGTGATGCAGGCGCGGGCCCGCGTACAGGCCGCCACTGCGACCCTGACCACAGCGCAGGAGAACCTCGAAAAAGCTAACGAATCCAGGGGCTCCTTGCAGGCCGAGCGCGATGCCGCAGCCTCCTCGCTGGCGGCGGCTCGCGCCGATCTGACCGGTGTCGAGCGCGAACATTCCGCCCTGCTGCGTGACCGGGAGGCGCGCGCACGCGGAGCCAAAGTCGCCCACGGGATGACGCCCGCTATCGAGGCTATGCGCGCGGAACCCGGTTACGAACGCGCACTCGCCGCCGTGCTCGGGCGCGATGCACGCGCGCCGCTGGGGCGCGATCCGGGCAGCGACGGGCGCTACTGGACCGGGGCAGATTCCCCGGTGCAAGTCTCTGAAAACCTGTCGCTTCACGTCCCCGAATGCCCGCCGGAACTACGTGCACGACTGGCGCTGGTACACGTTGTCGAGACCGACGACGACCGCCTTCTGGCACCCGGCGAATGGCTGGTGACGCGCGAGGGTGTGCTGCGGCGCTGGGACGGTTTCATCGCGCGTGGCGAAGGCGGGGCCGAGGCCGCGCGGCTTGAGGCGGACAATCGCTTTGCCCAGCTCGACGCGCAGATACCGCCGCTCAGAGATGCCCTGAAACGGACAGAAACAGCACAGACCGCGACACAAACGCGGTTGAACGCACTTCAGGCCGAGATAGCCGCGCTCGAACGCGCACTGGGCGATGCGGCAGCGGAGGAGCGCACCGCCTTGCGCGCCGTCGATCAGGCCGAGGACGCCGCACGCCGTCACGAAGCCCGCTGCGTGGAGATCGAGGCGGCCCGCGACGACCTGTCACAACGCCTCACCGCCGCGCAGGACGAACTCGCTACCGCCGAGGCCAAGCGCACTGGCCTGCCCGATCCTGAAGTCGGTCGGGCAAGCCTTGCCGAAGCCCGCCAGCGCAACGAGGCCATGCGGCAGAGCATGATCACGGCCACCGCCACGCTCGCCGCGCACGATCAGGGGCTTGCCGTCTCGCGCGAGCGGATCGCCTCGCAGCGCGGCGACATCAAGGGCTGGCAGGCGCGCGCAGGCGATGCGGCGCAGCGGCTCGCCAAGATGGCGGGCCGTCTGGAGGAGATCGAAGCCGAGCACGCGGTCAATGCCGGGCGTCCCGATGCGCTGCTGGCGCAGATCGAGCAGGCCGAGACCATCCGCCAGCGCCTCGCCGTCGAGCTTGCGCAAGCCGATGCCACGCTGGAAGCCGCGACACTGGCCGCGAAACAGGCCGACATCGCTCTTGCCACCACCACCGAAGCGCTGGCCTCTGCCCGCGAGGCACGCGCTGGAGCCACCGCCCGCGCCGAGGCGGAGGACGCGCGGCGGCTCGACATCAACCGCACCTGCGCCGAGCGTTTCCAGTGCCCGCCCCCGGTCCTGCCCGAACGCCACGGCTTTGCCTGGGGCGATGTCGGCACGGTATCTGCCGAGAGCGCCGCGATGGAGCGGCTGACGGGAGAGCGCGAGAAGATCGGCCCGGTCAACCTCGTCGCCGCCGACGAACTGGTAGAGGCCGAGGCGCGGCTGGGCACCAGCGCCACCGAGAAGGCCGAACTGATCGAGGCCGTCAATCGCCTGCGCGGCTCGATCGGCAAACTCAACCGCGAGGGGCGCGAGCGTCTGCGCGCCGCCTTCGAGGCGGTGGACGGCCACTTCCGCCGCCTGTTCACGCAGCTTTTCCAGGGCGGGCAGGCGCACCTTGCCCTCGTCGATTCGGACGATCCGCTGGAGGCTGGCCTCGAAATCTTCGCCCAGCCGCCGGGCAAGCGCCTGCAATCGCTGACGCTGCTGTCGGGCGGCGAGCAGGCGCTGACGGCAGTGGCACTGATCTTCGGGCTGTTCCTGACCAACCCCGCGCCGATCTGCGTGCTCGACGAGGTCGACGCCCCGCTCGACGATGCCAATATCGAGCGCTTCTGCGACTTGCTCGAAGCGATGACCCGCGAGACCGAAACACGCTATCTGGTCGTCACCCACAACGCCGTGACGATGAGCCGCATGCACCGCCTGTTCGGCGTGACGATGGTGGAACAGGGCGTCTCGCGCCTCGTCAGCGTGGACCTTGTGGGCGCGGAGGAACTGCTGGGGGCGTGAGGGGAAGCAGGGATGCGCTCCGGCTGGCCGTTCCGGTCGGTCGGCCGGCATCCTCTTCATTTCGTCATTCCCGCGAAGGCGGGAAACCAGTGGCGACCTCGCCAGCGATTTCGGCTTCGACGCGCTGCGCTGGCTGGATTCCCGCCTTCGCGGGAATGACGAAGCGTTTGATACCGCGAGCAACTTTACGGCACAAACTCCAATCCGGACATGCCGCCCCCTACCCGAACAGCCACATGCCCAGCAGGCGGTGGAACGGGAAGGTGAAGAACCCGGCGACCAGCAGCGCGCCGATGATCAGGCCGCGCACGGTGCGACGGTGGCGGGCGACGTTATGGCTGCGGGCGGCGAGGATCAGCGAGGGGACCAGTACGATCACCAGTATCGACAGGATATGGATCACGCTGAACCGGCTGTTCGCGCCGTGGACGAACAAGCTGACGATGGCGGTGCCGAACATCGCCGCGCACCAGACATAGCCCAGCCGGCGGTGCAGCCGCGTGCCTCGCCTTTGCCACATCAGCACCGGGGTGATCGCCAGTGCGAAGCAGATGGTGCCCAGATGCGCCCAGACGAGGCCGGGGATCAGGCTCCACTGCGACGCCCCCTTGGCGACAGCCACGGCGACCACCGCGAGCATCGCCAGCGACAGCACGCCGAGCGCGCGCTCCAGCGGGTCGGGCGCGGTGTTGCGGATCGGAGTTGGTGTAAACGAAAGGGCCCCGGCGGGAAGCGTGCTCATGCCGGCACCTCCCCGTTCGATGTCAGGCGCCGGAAGGCGAGGCGCCGGAAGGCGAGGCGCCAGAGCGGCAGGGTCAGCATCCCGGCCTGGCTGATCGTCGGCACCACGAAGGCGAGCGCGACGCTCAGCAGCGCGGCAGCGATAACCGCAGGTGATCCGGCGCCACCTCGATCTCCGCTCGCCTCGGGCACGGCGAGGCCCAGTTGCCGGACGCGCAGCATCAGGAACCATGTCGCGATCCCGGCCGCCAGCAGGTTCAGGTTGTAGCACAGCGCAGGCACGAAGCTGTTGTGCCCCGCCGCGACGAAGGCGGTGGTGAAGGGCATCGTCGCGATGGTGAACAGGCAGGCAAGGTTGGGCCAGAGCAGCCCCTGCGCGAAGTGGCTGACCCGGCTGAAGATCTGGTGATGGCCGATCCAGAACCGCCCGATGACCAGAAAGCTCAGCAGGAACGCCAGCAGGCTGGGCGCCAGCCCGGCGAGGTCGTGCCAGTAAGCCTGCGCAGGTGCGCTTTCAGGCAGATGCGGCACCTCGATCTCCAGCACCAGCAGGGTGATGGCGATGGCGAAGACCGCATCGGAAAAGAACACCACCCGTTCCAGCGCGAAGCCCGCCCCGCCGCTATGGGGAACAGGTCCATCCGCCGGAAGGGAGGGAGCGGGAGAGGCGACGAAAGCCCCGGCCTGCGACCCCATCCCCTAAAAACCGGCTCCATCCGGCCACTGCGGCGCGGCTATCCCCATGACCTTGAACAATGCCCCCATTTGTCCCTCCTCGATCAGCCTGTCGCGGGCTGTCTCCAGCGAGACTATATGCGCCGGGGCTTTCGCCGCAAGGGCTGCCGTGCGCGCCTCGATGCCGAGCGCGCGCAGGAAGTGCCCCTGCGTGACCGTGCCCAGCCACTTGCCCTCGCGCGAGAGGACGGCGCGGGACAGCGCCTCGAAGTCGACATGGGCGGTAAGGTCCGCCTCGCCGGGGTTGACGAAGGGATCGACCTTGCGATGCGCGCGCACCGCCTGCAGGGTCGATCCGGTGCGGGTATGGGCATGGCCATAGTCGATCAGCAGCGCGCAGCCGCCCTGCGTATTGAGCCGCCCGGCCAGCTCGTAGACGATGCCGGTGGCGGGCGGGCAGGTTTCGACAATCGTGCCTTCGGGCGCTTCGCGCAGTTCGACAGGCACGACAAGGTCCATCGGCTTTTCGCCTGCGATGGGCAGGAAGCTCTGGCCATCCTCGGCCCCATCGTCGGCAAGGCCGACCATCCGCTCGCGCCAGCCTTCGGGCATGCGCACGAACTGGCGGATCGGCAGGGCATCGAGGAACTCGTTGCCGACGACCAGCAGGGTGCCGTGATGGGGCACGGTATCGAGATCGGCGTGCCAGCGCGCGTGCGGCACCGCTTCAAGCTGCACCGCCTTGAGCGCGGCGGAACCCTCGACGAAGTGGACTTGCGGGGTCAGGCCATAGCGCGCCATCACCCGCAGCGCATCGCGCGCCAGCGTGCCGCGACCGGGGCCAAGCTCAACGTAGTGGACCGGCTCCGGCTTACCTGCGCGAATCCACATGTCGGCCAGCCACAGGCCGATCAGTTCGCCGAACATCTGGCTGATTTCGGGCGCGGTGACGAAATCGCCCTCGCTGCCGAGCGGGTCTTTCGCGGTGTAATAGCGCGCGTTCGATTCGGCGAAGTAGTGCTGGATCGTGATCGGGCCGTAGTTGGCAATCAGGCGGCGGAATATCACCGAGAGCGCATCGCCCTCCGGTGCTCCGCCGCCGCCATTCCCGATGCCCCCCGGCTCGCTCATGCGTTCTGGGGCTCTGTCCTGGGCTCCAGCGTCTGGCCCGAGCCGATCGCGGGTCGCGAAAGCGACCAGACGATCATCCCAAGGCCCACCAGGAACAGCGGGATCGTCAGCCACTGGCCCATCGACAGGCCGGTGCGCTCGGCAAAGGTGAGCAGCTGGGCGTCGGGCTCGCGGAAGAACTCGACCGTGAAGCGCGCGACCGAGATGCCGGCGGTGAACACGCCCACCAGCAGCGCCGGGCGATAACGCGCGCGGGTCTTCCAGAACACGGTGAGCATGATGATCGCCATGGTCAGCCCCTCAAGCCCGGCTTCATAGAGCTGGCTGGGGTGGCGCGGCAGCGGGCCACCGTCGGGAAAGACCATTTCCCATGGCACGTAGCTGGTCACGACACGCCCCCACAGCTCGCCGTTCACAAAGTTCGCAAGGCGCCCGAACATCATCCCGAACGGCACGCAAACCGCGATGTAATCGGCCACCCGGATGAAGTTCAGCTTGTTCTTCCACGACACCCAGCTGATCGCCAGCAGCACGCCGATCACGCCGCCATGGAAGCTCATCCCGCCGTGCCACAGCGAGACGAGGTCCTTGGGGTGTGCCCAGAGGCTGGGAATGCCGGTATTGCCGCCGGTATAGAAGGTCGCATAGCCAAGGCGTCCGCCCAGGATGATGCCCAACGTACAGTAGAAGAACAGGTCGTCGGCATGGCGCTGCGCCAGCGGGGCGCCGGGCGCCTTGATCATGCGCGAGAGGTGCCAGTAGCCCAGCAGGATGCCCGCAAGATAGGCCAGCGAGTAGAACCGCAGGGTGAACACACCCAGGTCGATCCCCTTCTTGAGGCCAAGGTCGGCCCAGTAGATCGGCTGGTGGACCTCGGCGGCAGCGGAAGCGAGTAACGAGAGCAGGGACAAGGACGCGGCCTCTTCTTGGCTTGGCTTATTGGCTTGGCTGGGACACCACGGAGCGACAGGCCCTGTGGCGACACATCATGCGGCGCCTTCTGGCATAGGCGCAGGCGCGATGGTAGCGGGGAATTCACCTTTGCGCGCTAAGGCGTTCACACAGGCTTCCCCGCTTCCCTCGCCCGCCAAGGATCACTAGATAGCCGCTGCATGAGCGTCATCCGCATCCCCTCTCCCCGCGCCGTGATCGACCGCCGCGATCTGGTCGAGCGCATCGCCGTCATCGTCGAGACGCACGGCACGACCGCCGGCGGCGCCCGCGAGGCGCGGCGCCTGATCGTCGACCTGCTGCGCGAGGGGCTGGAGAACGGCCGTGCCGAGATCGCCCGGAGGCTGGTCGAGAAGCCTTCGGCCGGGCACGAGATCGCCGAGGCACAGGCCTATCTGGTCGACCAGCTGCTGCGCATCATCCACGATCACGTCACCGTGAACGTCTACCCGGCGGCCAACCGCACCAAGGGCGAGCGCCTGACGATCGTGGCAGTGGGTGGCTACGGGCGCGGCGAGATGGCGCCGCATTCGGATGTCGATCTCGCCTTCGTCACCCCGATCAAGCAAACCCACTGGTGCGAGCAGGTGATCGAGGCGATGCTCTATTTCCTGTGGGATCTGGGGCTGAAGGTCGGCCATTCCAGCCGCTCGCTGGACGATATGGTGCGCATGTCGAAGTCGGACCTCACCATCCGCACGGCGATGCTCGAAGGCCGCTATGTCTGGGGCGATCAGGATCTCTACGAGGAGATGCGCGCGCGCTTCTGGCGCGACGTGGTGGCCGGGACCGAGCGGCAGTTCGTCTCCGAAAAGCTGGCCGAACGCGAGGAGCGGCACAAGCGCATGGGCGATACGCGCTATGTCGTCGAACCCAACGTGAAGGAAGGCAAGGGGGGCCTGCGCGATCTGCACACGCTCTACTGGATCGGCAAGTACATCCACAAGGTGCGCGATCCCAGCGAACTGGTCGATGCAGGCCTGCTGACGCGCAAGGAATATCACGCCTTCCGCCGCGCCGAGAACTTCTTCTGGGCCGTGCGCTGCCACCTGCACACCATCACCCGCCGCGCCGAGGACCGGCTGACCTTCGATCTCCAGCGCGAGGTCGCCGCGCGCATGAAATACACCGACCGCCCCGGCAAGAGCGCGGTCGAGCGGTTCATGCACATGTTCTTCCTGCAGGCGAAGGTCGTCGGCGTGCTGACCGGCGTGTTCCTGGCGCAGCTGGACGAGCAGTTCGCCCGCCGCCAGCCGCGCGGGCTACTGGCGGGATTCCGCGCCAAGGAGCGCACGATCAAGGGCTACAAGGTGTTCGGCGGGCGCATCCGCGCGCCTTCGGACGACTGGTTCCGCGAAAAGCCGCTGCGCCTGATCGAGATCTACGTGATCGCCGACCGCGAGGGGATGGAAATCCATCCCGAAACGGTGCGCCTGATCGCCCGCGACGCCGCGCTGGTGAAGGACGAGCTGCGCGCCGATCCCAAGGCAAATGCGCTGTTCATGGAGCTGCTGACCAGCCGCAACGACCCCGAAAAGGCCCTGCGCGCCTTCAACGAGGGCGGTGTGTTCGGGCGCTTCATCACCGAGTTCGGCCGCGTCAACGCGCAGATGCAGTTCGACATGTACCACCACTACACGGTGGACGAGCATACCATCCGCGCCATCGGCCTCGTCTCGCGGATCGAGCGCGGCGACCTGATGCAGGACCACCCGCTGGCCAGCACCATTGTCCACAAGATCCGCTCGCGCCGGGTGCTCTATGTGGCGGTGCTGCTCCACGACATCGCCAAGGGGCGCGGCGGCGATCATTCCGAGCTGGGCGCCGAGATCGCGCTGGAGCTGTGCCCGCGCCTCGGTCTGGACGAGGACGAGACCAAGCTGGTCAGCTGGCTTGTGCTCCATCACCTGCTGCTTTCGGCCATGGCCTTCAAGCGCGACCTGTCCGATCCCAAGACGATCACCGACCTTGTCACCGTGGTGCAGACGATCGACCGCCTGCGCCAGCTGACGCTGCTGACCATCGTCGATATCCGCGCGGTCGGCCCCGGCATCTGGAATTCGTGGAAACGCCAGCTGATCGGCGATCTCTACAACGCCGCCGACCAGCAATTGCGCCTCGGCCATGCCGAGTTCGGACGCGAACACCGCGTGCTGGCCAAGAAAGCTGCCGTGATGGCACTGGCGCCCGAACAGGCCTCGCTGGTCGAGACCATCGGCCCGGACCTGCTCGACAGCTACTGGGTGGCCGAGAGCGAGGACGTGATCGTCAAGAACCTCGCCCAGATCGAGGCGACCGGCAGCGAACCGCTGTCGATCTGGACCGAATACTATCCCGCGCGCGGTGCCACGCTCGTCACCGTGATCGCCTCGGACCATCCGGGGCTGTTCTACCGCATTGCGGGCGGCATCCACCTTGCGGGCGGCAACGTGATCGACGCGCGCATCCACACGATGCGCACCGGCCGCGCGGTCGACAATTTCCTCGTGCAGGACCCGCTCGGGCGTCCGTTCCGCGAGGAAGGCCAGCTCGAACGCCTGCGCATCTCGATCGAGAACGCGCTCGCCAACCGGGTCAAGATCCTGCCCCAGCTGGTCGCCAAGCCCGAAGTGCGCCCGCGCGCCGACGCCTTCGAGGTGCGCCCCAGCGTGCTGGTGGACAACAAGGCCTCCAACCGCTTCAGCGTGGTGGAAGTGAGCGCGCGCGACCGCCCTGCCCTGCTCAACCGTCTTGCCCACGGCCTGTTCGAGCAGCGCCTGATGGTCCACTCCGCCCATATCGCCACGTATGGCGAGCAGGCGGTGGATACCTTCTACGTCACCGACCTGCTGGGCGGAAAACTGACCTCGGGCAGCCGCATCAAGGCGCTGGAGCGCCGTCTGGCGGAGGCGGCGCAGGAGGTTTCCTGAGCCCTATAATCCTTTCGTCGTCATTCCCGCGAGGCGGGAGGCCAGATAGCGCAACGCCTCAATCCAGACGCCACGCTATCCCGACGGGCGGAGCTGGATTCCCGCCTTCGCGGGAATGACGAAGTAGGAGGCATGCCTCCCCCAACACATGCGGATGCAAACTTTCGCAAGCGCTGTGCGAAGACTTGCAAGCAACCCGTTCCCGGCCCATGTGTTACCCGTGTGCTGCGTCGCAACATCGGCGCCTGTTCGCGGGAGTCGGACTATGCCGGACGCCAGAAAGCCAGAAGCCCAAAAATCGGACGCCGAGAAATCGAGCCACACCACGCTCGTCCTGCAGGGCGGCGGCGCGCTGGGCGCCTATCAGGCGGGCGTCTATGAAGCACTGGCAGCGGCGGACCTGCGGCCTGACTGGATCGCAGGCATTTCCATCGGCGCGATCAACGCCGCGATCATCGCGGGCAACGCGGTGGGCGAGCGCGTCAAGCACTTGCGCAAGTTCTGGGGTCTGGTCTCCAGCGAGTTGCAATACGAACTCGACGAACCCGCCGGTTTCGCCCGCCGCCTATTCAATCAGGCCTCGGCCAACATGGTCGCCAGCTTCGGCGTGCCCGGCTTCTTCAACCCACGCGTGCCGATGCCCCTGCCCGACTGGCCCGAGGACTTCTCGCGCCTGAGCTACTACGACACCACCCCCTTGCGCGACACGCTGCTGAAAGTCGTCGACTTCGACCGGCTGAACAGCAGCGAGACGCGGTTTTCCGTTGGGGCCGTCAACGTCCTGACCGGCAACTTCGCCTATTTCGACAACCGCCAGCGTACCATCGTGCCCGAACACATCATGGCGAGCGGCGCGCTGCCGCCGGGATTTCCGCCGATCCAGGTGGACGGGCAATGGTACTGGGACGGTGGCCTCGTCTCCAACACCCCGCTGCAATACGTGCTCGACAACCGGCCCAGCTGCGACATGACGATCTATCAGGTCGATCTGTTCTCCTCGCGCGGGATTGTGCCCACGACCATGGCCGAGGCCGCGCAGCGCGAGAAGGACATCCGCTTCTCCAGCCGCACCCGCATGAACACCGACCTTTCGCGCCAGCTCCAGAAGCTGCGCGCGGCGGCGCGGCGCCTCGAAAAGAAGCTGCCCGACGAGCTGGCCGACGATCCCGACCTCAAGGCGCTGCTGGCCAATCACGCGGTCGGCCCGGTCTCGATCATGCACCTCATCAACCGCCCGCGCGGCTACGAGACGCATTCCAAGGACTACGAGTTTTCGCGCATGACGGTGAAGGAGCACTGGGCTGCGGGCAAGGCCGACGCGCTCCACTCACTGCACCATCCCGACTGGACCGGGCGCGTCCTGCATCCCGACGAAATCATCACGTTCGATCTGGCCGGCGAGCGCCCCCTCGACGCACGCTGACCTTTCCTGCCGTCCGCTTCCCATTCGCTTTTTACAGTCAAGAGGAGAGAGCCTGCCATGAAACTTCAGGACAAGGTCTGCATCGTCACCGGCGCCGCCAGCGGCATCGGCAATGCCATCGCGCACAAGTATGCAGGCGAAGGCGCCAAGGTCGTCATCGCCGATATCGCGCTCGAAGCTGCGCAGAAGGCGGCGGACGATATCAAGGCCAAGTTCGGCACCGAGGCGCTCGCCATCGCCATGGACGTCACCAGCGAGGAGCAGGTGAACGCAGGCGTGCAGAAGGTGGTCGATACCTTCGGCGGCGTCGACGTGCTGGTCTCCAACGCGGGCGTGCAGATCGTCAATCCGGTCGAGAAATACGCGTTTTCCGACTGGAAGAAGATGCTGGCGATCCACCTCGACGGCGCTTTCCTCACCTCCAAGGCGTGTCTGCCGCACATGTATGCCAAGGGTTCGGGCGCGATCCTGTTCATGGGCTCGGTCCACTCCAAGGAGGCCAGCCCGCTCAAGAGCGCCTATGTCACCGCCAAGCACGGGTTGCTGGGCCTCGCCCGCGTGATCGCCAAGGAGGGCGGCAGGAAGGGCGTTCGCACCAACGTGATCTGCCCCGGCTTCGTGCGCACGCCCTTGGTGGACAAGCAGATTCCCGAGCAGGCGAAGGAACTGGGCATCTCCGAGGACGAGGTGATCTCGAAGGTCATGCTGGGCGATACCGTCGATACCGAGTTCACCACGGTGGATGACATCGCCGAAGTCGCGCTGTTCTTCGCCGCGTTCCAGACCAATGCGCTGACCGGCCAGTCGCTCGTCGCCAGCCACGGCTGGTACATGAACTGACGCTGGTACATGAACTGACAGGGTCTTTCGCCGGGTTCTTCTTGACCCGCCCCCCAAGATGATCCAGCCGGGCTGTCATGGCCCGGCTGATCCTGTTCAACAAACCCTTCGATGTCCTCAGCCAGTTCACGGATCGGGGGACCGAGACGACGCGCCGCACACTGTCGGACTTCATCGACGTACCCGGCGTCTATCCCGCAGGTCGGCTCGACCGTGACAGCGAGGGGCTGATGCTGCTCACCGACGACGGGCGCCTGCAGGCCCGCATCGCCGACCCGCGCTATAAACTGGGCAAGACCTACCTTGCGCAAGTGGAAGGCACGATCGGCGACGAGGCCCTCACCGCGCTCAGCCGCGGCGTCGTGCTCAACGATGGACCGACGCGCCCCGCCAAGGCCATCGCCATCGACGATCCCGCCCTGTGGCCCCGCGATCCCCCGGTGCGCTTCCGCAAGACGGTGCCCGATTCATGGTTGCAACTGACGATCCACGAAGGCCGCAACCGCCAGGTCCGCCGCATGACCGCCGCCGTCGGCCATCCCACCCTGCGTCTCGTGCGTAAGGCCATCGGCGAATGGACCTTGGGTGATCTGGCACCGGGCGAATGGCGGGAAGTGGCGGTTTAGGGGGGGTAGCTACTGCGCACCCAAAACATTCAAGGCCCGCAGGCTAAATGTGAAAGTTGCATCGCCATGAGTGAAGCGTAAAGTTGCAAGCAATGAACGCAAACAAATTTATTGGGCAGTCCGAAGGAACCTCAATGGTAATACCGGCGAGTGAATTCGGCGCACCTGGGGTCCAAGGTAATCTGATTATCGTTGCTCAGTTCAAAGATCGTGTGAACGACGATCATTTGCGAATGAGCGATAAGTCGCCTCGCGAGTTTGAGATAAGGGCAAGGCTGTCACGCCATGCGGAGTTGTCGAGCAACTTCGCTGGGGACTTTGATAAAAACTCGGGCGGTTCATATCTTACCGTCGCTGCGGGCATTGGTCATCTCAATTTTGGGATCGGCGCACGTTCGCTGCGGTTGGATGTAAATTCCAATGCGGAAATCTCCATGGCATCAGCCACGATAACAGCGAGGACGGCTGAGGAAGCGCGGATTGAATTTTCAGAACTTCTCGCCCGTTATCTTGATAGGATGTCTTATTTGGGCCGCGTTCCCGCGTTTGCAGCGCTTGTCGTGATCCGCGACATACGGCACGAGGTGCAGTACATACACTATGTTTCCCCTCCTCAACCCGTAACGGTTGGTGCTGGCGGGGAAGAGCTCGATTTGGAAATGAGGACAGTCTACGCGCTGTATCGCGAAGCGCTTAACGCAAGCAGCCCGTACTACCGCGTTCTGTGCCTGCATAAAATCATGGAAGGCATATTAGGCCCGCTTCGTACGGGATTGTTCAAACGGGCTAAAGCGGCGGGGATCGACGTACGTCGCGAGAAGCTCAGAGTGCCCGATAATGCGGACCTGCCGGAATGGCTAAAAAAGTTCGTAGATAAGCCAATGAAGGAATTCTACGATGGGTTCCTCTCGAAACAGTATCGAGATGCGATGGCTCACTTCACATTACGGGAAAAGAGCGCACTCGATGTCAGCTCGCCTATCGATGTCAGCAGGTTTACGGACGTTGCGTTCATTATGGACCTATGCGCGCGCGTCCTGATCGCACAGCACGAAGCATGGCTAGGTGAAGTCCGGGCAACCAAAGTCCAAACTTCATAAGTTTACTGAATTTCTTCAGCATCAAGTTTATTGCCGATGTCGATTTTATTAAATTGGCGCGAGCCGCAACCGACCAAACACTTCCATGCAGCCTTCGACAGGCTCAGGCTGAGCAGAGTTCGGGATCAGGAGAGCAGCGGAAGCCCCCCTCCCCTCACCCGCGCAGGCGGTCCAGGGCGGCGTCGCGACCGATCAGGGGGAGGAGGGCGTTCATGTCGGGGCCGTGGTCCATGCCGGTGAGCACCTGACGCAAGGGGAGGAACAGCGCCTTGCCCTTGCGGCCACTCGCGGCTTTCAGCGCCTCGGTCAGGCTTTTCCAGATCGCGTCGGACCATTCCAGACCATCGAGCACCTCTGCGGCCTGTGCCACGAAGGCGCGGTCCTCGTCCGTGAGGGCGGGGGCCTCGACCGGGCCGATCACCACGCGCCACCAGTCGTGCGCTTCGGCGACGGTCGCAAGGTTCGGGCGCACGACTTCCCAGGCGCCCTCGTCCATCTCCTCGGGCAGGCGGCCTGCCACGGCGGCGAAGGGGAGTGCGTGGACCACGCCGGCGTTCACCCGCGCGAGTTCCGCCTCGTCGAAGCGCGCGGGCGCGCGGCCGAAGTGCGACAGGTCGAAGGCGGCGGCCAGCTCCTCCACCGACAGCCCGGCCTCGACCGGATCGGACGTGCCCAGCCTTGCCAGCAACGCGATCAGCGCCTGCGGCTCGGTGCCCGCCTCGCGCAGTTCCGCGAGGCCCAGCGAGCCGAGGCGCTTGGACAGCTTGCCCTCAGATCCCACCAGCAGCGCCTCATGCGCGAAGGCCGGGAGCGGCGCGCCGAGCGCGGTGAACATCTGCGCCTGCACCGCGGTGTTCGAAACGTGGTCCTCGCCGCGCAGGATCGCGGTCACACCCATGTCGATATCGTCGATCACCGAGGGCAGCATGTAGAGCCACGAGCCATCGGCGCGGCGCACCACCGGGTCGCTCATCTGCGCGGGGTCGAAGTGCTGCTCGCCGCGAATGCCGTCGGTCCAGCCGATGGGCGCCTCGTGATCGAGCAGGAAGCGCCAGTGCGGCATCTCACCCGCCGCGATGCGCGCGACCTTTTCGTCCTCGGAAAGATTGAGCGCGGCGCGGTCGTAGATCGGCGGCAGTCCGCGCCCCAGCAGCACCTTGCGGCGCAAATCCAGCTCCTGCGGTGTTTCCCAGCAGGGGTATACGCGGCCATCAGCCTTCAGACGCTCGAATGCCGCCTCGTACAACGCGAAGCGTTCCGACTGGCGCGCCTCGCCGTCCCAGTGCAGGCCCAGCCATGTGAGGTCGGCGCGGATCGCCTCGACATGCTCCTCGCGGCTGCGCTCGGCATCGGTATCGTCGATACGCAGGAGGAACCTGCCCCCCTCGCGCTTCGCCAGCAGCCAGTTGTGCAGCGCCGTGCGGATATTGCCGACATGGAGGCGGCCTGTGGGCGAGGGAGCGAAGCGGGTGACGGTCATACCCGGCGCGATTACGGCGCGCCGGGGCAGGCGTCAAACGGGGATAATCATAGTCCGGCTCACCAGAGCACGCCTTCCTTGTCGGGCGTCAGCGGCTTGGGCGCTTCGAGGCCCACGGACTGGAGCGCGTCGATCTCGATCGTGCGGCACATCGAATTGAGCGGCAGGTCATGGATCGTGTTGGCGAAAGGATCGACCAGATCGTCGCCAATCTTGAGTACGGCCAGGAACATCACGCCCGCCACCGTCGAGCCGAGCGGCGTGGCATAGCCCAGCGTCTCGACCAGCCCGAACGGCAGCAGCACGCAGAACAGGTGGGTGAAGAAGGTCGGGAAGAAGCGGTACTGGTTGGGCAGCGGCGTGTTCTTGAGCCGCTCCATCCCGCCTTGCGAGTTGGCGATGTCGATCAGCACCGATTCGAGGCGGTTTTGCTGGATGGTGTCGATCCAGCCCATGCGCCGCGCCTCGTCGATCTCGCGACCGATCTCGTTGAGCAGGGCGTTGGCGACGTTGGTCTTGGCGAGCGCGGCATCGGCGTCAGCCTCGGGCAGGCGCGAGCGCACTTCGTCATCGGGCTTGAGGCGGCGCAACTGGCAGCGCAGCGCGTTGACGTAGGCGATCTGCGTCTTCGCGATACGGCGCTTCATCTCGGCAGCTTCGGGATCGGGCATGAAGTTGATCACGCCGCGCAACAGGTTGCGGCTGGCGTTGATCATCAGCCCCCACAGCCCGCGCCCTTCCCACCAGCGGTTGTAGGCCGAATTGCTGCGGAAACCGAGCACCAGCGCCACCGCCGTACCGAACAGGGTCAGCGGCAGGTCCGGCGCGGTGAACGGCACGGTAAAGTACGTCACCGTGACCAGCACGTCCCAGACGAACAGCAGGCCAAGCGGCGCGGCGATCTGCTTCAGGAATGTCCCCACGCGGGGATGGGCAGTCACGATCACGAGGGAGCGCCTCCGGGAACTTCAAAGGACATGACAGGCATCATGGCGCTTCGCGTGCCTCGCTGGCAACCGCCTGCGACATCGCGAACGAGCTGCCGCTGGCGGGGCGAATCGAGAACCACTGCGGGTGGTCGGCGGCGACCAGGAAGCCCAGTGTGCCAAGCCCGAACAGCAGCAGCAGCAGCGTCGAGCGCAGGCTTTCGGTGGCGTTGCGTTGCTTGAGTTCGTCAAACTGTCGCATGTCAGGATCTCCGAACGGTGTTTCATGGTGCGCCGCACAATGGCGCCCTTCCCACACTATCTGGTGCAACGATCTGTCTGCGCCATGTGTATTGCGTTACAAAGTTTTGCTGCGGCGCGAAACGTGTGCGTGCAGTGCAGGACGTGCGACGAAATGCAGGTTCGTAACAAAGGATTGCTGGCTGACCGTCCGGTCGGCGCCAGGACCGGAGACGGCGGATCAGGTCAGGTCGATGGGTTCGAACTGCGCAAACAGGTCCTGCGCTTCGGGAAGCTCTCCAAACGGCACATAATCGCAGACGGCCGCGTAGCGCTTCCACATCGCCAGAACATCGGGATGGGTGTGCGCCGCCTCGATCGCGCCCTCTCTGTATGGCCCCGGCAGGATCGCGAAGCGCTGCGCTGTCGAGCTGGCCCGTTGTCGGCAACCTGCCGATACGTCACCCGCTCCGAAAGGCGTGCGTGATCGGATAGCGCCTGTCACGGCCGAAGTTGCGGGCGGTCAACTTCACGCCCGGCGCGGCCTGCCGACGCTTGAATTCGGCGCGGTGGAGCAGACGCTCGACCTGCTGAACGAGATCGCGCTCGAAGCCCTCGCCCACCAGCTGCTCGACGCTCTTGTCATGCTCGACCAGCCCGAGGAGGATCGGGTCGAGCACTTCGTAGGGCGGCAGCGTATCCGAATCGCGCTGGTCGGCGCGCAGTTCGGCGCTGGGCGGCTTGGTGAAGATCCGCTCGGGAATCGGGGCGCCTTCGACCTCTGCCATCCCGCCAGCCTGAGCACGAGCGGCTTGCACTCTGGGCACCTGCCCGCAGCGCCACTGCGCGATCGAGCGCACTGTCATCTTGTAGGCATCCTTGAGCGGATTGTAGCCGCCCGCCATGTCGCCGTAGATCGTCGCGAAACCGACGCTCATCTCGCTCTTGTTGCCGGTGGTCAGCACCATCGGCCCGAACTTGTTCGACAGCGCCATCAGCGCCGTGCCGCGAATACGCGATTGCAAATTTTCCTCGGCCTCGTTGCGGGCAAGACCGTCGAACACGGTGCCGAGCATCGCGTCAAACCCGTCCACGCCGTCGCCAATCGGCAGCACGGTATAGCGGATGCCGAGACGCCGGGCACATTCGGCGGCATCCTCAAGACTTTCGGCGCTGGTGAAGCGCGAAGGCATCATCACCCCCCAGACCCGGTCCGGCCCCAGCGCATCGACGGCAATCGCCGCACAGGTTGCCGAATCGATCCCGCCGGACAGGCCCAGCACGACACCGGGAAACCCGTTGCGCTCCACATAGTCCCGCAGCGAGACGACCATCGCGCAGTAGATATCCTCAGGATGCGTCGCCAGGGCCTCAATCCTTCCCCGGTCACAGCGCCAGCCTTGCGCGGTACGCGTCCAGTTGGTCTGCACCACCTGCTCGCGCCAGTCGGCCATCTGCACCGCCAGCGCGCCATCGCCGTTCACTACGAAGCTGGCCCCGTCGAACACCAGTTCGTCCTGCCCGCCCACGCGGTTGAGATAGGCCAGCGGCAGGTTGGTATCGACCGCCCGGCGCTTGGCCACGCCTTCGATTCGCAGCGCGTCCTTGTTGATCTCGTAAGGGCTGCCGTTGATGCACACGAGCATCTCGGCGCCGAAGTCGGCCAGATGGCGGCACACTTCGGGGCGCCAGATATCCTCGCAGATGGGCACGCCCAGCATCGTGCCGCGCAGGATCACCGGCTCGGGCAGAGGGCCTGGCTGGAACAGCCGCATCTCGTCGAAGGTGCCGTAATTGGGCAGTTCGTGTTTCAGCCGGACCGCCGAAACGCGCCCCTGATCAAGCAAGGCCACCCCGTTGTGCAACGCACCATCGAGCACGAAGGCAGAGCCCACCAGCAAGGCCGGGCCGGGCTGCGCGGTAGCTTCGGCCAAGGTCTGGAGCTGGGCCGCCGCGCGTTCGATCAGCGACGGCTTGAGGATCAGATCCTCAGCAGGGTAGCCGATCAGGTGAAGTTCGGGAAAGACCACAAGGTCCGAATCGGGCGATTTCGCCCTCGCCTCCAGCACCGACGCAGCGTTACCGGCGATATCGCCGACCGACTGGTTCAACTGTGCAAGAGTGATCTTGAGGGTATCGGCCATGGCGCAAGTGATGCCCGCCGAAAATGCCCCATGCAAATAAAAAACCCTCCCGTCAGGGGAGGGCTTTTTCCTGCCGAAACAGGCCGGAAGCTATCGAAAAAATTCGATAATTTCCGGTGTAGCAATGGAGGCCGCTTCGCCTTGTGGGCGAGGGACGGCCCCCTTTGCGGATTACATCGCCTCGGTCGCAGCCTCGGTCGGTGCGTCGGTGGCGTCACCGGTCATCATTTCTTCCGGTGCGGTCTCAACCGACTCGGTCGATGCGTCGGTCGGAGCTTCCGAACCACAAGCAGCGAGCGAAAGAACGGCAGCCGACGCGAACGCGGCCAGAGCAATCTTCTTCATGCGAATCCCCTTGCATTGTTTGGCGCATAGGCCAACGCTTACAGGCAAGCCTGCGGTGCCAGTCTTTAGACGAGACGATGGTGCAACGCAAATGGGAATGATGGGGGGGCAAAACCGCCTGCCGCCTAGGACTTGCGCACATATAAAGATATCTTTATATGCAAGCCATGCACATCGACCCCCTTCTTCGCGCTCTGGCGGAACCCACCCGCCTGCGCATCATGCGTCTGCTGGCGCATATGGAGCTGGCGGTCGGAGAGCTTGCGCTGGTGCTCGACCAGAGCCAGCCGCGAGTATCACGCCACATCCGGATTCTCTGCGATGCAGGCCTTGCCGAGCGGCGCCGCGAGGGCAGCTGGGTGTTCCTGCGCAGCGCAATTCACGAGAGCCGCGAACACAACCGCAGCGTCGGCAGTCTCGGCCCGGCGACCGCCCAGCTCCTGGCGGCGGCAGAGGCAGAGGACATCGGCTTTTCGACCCGCTGCGCCGAAGATCGCCGTCAACTCGCGGCGATTCGAAGTGCAAGGGAAGCAAGTGCAGAGGCATATTTTGCAAGACACGCTTCGGAATGGGACACTTTACGCGCACTTCATGGTGCAGATGAGCCGGTAGAGCAGGCCTTGTGCGCCGCGCTCATGTCCGGCGGCTTGGCCAGGAACAGCGTAAAGAATGAAGAAGGCGCACTCGGCGCCCTGCTCGACGTCGGCACCGGCACGGGTCGCATCGCGCAATTGCTGGCGCCGCGCGCACGCCGCGTGACCGGGCTCGACAAGAGCCCGGACATGCTGCGCCTCGCCCGCGCGCGCTTGCAGGAACTGCCGTCCGACAAGCTCGATCTGGTGCAGGGCGATTTCACCGACCTGCCGTTTGCCACCGCCTCGTTCGATACGGTCACGTTCCATCAGGTGCTCCATTTCGCGCAGCAGCCCGCCACCGTGCTGGGCGAAGCCGCACGCGTGCTCCGCGCAGACGGGCGTATCGCCGTGGTCGATCTGGCCGCGCACGAGCGCGAGGATCTGCGCGAAACCCATGCCCACGCGCGCCTCGGCTTTACCGACGATCAGATGCGCGACCTGCTCGAAACCGCCGGGTTCGCACCCGAGCTGCCGGTCGCCCTGCCCGGCGATCCGCTTACCGTGAAGATCTGGACCGCGACGCGGCTCCCCGATGCGCCTGCACCTGAACACAGTGCCGACGCCGACGACAACAGGAAGGTCATACCCCGATGAATGCCACCGCGCCGCTGCCCGCGGGACCGCTGTTTGCGGACCTGCCCGGTGACGTTTCCGTCTCGTTCGAATTCTTCCCGCCCAAGACGGCGAAGATGGAAGAACAGCTGTGGGACGCCATCGGCCAGCTTGCTCCGCTGGCGCCCAGCTTCGTCTCGGTGACATACGGCGCAGGCGGCACCACGCGCGAACGCACGCATGCGACCGTGGCCCGCATCGCCAGCGAGACCGGCATTCCCGCCGCTGCGCACCTGACTTGCGTGGGCGCCAGCAAGGCCGAGATCGACGAGATCGCCGACCAGTACTGGAACGCGGGCGTGCGCCATATCGTCGCCCTGCGCGGCGACCCGCCGCCGTCGGACGGCGGCCGTTTCGTGCCCCACCCCGATGGCTACACCGGCGCGGCCGACCTCGTGGCGGGCCTGCGCCGCCGCCATGACTTTGACATTTCGGTCGCCGCCTACCCCGAGGTTCACCCCGAGGCGCTGAGCGCCCAGAGCGATCTCGACAACCTGAAGCGCAAGCTCGATGCCGGAGCAAACCGCGCGATCACGCAGTTCTTCTATTCGACCGACGCCTACTTCCGCTTTCTCGACAAGGTGCTGGCAGCAGGCATCGACGCGCCGATCCTGCCGGGCATCATGCCGGTGACGAATTTCGCCGCGATCCGCCGCATGTCGGGCAATACCGAAATCCCGGCGTGGCTGGAGACGATGTTCGACGGGCTCGACGAACGCCCCGGCCCGCGCGCCCTCGTCGCCGCCGTGGCGGCAGCGGACCTGTGCAAGCGCCTCTACGAAGGCGGTGTGCGCGACTATCACTTCTATACGCTCAACCGCGCCGAGCAGGCCTATGCGATCTGCCAGCTGCTGGGCGTGCGTCCCCAAGAGACCCTGACGGAGAATGCGGCATGAGCGCGCGTGAAACCTTCCTCGCCGAGGCTGCCAAGCGCATCCTCATCACCGATGGCGCCTTCGGCACCGAGATCCAGAACTGGAAGCTCTCGGAAGCCGACTATGCGGGCAACCTTGGCCTCAGCCACGAGCAGAAGGGCAACAACGACATCCTCGCGCTGACCAAGCCCGAAGTGCCCGAGGCGATCCACCGCGCCTACTTCGAGGCAGGCGCGGACATTGCCGAGACCAATACCTTCTCGGCCAACCGCATCAGCCAGGCCGACTACGGCGCCGAGCATCTGGTGCGCGAGATCAACCTCGAATCGGCCAAGCTCGCGCGCAAGCTGGCGGACGAGTTCCAGGCCAAGGATGGGCGCCCCCGCTTCGTGGCCGGTGCGATCGGGCCGACCAACAAGACGCTCTCGCTCAGCCCCGACGTCAACGATCCGGGCTATCGCGAGATCGACTGGGACTTTCTCGTCGATGTCTACAAGGAGCAGGCCGCCGCGCTGGTCGAGGGCGGCGCGGACTTCATCCTGATCGAGACGGTTTTCGACACGCTCAACGCCAAGGCCGGGATCATGGCAGTGCGCCATCTGGAGCAGGAACTGGACCGCGAAGTGCCGATCATGCTGTCGATGACGCTGACCGACCTTTCGGGCCGCAACCTCTCGGGCCACACGGTCGAGGCGTTCTGGCACGCGGTACGCCATGCCCGTCCGCTGACCATCGGACTGAACTGCTCGTTCGGCGCCACCCAGCTGCGCCCTCACGTGAAGACGCTGTCCGAAATCGCCGACTGCGCGATCATGATCTACCCCAACGCCGGGCTTCCCAACGAACTGGGCGCCTATGACGAGATGCCCGAGACGACGGCAGGCTTCGTCGGCGAATGGGCGGTCGCAGGCCAGGTCAACGTGCTGGGCGGCTGCTGCGGCTCGACGCCTGCGCACATCGGCGCGATCGCGCAGAAGGTGGCGGGCCTCCCCTCGCGCCAGTTGCCGCGCCTTGAACCGGTGACGCGTCTGGCGGGCCTTGAACCCTTCATCATGCCCGCCTGATCGAGCCTTTCGCGATGTTCGATATCAACGGCTGGCAGGTGCGAGAGGTTGGTGAGCCCAACCTTGAAGACGATCTGGAAGCGATCGCGCTGGTAGGCAGCGCGGCCATTCTGGAGACTTATGCCGGGCTGCTCCAGCGCGCCGACATACTGGCGTTCTGCCGCGACGGGCACAGCGCGGCAGCCTATCGCGGCTATCTGGCCAAGGGCGGGCGCATCTGGCTGGGTGAGGACACCGCGACCGGTTGCCCGCTCGGCTATGCGCTGCTCTGCCCGCCGGAGATCGACCAGGCGCGGGATGGCGATATCGAACTCAAGCGCATCTACACGCTCACCCGCATGCAGGGCTCCGGCCTTGGCAAGGCGCTGATGGCTGCCGCACTCGCAGGTGCGCAAGGTCATCGCCGCCTGCTGCTGGGCGTGAATGCGAAGAACGTCCGCGCGCTGGCGTTCTATGCCCGTCAGGGCTTCGAAACGATCGGCTCGCGCCGTTTCCTTGTGGGCAGCGTCGAACATGACGACTATGTGCTGGCCTGCGACCTCACTGCCCGCGACCTTCTGCCTGCTGCGGCAGGCTGAACCTTCTTATTCTGGACCGACCATGACCAATCCTTCTTCTTCCGGCGCCCGTTTCGTCAACATCGGCGAGCGCACCAACGTCACCGGCTCGGCCAAGTTCAAGAAGCTGGTCATGGCAGGCGACTATCCCGCCGCCATCGAGGTCGCCCGCCAGCAGGTCGAGAACGGCGCGCAGGTGATCGACGTCAACATGGACGAGGGCCTGCTCGACGCCGTTGTGGCGATGACCACCTACCTCAAGCTGCTCGCCGCCGAGCCCGACATCGCGCGGGTGCCGGTGATGGTCGACAGCTCGAAGTGGGAGGTCATTGAGGCGGGCCTCAAGTGCGTGTCAGGCAAGCCGATCGTCAACTCGATCTCGATGAAGGAAGGCGAGGAAGCCTTCCTCCACCATGCCCGCCTTTGCATGGACTACGGCGCCGCCGTGGTGGTGATGGCCTTCGACGAGACCGGGCAGGCCGACACCAAGGAGCGCAAGATCGAGATCTGCGAGCGCGCCTACAAGCTGCTCGTCGGCATCGGCTTCCCGCCCGAGGACATCATCTTCGATCCCAACGTCTTCGCGGTCGCCACCGGCATCGAGGAGCATGATCGCTACGGGCTGGACTTCATCGAGGCTGTCGCCGAAATCCGCGCGCGCTGCCCGCACGTCCACTTCTCGGGCGGCCTGTCGAACCTCTCGTTCAGCTTCCGCGGCAACGAGACGGTGCGCCGCGCAATGCACTCGGTGTTCCTGTATCACGCGATCCCTGCGGGCCTCGACATGTCGATCGTCAACGCAGGGCAACTCGACGTCTATGACCAGATCGATCCGGCTTTGCGCGAGGCGTGCGAAGACGTCATCATGATGCGCCGCCCCGGTGTGGGCGAGGACGGCAAGACCTCTACCGAGCGTCTGATCGAGCTGGCCGAAAGCTACAAGGGCAAGGATGTCGTCGCCGAAAAGGCCGCCGAGGAATGGCGCGGCTGGGACGTGACCAAGCGCATCGAGCATGCGCTGGTGCGCGGGATCGATGCCTATGTGGTCGAGGATACCGAAGAGGCCCGCGCCGCCATCGCTGCTGCCGGCGGTCGCCCGATCGAGGTGATCGAAGGCCCGCTGATGGGCGGCATGAACGTGGTCGGCGACCTGTTCGGTTCGGGCAAGATGTTCCTGCCGCAGGTGGTCAAGTCCGCCCGCGTCATGAAGAAGGCCGTCGCCCACCTGATCCCCTTCATCGAAGCGGAAAAGGACGCCAAGACCAAGGCCAAGGGCCGGATCATCATGGCGACCGTGAAGGGCGACGTCCACGATATCGGCAAGAACATCGTCGGCGTCGTGCTCCAGTGCAACGGCTACGAGGTGATCGACCTTGGCGTCATGGTGCCGTGGAGCAAAATCCTCGAATCGGCGGTCGAGCACGATGCCGACATCATCGGCCTTTCCGGCCTCATCACCCCCTCGCTCGACGAGATGGTGACGGTGGGCGAGGAAATGCAGCGCGCCGGGATGAGCATTCCGCTGCTGATCGGCGGCGCGACGACCTCGAAGGTCCACACCGCGCTGCGCATCGATCCGGCCTACGAAGGCCCGGTGGTCCACGTTCTCGATGCCAGCCGCGCGGTGGGCGTAGCCTCGCAGCTGCTGTCCGACACGCAGGCCGAAGGCTTCAAGGCGAGCGTGGCCGACGAATACGAGAAGGTCCGTATCGCCCGTGAGGGCAAGGGTCAGAGCGACCTGCTCCCCATTGCCGAAGCGCGCGCGAACAGGTTCCCGGCGGACTTCGCGCTCAAGCCCGCTGCGCCGCTCGCGCCCGGCCTTCACGTCTTCGAGGACTGGAGCCTCACGGACCTGATCGAGACCTTCGACTGGACGCCGTTCTTCCGCTCGTGGGAGCTGGCAGGCAATTACCCGGCGATCCTCGATGACGAGGTGGTGGGCGAGAGCGCGCGCAGCCTCCATGCCGATGCGCTGGCGATGCTGGACAAGATCGTTGCCGAAAAGTGGCTGACCGCCAAGGGCGTCTGCGCCTTCTGGCCCGCCCGTGCCGAGGGCGACGATGTGGTGCTGGAAGACGGCCAACTCGGCGAGGTCCGCCTGCCCTTCCTGCGCCAGCAGTTCAAGAAGAGCCGGGGCCGCGCCAACTTCTGCCTCACCGACTTCATCGATCCGGCAGGCAACGACTGGCTGGGCGGCTTCGCGGTGGGCATCCACGGCATCGATGAACACATCGCACGCTTCAAGGCCGCGCACGACGACTATTCGGACATCCTGCTCAAGGCACTGGCCGACCGCTTCGCCGAGGCCTTTGCCGAGAAGCTGCACCAACATGTGCGCACCAGGCTGTGGGGCTATGCACCCGACGAGCAGTTCACCAACGAGGCGCTGATCCGCGAGGAATATCGCGGCATCCGTCCCGCCCCCGGTTATCCGGCCTGCCCGGATCACTCGCTGAAACCCATCCTGTTCGATCTGCTGAAGGCGCAGGATAACGCCGGGATCACCCTGACCGAAAGCCAGGCGATGCTGCCGACCTCGGCGGTCTCGGGCTTCTACTTCGGCCACCCGGACAGCCAGTACTTCGGCGTTGCGCGCATCGGCCGCGACCAGCTGGAAGACTATGCGACACGTCGCGGGATGGACCTGAAAGTTGCCGAACGCTGGCTCCGTCCGAACCTGGATTGAGCTTTGTTGAATACGCCTCCTGCATCCACAGGAGGCTTTCGGCCCGTTCGCGAACAGGCCCGATCAGGCCGATGGCCCCGGCGCACACCGGGGCGACCTGTCGAATCTGCCCACAGCACAGAGCAGGCTCAGCGGCGCAGGTACTGTCCGACCTCACTGTTCCGACGAAACAGGCGCCTGGCGATCAGCCACTCACTGGCCTTTCTGACAGTGGAGTTGAATTTTATGAGCCGCAGGGAATCGGTATCGAGCCGAGGCCTGACCAGAAGGCGCAGCGCGATCTTCAGATCGTTCCAGCGGTACTTGTAATTGAAGTAGTGCCCGGACGACGCCGAAGAAACGTACAGAATATTGCATTTGCGCCTGTTCAGCACAACGATGGCCGACACATACGGCAGCAAATATTCCGGCTTTGTCAAATTCTGTACGTGGTATTCGTAGTTATCGAGAGTGCTGTAGTAGCGCTTGGGATCCTCCGATGCCAGGCAGCGGGAATACTCCTCCAGCCACTCCTGCATGAACGGGCTGTGCCGGGGGGCCGCGATCATCCAGTTTTCGGAGATCGGGCGCGACAGATCCTGCGTGCATTCATCGGAATAGAACAGAAACGCCTCCTGCCCCCGCATCCGCGAGACGATCCAGTCCAGATCCGTAAGCAGCAGTACGCTGGCATCGAGCCAGAAACCTCCGTATTGCGCCAGCAGCGCAAACCTGACGAGGTCGGCATAGTTCGCCTTGGGAAGATCCACGCGAACCTCTGGCAGCGTGATATAGTCTCCCAAGGTCTGCGCGTTCAGAAAATGCAGACGATAATCGGGGCATAGTTCCTGCACCCGCCGTCGGCACACCTCGACGAGTTCGGGAACTTCCAAGCTGTCCCAGTACATCCAGATCGTCTTGGGGACGAGATACCCCTCTTCCGGCATCGCGCAGGCTGGATTGATCTCCAGCCATTGCGGGACGGGTAGCGTCCCCTCCTTTTCGGCAAAGATCGCCAGCGCATCGGCCAGTTTTGCAAACCGCCTAAGCATGGCTCTCCCCTTTGTGCAGCAGCCGGCCGGGCAACCTGCGCAGGGACGCAAGGCGGAATGCATCCCGCTCGAACAGCGTGACACCCGCCCGCTTGAGGAAGATAACCTGCGAGAGCGACATCACGATTTCCGCAGTGGACCACACGATAGCCGTGGTCATGCCACCGCCGCGTGGCAGCACGAAATAGTTCGCGATCAGGCTCACGACCGACACCACGATCTGGATATTCAGGAAGGCCCTGTCATACCCCAGATTGAGCATGACCTGCCCACCGACCAGCAAGCCGTAGAAGACCGCGATCAAGCCGAAAGACAGGACGAGGAAGGTCGGCAACGCAGGGAGAAACGCCTGACCGAAAATGACCGAAATCATCAGTTTCCCGAACAGCAGCATGCCGATCAGCAGGCCGATGCTGAAAAGAACGAAAACCGGCATGTACAGCCTGATGACCTTCAAAGCACCCTCGCGATCCCGGCTCACGCTTGCCGAAAGGATCGGAAACAGGATCTGGAAGAACGGATTAAGCGCCACAGTGCGGATGACGTCGATCAGTTTTTGCGCCGAGGAGTAATAGCCGATCTCCTGGACCCCGGAAAAAGCGCCCAGAAGCACGATCCCTCCCGAGGTGTACAGGCTAGTCGATACGGCGGAGAAAAACAGGATCTTGTCCTCGCCGATCATCTTCAGGCACTCGGAGGCAGGAGGGATCGCCAATCTTATCCGGTATTTGCGCAAGACGACGATAAGGCCGAACAGCCCGGAGACGACGGCCGCCCCATTGAGAATCAGGACATAGGTAACGACATCTTTGGGCGCCCTGATGACCAACAGGATCAGCGCAAAAGTGGCAGCCTTGGCCGCAAAGGAGATCAGGGCAATCGTCCTGAAATCGCCTTTTGCCTGCAGGAACCAGACCTGATTGAACAGCATGGCCAGGCAGGTCAGGAAGGTTGCCCAGGCCAGCCCCATGTTGTTCCGGAGATCGTCGAACATCCAGGTCATCGCCGCGAAAATCACGAGACACAGCGAAAAGATGTAAACCTGCGACATGAATATGGCCGAGAAAACCTTCTCGGCATCCGCCTCCCCCTTCGCCAGGCGGCGCACACCGGTATAATTGAAGCTATAGTTCACCGCCAAAGCGAAATAGCTGACTATCGCTGCGACGTAATTGATCAAGCCAATATTGGACGGCCCGAATATGCGCGAAACAAGTGGGATCGTGACAAGCGGAAACGCATAATTCGCAACCTGCACGAAAAACATGTAAGAGAAATTCTGCAGATGCTTTTTCATGAAATGCCCTGCATCCTCGCAGAAACTCCCCAGCCTGCCGTCATCATCCGCCAACCGCCGTTACCGTGCCTGCACGGTCACGATCGGGAGGTTCCAGCGCCGGCACGCCTCGGACGAACATTCCGCGCGCGCCGATGCTGCCAGCTCAATAAAAGTCGTGAACCTTGAGGGTGTCGACATCGGCAAGACCCAGATCTGCGGCATTGCCGCGGGCATCGATGACTCTTGCGAACCCGGCAGACGCCAGTTCCGCCTTGTCCCACACCATCAGGCTATCCATCTCCGGCAGGTGCGCGAAGCTGTAACCCAGGTTTTGCCCGGTCAGCGCGTCCGGCTTGATCTGCGGATCCCAGATCTTCAGATCGTAGCCCGCATTCAGAAGGCGGCGAGCCAGATCGACATTCGGGCTTTCCCGCAGATCATCGCTGTTCTTCTTGAAAGCCAGGCCGTTGAGCAGCACTTTCGCGCCCGGGGCCAGTCCATTGATCGACCGTTCGAAAATGAACAGCTTGTGCGCTTCGTTGGACCGCATGATTGCATCAACGACGAAGGTCTGCGCCCCGGCCTCGTTCGAGAGGTACGTGAGCGCGCGAACGTCCTTGGGCAGGCAGGAACCACCAAAGGCGCCGCCCGGACGAAGATAGTACGGCGAAATGTTGAGCTTCGTATCCGCCACGAAGATTTCATGGACCTGCGCAGCGCTTACGCCCTCGGCATCGCAGATGCGGCCCAGTTCGTTGGCGAAGGCCACTTTCAGCGCATGGAACGTGTTGTCGACGAACTTGGTGATTTCGGCCTCCCGATAACCGACGACGAACGTCGGCGCATCGATACCGGCATAGAGACGCGCTACATTCGCGCTCAGCGTCCCGTCGCGGGTTCCCACCACGATCTTGGGGGGGGCGTAATAATCCTTGATGGCAGTCGATTCCCGCAGGAACTCGGGATTGTAGACCAGTTCCACCACACCTTCGTCGCCGCCGAGGAAGTTGCGGAAGATCGGCGCGATCAGCCGGTCGATAGAACCGGGGCGCATTGTCGAACGGTACATGACCGTAAGCGGGTTTCCTGCCCGGTCCAGCGGCGCGACTGCGACTGCGATCTGCCGGGAGACCTCGGCGATGAAACCCATGTTATGGGAGCCATCGACCGCGCTGGGCGTACCGACGCACACGATGGCGATATCCGCATCGCGCAAGTGATCGCCAACCTCCTGGCTGGCGCGCAGACGACCTTCGGTGACCCCCTTTGCCAACAGCTCTTCAAGGCCGGGCTCGAAGATCGGGCTTTTACCCGCATTGACCTGAGCGACCTTGCTGGCGCTGATATCGATACCGGTCACATCGTGCCCATCGTTGATCAGACAGGCCGCTGACGTCAGTCCGACATACCCGATCCCGAAAATGACAATCTTCAATGTGGTTCCCCTCTTTGAACGGCTGATACTGGAATGTCCTGCGCACGCAGCGCGGACGATCTATCGATTGCCAGGCACAGGCCGACGTACCGGGCGGCGGCCCTTGGCAATACGGGCAATTGCGGCGCACACCCCCATGAGCACGGACAGCCAGACCTGCGCGTTCAGCCAGACAGACACGCTGATAAGCCCGAACACCAGCACCGCAAGGCTGATTGCCGCAGCCACGACCAGATCGCGATCCGGCCCCCGCTCGCTACGGGCAGACCGGATCAGCGAGACGATCGTGGCAACCGGCACGGCCAGAGCGAAAACGACCGCAGGAAAACCGAACTGCACTGCAACGTTCAACCAATAGTTGTCGATGGAATCGGTCATCCACGACTCGTGCTGCCAAGGCCCCCAGGCGACGCCGAACCAGGGGTGGTTGACGACGCTGGCAGAGCCATACCGCCAGATCAGGGTGCGATAGTAGGCGCTTCCGCCGTTGAGCGCCGCCATCTGCAGCATACCCCAGAGCCCGCGCTTGGTCCCCACTTCGGCGGCGATCGCAAAAATGATCGCGGCCCAGAAAAACTTGGACCAACTCAACTGCGGCACCTTGCGGACGAGCCGGTCGTATATCATCAAGACAGCCTGGACGAACAACGCGAAGAATGCCGAAGAACTGATCGAAAACAGCGAGAACAGGCCACTCACCATCAGCATCGTACGAGGCCATCCGCGCATGGACCCGCGCCAGGCGAAAGGCAGCAGGCTGCTGAGGATCAGACCGGCCAGAATCGGGTGAGCCCACGGCCCCATTGCACGCAGAAGTCCGAAGCGCATGAGCTTGTCTGGAGAGTCATACGTATCGATGTTCATTTGCGCATTGCCGGCGACCTTAACCGCCAATGGCTGCACAATGTAATGCCGCGTAACCGATTCCAGCGGCATGAACACCGTCGCGAGGAAATACGGGATGGCGATCATCACCAGCAAACGCCTCACATCTCGGAGGCTGCGGATATTCCACGCTGCCAGACAATAAGCGACGCCAATGTCCACTGCCATGGATCCGCCCGAGTTCACCGCATGATCGAGCCCCTGGACAACGGCGACCGACAAGAAAATCCAGCCACACAGGGCCAGGATCAGCAAGTCGACATTTCGTACAGGGGCACGCCCCTTTACGAGATCAAAGGCCAGCCAAGGGATCGCGGCCAGCAGGAAGAAGCGGTACAGCGGCAACACCGCTCCCAGATTCAGCGCGAATTGTGGCGGAAGCAGCGAAACGGCAATCGTAATTGCCAGATAAGTCAGCTGGGGCTGTGCGACCGCTGCCTGAACCGCACCGCCAGGCCTTCCACGCGGACCGATATCGGCGCGACGCCTCGGCTGCAGCGGAACTGTGCCGGCGCCCGGAACGGGAATGGGATTGGACGGCACAAGGCACCTCATCAGCAAAAGCCCGTCGCGCGAGCCTTAATGGAAAACGCCTAACAGCTAGGCGAGACGTTTGCACTCCACAGGCGCAACAATTTCGGGGAAGCGAAAGGTCCGTTACTCGCTTTGCGGCGATGCGGCCGACTGTACTGCAAGTGGCATGCGCAAAAAAATAGCCTCGGCCACTCAAAGCAACCGAGGCTATTCCAACCGTTATCGGTCGGCAAACAGAAGGCTAAGGAGCCTTACTGAGCGCCGTCCGACTTGTTGTCATGGTGGTGGCTCTTGGTGGCGGCATAGATACCGCCAGCCGCCGCAGCGACACCAAGACCAGCGAGCACGAACGTGCCGCCGCTTGCCTTGTGGCTGCCCTTGACCGAGGCCGAGGCACGAACCGGCATGGCCGACGAAGCCTTGGTGCCGGCCTGTGCGATCGCCGGAGCGGCAACCAGGCCAACTGCAGCAACCGAGGTGAGAATCTTACCAAATTTCATGGGGCGCCTCCATTAGTACCCAATGCTGGACGTATTCCGGAGCAATATATATACTGCACCGCACAACGCAACGCAACAAATAATGCGACGGTTCCAAAGTGAAATCATCGTCCATAAAATTTATCATTACATTGGCATTAATCACCGCGCCAGCCGAAAATCGCGCATATGCCAACAACACAGAACAACACCCATGGCCAATACTAATTCATGAATACATGAATAGAGTTAACGTTATAAGCTGGAAACTTAAAAATCAGGCCGCTGGATTATGCACGCGTACTTCCACAGATATAGGTATATCAACAGATAACCGCGAGGCTTACCAGAGCAAGCTCTGGAAACAACTATACGCAACTGTCCATATGGGCGAGATGCCACAAGTGGTATCCGTTGCCCCCGATAGTCCAGCTGCACGCGCAGGAATGCAGATCGGCGATGACATCGCAGCGATAGATGGCGTTCCGATCGCCAAGATCAAGGCGAACATCCCTGACCCCGCTCTGTTATCCGATGCATTACTTGACCAGTTTTCCAAGATTCCTGAAGGGCATAGCATTTCAATTTCCGTCATTCGCGGCACCGGGACACGGGACCTGAAAGTCACGGCACAGCGGGCCTGCGCAGGCAAGGCCATTGTCGAAACAACGGGCGGCCTCGACCTTCAGAGCGATGCCCGCAATGTCGCCATCGGGACCGACACCATTGCCGGGATGCACAACGACGATGAACTCGCCCTCCTGCTGGGACACGAGTTCGGGCATGTGATTGACCACCATCGCGACCTGCATAACGTCACGGCGATCCGTCAGCAGGAAGAACAGGCCGATCTTCTGGGAATGGCGCTGGCCAAGTGTGCCGGTTACGATGTGGAGCGCGGGCTGCAGTTCTGGGTGCGCTTTCGCAAGCGCCCGTTGGGCTGGATCTTCTCTGACCCAACGCATGGGTCGGTCAAGGACCGCATCACCCGGATGCACGCAGCGCTGCCTGCCGTACAGTGCCCCCTCTCGCGCTATGCGGACGGAACACTGCCGGCAGCGCAGATCGGTTATTCGCGCCCGACCGACGAATAGCTGAAGCCAAGCGCACGAACCGCGTCGGGCTTGTAGATGTTGCGCAGATCCACCAGCACCGGCGCCTTGGCGAGTTGACGCACGCGCTGGAAGTCGAGCGCGCGGAACGCATCCCACTCGGTGGCGATCACCACCGCATCGGCTCCTTCGATCGCCTCGTAAGTGCCCTTGTGCATCTCCACACCCGGCATCAGCGGCCGCGCCTGCTCCATGCCCTCGGGGTCGTAGGCCGCAACGGCGACACCGGCATCTTCCAGCGTCTGTGCGACCGCGATGGCAGGCGAATCCCGCATATCGTCGGTGTTGGGCTTGAACGTCAGCCCCAGCAGCGCCACGCGCTTGCCGCGCGCCGCCTCTGGGCCGCCGAGCGCCTCGATGACCTTGCGCCCCATCGCCCGCTTGCGACTTTCGTTGACCTTCACGACCGCCTCGACGATACGCACCGGACTGTCATAGTCCTCGGCGGTCTTGAGCAGGGCCAGCGTGTCCTTGGGGAAGCACGAGCCGCCATAGCCCGGCCCGGCGTGCAGGAACTTCGAGCCAATACGGCCATCGAGCCCGATCCCGCGCGCCACGTCCTGGACGTTGCCGCCGACCTTCTCGCACAAGTCCGCCATCTCGTTGATGAAAGTGATCTTGGTCGCGAGGAAGGCGTTCGCGGCGTACTTGATGAGTTCGGCGGAACGGCGCGAGACGAACAGGATCGGCGATTCGTTGAGGAACAGCGGCCGATAGACTTCCTGCATCACCTCGCGCCCGAAATCGTCCTCGACGCCGAGGACGATACGATCGGGACGCTTGAAATCGCCGATCGCGGCGCCTTCGCGCAGAAATTCGGGATTGGAGACGACCGCCACGCGGTGCGGGGTGCCGCTGTCTCGCAGGATCCGCTCAACCTCGTCGCCGGTGCCGACCGGCACGGTCGACTTCGTGACCACGACCGCATCGCCTTCGAGCGCCTCGCCCACCTCGCGCGCGACCGCGTAGACGAACGAGAGGTCGGCGTGGCCGTCACCGCGGCGCGAAGGCGTGCCGACTGCGATGAAGATCGCATCTGCGCCGCGAATGCCCTCGGCAAGATCGGTAGTGAACGAAAGGCGGCCCGCCTGCACGTTGCTGCCGACCAGCGCGGCGAGCCCCGGCTCGTAGATCGGCATCACCCCATCGTGCAGGCGATCGATCTTCGACTGGTCCTTGTCGATACAGACGACATCGTGACCGAAGTCGGCGAAACAGGCTCCGGATACGAGGCCGACATAGCCCGACCCCACCATGGCAATCTTCATGCAAACACCTTGATTTCAGGTTTCATGCGCCCCCTACACCCGGCGGGCGTCGAAGGCAAAATGCGTACAGCGCGGCTATCAGTCGCGCGCATGATAGGCGCGATACCAATCGACGAAGCGCGGAATTCCAACCTCGACAGAAGTCCGCGGCGAATAGCCGGTGTCCCGCACAAGCGCGTCGATATCGGCATAGGTTGCGGGCACATCGCCGGGCTGCATCGGCAGCATCTGCATGTTCGCTTTCACCCCGCAGGCCTCTTCCAGCACGGAAATCACGCGAAGCAGTTCTTCCGGGCGGTTGTTGCCGATGTTGTAGACCGCATGCGGTTTCGAAGACCCCCCGGGCTTCACCGCACCGTCATCGAGCGGCGGGCGGTCGAGGCAGGCAAGGACTCCGGCGACAATATCGTCGATATAGGTGAAGTCCCTGTGCATCCGGCCATGATTGTAGACCTCGATCGGGCGCCCGGCGAGCATCCGCTCGGTGAACTTCCAGAGCGCCATGTCAGGCCGTCCCCAGGGCCCGTAGACCGTGAAGAAACGCAGCCCGGTCAACGGGATGCGGAACAGATGGGCATAAGTCTCGCTCATCAGCTCGTCGGCTCGCTTGGTCGCGGCATAGAGCGAGACGGGATGGTCGGTGCGATCCTCCACCGCGAAGGGCTGCTTCACATTGCCGCCATAGACCGAACTGGAACTGGCATAGACCATGTGCCCGACCTGCCGCGCCCGTGCGAGTTCGAGCATGTTGACATGGCCCGCCAGGTTGGAGGCGACATAGGCCTGAGGATTCTCAAGCGAATAGCGCACGCCCGCCTGTGCTCCCAGATGGATGACCGACGCAAAATCCTCGCCCTCCAGCCCCGCGTTCAAGGCGGCCATGTCGGAGAAGTCGATATGCCTGAAGCAGAACGCGGTCCCCGCCTGCTCTTCCAGCCGCTTCAGACGCGCATGCTTGAGCGCAACCGGATAGTATTCGTTGAGATTGTCGATGCCGATGACGGCCTGTCCCCGCGCGACAAGCGCCTCGGAGACAGCGGCGCCGATGAACCCGGCAGCACCCGTCACCAGAATCCTGCCTTTCGAAGAGAGATCGGAAACTGTCGTCACCTTGGCACCTTATTCTTGTGGACTCCTGAAACAGGGGCCGCTTGCGCCCGCCTTTAGCGATCATTCATGAAGGCGGGCTTACGAAAATCTAACCTGTTCGCGCTACAGGCTTGAGGCGAGGCAGGCCAGCCCATATCCCTGAACTATCGGGCTCGGGCGATGGACGAGGACATATGATGACCAGCAAACCTACCGTACTCGTGACCGGCGGCGCGGGCTATATCGGCAGCCATGCCGTGCTCGCGCTGCAGGATGCCGGTTGGCCGGTGTGCGTGATCGACAATCTGGTGACGGGCTTCCGCTTCGCGGTGCCGCACGACGTGCCGTTCTACGAGGGAAACATCGAGGACACTGCGTTGCTGGCACGGATATTTGCCGAACAGCGTGTTGGTGCAGTGATGCACTTCGCAGGATCCGTGGTTGTCCCGGAATCGGTGTCCGACCCGTTGAAATACTACCACAACAACACGGCCCGGAGCCGCACCCTGATCGCTGCATGCGTTGCGGCATCGGTCCCGCACTTCATCTTCAGCTCGACGGCCGCCACTTATGGAACGCCATCGGTCGCCGCCGTCACCGAAGACACACCGCAGCTTCCGATCAACCCTTATGGCATGTCGAAGCTGATGACCGAAATCATGCTCGGCGATGTGTCCCGCGCCGCTGCCTTCAATTACTGCGCGCTGCGCTATTTCAACGTCGCCGGCGCCGACCCCCAGGGACGCGTAGGCCAGTCGACCGCCGGAGCGACCCACCTGATCAAGGTCGCTGTCGAAGCCGCACTCGGCAAACGGCAGCATGTCGGCGTGTTCGGGACCGATTTCGACACGCCAGACGGCACCGGAGTGCGCGACTATATCCATGTCTCGGACCTCGCCGCCGCGCATGTTCTTGCTCTCGAAGCGCTGATCGCGCAGCCGACGCGCTCGCTGACCCTGAACTGCGGCTACGGGCGAGGCTTCTCCGTGCTCGAAGTGCTCGATGCGGTCGATCGCGCGACGAATACGAAAATCGACCGCCGCCTGGAAGGCCGCCGGGCAGGCGATCCGGGATGCCTGATTTCCGACAACTCCCGGATTCTCGCGACTTTGCCATGGGCACCCCGTTATGCCGATCTCGACACGATGATCGGCCACGCGCTGACATGGGAGCGCAAATTGACCATGCTTCAGCCGGTTGCGGAGCAGGCCTGACATCTGAAGGCTGCAAATGCCAAAAAGGGGCCCTCCACTGTGCCGGAGAGCCCCTTCTTTTTTTCCGTTCCGCAGATCTGCCCTTGGAGGGCGGACCGTTATGATCAGAAGGCGATCGAAAGACCCGCGCGCAGCGAGTAGTCCGAATAGTCCGAACTCTGTTCGGTACGCAGCGCCAGCTGCCAGGTGAAGTCGTAGCCACCGGCCAGCATGCGTGCTTCGCCGATCCAGGCACCCTTCAGGCTATCGGCCTGGATCGTGAACGGATCGCCGTCCTCGAAGTTCGCCGTCGTGTCACCCAGCGAGCCCGAGAGCACCGAACGGCGACCACCTTCGAATTCGAAGGTCAGCGGGCGCCAGTCTTCGGAGATCTTGCCCAGCGAGTAGGAAGCCGTGACCGTGGTGGTCGCGGTGGTCGACTTGCTGGTGCGGCCATCGACGGTCAGGTTGAGCGCGTCGTAATCGCCGGTTTCGGTGTAGCCACGCTCCTTGAGGTAGAACTGCTCCAGTTCGACCTTGGGCTTCAGGCTGAAGCGGGTCGAAACCTTGGCGCGATAGGTTGCGCCGAGCAGGCCGGAGTAGAGCCAGCCGCCCCACTTGCCGTCCGCGCTCTCGGTGAAGTCCGTGCCGTCGATGGTGCCGGTGTAGGTACGGGTCGAATCGACCGAAACCTTCGAGGCGCCAATCCGCGCGTAAGCCAGCAGCGGCCCCTTGTCGTAGCGCCAGAAGGCACCGAAGTCGTTCTGGCCAAGGTCGAGCTTCTGCGACCCGCCGTTATCCTTCACCGTGCTGCTCAGGTAAGCATAGGACACGCCGAAGTAGCCCAGCTTGGTCTTCTTCTCGAGCCCGAGGGTGATGCCCCAGCCGCTGTCCTTGTAACTGGCGGTGCCCGTCGCACTCTTGCTGTCACGCCAGTAGACCGGCTGCAGCCACCCGCCGACATCGCTGATGCTGAAGCGGTTGGTGTCCTCGCCCACAGGGCGCGAGACGAGTCGCGTGCCCTGCGTCACGGCATCGAAGATACCGCCTGCATGATCCGGCAGCATCGAGGCCACCTGCTTGCGCAGCGTCGCCTGGTCCTCGACGTCAAGCAGGCTGCTCGTCATGTTGTCGTCGTTCTGCGCGGTCGAATAGATCGCATCCCAGGCCGAAGCCTGCGAACTGGTGAGGCCCAGTTCCGATGCGGTCTTGCGCGAAATCGTCAGGTCCACGCTGTTGCCGTCGACCGCGACCGTGCCGTCGAAGATATACGGCACGCTGGAGCTGAGCGTACCGGTGGTCGTCAGGTTGTCCGCCGTCAGCACCGTATAGGTGCCTTCCGCATTGGCCAGGCTCGAAATATTGGCCGAGATCAGCGTTCCGTCGCCCAGGTTGGCGTTGGTCACCGAATAAGTCGAACTCGTTCCGGTATCGCCATCGACATACACCGCCAGCGTACCGCCGTTGGTGACGTTCAGCGTGTTGAAGCTCACCGTACCGGCGGCATCCGAAATCAGGCTGCCGCCATCGACGTTGACCGTGAGATTTCCGGCATTGGAGAAGCTACCGGTGTACTTGGCGCTGTCCGAAATGTTGACGGTGCCGGTGTTGCCCGCAAAGTCCATCGTGCCGGTGTACGTGGCGGTATCGGAGAGGTTCGCCGTGCCGGTGCCGCCGAAGTAGACATCGCCTTCGTATTCGGCGTCGCTGGAGACATTCAGCGTGTCGCTGCCGGTACCGAAGTAGGTATCGCCATTGATCAGGCCGGTCTCTTCGTTGATCGTGTCATCGCCCGAACCGGTATGGATATCGCCGACGATGCTGGCGTAGACCGTCGTGTCGGTCGTGCCATCGGCCTCGTTGCTGGCTTTGGTGGCGGCATCGGTGGAGTTGAGGTACTGATTGATCGTGACGCCGGTGGTGTTGGCGGACAAGTCAATCGCCGTCAGCGTATCGCCCGAGGTGCCGGTCGCCCCGATATAGCCGGTGTTGTTGATCGTCGTCAGCGTGCCTGACAGATCCTGGATCGCGGTTGCCGAACCTTCGCCGCCAGCCGAGACCGCAGCCGAGATCGTGCCCTCGTTGTAAAGCGAGGTCACCGTCGACCCCGAGTTGATGAGCAGCGCGGTCGAACTGCTGTCCACGGTCGAGGCCGTGAGCGTGCCCGAGACGCCGATACCGTCGGTCAGCGTGACATTGCCGCCCTGACCGCCGATGACCACGCCATAGGCGTCGGTCTGCGAGTAGTACGAGCTGCTGGAGACAGTGCCGTCGATCGCCAGCGAGTAGGTGCCGGTGTCGCTCACCACGCCGCCGATGGTAGTATCGCTGGTCCCGCCGATCAGCAGCGCCGCGCCGTTGCCGTAGTTGACGATCGAACCGGCGTTGCCGTTATCGTCGGTGTCATCGCCATCGGGAATGTAGATGCCGCCATCAACGCTACCGGCAATCGAGACGGCAGGCGTCCCGGCATTCAGTGCTTCACGGCCCAGAACAACCGTCGAACCTGCATCGTCGGTGTAGCTGTAGCTCTTGGTGAGCGTGCCTTCGAGCGTCACGCTACCGGTCACGTCGCCGTTGATCGCAACGGCGCTGGTTCCCTCCCCGATGGCTGTGATGGCACCAGCGATGTCAACGTTGCCATCCACCGCCTGGGTTGAAATACCGACACTGTTGTTACCGAGAACCTTGATCGAGCCGTCTTCGGTCTGGGTCACATCGCCGGTGTAGTCGCCAGCAAGCACGATGCCGCCCGAATCGTTGCCGTCGACAGAGATCGTACCCGAGTTCGAAATCGATCCGGCGCTGGTAGCACCCGAGGCAACATAAATTCCGTAGCGATCGCTAGCCGAGGCTGTCACGTTCGTCGTCGTCGAATCAGGGTTGTACGTCTCGAGAACCGAAATCGTGCCGGCGTTGCTGATCGTCGAGGTGGTGCCTGCGTTCACGTAGATCGCGCTGGCGCTGTCACCGGTGCCGCCCGTAATGGTGCCGTTGTTGGTGACGGCGTTGTTGCTGTCTACCGTGACGGCGGCGCCGCTCTTGACGGTCAGCGTGCCGGAATCGGCGACGGTGAGATCGCCGGTGCTCGAGGTGGTCTGCGCGGTGGTGGAATCACCGCTGATCTTGGTCGCCGCCAGCGCCGGATGGGCGGCAAGAGCCAGCACCATCGCACCGAGGCTCGAGGATGTCTTGAGAGAGGGCATATTGGCTTTCTACTGTCTGGCAACAGGGGTACGCCGCAGCACCCCCATGGTATCTGACGAAAGGCTCAGTGTCGCGATGACCCAAGCGTCGGATGACAGGATGGTCCCCTGGTATGCCGGAGCCCTTCGGGATCGCTTCGCCATCTGACAATGTCAGTCATGGCGACGCTGCCGATCGAACAGCCGTACATTGGGTAAACCCTCCCCGTTCTCACGGCGGAAAGCCGCAAGGTGGAAGGGGTTTGGCCATGGGCATTTGCCGGAAAATTTCACCAGTTCATCGCATTGTTACCGCCCCGACGGCGACTGCTACAAATCGCGACAATTTGGTGAAATAGAGCGACGTCCACTCCATCGCAAAGGTTTGCGAGAGGCCGAAAGACGCCAAAAGGCCCACCCGAATTTCCACCGGGCAGGCCATTTGTTGCAATTATTATCGAATCACCGCGGCTGCGGCTCGGTCGATGCCGAAGGAACGAAGAGATACCCTTCGTTGCGGACGGTGCGGATGATGTCCTGACCACCCTCGCCATCCGACAGCTTGCGACGAAGGCGACTGAGCTGCACATCGATCGCGCGATCGTAGTGCTCGCTGTCCTCCCCACGCGACCAGTCGAGTAACTGGTCGCGGGTCAGCACCCGGCGCGGATGCTCGGCAAAGGCGCGCAGCAAACGGAACTCACCGTCCGACAGCGAGATAAGCCGGTTCGCCGGATCGAACAGCAGGCGTAGGCCAAGGTCCATCCGCCAACCCGCGAAATAGAGGCATTCGCCGGAGTGGATCTCGTTATCGCCTGAGCGCGGCGAAGCGGAAATCGTATTGTCGGCAACGAGATGGAGCAATGGCGCGCCGGTCTCGCGACGACGCAGAACAGTCCGGATGCGCGCCAGAAGCTCGCGCGGATTGCAGGGCTTGGCGAGATAATCGTCCGCCCCCATCTCCAGGCCGACGATACGATCGACGTCGCTTCCGACCGCGCTCAGCATGATGACCGGCGGCGCGTCAGGCCCCAACTGGCGAAGCGCGGTCAAGCCATCTTCACGCGGCATCATCACGTCGAGCACGATCAGATCGAAACGCCCCTGCGCGAGATGCTCGCGCATGGCCGGCGGATCTGCGGCGGTTACGGTGTCGTACCCGTGCTTGGCAAGAAACTCGCCGATGAGCGAACGGATACCTTCGTCGTCATCGACGATCAGGATTCGGGTCTGCATGTCCATCACGGGATTTTCTAGGCTCATTGCCCGAAGATAGAAAGGCTGCGTGCCAGCGGCATTTCAGCGATTGATACAGCTCGCGACAGTCATGCAACAGTGTGAAACCGACCTGAAATCGGTCAGCAAACTGCCCCCTGCACTCAGAACAGCATGAACAGTCAGGCAAGGCTTGGCCCGTTATACAGAATGTTTCGTGCACCAACTTCGGCGCCCCCCGTCGAGATACCGCACGATTCGGCATTCTGTAAAATGGGCAAGACCGCCGGCACCGGGGTTGCCGCCAAGACCCCTGCCGGCCCCGGGGCCGTTGGCTTAGCAGGAATTGTTGTCGCACCCGCCCTGCTTTCCAACGGCCTCGGAATTGCAACAAGGATCGGCTAGATGCCGCTCCAGGCCGTCAGCCCGAAACGAATCGCGCCGTCAGCTGCGACGTTCGGGTCTGACCTGAAGGTTTTACGAGGTGACCGTTCCCGCACCGCTTTCGGGCAGGCGGGGACGCGGAGCGGGCTCAGGAGGGATGTGTCCCTCTCTCCTGTGCCCGCTTCGCAAAACGCCCGAGATCGAAACACACCTTGCGCAACCGCTCGTTTTCGACGCCGAATCGTGGCATGGGAGCGCGCATGAAGTCTCCTTCCACCACGCGCCTGAAGGGTCTGCCCCTGGCGGTGCAGATGATCGCGATGCTTGTCTGCGCGCTCATCGCCGCACAGCTGGTAACGCTGGCCCTCACGGTGATGCTTCCGCCGAGTCCGACCGCGCGCTGGAGCATCGACGAGGTCGTCGATGCGCTTACCAACCGGCAACTGGCCGACAGGCTTGAACGCAAGACCATGGCCGGGCCGCCCGATGTAAGCGGCGAGGGATGGCTGGTGTCCGAATCCTCGCGCGATGTACTTGCCAAACGGCTCGGCGTTGACCGTCGTAACGTGGTGCTGGCGTTTTATACCCAGCTGCCTGTCGGCGGTGTCGCAGTCCCGGCCAAAGCCCGCTCGCCACTGTCCGATTTCGCCGACAATACGCCGGCGGGTCCGGCCATTCCGCATTGGCTGGGCCTTTCCTCGCTGCTGATCGAGGTCGCCCACGCCCAATCCATCCCCGGCGGACCGCCCAGCATCGGGCAAAGCGCCAGTCCGATGCGCTTCCCCGGCGGCCAGTTTCCCGGCGGTCGCCTGCCGGGCGGACGATTGCCCGGCGGTGGCATGCCCGGCGGGCGCTTCCCCGGCGGACACCTTCCCGGCAATCATCTTCCCGGCGGCGGTGGCGTTACCCCCGGCGCCCAGCCGACCGGAACCCGGAACCCGGACGGCACCATGCCCTCCCGCACGCCCGGCAATGGCTTCACCGGCACCAGCCCGGAAAGCACGCTTGTCACTGGCAGTTCCAGTGTGACCGATCACGGCTATCAGCAGATCCCCAATTTTGGACAGAACCCTGCGACGGCCCTGATCGGTAACGGCATCGGCGGCGAAGTCGGCGCTCAGGGCATGGGGCCGGCTCACAACCCGGGCTTCGTGTCCGCACCACTGAACGCCGCGCGCCCGGCCGGGCTGTCAGGGCCGCTCGTAATCGACAGCCCTGCGGCAAAAGCGGGTGACGATGCCGATGGCAGCGCGGATATGACCCGTCGTCCAGCCGTGCGCACGCCAATCGCCATGGCAAGCAGCGCCCCGGCCCAGGCTGCCGGGCTGATCGACGATCTCAATCCTGTCTCTGTCGAGCGCAGCGCCGCGCTGGCGCGCCAAGCCGCTTTCGATGCCACCGTGGCGGGCACACCGCAGCCGATCCCGTTCCGTCGCTCGAACGAGAGCCTGTTCGCCTTCGCCTCGCCGCCATTCATCGAAGGCGATTTCATCGCTGCCGCCCGTCAGCCCGACGGCCGCTGGATCGCGGTTGCGCCACGCGCGGAACCGTTCCCCAACGCCTGGCAGAAGCGCGTGATGCTGTGGTTCGCGCTCTCGCTGCTGATCACCAGCCCGCTGGCCTGGATGTTTGTGCGCCGCATCGTGCTGCCCTTGCGCGAATTTGCCCGCGCTGCCGAACAACTGGGACGCGATCCTTCCGCGATGATCCTGCCGCTGTCCGGGCCTGCCGAAATCGGTCGTGCGGCCAACGCCTTCAACCAGATGCGCAACCGGGTCCGTTCCTTCGTCGACGATCGCACCGCCATGGTCGGCGCGATCAGCCACGACCTGCGCACGCCGCTGACCCGGCTGCGGTTCCGGATCGAGGATGTGCCGGACGAGCAGCGCGAAGGTCTGCTGCGGGAAGTCACCGAAATGGAAGCCATGATCAGTCAGGTCATTGCCTTCATCCGCGACGCCTCGACACCCGGCCCACGCGAACGTTTCGATTTCGCAGATCTGATCAGCCGCAGCGTCGACGATGCGCAACTGGTCGGCGGCGACGTCAAGCTGGAGCGCAATGCCCACATACCGGTCGATGTCGATCCCGTCGGCATCCGGCGCCTGATCGGCAATCTGCTCGAAAATGCGATCAAGTACGGCGCAACACCGGTTCGCGTGCGCGCGAGCCTGCGCAACGGCGAGGCCGTGGTCGAGATCATCGACAACGGCACCGGCATTCCCGAAGAGGAATTCGACCACGCGTTCGAGCCGTTCTATCGCAGCGAAGCGGCGCGCAAATCCGGGCAGAAAGGGACCGGGCTAGGCCTCGCCGTCTGTCGCTCGATCGCCAGAGCGCACGGCGGGGACGTCACATTCCAGCACACCAGCGACGGGTTCGTGGCACGGCTGTCGCTGCCGGCATCCTACGAACAGACCCGTCGTCGTCCGGCGGAACCGGTCCTGCGCAAGGCTGCATGACCGCAATGCACGTCCCGCGTTTCGCCCTTCTGGCGGCAGGCACTCTGCTGTGCCCCGGCCTCGCCTGCGCCCAGCAGAGCGAGAATGGCACGCCCTTGGTAACGGCGACTGGCACTGCGCCTGCGGCAACGACGCCCGCCAAGGACGACGATGGGCAGATTGAAGTTCCTGCTGCTTCCGATAATGCCGAAGGCTCGACACCGCTCTGGTCTGCAGAAGCCTCCGGCGGCATCAGCCAGCGCGATGACGGTCCGGACGGTTCATGGCAGACGCTCTCGCTGAGCCGTCAGGTCGGCAAGGCCTACGTGCGGGCCGGGTTCATGCGCTATCGCGGAACGCTGGTGCAATCGGACACCGCGCTGCCTTCCACGTATTATGTCGGCACTCTGGGTGCTGGCGGGAACTTCCACAACTGGGTCACCGATGTCTGGGGCAGTTTCGGCGTTCAGGACTACGGCAGGATTTCCAGCTCACTGGGCAGCCGGGAAAGTACAGGTCCCAAGTCCAGCGATTACGAGGCATTCGGCGCCGATTTCGGCAAGATCATACCCTTCGCCAAGCTCTGGTATCTGACGGCCACCGTCACCGGCTCCTACGCGCACGGCAAACTGCTTCGCCCCGCGCCCGATTACTCCGGGCTCATCGACGCGGAAACCGACGAGCCGACCTGGTCGGCCTCGGGCACCCTTCGCCTCGATCGCGCTTTCGGCAACCACGCCGAGAACTATGTCGGTCTTTCGGTAACGCGGGCCTGGAGCAGCAATGCCGTCTCCGATATCCGCTATTCCTCCACCGAATATGCCAACGCCACCAGCTTCGCGACGATGATTTCCAGCAACCATATCGCCGACAGCTGGTTCGAAGTGGGTGCCAGCACGAATCTGCAGGTGACGCACAGGCTCTATCTGGACCTGTTCGCAACCCGCAGTTTCGAGGCCAAGTCCGGCGCCACGACGAGCGCCGGGATCACTTTGCGCCGCGCCTTCTAAACCGCCATGCCAAGGCGCTGAGATGCTGACGCATCACGCCTTGGGAATGTTCAAGCGCCACACGGGCTTAACCAAAGCCCGATGATTCAAGCTCATCGGGCTTTGGTGTCAAAAGGCTTCCACGTCGAGCGCCATCATCGAGGCCTTGCCGGACTTGATCGCGAGGAACGCCGCAGTCGCCTGCGGCAGGATACGGTCGAAGAAGAACTGCGCCGTCGTGATCTTGGCCTTGTAGAAACCGGCCTCTGCACTGCCTTCCTCCAGCTTCGCGCGGGCCAGCACCACCGACTTGGCAAAGCAGTGGCCCATCGCGACAAGCCCCATCAGGCGCAGGTAGTCGGTCGCCGCAGCCCCCGCTTCTTCGGGGTCTTTGAGGCCCTTCTGTGCGATCGTTCCGGTCGAGAGCTGAAGCGCCCCGAACGCCTGCTCAAGCGCCTTGAACAGAGGCCCGGTCCCCTCGTCATCCTTATGCGCCTCGATGAAGGCGGCAACCGGATGGAAGAACGCGCGCAGATAGCGCCCCATGTGCGCGGGCAGCTTGCGGCCGACCAGATCGAGCGCCTGGATGCCGTTGGTGCCTTCGTAGATCATCGCGATCCGGGCATCGCGGGCATATTGCTCCACCCCGCTCTCGGCGATGTAGCCGTGGCCGCCGTAAACCTGCACCGCAAGGTTCGCGCTCTCGAAGCCGAGGTCGGTGAACAGCGCCTTCACCACTGGGGTCATCAGCGCGATAAAGTCTTCCGCGTTCTGCTTCACCGCCGGGTCCGTGGCGTGCTTCTGCGCATCGAGCGCGCGAGCGACCCAGCCGGTGATCGCGCGACAACCTTCGTTGTAGGCGCGCATCGTCATCAGCATGCGGCGCACGTCGGGGTGGACAATGATCGGGTCTGCCGGGCCCTTGGGGTTCTTCACGCCGGAGAGTGAGCGCCCCTGCAGGCGATCCTTGGCATACCACACCGCCGCCTGATAGGCTGCTTCACCAACGCCAAGGCCCTGTACGCCCACCGAGACTCGCTCGGTGTTCATCATCGTGAACATCGCCTCCATGCCCTTGTGCGGCTTGCCGACCAGCCAGCCGGTGGAACCATCGAAGTTAAGCTGGCAGGTGGCCGAGCCCTTGAGCCCCATCTTGTGCTCGATCGCGGCGACCGACACCCCATTCGCAGCGCCCGGCGTACCGTCCTCTTTCGGCAGGTACTTGGGCACCAGCAGCAGGCTGATCCCCTTCACGCCTTCGGGCGCATCGGGAAGCCGCGCGAGCACGAGGTGGATGATGTTCTCGGTCAGGTCATGCTCGCCCGCCGAGATGAAGATCTTGGAACCCGAAACCTTGAACGAGCCATCGCCCTGCGATTCGGCCTTGGTGCGCAGCATGCCGAGGTCGGTGCCGCAATGCGGTTCGGTAAGGCACATCGTGCCCGACCACGTACCCTCGACCATCTTGGGCAGGTAAGCCTGCTTCAGTTCGTCACTGGCATAGCCCTCGATCGCGGTGGTCGCGCCGTGGGTCAGGCCGGGATAGAGCGAGAACGAGAGGTTGGTCGAGCAGATCATCTCCTCGGTCATCTTGTTGACCGTCTCGGGCAGGCCCTGCCCGCCCCATTCGGGATCGGAGGCGAGCGCACACCAGCCGCCCTCGCGGAACATGTCATAGGCTTCCTTGAAGCCCTTGGGCGTGCGCACCACGCCGTTTTCCAGCGTACAGCCCTCGATATCGCCGCTGCGGTTCAACGGCAGGAGCACGTCCTTGGCGACCTTGGCCGCCTCTTCGAGCACCGCGTCGACCAGATCGGGGCTGAACTCTTCCAGAGCCTCCAGACCGCCGAACCCGTCGTCTTCGTGAAGCTCGTGGAGCACGAACTTCATGTCGCGCAAGGGGGCTTCATAGACCTGCATTTTCACTCTCCGTCGGATCGGGCGCACGTCTCGCTATCCGGCGCGCGCTTCTTTGGTTGAGGGCCGGTGCCGACCAGCATCTATCAATTACGCAGCGGCTTGCCGGTTGCGAGCATCGTCTCGATCCGGGCCACCGTACGATTGTCGCGCACCCGCTTCATGAACGCCTCGCGCTCCAGCCGCAGCAGATCCTGCTCGCCCACCACGTCGACCACATCGGCCTCGCCTCCGGTCAGCACGCCTGCCAGCGCATCGGACACGACCATGTCATAGTCGGTCGCCTTGCCCTGCTTATGGAAGCCTTCCGCCGCCAGCGACAGCGCCGCGCGGCCACTGGCGCCGGGCAGCCGGAACTCGGGGTGCGCGGGCGCAGTATAGCCATCGACCAGCGAAAGCGCTTTCTGCTTGGCATCGTGCAGCAGGCGGTCGCGGTTCATCGTCACGCCGTCGCCCTCGCGCAGGATCTGCAACTCGCGGGCATTGGCGGCGGACTTGGAGACCGTCGCGGTCGAGACCATCTCGAACACCTTGGCGACCGGCGGCATCGGCCCCTTGGGCATGCCCTTCGCATTGCGCCAGCGTTCGAGCATCTCGCCATTGCCGCCCCAACCGGGAATCAACCCGACGCCACATTCGACCAGACCGACATAGAGTTCGGCATGAGCCTGAATGGCATCGCAGTGCAGCAGCACTTCACAGCCACCGCCCAGCGCCATGCCCGCAGGTGCGCCGACCACGGGGAACGGCGCGTACTTCAAGCCCTTGATCGCCATCTGCCCGCCGCCGACCAGCTTCTCGATCTCGCCATAGGCCGCGATGTTCAGCGCAAAGAGCGCAAGGCCAAGATTCGCCCCTGCCGAGAAATGCGCGCCGTCGTTGTAGATCACCAGCGCCTTGAACTGCTTGGCGACCAACGGCAGCGCCTCGGCGATCAGTTTCATGACCTCGCCGTCGAGCGCATTCATCTTGCCGGTGAATTCGAGGCAGGCGACACCATCGCCCACATCCCACAGCGCGGCAGACGCATTCTTCAACACCGGCTTGCTGCCGAGCTTCACCTCTTCGAGACGCAGCACGCCTTCGGGGCGGACGATGTCGTGGTACTCGCCATCGAGGCCGAGGAACTGGCGCTTGCCGCTCTCGATCCGGTAGAAGGTGCGATCGCCTGCCAGGGTCAGCAGTTCCGGCACCGGCTTGCCTTCCGCGGCAAGGCGCTCGGCCAGATACTTCGCGCCGATCCGGTCGATCATCTCGAACGGGCCGGCCTTCCAGTTGTAACCCAGCTTCATCGCGTCATCGACCGCAACCACATCGTTCGCGGCGGACGGCACGAGGCTGGCGGCATAGCCGAGCGTCCCACCCAGGATCGTCCAGGCATAGTCGCCAGCCTTGCCCTTGGCCTCGGCCAGTGCCTTGAGATCGCCCTTGCCCGCCGGACCGGACGGTGCGCGGGCCGAAACCTTCTCGCGGTATTCGCCGGAGGCAAGGTCGATCGCCTCGCGGCGGCGGTTCTCGCCCAGACGGTAGAACCCGCCCTTGCCCTTACGGCCGGTGTAGCCCTCGGCAATCATTGTCTCGACCAGCGGAATACTGCGCGCAATTACCTGATAGGGATCGTCGGCTGGCAGCGTCGAGGTAAGGCTGGCCTGAAGATGCGGCATCAGATCGATGCCGACCAGATCGACGAGGCCAAAGATGCCGGTCTTGGGTACGCCCATCGGCTTACCCGCGATGGCATCGGCTTCCTCAACGGAAAGCCCCAGATCGAACGCGGCATTGAGGCCCAGCTGGATCCACAGCGTACCGATGCGATTGGCGATGAAGCCCGGCGTATCCTTGGCATGGACCACCGTCTTGCCGAGCGAAATGTCGGCGAAGCGCTCGACCGTCTCGGCCAGCGCGGCGTCGGTATCGGTGCCGGTGACGATCTCCATCAGCCGCATGTAGCGCGGCGGATTGAAGAAGTGGGTGATCAGGAAATCGCGGCGGAAGGCCTCGCTGCGCCCCTCCACCAGCTTGCCGAGCGGGATCGTCGACGTGTTCGACGAGACCGCTGTGCCGGGGCGCTTCACCGCTTCCAGCCTGGCGTAGAGATCCTGCTTCACGTCGAGCCGTTCGAGCACGGCCTCGATCACCCAGTCGCATTCGGCGATCTTGCCCAGATCGTCCTCGACATTGCCGACTTCGACGAGCTTGGCGGCGGCCTTGCTCATGAACGGGGCAGGCTCGGTCTTGAGCATCTTCGCCACTGCGCCTTCGGCCACGGCGTTGCGGTTGGCCGGATCGCGCACGATGTCGAGCAGGAGCACCGGTACGCCCGCATTGGCGACCTGCGCCGCAATGCCTGCGCCCATGGTGCCTGCGCCGATCACGCAGACCTTGTTGATCTTGCTGCTCATTCTGCTGCCTCCAGAACGGTGGCGATACCCTGCCCGCCGCCGATGCACTGGCTGGCGAGCGCGTACTTGCCGCCCTGTCGCTTGAGCAGCGAGGCCGCCTTGCCAACGATACGCGCACCCGTGGCGCCCAGCGGATGGCCGATGGCGATGGCGCCGCCATCGATGTTCACCTTGGCGGGATCGAGTTCGAGATCGCGCAGGCACGCCAGCGCCTGACTCGCGAACGCCTCGTTCAGTTCCACCACGTCGAGATCGGCAGCGGCAATCCCGGCGCGTTCCAGCGCCTTGCGGCTGGAGAGGATCGGGCCAAGGCCCATCGTCTCCGGGGCACAGCCGGAAACCGCCACCGACTTGATCCGGGCGAGGATCGGCAGGCCATGGGCACGGGCATAGTCCTCGCTGGTGACGAGCACCGCGCTGGCGCCATCGGTCAGCGGCGAGGAGGTGCCCGCCGTCACCGAACCCTTGGCGTCGAACGCGGGTTTCAGTCCGGCGAGGGCTTCCGCCGTGGTTTCGGGGCGGATGGTGCCGTCCTCGGTCACTGTTCCGGCCTTGGTCTCGATCGGCACGATCTCGTCGGACAGCTTGCCCTCGCTGCGGGCGGCCCCGGCACGCTTCTGGCTTTCCACCGCGAAGGCTTCCTGCTCGGTGCGCGCGATCCGGTACTTTTCGGCGACGTTTTCGGCCGTCTCGCCCATCGACATGTAGGCGGCGCTGCGCTTGGCAAGTTCGGGATTGGGCATCGGATTGAAGCCCATCATCGGCACCCGGCTCATCGATTCGACACCCGCGCAGACGAACACCTCGCCCGCGCCGATCTGGATCTGGCCCACAGCATAGTGGATCGCGCTCATCGAAGATCCGCAGAAGCGGTTGACGGTCATCCCCCCCACCGAGATCGGCAGGTCCGCCAGCAATCCGATGAGGCGCGCGACGTTAAAGCCCTGCTCGCCTTCGGGGAATGCGCAGCCGACCACCAGATCCTCGATATCCTGCGCGGCAACGCCCGTCTTCGCGATCAGCCCGCGCACCACTTGCGCGGCCAGATCGTCGGGCCGGGTACGGGCCAGCGCGCCCTTGTTGGCAAGGTGGAACGGCGAGCGGACATAGCCCGCGATCACGACAGATTTCATGCACTCTCTCCATGGGCGGACACCGTGACCGGGCGAGTCCCGAACGGCAGCCTTTATTTCCCCTAAAGGTGCAAAGGTTTCCCTATACGTCAAGTAAATTTTATGGCAGACCTCGTCTTGTCACTTCCCGCTCCGGCAAAACCCGCAGCGAAAAAGGGAAGGATGTGAGAGAGGATGGAAAGGTCGTTCATGACTTACAGGAATCCCGCAATCGCGGGGCTTGCAGCCCTGACGATGCTGTCAGCAGGGCTAAGCGTACCTGCTTCCGCAGCCAGCCCCGAATCAGTTCTCGGAACATGGCGCACCCCCACCAAGCACGGACAGGTCGAGATCGTGAAATGCGGCACCTCGATCTGCGGGCGGCTGATGGAGTCCGATGGCCTGAAGGCCAACCCGGACCTGCGCGACGTCAACAACAAGGACCAGACCAAGCGTGGCCGCGCGATCAAGGGCCTGCAGATTCTCGGCGGCGGATTCACGTCGAAGGGGAACGTCTGGAGCGGTGGCACGATCTACAATCCTGAGGATGGCGGCACCTACAAGGCGACGATCACGCCTGACGGGGCCGACACGCTCAAGCTCAAGGGCTGCATCGTCTGGCCCTTGTGCAAGACCCAGACCTGGACGCGGATACGCTGATCAGGCGCGATAAAACGGCCAGCAAGGCCATGATAATAAGGGAGAGTACAACATGACCACGAAATCGACGCGGCTGATTCTGGCAGGCGCCACATCGCTGATGGCGCTGACCAGCGCAGGCGCCGCCCACGCGCAGGCGTTCTATCTGCAGGAACAGTCGGTACGCGGACAAGGCCGCGCCTTTTCGGGCGAGGCCGCCGATACCGGCATCGATTCGATCTGGTGGAACCCGGCCTCGATCGCGGAGATCCAGGGCGGCGAGGCCTCCGTACACGCCAGCGCCGTGCTGCCGCGCGGCAAGGTGGTGGACAACGGCACCGTCGTCGTGCGCCCCGGCACTACCGGCGAAGCGGTCGGCGGCAACCCCGTCGCCAAGAACCCGATCAACAACGGCGTGCTGCCCTCCGGCGCCATCGCCTGGGGCACCGGCAAACTGGCCTTCGGCGTCTCCGTGACCTCGCCCTATTCGTTCACGACCGATTACGCTTCGGACAGCTGGTCGCGCTATTCGGCGGACAAGACCAAGCTGCGCACTATCGACATCCAGCCCACCGTCGCTTTCGCGCCAACGCCGGGCCTGCGCATCGGCGTGGGGCTGAACGTCGAGCATGTCGATGCCACACTGTCCAACTACCTGCCCAACCTGTCTTCCGCGCTGCCCGATGGCCACCAGTCGCTGGAAGGCAAGGGCTGGGATGTGGGCTGGTCGGCCGGTGTCCAGTACCAGACCGGCCCGCTGCAGATCGGCCTGGCGTACAAGTCCAGCATCGAGCACACGCTCAAGGGCTCGGTCACGATCGACGGGCTGCTGGGGCCGCTTGCCGCGCAGAACGGCACGATCAACGCCAAGGCCAAGTTCAGCACGCCCTGGCAGGCGGTCGGCTCGATCCGCTATCGCGCCACCGAAGCGCTGACGCTCAACGCGCAGGTTGTGCGCTATGGCTGGAGCAAGTTCGACACCATTGACCTCGGCGCCCCACTCAACACCTCGATCCCCGAAGACTACCGCAACTCGTGGTCCTACGCAGGCGGTATCGACTATCGGGTCAATCCGAAGTGGACCCTGCGCGCCGGTGTCCAGTACGCCAGCACGCCCACGCGTGACACCGAGCGCGATGCTCGTGTGCCGGATTCGGACCGCTGGAACTTCTCGGCAGGCACCAGCTACCAGATGAGCAAGAGCATCGCGATCGACGCAGCCGCCTCGTACATCGCGTTCAAGGACGCGCCGATCAACCGCACGACGGCGGCCTATGCCGGAACCGTGGTGCAGACGCCGATCCTCGTCGACGGCGAATTGCAGGACGCCTCCGCCTGGGTGCTCTCGCTCGGCGCGCGGGTGGCGTTCTGATGGGGGCCGCGGTGACGATCGAGGGCCTGTCGCCCAACCCGTTTGCCGGCGAGGAGATGCCGCCGATCGCACCGCGGCTGCTCACCGACCTGCTCGACCACGCCGTGGAATACCACGGCGCCTGGCCGGCGGTCGACTTCATGGGCCGGCGCTGGACGTATGCCGAAATCGGCGATCTTGCCCACCGGGCCGCACGCGGTCTTCAGGATCTGGGCGTGACCAAGGGCACCCGCGTCGGCCTGTGTCTGCCCAATACGCCGTGGTACGTGATCTGCTACTTCGCGGTCTTGCGCATCGGCGGCGTAGTGGTGAACCTCAACCCGCTCTACACCGCGCGCGAGATGGAGCAGCTCGTCACGGATTCGCAGGCGAGCGTGGTCATCACCACCGATCTGGCGCTTTCTTTGCCCAAGCTGACGCCGCTGGTCGGCAAGGGCAGCTTCCACCGGGTGATCGTGTGCCCCTTCGCCGATGCCCTGCCCCGCGTGAAGGCCACTGCCTTCCGCCTGTTCAAGCGCGCCGACATCGCCACCGTCCCGCATGACCTGCGCTACGTCATGTTCGACGATCTGGTCGCCCGGCACGACGATCCCGATCCGGTCGATCTGACGCCGGACGATCTGGCGGTGCTGCAATATACCGGCGGCACCACCGGCATTCCCAAGGGCGCGATGCTCAGCCACGCGAACCTTGCCGCCAATTCGGCGCAGATGATCGCGCATGTCGGCCATATGCCCGAAAAGCAGGAACGCACCTTGGGCGTGCTACCGATGTTCCACGTCTTCGCACTGACCACCGTGCTCAACTACTCGGTCGATACCGCCGCCGAAATGGTATTGCTGCCCCGCTTCGAGATGCGCTCGTTCCTCGCGACCGCGCGGCGCACCCGGCCTACGCAGTTCTTCGGCGTGCCCACGCTCTATGCGGCGCTGAACCACCAGCCGCTCGCGGGCGCCTTCGACGATGTGCGCGTGTGCATTTCGGGCGGCGCCCCGCTCCCGCTGGAAGTGCGCCGTACTTTCGAGGAGAAGACCGGCGTGCGCGTGGTCGAAGGCTACGGCCTGTCCGAAGCCTCGCCGATCATCACCTGCAATCCGCTGGAGGGCACGGTCAAGGACAACTCCTGCGGCCCCGCCTTCCCCGGCACCGTGATCGAGATCCGCGATCCCGAGAACATGGAGCGCCTGATGCCGCCGGGCGAAAAGGGCGAGGTCTGCGCGCGCGGCCCGCAGGTCATGTCCGGCTACTGGAACCGGCCGGAGGATACAGCGCAAGTCTTTGCTGCAGGTGCGCTTCGCACAGGCGATATTGGCTATCTGGACGAAGACGGTTATCTTTTCCTCGTCGATCGCATCAAGGACCTGATCCTGTGCGGCGGCTATAACGTATATCCCCGCGTGATCGAGGACGCGCTCTATGAACATCCGATGGTGGCCGAAGCCGTGGTGATCGGCATTCCACACCCCTATCGCGGCCAGACGCCCAAGGCCTTTGTTGCATTGCACCCCGGCGATCTGCTGGAGGAGAACGAGCTGCTCGATTTCCTGCGCGACCGTCTGAACAAGATCGAAATGCCCTCCGCCATTGAATTCCGCGACAGCCTGCCCAAGACCATGGTCGGCAAGCTTTCCAAGAAGGAACTGGTTGCCGAAGAGGCCGCGCGGCGCGCGGTCGGCAACGACGCATGACGCAGGCACTGGCGCGCGACGATGGCGCGCGGCAGGCGGCCACCCCGCCTGCAGACGAGATGTTCGGAATTCAGGAAGCGGCCGTACAGCTGGGCGTCACCATGCGCACCTTGCGCTTCTACGAGGACAAGGGCCTGATCGCGCCGCAGCGTGCCGGGACCACGCGCATCTATTCCCGGCGCGAGATCGGCCGGATGCAGCTGATCCTGCGCGGCAAGCGGCTGGGCTTCTCGATCCGCGAGATCAAGGAATTCCTCGACCTCTACGATGTCGATCCCGAGCATCAGGAGCAGGTGCGCGCGCTGCTGTCCCGCGTCAGCCAGCGCATGGACGAGCTGCGCCGCCAGAAGCACGCGCTGGAACAGACGCTGGAGGAACTCGCGCTGATCGAGCAGCAGGCCCGCGACTGGCTGGGCGACCCGCCGGAGGGCAAGAACGCATGACCGACCGCGACATCCCGCGCGCCAGCCCGGCAGACCTTGCCGCCTTCCTGGAAGTCGAGCCGATCGATACCGATCTGTTCCGCGCGCCCGCGCTGCCCGGCCCTGCCGCCCGCGTCTTTGGCGGGCAGGTCGTGGCACAGGCCCTTGCCGCAGCGGGGTACGACCTTGACGGCTCGCGCCCGGCGCATTCGCTCCACGCCTATTTCCTGCGCGCAGGCGACACCGCCCGCCCGGTGATCTTCCGCGTGCTGCGTGACATGGACGGCGGCAGCTTCACCCATCGCCGGGTGGTGGCGACGCAGGGCGGGGTGCCGATCCTGAACCTTGCCGCCTCGTTCCATCGGCCTGAGCCCGGCTTCGCGCATCAGCTTGACGCGCCGCGCGTACCGCCGCCCGAAAAGTGTCCTTCGCTCGCCGAGGCGCTGGCCGCCGTGGGGCGCTCGATGCCCGCCAGTCTCGTCGATCGCCTCGCCGCCTTCGAGATGCGCCCCTGCCCGCCTTGCGAGCCGGTCGGCGGCATTCCCGCCCAACGCACATGGCTGCGCCTCGCCTCACCGCTCGGCGCCTCCCCCGCCATGGCGCGGGTGCTTCTGGCCTACGCCAGCGACTTTGCACTGCTGGGTACTTCGGTGCTGCCGCATGGCGTCACCCTGTTCACGCCCGACATGCAGTTCGCCAGTCTCGATCACGCGGTGTGGTTCCACGAGACGCCCCCGCTCGACGACTGGGTACTCTACGCGATGGAGAGCCCGCAGGCAGGACACGCCCGCGGCTTCACCCGCGGCTCGGTGTTCACCCGCGAAGGCCAGCTGATCGCCAGCGTGACGCAGGAAGGCCTGATCCGCCGCAAGACACGGGGCTAGCGAGCATCCCGCCGCAAGGCCGAAAAGGCCGCAATCCGGCGCCTCGGACAAGCCGAAGGAGCACACTTCCCGGTTGCGGACGATTAGCGCGATTGCCAAACTACCGGAGAGCAGCCGTGGGCTTAGTATGAACGCGAAACAGCTTGAGGCCGTGATTGCACTCAACGGCCCTGAACGAACGGAGCATTTCGCAAAGGTTGTGGCCGACCGGGAAGAGGCTTGGGGCCTCTATGCTGACGGGTGGGCGGCAAGCATCACCGAAAATGGAGAGATGGCCTTTCCCCTTTGGCCCGCCAGAGAATATGCTGCAATATGTGCAACGGGCGACTGGAATACTTACGTGCCTCGTCCCATACCTCTCCACGATTTAACGGACTCGCTCTTTTCCATGCTTCGGGAGAAACGTTCGTTCGTAGCGGTGTTTCAAACTCCTGCCGGGAGTGGCGTGATGGTCGCGCCTAACGATTTGCTAGCGATGCTTGAAGCCGAAATGGAGCAATTTTAAGCGGTATCAAACCGCAGTAAGAAACGGTGCTCTCCCAAAGCCAATCTTTCGCTTCCGTCCCATTTCAGCCCCAGCTCCAACCTCGCGCCCTAAAGCCCTGCCAACAGTTCCTCTACCCAGGCCGGCACTTCCCTGCCCGCAGAGCCGTGGCGGGCCTCGTCGAACCAGTGGGTGCCTTGCGAGGGCTCCAGATTGATCTCCAGCGTCTCGGCGCCGATCTCGCGAGCGAGGCGCACGAAGCCTGCTGCCGGATAGACCGCGCCCGAGGTGCCGATGGAAACGAACAGGTGCGCCCGGTCGAGCGCGGCGTGGATTTCCTCCATGCGATAGGGAATCTCGCCGAACCACACGATGTCCGGGCGCAGCGCCGGTTCGTCGCACGAGGGGCACGGCGGACGGCCTACCAACGGCCCGGTCCAGCCCATCCGTTCGCCGCAGGCCGTGCACCAGGCCGAAAGATGCTCGCCGTGCATGTGCATCACGTTGTGCGATCCGGCGCGCTCGTGCAGATCGTCGACGTTCTGCGTCACCACCGTCACTTCGCCCGGCCACAGCTGCTCCAGCCGGGCGAGCGCGGCATGCGCGGGGTTGGGTTCCTTCGTCTGGATCGCGGCGCGGCGCATGTCGTAGAAGCACAGCACCAGATCGGGATCGCGCGCGAAGGCCTCTGGCGTCGCCACGTCCTCGACTCGGTGCTGCTCCCAGAGTCCCATTCCCTCTTGGCCACCCCCGCCCCGGAAGGTGTCGATGCCGCTTTCGGCGGAGATCCCCGCGCCGGTCAGGATCAGGATGTTGCGGTGTGCTGCCATCGCCGCCATGAGACCAGCGATTGCAGGAGACGGCAAGTGGCACGATTCGGAATACTGGGCAGCAAGGGACGCATGGGACAGGCGATCGAACTCGCACTGGCAGACGCGGGCGAGCACTTCGCAGGCGGCGCCGGGCGCGGCGACGATGTGACGGTGCTCGCGAAAGCCTCGAACGTGCTGATCGACTTCTCCAGCCCCGAAGCACTCGAACCCAATCTCGATGCCGCGATGGCCGCCGGCGTGCCGATCCTGATCGGCACCACCGGCCTTGAGGAACGCCACCACTGGCTGATCGATCAGGCCGCGCAGGAAGTCCCCGTGCTCCAGACCGGCAACACCTCGCTCGGCGTCACCCTGCTGGCGCATCTGGTGCGCGAGGCCGCCGCGCGGCTGGGCGAGGACTGGGATATCGAGATCGTCGAGAGCCACCACCGCATGAAGGTGGACGCCCCCTCGGGCACCGCGCTGCTGCTGGGCGAGGCCGCTGCCAGGGGCCGCGCCGTCTCGCTGGCCGACGCCTCGGTGCGCGGGCGGGCCAATATGAACGGGGGGGGCATCACCGGCAAGCGCGAGGCGGGCACCATCGGCTTCGCGGCGCTGCGCGGCGGCACCGTGGCGGGCGACCACACCGTGCATTTCCTCGGCGATAACGAGCGCCTTGCCCTCTCGCACATGGCCGAGAACCGCTCGATCTTCGCGCGTGGAGCAGTTCGCGGCGCGCAGTGGCTGCTGGGCAAGGCGCCCGGTCGCTACACCATGCCCGAGGTGCTGGGCCTTTGAAGAAAGCCGAGATCTTCGAATTCTTTCGCCGTCTGGCCGAGCTTAACCCCTCGCCCGAGACCGAGCTGGAGTTCGGCAACACCTACCAGTTGCTCGTCGCCGTCACGCTCTCCGCACAGGCGACCGACGTGGGCGTCAACAAGGCCACCCGCGCGTTGTTTCGCGAGGTGAAGACGCCGCAGCAGATGGTCGATCTGGGCGAGGAAGGCCTTAAAGAGCACATCAAGACGATCGGGCTGTTCAACACCAAGGCCAAAAACGTCATCGCGCTCTCGCAGATCCTCGTCGATCGCTACGGCGGCGAAGTGCCCGAAGACCGCGATGCCATGGTCGGCCTGCCCGGCGTCGGGCGCAAGACCGCCAACGTGGTGATGAACTGCGCCTTCGGGGCAGAGACCTTCGCGGTCGATACCCACATCTTCCGCGTCGGCAACCGCACCGGCCTTGCCAAGGGCAAGAACGTGCTGGAGGTCGAGAAGAAGCTGGAAAAGAACGTGCCCCAGCCCTTCCGGGTCGGCGCACACCACTGGCTGATCCTCCACGGCCGCTACATCTGCAAGGCCCGCAAGCCCGAATGCTGGCGCTGCCCGGTGGACGACCTGTGCAGCTTCAAGCCCAAGAGCGAAGCGCCGAAGGTTCGTGCGGTAGCGGCGGCTTGAAGAGAGAAGTGTAAGGCAGGGGAGCAGAGCCCCCCTGCACCCCCGTTACGTCTTCCGACTATAGGATAGTGCTTGCTGCACTGGCAGCGCTTGCCCGCCAACCTGCTCCCGCCACCTTCTACTTCGTCATTCCCGCGAAGGCGGGAATTCAGAATACGCAGCGCCAGTTTCAGGACGCTCCGCAAACCGAAATACAGAACTGGATTCCCGCCATCGCAGGAATGACGAAGGTGTGTGTGTATAATCAAGGCCTGCGCCGGAAGACGTAACGGGGTCCGGGGCCTATGGCCCCGGGATCACTCTTAGCCCTGCATCAAGCCTCGTACTGAGCCGGATCGACGTTCAGCCCCTTGCGTCCCTCGGAAGCCGAGTGATGCGGCGAATGGCGATCCTCCGGCGCATCGTCCACTGACGGCTGGAGCATCCCCTCCGAGCGCGTGATCACCGCCGTCGCCACCGCGTTGCCGACGACATTGGTGGCCGAGCGCCCCATGTCGAGGAAGGTGTCGATACCCAGCAGCAGGGCGATGCCTTCGACCGGCAGGCCGAACTGCGCCAGCGTCGCGGCGATCACCACGAGGCTGGCGCGCGGCACCCCGGCGATGCCCTTCGAGCTGACCATCAGCGTCAGCAGCATCATGATCTGGTGCTCGATCGAGACGTGGATGCCATAAGCCTGCGCGATGAACATCGTCGCGAAGGTCATGTAGATCATCGAGCCGTCGAGGTTGAAGCTGTAGCCCAGCGGCAGGATGAAGCCCGAGATACGGCGCGGCACGCCAAAGCGGTCGAGCTGCTCGAACAGCTTGGGCAGGCCTGCTTCGGACGAGGCGGTGGAGAACGTCAGCAGCAGCGGCTCGCGGATATATCGCGCCAGCGTGAAGATGCGCCGCCCCAGGAACAGCGCGCCGATGCCGAACAGGATCACCCACAGCAGGCCCATGCTGAAGTAGAACTCGCTCATCAGCACGCCATAGGTCACGACGATGCCGAGGCCCTTGGTGGCGATCACGCTGGTCAGCGCGCCGAACACCGCGAAGGGGGCGAAGCGCATCACGTAATCGGTGATCTGGAGCATGAGGTCGGCCAGCGCCTCGGTGCCCTCGACGATGATCTTGCCCTTCTCGCCGATGGCGGTGAGTGCGACGCCGACGAAGACCGAGAACACGAGGATCTGGAGGATATTGTTGTTCGCCATCGCGTCGAACGCGCTGGTCGGGAAGATTTCCAGCACGAAGTGGCGGAACGACAGCTCGCCTGTCGACAGCGAACCGAGATCGCCGGTGGGCTGGAGGCCGACGCCGACGCCCGGCTGGAACAGGTTGACGAGGATCAGCCCCAGCGCCAACGACATCAGGCTGGCCGAGATGAACCAGCCCAGCGCCTTGCCGCCGATCCGGCCAAGCGCCGTGCTGTCACCCATGTTGGCGATGCCGGTGACGATCGTCGCGAACACCAGCGGCGCGATGATCATCTTGATCAGCTTCAGGAAAACGTCGGGCAGCAGCTTGAAGTAGTCGGCAATCTTCGCAAGCGACGGATCGGCAGGCGTCAGCGTGACATTGAGCAGCCAGCCGAGCACGATGCCGAGCACCATGCCGATGATGATGAAAAGTGTAAGACGCTTACCCAAGTTGCGACCCCCGCAATAATGTTGCGCACGATGGTAACAGCGCGATTCCCGCGCGGCAATGCCCGATACGTGCCTTCGCCCCCCGCGAGGCTATGCCGCGACGGTCTTCGTTTGTTTCGTCTTAACGATCAGGACGCGCCGATCCGCTACCTTGCAACGCTTTGTTACAGGCTTGCAGGAGCGGCCAGCGCGGCCAGCGTCACGCGGCGGTAGATGCGCACCAGCGCTTCGAGATCGGGCACGGCCACCGCCTCGTCGCGCTTGTGCATCGTCGCGTTGCACAGGCCGAATTCGATCACCGGGGCCACATCCTTGAGGAAGCGCGCATCAGACGTGCCGCCGCTGGTGGACAGCTCCGGCTCGATGCCGGTCTCGGCGCGGATCGCGTCGGCCAGCAGCGCGGAGAACTCACCCGGTTCGGTCAGGAACGCCTCGCCCGAGATCAGCGGACGCGCGGTTCCGCCGTGGCGCTCGGCAATCTCGCTGACCAGTGCAGAGAGGCTGGCGCCCGTATGCGTGTCGTTGAAGCGGATCGAGATGCGCGCCGAGGCCTTGGCCGGGATCACGTTGTGCGCCGGATTGCCGACGGTCAGGTCGGTCACTTCGAGATTGGATGCCTGGAACCAGTCGGTCCCGGTGTCGAGCACAAGCCCCTTCAGCTCGGTGAGCATCGCCACCAGCTTGGTGATCGGGTTATCGGCGAGATGCGGGTAGGCGACGTGGCCCTGCACGCCCTCGACATCGAGGAAGATATTGACCGAGCCTCGGCGCCCGATCTTCATCATGTCGCCCAGACGATGTACCGAAGTCGGCTCGCCCACGAGAATGAGATCGGGGAACGTCTCGATCGCGCGCATGTGGTCGATCAGCGCGCGGGTGCCGTGGACGGCGGGGCCTTCCTCGTCACCGGTGATGATGAAGCTGACCGTGCCCGCCTCTGCCGGGATCGTCGCCACGGCCGCCGCCATCGCCGCGATCGAGCCCTTCATGTCGACCGCCCCGCGCCCATAGAGCAGATCGCCGCGCACTTCCGGGGCAAAGGCTTCGCTGGTCCAGCCCTCGCCCGGCGGCACCACGTCGAGATGCCCTGCAAAGGCGAAGTGGCGCGAACCTTCGGGGCCGCGACGGATCGCGAACATGTTCTCGACCGGGCCGTCCGGCGCCTCTCCCGCCACGAAGCGATGGACCTCGAAGCCGAGCGGCGCGAGCTGCTTCTCGAACACGTCGAACACCTTGCCGGTGGCAGGCGTGACGCTTTCGCAGGCCATCAGGTCATGGGCGAGGCGGATGACCTCGTCGGCGTCGGGGCTTGAGGCGGACAGCGTGATCTGGGACATGGGATGCGCCATCGCACAGCGACCGGCCAATGACCATAGCCCATCAGGCCCCTTCTTCAGGACACAGCAGAGCGATGCCCCGGATCGATATCGATGCCCTCGAACCCTCGAACGCCACCGGCTATCCCGCGCCCTACGATACGCCGGTTGAAGGCCGCTGGTGGAAACGACTCGCGCCTGCGGGCGGCCTCACCCACATGGGCGCGAGCCATGTGGTGCTCAAGCCCGGCGCGTGGTCCAGCCAGCGCCACTGGCACCGGGGCGAGGACGAACTGCTGGTGATGATCTCAGGCGAAGCGGTGCTGATCGAGGATGGCCCGGAGACGCTGACCCGTACCGTGATCCGCCCCGGCGACGTCTGCGCCTGGCCCGCCGATGTCGAGGACGGGCATCATCTGGTCAACGAGAGCGAGGCCGATTGTGTCTTCGTGGCGATCAGCGCGGGCACCGATCGCGGCGGCGAATACCCCGATCTCGACATGATCTGGAACGAGCGCGGCTACTGCCACCGCGACGGCACAGCCTATCCGGCGAAAGGATAGGCTGCCTCCCGCCTATCCCTTAACCCAAAGCGGCATCCAGCATCTTCGCAAGGCGCAGGCCCGCTTCCTGAATGCGCTTGTCGACGATCGGGATGGTCTGCTCGATCGCGGCATTGGTCCACACGATCTTCTGCGGCTCCTTGGCGCCGCAGGGCAGCTTGCCCCCGAAGGCCAGCGGATAGAGCACGTCGCGGCTGATCTCGTAGCTTTCGCGCGCCCAGTCTTCGGGCGTGCCGCCCGACATTTCCGCCTTCTCCGCCTTGCTGTAGACGCGCACTAGCGGCGGGCGGGCCGAAGTGATCGCGCGCTCGGCCAGCGTGGTATCCCAGATCGAGTGGAGATTGCGGCCCGGTGCATCGCCGTACTGCGCCTTCACGGTATTGCCGCCCAGATCCTCGTTCTCGCCGACATGAAGCGGCTGATGGACGTCGCCCACGAAGTGGACCACGAACGAGAGCGCTTCGAGACGGAGCACCGGCGCCAGCTTGCGGTCGGCCAGCAGCTTCTCGTTACGCTCGATCTGCGCAGTGACGCACGTACCGTCGCGGCAGTTGGCCTTGATGTCGAAGGTACCGCAGACCGGCTGGTCCTGATAGTGCCACGAACTGGCGAAAGCCCAGCGCCCCTTCTCACCCTTGATGCAGTCCGGCCAGGTGGCGACCTTGTCGATCGAGGTCATCGCGCATTCGGGCGTATCGAGCCCGGACTGCGACTTCATCAGCCGCTGGATCGCCGCGCGGGTCGCAGGCTTGACGTTGGCCATCGCGATCTCACCCACGGTGGCATGGCCGAGATACCCCCAGGCCATGGCAGGCGTGGCGAGCGAGGAGAAGCCGACAAGCGCGGCCATGAGCAGAAGGAAACGACGCATCGGGGGCTTACCTCACCGGAGTTTCATATTGTTCGATCACCCAGTCCTCGGACTCGGCGGCAGATATCCAGGCCTGCATCCAGTCATGCTCCCACACCGCCTGCATATAGGCCTGCGCGAAACCGGGCACGCCGATGCCGTAGGTCAGGAAGCGGCTGACGACGGGTGCATAGATCAGGTCCGCCGCGCCGAAGGTGCCGAACAGGAACGGCCCGCCCTGCCCGAAGCGCGCCCGCGCCTCGGCCCAGAGCTGGAGAATGCGCACGATGTCGGCGCGCACTTCGTCGTCGATCCCTTGCAGCGTCACGCGGGCGCGGATGTTCATCGGCAGCGCGCGGCGCAGCGGCAGATAGCCTGCGTGCATTTCCGCCACCATCGAACGCGCCATCGCGCGGGCGGCATCGTCCTTGGGCCAGAAGCGTTCACGCCCGACCTTGTCGGCAAGGTATTCGATGATCGCGAGGCTATCCCACACCACCGCCTCGCCGTCCCACAGGATCGGCACCTTGCCCTGCGAGGGGGCGAGATCGCCCGAGGCGCGCTTGCGCTCCTCCCAGTCGTCACCCAGGATCGGAACGGTAATTTCCTCGAAGGCGAGGCCCGACTGCTTGCACGCCAGCCAGCCGCGCAGCGACCAGCTCGAATAGTTCTTGTTGCCGATAATCAGCTTCACGCGCGTCCCCAGTGTTCAGGTCTTGCGGTTGGTTCCGTTACAGGAGCAAGGGCCTAGAAGCTGGGGGCGGACGTGTCGAGTGCTCGTGGCCGGATTGGTGCGGCACCGGCCCACGCAAGTCATTTGTTCGAGCTGACGCTCGAAGTGCGGCACCAGCCCACGCCCCCACCCACCACCCGACGAGAGTATCCTGACCGGGTGGTGGGTGGGGGCGTGGGCTGGTGCCGCACCGATCCGGCCTTCAGCCGGATCGCAATCAAAACAATCTGGTGATCTCGAAGAACAGCGCGCCGACCACGGCGCTGGCGGGGATCGTCACTACCCAGGCGACGATCACGCGGCTGGCGACCGACCAGCGCACTGCACTGGCGCGGCGCGCGGCGCCGGTACCGACGACCGAGCCGGTGATGGCATGGGTGGTGGAGACCGGAATACCCATCGCACTGGCGCCGAACACCACGATCGCGCCTGCCGACGAGGCGCAAAAGCCAGAGTGATGGTTCAGCTTGGTGAGCTTGGAGCCCATCGTCTTGATGATCTTCCAGCCGCCCGACAGCGTGCCCAGCGAAATCGCGCAATAGCACGAGATCACCACCCATTCGGGAACGTGGAACGCGCCCTGCATGTGGCCGGTGGAGTAGAGCAGCACGGCGATGACGCCCATCGTCTTTTGCGCATCGTTGCCTCCGTGGCTGATCGAATAGGCGGCGGACGAGAACAGGTGCAGCACCTTGAACACCGAGTTCGCACCGCGCGGGGTGAAGCCCTTGAACATCCACGCGGTCAGCAGCATCAGCGCCATGGCGATGATGAAGCCCAGGATCGGGGAGGCGACGATGGCGATCAGCGTCTTGATCGTGCCCGAGCTTTCGACGACGCCGGGACCGGCAGCAGCGATGCCCGCCCCGATCAGGCCACCGATCAGCGCGTGGCTGGAGGACGAAGGAATGCCCTTGATCCAGGTCACGACATTCCAGAACATCGCGCCGACCAGCGCGCCGAATACCACGGCAGGCGTCACCGCATCGACGTTGATGATCCCCTTGCCGACCGTCTCGGCCACATGAAGCCCGACGAACCAGTAGGCCGCGAAGTTGCCCGCAGCGGCGAACAAGACCGCCAGCACCGGCGAGAGCAGGCGCGTGGCAACCACTGTCGCGATGGCATTGGCCGCATCGTGCAGGCCGTTGAGAAAGTCGAACGCCAGCGCGAGGGCGACAAGGCCGATCAGCAGCGGAAAGGCAAGGCTGTGGTCCATGTGGAGTCCGCCGCCGTCAGGCGTGATCGATCACGAGACCGTCGATCTCGTTCGCCAGATCCTCGAAGCGGTCGACCACGCGCTCCAGCCGCTTGAACATCTCCTGACGGACGATGAACTGCAGCGGATCGCCGCCCTGGCTGGCCTGGAAGATGCGCTTGAGCCCGGCTTCGTGGATCGAATCGGCGTGGCCTTCCATGCGCACGAGGCGCTCGGTCAGCTCGTGCAGGCGATGGGCGTTGTCGGCGATCTTGCGCAGCAGCGGTATCGCTTCGGCAGCGACGCGCGCGGCCTCGACGATGATCGCGGCCATGTCGCGCATCTCGGGCTCGAACTCGGTCACGTCGTAGAGGTTCACCGCACCCGCCACCTGCTGCATCTCGTCGATGGCATCGTCCATCGTCGAGATCAGGTCCGAGATCGCCGAACGGTCGAACGGCGTCAGGAACGTGCGGCGCACCGTCTGGAGCACCTCGCGCGTGACGTTATCGGCGTCGTGCTCGCGCTCCTCGATCTCGCGGATATGCTGCGCACGGCCCGGACCGCCCTGCATCAGGCGGGCGAGCGCATCGGCGCCGGCAACCAGCGTCTGCGACTGCTGCTCGAACAGATCGAAGAAATTGCCCTGCTGCGGCAGCAGCTTCTGGAACCAGGCAAACATCGTATTGACCCCTGTCTTGTCGGCCATCGCCCCGAAGAAGCGGGCAGGACTTGTGGCGGCGCGGAATTCGCGCGCGCCGAACGAACGGATGAGCGCGCGCAGGTCTTCCTCGTCGACCGCTTCGGCCGCCTGCGCCATCGTGAACCAGCGACGTTCGCGCTGGTGCTGCTCTTCCCAGGTATCGAGTTCCTCGGTCACGGCGAAGGGGAAGACATCGACGTCCGCCCACACCGACGCGCCCGAATCGCGGCGCTTGCGATACCGGAAAGAGCCCAGCGGAGTCGGGCACACCGCGCCCAGCACCCCTGCCTCTTCCAGCGCTTCCGCCTCGGCCGCGGCATGGGGCGACAGGCCCTTCATCAGACCGCCCTTGGGCAGCACCCAGCGCCCCGTACCCCGCGACGTCACCAGCAGGATGCGCACCGGCGCATCGATACCGGGACCGGTCGCGCGATAGGGCAGCACCGCGATCTGACGCATCGCCATCGCCTTACAGCTCCGAGTCGCCCAGCACCGCCGCGCGCAGGGCCTCGATGCCGAGCCCCTTTTCCGAGGAGGTGACGTGGACCTGCGGATAAGCGGCGGAGTGCTTGCGAGCTTCGGCCACGGTCGCGGCATAGACCGCGTCCAGTTCGGTCGCCTTGATCTTGTCGGCCTTGGTCAGGACGATGCGATAGGTCGCCGCCGACTGGTCCAGCATTTCCATCATGTCGGCATCGACCGGCTTGATGCCGTGGCGCGCGTCCACCAGCAGCAGCGTGCGCTTGAGCACCACGCGGCCGCGCAGAAAGTCGCGCACCAGACGGCGCCACTTCTCGACGACGGCGGGCGGCGCCTTGGCAAAGCCGTAGCCCGGCATGTCGACGAGGCGGAACTGCAAGGGCTCGCCCACGTCGAAGAAGTTCAGCTCCTGCGTGCGCCCCGGCGTCACCGAGGTACGCGCGATCGCCTTGCGCCCGGTCAGCGCGTTCAGCAGCGAGGACTTGCCCACGTTGGAGCGACCGCAAAAGGCGATCTCCGGCACCGTGGGGTCGGGCAGGAACTGCAGCTGCGGCGCGCTCCTCAGGAACGTCACCGGCCCGGAAAAGAGCTTGCGTGCGCGTTCCTGAAGTTCGCCGTTATCGTCTGGGTTGAAGTTGTCCATCATCTGTAATGCCGCGGCCCGATCAGGCCTTGGCGCCCTTCTTGGCCTTGGCGGTCTCGGCGTCCTGCTTCGCCTGCGCCTTCAACTGCGGGTGGCGGCTGTAGAGGTACTTCTGCTGCGCGATCGTCAGGATGTTCGAGGTGATCCAGTAGAGCAGCAGGCCCGCAGGATAGGGCGCCATCACGAACATCATGAACCACGGCATCAGGTTGAAGATCTGCTGCTGCGCGGGGTCCATCTGCGTCGGGTTCAGGCGGAACTGCAGGAACATCGTCACGCCCAGCAGCAGCGCCAGGATACCGATGCCGAGGTAGGCCGGCGGGTCGAAGGGGATCAGGCCGAACAGGTTGATGATGTGCAGCGGATCGGGCGCCGAAAGATCCTTGATCCACAGCACGAACGGCTGGTGGCGCATTTCGATCGACAGCGTCAGCGTCTTGTAGAGCGCGAAGAACACCGGGATCTGCAGGAACATCGGCAGACAGCCGGCGAGCGGATTGACGCCCTCCTGCTTGTAGAGCTGCATGATCTCCTGCTGCTGGCGCGCCTTGTCGTCCTTGTAGCGCTCCTGAATCGCCTTCATCTTCGGCTGGATCGCGCGCATCGCCGCCATCGAGGCGAAGCCGCGCTGGGCGATCGGGAACATCACACCGCGCACGATCAGCGTCAGCAGGATGATCGCCACACCGAAGTTGCCGACCATCTTGAACAGGCTGTTGAGCAGCCAGAAGATCGGCTTTTCGAACCAGCGGAACCAGCCCCAGTCGATCGACAGGTCGAAGTTGGTCAGCCCCTGCTTCTCGTAGGCGGCAAGGACGTCATATTCCTTGGCGCCCGCGAACAACTTGGTGGTGCGCGACAGGCTCTGCCCCGGCTGAACCACGCTCTGGTCGTAGACGAGATCGGCGCGGAACAGGTCGTTACCCAGCGAACGGAACGAGCCGGTCGCCTTGGCATCGACAGGCGCGACAACGCTCATCCAGTAGACGTCGGTGAAGCCGATCCAGTCGGTCTGGCCTTCTTCCTTGATCTGCTGGGCCGCGACGACGTCCTTGTAGTTCGTGCCGAAGCTGACCGAACCGCCGTCGTAGGCGCCGATCGGCCCAGCATGAACCTGCCAGCTATCGAGGCTGGCGGTCAGGTCGGTACGCTTGACCAGCGCGAAGGGCTGCACCTGCAACGCGCCGCCCGCGCGGTTGGCCACGGTCTGCGTTGCGGTGATCAGGTAATTGTCGTCGATCTTGAGCGTGATGCCGAAGGTCTGGCCGCGACCGTTGTCCCAGGTCAGCGTCACCGGGCTCTGCGGCGTCAGCTTCGCCCCCGCGGGAACCGTCCACACGGTATCGCCGGTCGGCGTGGTGCCGGCGGCGCCCTGCCAGCCGAACTGTGCGAATTCCTGCGCCGGCGTACCCGACGGCGAATAGATGCGCTCGGGGCCGGAATCCTTGTCTACGCTGGTACGATGACGGTTGAGCACGAGATCGTCGATCACACCGCCCTTCAGGTTCACCGAACCCGACAGGCCCGGCGCCGAAATCGGCAGGCGCGGGCCGGTGGCCAGCTCGGTCTTGAGATCCTTCGCCTCAAGCGCCTGATCGGCGGCATCGCGGATGCCGCCTTCGCGGGTGGGCTTGATCGCGCTGGCCGCCGCCGCCGGGTCTGCCACCTGCTGCTCGGCGACCTTCTCGGGCACCTTGGGCTGCGGGTAGAAGTAGTTCATCCCGTACTGAGATCCGAACAGCACGAGCACTGTCAGCAGTGCCGCAAGGATCATGTTGCGCTGATTGTTCACCGAGGGTCGCTTCCTGTCGTCTTCGATCCGTCGCGGACCGCAAGAAACGCAGGCCGCATCCACTCAATCGTCTATATATAGGGGCGCAAGTCAGTCCGGCACGGGATCGTGGCCGCACCCGCCCCAGGGTTGGCAGCGCAATATACGCCAGAACGCCAGCCATCCACCCTTAATCGCACCATGGCGGCGGACTGCCTCAATCGCATACTGCGAGCAGGAGGGTGTGTAGCGGCAGGTCGGCGGCATCAGGCGCGAAGGACCCAGCTGCCAGGCCCGCGCGATGCCGATCAGCAGCAGCCCCGGAAGCCGCCGCACAAAGGCAAGGCTGCGGGCTGTCACAGGTTTCACCGAGTGCCGTCCACGCCAGCCGTCGGCACCTGCGCCGATTTGTCCGATTTCTGCGCAGGCTTGCCGCCGCCGGGGCGCTTTCCGCCTCCCGAACGCTTGCCCGAAGGATGCCGACGCGGCGGATCGCCCTTGCCCGCCTGCGCGCGAGACAGCGCCATCAGCAGCTCTTCGCGCAGCAGCGCAAAGTCGCGCTCGATGCCCGATTCGCGCCCGATCAGCACGTGATCGGTATCCGCCAGACCGTGCGCAGGCAGAATCTCGCGCACCAGCGCCCGCAGCCGTCGCTTCATGCGATTGCGCACGACGGCGTTGCCGATCTTCTTGGTGACGGTGAACCCGACGCGCATGCCCTGCCCGCCGTTGGGATAGGCCAGCAGCACGAAGCCCGCCCGCGCGACTCGCAAACCCCGATTCGCGGCGACGAAATCGGCGCGGCGGGTCATCGTGGCGTAAGGCGCGGTCATGGCCGGAGGCAGCTACGAATCAGTGGGCGCGAATCAGCAGGGCCGGAAACGAGACCGGCCCGCGCCGCCACTCCGGTTCGCCGCGCACGAAGCACATCGAACCCCGGAAAGGCAACGCGGGCCGGCATCACGACCAGCCCGGAGGCTGGCTGAAATCAGGCCGAAAGCTTGCTGCGGCCGCGTGCGCGACGGGCACGCAGAACCTTGCGGCCACCGACGGTCGCGGTGCGGGCGCGGAAGCCGTGACGGCGGGCGCGGACAAGGCGGCTGGGCTGGAAAGTGCGCTTCATGACAAACCTCGAAAAACGGATAACCTAGGCCACCCGTTTCGAGAGGCCGCTAAACAGACGGCGCGCTTACGCAAATCCGCCGAGAGAGTCAAGGAAGCGTGCGACGGGGCGGGAGCACGATATGCGATGGCGCAGGAAGGGCTCACGCCCACTGCTACGCCTGCCGACAGATACCTGCAACCTGTCCCGGAAACTCTACCGGTCATACCCTGAGGCGATACGCGCGATGAATTCCCGCCTTCGCGGGAATGACGAAGATTGAGATAGCGAGCGTGCCTGAGAAATCAGCGCACCAGCGGGTCGCCTTCAGCGCGCCAGTGCGAGGGTCGGCGCGCGCAGGACGCTGGCGTTCAGGCCCTTGGCCGGGGTGAGCATAACCCACTGGGCCATCTGCTCGGCGCCGAACCAGCGGGCCTGATCGAAGCGTACCGAATTCGTCATCGCATAGAACGCCACGGCCTCGGCGCGGCTCATGCCCATCTCGCGGTAGTAATCGAGATAGCGACGGTTCTCAGGCGCGGTCAGCGGATAGTCCGCAGGCTCACGCCCCGAATCGTCCATCCACGAATGGACGGCGAACTCGGCGCCGTGATCGGCAGCGCGGCGGGTGCCCGCCAGAAACAGTTCGACCCCGCCCGAGCGCACCGAGCCGCCACGCGGCACATATGTCGCCATGCCCCTCGCGCGGATCATCCGGCCAAGGCGCAAATTGGCAACATCGTCCTCGGTGCCCGGGCAGTCGATCATGTCGATCTCGGCAAGCCCCGGATGATCGCGCACCATCGCGGCGAAAGCGGCAGGGCTGCGCGCGTCGGTCACATCGACCAGCGCGGCCCGGCGCGAATCGAGCACGCGGAACGGGCCGTAGCGGGCAATGCCGCGCGGGATCGCGATGGGATTGTCGTAGTTCGGTGCGCCCAGTCCCGAGTCGTAGGCGGCACTACCGAGGGCCGTACCAATAGGGTGCCCTACGCTCAGCAGCATCATGCGCTCACCACCCGCCACGATGCGATCGGCATCGAGATCGAGCGCTTCGTAAGCGATCACCGGCCCTTGAAGCTCCGCATCCGCCACGCTGACTTCGGCATGCGCGGCGACAGCCCCGAAAGGGGCCGTACCGAGGGCCGAAAAGGCCAGAAGAGCGAAGCTGTAGCGCATGGTCTGAACATGCGCCGCCACCGCTTACCGAAGCGGTGAGGAACAGGGTTAAATCGCTGTAAGGCATGATTTCCGGGCGAGACCTTAGGGTTATTACCCGATACTCCTTGCCGAAACCTCAACGCCCGCCGGAAGCCCGTCATTCCGCCGGGATTTCCTGCAATTTCGGACCGGAAAGGACATGGCCCCGGTGGTCGCGCTGGTATCGACAGTTGCCTATCTCGGGCTGGAGGCCCGGCCTGTCGAGGTGCAGTGCCAGATCGCGCCGGGCATGCCTGCCTTCGCGCTCGTCGGCCTGCCCGACAAGGCCGTGGGCGAAAGCCGCCAGCGGGTCAGCGCCGCGCTCACCGCGATGGGGCTGGCGCTGCCGGCCAAGCGTATCACGGTAAACCTCTCGCCCGCCGATCTGCCCAAGGAAGGCTCGCACTACGATCTGCCGGTGGCGCTGGCGCTGCTCGCCGCGATGGGCGTTCTCGATGCCGAGCAACTGGCGGACTACGTGGCGGTGGGCGAACTCGCGCTCGACGGGCGGGTGATCCCCTCGCCCGGCGTGCTGCTCGCCGCGATCCATGCCAGCAGCGCCGACAAGGGGCTGATCTGTCCCGCCGCACAGGGTTCCGAAGCGCGCTGGGCCAGCGGCGTGCCGGTGATCGCCACCCCCAACCTGATCAGCCTCATCAACCACCTGAAGGGTACGCAAGTGCTGCCCGCCCCTGCGCCGGGCGCGGTGGAGCCCCCGGCGCCGGGGCCGGACCTGAAGCAGGTGAAGGGGCAGGAAACGGCCAAGCGCGCGCTGGAAATCGCCGCTGCGGGCGCCCATAACCTGCTGATGAACGGGCCTCCGGGTGCGGGCAAGTCGCTGCTGGCGGCCTGCCTTCCGGGTGTGCTGCCCCCGCTGACCGCGCCCGAAGCGCTGGAAGTCTCCATGGTTGCCAGTGTCGCAGGCACGCTGGAGGAAGGGCGGATCAGCCGCGCGCGGCCGTTCCGCAGCCCGCACCATTCCGCCTCGATGGCGGCACTGACCGGAGGTGGCCTGCGCGTGCGCCCCGGCGAGGTCAGCATGGCGCATCTGGGCGTGCTGTTCCTCGACGAACTGCCCGAGTTCCAGCGCGCCGTGCTCGATTCGCTGCGCCAGCCGCTGGAGACCGGCGAGATCAGCGTGGCGCGGGCCAATGCGCATGTGACCTTTCCCGCCCGCGTCCAGCTGATCGCCGCCATGAACCCGTGCCGCTGCGGACACCTGACGGACGCCGCCCTCGCCTGCTCGCGCGCGCCGAAATGCGCGGTCGATTATCAGGCGAAGATCTCCGGCCCGCTGCTCGACCGTATCGACCTGCACGTCGATGTCGATCCGGTGCGCGCGGTCGATCTCGCGCTGCCCCCGCCCAAGGAAGGCAGCGCCGAAGTTGCAGCCCGCGTGGCAAGGGCGCGCGCGCGCCAGACCGAGCGCTACGAAGGCACCGCGACGCGCACCAATGCCGAACTCAATGGCGAGCTGCTCGAACGCCACGCCGCCCCTGATGCCGAAGGCCAGAAACTGCTGCTGCAGGCCGCCGAGGCGATGCGCCTGTCCGCGCGCGGCTATACCCGCATCCTGCGGGTCGCCCGGACGATTGCCGATCTGGCCGGGTCGGACACGGTGAAACGCGTGCATATCGCGGAGGCCTTAAGTTACCGTCGGCGGGCGCCCGTCAACTAACACGAGAGGAGAGTACACCGATGCTGGATGCCGTTCTGTCCGTGCTGACCTCTGCCGCCGCCATGGCCGCGCCCTGCCCGCCGATCCCGGGCGCGGCCTCACTCCTTGCCGACCGCAAGGTGCAGTGGATCGTCGTCGGCGAACAGCACGGCACGATGGAAACCCCGCAGGCCTTCGGCGATCTCGCCTGTCTGGCCGCGCGAACGGGCCGTCCGCTGACGATCGCGCTGGAACTGCCGGACGACGAGCAGGCCGCGCTCGACACCTATCTGGCCTCCGATGGCGGGGCCGAGGCCCGCGCGGCATGGCTGGCGCAACCCATGTGGAAGGACTGGTTCAGGGACGGCCGCTCCAGCGTCGCCATGCTGGGCCTGATCGAGCGACTGCGCACGATGCGGCGCGAGGGGCAGGTAACCGCAGTGGTCGCCATGCAACCGCACCCGGAGCCTACGCCGGAAGCCTACGAGAAGGCGATGGCCGCTAATGTCGAGCACGCCCTTGGGTCATCTGCCGGAAAGCCCGGCGCCCTCGTGCTGACGCTGGTCGGCAATGCCCATGCCCGTCGCTCTACCGTGACATTCGGCACGCGTAGCTACATGCCGATGGCCGGATGGCTGCCGGGCAAGGCCACCGTCACGCTCGATGCCAGCGGCAATGGCGGCGCCCAGTGGTCGTGCTTTGGCAGCCCCTCCTCATCCACCTGCAAAGCCCGCGATTCCGGCCCATCGTACAAGCGCTATCCGCGCGGCGTGGTCCTGAAGGAAACCCGCGACCACGCCTATTCCGGCTACCTCAATCTCGGCATGCCGACCTCGGCTGCACCTCCCGCCGTCCCGGCAGGCAAGGCTTAGGGTTGATCGACATTCGGCCCCGACGGCCTGCGAATGGCGATTTTCGGCTCGTCATCATATGAACGTCGATCAACCCTAGCCGCCACGCACACCGCCGCGGTCTCAGGGATGGCCGGGATGTCCGCCGCCGTGCCCGTCTCGCGGCCCGCCATGCCCACCGCCATGCGGCCTCGATTGGGCCTGATGCGCTTGGGCCTGACGCTGTTGCTGCATCCGCGCCGCCTGCTGGTGATGCATCGACGCCTCACGCGCCTGCGACTGGCGCTGCTGTTGCACCCGCGCGGCCTGCTGGCGATGCATCGACGCCTCACGCGCCTGCGACTGGCGTTGCTGCTGCGCCCGCGCCGCCTGCTGGCGATGGACCGCCGCCTCACGCGCCTGCGACTGGCGTTGCTGCTGCGCCCGCGCCGCCTGCTGGCGATGGACCGCCGCCTCACGCGCCTGCGACTGGCGTTGCTGCTGCGCCCGCGCCGCCTGCTGGCGATGCGCCGCCGCCTCACGCGCCTGCGACTGGCGTTGCTGCTGCACTCGTGCCGCCTGCTGGCGATGTACCGCAACCTCCCGCGCCTGCGACTGGCGCTGCTGCTGCACTCGTGCCGCCTGCTGGCGATGTACCGCAACCTCGCGCGCCTGTGACTGGCGCTGCTGTTGCATCTGCTGACGTTGCGTCCGGGCCGCGATCAGGCGTTGCTGCTGCTCGCGCTGGACCTGCTCACGCTGAGCCTGCTGCTCTCTCTGGCGGTCCTGCTCGCGATTGTCTCTCCGGCTGGCCTGCCCAATCCGGGCCTGAACCTGAGCCTGCATCTGGGCCTGCCGGACCGCCTGCTGGCGCTGGGTGCGAATGTCGCGCTGCAACCTGCTGTCGTCGGCGGCCTCGCGGTAGAAGTCTGGCGACTTGCCGCGAAAGCCTGCCTGCTGCCAGCGCGCGAAGCGATCGCCTGCGAAGCGACGGACGGCGCGCTCCTGCGTCCAGCGCGCCGCGACGACGGGCGCGTGGCGTTCGTTCCACTGCTCCCAGCCCGGACGGCGGGCCACATCGCGATCCCAGTCATCCTGCGCGCGGGCGATGGCGACGCGGTGGCGCGCCCAGTTCTGCGCCGAGACGCCCTGATGGCGCTCGCTCTCGGCAGCGCGGCGCATGGCGAGCGCGCGGGCGTAGTAGCGGTCGGCCATGCGCCGCTGCACCAGCGCCCGGCGCGCGTCGAGCACCCGCCCGTCGCGACCGTAGATCTGCGCCAGCCGCCCGTCGCGGTAGCCATAGCTGTACCACGGATCGCGCACGAGATAGGGCTGGTCGGAATCCGGGCCGTAGTAATAGTAGCGATAGCCCTGATCGATCGGCTCGGCATAGCGCACATAGCGGTCGCCGGTCTCCCACGCCCACGGGCGCTCGTCGCCATAGACGAAGCCATAGTCAGGCGGGGCCGAGCCGAACACAGCCCCCAGCGTCGAGGCGAGCGCGAGCATGTCATAGGCACCCGCATCGGGATCGCTGACATAGCCGCCATCGTCGGCGGGGTAATCGCGATATTGCGGGAGGTACTGGACCGGCGCGGGGCCGCTGGACGCCAGATAGCGCGAGGCCCCCGTGGGCGCGGCCAGCGCGGGCGGCGGCGCGGTGTCGAGCATCGGCTCGGCATCCGGAAGCGGCGCATCCCCTGCCGGGTTGGTCCCGCCCCAGGCAAAATCGCTGAAGCCGCTGGTCGGCGCCGCCTCGGTGCCGCGATCGGACTTGCCGCAGGAGACCAGCAGCAGCGACAGCGCGAGCAATCCGGTCGCCAGCACCGGGCGCACCCGCCTGCGGTCGCGGATTCTCGGGCCACTGGCGGATGGCGGATCGGACAGCGGGATCCGGGTCATGGTGTCGCTCCTTTTCCTCCCCCGATGTCGTTCAGCTTGTACCGCAGGGTAGCTGAACAGGGGTTGGCGGAGCGGTTCATCGAACCGGTAAGGCACGCGCGCGGGCGATGCCCCGGCACGTCTCATCGCAGGAAAGCGGCGCTTTTAGATCGCCGCCTGAAGCTGGCGCAACACTTCGGCGACCACGCGCGGATCGCCCGAGAAGCCGAGATGCGTGCAGCGCACCGCCACGGCCAGATCGCGCTCGCCCGGCCAGCCGCAGGCCGAGCGCGGGTGGATCACACCGTCGCGCGGGCTCCACAAGGCGATCGTCGGTACGGGAGGCTTGGTGGCGAAATCGCAGTCGACCGGCGGGGCGTCCACCGAATGCCCCGTGATCACCTGATAGGCGCGCCAGGCATTGTTGTTGCGCGGATCGCCCGAGAACGGCGTGCCCATGGTGATGACGCGCGATACCGCCTCGGGCTCGCGCCGGGCGATCTCGCGCGCGAACAGGCCGCCAAGGCTCCAGCCAATCAGCGTCACCGGCTGGCGCCGCGCCCGCGCCAGCGTGCCCACGCGGCGCATCAGGAACGCGAAATTGGCCGGGTTCGGTCCGAAATTGACGCCCAGCCCCCAGTCGTGGACTTCATGGCCCGCCGCTTCCAGCCCCAGCCGCAGGCGGCGCATGCGCTTGGGGTGCGCGCCGAAACCGGGCAGCAGCATGACAAGCTGCGGCCGCGCCCCGCCCGCGACATGTGCGGCGCGCGCGGGCTTCCCGCCGGCAAGATGCCCTGCCGAGGAACGCTCCAGCCGCAGCAGCGAGCCGAGTTCCGACCACAGCAGCTTGAGCGAAGGCGCCCGCGCGCTGGACGGACGCCGTTCACGCGCCAGCGCCGCCCGCCGCGAGATCGCCTCGCGCCAGTCCGCCGAGGCCCCCGGAGATCCTCCGGCAGCCGTCATCCGGTCAGTGGTGTACGGATTGCTCTTCGCCATGGCCTGTCGTGAAATTCGTTCCGGTCCTGTCGCGTTCCTGTTGTCGTGTCCTGATGCCGCCGCTCAGGGTTTACCGTTATCACACTCGCCGGTCCGGCGCGTGACCATATGCATCGTCATCGCCACCGTTTCGGCAGGCGCGGGCAGCCCGGTCTGGTCCATTGCGACCGTCACGTCCGAGCCCTGCGCGCCGATAGTACCGGTCATGTTTATGGCAGCTGTACCGCCGTTCTGCCCCTTGCAGGTCATCTGTGCATCAATCTTGCCGCCGGTCACGGTGAAGTGCGCGTAATGACACTGCCCGCCCTGCTCCAGCCGCGCGAACATCGCCTTGAACCCTTCATCCGACTGCGCCTTGGTGAGGCACAGCGTCTGGACTTGCGTGCGCTCCATCATCTGCCGCAGCTGCGCGAGCGCGGCCGGGTCCATGCCGGGCACATCGAAGCGCGTGATCGAGGATGTCTGCTCGTAGCGACCGGGCAAGGGCCGCTCCAGCTTGGCGACTTCGGCGCGCACGTCGTCCGCCGACTTGTGCCCCTGCCCGCAGCCTGCGAGCATCGCTGCAAGGCCGAATGCGCAAACGCCCCCTGCCGTCCGAAACCCTGCCATCACCCGCGCGACTCCACATTCGAGAGCGCGAGCGCCTGACACAGCTTGCCTCCCGTGCCAAGAGAGACTGCATTCGGCTGAAAGTCCGGCCATTGCAGCCACGCGCGATATACCCCATATGTTCCGCATGGCCGAACTCGTGATCCGCAGAGGGCTGGAGGAACCCGATACCTCGGGCTCCTTCGTGCCGCACAAGCCGCAGCGCCCCGAAAAGTCGCTGCCGGGCAAACGCTTCACCGTCGTTTCCGACTATCAGCCCAACGGCGACCAGCCCACCGCCATCGCCGAACTGGTGGAAGGCGCGCGCGTCGATGAAAAGACGCAGGTGCTGCTGGGCGTCACCGGCTCGGGCAAGACCTTCACGATGGCCAAGGTGATCGAGGAACTGCAGCGCCCCGCGCTGATCCTGGCGCCCAACAAGATCCTGGCCGCGCAGCTCTATGCCGAAATGAAGGACTTCTTCCCCGACAACGCGGTGGAATACTTCGTCTCGTACTACGACTATTACCAGCCCGAGGCCTATGTGCCCCGGTCGGACACCTACATCGAGAAGGAAAGCTCGGTGAACGAGGCGATCGACCGGATGCGCCACTCGGCCACCCGCTCGCTGCTGGAACGCGACGACGTGATCATCGTCGCCTCGGTCTCGTGCATCTACGGCATCGGCTCGGTCGAGACGTACTCGGCGATGATCTTCGACCTGAAGAAGGGCGAAAATCAGGACCAGCGCGAGATCATCCGCAAACTTGTCGCGCTGCAGTACAAACGTAACGATGCGGCGTTCACCCGCGGCACCTTCCGCGTGCGCGGCGACAATCTCGAAATCTTCCCCTCACACTACGAGGACATGGCCTGGCGGGTGTCCTTCTTCGGCGATGAGATCGAGGAGATCGCCGAGTTTGATCCGCTCACCGGGAAGAAGGGCACAACGCTCGACGCCGTGCGCATCTATGCGAACTCGCACTATGTCACGCCGGGGCCGACGATGAAGCAGGCCAGCGCCGCCATCCAGTTCGAGCTGGAAGAGCGGCTCAAGGAGCTGAACGCCGAAGGCAAGCTGCTGGAAGCCCAGCGGCTGGAGCAGCGCACCAACTTCGACCTGGAAATGATCGCCGCCACCGGATCGTGCAACGGCATCGAGAACTACAGCCGCTTCCTGACCGGACGCCTGCCCGGCGAGCCGCCGCCAACGCTGTTCGAATACCTGCCCGACAATGCGCTGCTGTTCATCGACGAGAGCCACCAGACGGTGCCGCAGATCGGCGCAATGGCGCGCGGCGATCACCGCCGCAAGATCACACTCGCCGAATACGGCTTCCGCCTACCCTCGTGCATCGACAACCGCCCGCTGCGCTTCAACGAATGGGACGCGATGCGCCCGCAGACCTTCGCAGTCTCGGCCACGCCCGGCGGCTGGGAAATGGAGCAGAGCGGCGGCGTCTTTGCCGAACAGGTCATCCGCCCGACCGGCCTGATCGATCCGCCGGTGGATATCCGCCCGGTCGAGGATCAGGTGCAGGATTGCATCGTCGAGTGCAAGGCGACCGCCGCGAACGGCTATCGCACGCTCGTCACCACGCTGACCAAGCGCATGGCCGAGGATCTGACCGAGTTCATGCACGAGGCGGGCGTGCGGGTGCGCTACATGCACTCCGACGTCGAGACGCTGGAGCGCATCGAACTAATCCGCGATCTGCGCATGGGCGTCTATGACGTGCTGATCGGCATCAACCTGCTGCGCGAGGGGCTCGACATTCCCGAATGCGGGCTGGTGTGCATTCTCGATGCCGACAAGGAAGGCTTCCTGCGCAGCGAAACTTCGCTGATCCAGACCATCGGGCGCGCCGCGCGCAACGTCGATGGCCGGGTGATCCTCTATGCCGACCGCATGACCGGCTCCATGGAGCGCGCCATCGCCGAGACCGACCGTCGCCGCGCGCGCCAGCAGGCCTACAACGACGAGCACGGCATCACCCCGCAGACGATCAAGCGCCGCATCGCCGACATCGTCGCCGATACCGCCGCGCGCGATGGCGTGACAGTGGAGATCGAGACCGAGAGCGGCGCCAACAATCTCGTCGGCCACAACCTGCGCGCCTATATCGAGGATCTGGAAAAGCGCATGCGCGCTGCCGCCGCCGATCTCGAATTCGAGGAAGCCGGCCGCCTGCGCGACGAAATCCGCCGCATGGAGCAGACCGAACTCGGCCTACCCCCCAGCGAACACAAGGCCCCGCTGGTCGGTCGCAGCAACGAAGGCAAGCCCGGAACCCGCAAGACCCGCTACGGCAAGCAGCAGAAGAAGTGGGGGAAGTGACTTGTCCCATAACCGGGACATGCGTAGCGTGAGCTAAACGCAACTCTTCTGTCCACCTTTGCGCTGTCTTTACGCGCCGCGAAGGGCAAGGCATGCGCCCACAGGACATACAGGAGAGGTTCCATGAGGATCCACAACGAAGCGCTGCGCGCCAAGGTCATGTCGGCCGAGGACGCGGCGGGTTTCATTCACCATGGCATGACGCTGGGCATGAGCGGGTTCACCGGCTCGGGCTATCCCAAGGTACTGCCCACAGCACTCGCCAGCCGGATCGAGGCCGAGCACGCGGCAGGCCGCCCGTTCAAGGTCAACGTCTGGACCGGCGCCTCGACCGGCCCCGAACTCGACGGCGTACTCGCCAAGGTCGACGGCATCGGCCAGCGCCTGCCGTTCAACACCGACCCGATCGCCCGCACCAAGATCAACGAAGGCACGATCGACTACCTCGACATGCACCTGTCGCAGGCAGCCCCGGTCGCCTGGCAGGGCGCGCTCGGCAAGATCGACGTGGCGGTGATCGAAGTCGTCGGCATCACCGAGAACGGCAGCCTGATCCCCTCGTCCTCGGTGGGCAACAACAAGGCCTGGCTGGAACTGGCCGACAAGGTGATCCTTGAGGTCAATTCGTGGCAGAGCGCCGATCTGGAAGGCATGCACGATGTCTACTACGGCATGGCGCTGCCGCCGTTCCGCGTGCCGATCCCGCTGGTGCGCGCCGACCAGCGCATCGGCCAACCTTACATGCGCGTCGATCCCGCCAAGATCGTCGCCATCGTCGAGACCGACGCGCCCGATCGCAACGCGCCGTTCTCGCCTGCCGACGACAACGCGCTCGCCATTGCCGGGCATCTGCTGGACTTCCTCGCGCATGAAGTGAAGGTCGGCCGCCTGCCCGCCTCGCTGCTGCCGATCCAGTCGGGCGTGGGCAACATCGCCAACGCGGTGCTGACCGGGCTGGTCGACGGGCCGTTCCACGACATGATGGCCTTCACCGAAGTGATCCAGGACGGCATGATCGACCTGCTCGATTCGGGACGCCTGCGCATGGCCAGCGCCACCGCGTTCTCGCTCAGCCCCGATGGCGCCGCGCGCGTAAATGCCGACATGGCGCGCTATCGCGACAAGATGATCCTTCGCCAGCAGGATATCTCGAACAACCCCGAAGTAGTGCGCCGCCTCGGCTGTATCGCGATGAACGGCATGATCGAGGCCGACATTCACGGCGCCGTGAACTCCACCCGGATCATGGGCTCGAAGATGCAGAACGGCATCGGCGGCTCGGGCGATTTCGCGCGCAACGGCTATGTCTCTATCTTCATGAGCCCGTCCACCGCGAAGGGCGGCGCGATCAGTTCGATCGTCCCGCAGGTGGCCCATGTCGACCATATCGTGCAGGACGTGCAGGTGATCGTCACCGAACAGGGCCTCGCCGACCTGCGCGGCCTCACCCCGCGCCAGCGCGCCGAGAAGGTAATCGGCACTTGCGCCCATCCCGCCTATCGCCCGATGCTGAACGACTATCACCAGCGCGCGCTCAAGGGCTCGTTCGGCGGATATAGCCCGATGCTGCCGAACGAGGCGCTCTCGTGGCACCAGCGCTTTATCGATACGGGTTCGATGATACCCTAACACGCTGATAACCATGAAAATAGCCCCGCACCTCCGGAACCGGTGCGGGGCTACTTGTGTTACAACATATCCCGTATACAGTACGCGCCATTCCGGCGCACTCTCCCCTCTCTTCCCGCGCCGGCCTTTCAGGCAAGGTGCTCGAACCAATGCGAATGCTCATCATGGGGTACGCAGCCATACTGCTCGCGTCCCTGTCCGGTGCGGCCATTGCGGCCGACAAGCCGGCCCCCTCCCCGACCAAGACCGAAGACCAGAAGGCAGCCGGCGACGAGACCAAGCTCGCCCCGCTCCCCGCTGACAAATCCATCAAGCAGACCGCAGTAATCGGCGGCAAGTCCGTCAACTATACGGCGACCGTCGGCACCATCCCCGTCAAGGGCAAGGACGGCAAGCTGATCGGCGAGGTGGTGTTCACCGCCTATACGATGACCGGCGTGCATCGCCCGGTAACGTTCGCCTTCAACGGCGGCCCCGGCGCGGCCTCGGTCTACCTCAACCTTGGCGCCATCGGCCCCAAGACCGTGCGCTTCGGCGCGGAGGGAGATTCCCCGTCCGATCCCGCCGTACTGCACGACAATGCCAATTCCTGGCTCGATTTCACCGATCTGGTGTTCATCGATCCCATCGGCACCGGCTTCTCACGCACCCGTGAGGATGAGGACAAGACCAAGAAGGACTTCTTCTCCTCGGACGCCGACATTCATTACCTCAGCCGCGTGGTCTACGACTGGCTCGTCAAGAACGAGCGCCTGACCGATCGCAAGTATCTCGTCGGCGAAAGCTATGGCGGTTACCGCGTGCCCCGTCTGGCCTATTACCTGCAGACCAAGATGGGTGTGGGCGTCTCGGGTATCACGATGGTCTCGCCCTATCTCGACCCGCCCGCCATCGGCGAGGACGACGCGCTCTCGCCGCTGCCCTGGATGATCAATCTGCCTGCCATGGCAGCCGGTCACTTCGAGCGCGAGGGCAAGCCGCTCGACGAGGCGACGATGGCTCCTGTCGAGCAGTACGTGCGCACCCAGTACGTGCAGGACTTCCTGGCCGGCCCGCGTGACAAGGAGGCGACCGACCGCCTTTCGGCCAAGGTGGCCGAACTGACGGGCCTCGATCCCACGTTTGTGCGCCGGATGAACGGACGCGTCGACATCGGCACCTACCTTCGCGAAATTCGCCGCGATCAGGGGCTGATCGGCTCGGTCTACGATTCCAACTACACCCAGTACGATCCCTTCCCCGCCAGCGCAGATGCGCAATACGAAGACCCGCTGCTCACCACTCTGATCGCGCCGACGACCTCGGCCATGGTCGACTTCGTGACCCGTCAGGTCGGCTGGAAGATCGATGCACCATACGAGGCACTCTCGTTCGAGGTGAACCGCGAGTGGGACCGCGACAATTCGGACAGCCCGGTCTCGGACCTGCGCAAGGCGATCGCCATCGATCCGAAAATGACGGTGAACATCGTCCATGGCTGGGACGATCTGTCGTGCCCTTACATGACTTCGCGCCTGATCCTCGCGCAGATGCCCAGCTTCGGCGTAGCGGACCGGGTCAAACTGCACATGTACCCGGGCGGCCACATGTTCTACGCCCGCGCCTCCAGCGGCGCGATGCTGCGCAAAGACATCATGGCCAGCTACCAGCAGCAGGCGCAGTAAGCGCTTTTTTACAGGCTGAAACGAGAAAGGGCAGGAAACCGCGATGGTTTCCTGCCCTTTCGCTTGTCTGCGAAAGACTTCTCATAACCAAGGCGCTGAGATGCTAACGCATCACGCCTTGGCAATGTTCAAGCGCCACACGGGCTTAACCAAAGCTCGATGAGTCAAGCTCATCGAGCTTTGGTATCAGAGCTTGCCGAACTTCGCCTCGTAAGCCCCGGTGTCCCCGCCCGAGAGCAGTTTGGCCTGCTCCACCCAGCTGTCGCGGCGCGGGCGACCTGCGAAAGCGCCCAGCTTCGTGTCGAGATCGTCGAGATCGGCATCGCTCCACGCGGCGATCTGCGCATAGCGCGTCACGCCGATACTGTGCAGCAGCGCAACCAGCTTGGGGCCAAGCCCCTTGATGCGGCGCAGATCGTCGCCTTCCTTTGCAGCAGGCGCCACAGGTGTTGCAGGTGCCGCGTAAGCACTCTCCTCAACCGCCGCGTTCTTCTCCACCTCGCCGTCGGGCACGACCGGCGGTTCTGCGGCATCGATCTCGTCCTGCGCGGCAACCGCGATGATCTCACCCACGCCCGCCATCGTCCCGGCCATCGCCGGGGGATCGACATGGACGGGCGTGTCGAACCGCGCGGCGGGCGGACTGTCTATAAGCGCCTGATTGCGCTGTGCGGGCGCCGCGCCCTCGTCGAGCACATCGGGGCGGTGGTGCCGCGCCTTGGGCTTGGTCGCGCGGCCGAACAGCCACCAGGCGATCAGCAGGCCGATCACCAGCGCGGCGGCGAATACCAGCCAGTTCGCCTGAATCATCTCCAGCACGTGTATCTATCCCTTCCGGTTCCAGACGAGCCAGCCGATGCCGAAACCGACCGCATAGGTCAGCAGCACCGAGACTCCCATTTCAAGCCACATCGGCATCGACGGGCCCTTTCGTTTGCATAATCGGTTCGTTCAACACATCCGCCATCACCCCGGCCCCGGCGTGTCGATCGGCGTCGGCTTCACCGGCGCGCTGGCGATCACCGAGAACTCGATGCGGCGGTTGGCGGGATCGAGCGGATCGAGCCCCGGCAAAGGTCTCGCCGCGCCCATGCCTGTCGCGCGCAGGCCATCGGCGGGAAGGCCGCGCCCGATCAGCGACCAGCGGACCGCCTCGGCCCGCGCGCGGGACAGCTCGATATTGGCAGCCTCATTACCCGTGGCATTGGTATGCCCCGTCACGGCGATGATGCTGCCGACGCACGGGTGCAGCGCCTTGGCCACCTCATCCAGCGGGCGATTGCTGGCAGGATCGAGATGCGCGCTGTTCTGCGAGAACCGAATCGAGCGGGTCCGCAGGATCGCCTCGACATCGTCCTGACAGTGAAGCGACTGCGGCGAGCCGTCAGGGTCGTTCGCCCAGCTCACGCCGCCGATCCCCGGCACATCGGCAATTCGCTCGGCCACCAGACGGCGCACATCGGGGCTGAGGCCCTTGCCGCCCGAAAGCGTCGGGTGCCGGGTCAGCACGCCGTAGCGATCGCGAAACGAGATCGCGATGCCCTTGCCGCCTGCCTCATCGCGCACCGCAGCGGCCTTCGCCGCAAGTCCCGCGGCGAACACCGGCCCCTCCCAGCGCGTCGCCATCAAGGCCAGCGCGAGGCTGAGAGCGGCTCCGACAGCGACAAGGGCAAGGCGGCGGGCATTCATACGAAAGAGCCTAGGCGAGCGCGACGCGGCTGTCAGCCTTCTCGTGACAGGCCCGGTGCCGATTGCGGCACGGCATGCGGAGCGACGCCCAGCGCCGTAGCCAGTTCGCCCGGTTCCCCCTCCTGCGGCGGACGCTTGGCGAACAGCATGCGATCTTCCGGGCCGAACGCCTTCTTCCAGATCACCAGCAGGTAACTGCCCAGAATGGCTGGAATCCCGAAGGCCAGCTCCGCCCATTCAGGCAGGAAGCGCTTGGCCAGAATGCCGATCACGATCGCCGGAATCGCCGCCCAGACCAGCGGCCAGCGGAAGTTGCTGATCCGCTCGCCCAGAATGCCCGAAAGCATCCGCGCCTTGACCAGCGAGGTCAGCCCCAGCGCCAGCATCAGCGCGATCGCGGCAGCGGCGGCCTGATAGAGCGGGTTGTACCCCATATGCTGCATCAGGCGGATGCCCCCATAAGTCAGTATCGCCTGCACCACGACCGTCCCGATCGAAACGTTCATGTTGCGCACGCGCGCGAGGTAGATCAGCGCGCCCTCGCTCACCACGGCGGGCGAGGCGACCACTTCGGCGGCGAGCAGAAACGCCAGCGCTCCGGTGCCGCCCACGAATTCGCGCCCGACAAGGCCCATCACGCCCGCGCCCGGAATGCCCAGCGCCAGCGCAATGCCCGCCTGCGCGGCGGTGATCCAGAAGCCGACCTGACAGATCTGCCGCGCGATGGCGGCGTAGTCGCGCTCCTTCAGCTTGCGGGTGATCACCGGGCCGAGCACCGGCTCGAAGCTGGTCTTGAGCTTCTGCGGCAGGCTCGCGACCTGCTGCGCGGCGTAGTAGACACCCACGGCCGAGGGCGGCGCAAGGAAGCCCAGCAGCATCAGGTCGAGGCGGCGCGTGCCCCACTCGATCCCGTCCGCCAGCGCGATCGGCAGCGAGTTCCACGCGAGGCGCGCCATCGACACCGGGTGCGGACGCCAGCCGCGCGGCAACCCGTAGATGCGCAGGAACGGCACGAAAGCCGTCACCGCCGCTGCGAAAATCGAGGCAGTATAGGCGATCGACAGGCCGCTGGCGGGGGCAATGAAGATCATCGCGCCTGCCACGATCGAGATCGTCCACGGCTCCACCAGCGAGCGCGCCCAGACGGTGGGCGCCACCTGCAGGCGATAGGCGGCGGCGGCCAGCCAGATCTCGGTCAGCGTCAGCGGCGGGATCGCCAGCACGATCAGCCGGTCGGCCTCGGTATAGTCCCCACCCGGAAACATCGGCGCGGGCACGAGATAGAGGAATATCGCCACCGCCGTGCTCGACAGCAGCGCCAGCCACGCGCCATCCATCACCACATTGGCGGGATGCACCTTGCCCTCGGTATCGGACAGGCGCTGCGCAAGGCCCCGCTTCTCGCCCATCGTGCACAGCATCGAGGCGAGTTCCATCACCACCAGCGACGAGGCGAAACGGCCCAGCGCATCGGGTCCGTAGACAGCGGCGCGACCGGCGATGAACAGGAACGGGATGCGCGCGATCAGGCGCAGGAAGAAGCCCACGAAATTGGTGCGGCCACCCTTGGCGAGCGCCGCGATATCGTCGCCATCACGCTCTTCGCGACTTTGGGCGTCGCGAGCCGGAATATCGTTCAAGCGAGGTGCTCCCGCTCGGCGCGCAGGGGCCGGGCCAGCAGGCCGGAGACGACCTCGCGCGCCGGCGCCTCGCCTTGAAGCAGGCGGTTGACCGCCGTGACGATCGGCATGTCGATGCCTTCCGCCTCGGCGATCCCGGCCAGCACCGGGGCGGTCGCCGCGCCTTCGGCGACGCTCGACTTGCCGGCCAGCGCTTCCACCGCGCTCGCGCCCTGCCCCAGCGCGAGGCCGAGCGAGAAGTTGCGGCTGGAAGTGGACGAGCAGGTCAGCACCAGATCGCCAAGGCCGCACAGCCCCGAAAGCGTCTCGGCCTGTGCGCCGCGCGCAAGGCCAAAGCGCAGCATCTCGGCATAGCCGCGCGCGATCAGCGCCGCGCGGGCATTCTGGCCGAGCGCTAGCCCCTCGACCACGCCGCAGGCGATGGCGAGCACGTTCTTGACCGCCCCGCCGATCTCGGCGCCGGTCACATCGTCGGAGAAATAGGGCCGGAACGCCGCGCGCGCGACCTGCGGCGCCAGCCGGTGCCACTGCTCCTCACCGCCCGAGCAGGCCAGCGTCACCGCCGTCGGCAGGCCTCCTGCCACTTCATGTGCGAAGGTCGGCCCGGACAGCACGGCAATCTGCGACTGCGGCAGGGCCTGCGCGGCCACATCCGCCATCAGGCGTCCGCTGCCCGCCTCGATCCCCTTGGCGCAGAGCACCAGATCGCGCGGCGTATCGGCCAGTTGCCCCAGCACGCCGCCGAGGAACTGCGACGGAACGACCGCCAGCAGCGTATCGAGCGAGGACATCTCCTCCAGCGAGCTGGTCGCGGTGATCGCGTCCGACAGCACGGCGCCGGGCAGATAGACCGGATTGCGATGGTCGGCATTGATCGCCTCGGCCAGGTCCTGCTCGCGCGCCCAGAGGCGGACGGGCGTGCCGTCGCTCGCCAGCACTTGCGCCAGCGCGGTGCCCCAGGCCCCCGCGCCAAGCACGCCGATGGTCGCTGCGCCCGTCATGCCTTCACCCCCGCACCGCGAACCGGCGCGGCGTCCGGGTCCAGCGGCCAGCGCGGCCTTGCGGCGACGTCCAGCGGGTCGGACTGGCCCAGCGCGAGGCGCTCGACGCCCGCCCAGGCGATCATCGCGGCATTGTCGGTACACAGCGAGAGCGGCGGCGCCACGAAGGCCAGATCGTGCGAGGCGGCAAGCGCCTCCAGCGCCCCGCGCACGGACTTGTTCGCAGCGACACCGCCCGCGACGACCAGCCCGTTCAACGCGACGCCCTCGGCCAGCACGCTGTCGAGCGCGCGGCGGGTCCGGTCGATCAGGCAGTCGATCGCGGCCTTCTGAAACGCGGCGGCAATATCGGCATCGGCATATTCGCCCGACTGGCGCGCGCGCAGGACCGCGCTTTTCAGCCCCGCGAACGAGAAATGCGGCTCGGGCGAGCCATAGAGCGGGCGCGGCAGCGGCACCGCCTTGGGATCGCCCTCGGCTGCCAGACGCTCCAGCGCCGGGCCACCCGGATAGCCGAGGCCCAGCACCTTGGCGGACTTGTCGAACGCCTCGCCCAGCGCATCGTCGATGGTGGTGGCAAGGCGGCGGAACTTGCCGACACCTTCCACCAGCAGGATCTGGCAATGCCCGCCCGAGACCAGCAGCAGCAGATAGGGATAGGCCAGAGTCTCATCCGCAAGGCGCGGCGAAAGGGCGTGGCCTTCCAGATGGTTGATCGCGATCAGCGGCTTGCCACTGGCCATCGCCAGTGCCTTGCCGGTGACAAGGCCGACCATCACCCCGCCGATCAGGCCGGGGCCTGCGGTGGCGGCGATGGCGTCCACTTCGTCCAGCGTCATGCCCGCATCGGCCAGCACCGCCTCGACCAGCGGCGCAAGGCGCTCGGCATGGGCGCGCGCGGCGATTTCGGGCACCACTCCGCCGAACGGGCGATGCGCCTCGTCCTGCGACGCGATACGCTGGGCAAGGATCACCCGGCCATCGGTCACGATCGCGGCGGCCGTCTCGTCACACGAGCTTTCGAGGCCAAGAACTGTCTTCATCGCGCGATCCAACTTACGAACGAGCCTTCCACTCCAACACATTGACGGCTAGCACAAGTCGCCGATGACACTGCAATCCCACACCTACCGTCTCGGCACCCGCCGCTCCCCGCTGGCCCTTGCGCAGGCCGAAGAAGCGCGCGAGCGCCTTGCCCGTGCCCATGGAATCGATCCCGCGCATATAGAGATCGTGGCGGTTACTGCCAGCGGCGATCGCATCCAGGACCGCGCTCTGGCCGAAATCGGCGGAAAAGCGCTGTGGACGAAAGAGCTGGACGCCCAGCTGGCGAGCGGCGAAATCGACTTTGCGGTCCATTCGGGCAAGGATGTCGAAACGATCCGCCCCGAGGCTTTCACGATCGCCGCCGTGCTCGAACGCGCCGACGTGCGCGACGTGCTGGTGGGCGCAGAGAGCATCCGCGCGCTGCCGCAAGGCGCGGTCGTGGGCACCAGCGCCCCGCGCCGCGCCGCGCAGCTGCTCCACGCCCGGCCCGACTGCAAGGTCGTGACGTTTCGCGGCAATGTCGCGACGCGCCTCGCCAAGCTGGCCGCCGGAGAGGCCGACGCGACCTTCCTTGCCGCCGCGGGCCTGATCCGGCTGGGCGAAACCGGCACCGGCCATGCGCTCGCCGCCGATGAGTGGCTCCCCGCGCCCGCGCAGGCCGCGATCCTGATCGAGTGCCGCGCCGAGGATGCGCGCACCCGCGATTTCCTGCGCCTGATCGACCATGCGCCCAGCCGCGCGCAAGTGATGGCCGAACGCGCGCTGCTCACCGGCCTTGGCGGCTCGTGCCACAGCCCGATCGCAGTGCTGTGCGAGGCCGACGGCAGCGATCTGGTCATGCGCGCCGCGCTGTTCAGCCCCGATGGCGCCGAGCGCGTGGACGGCGAGGCCCGCTTCGCCCCCAGCGACCTCGACGCGCCGATGCGCCTTGCCGCCGACCTGCTGGGCCGCGCGGCGCCCGCAATTACCGCGCATTTCTCGGGCCTTGGCTGAGAGGCCGTGACGCCGCGCGTCCTGATCCTGCGGCCCGAGCCCGGCGCCACGGCAACGCTGGCACGGGCGCAGACGCTGGGACTCGACGCGCTCGCCCGCCCGCTGTTCGCGGTGCGCGGGTTCGACTGGACACCGCCCGATCCCGCAACGTGGGACGCGCTGCTGCTCGGCAGCGTCAATGCGCTACGCCATGCAGGGGCACTGCCGCAAAGCTGGCGGGGCCGCCCGGCCTATGTTGTGGGCGAAGCGACAGCCGAGGCGGCGCGCGCAGCGGGGCTCGCCATCGCAGGCATCGGCAGCGGCGGACTTCAGGGCGTGCTGGGCGATGTGGCGCCCGAACATACCCGCCTGCTGCGCCTTGCCGGGCGTGAGCGGGTCGTACTGGACGTGCCTGCCGCGATCCGGATGGAGACCTGCGAGGTCTACGCCGCCGAGCCCCTCGATCCGCCTGCCGACCTCGCAGAAATCCTTGCCCGTCCGCTTGTCGTACTGCTCCATTCGGGCGAAGCGGCAGCGCGGTTTTGCGAGGTCTGCGATGCCCTTTCGGTGGACCGCGCGCGCCTCTCGCTCGCGCTGATCGGCCCGCGCCTGCGCCCCCGCCTGCACCCACGCCTCGGAACCGGCTGGGCAAGGCTCGAATCCGCTTGCGAGCCGAGCGATGCAGCACTGCTGGCGTTGGCGGTTCGGATGTGCCAAGACATCGCCTCCGGCTCGCATTTCCAGACACAAAAAAGGCCCTGATGCCCGACGATTCCGCCGTTCACACTCCGCCGCCTCCCCGCCCGCCGCGCTCCGGCATGGGGCTGGTCGTGGCCGCGCTGGTCGGGATCGTGCTGGGCGGCCTGCTGGTCGGCCTCGCCATGTCGCACGGCCTGTTCAACCGTTTCCTGCCCACAGGAGACGCGACCGAGAGCCCGACAGAGACGGTGCAGAACGATACCGAGGCGCCGCTGGCGACCACGGACTACGGCACGGCGCCCGCCGATGACAGCGCAGCCCTCCACCCGCTGACCGACCCGCAGCAGATGGCGCAGATCGGCACGATCGAGGGGCGCCTCGCGCTGATCGAGGATCGCATCTCGCGGATCGACAGCCAGTCGAACGCGGCCTCGGGCAATGCCGCACGCGCCGAGGGCCTGCTGATCGCGTTCGCCGCGCGCCGCATGATCGATCAGGGCCAGCCGCTCAACTATGTCACCGACCAGCTGCGCCTGCGCTTTGCCGACGCCCAGCCCAATTCGGTGCAGACGATCATCAACTTCTCGAAAAGCCCGGTCACGCTCGACCAGTTGAGCGCCCGCCTCGAAGCGCTGCGTCCGCAGCTTTCGGGTACATCGCCCGATGACAACCTGTGGACGCGCTTCCGGCGCGAGGTGAACGGCCTGTTCGTGATCCGCCGCGACGACAGCACGCTGGTCGCGCCCGATGCCCGGCTGGAGCGCGCGCGGCTGATGCTGATTTCGCACCGCGTGAAGGACGCCATCGACGAAGTGCAGCGCCTGCCGGGCGCCGAGGCCGCGCAGGTCTGGATTCGCGATGCCCGCCGCTATGCCGCCGTCCAGCGCGCGCTCGACCTGCTGGAAACGACCGCGATGCTCGAACCCAACCGCCTGCACGATTCCGAAGGCCGACAGGTCGACCAGCCGAGCCCGCTGGCGCCGGGCGTGACGCCGCCGCAAGCCACGGCTCCGGCAGCGCCCGCGAACGACGATCTCGGCGATGCAGGCGAGCCTGACGCGGATCAGGCCAGCAACTGAGGCGGAACGAGGCGGTCCACTCTTGGCGGCGTGGACAAATCAACGTCTACTGAATGGCTGCGATGGGTTGGAAGCTGCCTTTGCCGTAATCGGGGCAAAGGTTAGCAATCCAAGACTTTGGTTCAAAAGCTACCTTTCCGGACACGCCGACCTTCTCGGCACCAGCTTGCTCGGGAAACTTCAATGAACTAACCACCAGGTTATGCGCCCTATCAATGTTCAATCGCATGTGCTCGGGCTATTAGCCGTCCAAGTTCTGGTTGGCTGCGCCGCTGCGAGTGACGAGCAGGCTGCGGACAAATGCCAAGTTGCACAAATCGCTATTGGAACATTTTTTGATGGCAGCGATAAATCAGGGCTTGTCTTCAGCGATAGTTTTCCGAGTTCGTCTGCTGATCTGAACCAGATTGGCTTGGACAAATTGGGGGGACAAGGGTGGATACTCTTCCACCCCAAGGCGCCATTGAAAGATAGATTTGAAGAATCTCCAATAACGGCGAAAGACAAAGACCTATTCTCCAAGATTAAGAAAGAAGGACTTGGGAGCGCCATATCGAGTTGCCCCGAAACGAAAGCATACCTTCGCCAAAATGGAGCATCGTTTGGTAACGAGGCTTCGTCAGATATAGGGCAGCGCGACGTGCGTGACCTTTATCCGAAGTCGAGCGCCTATGTGTCTCTACCTGTTATCAGCGAGGATGGGCAGACCGCACTGGTTGTGGTGAGCAGTAGTTCAGGCCCACTCGCTGGCGGTGGAAGCCTAATTAAATTCAGGAAGGTAAAGGGCGTTTGGCAGAAAGCTGGAGCGGTCAACCTTTGGATTGCCTAATTGCGTAACCGTCCGCTCACCCCGACATTGATGCCATGGCGCCCGAAACTGGGACGGCTTGAAAGCGGCCGCTCATTTCTCACGCGCTGAAGGACGGCAAAGAGGCGTTTGCGAACCGTCCAAGTCCACGCCGCCTAGCCCGCGCCTTTTTCCACAGCCCGGATAATGCGCCGCGCAAGGCGGGCGTGCATTGGTCCGCCTGTCGCTCAGTCCTGCAGCAGCGCCGGGAGTTTGCCCGACATGCCGCGCGCCTCGTCCATGAAGAAGGTCTTGAGTAGCGGCAGGCGCTGGACCGCGCCCATGCCGAGGCGACGCACCGCGCTGGCGGTCTTGCCCGGAATGCCGAACAGGCGCGTCAGGCCATCGGTGGCGGCCATGGCCGAGACCGAATCGAGCGCACGCCACTTCTCGTAGCGGGCGAGCAGTTGCGCATCGCCGGGTTCGAGACCCAGCCGCATGCCCTCGGTCAGCACCTCCACCAGCGCGCCCACATCGCGCAGGCCCAGATTGAGGCCCTGCCCGGCAATCGGGTGCATGCCGTGCGCGGCATCGCCGATCACCGCAAGGCGATCCTCCACCACGTTCACCGCGTGGTGGAAGCGCAAGGGATAGCTCATGCGCGGGGCGGCCAGCGAAATCTCGCCGTAGATGCCGTGCATGTTCTCCGCCACTTCATTCAGGAACATCGCATCGGTCATCGCGATGGCGCCCGCTGCGTCCTTTTCGGCAACGGTCCAGACCAGCGCGCTGCGGTGGCGGCCCTGCTCGTCGTCGAGCAGCGGCAGCAGCGCGAAGGGGCCTGCGGGATAGAAGATTTCCCAGGCGACGCCCTCGTGCGGCTTTTCGTGATAGAGCGCCGTCACCATCGCGCGGTGGTGGTAATCCCACTTCGCCATCGAGAATCCGGCCTCGTCGCGGGTGGGCGACTGGCGGCCTTCGGCGGCGATCAGCAGCGAGGCCTTGAGCACGCGTCCGTCGGTCAGTTCCACCTCGACGCCGTGCGGACCACGGTCGCGACGCACCGCTTCGGTCTTAACATGCCAGGCGATGGCGGGCTCTTCGCGCGCGGCTTCGAACAGCGCGATGCGCAAGTCGCGGTTGGCGAACATGCGGCCCAGCGTGCCCTCGCCCGGTTCGGGGCGGAAATCGATGCGGCCCGGCTTCATCGCGTCGGTGACGGCAATCGCCTCGATCGCGCAGCCCAGCGGCGCCAGCCTGTTCGCCAGACCGATGTTGGCGAACAGGTTCCAGCTGGCGGTCGAAATCGCCGAGGCGCGCCCGTCCGCGCCTTCCGCGACCAGATCGGCCGGATCGGCGCGATCGATCACGTGGCTGGTGATCCCCACCTTGGCCGCCGCCAGCGCCAGCGTCATGCCGACGAGGCCGCCGCCCAGAATGATCAGGTCGCGCCGCTCGGACGCTGCGATGTCAGTCGTGATAGAGTCGCTCATCGAGCGCAGCTATCGGCCTCTCCCGCAGCAATGTCGAGACACCTTCCGTCCCAGGTGCCCTTCGGCTCGACCAGACCCACCGTGGCGGCAAGGGTGGGCGCGATATCAACGGTCTCGACCGGATCGGGCTGTTCGAAGCCGGTCATGCCCTTGCGCCAGAACAGCATCGGCACGCGGCGGTCGTAATCCCACGGACTGCCGTGCGTGGCGACCGCACCGGGGCGTGGCTTGCCGGGCACGACGCCGCGCTTCGTCATCATCAGCACGTCGCCCGAGACGCCTTCGACGAACGAGGCGCGCACGCGCTGTTCCATCGTCCAGTCCTGCGGCGCGCCCTGCGGCACCGGCATCTTCGCCAGATCGTCCGCCGTATAGACTGCCGCGATCTGCGGGTGGGCCGCGAGCTTCTTTACGAGCGCGCCGATCACCGTTCGGCGCTGCTCGGGCGTCAGGCCCGCCGCCACCCAGATATCGCCCGAGCTGCCGCCGCCGAACAGCAGCGGGCCGGACGGTGCGGCAATCCCGGTCTCGGCGGAGATCGCCTGCCCCAGCGCCTTGCCGGTCAGCGCCGGGTCGATGCGCTGTGCGGTGGGATAGCCCTGCTGCGCCAGCCGCTCAGGCGCATCGAAGCCGCCGTGATCGGCGCTCAGCACCACTTCGTAGTCGATCCCGCGCTGGTCGAGCGCGTCGAACAGACGGCCGAGCGTCGCATCGAGGCGCGCCAGCTGGATGCACATCTCGACGCCCTCGGTGCCATAGGCATGACCGACCTTGTCGGTGGCCGAGAAGCTGACCGAAAGCACATCGGGCACGGCATCCTTGCCCATGCCCAGTTCGTCGACCATGCGCAGCGCCATTTCGCCGGTGGCATCGTCGATGCGCGGGCCATTGGCATAGGCCTTCCAGTCCCCTGCCTTCAGCGGGAACTTGTACGTGCCGATGGTGAAGCCGCCCAACTGCGTCGCGCGGTCCAGCTTGCCGCACCAGTCGGGCGCGGACAGATCGCCGTCGCCTGCGTTGACGCGCGCGGCCATCGCTGCGTTCTCGGCGACAACGGCCTTGGAAATCCTGCGGTTCTCGAACGTGGTGAAGCCCTGATCCTTGAACCAGTAGACGGCATCGGTGTCATGCCCGCTCATCATCACCGCCGCGCGATCCTTGGCCGAGACGGCGGCGTTGATCGTCTTCGGGTTCTTGCGCTTGAGCAGATCACCCAGCGTCGGCGCCTTCAGATGCTTCGTCGTCACTACCGGATCGTCGGGTGTGCTCTTCGGGTTGGTCTCGTCCTCGACGCAGTAGACTTCCTTGTCGGCGCGGGCGAGGCCGGGCACGAACCAGTCGTTGGCGACGATCCCGGTGCGCGCCGGATGCACGCCGGTCAGCAGCGTGGAGTGGCCGGGGCAGGTCTCCGTCGCCGCGTGCGACTGGAACCCTTGTGGGAACACCGCGCCCTGCTGCAACCGCGCGAAACCCTGGGTGAAGTGCTCGCGATACTGTGCGAAGAGATCGGCGGAGAACTGGTCGATCGAGATCGCTAGGATCAGGCGCGGGGGCGTTGCGGGCGGGGCCTCGGATGCTGGAGCAGGCGCAGCATCGGCAAAAGCGGCGGTCGGCACCGCCAGTGCGGTCGCCAGCGCGAGGAAGGCCGGGGCGATAAGAGCATGTCGAAGCGGGCGCATAAGGGTCGGCGTTTCCTTGAAATGTCGGCGCGATGCGGGCACTAGACAGTGTGAGACATGGGTCTGCACGATGGCAAGCCCATACGCACCCCCCGGAGCCCGATGATCCCTCGCCGCTATCCGTTCCTCATGACACTTTGGCGTCATGTCCTGCTGATCGTCGCGGCAAGCGCGCTGCTACCTGCCGTATCCTCTGCGCAGACCGAAGGCGCTGCGACGCACATCACCGCAGAGCTGGTTGCGCCGGGGCCGGTCCCGGCAGGCGGCGAGGGGCTGCTGGCGATCCACATGACGCCGCAGCCCGGCTGGCACGGCTACTGGCTCAACCCCGGCGATGCGGGACAGGGCATGACGCTGAACTGGACGCTGCCCAAGGACGTCACCGCCGGCGCGCCCCGCTATCCCGTACCGCAGACGCTGCTGGTCAGCGGGCTGATGAACCACGTCTACGAGCACGCTTACGCGGTGATGGTGCCGGTGCGCCCGTCGAAGAACACCGCCCCCGGCCTTCGCACGGTGCAGGTGCGCGCGCAGTGGCTGGCCTGTACCGAGACGATCTGCGTGCCCGAGCGCGCCACGCTCTCCGCCTCACTGACGATCGCGCCTGCCGGATCGCCCGCGCCGGTGCCCTCGGCGACCGAACAGGGCTGGATCCAGAGCCTGCCCGCCCCGCTCGACCGTGCGGCGACGATGGCACTGGACGCACAGGCGCTGCATCTGGCGATCCCGCTGCCTGCGTCGGCACCGCTTCAAAACCCGCACGTCTTCGTGGCCGCCGATCAGGTGGTGGACTATGCCGCGCCGCAGCACTTCGCGCGCAAGGGCGACGTGCTGACCGTGACGATCCCGCGCGCCAAGTTCGCGCCCATCAGCCCGACAAGCCTTGATGGCGTGCTGCGGCTCGACAGTGACGGCAACGGCATCGCCTTCACCGCAAGGCCCGGCGCCGTGCCGAGCGGAGGCACGCCGCTGGCGGGCGACACCGCCGACGCATCGCCCTCGCCCGCCTCGCTTCCCGCGTTGCCGTGGCTGCTGCTCGCCGCGCTGCTGGGCGGGCTGATCCTGAACGTGATGCCCTGCGTCTTCCCGATCCTCAGCCTCAAGGCGCTGAGCCTGGCTCGGGCGGGCGAGAGCGAGCGCCATGCCCGGATCGAGGGGCTTGCCTATTCCGCAGGTATGATCGTCGCCTGCCTGATCCTCGGCGCGGTGCTGCTGGGCCTGCGCGCGGCGGGGCAACAGGTGGGCTGGGCGTTCCAGTTGCAGGAACCGTGGGTCGTCGTGCTGCTGTTCCTGCTCGCCGCCACGATCACCGCCAACCTGCTCGGCCTGTTCGAATTCGCCGTCCCCGGCTTCGCGCGTGCCGGATCGCCGCAGGGCGCCTTCGCCACGGGGCTGCTCGCCGCCTTCGTCGCCACGCCCTGCACCGGACCGTTCATGGCGAGCGCGATGGGTGCCGCACTGCTGCTGCCGGTGCCTGCTGCGATGGCGCTGTTCGCCGCTCTGGGCCTTGGCATCGCGCTGCCGTTCCTCGCGCTCGCTTTCGTGCCCGCGCTGCGCCGCCTGCTCCCGCGTCCCGGCGGCTGGATGGAGACCTTCCGCAAGGTGATGGCGGTGCCGATGGCGCTGACCGCGCTGGCGCTCGGCTGGCTGGTGTGGCGTCTGGGCGGCAGCGCGCTGCTCAGCTACGTCGCGGTGCTGGCGTTGCTGACGCTGGCGCTGCTCGGCCTTGCCGGGCGCAACCAGCGGCGGGGCAAGAGCGCGCTGTCGCACACGCTGATCGCGCTCGCCGTGGTGGCGCTGGCCGTTGCGACACTGCCGCAGACCAAGGCACCTGCCGAAGCGGAACCCTCGCTGCTCGCCGCCCAGCCCTTCAGCGAGGCCGCGCTCGCCAGGGCGAAAGCCGCGCACAAGCCGGTGTTCGTCTATATGACCGCCGACTGGTGCCTCTCCTGCAAGGTCAACGAAGCCGCCGCCATCGAACGCGCCGCGACGAAAGCGGCGTTCGACAAGGCCAGTGTCGTCGTGCTGCGCGGCGACTGGACCCGGCGCGATCCGGCGATCACGCGATATCTGACGGCGCAAGGCGCGGCGGGCGTGCCGCTCTACATGTGGTACGACCGGCAGGGCCACGCCCGCCAGCTGCCGCAAGTGCTGACCCCCGGCCTGCTGGCGGAACTGGCGGCGGGGTAACTCCTCACAACACGTCCGCCACCCCTGCAAGGCTCTGCTTCAGCTGCGCCAGTGCCTGCGCTTTCAGCTGGTGGACGCGCGGCACCGAAACGTCGAGCACACCGGCGATCTCCGACAGGTTCAGCTCCTCCACGAAGTAGAGCTGGACGATCAGCCGCAGCCGCTCGGGCAAGTCGCCGATGGCCTCGATCAGCGCGCCGCGGGTCTGGGCATCGGCCAGCAGATCGTGCGCGTCGGGAGCATCGGCGGCGAAGGCCATCGACTGGTCGGAATAGCTCTCGTCGATCGATTCGAAGCGCAGCGGGCGCGTGCCGTCGCGCAGCGCGAGAACCTCGCTCTCGTCCACCCGCATCGCGCCTGCCAGTTCGCGCGAAGTCGGCTCGCGGCCCAGCGCGGTGCGCAAGGTGTCCTGCGCCGAGGCCAGCTGGCGGCGCTTTTCGCTGCCCCCGCGCGATCCCGGCACCGCGCGGCGCACCATGTCGACCATCGCCCCGCGCACGCGCATCTTGGCGTAAGCGGCAAATCCGTCCTCCACGCCCGCTCCCAACCCGTTACCGAGCCGCGCCTCGTGCGTCTGCGCACATTCGGTCAGCGCAACGAGGCCCGCCTGCATCAGGTCTTCCAGCTCGATGCCGACGCGGCCGCCCGAACCCTGCACATGCCAGGCAAGGCGGCGGACCATCGGCAGGAAGCGCTTGACCCGCTCCGCCACCTCGGATCGTCGCGCCGAGGCGAGCGAGCCGCCGGGAAAGGGGGCCACCGAATAAGTCGGGCCATCGAACAGGGAGTGCATCTGGTTCATGCGGGCATGCTCTCGGGTTCGTCATGCGGGGAGGGGGAAGGCAGGCCGGGCGCCGGATGAACGGGCTGCGGCGGAGCCGCGCCGATCACCTCGACCACCTCGATCGGCTGGGTCGCGGGAAGTTCGGCGATGGAGAGGACAAGACATCCCGGCGCGCGCAGGCGCAGCAGCGCGGACAGCGCCCGGCGCGCGCGCGGCTGGACCACCAGCGCGAGCGGAATGGCATGGACACCGCGCGCTGCGATCAGCCCGGCGATCCGTTCGCCGATCATGCGCGCGAGGTCCGGCTCGATCACCGGCTGACCGGTGCTGGGATCGATCATGCCCTGCACGATTGCGCCTTCGAGCCCGGCCTCCAGCGTCAGCACCGGCAGGCGTTCATGCGGCGGGCAGATGCGCCCGACGATCAGCGAGCCGAGATCGGCGCGCAACAGATCGACCAGCCGATCATGCTCGACCGTCTGCTGCAAGGCACGGGAAAGGCTGTAGAAGATCGGCAGCGGATGGCCGATGGGGATGCGGTCCTCCAGCAGCGCGCGCAGCAGGCGGGTGACGGCGGCGAGGCCCAGCGGGGCCGGCGTGACCGTCTCGACCAGCCCGGCGGAGTGGCCCTTGAGCCCCTCGATCAGCGTCTTCACCTCGTCCGGCCCCAGCAAGTCCTGCGGACGCTCGCCCAAGAGCTGGTTCAGGTGCGTGGCGATCACGGTGCCTGCATCGACGGCCAGGAACCCCTCGGCCACCGCCTGATCGCGCGCGGCGGCCTCGATCCAGATCGCCGGGCAACCGAAGCTGGGATCGAGCGTCGGCTCGCCACGCAAGGTGTGGCCGGGGCGCACTTCACCCGCGTCGATGGCCAGCACCTTGTCCGGGCGAATCGTCGCCCCGCCCAGCGGCACCCCGCCAAGGGCAATGCGATATTCGTGCGGCGACAGGTCCAGCGCGTCGCGCACGCGAAACTGCGGCACGATGAACCCGAACGACTGGCTGAGCTGCTTGCGCACCCCGGTGACGCGCGCCACCAGCGGCGCGCCGCGTCGCTCGTCCACCAGCTGGACAAGGCCATAGCCCAGCTCGATGGTGACGAGCGTGTGGTCGGACACTTCGTCCAGCGCGATGCGCGCGGGGTCTGCCGGTTCGGGCGCGGTACTCGTCTCGACCACCGGCGCGGGTCGCAGCGCGCGGCGGCGCAAGGTGCGCCACAGCCAGAACGCCAGCGCCGAGGCGGGCAGGAACACGCTTTGCGGCATCGCCGGGATACATCCGATGGCGCCCAGCACCACCGCCACCGGCAACCAGGTGCCGGGCGCGGCGAATTGCCCGCCGATCTGCCCGGCAAGGCCGCGCTGGTCGGAAACGCGGGTAACGATGATCGCGGCGGCAATCGACAGCAGCAGCGCGGGCACCTGCGCCACCAGCGCATCGCCGATCGCCAGCGTGATATAGGCCTGCGCCGCCTCCTGCGCGGACAATCCGTGCGAGATCATGCCGAGGCAGAACCCCGCCACGATGTTCACGCCCAGAATCAGCAGCGCGGCGATGGCATCGCCCTTCACGAACTTCGAGGCGCCATCCATCGAGCCGTAGAAATCGGCCTCGGTCGCCACTTCCCGGCGGCGGGCCTTGGCCTCGTCCGCCGTCATCAGGCCTGCCGCCAGATCGGCGTCGATGGCCATCTGCTTGCCGGGCAGCGCATCGAGCGTAAAGCGCGCCGAGACTTCGGAAACGCGACCCGCACCCTTGGTCACGACCACCAGATTGATGATCATCAGGATCAGGAACACGAAGATGCCGACCGCGAAATTGCCGCCGATCAGGAAGGCGCCAAAGCTCTCGATCACCTTGCCCGCCGCCGCCTCGCCCTCGTGCCCGTGAACCAGCACGACGCGGGTGGAGGCGACGTTGAGCGCCAGACGCAGCAGCGTCGCGAACAGCAGAACGGACGGGAACGAGGAGAAATCGAGCGGCTTGTCGGCATTCATCGCCGCCATCAGCACCGCCACCGACAGCGCGATGTTGAGCGTGAACGAGACGTCCAGCACGAAGGCCGGGACCGGCACGATCATCAGCACGATCAGGACGAGGATACCGGCAGGCAGCGCCACCGCGCCGGGATCGCCGATCCGCTTGAGCAGCGCGTTCAAAGGCCGAACCTCGCGAGCTTTTCATAGGCGGCGGCAACGCGGGACGGCAGCACTTTGCCGCCGGAACTGCTGGCGTCCCCTGCGCCATCGCCAAAGGCGCCGCGCAGGGTTTCCGACATCGAGCGGACCGGCGCGGCAGCCTCGGTTCGGGCGGCCTGAAACTCGGCGGCCATCGGCCCGGTGGCAGGTTCGCTCAGCGGCTCGTAGTTCATCCGGGGCAGGAAGGCGGCGGTGGCATAGCCGCTACCGAGGGCGTCGATCCCGCCGGGGATACCCTCAGAAACACCGCCGGTGTAGCCATCCGCCCCGTCCATCGCGCGCGAGACCTTGTCGCGCAGCAGCGCCATCACCCCGCCCAGCGTGCGCGGGGCGCCGCCATCGAAGAAGATCGCGCGGTTGGACGCCGCCTCACGCGGGAATAGCGAGGATGCGCTCTGGCCGGGATTGGCGTTGAGGGCGGAAAGGAACCGGGTCGCCCCCGCCTGCCCCATGAAATGGGCGAGATACAACTCGGCATTGTCCGGCTCGCGGCCCAGCGTGGCGCTGAGGCAGGCCTTGTTCTCCACCGCGAGTTCGGCGGCCATGCTGGCGGAAGCCTCAGGGTCGTAGCGCAACTGGAGCAGTTTCTGGCGCATCGCCGGATTGCCGGTGGCCGCTGCCGCCGCGCCGAGGCCGTGCTCGTCGCCATGACGGCCCAGCACGCCAAGCCATGTTCCGCTGGTGAACTGGTAGAGCCCCGCCGCGCTGGAGGTGCCCGCCTTCGCCTGCGGATCGAGCCCGGATTCGAGCTTCGCCTGCGCCATCAGATAGTTGAAATCGACACCCGTCGCCTGCGCCGCACGGGCGATGGCCGAACGCACGCGATCGACGCCCTGCCCCGCGCTTTGTAGCGCGCCTGCGGCGACGGCACCGAATGGGGAGGCTTCGCTCACGATCTGCTCCGGCTGGCAGAATTGCCGGGAGCGGTTTCAGCAAGGAGCGTGCCATTTGGGGTGAGGCACTCGTTCGGCCTAAGGCTGATCACCATTCAGATGATGACGTGGCGAAAATGGCGGTTTTCGAGAGCCGGAGCGGAGCGTACTTTCAGTACGTGAGCACCGGAAGCTCGGAAAGCCGCCATCTGCATACCGTCAGGACTGAATGGTGACAGCCTTAGCGGAGGAAGCCGTGCGCCCTTGCCTTGGCCTGATAGACCTGCGGCGCGCCGGTCAGCGCGTTCAGGCGCGTGGTGACGTTGGCGGCGATGATGTTACGCACCTGCCGGTTCACTTCGTTGAGGCGCCGGGCGGCTTCCAGCATCGCCCGGCATTCGTCGTCGAGCACGAAGCCGTCGGCGGCCTCCAGCCGGAAGCACAGCCTCTCCTTGTCGCCCGCCGCGCCCATGATGGTGTCGAGGTCGAGACCGGCAAGCGCCTGCCGCTCGGTCTCCAGCACGGCAAGCATCTGCCGCAACGTCTCGCGCACCGAGTCCTGAAGCGACCCGCGCTGCGGGTGGGCGGAAAGGAGAGTTGCACTCACGGCTTGGGACTCCTGAGGATCATGCCGGCCGCGATCATCGCATCGGCGATCTTCGCAGGCACCAGCGGATAGTTGCCGGATTCGACGGCCCGGCGGATCGTCGCGACGCGTTCGGTATCGACCGGCGCCTCGCCCGGATCGAGCGCGGCGGTGGTTTCGACAGACGGCGCGGCGGCCACCGCGATGGCCGAACTCTTCGAGATGCGCTGGGCCGCATCGGCCGGCGCGATGGCGATATCCCCGGCGGCACGCGCGACGGGCCGGGCGGTAACGGCGCCGACACTGCTCAGGGCAGCTGCCGGGCCAAGATCTGATGGTGGCATGGTGCCGCTCCTTGACGTTTGCCCATCGAAGAACGGCACCGGGACACAGCTTTTAAGGGGCTATGGGAAATTCCTGTGGCAAACGGCAAGGCTACGCGGTTTCTCCTTATGGAAGCGGCACTTCGACAAGGCCGGGGCGCACGATCTGGCCGCGCATCGGCTCTGCCCGCGCGATGCCTCCGGCAGTCGGGCGGACTTGTATCCAGCTGCCGACCGGCCCCGATTCCATCGCCTGGCCCGATTGCGAGACGCTGAAGCCCTCCCCCGTCACCGCGATCGCCACGGCATCGCCGCGCGTCACCGCATTGGGCTGCTGCGCGACTGCAAGTTGCGGGGACTGGCGGACCGGCACGAACAGGCGCCAGCCGTTGGCATCGCCGCACTGGACGACCACGCTGTCATGCCCGGCCGTGCGCCATGCGAGCGCGAGGCCCGAACGGCGCGGTTGCAGGCGCAGGCGCCGGTCGATGGGCGCGGCGGCACCGCCCGGCTGGCCGACAGCCGCGCCGGTAAAGGCGGCGACCTGCCGGTCCACCACATCGAGATCGGCAAAGCCGGTGGCACTGGCGAGCAGCGCAACGCTTGCGAGAACGGGGGTTGCAAACATCGGGAGTACGTCACGTCCATCGAAAGGCGAATATCGCCTCGACATACGCAAAGCCCGTGCCAGTTGCCGCTAGTTCACGCCCACCGGGCCATCGTTGTCATAGGCAAGAACCGCGCGCACCAGCCCTTGCCCCGGCTCGACGACGATGCGCGGGGCATAGCCTGCGGCATCCGCTGCCCCGGCGATCCGTGCCGCTTCGGCCAGGGCTTGCGCGCGGGTCAAGGCCCCGTCACCATAGGATGCGGCCACGGTCAGGCGCTGGCGCGGGTCGGGCGCCTGCTGCTTGAGCCACAATGCGAGCGGCGGCGCACCGGGGGCCTCGACCCAGACGGCAACCGGCTCGGACCGCTCGACCTTTCCGGGCTTCGCGGGCGTTTGGACTGACGGCGGCGGCACCGGGTGCGCCTTCACCTTGTCGTGGCGCCCCATCGCGGCGGCAGCGATCATGAACAGCACCAGCGAGAGGTCCGCCAGCGAGGTCTGCCAGTTGGTCGCGCCGCGTCCGCTCATCGCGCCGCGCGCCCGTGGTGGAGCGCGGCTTCGGCCATACCGGGAAGCGCATCGGCGACTTGCGCCTCCAGCCAGTCGAGCAGGGCCTGCCGCGCCTCTTCCTCGTGCGCCGCGCCGCGGGCGATCATCCGGGCAAGCGGGGCGAAGATCATGTTGCCCAGCAGCAGCCCGTAGAGCGTGGTCAGCACTGCCATCGCAATCGCCGGGCGGAAATCCTGATCGAGCCCCCCTGCGCTCGACAGCTGGCTGAGCGAGACCAGCGTGCCCGCGAGGCCGAACACCGGCGAGAGGTCCGAGGCCTGGTTGAGCGTACGCACCGCGCGCGCGCTGGCTTCGGCGCGGCGCTGCTTGTGCGCTTCGTGGGCGCGCTGGAGCCCCGCGATCGAACGGGTGCCAATCAGCGCGTCGGTCACGTCGTCGATCTCGGCATCGCCCAGATGGCGCGGCTGGGCGCGGATCAGCCCGTCCTGCCGGATCTCGCGGATATGCGAAGCGAGCTCGGCGCGGGTGCGCTCGGTATCGAAGCGGCGGGCCAGCAACGCACGCAAGCCGCCAAGCGCCGCGCCGCAGTCCGCAAAGCCGCAGCGCAGCAGCGTGGCCGCGAGCGTGCCGCCCACCACGATCAGCGCGCTGGGTCCGTCGATCAGGTTCTGCCAATGCATCGGATCAGGAGTCCTCCTCAGACCGACAGAACGGCAGCGCGGTTCGCTTTTTCAGGGCTTTTTCGCAGATCATCGACATTTGCCGGAAGGCTTGCCGGGACCGGCAATGGATTGCCGCCTCTACCGGCAAGCCGCCTTCCCCTGCCCGCCAACCGCGCCCGATTCCTGCCGTTCGCGCGTTTGGCACGCCCCTTGCGATGATCGCCCCCGAACCCTTTCAACTTGAGAGAACCCATGTCGTCCGATCTTTTCGGTATCCACGCCAAGGCTCTGGAACTGCGCTCGCAGCGCATGGGCCTTCTGGCGTCCAACATCGCCAATGCCGGCACCCCCGGTTACAAGGCCAGGGACATCGACTTCGCCGCCGCGCTGCGCGCCAGCGCGGCGGGTACGGATATCGACAGTGCCGCCAAGGGCGCCGAGCAGTACCGCGTGCCGCTGATGCCCTCGCTCGATGGCAATACGGTGGAACTGCAGACCGAGCAGGTCGCCTTCTCCGAGAACGCGGTGGGCTATTCCGCCACGCTCGAATTCATCCGCGGCCGGGTCGACACCACGACCCGCGCGCTGCGGGGGGAATAGGCCCATGGCCGGAAACCCGATGACGCTGTTCTCGCTGGCGCAGAAAGGCATGTCCGCGCAGCTGGTGCGGATGAACGCGGCGGCGTCCAACCTCGCCAATGCCGGTTCGGTCTCCTCCAGCGAGGCGCAGGCCTATCGCCCGATCCGCGCCGTGTTTTCGGAAGACCTCGACAAGGCGAGCGGCCTTGCCAGCGTCTCGGTGCAGGGCGTGATGCGCGAGAACGCCGCGCCGATCCGCCAGCACGATCCCGATCACCCGCTCGCCGATGCCAACGGCGACGTGTGGACCGCTCCCGTCGATGAGAACGCGGAGATGGTCGATATGCTCGAAGCCTCGCGCCAGTACCAGAACATGGTCGAGGCCCTCTCCACCGCCAAGCAACTGATGCTCGACACGATGAGGCTCAAATGACCATTTCTTCCGTAACCTCCACCACACCCGCGACGGCTGCCGTCAAGGACAAGACCTCGCTGTCGGACCTCGATTCAGGGGACTTCATCAAGCTGATGACCACCCAGCTCCAGCAGCAGGACCCTACGAACCCGACCGACAACAACGAGATGCTGGCGCAGATGGCGCAGTTCTCCTCGCTGGCGAACACCACGAAGAGCAGCGAGACGTTGCAGTCGATCGCCGACAAGCTCGACCAGGTGGTCTCGGCCCAGACCGCGACCACCGATGCCGTCGCCAAGCTCGTCGCCGCCCAGTCATCCTCGACCTGATCCCCCTTTCCCTTCGGAGACCGAACCCATGTCCTACTACACCTCGCTGACCGGCCTGAAGAACGCGCAGACCGAACTCAACGTCATCTCGCACAACATCGCCAATGCCGAGACCAACGGCTTCAAGAAAAGCGATACCCAGTTCGCGGACATCGTCTCATCCTCGGTCGTCACCGACCCGGCGCTGACGGTCGGGATCGGATCGCGCGTGGCCGAGATCAAGCAGAACTTCTCGGTCGGCGCGCTGGAGCAGACCGGCAACTCGCTCGACCTCGCGATCGGCGGCGAAGGCTTCTTCACGATCGTCTCGCCCACCTCGGGCCAGACCGAGTTCACCCGCAACGGCTCGTTCAGCGTCGATGGCAGCGGCTATATCAAGAACGCCGAGGGCAGCCGGCTCCAGGTGTTCCCGATGACGAACGGCGTGGTCGATGCCAGCAGCCATCAGGATGCGCTGGCCGCGCCGACCAATGCGGCGGGCTCGACGCTCGCCAGCGTGACCGTCGATCAGGAAGGCCAGGTCGTCGCCTCGTACGACGATGGCACCAACACCACCGTCGGCGTGGTCGCGCTGGCGAACTTCGTGGCGCCCAACGGCCTCAAGCAGACCGGCGATTCGAGCTGGAAAGTCACCGGCAAGTCCGGCGCGGCAAGCTATGGCGCACCGGGTTCGGGCGCATTCGGCGCGATCAATTCGGGCACGCTGGAGCGCTCGAACGTCGATATCGCCGAGGAGCTGGTCGATCTGATCAGCGCGCAGCGGTATTTCCAGGCCAACGCCAAGGCCATCGATACCGCCACGCAGATCTCGCAGACCGTCATCAACCTGCGCAACTGACGGCGCCTGAACCGGAAGGGCTCCCGCGATGGACCGGCTGATCTACACGGCAGTGTCGGGCATGAACGCCTCGATGACGCGCGAGCGGGTGATCGCCAGCAACATGGCCAATGCCCAGACCGTCGGCTTTCGCGCCGAGGAGATCCAGGCAACGCCGATGACGCTGGACGGCCCGCAGTTGCAGGTGCGCGCGATGACCGACACCGAAGTGCGCGGCGCCAACATGAAGCAGGGCGAGATCACCCAGACCGGCCGCCCGCTGGACGTCGCGCTGGATGGACAGGCGATGCTGGCGGTGCAGGTCGGCGACGGGAGCGAGGCCTATACCCGCAGAGGCGATCTCTCGGTCGCCTCCAGCGGGCTGCTCCAGAACGGCGACGGATTGCCGGTGCTGGGCGAAGGCGGGCCGATCACCGTGCCGCCGGGGATGGGCGTGACCATCGGCCCCGACGGTGCGGTGCTCGCCGCCGATCCGGCAAATCCCGGAGGGGCACCGCAACGTCTTGATCGCCTCAAGCTGGTATCCCCAACGGGCAGCCAGATCGAGAAAGACCTCGCCGGCCAGTTTCGCGTGAAAGGGGGCGGCATCCTTCCGGTCGATGAAAACGCCAAGGTGGTGCCCGGCGCGCTGGAGAAGTCGAACGTCAACACCTCGCAGGTCTTGGTCGACATGATCTCCGCCCAGCGCCTGTTCGATATGCGCACCAAGATGGTCGAGACCGCCCGCCAGCTCGACGAGAGCGGCGCCCGCCTGATGCGCATGGATGGCTGAGCCGTAACGGTTCGGCAGCACAACAAGAGGATAACCCGATGCCCAGTTCCGCTCTACAGGTCGCCCGCACCGGGCTTGAGGCGCAGGACACGCGCATGCGCGTGATCGCCAACAACCTCGCCAACGTATCGACCACCGCCTTCAAGCGCGACCGCGCCAACTTCGAGACGCTGGCCTATCAGGACGCGCGCGTTGCCGGTGCCCAGTCGTCCAGCGAAACCGCCTATGCCACCGGGCTGAACCTTGGCACCGGCGTCGGCGTGCAGTCGACCAGCCGGATGGAGACGCAGGGGACACTCCAGAGCACCTCGAACAGCCTCGATCTCGCACTCGACGGCGACGGCTATTTTCAGGTTGCGCTGCCCGGTGGCCAGCTCGCCTATACCCGCGCGGGCAACTTCAGCCGGTCTGCGGAAGGCCAGCTGGTGACATCGCAGGGCTATCCCGTACAGCCCGCGATCACCATTCCCGAAGGCGCGACCTCGATCACGATCTCGACCGACGGCACGGTGTCGGCGCAGCTTTCGGGCCAGTCCGAGCCTTCGCAGCTGGGGCAGATCACCATCGCCAGCTTCACCAATGCGGCAGGGCTCCAGTCCTCGTCCGACAACTTCATGCTCGAAACCGCCGCCAGTGGCCCCGCCCAGATCGGCGTGGCCGGTCAGGACGGGCGCGGACAGATCCGGCAGGGCATGCTCGAAGCCTCGAACGTCAGCATCGTCGAGGAACTGGTCGACATGATCGAGGCGCAGAGAAGCTACGAGATCAACTCGAAGATGATCTCCGCCGTCGACGAGATGCTGAAGAACGCGAACCAGACGCTCTGACCATGAAGCGGCGCATCACCCTTCTGCTTTCGGCGGCGGTACTGGCAGGGTTTCCCGCCCTGCCCGCGCTCGCCGCGAAGAAGCCACCCAAACCTTCGGGCTACGAGCCCACGCTGCCCGCCGCGCCCGCGCCGGTCGCAGCCGCGCCGACCGGCGGCATCTTCTCACCCACGGCAGGCTACGCGCCGCTCTATGCCGGAACCCGCGCGCATGCGGTGGGCGATCCCGTCACCATCGTGCTGCTGGAAAGCACCACCGCGTCCAAGGCGGTCAGTTCCAAGAGCCAGAAGGGCGGCGGCGCCTCGATCACCCCGCCCAGCGCCGGGCTTCTTTCGTTTCTCAACCCGAACGCCCTTAATGCCAGCTCGTCCTCGTCGTTCAATGGTCAGGGCAATGCGGCGCAGACAAGTGCGCTCGCATCGACGCTCACCGTCACCATCGCCGAAGTGCGCCCCAACGGGACCGCGCTGGTTCGAGGAGAAAAGCAGATGTTGCTGAGCCAGGGCGATGAATGGGTCCGCTTTTCAGGGATCGTGCGCCTTGCCGACATCGACGAGGACAACGCCATCGCCTCGACCCGCGTGGCCGATGCCCATATCCAGTATTCCGGCAAGGGCGCGTTGCAGACCGCCAGCAAGCAGGGCTGGCTGGGCCGCTTTTTCAACGCGATCTCCCCGTTCTGATGGCCCGGACGACAACTCCGATCGCGCGACAGATCGCCTCTCTTCTCCCCTCCCGCAAGCGGAAGGGGAGCTGGTGGTTCTTCCTTATCGGCGCGCTGGCCCTGTGTGCTCCCGGCACTGCCATGGCCGAGCGTGTGCGCGATCTCGGCCAGTTCCAGGGCGTGCGCTCGAACCAGTTGACCGGCTACGGCGTGGTCGTAGGACTTCCCGGCACCGGCGACGACAATCTGGAATACCTGACGCAGGCGATGAAGGGCGTCTCGGGCCGCATGGGCCTGACCCTGCCCGCGGGTGTCTCCCCCGGCCTCAAGAACGCCGCCGCCGTGATGGTGACGGCGGACCTTCCCGCCTTCGCCAAGCCTGGCCAGCGCATCGACGTGACCGTATCGACCATCGGCAAGGCCAAGTCGCTGCGCGGCGGCGCGCTGATCATGGCACCGCTCTATGGCGCGGACGGGCAGATCTACGCGATGGCGCAGGGCAACCTTGCCGTCGGTGGCCTCGATGCTTCGGGCAGGGACGGCTCGAAAGTCACCGTCAATATCCCGACCGTGGGCCGCATCGCCGAGGGCGCCTCGGTGGAGCGCGCCGTCGCCACCGGGTTCGATACGTCTCCGGTGCTGCGCTGGAACCTGTTCGACGCCGATTTCCTTACCGCATCGCGCGTGCGCGATGCGATCAACCAGCGCCTGCCCGGCATCGCCACGGTGGAGGACGGGGTGACGCTGGCGCTCACCCTGCCCGCCGATCCCAATTCGCGCGCCTCGATGATGGCGGCGATCGAGATGATCGACGTTGCGCCCGCCGAAACGCAGGCGCGGGTGATCGTCAACAGCCGCACCGGCACCGTGGTCATTAACTCCGCCGTGCGCCTCTCTCCGGCTGCGATCAGCCATGGGAAGCTGACGGTGCGCATCGACGAGGACCAGCACGTCTCGCAGCCGCGCCCGTTCGGCAACGGCCAGACTCAGACCGAACAGCACTCCGCCATTTCGGTGGACGAGGAAAAGCGCTCGGTCGCGCTGTTCAAGGGCGGTGCCTCGCTGTCGAAAGTGGTGGATGCGCTCAATATGCTGGGCGTCACCCCGTCCGATCTCGTGGCGATCCTGGAAGCGCTGAAGCAGGCAGGTGCGCTCAAGGCCGAGATGGTGGTGATATGAGCCCGCTCCTGCCTCCCACCTCCGCGACCGGCGCGGCCACTGCGTTGAACAAAACGACTGGCAAGACTGCATCGAAGTCCGAGCAGGAAAAACTGCACGAGACGGCGCAGCAGTTCGAGGCGCTGTTCCTGCGCCAGATGCTGGGCGCCGCGCGCAAGACCGATTTCGGCAGCAGCAGCGATGAAGGCGCGGTGTTCGGCACCGATCCCGGCACCGACACCTTCCGCCAGATGCAGGACGACAACTTCGCCGACATCACCGCGAAAAGCGGCACGCTGGGCTTCGCCTCGCTGATCGAGGCACAGATGGCGCGGTTCCTGCCCACCGACACAAACAGCGCAGGGGGTGCCGACAAGGGTGCCGCCTCCCCGTCTTCCACCCCCACCCCCGCAGACAAGAAAGGCTGACCGGCGATGTCCTCCGACATGATGTCGATTGCCAAGAGCGGCATCCGCGCCTCGCGCGCCGCGCTCGACGTGACGGCCAGCAACATCGCCAATGCCGCTTCGGAAACCTATGTCCGGCGCAGCGTCACCACGGTCGAGGTGGTGGGCGGCACGCTGTCGATGACGCAGGCCGCCGTCAGCCTATCGGGCACGCGGATCACCGGGATCACCCGCAATGCCGACACGTTCCGGCAGGCCGAAGTGCGCCGCACCGGCGCCGATGCCGCGCGCGCCGATGCCGAAGTGACCGGGCTGACCAGCATCGAGAGCGCTGTCGAACAGTCCGGCGCCTACGATGCGGTCGTCGATTTCGAGGCCAGCCTCCAGCAACTGGCCACCGCGCCCACCGACGGATCGCTGCGCGCCGCCACGGTGGAGAAGGCGCGCACCATGGCGCAGACCTTCAACACCGCCTCACAGAGCCTCGATGCAGCGGGCGACGGGTTGCGGCTGGAGGCTCAGGGCGGGGTCGACAGCGTGAACAGCGCCGCCGCCGCGCTCGCCAAGGTCAACCAGAAGCTCTCGCGCGCCATCGACGGGTCGAGCGACCAGTCCAGCCTGCTCGACCAGCGCGATGCCCTGCTCGAACAGATGAGCCAGCAGACCGGCATCGCCACCACGATCAATGCCGACAAGACCGCGACCGTAACTCTTGGCGGCGCGACCGGCGTGGCGCTGGTGAACGGCGCCAGTGCCGGAACGCTGGCGATGACCAGCGCCAGCGACGGCACGATTGCCTTCTCGGTGACGAACGGCGGCACCGGCAAGGCGGTGGCGCTCGATGCCGGTGCGCTGGCAGGCAAGAGCCAGGCGCTGGTCACGCTGAAAGCCACGCGCGGCCAACTCGATGCGGTCGCCGCCTCGGTGATCGACACCGTGAACGCCGCGCAGGCGCAAGGCGTCGATATCAAGGGCAACGCGGGCCAGCCGCTGTTCTCCGGCACCGGCGCGGGCGACATGGCGATGGTGGCAAGCGGCGGCGATGCGCTGGCGACCGCCCCTGCCGGGGCCGCTGCGGGAAGCCGCGATGCAGGCAACCTCACCGCGCTGCGCAGCGCGTGGGACAGCGCCCCGCCTGCCAAGGCGGTGGATCAGGTGCTGTTCGACATTTCCAGCGCCGTCGCCGGTCGCACAGTGACGCGCGACACGCTGCAATCCATCGCGGACACGACCTCGGCAGCGCTCAAGGCGCAGACCGGCGTCGATTTCGACGAGGAGGCGACGAACCTCGTGCGCTACCAGCAGGCCTATCAGGCCTCGGGCCGGGTGATGCAGGTCGCCTCGGACATCTTCGACACCATTCTCGGCATCAGGTGAGACCATGACCAGCATTCCCGGCAGCGGCGTAACCACAGCGACAGGCGCTTTCTACGACCGTTCGCTCAGCGACATGAAGAGCCTGCGCTCGCAGGCCGAAACGCTGCAGACGCAGGCCTCAACCGGCAACCGGCTGACGCGTTCGTCCGACGATCCGGTCGCTGCCTCGCGCCTGCGGCTGATGGCGCGCGCCGATGCGCTCTCGAAGATCGACACTGCCACCGCCTCTCAGGCGAGTTCGGACCTGCAACTGGCCGATGCCACCATGTCCGACATGGCCGATGCCCTGACCCGCGCCAAGGAACTGACCGTGCAGGCGTCCACCGGCACGCTCTCGGCCGACCAGCGCAAGGCGATCGGCGCGGAACTGGGCAGCATCTACGACACACTGTTCTCGCTCGCCAACACGAAGGATTCCTCGGGCAATGCGCTGTTCGGCGGACAGGGTACGGCGGCGGCCTATTCGCTCGATGCCGCGGGCAAACCGACCTACTCGGGCGGCACTGGCGCGGGGCCCGTGTCGCTGGGCGAAGGGCAGGCCGTCACCCCGTCGATGACCGGGCCGGAGTTCCTCGCCTTCAAGGATGCCGATGGCAACCAGACCGACCTGCTCTCGATGATGAAAGGTCTGGCCGATGCGCTCTCCACCACCTCGGGCGATCCGGTGGCAGCGGCCAGCAAGGGCCTGACCGACCTCGACAAGGGCCTCGATGCGCTCACCACCGGGCAGACCGTGGTCGGCACACGGATGGCATGGATCGACCTCACCACCGACCGGCGCACCACCAGCCAGACCACGCGCACCCAGCTGGAAAGCGACATCGGGCAGGTCGACATCGCCGATGCCGTCACCCGGTTGCAGCAAACGATGACCGTGCTGGAGGCCAGCCAGGCCAGCTTCGCCAAGCTCGCCTCGCTCAGCCTGTTCGACCAGATCAGCTGACAGCCAAGCCCCTGACAGAAAGCCCCGCGCCATGTTCGTAATCATCGGCATCGTCATCCTGCTGGCGATGGTGTTCGGCGGCTTTGCCATCACCGGCGGCGCGCTTGGCCCGGTGATGGAGGCGATCCCGCACGAAATGCTCATCATCGGCGGCGCCGCCGTGGGCGCGATCGTCACCGGCAATTCGATGCATGAGCTGAAAGCACTCGGCAAAGGCATGGCCAAGGTGTTCAAGGGCCCGCGCCACAACAAGCAGGATCATGTCGACGTGATCGTGCTGGTCACGCGGCTGATGAAGATCCTGCGCGCCGAAGGGCCGGTGGCGCTGGAAAGCCATGTCACCGATCCCAAGGCCTCCGCCGTCTTCGCCGAGTTTCCACGCATTCTGGGAAACGACGCGCTCGTCCACCTGATCGCCGACACACTGACGCTGATCGTCGTCTCCTCCGGCACGCTGGAAGTGAACGCGGTGGAAGACGTGATGGACAATGCGATGAAGACGCATTTCCACGAGATGCACGAGCCGCAGCATGCGCTTCAGGGGCTGGCCGATGCGCTCCCCGCGCTCGGCATCGTCGCCGCCGTGCTGGGCGTGGTGAAGACCATGGGCTCGATCGACAAGCCGCCCTCGATTCTGGGCGGGATGATCGGCTCCGCGCTGGTCGGCACCTTCATGGGCGTGCTGCTGGCTTACGGGATCGTCGCGCCGATGGCCGGGCGGCTCAAGCAGATCGTCGAGCAGGACGAACAGATCTTCCACGCGGTGAAGCAGGTGGTGATCGCTTCCTTACATGGCTGGCCACAGCCGCTGGTGGTGGAATCCGCGCGCTCTGGGCTTGGCCATGCCTTCCGCCCCGGCCTCTCCGAACTGCTCGACGCGATGAGAGGCCGCTGAGGTGGCAACGCAGAAGAACGAGTCGCCCCGATCGATTCCGGCGCGCCCGATCATCGTCAAGAAGATCACCATCGTTGCCGCCGGGCATCACGGCGGCGCCTGGAAAGTCGCCTATGCCGATTTCGTGACGGCGATGATGGCGTTCTTTCTCCTGCTGTGGATCGTCGGCGCCACGACCGAAAAACAGCGCAAGGGCATTGCCGACTACTTCTCCCCGACCCTCGTCAAGACGCGCGAGCAGAGCGCGGGCTCGGCCAACGGCCTGCTCGGCGGCTCGTCGCTGGTGGACAAGGACAACCTGCCGCATCCGGGCGGCAGCGGCACGCGCACGATCACCATCCCGCGCGATTCCACCGGCGGCAAGCTGGAGGGCGGCACCAAGATCAAGCGCGCCGCGCGCGCCAAGCAGCGGCTGGAAACCAAGCTCGCCTCCACCCCCGAACTGCGCCGCCTGGCCAAGCAGGTGCGGCTGGTCGATACGACCGAGGGCGTGCGTGTCGATCTGGTCGACAATGCCGATTTCTCGATGTTCCGCATGGGCACGACAGTGCTGACCGGCGAGGCAAGCGCGCTCTTGGGCGCCATCGCGCAGGCCCTCGGCCCCGATGGCGGCCAGCTGACCGTGCGCGGCCATACCGACGCGCTGCCCTACAAGCCGGGCATCGCCGGCAACAACTGGTCGCTCTCCGCAGGCCGCGCCGAGGCGACCCGACAGGCCCTGATCCGCGACGGCGTGGCTGCCGACCACTTCCGCCGCATCGAAGGCGTCGCCGACATGGAACCGCTGATCCCCGCCGACCCCCACGACCCGCGCAACCGCCGCATCTCGATCACCGTGTTGAACTGATTCACCACCCCCCAAAACGCGAAACGGCGGCGGACCGTATCGATCCGCCGCCGCTCATTTCGGTCGCTCGAAGAGCCGGAAGGCTTACCAGGTAAAGCCGACAGTCGCCTGCACGGTGCGGCGGTTGCCGTACCAGCACCAGCTGTAGTTGGCGTAGCAGCTGGTGATGTACTTCTTGTCGAAGATATTGGTCGCGTTGAGGCCCAGCGTCATGCCCTGCAGGCGCTGGCTGACAGCGCCCAGGTTGTAACGGACCAAAGCGTCGAACACGGTGTAGCCTGGGCTGTTCATCGGCTCGTTATTGAGCGCATAGCGACCGGCATAGACGCGATCGACCTGACGCATCACACCACCGATGACAAGACCCTGCACGGTGCCCGACTTCGGTGCCCAGTTCAGGTTGACGCTGGTGCCACCGCGACCGACGGTCGGCATACCGTAGCCCACCAGATCGGCGTTCACGTCCTTGACGTCACGCACCTTCTGGGTGCTGAACGCCGCACGGAAGTTGAAGTCATACGGCAGCGAGCCGCTGGCTTCCAGCTCGAAGCCCTTCGAGCGGACCTTGCCGGTCTGGAAGGCCGCATAAGTGGTCGGGTTCGAAACGACGACATTGGTCTGGGTGATGCGATAGTACGCGCCCGACACCAGGATGTCGGTGCCCGGAACCTGATACTTCAGGCCGGTCTCAAACTGCTTGCCGAGCGAAGGCTTGGCGAGGGTGCCGTCATCGAGCAGCGTGGTTCCCTGCGGCTCGAACGAGGTCGCATAGCTGGCGTAGGGCGACAGGCCGATGCTCGTCTTGTAGAGGACGCCCGCGCGATAGGTGAACTTCTTGTCCTTGCGTACGCTGGTGCCGTTGGTGGCACGCGCCCAGTCCTGACGACCGCTGAGCAGCACCCGCAGACCGCCGACCGAAATCTCGTCCTGCGCATAGACACCCTGCTGGCGCGACTGTGCGGCCGTGAAGTACGGGGTCGCCGTTGCGTTGGCATCGTAATTGCCGTCGGCATCGTAGCCTGCCACGTCATAGGGCGACTGCGGGGTCGGCATCGTGCCGTAAACCGGGTTGTACAGATCGATCGGGGTGGCCGAACCGAACGCATAGAGTTCGGTCGAATGCGCGACCTGACGGTCGACACCGAACAGCAGCGTGTGCGTCAGCGGGCCGGTCTGCACCTTGCCGGTCAGCTGGTTATCATAAGTCCAGCTGTTGAGCTTCTCGTGTGTGGCATAGGACGCACGGTTGTAGAGGGTGGGGTCCGTATCCGCCGAGGTCTGCGCACCGGCGACATAGACGAGGCCAAGGTCGCTGCCCACGTACTGGTAGCGTGCGGCCGAACGGAACTTCCAGCTGCCGCCGAAGTCATGGTTGAAGATGTAGGTCAGGCCGAACTGCTCGCGGCTGAAGTAATCGCCGGGTTCACCGCCATAGACCTTGCTGGAAATCTTGCCGAGATCGCCATTGTCGGTCAGCACGCCGACGACCGGGAAGCCGCCGTAGTTGCCGTTGTAGGGATCGTGCGAGTAGGCGGCCAGCACGGTGAAATCGGTCGAGGAACCGGCGCCCAAAGTTACTGCGCCCGAAACCGTCTGGCGTTCACGCTTGCCATAGTTCTGCTGCGTGTCGGCACCGTTGGCACTGCCGTAAAGGCGCCAGAGCACACTCTGGCCGACCTTGCCGCCCACGTCCGCATCGACGCGGTAGGTGTCGTAGTTGCCATAGGTGCCTGCCACCGAGCCGTAGAAATCACGATCGAGCGGCAGCTTACTCTGCTCGTTGACCAGACCGCCCGGGCTCGACGCACCGTACAGCGCCGAGGACGCACCCTTGACCACTTCGATACGATCGAGGCGCGACATGTCGACCTGCGGCACGGCATAGCCGGTGGCGCTGGAAAACAGCTTCAGACCATCAAGGAAGGTCGGGACGGTGAAGCCGCGCAGGTTAAACTGGTCGTAGACTTCGGCCGAGGAACCGCGGGTTTCCGGGGTGACACCGGCGACGAAACGCATCGCCTGGTTGAGGTTCTGGATGCCCAGATCGGCGATCGTCTTGGAATCGATGACCGAGATCGACTGCGGGGTTTCCGCGATCGGCAGGTCGGTCTTGGTGCCCGAGCTGGCTTCGGTGGTCGGGCGGGCGCCGGTGACGACGATGGATTCGCGCTGGGTCTGGTCCGCCTGATCGCCCGCATCTGCACCGGCGGCATCCGCAAGCGCCGGAGTGGTCAGCGAGAGGGTTGCGAGACAGGCCGCCGCACTGGTCAGAAGCCGGGTGCGGGCGAGATTCTTCGACATCGGGATACCTTCCGTTACAAATTCGTAAGGCGCCCCTACTGCTATTGAGAACGCCTCTCAATGACCGGTATCCGAAAATGATTTGCAGTTGCTATTGCGCAACAGCTGGCCCCAACGGCGCTATCGCGATCGGGACCAATGCAAACGGGCCGGGAGGGTTTGGGGAAACCCGCCCGGCCCGCGACCCGCCGTTATCCGGCGGGCCGGGGTACTTCGTTGGCATGTCGTACTTTTGCAGCGCTTCGACTGTGTTATCGCGTGCCTTTGGCAGCGCTTCGATGCGACCCGAAGCGGCTCTCTTTCAGCCTATCAGCGCAGCAGCGACAGGACGTTCTGCTGGCTCTGGTTGGCCTGCGACAGCATCGCGGTGGAGGCCTGCGAGAGGATCTGGGCCTTGGCCATCGCGGTGGTTTCGGTGGAGTAGTCGGCATCCTCGATGCGCGATTTCGCGTCCGAGAGGTTGGTGCTGTTGCTGGTCAGCGTGTTGATCGCCGATTCGAGGCGGTTCTGGCCTGCGCCCAGCGAGGCGCGCGTCGCGTTTACGTCGTCGAGCGCCTTGCCCACGCTGGTCATCGTCGCGGCAGCCTTGGTCGCATCCGACACGTCGAGGGCGGCGGCGGTCAGGTTGGTGCCGTCGATCGCGGTGCTGGTCAGCGTCACCTTTTCACCCGCATTGGCGCCGGTCTGGATGTCGAAGGTCTTGTCGGTGCCCGCCGTGGTCGAGAACAGTGCGTTGCCGTTGAACTTGGTCTGCGTCATCACGTCCGAGATCTGGCTGGTCAGCGCCGAGACTTCCGACTGCATCGCCGTGCGGTCCGAAGCCTGGTAGGTGCCCGAGGCCGACTGCACGGACAACTCGCGGACCCGCTGGAGCATGTTGGTGACTTCCGACAGCGCGCCTTCGGCGGTCTGCGCCAGCGAGATGCCGTCGTTGGCGTTGCGGATGCCCTGGCTCATGCCCTTGATCTGCGAGGTCATCGAGGTCGAGATCGCCAGACCCGCAGCATCGTCCTTGGCCGAGTTGATCCGCTTGCCGGTCGACAGGCGCTCCATCGCCGTGCCCAGCGCCTTGTCCGCCGCCGCCGACGCATTGCTTGCCCGAATCGCCGAAATGTTCGTGTTGATCACTGACATGATAAAGTACCCTTTGATAAATCTGGAAAATCGCTTTGCGGCGATCCCGGACCATCCGGCAGCACCGTCACCAGCCAGACCGACAGGGCGCGTCGGTTTTTAAGCAGGGCCCGTCGATTTTTTTGGCGGGATGTGCCGATGCGCCTTGGCGCGGCCTCCGCGATCCTGCCGCCTGCAAACGGCAAAATCCTGCCATTGCAATCCTTTGCCAACGTCCCGCGCGATCACCCGCAGGCGCGCGCATCCTCTCTCCTACGGGCAAACCCGAGGGGTAGGGTTTTCAAAAGATTGGCCATTCGCGCGCATACCCGAGTCCGGAACCTAGTACATTCCAACGAGGACTTGGGACTATGGTCGAAACAGCCTTCGACACCGAAAAATCCTGGAGCATCTCGCGCGAGCATGGGCCGCTTGCCCGCCGCGCGGCGGGGATCGCCGCCTCGCTCTACGACATTTCCGCCATCGACCTGCGCGACGCCGACGAACATCGTGCAGCACACCCACGCAGCCGCGTGGTCGGTCTGGCGCGCGGATCGAAACCGGCCCTTACCCGCGAGGGCGGCAACCGCATCCTGCTGACCTATGCCGATCCCGCCAGCGAAGGCGCGCTCGCCCTCGTGCTCGCCGCGCTCGCCGGGCCGCAGGAGCCGATCGCCGCCGATCCGCAGAGCCTTGCCGTCTTCGCGCTGGCCGAACGGCTCGCCGCCAGCGACATTCCCGTGCTGATCAACGGCCCCACCGGCACCGGCAAGGAAGTGCTCAGCCGCTTCATCCACGCCCGCAGCCCCCGCGCAGACAGGCCCTTCATTGCCGTCAACTGCGCCGCGATGCCCGAGACGATGCTGGAGGCCATGCTGTTCGGCCACCAGAAAGGCGCCTTCACCGGCGCGACGGCGGCGTCCGAAGGCTTCATGCGCGCGGCGGACGGCGGCACGCTGCTGCTCGACGAGATCGCCGAGATGCCGCTGACGCTTCAGGCCAAGCTGCTGCGCGCGTTGCAAGAGCAGGAAGTGGTCCCCGTGGGCGCCAGCCGCGCGATCAAGGTGGACGTGCGGATCATCGCCTGCGCCAACCGCGACCTGCCCACCGAAGTCGCCGAAGGGCGCTTCCGCGCCGACCTGTTCTATCGCCTCAACGTCTTCCCGCTCCAGCTGGCGCCGTTGCGCGAACGGGCGGAGGACATCGCCCCGCTCGCCTGCGCGATGGTGCTGCGGCATTCGCAGGACCGGGCACATGATCGGGCACATGACCTCAGGGCCATCCCCTGCCTGTCCGAAGCCTCGCTGGCGCTGCTGAAGCTGCATTCGTGGCCCGGCAACGTGCGCGAACTGGAGAACGTCATCCGCCGCGCGCTGCTGCTGGCGCAAGGCTCCGCGCTGATCGAGCCCGAGCATATCGTGTTCGACCGCCCGGCGCGTCTGGTCCAGCCTTTCGCATCCTCGCCCTTCACCGCGCCGGTGGTAGAGCTTCCCGCCAGCCCGGAGCACGCCAACGCCGAAAGCACCAGCCCCGACAGGGATCGCAACCTCGCCAGCGTGGTCCAGACCTCGCAGGCACGGGTGATCCTCGAAGTGCTGGAAGCCTGTGGCGGTAACCGCCTGCGCGCGGCGCGCGAACTGGGCATTTCCGAGCGCACGCTGCGCTATCGCCTCGCCTCGATGCGCGAGGCCGGGATCGAGGTCGGCCGCATGGCCGGTAGCGCCCGATGAGCGCCACGTCCGGCATCGGGGGCCTTGGTACAGGCGGCGGCATCCAGCAAATCCTGGCGATGCGCCAGCAGATCATCGCCCGCTCCGACCTGCTCCAGCAGTTGCATGCCTCCAAGGATGCGAGCCAGACCGGACAGGCCGGGGCCAGCCAATCCGTCGAAGGCCCCAGCCCCTCGGGCGGGTTCGCGGATTCGCTGAAATCCGCGCTCGATGGCGTCAGCGGCGTGCAGAACCGCGCCGAGGATCTTTCCACCGCCTACGAGCGCGGCGAAGTGACGGATGTCGCCAAGGTCATGCTCGCCCGGCAGGAAGCCGGGGTTGCGTTCGAGGCGACCCTGCAGGTCCGCAACAAGCTGCTGTCCGCCTATCAGGACATCATGAGGATGGGCGTCTGACCCTATGGCCGATATCGTTCCTGCTTCTGCCAGCCCAGCGATCTCTTTCCCCGGAGGCGGATCGGTACTGACGCGCGTTTCGGGCTTCACCGCGCAGCCTGCCGTCAGGAAGATGCTGCCCGCCTTCGTCGGCCTTGCCGCGATCGGCGGCGCGCTGCTGGCGTGGTCGATGCTGAGCCCCTCACCGCAGCGCACGCTCTATTCGCAGCTTGACGACAGCGAGCGCGCCAGTGTCGCCGCCGCGCTGGAGCAGGCGGGGATCAAATACACCATCGACAACCAGTCCGGCGCGCTGACCGTGCCCGAGGGCGACTATTACAAGGCGCGCATGCTGGTCGCCTCGGACGGCGCGCTCGCTGCCCCCGAAAGCGGCGATGCCATGCTCGACAAGCTGCCGATGGGCGCCAGCCGCACGCTGGAGGGCGAGCGGTTGCGTTCCGCCCGCGAGCACGACCTCCAGCTTTCGATCATGGAGATCGACGGGGTGGAAGCCGTCCGCGTCCATCTGGCGCAAGGCGAGAAATCGGTCTTCGTGCGCGACAATACGCCGCCCAGCGCCTCGGTGATGGTACGCCTCGCCCGTGGCCGCACGCTGAGCGACGGGCAGGTGCGCGCGATCGTCAACCTCGTCGCCGGATCGGTGCCGGGGCTGACCGCCGAGGCCGTGCGCGTGGTGGACCAGCACGGCGATCTGCTGTCCGATCCCGATGGCGACAAGAACAGCGTATTCGATCTGCAATCGCGCATGGAAGCCAAGCTGCGCGATCAGGTGGACCAGCTGCTCACGCCGATGCTGGGTCAGGGCAACTTCTCGTCCGAGATCCAGGTCCAGCTCGACATGAACGAGATCACCTCGGCCCGCGAAAGCTACGACAAGGACGGCGTGGTGCGTTCGGAAACGCAGCAGCAGTCGCAGAGCAGCGCGCCGGGGCAGGCAGGCGGTGTGCCCGGCGTGCTTTCCAACACCCCCCCGCCCGCGACGCAAGTGCAGGCCGCCCCGCCTCAGGGCACGGCTCCGCCTGCGCCACCGCCCGGCGCCACGCCTCCGAGCAACGGCGAGAGCAGTTCCTCGCGCAACTACGAACTGGGCCGTCAGGTCGAAGTGACCAACAACCACCCCGGCGATCTCAAGCGCATCTCGGTCGCGGTCGCGGTCAGCCGCGAGGCGATGAAGAACGGCAAGGCGACGGACGTCACCGACCTGCAACAGCTGATTTCCGCCGCCGTGGGCGCAGACACGCAGCGCGGCGATCAGGTGAAAGTCATCATGCGCAATTTCCAGCCGGACGAGACGGTCGCGCCCGCCTTCTACGAGACGCCATGGTTCGCCACTGTAGTACGCAACGTCGCCGCATTGCTGGCGGTGCTGCTGGTCCTGCTGCTCGGCGTGCGCCCGGCGCTGAAAGCGCTACGCGGCGATGGTTCGTCGAAGAAGCAGGCAAAAGGCAGCAATCCTGCCGACATCGCCGCTGCCGCACTCTCCGCCCCGCAGGCCGTACCCGTTCGCTCGACCGAGGGCGTGCAGGTCGATGTCTCGCGCGCCGATCTGCTGAGCGCGCAGGTCAACCTCGCCCAGCGGCTGGTATCCGAAAAGCCCGAGCAGGCGGTGCAGGCGCTGCGCCAGATGCTGAAAGACCCGGCCGATGCCGGGGCGGCGGGTGCGCGATGAGCGAGCAGACGGCGCTGACGACGGACCTTACTGCGGATAAGGCCGCGATCATGGTGATGCTGCTGGACGAGGTGCATTCCGCGCGCATCCTCTCCGAACTCGACCCGCGCGAGCTGCGCCTGCTGGGCGAGAAGATGGTCGCGCTGGGCGAGATCGGCCCGGACGTGATCGCGGGCGCCATCACCGGCTTCGTCGAGACCAGCGAGGCGATGGGCATCACCGCGCACGCCCGGCGCGAGCAGGTCCACACGATGATGACCCGCGCGGTGGGCGAGGTGAAGGCCGACAACCTGATGCACCGCATCGCGCCCGAAGCGCCGCGCACCTCGCCGCTGGAACTCGCGCGCTGGCTGGTGCCGTCTGCCATCGTGCCGCTGATCGTGGGCGAGCATCCGCAGGTCATCGCAGTGCTGCTGGTGCAGCTGGAAGCCGAAGTCGCCGCACAGGTGCTCCACGCCCTGCCCGAGGCGGAGCAGGCCGAGATCGTCCACCGCGTCGCCACGCTCGGCCCGGTCGCCCCCCATGCGCTGGCCATGCTGGACGATTTGCTGACCCGGCGCATCACCAAGTGCCATGGCCGCCAGGCGCTGACGATGGGTGGTGTGCGCGAGGCGGCGGGGATCATCAACGGCGTCGGCAAGCTGGTCGAAAAGCGGGTGATGGGCGAGATCGGCAAGGCTGACAAGAAGCTGGCCAGGCTGATCGAGGAGGAGATGTTCAAGTTCGAGCACCTCTTCGTGCTCGATCCGCAGGCGATGGGCGCGCTGCTGCGCGACACCCCGAACGAGACACTGATCGATGCGCTGAAGGGCGTCTCCGAAGACGAGCGCGAGGTGTTCTTCCGCGCCATGTCCAGCCGCGCCGCCGATGGCGTGAAGGACGAGATCGCCGCGCGTGGCCGGGTGAAGCTGGCCGATGTGGTCGCCGCGCAGAAAGCGGTGGTCGCCACCGCCCGCCGCCTCGCCACCGAAGGCGTGCTGGTGTTCGGTTCGGGAGACGACGACTATGTCTGACTTCGGGTTCCGCTTCACGCCCAGAACGATCTCGGGCCCCGCCTCGCTGTCCGGCGAACTGAGCCTTTCGCGCGGGTTTCGCGCCGACAACCGCTTCGATGCACCGCCGCGTTTCACCACCGCGCGCCCACTGCCCGAAGGCCAGCTGCCGCCGGGGATCGCCCCTGCGCCGCTCAGCGATCCGGTCGCCGATGCCTGGTCGCAGGGGTTCGAGGCGGGCTTCCATCAGGCCGCCGCCGAAGCCGCCGCGCAGCAGGCCGAGGCGACACAGGCGGTCGAAGCGCTCTCCCTCGCCTTCGCGCGGATGAACACCCGCATGGAAGAGGAACTGCGCCTGCGCCTGCGCGAAACGGTCGCCGCGCTGTGCGAGGCCGCGATCGCGCCGATGACCCTCGATCCCGAAGCGCTCTCCCGCCGCGTCGCCAAGGCCGCAGGAATGCTGGCGCGCGCCGACGACGAGCGCGTGGTGCGGCTGCATCCCGAAGATCTGAAACTGGTGACCAATCGCCTCTCGCCCGACTGGAAGGTGGAGCCCGACCCTTCGCTGGAGCGTGGCACCGTGCGCGTCGAGGCAGCCTGCGGCGGTGTCGAGGACAGCCCCGCCCTGTGGCGTGAGGCGATCCGCGAAGCGCTGCACCAGTGTTGAGCGCGCGCTCTGAAGACATGCTCGAAACGCTGTTTGCCGAAATGGGCACAACCGCGCTCGATCTGGCGCCGCGTCGCTACGGTGTCGTCACCGCCTGCGACGGCGGCCTGCTCGAAGTGATGGGGATTTCGGTGCCGGTCGGCGCGATCTGCCGTGTCGCCTATCGCCGCGAGAAACCGCTGGCCGCCGAAGTGATCGGCTTTCGCGGCGGCAAGACGATGATGATGCTTCTGGGCGATACCGTCTCGCTGCGTCCCGGCGCGCGTGTGGTGCCCGAAGGCCGCCCCGGCATGCTGCCGGTGGGCGAGGCGTTCCTCGGCCGTGCGGTCGATGGCGAGGGGCATCCGATCGACGGCGGCCTGCCCATCGCCTGGCGCGACGAGGCCCCGGCCGGCGGCATCCGCGCCTCCGCGCTCGATCGCAGCCCGGTGCGCGTGCCCTTCGATACCGGAGTGCGCTCGCTCAATGCGATGATCACGTTCGGCGTAGGCCAGCGCGTGGGGGTGATGGCGGGATCGGGCGTCGGCAAATCGGTGCTGATCGACATGATCGCGCGCGGCGCCGCCAAGGCCAGAGGCGCCGAAGCGATCGTCGTCGGGCTCATCGGTGAACGCGCACGCGAGGTGTCCGATTTCGTCGAGCGGCACATGGAGGGCGAGATCCGCCACAGGACCGCCATCGTCGCCGTGCCTGCCGACCACGCGCCCAACCTGCGCCTGCGCGGCGCGATGCTGGCGACCGCCATGGCCGAGCACTTCCGCGCACAGGGCAAGCGCGTGCTGCTGATCCTCGACAGCCTGACCCGCGTCGCCCACGCCGCGCGCGAGATCGGGCTCCTCCTGGGCGAGCCGGGCGCGGCGCGGGGCTACCCCCCTTCCGCGCTGGCGACGATCACCAAGCTGGTCGAGCGCGCGGGCAACTCGAAGGCCAGCGGCGGCTCGATCACCGGGCTCTACACGGTGCTGGCGGATGGCGACAACCAGGACGATCCGGTGGTCGATACCGCCCGCGCGATCCTAGACGGGCACATCGTGCTCTCGCGCGAACTGGCGCAGCGCGGGCAGTACCCGGCAGTGGACATCGCCGCCTCGCTCAGCCGGGTGATGAACGACATCGTGCCCGTCGAGCACCGGCGCCTTGCAGGCACGTTCCGCGCCTTGACCGCCAGTTACGAGGCGAACCGCGATCTGGTGCTGATGGGCGCCTATCGCGCCGGGGCCGATCCGCAGCTCGACCGCGCTATCGCCATGCAGGCCAGCCTCACCCAGTTCCTGAAGCAGGATGCCGACGAGACGATCGATCTTGCCACCAGCGCCAGCCAACTGGCCGGGCTGCTGTCATGAGGCGTTGCCATGGGGCATTGGCATGAGCCGCGAGGCGCGCGCCAAGCTGGCCCGGCTGCGACGGCTGGAAAAGGTCCGCGCGGTGGCCAAGCGCACGGCCATGCTGGAGGCGGCGGCGGCGGAAGGCACGCTGGGCCAGCTGCGCGCGCTGAGCGAACGCACGCAGGCGATGGCGCAAGGCTATGCCAGCCGCACGGACATGGCCGACGGCGCCTCTCTGGTGCGTCTCGGGGCGTTTGTGTCCGGTCTGAACCGGCTTGTGCAAAGCACCGAGCACGACACGCAACGCGCGCAGAACATTGCCGATTCCCGAATGAAACAGCTGGGCGAGGCGGAACGCCGTCGTGCCGCCGTGGAGGAACGCGCCCAGCTTCAGGCCCGCCTGATCGCCCGCACCACCCAGCCGCAAGTGCTGGGCGGCATGCGTAAAAGCGGCGCCGAGGAATCTGGCACGGATCGTGAATAGCACCGGTCACGACTGACCCCAAGGACCACCGCGCGCATGATCCCCTCGCCCTCGCCTGCCCTGCCATCCCTTCCCGGCGCCAACCCGCTGAAAGCAGGCGTAAAAGCCGGTCCGGCAGAGGTCCTTCCCGCGCCCGCAGGCACCGCGCCGCTCGACTTCTCGCAGGTTCTGAATGCCAGCGTACCGGCTCCGACAAAGATCGGCGGCAATGCTTTGCAGGCCGCTCCCGTGGAACCTGCCGTCGAACCTGCCGCGAATATCCCGCCTGCCCCCGCCCCCGAAAGCGCAGCCCCGGAGACAAGCGCTGCGGGGCCTTCCGGCAAGGGCGGCAAGATCTTGCCGGGGCGCGAAAAAGTCGCGGCAAACGCGATACGGGAGGCGGCGCAGAACAGGTCCGCCGAGAAGCACTCTGGCAAAACGACAGACAAGGTATCGCACGGGATATCGGGCGAAACGCCGATGGCCGCACCGCAGATGGCGAACAGCGAAAAGCTGATCCTGACGGCAGAACCTTCGCTCCCCGAAAATCCGCAGCCTGCTGCGACGAGCAGCGCCCCCCCGCAAGCCCCCGTCGTCGCCCAACTTCCTCCTGCCGCAAACATCGGGACCGCAGGGGCGCTGGCGCTGCTTCAGACCCGAAACGCGCGCGCGCCCATGGCTGCGACGACGCCTCTGACGCCCCCTTCCGTTTCGTCTCCGATCCGTGTGGCCCCGCCTGCCGCAACGCCCGCTGTGGTGCTGGCCGCGAATACCGGGGCTATCGCCCTGCCGCTGCAATCGCCCGATGCTCCGCCGGAAGGCCGTGTTCCGAACAGCCCTGCACAAACCGGCGTTCCGCCTTCCGCACAGCCTGTCGCCATAGAGCAAGGCCGTACGGCGGACATGCCGGATGTACGCCTGACCGCGCCGGTCGTCACCCCTGCTTCCACACCGATGGCCGCGACGTCGGAAGTGCTAAAGGCAGGCGCCCGAACAGTACCCGACGCCGTCCCTGCGGCTGTCCCGCAGGCGCCGGAAGCCCCCGTCGATGCCCCGGTATCGCGGACGCCACCCACCCCGATGCAGATGCCCTCGACGACCGCACAGGACGTGCCATCAACGCCAGCGCGCCCGCATGACCCCGAACCTGCCGCCGATCCCGTCGCGACGGCACCGCTGGCAAGCGCCCCCGCTCCAACGCTCGCAACCACCCCAGCACCGACGACAACCGCGCCCTCGCCCGAAGCCCCGCAGGACTTCGCCACGCTGGTCCAGCGGCTCAACGAGGCGCGCGAGGCAGTGACGCCGCAAGTCGTGCAAACCGCGCTGGTCCATGCCGAGTTCGGGCGCGTGAACCTGGCCCTGCGCCACGAGGACGGCGGCCTCAGCGTCACCATGGCCAGCCTCGACCCGACTTTTGCCCCTGCCGTTCAGGCCGCGCTCGCCGCCGGCGCCGATACCGCGCGCGAGCGGATGCAAGGCGAGGCGCAGCAGCAGGCGCCCTCGCGCCACGGCAGCGAACCGCGCAGCGAAAGCAACCCGCAGCGGCAGGATGGCAATGCGAACTCGGGCGGCAGTCCCGCGTCTGCCAACGGCGCTCCCTCTGGGAGCACCACCGCCTCGAACAGCGGCCAGCAGCAGCGCGACACCGCGCGCGGGAACGCTGCAGCGGACAGCCGCCCGGCGCGCAACGGCGGCTCCGGCACCGGCTTTCCCGGCGGCGACGCCCCATCGCCCTCGCCCCGCAGCGGCCCGCAGGCCAGCGGCCTCTACGCCTAACCTCCCCTGTTTTTCATGAAGGATACCCATCGTGAGTGATGCCGCCCCTCAGGACGACAAGCCTGCCAAGAAGAAGAGCAAGCTGCCGCTGCTGCTGGGCGCGCTCGTCCTGCTCGGCGTGGGCGGTGGCGGCGCCTATGGGGCAATGCAGGCCGGGCTGCTGGGCGGTGGCGAGCACGGCAAGGTCAAGGAACCGGACGTTCCCAAGCTCATCCGCAAGGGGGAGGAAGACCCCTATGCCCCCAAGGCCGAAGGCGGCGAGGAAGGCGGCGCACCTGAAGTGGAGGGAGAAGGCGGCGATGAATACCGCGTCGCCTATTACACCTTCGCGGACGAATTCACCTCGAACCTCAAAGGCTCGGATGCGCTGGTGCAGGTCTCGCTGGCCTGCTCCACCCGGCGCGACGGACGCGTGCTGATGTGGCTGAAGAAGCACGAACTGGCGATCCGCTCGCGCCTGCTGGCGGTTCTCGCCGATACCACCGAGGAGGAGATCACCACGGTCGAGGGCAAGGATCGCCTGCAAAAGCGGATGACCGCCGAAATCAACACGGTGCTGAAGCAGAACGAGGGCTTCGGCGGCGTCGATGCGGTCTATTTCCGCAATTTCATCATCCAGTGATGCCCCGGTGCCTGCCATGAACGCCGCTGCCAGTCCCCCTCCGCCGCCCCGCCGCCAGAATGGTCGGCCCACGGGTAAACGCAATGCCCGCCACTGCCCCGAACTGCTGGGCGAAGGGCCTTCGCTGGGCGAACTTGCGCCTGCGCTGGCGATGGCGGGAGAGCGCCTGGCCCGCGCCTTTGCCGAAGGGCTGGCCAAGCTCGATGCCGGGGCCGCCGCGCAAGTGCGCGCCGCGATGCCGCACGAGGCGCGGATGCAGGATCTGGCCGCCGCTGTCGCCTCGGACGCTACCGCCTCGGTGGAGCCGCCTGCGTTGCCCGGTATCCATGTCCAGCTGGCGATCGGCGTGGCCGGACATCGCGCGCTGACCTCGTTCGAGGGCGCGGCGCTGTTGCGGATGATCGACCGGCTGTTCGGCGGACGCGGGCGCCTGCCCGCCACTGCCGGGCCTGTCCTGCCGCTCTCTGCCGAATTGCTGCTGGCGCGGCTGGAAGAGGTGCTCACGCTCGCCCTGGCACAGGCGCTGGGCGTGGCAGGCGACAGCGTGCGGGCGCTGCGCCGCGAGGACGACCTGCGGCTGATCGATGCCTTCCCCGCGCACGAGGAAATGCTGGTGCTTTCGCTGGAGGTCCGCGATCTCGATGGCGAGCGCTGGCACCTGCCGATCGCGTTCCCGCAACCCACGCTGGCCGCGCTGCTGGCCCCGCCGCGCCGCCGGGTGATCCCCAGCCTGCGCCCGGAGCGGCATGCCGGCCCGTCCGATCCGACGGTCGAGCCCTTCGCCTCGCTGCCCATCGCGCTGACCGCCGTGCTGGTCGACATGCCGATCGCGTTTGCGCGCCTGTCCGAACTGAAGCCGGGCGACGTGCTGCCGGTCACGGTCACGCGCCACGTTCCCCTGCAGATCGGTGGCCGCACCTTCGCCACCGGCACCATCGGCGAGATAGACGAGCGCGTCGCCGTGCAGATCGCCTTCCCCGAAAGGACCGAAAGACCATGACAACACCCGTCCGCACGCTCGATTTCCTGCGCGATGTCGATGTGCGCCTGTCCATCGAACTGGGCCGCACCGAGATGAAGCTGAAGGACGTGCTCGCGCTCGGCCCCGAAAGCCTCGTCACGCTCGACCGGATGACCGACGACCTGCTCGACGTGCTGGTCAACGGTAAGCCGGTGGCACGCGGCGAGATCGTCTCGCAGAACGGCCGTTTCGGCCTGCGCATCGTCGAGATGATCGGTGAGGGCGAGGCCGGGGGCAACGACGACCCCGACGGCGATGCCCCGGCGATGCCCGGTGTCGGCCGCTTCTGATGCTATGGTACGTCCTCAAGCTGGCGATCATGCTGCCGCTGATCGCGCTGGCGATCTGGGGCTCGCTGAAGCTGGCGCGCCGGATGCAGGAGAAGGCCGGGATCGGCAGCGGCACGAAGTCCGTCCGCGTGATCGAGACGACGATGCTTTCGCCCACGCTCAAGCTGGCGGTGATCGAGTTCCATGGGCGCGAGATCCTCGTCTCGGCCTCACGCGGCGGGCTGACCCGGCTGGCCGAGGCGCCGGCGCGGGCGAAAGCCGAATTTGCGGTGCCTTCGACGCCCCCTCCCTCCCCGCCTCCCCCCGCGCCCCGTCCTGGCTTCGAGATGCCGAACTTCCGGAACGACGGCGCGTGAGGGCACGCTTCGCCAGACTGGCTGCTTTCGGCGCGGCGTGCGCGTCCTTTGCCGGGGCGACGCTGGCCCATGCCCAGGATGTAGCCGCACAGGCACAAGCCGCGCCCGGCGGAGGAGCCCTCTCCGGTGCGCTGGACCGCGCGCTCGGCTCGCTGAACGGCGGGGGCACGGGTCCGGGCGGGCAAAGCCTGAGCATGTCGCTGCAGCTGCTGCTCGTCATGGGGCTGCTGACGATCCTGCCCAGCCTGATCCTGATGATGACCAGTTTCACCCGCATTCTGGTGGTTCTGGCGATCGTGCGGCAGGCGCTGGGCCTGCAACAATCGCCGCCCAATCAGGTGCTGATCGGGCTGTCGCTGTTCCTCTCGCTGTTCGTGATGTCGCCCACGCTGGACCGCGTGAACCAGACCGCAATCCAGCCCTATTCGGCGGGCCGGATCAACGCCGAGCAGGCGATCCAGAACGGCGGGCGCGAGTTTCACGCCTTCATGATCCGCCAGACCCGCGAGCGCGATCTGGCGATGTTCGCCGACATGGCCAAGGCCCCGCGCTTCAATTCGGGCGCCGATGTGCCGTTCTCGATCCTGCTGCCCGCCTTTGTGACCAGCGAATTGAAGACCGCGTTCCAGATCGGCTTCATGCTGTTCCTGCCGTTCCTGGTGATCGACCTCGTCGTCTCCTCGGTGCTGATGAGCCTTGGCATGATGATGATGAGCCCCACCGTCGTCTCGCTGCCCTTCAAGCTGCTCCTGTTCGTGATGATCGACGGCTGGTCGCTGCTGATGGGCTCGCTGGCGGCGAGCTTCGGCTAGGGAGGGCACGCGCGATGGACGACATCACCGGATTGCTGGCCCTTGCCGACCGGATGCTGTGGACCACCGCGCTCGTCGCAGGGCCGATCCTGCTGGCCAGCCTTGCGGTCGGCCTCGTCGTCGGGCTGGTGCAGGCGGCGACCTCGGTGAACGAGCAGACGCTGACTTTCGTGCCCAAGCTGGCGGTGATCGCCTTCATGCTGATCGTGCTGGGCAGTTCGATGATGACGCTGATCGGCGATTTCGCGTCGGATATCTTTGCCCAGATCGCCAACATCTCGCAGGCCCAGCAGGTGGCGCCGTGATCCAGATGAACTTCGGCTTCGGTCCACTGGAAGCCGAGTTCTGGCGGCTGGTCTTCGTGATGACGCGGATCGGCGCCGCGCTGGTCGCCGCGCCGCTGTTCGGCAATGCCGCCGTGCCTGCGCAGATCCGGGTGATCGTGGCAGGCGCCGTCGCCGTGCTGGTCTGCGTCTGGACGCCGGTGGCGACGCCGCCCGCGCTGCTCTCGCTGCCGGGGCTGCTGGCGATTGCCGGGGAGGCGCTGGTCGGCCTGTCGCTGGGCTTCGTACTGCAACTCTCGTTCGCCGCGCCGGTGATCGCGGCGGAGCTTGTCGGCGGCGCGATGGGCATGGGGATCGCCACCGCCGTCGATCCCAATTCGGGCACGCAATCGCCCGCACTGGGACAGTATTTCTCGGTGGTCGTCACCGTGATCTTCCTGGCGCTGGGCGCGCACCTGCAATGGTTCGCGCTGGTGGTGGACAGCTACCGCGTGTTCCCGCCGGGGCATACGTGGCTGGGGCCGGAGCGGTTCGCGCTGATCGCAGGGTACGCCACGCAGATGTTCGTCACCGCCGTCACCATCGCGCTGCCGGTGTGCCTGATCCTGCTGGTGATGCAGGTGGCGACCGGCATCCTCTCGCGCTCTGCCCCTTCCCTCAACCTGTTCGCGCTGGGGCTTCCGGCAGGCGTGCTGGCGGGCCTTGCCGCGCTGGTAATCTCGGCCCCGGTGCTGACCGATCTCGTCACCCGGATTTCCGCCGATGCCATCGCCAATGCAGGTGCGGTGCTCAAATGAGTGGCGGCGAAAGCAGCGGCGAGAAGAGCTTCGCCCCCACCGAAAAGCGCAAGCGCGAGGCCGCCAAACGCGGCGATGTCCTGCGCTCACGCGAACTGGCGACCGCCGCCTCGATGCTGGTCGGCGCCGTATGGATGCTGATGGCCGGGCCGTGGGTGTTCGGATTGCTGGAAGAGGTGCTGCGCGGCGGCTTCCAGTTCAGCCGCGCCGATCTCGACAGCTTCGAACCCGGCCCCCTGCTGATACGCGCGATGTGGGCCGCCCTGCCGCCGATCCTGCTGCTCGGCCTGCCGGTGATCGCGCTATCGCTGCTCTCGCAACTGGGCTTTGGCGAGGGGCGATGGCTGCCCGGCAACCTTGCCCCCAAGCCCTCGCGGATCGACCCGATGCAGGGGCTCAAGCGGATGTTCGGCCCCAACGGCCTGATCGAGATCGGCAAGGGCCTTGCCAAGGTCGCGCTGCTCGGCACGATCGTCTGGGTATGGGCTAGTACGCGTATCGAGACCTTCGCCCGACTCGGGCGCGGAGACCTTGGCGGGCAGCTCGCCTATGCCTGGCATGCGGTGGTCATGTTGCTGTTCCTGCTCGCCGCGGGCCTCTTCGCCATCGCCTTCGTCGATCTGCCAGTACAGATGGTGCGCCGCCTGTCGCGCCTGAAGATGACGCTGCAGGACGTGCGCGACGAATCCAAGGAAAGCGAAGGCTCGCCCGAGAAGAAGGCCGCGATCCGCGACCGCCAGCGCAAGATCGCCATGGGCGGCCTCGTCCCCGCCATGAAGGAGGCGCAGTTCGTCCTCACCAATCCCACCCACTTCGCTGTCGCGCTCACTTACGATCAGCTCAAGGCTCCCGCGCCGGTCCTGCTGGCGAAGGGGCGCGACGAAAAGGCCGCCGCGATGCGCGCGCTGGCGCTGGAGAATGGCGTGCCGATGCTGGAATATCCCGCGCTCGCCCGCTCGGTGTTCTACACTACGCGCGAGAACCAGATGATCCGCGAGGAACACTATGTCGCCATCGCCTCGATCCTTGCCTTCGTGATGTCGCTGAAACGCGGCGAGCGGCGCGAACGGCCCCACATCTCGGTGCCGGTCACGGTGCGCTTCGATGCCGAAGGCCGCCCCGATCCCGGCAGTTTCGCGTAAGATTTCCCCTTAAAACCCTCTCCTCACCGCCGTTCTATCCGGCATGGTCACGAGCACATCCTCCACGTCCGCGACGACGACTTCGCCCACGACGACCTCGCTCGCCACGCTTCTCGGCGGCGGCAGCGGGGTCGACATGCTGGCGCTGGCCAACAATCTGGCGACCGCGCAGTTCTCTGCCCGCACCAGTCAGCTCTCGACGAAGACCGACACGCTCAACACCAAGGTTTCCACCGCCTCCAACATCAAGTCGATGCTGCTGGCGCTCGATACCTCGATGGGCACATTGGTCCGCTCGGGCGATCTGGCGCGCACGCCTTCGGTCGCCAACGCGGCGGTCGCCTCCGCCTCGCTGACCGGCGCGACTGCGCCCAAGGGCAGCTATTCGCTGGAAGTCTCGCAACTGGCCTCCAACCAGACGCTGGCCAGCGCGGCCTTTGGTGCAGGCACCGAGACGGTCGGCTCGGGCACCCTGACGCTACGCTTTGGCACAGTGGCAGGCGCGTCCTTTGCCGAGGATTCGAGCCATTCCGCCGTGAACATCTCCATCCCCGAAGGCGCCACGCTGGCCGATGTCGCCAGCGCGATCAACGGCGCGAACGCGGGCGTCAGCGCCTATGTCGCGCAGACGGTGAACGGCGCGCAGCTGGTGATGAAGGGTGCAGAAGGCGCCGCCAACGGCTTCACGCTGGAGACCGATGCCGCTTCGGGCAGCGGCCTTTCCAGGCTCGCCTGGAGCCCCTCCTCCGGCAGCGCCACCCTGATGACCACCGCGCAGGACGCCGCCTTCAAGGTCGACGGCCTGCCGATGACCGCAACCTCGAACAGCGTTGCCACCGCCGTCAACGGCGTGAAGCTGCAACTGACCGCCACCAACATCGGCGCGCCGACGACGATCACCTTCGCCGATCCGACATCCTCCATCGGCACCTCGATGCAGGATCTGGTCGATGCGCTGAACGAGGTGATGGGCGCGCTCAACACCGCGACCTCGCTCGGCGGAGACCTTGCCAACGATGCGGGCGCGCGCACCCTCAAGCGCTCGCTGATGGCGATCGGCAGCCAGACGGTGATGCCCAATGCCACCGGCACCGCGCGCACGCTGGCCGACCTTGGCCTCAAGACCCAGCGCGACGGCACATTCGCGCTCGACACCAGCCGCCTCAATGCCACCGTGGCCAGCGATCCCGAGGGCGTGGCGGCGATGTGGACCAACGGCGTCAGCGGCGTCTTCGCGACGGTCGACAAGGTCTATCGCGATGCGACCTCCACCACCGGCACCTATTCGCTGGGCGCCTCGATCAGCACCTGGACCAAGCAACTGACGCAGATCGCCACCGACCAGAGCGATCTTGCCGAACAGCAGGAAGCGCTGCGCTCACGCCTCGCCACCCAGTTCACTGCCTCCGAAACGCGGATCAGTTCGATCAAGTCGACGATGTCGATGCTGACGAACCAGATCGCACAGTGGAACAAGTCGAGCTGAGCCGATGATCCACCGTCACCGCACTGTCCACGAAGCCTATCGCAGCGTCGATTTCGACGCCCGCGTGCGCGGCGCCGCGCCTGCCGAGCTGGTTCACGTCTGCTACGAGCATCTCGTCGGCGCGCTGGGCACCGCCGTCCATGCCGAAGGGCTGGGCGACAACGCCTTGAAAAGCCACTCGATGACCCGCGCGCTGACCGCGATCACCGCGCTGCGCATGGGGGTGTCGGGCGAAGGCGGCGTGGCCGAAGCGCTGCGTCATATGTACGAATCCGCACGCAGGACAATTCTCGACAGTGCCATTGCTTTCGATGCACACCGGGTCGGAGCATTGCGCGATGATTTTCTCGAAATCGCCAGCGCCATGCGGGTTAATTGACAACATTTACTCAGAGTGAATACGCCACCATTTCGGCACCGCAAAACCCCTGATTGCCATGTCTTTACCAGCCATACCGGTAACTTGCCTCGGAACCGGACCTTGTAGGACGAGCATGCCGGACAATTAAAAGGCACCCCCCTACGGACAAACCGATAGGGAGAATGTCCGTGGAGCGTCTTTCGAATCTGCTTCTGATCGATGCCGATATGCGCCGCCGCGCCGCGATCAGCCATGCGCTGTCGTCTTCCGGCATCCATGTGGAGCCTTTCGAAAGCACGTCGGAACTGTCGGGCAGCTGGCCGCGCTCGGGCGTGATCCTGATCCATGATGCTCCCGGCGCGATTGCCGACGTGGTGGAACGCATGGCCGCGCACGGTGACTGGTTTCCGATCATCGCCTTCTCCGAAGACGCCACCACCGGCCGCGTGGTCGAGGCCATTCTTGACGGCGCGATCGATTATGTCGGCTGGCCGATCAGCCCGGTCGAACTCGCCACGATCCTCACCCGCGCGATGGGCCGCGCAGACCAGATCGGCAATGCCAAGCTGCGCGAGGTCATGGCCCGCGCGCGGATCGAGCGGCTGACCCGGCGCGAACGCGAAGTGCTGGGCGGCGTCGCCAGCGGGCTTTCCAACCGCCTGATCGGCGAAAAGCTTTCGATTAGCCCGCGCACCGTGGAAATCCACCGCGCTAACATGCTCAACAAGCTGGGCGCCAACCATACCTCCGACGCGATCCGCATCGCCATCGAGGCATCGCTGGTGTCGTAAAAAAGGGGGGTGCCGCATCCAGACCGCCAGCTGAGCAAACCCGATGCGACAATCAGCCCGGCGAAGCTGCCGAACCGGCAAGCAATCCGCCGTCGATATTCACTTCGGTCCCGGTGATATAGGGCGCCTCGTCCGATGCCAGCATGACCGCAATCGCTGCGACTTCTTCAGGCATCCCGAAGCGTTTCAGCGGTGTATCTGCAACGAAGGCCTGCATCCTCTTCTCGCGATCAGGGCCATTCCCCAGCATCGGCTCCCATATCGGCGTCAGGATCGCCGCCGGATGGATCGAATTGCACCGTATCTGCCAACCCTGCTGGGCACAGTAGAGCGCAACCGTCTTGCTGTGATTGCGTATGGCGGCCTTGGACGAGGCATAGGCCGCGGCACCGGGGATGCCGACCAGTCCGGAGCGGGAGGAGATGTTGATGATCGAGCCCTTGCCCGCCGCTTTCATCGCCCCGATCGCATAACGGCAGCCCAGAAACGTGCCGTCGAGATTGACCCGGTGAACCTCACGCCAATCCGCAAGGCTGGCATGCTCCGGATCGTGCGGCACCATGCCTGCCTCAAATCCGGTGATGCCCGCGTTATTGACCACAACGTCCGCCACCGGGACGCCAATCGCCAGCCGCGCCCAGGCGGCCTCCTCACGCACGTCCAGCGGTTCGAACCGACAGCCAATTTCGGCTGCTGTTGCCGCGCCCCCCGCCTCGTCCATATCGGTCACGATAACCCGCGCGCCCTCGTCGTGGAAACGGGCCGCGATGGCGCGTCCGATCCCGCGCGCCGCGCCGGTGACGACGCATGTCTTGCCTGTCAGTCTGTGCATGATGTTCTCGAAAACAGAAATCCGATCGGCGGATTGTTCCACCAGCCTATGTCGATCCGCCTCAGCGGTAGCGCGGGATCATTTCGAGAAACTCCTGTGAGCCGCACGCAAGAGTATCGCAATCACGCGATAGCGACAACGCCCCGGTCATCCCGAACCGGGAAGAACGTATCAAGAGACGCCAGCGGACATCACCTGACACCGGAACGGGAACGGGAACGGGAACGGGAACGGGAACCGCTATTCAGTGCAGCGTCACCGGATCCTCCCAGCCGGAAACCAGCCGCTCGCCCATCTGGGCTTCAGGCAAGCCGAGCGCCTCCATGACCATCGAGAGATGCGCTGCCAGAACCGCGAGGCTGACAGTCGCCCCTTCGCACATCAGTTCCAGCCCATCCGGCTCCGTCACCGCACTGGCAAGGCACTGACCATGGCTGCCGCGAGACATCATCACCGACGTCTGCGGCCCAATCAGGCAAAGCGCCGCGCTTTCCGCCGCTCCGCAGGCCAGCATAATCTCGATCCTGCCCGCTTCGGCCCGGCTCAGCGCTTGCCCCAGCTCCTTGGGCGTGCGGCGCAACAGGTCGAGCGCCTCGTGCAGGCGCTGGAGTTCCTCTTGCGCGGCGCAGGACATGCATGCCCGCCGCAGACCGTCCAGGCTGACAGTCCATCCCTGCACTTCGTGTGCGGTCTTCATGGTCTTTATCGCTTTGTTCTTGTGCGTCCCTTAATTAGCGGGAAAGAACGCCTGAAACGCGCCCTCGTCAATGGGCAGAAACACGGGCGTACGTATCCGTCCCGAGTTGCGACAGGTCGGAATTGCCGCAGAAATGGCGGGAACTGCACCAAGACTGCGCAATCATGAAAGCAATCATGAAGGCGGCGCAGACGATAAATGTCAGCGTGTCAGTCGCTTGTTCCGATCACGGCTTTCGCCTCTGCCTGTCGCTGCGCGAACCATGGCTCCATCCGCACGATGGCTTCAGCGACTTCCTCTGGCGAAACCGCAAAACTGAAGCGCATGAAACGGTGACCGTCGACCGGATCGAAATCGATTCCCGGCGCGGTGGCGACGCCGGTATCCTGCAACAATGCACGACAGAAGCCGAGGCTGTCCCGTGTCAGATGGCCGATGTCCGCCCATATGTAGAACGCCCCGTCGGGCGGCGCGATCCGATTGAGCCCAAGGCGAGGCATCGCCGCCAGCAGCATCTCGCGGTTGCGTCGGTAGTTGGCAATGTGCCCCTCCAACTCCTCGCGTGCCTCGAACGCCGCCAGTCCTGCATGCTGCGCCATCTCGGATGGCGTCAGGAACAGATTGCCCATCCGCGCCCGTGCCGCGCCGACGAGTTGCGGCGGAACCAGTAGCCAGCCGAGCCGCCAGCCCGGCATCGAATAGTATTTGGAGAAACTGTTGACGATCACGGCATCGTCCAGAAACTCCAGCATGGAACGCACCTGCAGCAGGGCGGCTCCCTCCCCGGCGTCCGCGTAGGCGAGCCCGTGATAAATCTCGTCGGAAATCACCCGAATGCCCCGTTGCCGACAGATCGCCGCGATGGCCTCCATTTCGTCCGGCGCGATCACCGTGCCCGTGGGATTGGCGGGACTGGCAAGGATCAGCCCGTCCGGCGCGGGATCCAGCGCCTGCAGGGCCTGCGCGGTGAGTTGGTAGCGCTCGGCCGGGCCGCAGGCGATCTCCACCGGTTCGAGATAGAGCGCCCGCAGCGTATTGCGATAAGCAACGTAGCCCGGACGCGCCATCGCCACTCTGGCTCCCGGCGCGAACAGGCTGGAGAGCGCCAGGACCAGCGCAGGCGAAGCCCCACAGGTCAGTACCACCTGCTCGCGATCGACATGCACGCCGTGCGCCTCGCGATAATACCGCGCGATGCGATCGAGCAAGGCGGTGCTTTCCCAATACCCACGTGGCGCCCCCGACAGCGAGGCCTGCGCAGCAGCCAGCGCCGCGGCTGGCGCGGGCGTGGACGGCTGCCCGTACTCCATGTGAATCACCAATCGACCCGCGGCCGCAAGATCATGCGCCAGCCGCCCGATGGCCATGGCATGGAAGGGCTCGACGACAGCGATACTCTGGCCAGAGGAACAGGCATTTTCCATGATCCGTCTGCTACCGCCCATGCCCCGAAACGGCAAGCGTGCCTCCTTTCAACGGAGTACGCCTCACCGTTATCCGTCAATTAGCAAAGAAGTGCCACGATCGCTGCAAATTCCCTTGCGCGATCCATCCACCCCCGGTAAAGGCGCCCCCTGCCCCGCACGCGGACACCCGCGCGCAGTCGGCAAGCCGCTTTAGCTCAGTTGGTAGAGCACATCATTCGTAATGATGGGGTCACAGGTTCGAATCCTGTAAGCGGCACCACAACACCCCTTTGTCAAGCGTTTCTCGTTCCAAAAATCCCTGGAAATCAGGTATAATCGGGCATCGGCTTTCCGGTGGCGCGCGCTCACCTTTTGCCCACCTCAATCCAGGTAATTTGGGGCCCCGAATCGGGGGCCTTCGCTATGGCGGCTTCGGCAAGTCAGTGGGGTTTGGCGGGCTGACTACCTCGCACGGGCTCGGCTATGCCAAGATGGTCATCATGGTCGACGAGGACATCGCGTGCCGAAGCTATCGACTGCATCCCGGCACGCTGCCTGTGGGCACATTCCCATCAACGTCCCTAAGGTCGTCGGATATAGGCGGGAGATCCTCGGCGCCTTGTAACCTGAATAGCCCGTTCTATAACGGGCTTCCCAAGTTAATTCCTGCTGAATTTGATCGCGCACCGGCTATTTGCCTCGGTGCGCAGTATATTAAAAATACCATCCCATGGATTGGGCAAACGCAAGAGTGGCATTTTCTGTTTGCTGGCCCTCGGCGGAAAGCCAGGTTGCGAAGTCGCCAATCACAGGCCACTGCGCATTCTCCGCCCGGTAAAAAATCCTGTAGTCGCGTTTGCGCAGCCCCAGAGCTCCGAAGGGCACGCAAAGCTGGCCGCTCATAAGCTCCTCGATAACGAGAAACAGCGGAAACAGGCCGATGCCGAGACGGTCCTGCACCGCTTGCAGGGCGAAGTACATCTGCTCGAAGCGCTGGGTTTCCTGATCGGGCGCCATGCTGCTTCCGGCGTGGTCGAGCCACTGGTTCCAGTCGTAAGGCTCGGTCAGGTATGTCATCAGCCGGTGATGGCGCAGGTCATCCGGAGTCTTCAGCTTCCCGTCGGCCAGCAGATCGGCATGGCAGACAGGCGCAATCAACTCGGTCATGAAATGGCGTGACGTCCAGCCGGCGAGTTCACCCTGATCCCCGCGAATGGCAACATCGAAGCCGCTGTCGTTGGCGCCGATCGGGCCGAGCGCCGTGGTCATGCGCATCTCGACGTCAGCACGCTGGCGCTGGAAGGACGAGATGCGACGGATCAGCCAGCGCATCGTGAAGGTCGGCGGGGCATTGATGCGCAGTGCCGTAGGGGCCGCCTGCTGCTTCATGTCCATGGAGGCAAGCGCCAGACGATCCAGAATGGCCGTCACCTCGCGAAAGTATGTACGCCCGGCGTCGGTCAGCGTGAGTTGCGAGGGGGCTCGGCGAAACAGCTTGATCCCGAACCAGTCCTCCAGCAGCGCAACCTGACGGCTTACCGCCCCGTGGGTAACGAGAAGCTCTTCGGCTGCACGGGTGAAGCTGACATGACGCGCAGCGACCTCGAAAGTGCGCACAGCATTGAGCGGTGGAAGTTTTCGCATGGTGGGTTCGGGCTTGCCTTTCAGGCCCCCAGCTTCACGAGACCGGGGTTGTCCAGTATCCTGTCGAGATGGGCCTTGTCGAGTTCTCCTTCCCAGCGGGCGACGGCGATCGTGGCGACGGCAGTGCCGATGAAGTTGGTCATCGCGCGGGCTTCGGACATGAAACGGTCAACGCCCAGGATCAGGGCGATGGCTGCGACCGGGACGTGTCCGACCGAGCCCAGGGTCGCGGCGAGCACAATGAAGCCGGAACCGGGGATGGCGGCAGCCCCTTTTGATGTCAGCAGGCAAACGCCCAGCAGGATCAGCTGATGCTCAAGGCCGAGGTGCGTGTTGGTCGCCTGCGCGAGGAACACCGCAGCCATGGTGAGGTAGATGCAGGTGCCGTCAAGGTTGAAAGTATAGCCGGTGGGAATGACGAGACCGACGACCGATTCTGAGCACCCTGCCGCTTTCATCTTGGCCATGAAACGCGGCAGAACCGGTTCCGATCCGGAGAAGCCGAACACCAGCAGCAGCTCTTCCTTCAGATAACGGATCAGCTTGAAAATACTGAAGCCCATAAGCCGACTGGCAATGCCCAGCACCCCGAACACGAATACAAGGCAAGTGGCGTAAAAGCTCAGCATGAAACCGGAAAGGGTCAGCAGCGTGCCGAGGCCATACTTGCCGATCGTGAAAGCCATCGCCCCGAAAGCGCCGATCGGCGCCACGCGCATGACCATGCCGATCAGCAGGAAGAACACCTTCGATAGATCGTCCATCAATTTGACCACCGGTCGGCCGCGTTCGCCCATGCGCTGCAGGGCAATGCCGAACAGTACGGCGAAGAACAGCACCTGCAGCGTATTGCCTTCGGTGAAGGCGCCGCCGACCGTGGAAGGAATGATCCCCATCAGGAAACCGACCAGCGACTGCTCATGCGATTTCGTCACATAGGTCTTGACCAGACCGGGGTCCAGCGAGGCCGCCGATACATTCATGCCGGCGCCGGGGTGGACGAGATTGACGACGACCAGCCCGACGATCAGCGCCAGAACCGTGCCGATCTCGAACCAGACGATAGCCTTGAGGCCGATGCGACCTGCCTTGCGCATGTCACCCAGACTGGCGATGCCGTGGACGATGGTGAGAAAGACGATCGGTGCGATCGCCATCTGGATCATCTTGATCAGCGCATCGCCGAGCGGCTTCAGTCCGGCGCCGACATCGGGCCAGAACTGCCCTACGATCACCCCCAGTGCGATGGCGATCAAAACCTGGATGTAGAGTTTTTCGAACCAGCGTTGCTGGCGCGAGTGAATCATCACCGGCTGCTGCTGATCGACGAGCGTCGCATGCATATTGCTCTCCCCCGGATGACCCGGTTGTTATGTCGAACCAGCCGGTTGAGAGGCCGGTTCTTTTCGTAAAGGGAGATTGCGAGCCTGTGGGAACAGGGGCAATCCCACTAATGCTGCTGAGGCGTGATAATTTCTCACGCCTATCGCTTCACTTCGCTCAAAATCAGGCCCAGACGCCGTTCAGCGCGTCAGGGCCTGACTTTTCTGGTACGCATGGTACGAAAGGCTGTTGGATCAGTTGTCCAGGCCGCCCAGGGCAAGATACTTGATCTCCAGATAGTCCTCGATGCCGTACTTCGACCCTTCGCGCCCAAGGCCGGACGACTTGATGCCGCCGAACGGGGCAACCTCGGTGGAGATCGCACCGTCGTTGATGCCGACGATGCCATATTCGAGCGCGTCGGAGACCCGGAATATCCGCCCGACATCGCGGCTGTAGAAATAGGCGGCAAGGCCGAACTCGCTGTCGTTCGCAAGGCGAATCGCCTCTGCCTCGTCCGCGAAGCGAAACAACGGGGCGACCGGGCCGAAGGTTTCCTCGCGGAAGATCATGGCTTCGGGCGAGACATCGCGCAGCACGGTGGGCTGATAGAAGGTGCCCCCCAAGGCATGTCGCGCCCCACCTGTAACCACGCTTGCGCCATGAGTGAGAGCATCGGCGACATGGGTCTCCACCTTGGCCAGCGCGCGCTCGCTGATAAGCGGGCCTGCGGTTGCCCTGGTATCGAGAAGGCCGTCTGCGGGGTGCAGTTTTTCCACCGCGACCTTCAGCTTCTCGGCAAAGACGTCATAGATGCTGTCCTGCACCAACAGGCGGTTGGCACAAACGCAGGTCTGCCCGGTGTTGCGGAACTTGGATGCGATCGCGCCTTCGACCGCCGCGTCGAGATCGGCATCCTCGAACACGATGAAAGGCGCGTTGCCGCCCAGTTCCAGGCTCAGTTTCTTGATGGTCGGCGCGCATTGCGCCATCAGCTTCGCGCCGACCGGCGTGCTGCCGGTGAAGCTGAGCTTGCGCACTGTCGGATTGGCGCAGAGTTCGCCGCCGATGGGTTCGGGCGCACCGGTGATGACGTTGCACACGCCTGCCGGCATGCCTGCGCGTTCGGCGAGGACCGCGATGGCGAGGGCCGAGAAGGGCGTCAGTTCAGCTGGGCGGACGATACCGGTGCAGCCCGCCGCCCAACCGGGGGCGACCTTGCGAGTGATCATCGCGGCGGGAAAATTCCAGGGCGTGATCGCCGCGAAGACACCGATCGGCTCCTTGCGGACCAGAATCGTCTTGCCCTTGGCCGGAGCCGGAATGATATCGCCATAGACGCGCCGCCCTTCCTCGGCGAACCAGCGTATAAAGCTGGCGGCATAGGCGATTTCGCCTCGAGCCTCGGCCAACGGCTTGCCCTGTTCCGCCGTGAGGATGATCGCAAGATCGTCGGCATTGTCGATCATCAGGGCAGCAAGTTTCAAAAGAACATCGGCGCGTTCCTGCGCGGTGCGAGCACGCCATGCGGGCAGTGCCCTGGCAGCAGCATCGATCGCGCGTCGGGTTTCCACTATGCCGCAATCGGGAACCGAGCCGATGACCTTGCCGGTCGCCGGGTTCGTGACGGGAAGAGTGGCGCCGTTGTCGGCGTCCACCCATCGTCCATCGATGTGGCACTTCTCGCGCAGCAGATCCGGGTCGGACAGGCGCGATGCGAGCGAGGTCGGTGTATCGAGCATGGCCCCATCATCGCGAAGGCCCTCCTGAGCGCAAACCACAATAGCTGACGGACTGTGAGTGCTGATCATGCCGAAGACGGCGGCGCATGACGCGGCGGGCCTCATGGAACGGGAATAGGCTGGAGGCGGCTCCTTCAACAGTCATCTACCGTGATATTTACTCACGCTGAGCCAGCATTACTCGATTGCTCACCGGCCTTTTGTGGCGGGATATTGGCCTCGCTGGTGGCGATCGTGCCGCCGCTGTTCCCAACAGCAAAAAGGTAGAGGATATGAGTAAACTTCGCGTCGCCGTGATCGGAGCGGGCATGGGCGGTCTGGCGACCGCCGCCGCGCTTCAGCGTGCAGGGATCGAGGCCAATGTCTACGAGCAGGCCAAGCAGTTCACGCGTCTGGGGGCAGGCATCCAGATCGGCTGCAACGCCATGAAGGTGATGCGCGAGTTCGGCCTTGAGCCGGTGCTGCGTGGTGAGGCCTTCTATCCGCGTTCGTGGAACAACAAGGAATACGACACCGGCGAAGTGCGTTTCGACATGATCTTCGGCGAAAGCGCCGAAGAAAAGTACGGCGCCCCCTATCTGCTGGGCCATCGCGGCGATCTTCACTCGGCGCTCGCCAGCGCGGTCGATCCGGCGACGATCAATCTCGATCACAAGGTCGTGGACTATGCCCAGGCTGCGGACGGCAGCGTCACCATCACTTTCGCAAACGGCAAGACCGTGGAAGCCGACGCCGTCGTCGCCTCGGACGGGGTGCATTCGTTCTTCAAGGAGCGCATGTTCGGCAAGGATGAGCCCAATTTCACCGGTCGTATCGCCTATCGCACGGTGTTCCCCGCAGAACTGCTGAACGGGTACGAGATCGACGATTGCACCAAGTGGTGGGGACCGGACCGCCATATCGTGATCTACTACGTCAAGCCCGACCGTTCGGAAGTCTACTTCGTGACCAGCCAGCCCGAGCCGGGATTTACGGTGGAAAGCTGGTCGGCGATGGGCGACGTCAATGAACTTCGCGAGGCGTTCAAGGACTTCCACCCACAAGTGCGCCATGTGCTCGAGTCATGCCCTTCGGTCCACAAGTGGGCGCTCGTCGATCGTGATCCGCTGCCCACCTGGAGCCAAGGCAATATCACTCTGCTGGGCGATGCCTGCCACCCGATGACCCCCTACATGGCGCAGGGCGCAGCCATGGCGATCGAGGATGCCGCCGTGCTCTCGCGCTGCCTCAAAGGCGTGGATCGCGACGGCGTGGCCAAGGCGTTCCAGGTCTTCGAGGCGACCCGCAAGCCGCGCACGTCGCGTGTGCAGCTCAGTTCGCGCACCAACACCTGGCTCAAGGATCCGATCAATCCCGACTGGGTCTATGCCTACGATGCCTGGAACGAACCGCTGGTGGAACTGGAGGACGCCTGAATCATGGCCGGAAGTGAAGAGAAGCCGCGAAGCGAGAAGTTCGAGCGCGGCCTCGCCACACGGCGCGAAGTGCTCGGGGATGCCTATGTCGACAAGGCACTGGCATCCGCCGATGCCTTCGGCTGGCCGATGCAACAATATGCGACCGAAGTATGCTGGGACGAGATATGGAACCGTCCCGGCCTCGACCGCCGCAGCCGCAGCCTGCTCAACCTGGGCATGCTGTCGGCTCTCAATCGTGGGCACGAGTTGCGTGCCCACGTACGGGGTGCGATCAACAACGGGCTGAGCAAGGAGGAAATCCGCGAGGTCTTCCTGCAGGTCGCACTCTATTGCGGGCTTCCTGCCGGGCTCGACAGCTGGCGTGTCGCGCGCGAGGTGATGAAGGAGATGGGGCTCGATGACTGATATTCCCGTCATCCTAAACGCCGAATGGCCGGGTTTCCAGCGACGCACCGTTTCCGCCCCTGCCTCGGCGCTGAGCGTCCGGGTCGGCGGTGATCCGAAGGGCGAGCCGGTGCTGTTCGCGCATTCGATCCTGACCGGCAGTGCCGTATGGGCCCGGCAGGCAGCCGAACTGGCAGCCCGGGGCTTTCGCGTGCTGTGCATGGACATGCGTGGACATGGGCAGTCGGAAGCGACGCCTGCGCCCTATGCCATGGACGATCTGGTGGCCGATGCGATCGCCGTGCTTGATGCCTTCGATATCGCGAAGGTGCATTTCGTGGGCGTGTCGCAAGGCGGCATGATCGGCTTCGGTCTGGGTGTTCGCCATCCCGAGAGGCTCGCCAGTCTGACCATAGTGGCCGCGCGCGCCGATGCCCCTGCGCCCTTTGCGGCGGCATGGGACGACCGGATCGCGCTGGTTCGCACCGAGGGCAGCGTCGATACGCTGGCGCTGCCGACTGCGGAGCGCTGGTTCGGCAAGGCGTTTCTCGATGCCGAACCGGTTATCGCTGCCGATCTGCTGGCCTGCATTCGCGAGACGTCGGCAGAGGGCTTCATCGGCTGCGCGCAGGCGATCCAGGGGCTTGCCTATCTGGACGGGACTGCGCGCATCACCATGCCCACGGCGCTGGTGATTGGAGAGCACGATACCCTGCTGCTTCAGCCGATGCGCGATCTCGAACCGCTGGTTCCGGGCGCGATCCTGCACGAGATTGCCGGTGCCGGGCATCTGCCGCAACTCGATCGCCCCGACGTGTTCGCAGCGATCCTTGAAGACCATCTGAAACAGACACAGGCGGCCCTTAACTGAGCCGACCTGCACTATGCCGGGCGGCGAGCAGGAAAACTGCCGTCGCCCGGATCGGACGTAGCCGGATAACCGGCGCGCCACCCAGAACATAACAATGGAGAGGTGAGGATGCGGAGAGGCATTCCTGTCCCGTTGCTGATCTGTGCGATCAGCATGGCAAGCGGCGCGCATGCGCAATCATCGGAGCTGTCCTCCGGTCAGGCATCGACGGCTCCGCCACTCGGGCTGCCGGGAACCACGGGCTCGATCATCACCGGCGATCGTTCGGCCAGCGCGCCGGTTCGCACGACAGTGCCGACGGAGCCGACGGCCTATCCCGCGCCGGCTTCCGGGCTCGGTCCGCGTGCAGGCTATTATTACATCTCGCGCTGGGCGGAGGACTGGTCTTTTCTCAAGGATCGACCAAAAAGCGCAAGGGCCGATCTGTTCGATCCGCTGAAGTTCGTGCCGCTTGCCGATGACGGGAACGTCTACCTTTCGCTGAGCGGAGAAGAGCGGTTCCGCGTGAATTACACCACCCGGCCGGGATTGAAGGACAAGCGCGATCCCGATCAGGAACTGCTGCGCAGTGTGATTGGCGCCGACCTGCATCTGGGCGATCACGTGCGGGTCTATGGTGAACTGGCCAGCGCGCAACAGTGGGGGACGAACAGGTCGTTCGCGTCGACCTCGACAACAATCTCTCCCACCTATCGCAACGATCTGGTGGTCCAGCAGCTGTTTGGAGAAGTTCGCGGCAAGGTGCTGGGCGCGCAAATGGGCGTGATGGTGGGCCGTCAGGAGTTTCAGGACGGCCCGCCGGTCATCATCGGCACGCGCCCTGCCGGTAACGTCTATACGGTGCAGAACGGGGTACGGTTCTATGCGAACTGGAAGTCCGCGCGCGTCGACCTGTTCAGCTTCCGCTCGACCCTGTTCGGTACCGGTGCTTTCGACGATCCGGTGCTGGACAGCGAGCGCTTCAAGGGCATTCAGGCAAGTGTGCTCCTTGCTCGGGACAGGACGCCGTTCGGCAAGGCCAGGCTCTACGTCGATCCGTTCTTCTATCGCTACGAGAACGATGCGAAGAAGTGGGGCCCGACAACCGGTGAGGAGCGTCGCAACATCTATGGCACGCGGATATGGGGATCGCTCGGCAAGCTGACGCTGGATATTACCGCGCTTCGTCAGGACGGACGTTTCGCCGGTCGCCCGATTTCGGCCGACGGCTATTTCGCGCTCGCCGAATACCAGTTCAGCGATAGCGGACTGAAGCCGCGGATCGGCTTCCATACCGACTATGCTTCGGGCGGGGGCGCCTATGGCAGCGGCCCCTTGCACACGTTCAATTTCCTGACCGGAGCGACGCCCTATTTCAGCTGGGGGTTCTTTATTGCGCCCACCAACCTGCGCACGTTCGCGCCGGTCCTGCGGATCAATCCCACGCCTTCGCTGCGGGTGAGCGCGGAAGTCGAATGGCTGCGCCGGCCCAATCAGTCCGATGCCGTCTATCTTTACAATGGTGCCTATGCGGGCACGCAACTGGTGCGTGGGCATGATATCGGCAAGCTGCTCCGTGCCGATGCCGCCTGGAGCCTGTCACGACACCTGTCGGCAACGCTCTATCTGGAGCGCCTGCTACGTGGCGACGTGTTGCGACGCGCGAACCTGAACAGCAGCACCTATCTGGGAGGCGCGCTGACGTTCAGGTTCTGATGGAACCCGCCATTCTTTGCGTTCAGTTTGAGCAATGCACGACATGCTTGGCCCCGGTCTGCCGAAATCGACGTTATTTATCGGCAGCGAATCGCGAAATATCCGATACGAATTTGATCCTCGGGGCTCGAACTTGTGACCAATCGCCGAGAAAAGCGATCGGGCGGATACTTGTATAATTTATCAATAAAATAAATCATCCGATGACATGCATCGAGTCACGCAAGCGATCACCTACCTTAAGGTGCTTTCACAAGGACATCGGCGGTGTCCCACGGGAAGGCCTTCCAGCTTGAGGAGCGCCTGGGTCAAGGCTGGGGTGACTTGGGCCAGTTTCGATGGCTGGTAAACGCCAGTTCCATCACATGATATCGAACCGAATTTGAGTGCGACGCAGATTGCTTAGGTTTGTCGGCCGCATCTTCCCGCCGGCCTCTAGGCGACACGCATTTTCGGCCCCACAGCAGGGCACGGCCGCGGCCTCCCCCCTCCCTCAATGATACCTGTAACGTGAAAATTTCGGCGAGGACCAGCAACCGGGAGCACCTTGCACCAGCCCTCATAACCGCTGCGCGTTCGCGTTGCCGCCCGCTCTACGGCACCAGCACGGTGTCGAGCGGGGGCGCCGTCATATCCGGATAATCCAGCGTATAGTGCAGGCCGCGACTTTCATGGCGCTTCAAAGCCGAAGCCACGATCAGGTCGGCGCTCTGCAGGAGATTGCGCAGTTCGATCAAGTCGGTCGAGACGCGGAAGTGCCGGTAATATTCCTCGACCTCGCCATTCAGCATCTGGATGCGATGCATGGCGCGTTCCAGGCGTTTTGTCGTGCGCACGATACCGACGTAATTCCACATAAAGCGGCGGATCTCACCCCAGTTCTGCTTGATGACGACTTCCTCGTCCGAGTCCGTCACGCGGCTCTCATCCCATGGACGAACCGCCGGAGGAGCCTCGAAGCTGGCCCAGTTATCGAGAATATGGGTTGCCACCGCATCACCGAACACAAAGCATTCGAGCAGCGAGTTCGAAGCGAGACGGTTCGCACCATGAAGGCCGCTTTCCGTGCACTCGCCTGCCGCATAGAGCCCCGGCAGGTCGGTACGCCCGTCGAGATCGACCAGCACACCGCCGCAGGTATAGTGCTGCGCAGGAACGACGGGGATCGGCTCCTTCGTCATATCGATCCCCAGCCCCAGCAACTTCTCGTGGATGTTCGGGAAATGCTCTTTCACAAATTCCGGCGGCTGATGACTGATGTCGAGGTGAACGTAGTCGAGGCCGTAGCGCTTGATCTGATCGTCGATGGCGCGCGCAACCACATCGCGCGGCGCCAGTTCGGCGCGCTCGTCATAGTCGGGCATGAAGCGGTGGCCCGTGACGGGATGCTTCAGGTGCCCGCCCTCGCCGCGAACGGCTTCGGTTATGAGGAAATTCTTGACCTCAAGGCTGTAAAGGCAGGTCGGGTGGAACTGCATCATCTCCATGTTGGAGACGCGCGCACCCGCCCGCCAGGCCATGGCGATGCCGTCGCCGGTCGCTCCGCGCGGGGCCGTGGAAAACTGATAGACGCGCCCCGCCCCCCCGGTGGCAAGCACCGTGGCACGCGCGACGTGGGCCTCGACCCGGCCGCTCTCCTCATCGAGGGCGTAGACGCCCCAGACCCGGCCCGAGCCCGAATAGCGCTGTTCATGGCGCCCGGTGATGAGATCGATGCACGAACGGCCGGGCAGCAGCGTGATATTGGAGTGCGCCTCAGCCGCGCGCAGCAAGGCCTGCTGCACCGCCCATCCGGTCGCATCCGCCACATGGACGATCCGGCGATGCGAATGGCCGCCCTCGCGCGTGAGGTGCAACGCATTGCCATCCGCATTGAAAGGCACTCCCAGATCCACAAGGCGCTCGATCGCGCGCGGGGCCCGTTCGATCACGAACTCGACAGTCTCGCGCCGGTTGAGCCCGGCACCGGCGACCATGGTGTCCTCGATATGGTCCTCGAAGGTATCGCCAGCATCGAGGACCGCGGCGATCCCGCCCTGCGCCCATGCCGTGGACCCTCCGGTGAGGCTGCCCTTGGCGAGCACCAGCACCCGACAGGTCTGCGCCAGCGCCAGCGCGGCGGTGAGGCCGGCCGCACCGGAGCCGATCACGATCACATCCCACGGGTGCGATGGCGCCACGTCACCCTGTCCGACAGCCATGGGACCGACCTGGTCTTCGAGGTGCATTTCTTCGAACCTTTCCCGCGATATTTACGATCCGCCGGGCGGTCGCCGTGCGGCCACCCCGTCAGGGCGTTACTCCGTAGGTAGGTGCAGCCCCGGCAACAAGTCGATTTCGTGCAAGTGCGGAACCGTCAATTGCGCAAGCCACAAAATAACGTCGGAGATGACCAAAAATGGCTCAAAGCGGGACTGGCTGGAAATTTTTGTTTTTCTTTTCGCGCCTGCGCAATTGATAGAATCGCTAAAAATGTCGTAATTATCCTATCTTTTTAGGAAGTAATGCCGCACGTGCGAACAAGCACTTGTACAAGTATGTAATTTATGTTCAAAATGAACCCAATGAAACGAATCGTGCGCGAACAGAGGTTCGCAAGGCTGGGGGGCCTGTCGAGTCGTTTTCTTACCGTACCGGGGCGGACTACCTAGGCTGAATTTGAATTGTGAAGGATGAAGTGCCACGATCCCAACGGGATACGGTGGTATTGAACGTGCTTGACCGAGGCGTCATCGCGCAAACTTCGGCCTGAGCGCGTCATCTAGTGCGGCGAGTATTGATTTGAAACGCTTTTGCGCTTCGAGATGAGGATACGACTATGACTGCTATACAGTCTGCGACCGATTTCCGTCACTCCGACCTGACGCTCTCGAACCAGAGCGACACGCCTGGACCGCCGTCGGCCACTCAGATACTCGCCAGCCTCGGCACCGAAGATGACCCGAAGGGGCTGCTGCCGCTACCGCGCATGTGCCTGTTCAACCGCCACAAGCCACGCAGCAAGGACGTCGTCTGGGACGGCACGCACTATGTCGGCGAATGCGAACGATGCGGCAGCGCGATCAGGCGCGTGCGCCACCAGATGTGGCTGCGCGACTGGCGATAGCATTAAACTGCCGCGCCCAACCTGCATAAAAGGGCGCGGAGAAACATCACGCCCCTCATGCACCAATAATCTCCTGCCGATCAGGCAGCAGCTGCCTCGCTGGTGAGCGAGACGAACACGTCTTCCAGATCCGCCTCGCGCGTCGTCACGTCGACGACCGTGAAGCCCTGTGCCTGCACCGCCGAGAGGATTTCACCCGCATTGCTGCGATCCTTGTCGTAGGTGATCCGCAGCCCCCGCTCTCCTTCCGCCTCGCACTTGAGGAAACCGGGATGGCTGGGCAGCTGCGTCACATCGCGGTCCAGCGTCAGGACGAGAATCTTCTCGCGCGCCATGCCGACCAGCTCGCGCGTCGGCTTGTTGGCGATCAGTTCACCGTGGTTGATGATGGCGATGCGATCGCACAGCTCCTCGGCCTCTTCGAGGTAATGCGTGGTCAGCACGATCGTCGCGCCTTCGCGGTTCAGCTCGGACACAAGCTCCCACAGCTGGCGGCGCAGCTCCACATCGACACCGGCGGTCGGCTCGTCGAGCACCAGCACCGGCGGCTGATGGACCAGCGCCTTGGCGATCAGCAGGCGACGCTTCATGCCGCCCGACAGCGTGCGCGCATAGGCATCGCGCTTGTCGGCCAGATGCACCGCGCGCAGCAGGTCTTCGGAACGGCGCAGAGCCTTGGCAATGCCGTAGAAACCGGCCTGATTCTCCAGCACCTCGAACGGGGTGAAGAACGGGTCGAACACGATCTCCTGCGGGACGATGCCGATCGAGCGCTTGGCATTGCGCTGATCGCGATCGATATCGAAGCCCCAGATATCGATGCTGCCCGAAGTCTTGCGGACCAGTCCGGCCATGATGTTGATCAGCGTGGACTTGCCCGCGCCGTTCGGCCCCAGCAGGCCGAAGATGCCGCCTTCCGGCACATCGAACGAGACCCCCTTCAGCGCCAGCTTGCCCTCGCCGGTGCCGGCAGGAGCATAGCGCTTGACGAGGTCACGGATGGCGATCGCGGGGGTGCTGGTCATGCGCTGCCCTTAGCGGGTCTGTTGCGGGCGCGTAAAGACCGAAGGGCGCACATCGACCGACCCGTCTCTACTCCTGCGCATCATAGCGGGCACGCGCCTGCTCGATCACCGGGCGATGCGCGAAGGCCCAGGCGCCCAGCAGCCGCACCGGCTCGGCCAGCGAATGCCCCAGCGGGCTCAGCGCATAGTCCACCTGCACCGGCACCGTGGCATGCACGGTGCGCTCCACCAGCCCGTCACGCTCCAGCGCGCGCAAGGTGCGCGAGAGCATCTGCTGCGAAATCCCGCCGATCTCGCGCTTCAGCGCGTTGAAGCGCAAGGCCCCGTCCAGCAGGCGCATCACCACCATCATCGACCATTTGTCGCCCACGCGAGCGAGGATATCGCCGATCGCCGGGCAATAGCGATGATCCGCGCTGGCCTTGGCATGTTCGAGCGCGGCAACGGCATCGTCGAAATCATGAGTGGTCATATTCATGTGACCTGGTCCTTAAAATATGCGTTCTTGGCCAACCGATACGAACAGCATACCTAGACCCGGTCACAAATCCAGACCGAGGATACTCTCCCAGATGAAACTGCTCCACATCGATTCCAGCATCACCGGCGAACACTCCGTCAGCCGCACGGTGTCCAAGGCCATCGTCGAGGCGCTGACCGCAGGCGACGCCTCGGTCGAAGTCTCGACGCTCGACCTTGCCGCCGCACCGCTGCCGCACCTGACGCTCGATGTACTCGGCAATCCGGACGGTTCGGACGAGCTCAACCAGTTCCTTGCCAGCGACGTGATCGTGATCGGCGCGGGCCTCTACAACTTCACCGTTCCCAGCCAGCTCAAGGCCTGGATCGACCGCATTCTGGTTGCCGGCAAGACCTTCCAGTACACCGCCGAAGGTCCGGTCGGCCTGGCAGCCGACAAGAAGGTGTTCGTCGCGCTCGCTCGCGGCGGCTTCTACGGCGAAGGCCAGCCCGCCGCCGCTTTCGAGCATGGCGAGACCTACCTGCGCGCCGCGCTGGGCTTCATCGGCATCACCAACCCGACCTTCGTTCTGGCCGAAGGCATCGCCATCGACCAGGCGACCCGCGAGGCGGCCGTCGCCAAGGCACTGGAAGAGGCCAAGGCCCTGACCGTCGCCGCCTGACCGGCATCCATGCGTTCCTGCACGTCGGCTCGTCCCTTATGGATGACCGGCGTGCGGGACACGCATCCCCTCCTGCAAAAAACCGGACTGGCCTTCGCGCCGCAGCCTTGGTAATCGCCGGAACCATGAGCACGCAGCCCGAAACCGTATACGTCGAGTCGCACCGCGTCAGCTGCGACGGCGCCAGCGACATCCGCAGCAACGGCCAGTACAAGCCCGCCGCCCTCGGCCACCCGCGCGTGTGGCTGGAGATCGACGAGAAGGGCTATGTCGAATGCGGCTACTGCGATCGCCGCTTCGTGCTGAAGGGCGGCCCGGCAGACCAGCAGGCCGCGTAAGCGCCGCTGCAGTACAGCCTCAATCGGGCCGAGCCACTTTCCCGATCTTCCCCTTGGCCGCAGGCAACCCTATATCCTGCCGCCATGACCTATTCCGATCCCCGCTCGCTGCTCTATCGCCACCTCTCGCCCGAAGAGGCATCGGCGCTGGCGGCGCAGACGCTGTCGGCCTGCGAGGACGGCGAGTTGTATCTCCAGTTCGTCGCCACCGAGGCGTTCGGCTTCGATGACGGTCGCCTGAAAACCGCCGACTATTCGCGCGATGCAGGGTTCGGCCTGCGCGGCGTTTCCGGCGAGATGACCGGCTTTGCCCACGCCAACGAGATTTCGCCCGCTGCCATCCGCCGCGCGGGCGAGACCCTGCGGCTGCTCGATTCCGCCACCGCGCTGCGCGCCGCGCCGCCGCCGGGCAACAACCGCCACCTCTACACCGATGCCTCGCCGCTCGATCTGGTGCCGTTTGCGAAGAAGGTGGCGCTGCTGGAAAGCATAGATGCCGCCGCCCGCGCCCGCGATCCGCGCGTGGCGCAGGTCAGCGCCAGCCTGGTCGGTTCGTGGTCGGTGGTCGAGATCGTCCGGCCCGACGGCTTCATCGGCACCGACGTACGCCCGCTGGTGCGTCTGAACGTCAACATCGTCGCCGAAAGCAACGGACGCCGCGAAACCGGCAGCTACGGCATGGGCGGACGCTACCTCTACGACACCCTGTTCGAGCCGGAGAGCTGGAACCACGCCATCGACGTGGCGCTGGGACAGGCGCTGACCAACCTTGAAAGTGTCGATGCCCCGGCGGGCGAGATGACCGTACTGCTCGGTCCCGGCTGGCCCGGCGTGATCCTGCACGAAGCGGTCGGCCATGGGCTTGAGGGCGATTTCAATCGCAAGGGCACATCCGCCTTCTCGGGCCGCATCGGCGAGCGTGTCGCTGCCCCCGGCGTCACCGTGGTCGACGATGGCAGCATCGAGAACCGTCGCGGCTCGCTCTCCATCGACGACGAGGGCACGCCCACGCAGGAAACCGTGCTGATCGAGGACGGCATCCTCAAAGGCTACATGCAGGACCGCCTGAATGCGCGCCTGATGGGCACGAAGGCCACCGGCAACGGGCGCCGTGAAAGCTATGCCCACGCCCCCATGCCGCGCATGACCAACACCTTCATGCGCGCCGGGAACGACGATCCGGCAGAGCTGCTCTCGCGCCTGAACAACGGCATTTATGTGAAGTCGATGGGCGGCGGTCAGGTCGATATCGTCTCGGGCAAGTTCGTGTTCTCGTGCAACGAGGCCTACAAGGTCGAGAACGGGCGCATCGGCGCGCCGATCAAGGGCGCGACGCTGATCGGCGACGGCCCCAGCGTGCTGACCCGCGTGAAGGGGATCGGCAACGATCTCGAACTCGATCGCGGCGTCGGCGTGTGCGGCAAGGCCGGGCAGAGCGTGCCCGCCGGTGTCGGCCAGCCCACCCTGCTGATCGAGGGTATCACCGTGGGCGGGACGGCGTAATCGCAGCCTGACCGGGGCCTGATCCGGCTCGTTTCACCGCGCATGCGGAACCGCTGGCGCTCAGCATGTGTTCACCGGGCAGCGGATAGGGTGTCTTTCAGAACAAGGAGAATCGCTGATGAGACGTATTGCGATCACCGCTCTTTCCGCCACGGCCCTGATTGCCGCCGCGGCCGGGATCACCCTTTCGACCGCGGCTTTCGCGGCCAAGCCCAAGCTGACGCCGGATGAGCAGATCGCCAAGATCGTCGGCAAGCGCGTGCCCGGCAAGCCGGTCAACTGCATCAACCTGCCGCAGATCGACAGCACCCAGATCGTCGACAAGACCGCGATCGTCTACAAGGACGGGTCGACCTATTACGTGAACCGGCCGCATAACGCGGACACGCTGCGGGAAGACGACATTCTCGTCACCAAGACCTTCTCCAGCCAGCTCTGCCGCCTTGACACCGTGCAGTTGCACGACCGGGCAACGCCCTCGATGTGGCGCGGCTTCGTCTCGCTGAACGATTTCGTCCCCTACCGCCTGCCGCCCAAGAAGTAAGCGGCAGGGTGCCCGTCCTCCTGTCGGCGCTCCTTCATTGCAGCCGGTAGGTGGAGACGACCGCCAGCGTATGCAGCGGCACGGTCAGCGCCATCATGATCCGCGTGGAGCAGATGGCGCAGTCCAGCGCCGAGCCGATCTCACGGTCACAGGTGAGGCAGGCCTTGCGGGAAAAGCGCCCGTCGATAAGGTCGAGCAGGAGATGCTCGTCCTCGGAAATGACAAGCCCCTCGCCCGCGCGCACCGGTCTGCCAAGGCCGATCTCGTACAGCCGCATCAAGCTGTCGAGCACCGGGGTCAGCATCGTGCAGTCGTGACTGTCGAGCACGCGCCACAGACGCGGCTGCGCCGACATCCCCGCCTCGCGCGCCTCGCTCCAGCATCGAATCGCCTCGACCAGCATGGTGGACGGTGCGGCAGTCTGATGAACGGGCGGCGTGAAGTGGCGTGTCATTGTCGATCCTTTTCCGAGCTACCCCTCATGAGCGTCGATACTATTATTGCTATTAATTCTCATTACCATAAATAAACATCAACGTGCAAGGCCCGATCTGCCCGTTCCGGACGCTTTCACCACGCCGGATGTCACAACGCGCAAAAGCACAAAGGGCACTCACCGTCGCCGATGAATGCCCTTTGCGAAAGCGTTGCGCCGTGATCCGGATCAACGAATGAGGAAAATCATTCCCACTCGATCGTGCCCGGCGGCTTGCTGGTGTAGTCGTAGACCACGCGGTTGATGCCCTTGACCTCGTTGATGATGCGGGTCGCTACGCGGCTGAGGAAGCCGGCGTCGAAGGGATAGATGTCCGCCGTCATGCCATCGGTGGAGGTGACGGCGCGCAGCGCGCAGACGCTGTCGTAGGTGCGGCCATCGCCCATCACGCCCACGGTCTTGACCGGCAGCAGCACCGCGAAGGCCTGCCAGATCGCATCGTAGAGACCGGCGTTGCGGATCTCTTCGAGGTAGATCGCATCGGCCTTGCGCAGGATATCGGCCTTGTCGCGGCTGACTTCGCCGGGGATGCGGATCGCGAGGCCAGGGCCAGGGAACGGGTGACGGCCGACGAACACGTCGGGCAGGCCCAGCTCGCGACCCAGTTCGCGCACTTCGTCCTTGAACAGTTCGCGCAGCGGCTCGACCAGCTTCATGTTCATGCGCTCGGGCAAGCCGCCGACGTTGTGGTGGCTCTTGATCGTCACCGACGGGCCGCCGGTGAAGCTGACCGATTCGATCACATCCGGGTACAGCGTGCCCTGTGCGAGGAAGTCGGCGCCGCCGATCTTGCGGGCCTCGTCCTCGAACACGTCGATGAAGGTCTTGCCGATGAACTTGCGCTTCTTCTCGGGGTCGGTCTCGCCCTCAAGCCCCTTGAGGAACAGCGTCGAGGCATCGACGTGGACCAGCGGGATATTGTAGTGGCCGCGGAACAGGCTGACGACCTGCTCGGCCTCACCCGTGCGCATCAGGCCGTGATCGACGAAGACGCAGGTCAGCTGGTCGCCGATCGCCTCGTGGATCAGCACTGCTGCGACCGCCGAATCGACGCCGCCCGAAAGACCGCAGATCACCTTGCCGTCACCCACCTGGGCGCGGATTTCCTCGATCTTGGTCTTGCGGAACTCGGCCATGGTCCAGTCACCGGCCATGCCGCAGACGTGGCGCACGAAGTTCTTGAGCAGCTTGCCGCCGTCGGGCGTGTGGACGACCTCGGGGTGGAACTGCATCGCGTAGATGCGCTTCTCGTCGTTGGCGATCACCGCGAAGGGCGCGCCGGGGCTGGAGGCGACCGGGCGGAAGCCGGGGGCCAGCGCCGTCACCTTGTCGCCATGGCTCATCCACACCTGGTGCGTTTCGCCGACCTTCCACAGGCCGTCGAACAGCGCGCAGTCATCGGCGATCTCGATGAAGGCGCGACCGAACTCGCCGCCCTCGCCGCCCGTGACCTGCCCGCCCAACTGGTGCATCAGCGACTGCTGGCCATAACAGATGCCGAGCATAGGCAGTCCGCTTTCGAGGATCACGTCCGGAATGCGCGGGCCGTTCTCGTCGAGCACCGAAGCGGGCGATCCAGAAAGGATCACGCCGATCGGGTTCATCCGGGCAAAGGCCTCGGCAGCGGTGGTGAAGGGGGCGATTTCCGAATAGACGCCCGCCTCACGCACGCGGCGTGCGATCAGCTGCGTCACCTGGCTGCCGAAATCGACGATCAGGATCGAATCGGTGCTCTGGCCCGTGGCCGGAATCGACGTCTGGTCTGCGCTCTGGATAGTCATGGCCGGCCACTATAGCGGGTTTGCGCAGGTGTCCAGTGCGGCGATGGTGCCAAGGACGAGAGTTTGCCCCCGGCGTGCGCGATGCCTTCTGTCCTGCCGATTGCGTTTCAATGAATCGCGGCCTTAATTGCGTTTCTTGCAAGCAAGATTGTTACTTTCGAATTTGCGAAAATTTCTGTTACGCTTATTTGACACCCCAGACAGCGGGACCAAGCGTTTCGTGTCCACGATAAAACGATAAATATGTTTGCAGGAGCAACCAACATGACTCTCGTCGAAAAGACCGTCGGCATCGCCGCGGCGCTCGGCGTCAGCGCGCTGGCATTCGCCATCGCACTCGTCTGAGCGAGACGTCGCCCCGGATTGGCGTTACCGGGTCTCAAGAAGAAGTAAGGGCGTTCCCGCGAGGGAAGCGCCCTTTTTCTTTGCGCGCTTTCCATGCCCGCCGCCCCGCCCGCCGCCCCGCCCTCAGCTTCCCATGCACGCCATGCAAGCGCGGCACCTGTGATCGCGCCGCCTTGAATTATACAGTGTTACTGTATATATTGCACTCCGTCCCAATCCCCCGGAGACGAGAGACCCCGCATGACCCAGCCTACCCCCAAGGACATCGTCCACCGCTTCAACACCGATGTCATCCAGAAGGCCGACCGCGCCGCATTCGACGCGATCATGGCGCCCGATTACGTCAACCGCACCGCGCCGCCGGGATCGCCGAACGATCTGGAAAGCATCTGGCAGACCTTCATGGGCCTGCACTCGGCGTTCAGCGACCTGACCGTGCACATCCATGACATGTTCGCCGAAGGAAGCGTGGTCACGACCCGCAAGACGATCACCGGCACCCACACCGGCAAGCTGATGGATATCGAGCCCAAGGGCGGCGCGCTCTCGGTCGACGTCATCGACATCGTGCGCGTGGCCGATGGCCGCTATGCCGAGCACTGGGGCATCAACACGCTGTCCCAGGCGCTCGCGGCGCTGCGCGAAGGCGCGGCAGCCTGACCTTACCCCTGCCCTAACCCGCACTTCCCGCCGCGATACGCTCCAGCAAGGGTATCGCGGCGTGGAGTTGCGCCTGCTCCGTCTCGCTGAGCGCCTCGCGGATCCGGCTACCGATGCGCGCGGTGCGTATCGCCCGTGCCCGCTCGACCTCGGCCTGACCCGCCGCCGACAGCGCATAGAGCCGACTGCGCCCGTCCGCCGGATCGGGCATCCCCTCGACCCAGCCTGCCGCCTCCATCTGCGCGACGACCAGCCGCATCGTCTGGTGACGCACGCCGCGCCGCTCGGCCATGGCGGCAACGTTCATCGCGCCGTCGCGCTCCAGCAGGCCGAGCGTGTCGGACTGGGCGGTCTTCTCCCCCCCCGGCATCGCCCGGACCGCGCGCACCAGCGTACCGACGACACGGCGCAGATCGTCCGCGAGCGCCTCTGCCCTGTCGTCGTCCTTGCCCCCGCCTTCCCTGCCGCCCTGCTGCCTGTTCATGCCCAACGTCCACACCATCGAATTACCGGGCTCGCTGATGCCCCAAAGCACGCGTACAGGCAAACCGCGACGATCACTGGCGACGATGCGCTCTGCAGGACGGACAGACCGCCCGCATCGCTTGTGGAAAAGGCGCCCTCCAGCGCCGGTTTCGCTTTAGATTCCGCGCGCGCGTGCCTATATAATCGATATGGCAACTGATCCGGAAACCCCCAAGCCCAACGCCCCCAACGCCAATGCCTACGGTGCGGAATCGATCAAGGTCCTCAAGGGCCTCGATGCGGTCCGCAAGCGCCCCGGCATGTATATCGGCGATACCGACGACGGCTCGGGCCTCCACCACATGGTGTTCGAGGTTTCGGACAACGCCATCGACGAAGCGCTGGCAGGGCATTGCGACCTGGTGCTGATCGAACTGAACCCCGATGGCTCGGTTTCGGTCGAGGATAACGGCCGCGGCATTCCCACCGGCCTGCACCCCGAAGAGGGCGTTTCCGCCGCCGAAGTGATCATGACCCAGCTCCACGCAGGCGGCAAGTTCGAGAACACCTCGGACGACAACGCCTACAAGGTCTCGGGCGGTCTGCACGGCGTGGGCGTCTCGGTGGTCAACGCGCTGTCGGAATGGCTGGAGCTGACGATCTGGCGCGAGGGCCAGGAACACTGGATGAAGTTCGCCAACGGCGATGCCGTCGCCCCGCTCGAGGTCAAGGGCCCGGCTCCGAAGAGCGACCGCAACCCCGATGCGGACGGCTTCAAGAAGGGCACGCGCGTCACCTTCCTCGCCTCGGACGAGACGTTCAAGAACGTCACCGTCTACGATTTCGACAAGCTGGAGCACCGCTACCGCGAACTGGCGTTCCTGAACTCGGGCGTGCGCATCCTGCTGCGCGACAAGCGCGGCGAGGAAGTGCGCGAGCACGACCTCTATTACGACGGCGGCATCGGCGCCTTCGTGCAGTATCTCGACCGCAACAAGGCGGCGCTGATGGAAAGCCCCATCGCGATCACCGCCGAGAAGGACGGGATCGGCATGGAAGTCGCGCTCGAGTGGAACGATTCCTACTACGAGAACGTGCTGTGCTTCACCAACAACATCCCGCAGCGTGACGGCGGCACCCACCTCGCCGCCTTCCGCGCCGCACTGACGCGTACGCTCAACGGCTATGCCGAGCGTTCGGGCCTGCTCAAGAAGGAGAAAGTCACGCTCTCGGGCGACGACATGCGTGAAGGCCTGACCGCGATCGTCTCGGTCAAGCTGCCCGATCCGAAGTTCTCCTCGCAGACCAAGGACAAGCTGGTCTCTTCCGAAGTGCGCCAGCCGCTGGAAGCGCTGATGGGCGAGAAGATGAGCGAATGGCTGGAAGAAAACCCCGCCACCGCCAAGGCGATCATCCTCAAGGTGATCGATGCCGCCGCCGCCCGCGAAGCCGCCAAGCGCGCCCGCGAGCTGACCCGCCGCAAGGGCGCGATGGACATCGCCAGCCTGCCCGGCAAGCTGCACGACTGCGCCGAGCGCGATCCGGCCAAGTCCGAAGTCTTCCTCGTCGAGGGTGACTCGGCAGGCGGTTCGGCCAAGCAGGGGCGCGACAGCCACTATCAGGCGATCCTCCCGCTCAAGGGCAAGATCCTGAACGTGGAACGCGCGCGGTTCGATCGCATCATCTCCTCGAAGGAAGTCGGCACGCTGATCCAGGCCATGGGCACCGGCATCCGCGACGATTTCAACATCGAGAAGCTGCGCTACCACAAGATCGTCATCATGACCGACGCAGACGTCGACGGGGCGCACATCCGCACCCTGCTGCTGACGTTCTTCCATCGCCAGATGCCCGAGATCATCCGCGCCGGGCACCTCTTCATCGCCCAGCCGCCGCTCTACAAGGTCGCCAAGGGCCGCTCGGAAGTCTACCTCAAGGACAATGCCGCGCTCGATCGCTATCTGGTCGAGGCGGGGCTTGCCGGACGGGTGCTGGAAACCACCGGCGGCGCGCGTTCGGGCGCCGATCTGCAGGTGCTGGTCGAGCACGCCGTGCGCCTGCGCAACCTGATGGCCTTCGTGCCGCGCCGCTACGATCCGGTGATCATCGAATCGCTGGCGCTTGCCGGTGCCTTCGCCACCGACCTTTCGGCAGAGGCCCGCAGCGGCGCCCTCGCCCGCGCCGCCGCCTGGCTGGAGCGCGGTGACGGCGAAGCGCGCTGGTCGGCCCGCCTCTCGGAAGACGGCACCGTCGAGGTCGAGCGCCTGTGGCGCGGCGTCACCGATCACCACAAGATCGAGGCCGCCTTCCTCGTCAGCGCCGAAGCCCGCAAGCTCGCCCGCCTCGCCGCCGAGCAGGCAGAGGTCTACGCCGGAACCGCCCGCCTCGTGCGCGCCGGTGCGGCGGCAGAGACCAGCGAGCCCGAAGCGCCCGCCACCGAAGGCGAGACCGAGGAAGAGATCGTCGAATCCGCAGCGCCTGCCCGCAAGGTCGCGGCCGACGATGCGATCACCCGTCCGACACAACTTCTCGAAGTGGTCCTCGCCAGCGGCCGCAAGGGCCTGTCGATCTCGCGCTACAAGGGTCTGGGCGAAATGAACCCGGAGCAGCTGTGGGAGACCACGCTCGATCCGGACAACCGCATCCTGCTGCAGGTCAAGGTCGAGGATGCCGACGTGACGGACGAGATCTTCACCCGCCTGATGGGCGACGTGGTCGAACCGCGCCGCGACTTCATTCAGGAGAACGCACTCAACGTCGCCAACCTCGATGTCTGAGTTCTTCAGGTTTTCGCAAAAACGAAAAGGGCCTGCCGGGAGGATATCCCGGCAGGCCCTTTTTCATGAGGCCAGAGCGGTCTTAGCCTGCCTCTAGCCTATCTCTAGCCTACCTCTAGCCCGTCTTAGCCTGCCTTCAGTCCGCCTTGGCCTCGGGTGTCTGCGCGGCAGACGCGGCGGCGGCGAGAGCGGCGGATTTCTGCGGCCAGGGCGTGACCGGCTGCCCGTTCGGGGCGTTGAAATAGGTCGTCTGCGTCGGATAGGCGAAGACAATGCCTTCCTCGGCAAAACGCTTCACGATCGACACGACAAGACGATCGCGCAAGGGGTGGGCGATGGACCAGTCGCGGCCCGGCACGTCCACCAGCAACGTGTAATCCAGCGAACTGGCACCGAAGTTCTCGAACCCGGCGCGCGAGGGCGTGCCCCCCTCGGCCAAGACCAGTTCCTTGAGCATGTCGGGAATGCGCGCCAGCGTCTCGGGCGGGGTCTCGTAGGCGACGCCGATGGCGAACGGCAGGCGGATGTGGTCGCGCCCGGCAACGTTGAAAATTGTCTTTTCCAGCAGGTTCTTGTTCGCGATCACCATCAGCTCGCCGGTATAGGCACGGATGCGGGTGGACTTCATGCCGATGGTCTCGACCGTGCCCGAGAAGGTATCGAACGTCACCGCATCGCCGCGCCCGAACGGGCGGTCGAAGATGATCGCCAGCGCCGCGAACAGGTCTGCGAAGATACCCTGCGCAGCAAGGCCGATGGCGATACCGCCAACGCCAAGACCGGCAACCAGACCGGTGACATTGACGCCCAGATTGTCGAGCAGCACCACGCCCGCGATGGCAAAGACCGCGAAGCTGACGAGGAGGCGGATCAGCCCCATCGCGTTCATCACCGCCTCGCCCTTGAAGTTCTCGGACGAGGTGCGGTGCTCGATGGCCCCCAGGATGATTTCGCGCGCCCAGATCGCGCCCTGGATCACGGCAGCGATGGTGAACAGGAACGCCACCAGCTTGTCGAGCCAGCCCGGCGTTCCGGCGTAATTGTCGACCACGCGGATCGCCACCATCACGATGAAATAATTGGTGGTTTTGGTGATCGCCTTGCCGACGATGGCCAGCCAGTTACGCCGGGCATCCTCTTCACGGATCAGGCGATGGCCGAACCGCCGCGCCGCCGTCAGTGCAAAGGCGATGGCCACGGCGACGATGCCCGCGATCAGGATCTGCAGCCAGTAATCGCCGATCCAGTCCATCACCGACTTGGAGAAATGATGGAACATCTGCTCGGGCGTATAGTGCGGCCCGGCGGGTGCCGGTGCAGCGGCGGCAGTAGCCGTGCTCGTGGGGGCTGGAGCGGTGGCGGCGGTGGCTGTCATCGTCGGCCTTTCGGGTGCATTTCAAAACGGTATCGCGAAAACGGACGGCAGTTTCAGGCGCCCGCCGTGTCCCGAAAGACAATGCAGCGCCCGGCGTCAAGGTTCCGCTCAAAGGTTTGCAGCGCAACGATCCACCGGCTCGACAGACCGTTTGGCGCGGTTCTGGACCGGAATACGAGCACCTGATACGCCGGCCAGGCCCCACCTGTCGCGAAAGGAACGCCCATGGCCCGCAGCTTCGGAGCAGCCCCAAGCGTGGAAGACTTCGAGTTCCTCGCACAGGCCGCGTTCCACCGCATTCCAGCCCCTTTCGCCAGACACCTCCAGGGCATCACCGTCAGCGTGGAGGAATTTGCCGACGACGAGACTCTGAACGCCCTCGGCATCGAGGATGGCTGGGAACTCACCGGTCTTTATCATGGGCGCCCGATGGAGGACGAAACCATCTGGAGCGCGGGGGAGGAGCGACCGCACATCACGCTCTACCGCCAGCCCCTGCTTGCCGAATGGTGCGAAAGCGGCGTGACGCTGGATGCGCTCGTAACGCACGTGGTGATCCACGAGGTCGGCCATCACTTCGGCCTCAGCGACGAACAGATGCATGCGCTGGAAGAGGCATCGGACGATTGAATGCCGCTGAAATGTCACGCAACACGCGTTGATCCGCCCTGCATTTGCGTGCAGGAGCAAGGCATCCATCCCATTTTCCCGTGAACCCGTCGCGGGATGCCGACCATTCGGGGAATGCCTGAGATGAAATCCCGCCTGCGCCCAGTTTCTGCATACGGCGCCCTTGCGCCTGCCCTGCTCTCCACCGCACTCGTCGCCCTGCTGGCGGGCTGCGCAACGCCGCCCAGCAGCGCCGCGCCTGCCCCGGCTGAAGCGAAAGCGGACAGCAGTCCCGTCACCGTCGGCATCCTGGCGTTCAACGACTTCCACGGCAACATCGAAGCGCCGCATCAGGCGGTAATGGCACCCGATGGCAAGGGCGGGACGATGGCGGTTCCGGCCGGCGGCGCGGCCTGGCTCGGCGCCACGCTCGAAAACCTGCGCAAGGACTACACCTATAGCCTGACCGTGGCCGCAGGCGACATCATCAGCGCCTCGCCGCTCAGCTCCGCGCTGTTCGTTGACGAGCCGACCATCGGCGTGATGAACCGCATCGGCCTCGATATCACCTCGATCGGCAACCACGAATTTGATCGCGGCATCAAGGAACTGCACCGCGACCAGTTCGGCGGCTGCGAGAAGAACACGCTGCGCCAGCCCTGCCAGCTTGAACAGTTCGGCGGCGCCAAGTTCCAGTACCTTGCCGCCAATGCGGTGATGCCGGACGGCAGCACACTGTTCCCCGCCACCGCCATCCGCAGCTTCGGCGAAGGCGCGCGCAAAGTCACGATCGGCTTCATCGGCCTGACGCTGAAGGACACCGCCGATCTCGTCTCCTCGCAAGGCTTGCAGGGCCTTCGCTTCGTCGACGAAGCCAGCACGATCAACGCCCTGGTGCCCAAGCTGAAGGCGCAAGGCGCCGATGCCGTCGTCGTGCTGATCCATCAGGGCGGCGCGCAAAGCGGCAAGGAGCACGATCCCAGCGCCTGCGCAGGTTTCGACGGGGCGATCGAGCCGATCCTTGCGAAGCTGGACCCCCGCGTCGATCTGGTGGTCTCGGGGCATACCCATCAGGACTATGTGTGCAACTGGGGCGCGGTCGATCCGCAACACCCCGTGCTGCTGACCAGCGCCGGGCTTTACGGCAAGGAAGTGACCGACATCACGCTCAAGATCGACCCGGTGACGCACAAGGTCGTCGGCAAGAGCGCGCATAACGTGATCGTCCAGAGCCCGGCCTATCAGGGCAAGGACGGCCTTGTCGCCAATACCGACCATTACCCGCAGCTTGCCGCCGACCAGCAGGTCGCGGCCTATGTCGAGCGCTATGCTGCGGCGGCGCGTACGCAGGCGCAGCGTCCGGTCGGCCATCTGGCGGGAATGGTCTCCTCGCCCGACAGCGGCATTGCCGGAGGCGGCACGCTCGGCAGCCTGATCGCCGATGCCCAGCTTGACGCTACAAGGGGCGCAGGCGCGCAGATCGCCTTCACCAACGCCTTCGGCATTCGCGCCCCGCATATGCTGGCACCCGCCAAGGACGGCTCGCTGACTTATCAGCAGATCTACGCGATCCAGCCCTTCGGCAACGTGCTCGTCACCAAGTCGCTGACCGGGGCCGAGATCAAGACCCTGCTGGAGCAAGGCTATGACGACGACCAGCCGCACCAGTCGCTCGTCCCCAGCCATGGCTTCGCCTATAGCTTCGACCTGTCCAAGCCGATCGGTGCCCGCGTGGTGAAGATCACGCTAGACGGCAAGCCGCTCGATCCCGCGAAGACCTATCGCGTCACCACCAACAACTTCCTGACAAACGGCGGCGACAGCTTCGGCGAACTGGCGAAGATCTCCGGCGGGACGATCGGCATGAACGATCTCGATGCGCTGGAAGCATGGCTCGCCGCCGTGCCGATGCGCGCAGTGCCAACCGAGACGCGTGTCACGCAAATCGGCACGGGCAAGTAAGCGCTACAAGAAAGGCCGGGGAGTTCGCTTCCCGGCCTTGCTTTATGTCTCAGTGCATCCCGGCATTGCCGACAACCCAACAGGCCAACGCCATCAGCAGACCAAGGTCGCGGTTCGAACGAAAGCGCGCCAGTGCGTTGCCGCCGTCGTCCGGCTTGAGCGTGACGACCTGTGCGCCCAGATGCAGCGCCACCGGCGCGAGGCCGAGGAAAGCCACCCAGTCTGCCCGGATCAGCCAGAACGACAGCGCCCAGAACGCGACAGAGGCCGCATAGAACAGCCCCACACCGGGCCTGACCCACTGCCCCATGCGCAGCGCGGACGAGCGGATGCCGATCATCGCGTCATCCTCGCGGTCCTGCAGCGCGTAGATCGTATCGTACCCGATGCACCAGGTGATCGCCCCTGCATAGAGCGCCAGCAGCGCGCCGATATTGTCGCCCCGGATCTCAATCCAGCCGACCAGCGCGCCCCAGGTGAAGACCATGCCCAGCCACGCCTGTGGCCACCAGGTGATCCGCTTCATATAGGGATAGGCGGCGACAAGGCCGAGGCTTGCGAGCGCCATGACCTCTGCCTGCCAGCGCAACTGCACCAGCACCACAAGCCCGACGAGGCACAGCAGGCCCAGCCACAACGCGGCGGCCTTGCGGCTGACGCGACCGCTCGCCACCGGGCGCTGCGCGGTGCGGGCCACGCGGCGGTCGAGATCCGCATCGACGATATCGTTCAGCACGCAGCCTGCGCCGCGCATCGCGATCGAGCCGACCAGCAGCAGCGCGATCAGGCCGATCCGCGCCTCGCCGCCCGCCAGCAGCACGCCCCAGGCGCAGGGCCAGAACAGCAGCCACCAGCCGATCGGCCGGTCGAACCGGGCGAGCATGGCATAGTCCCGCCACGGCGCGGGCAGGCGCCCCACCAGGCCGCGATGCTGCGAGTCCGGGACGAAGGCCGAATTGATATGGTTTGGCGTATTATTCAGTGTGTCACTCACACTGCACGGCCTAGTCCATCCGCGCGTCGCTGTCATGGCAAGACTGCGCCCCATCTCCCGCAATGCACGTTGCAACGAAGATCGTGACGAGCCCCTGCCCTTGCGCTAGAGCTCGAGGCCTATGGCCGCTACCCCCGCCTGGCCGCCGCGCTCGGCCCCTCGTCTTTTCGTTTCCGGTCCGCTCCTCGCGGGACACCCCCTCGTTATCGAGGGGCAGCAGGCGCATTACCTTACCAAGGTGATGCGCGTGGGGAGCGGCGACGCGGTGATCGCCTGCGACAACGCGACCGGCGAATGGGCCTGCATGGTCGCCTCTGCCGGCAAGCGCGATGTCGTGCTGGAAGTGCGCGACCATCTGCGCGAACGCGAGCAGGTGCCCGACTTCACGCTTTGCGCCGCGCTCCTCAAGAAGCCCAACTTCGACCTCGTGCTGGAAAAGGCGACCGAACTGGGCGTGCGCGCGATCCAGCCGGTCGTCACCCGCCGCTGCGTGGCGGACAAGCTCAACCCCGAACGCGCGCTCAACATCGTCACCGAAGCAGCGGAGCAATGCGCCCGCACCGCGTTGCCGGAGCTTGCCGAGCCGGTGAAGCTCGACGTCCTGCTGCGCGAATGGCCGCAGGACCGCGCGCTGTTCTTCGCCGACGAGACCGGCGGCGCCCCGGCCGCAGAGGTGTTCCGCGCCCACACCGGCCCCGCCGCGCTGCTGGTCGGCCCCGAAGGCGGGTTCGACGAGGCGGAGCGCGCCGCGATCCGCGCTATGCCGCAAGCCCGTGCGATCACGCTGGGGCCGCGTATCCTGCGCGGCGAGACGGCCACGATCGCCGCGCTGGGATTGTGGATGGGCACGGCTGGAGACTGGGCCGGAGACTGAACCGGTTACTGGCGGAAATCCGTGCCGGAACAGGCGTCAGGCGAACAATAAACTGATCGGTATAAAAAACAGTGGCGAAGCGGCGCGGGGCATTCTACCTCCGCGCCATGAGCACCCGTGAGGTATCGGATCGCGACGATCCGCTGATCGAAAGCATGGACCAGCTGGCCGCCCCCATGGCGGCGGGCGAGAAGCCGCGCGAGGCGTGGCGGATCGGGACCGAGCATGAGAAGTTCGTCTACGACAAGGCGGATTTCCACGCTCCGTCCTATGACGAGCCCGGCGGCATCCGCGATCTGCTGGACCAGCTCCAGCCCTTCGGATGGAGCCCGATCATCGAGGGCGATCATGTCATCGCGCTCAAAGGCGCAGACGGCAACGTCAGTCTGGAACCGGCAGGGCAACTCGAACTCTCTGGCGCGCCGCTGGAGAACCTGCACGAGACCTGCGCGGAAACCGGACGTCATCTTGCGCAGGTGAAGACCATCGGCGACGAGATCGGCAAGGGCTATCTCGGCCTTGGCATGTGGCCGGACAAGACGCGCGAGGCGCTGCCGATCATGCCCAAGGGCCGCTATGCGATCATGCTGCGGCACATGCCGCGCGTGGGGACCATGGGCCTCGACATGATGCTGCGCACCTGCACCATCCAGGTCAACCTCGACTATTCGAGCGAGGCCGACATGGCGCAGAAGTTTCGCACCTCGCTGGCGCTGCAACCGCTGGCAACCGCGCTGTTCGCCAACTCGCCGTTCACCGAGGGCAAGCCCAACGGCTACCTCTCGTACCGCAGCCATATCTGGTCGGACACCGATCCCGCGCGCACCGGCATGCTGCCGTTCGTGTTCGAGGACGGCTTCGGCTACGAGCGCTATGTCGACTACATGCTCGACGTGCCGATGTATTTCGTGTTCCGCGACGGCAAGTACATCGACGCGGCAGGCCTCTCCTTCCGCGACTTCCTGAAGGGCGAGCTTTCGGTGCTCCCCGGCGAAAAGCCGCGCCTGTCCGACTGGCAGGACCACCTTTCCACCGCCTTCCCCGAAGTGCGTCTGAAGTCCTTCCTCGAAATGCGCGGGGCCGATGGCGGACCATGGAGCCGCATCTGCGCGCTTCCGGCGCTGTGGGTAGGACTGCTCTACGACCAGAGCGCGCTCGATGCGGCATGGGATCTCGTCAAGGGCTGGGACATGGAAGGCCGCGAGACGCTGCGTGCCTCCGTGCCCAAGCTTGGCCTCGGCGCACCTCTGCCCGGTGGCGGAACGCTGCGCGACATCGCCGGTGAAGTGATCGACATTGCCCGGTCGGGTCTTGCCGCCCGCGCCCGTCTCAATTCGAGCGGTGACAACGAGACCGGCTATCTCGAACCGCTGGCCGAGATCGTGCGCTCGGGCAAGGTGCCTGCCGAGCGCCTGCTCGACCTCTACAACGGTGAGTGGGGCGGCGACATTTCTCAGGTCTACAAGGTGAAGAGCTTCTGATGATGATCGTAATCACCGGCCAGTTCCGCATGCCCGTTGCTGTTCGCGATCAGGCGGTCGCGGCGATGGCCGCCGTCGTTGCCGCGACGCGGGCCGAGACCGGGTGCCTGCACTATGCCTATGCCGAGGACGTGCTGGAGCCGGGCCTGTTTCGCGTCTCGGAAATCTGGGAAAGCCGCGAGGCGCTGACCGCGCACTTCGCCCAGCCGCATATGAAGGTCTGGGCCGAGACCCGCGCCGCGCTCGGTTTCAGCGACCGCGATATCACCGCACATAGCGTGGAAAGCAGCGAAGCGCTCTAAGGGCCGATCGACATTCAGCCCTGACGGCCTACAAATGGGGATTTCCCGGGCTTCCGGTGCTCACGTACAAGAAGTACGCTGCGCTCCGGGTCTCGGACAATCACCATTTTCGGCGCGTCATCATCTGAATGTCGATCAGCCCTAAAAAGCTCTTCCTACTCCGCCGCCTGCGCCTCGCCATTACGCGGGCGGATCAGTCCGGCGATGCGGCCCAGCGTGCGGGTGATCAACGCGTTCTCGCTCATCCACGCATGATAGGCGCGATACTTGGGATCTTCCGCCAGCAGATGCGCCTCTTCGGTACGGGCGCGCCAGTAGTAGATCCCGCTCACCACGCCCAGCAGCACGGTGTTACGCACCATGTCGGTCAGCGAATGATTGTTGACTGCGAAGGGCAGCGCCGAAAGCCACCAGAACAGGTTCTTCGAAAGATAGGCCGGGTGCCGGGTGAACCGGTACGGCCCGTTCGTCAGCACCCCGCGATAGGTAAGGTTCGAAAAGCGGATACCGAACGCGAAGGTCGCCCAGGCGTAGATCGCCGTCAGCGCTACCATAACGCCCGCCCACAGCCACAGCAGTGCCGTGTGGCCCTGCAAGGCCCAGGCCCAGCCGCCGGTATTGACCTCGTAGGCCAGCACCTGCGCATTGCCCATCGTTGCCATCACGAAGGGCGGATAGCACATCAACGCCGCCACCCAGCCCGCCAGCAGCGGATTGCCCGAGCGGATATGCGCATCAAGCGGGCGGAAGGTACACAAGTAGCCAACCGTGCCGATCTGGACATCGACCGTGAACAGCAGGTTGATCAGCGCCGTGCCGATCATCACCGGATCGCGGGTGATCTGGCCGAAATCCGCCTCGACAACGCCTGCGAAACCGCCGGGGAGGATCGAGATCATGAAGGCGCCGAAGAACGCCTTGATCGCCCAAGCGCGCGCGTGCTTCTTCACCTCGTCGGCTTCCCACGCCTCGCGCCCGATCAGCATAGCGCCGAAGTGCCAGGCATGATCGCGCGGCTCGATCATGTAGCGTTCGAGCCAGAGCACGTAAGGGATCGACAGCACGAACAGCGGGACCGCCACGGCGCCCAGCACGTCCATTGCGAAGACGTACTGCCCGTCCCAGTACCAGCGGCCGATGCAGTAGTAGAACCCGATCACCGCCCAGGTCGCCCACAGCCCGGCGAGCTTGGTCACGGCGGTTTCCATCACCTGCGAGAGCGGGCGCGGGTTCGTCCAGTCCAACCCCGTGGAAGGGCGGCGGTGGACCTTGTCCACCAGAACCGACCACAGCGCCATCGTGGTCGTCGTGAAGAACACGGAAGCGAGCGCCGCGTAAGGCCCGCTCAGGACGGCACGCGGGCCGGGAAGATGCAGCGCCTCGCCGATTGTCGCCCAGTTGCGGCAGACCAGCACCCAGACGATCAGCGCCGCGACGCCGGACAGGCCGACGCCGGGCGATACGTCGCTTACAGGGCGACTCGTGGGGGCAGGAGAAGCGAAAGAGGGCTCGGTCATGATCAAGGGCCTAGCGTCAAACGGTTAAGACCCCGTTGGACGCTTGTGATCATGGCGTGTGCGAGCCCCCTCGTGCGGTTTGGCGCCTCAGCGCAGCGCCGTGATCGTGCCTGAATCGTCCAGTACATAGAGCGTGCCGTTGGCCACAACCGGTGCGAGCGAGATCGGCGCGTCGAACTTGCGATATTCGTTCCACGTGCCGCTCAGCGGATCGACCCAGCCCAGTTCACCCTCGGAATTGGCGACCCACAGCTTGTTGCCCGCCAGAACCGGCCCCTTCCAGAAGATCGCACCCTTGTGCTTCTTTTCGTTATGATAACGCTGAAGCTGGGTCAGCCAGCGCACCTTGCCGGTGTTGCGCTGGATCGCCAGCAGTTCGGCGTGGTCGTCCAGCGTGAAGATCCAGTCCCCCGCAACAGCCGGGGTCGAGATGCCCGCAAGGTTGAGTTCCCAGATACGCTGTCCGGTGACCAGCTCATAAGCGGCCATGCGACCACCCTGACCCAGCGCATAAACACGGCCATTGTCGACGATCGGATCGGCATCGACGTCAGTCAGGCTGCCCACCGACGTCGAGATCGACGTGCGGGCAAGCGCGTCGGACCACAGCTGACGGCCGTTTTCGTAACGATAGGCCACCAACTCGCCCGAGGCGTAGCCGGCCACGATCGTACCTTGGCCGGCAGCCGGAGCGCCAACACCGAAAACACCTGCCTGGGTGAGCGAGGCCGATTCGTTCCACAGCACCTTGCCGTCTGCCGCGTTGACCGCGAAGATCTGGTTGTCCTGCGTCATCACGTAGACCGCGCCGAAGCCAATCGTGGGCGAGCCGCGCAGCGGTCCTGCCGGCTTGACGCTCCACGCCTGCTTGCCGGTCGCCGCGTCGAGTGCTGCCACTTCGCCCAGACCGGTGGTCACGTAGACCTTGCCCTGATCGAAGCTGACACCGCCGCCGAACACCGACTTTTCGTTGTCGCCCGAGACCGAGAAATTGTGCGACCACTCCTGAACGCCGGTATCGGCGTTGTAGGCATGGACCACGCCGTTGGTGTCCATGACATAGAGATGCTTGTCACCGATCACCGGCGCAGCGGCAAGGCGCTGGCGCGTAGTCGAACCGGCGATATCGGCCGTCCACAGCTTCTGTGGCTGCGGTGCGAGCGTAAGCTGGCCATAGCTCTTGTTCGACGTGTTGCCCGCCTGCGGCCAGTCGGCATTGGTTGTAGGCGGCGGCAGGATCACCGACACACCAGCAAGGGTCGCATCGACCTGCGCGCCGCTTTCAATGCGCGAGAGAATCGGCACGCGATTGCCCACGGTCGGGGTCGTGCGAACCTTCTTGTGATGTCCCGCGCAACCGGCAAGGCCGCCGGCCAGCGTAACAGCGAGAAGGCTGGCCGCAGCAAGGCGGCGCGTCTTGAAAAAGGCGGTCATTCGCGTGTCCTCTCGAGCCGTTACTGGGCAGCAGCGCTGGGAGCAGCAACAGGGGCCTTCACGGCCGAAACGGTGGCAGTATCGGGAAGCGGCTTGCCATCGGCATCGACAACGGGGTCCACGGCATCGACGCCGAGCACCGAGGCCAGTTGGCGCGCACGGTTGCGCAGCGAATCGGGCTGGGTCTCGTCCTTGGCGATCTCGGCGAAGATTGGCCCCGCCAGATCCTTCTTGCCTTGCGCGACATAGGCCGCGCCGATCATTTCACCGGCTGCACCGAACCATGGATTTCCGGGCTGTGCCAGAGTCTTGAGACGATCGACGACCGCCTGGGGCTTGAGCGTATCGTAATTCGCGGCGACCGAACGCACCGTCGCCAGATCGCGCAGCGGCTGCGGCACGCCGGTGTCGGCAGCAACCGCATCGTAGATCTTTACCGCATCGGCGAGGCGATTCTGCTTGAGCGCCACATCGGCGAGCAGCAGCTTTGCCGACGCGCCGGAAGCGCCGTCAGCCTTATCGACGACCGGTCCGAGCTTCTTCTTCACATCGTCGAAATTGCCCGCCTGCAGGCTGTCGAGCGCCTGCACGAACACTTCTGCATTGGCATTGCGAGCCTTGGTCTGCTCGTGCTTCCAGAAGAAGCAACCGCCGATTGCCGCCAGAATCGCGACCACCAGCACCGCCACGGCCACGCCATAACGCTTGAAGAAATCTTCCATCCGGTCCTGACGCATCGCGTCGTCGACCTCGCGCTGGAAGATCTGGCCTTGCGCCTTTGCGGCAGCCGCCTTGTCGTTGGACGGGGTAGTGGGAATGAGAGCCAAGGTGCGCGCGCTTTCTGGGGATTCTGGTAAGGTTGCCGGGCTGTTTAGCGGATGGACAGGGGTTTTCAACGGGCTTGATCGCTGCCTGTCCCCGACTGAAGCGGGTCTGAACGGGACAGAGGAGGATAGAAAGGGGCTAGAGAGGGGCTAAGCCCACCTCAAGGGAAGCTATCGCGCCCCAGCGCGGCGGCATACGTCGCCCTGTAGGCCTCGATCATGATCCGCTCGTCGAAGCGGGCCAGCGCCTCGCGCCGGTTGGCCATGCCGACCTGCTCTCGCAGGGCACTATCGCCTGCAAGAACCGCCAGCGAGGCCCCGAGCGCCTGCCCGTCTCCGGGGGCGGTGATGAAGGGCGCGTTCGGCGCCGAAACCATCGCGGCCACGTCGCCGACTGCGGGCGAGGCCACCGGCACGCCCGCCGCCATCGCCTCGACCACCGAGATCGGAAACTGCTCCGAATCGGACGACAGCGCGAAGATATCGAACAGGCCGACGACATCGGCAGGACGCGCCACGAAACCGGGCAGGTGAACGCGCTCCGCCAGCCCCAGCGATCGCGCCTCGGCCTCGATCGCTGTGCGCTCCGGCCCTTCGCCCACGATCACCAGCTGCCATTCGGGAGGAAGCGCGGCGAAAGCCCGCACCAACCGGGGCAGGTTCTTCACCGCGCGCAGGCCCGCCAGCGTGCCCACCCACTTCGCACCGGGCGCCTTGACCAGTCCCGGCACCGCATCGGGCGCAGGCGGCGTGCCATAGGCCGAGAGCGCAATGCCGTTGCCGATCAGGCGCAGCTTGCTTTCCGGGCAATGCCAGACCTCGCGCGCGATCCCCGCCAGCCGCTGCGAGGGCACCACCAGCGACGCCGCCCCGCGCAGTGCGAAACGGCGGAACAGGTTGCGCTTGGGCTTGAGGCCTGCCGCCTCGTCCTCGTTGAAGCCGTCCTCGTGATGGACCAGCGGCGGCATCTTCAGGACGCCGCCGTAAAGCGCGCGCGCCATCACCCCGTCCATCGCGCCCCAGTTGTAGGTGAGCACGAGATCGTAGGCCTGCATCGCCCGCGCAAAGCGCCAAAGACGCGGCGGCAGCGGCTGGCCCTGCAAGGAGGGGAAGTCTTCCGGAAAGACCACATCCAGCCCCGGATCGAGCGCCACTTTCGCCCCGAACGCACCTTCCTCTGCCGAGACCACCGCGTGATGGACAGGCCGCCCCAGCGCATCGGCGGCAAAGGCATTCATCAGCCGCGCCGCGCGCAGCTCCTTGCCGCCCGCCGCGAAACTGGAATGCATGTGGAGGATGCGCAAGGGTGCGCCGTTCGTGGCCACCACCTTTACCACCGCGCTCAGCCGACCTGCTCGACCAGCCGGGTGATCGCGGCGACCACCTCGGGCTCGTCCAGCGTCGGCGCGTGGCCAACCCTGGGCACCGTCATCGCCTGCGCCGCAGGAATGCGCGCCTGCATCTTGGCAAGCGTCGCTGCCGAAAGCAGATCGGACTTCTCGCCGTGGAGCAGCAGCAGCGGCGCATCGGACAACGCCTCGAACGCGGGCCACAGATCGGGCTGGGTATCGGCATCGAAGCTGGCGAAAGGCTCGGCGATCTTCATGTCGTAATCGAACACGATGCGCCCGCCGGTCGAGACGGTCATGCGCTGCTTGGCAAGGCCGATCCAGAAATCGAGCGGTTGCCCCGGATGCGCATCGCTCTGCACTTCCTCCAGCCCGCGCGCGGCATGGACCCAGGTGGGAAAGCTGCGCCCCTGCCCCACGTATTCGCGGATACGCTCCAGCCCGGAAAGCTCCATCGCCGGGCCGATATCGTTGAGCACGGCACCGGCGATCTTCGGCGCGGTCTCGTCGCCCCGCGCGATCATCGCCATGACCATCGTCATCAGCCCGCCCATCGATGTGCCGATGGCGATGAAGCGGGTGATACCCTGCTCTTCCAGCAGCAGGCGCAGATCGTCGATATACTGGAGCGGCACGTAACTGGCCGAATCGCGCGCATATTCGCTTTCGCCGCGCCCGCGCATCTCGGGACAGAGCACCCGGCGCCCCTCGGCCAGTACCGGCGCGAGCCGCTCGAAATCGCGGGCATTGCGGGTCAGGCCATGCAGGCACACCACCGGCAGCGCCGTGGCACCTTCAGGATAGGCTGCAATATCGGGGGCATAGTCGCGATAGTGCAGCTTCAGCCCGTCGCGACTGGCCCAGAACCGGCTTTCGAATTGCGTCGTCATGCCCGAAGGGGCCTCCATCTCGTGCGCGAGGGGAGCAGCCATTGCGGGCCGCCGCCCTCACCCTTTTCGCGCCACCGCTTGCGCGCGGCACCTTTGACGCCCACTAATGCCACATGCGTTTACAACCGCAAGCAAGTGCCTATCGCCCCGATCCCGCGATCGAAACTCTCAGCCCCTGGCTGGCCGATCCGGTCCCGCCCGCAGACTTTCCCGAAACCACCCTGCGCTTCCGCAACCAGCGCTGGGCGCAAGGCATAGGGCTGGGCGATCTCGACGAGACGGCATGGCTGCGCCATTTCGGGCGGTTCGAGCCGCTGGCGGGCAATCTGCCACAGCCGCTGGCACTGCGCTATCACGGGCACCAGTTCCGCATCTACAACCCCGACCTTGGCGACGGTCGCGGCTTCCTGTTCGCCCAGATGCGCGACGCAAAAGGCCGCCTGCTCGACCTTGGCACCAAGGGTTCGGGGCAAACGCCGTGGAGCCGACAGGGCGACGGTCGCCTCACGCTGAAAGGCGCGGTGCGCGAAATCCTCGCGACGGAAATGCTCGAAGCGCTGGGCGTGAACACCAGCAAGACCTTCTCGGTGATCGAGACCGGCGAGAACCTGTGGCGCGGCGACGAGCCTTCGCCCACGCGCTCCGCCGTGATGGTGCGGCTCAGCCACGGGCATATCCGCATCGGCAGTTTCCAGCGCCTGCTGATGCTGGACGAGCGCGATCACATGGAAGCGCTGATCGCCTATTGCCTCGAACAGTTCCCCGGCCCGCCCCCGCCCGAAGACGCGCCGGGCCGCGACGAACCCGCCGTGATCCTGCTGCATCAGGTGGTAGAGCGACTGGCCGACCTTGCCGCCTCGTGGATGGTCGCAGGGTTCGTCCACGGCGTGCTCAACACCGACAACATGAACATCTCGGGTGAGAGCTTCGACTATGGCCCCTGGCGCTGGCTGCCCAAATGGGACCCGAGCTTTACCGCCGCCTATTTCGACCATGCCGGGCTCTATGCCTTCGGTCGCCAGCCGGAAGCGCTGTTGTGGAACTGCGGGCAGCTGGCGGTAGCGTTGCGGATGCTGGCCGATACCGCGCCGCTGGTGGCCGCGCTCGACCGCTTCGGGCCGCTCTATCAGGCGGCGATGGCGCGCCGGTTCTGCTGGCGGCTGGGCGTAACCTCGCTGGGGGTGGAGGCCGACACCGCGCTGGTGCAGGCCGCCGAAAAGCGGATGCTGGCCACTGGCGAGACGCCCGATGCGTTCTTCTTCGCCCACCGCGCGGGCCGCGATCCGGGCGATGATGATTTCGGGGCGGCGCTGCGCACCCGCGCCCCTGCCGCCGAACTGGACGCATTCTTTCGCAGCGAAACCGCGCCCCCTGCGTTGCAGATCGACAAGGTGGAGCGCATCTGGGCCGCCATTGCCGAGGATGACAACTGGTCGCAGCTGGAAGAGGCCGTCACCCGGATTCGAGCGCTCGGCGAAGCGCTGGGGGAACCGCCTGCCCCCGCCGGGATCTTCTGAAAACGGGCCGACCTGATACGAAACGTTACCAAGTGATCCGCGTCAATTCACGTCCATCGCCTTCGCGTTAGCAGACCGGTAGGATGTGCGTGGCATAGGCAAGGAACGATGAACGAGATGACTCGCCCTCCCGCTGCTCCGACCGCCGACGATGCGCCGCCGCCCTCTGGCGCTGCGGGCCTGTTCGTCTCGGTCGAACCGGCGACCGGCGCCGAAGTCTGGCGCGGGCGGATCGGCGATGTCGATGGCGCGGTCGCACGGGCACAGCGCGCCTGGCCGAACTGGGCGGCGCTGCCGCTGGCCAACCGCATCGAACTGCTGCGCCGTTTCGCCAACGAAGCGCGCAAGGATGCCGATGCGCTGGCCACGCTGGTCGCGCGTGAGACCGGCAAGCCCGCATGGGACGCGCGCGAGGAGGTCGACCGGGTGATCGCCGGGGTCGAGCACGCGATCCGCGCCTATGCCGAGCGCAGCGGGCAGCGCCGCTTCGATTCGGCGCTGGCAGGCCGCACCGCCGTTCGCCACAAGCCGCATGGCGTGCTGGCGGTCATCACCCCGTTCAACAACCCCGCGCATGTCCCCGCCTCGCACATCGTGCCCGCGCTGATCGCGGGCAATGCCGTGGTGCTCAAGCCCAGCGAGAAAGCCCCCGGCACCGCCGAGGCGCTGGTCCGCTGCCTGCATCGCGCAGGGATTCCCGCCGCCGTCGCGCAAGTGGTGCAGGGCGCCCCCGAGCAGGGGCAGGCGCTGGTCGGGCATGACGGGATCGACGGCGTGCTGTTCACCGGCTCGGCACGGGTCGGCATCGGCATCAACCGTCGCCTTGCCGCGCGGCCGGACCGGTTGGCGGTGCTGGAGATGGGCGGCAACAACCCGATCGTCGTCACCGACACGCCCAAGATCACCGATGCCGCCGCGCTGGTGGTCCAGTCCGCGTTCCTGTCCAGCGGCCAGCGCTGCACCGCCGCGCGCCGTCTGATCGTGACCGATCGCATGTATGATCCGCTGATCGCCGAAGTGAAGGCGCTGGCAGACCGGCTGGTCGTCGGCGCGCCTTTCGACGAGACGGTGCCATTCATGGGCCCTGTCGCCGACAACCACGCCGCCGACGGGCTGACCGAGAGCTTCCTCTATCTGCTCAGCCACGGCGGGCGGGCAATCAAACATCTCGTGCGCCTCAGCGACAGCCTGCCCTTCCTCTCGCCCGCGATCATCGACGTGACGGCGATGGAGCAGCGCCCCGATGTCGAGCTGTTCGGGCCGATCCTGCAAGTGGTGCGCGTGGCCGATCTCGACGCCGCCATCGCCGAGGCGAACGCCACGCGCTTCGGCCTCACCGCCTCGCTGATCGGCGGCAGTCCGCAGGATTACAACCGCTTCTGGGCGAACATGCGCGCGGGGATCGTCAACTGGAACCGGCCGACCACCGGCCCCAACGATTCGACCCCGCTGGGCGGCGCCGGACTTTCGGGCAACCATCACCCCGGCGGCGCCTATCTGGCCGACAGCGTGGCCTATCCGGTCGCCTCGGGCGAGATGGACCAGCCCCGCGCGATGATCGGCGTGGGACTGGCTTAGGGATTGTTTGAAAATGCCCTTCCGGGCATTTCGAGGCGGCACCGGCCCTCTCCCCCACCCTGCCACCCATTGGTAGTATCCTGCGAGTGGCAGGGTGGGGGAGAGGGCCGGTGCCGCAAAATTCGCGTACCGCGAATTTTCAAACGGACACCAAGCCTTATTTCCCGCTGGTGACGAGATCGACGCCGGTCAGGCCGTTGTCCTGCTTGCGCACATAGACCACGTAGGCCCGGCCGCCCTTGCTGCCGCCGAGCACATGATCGGTGCCATCGGTGCGCGCCTGCACGCCATAGCCCGCCCGCGCCGCACGCGTGTTGTAGTAGCCGAGCACATCGCTGACGCTGACGGGCGTCACGAAATTGACCACGCGCAGGGCGCAGCCGTCATCGTCCGTGCCCGCCGCTTCCTGCACCGCGCCGCGCGGGAACACCGGCAGTTCGGGCGGCAGCTTGGCAGCCCAGGTGGCGGAATACTTCACCGCCTTCGAGCAATCGACTTTTCCCAGCCTGGCATTCCCGGCGACCTGCGCTGCCGTGGCCGCCTGTCCGGCCAGCGCCGCAGCGCCGCCCGCCTGCGGTGCTGGCGCAGCCTGCAACGTGCCGCCGACTTGCGCGCGCGCCTCGCCCAGCGCCGCCGCGATCGCATCGGGCGAGCGCTGCACCGGCGGCACCGAGCCGTCATCGCCATTGGCGGCAAGCGCCGCGCCCTGATCCCCGGTCTTGGCCGGATCGACCGCGATCTTGTCTGCCAGAGCGCCCGACAGCGCCGGATCGTCGCTGCTGCGGTCCGCCGGAGCGACATCGCCGCCCTGCTTCTGGCACCCGGCGAGCAGCACCGTGCCGGCCATCGCCATCAGGGCGAGCTTGGCGGAAGAGGAGCGACGGAAGAAAGTCTGGGTCATGCGCGGCGATCCTTGGCGTCCTGTATCATCACCTAGTGATGAACAGCCGAGCCGCTGGCAAGCTCCCCGGCCGGGCGAATCCGGCCTGTCCCATTACGGGAAGCCCCGGTGCGCCGCTCGACAGGCAGGTCGGGAAGGCGGGTCCGGACGGCGCCGTCCGCCCGGACCCTGACGCCGGGATCGCTCCCGCCGCTGCATTCAGGTTTAGCGAGGCGTTCCTGAACCAAAGGTCGCTCCCGCGTTCAGCCGTAAGGCAGGCATGAAGGCTCCCTATGCGATGCGAATAGCGCGTGCTGACACGAATTTCACTTGCGCCTCTGACACCCGCGCGCCCATCAGCATCTTCCCCTCCTGCTCATGCCGCCCCGAAACTGCCGCAATTCCATGGCCTTCTGACCGGCAACGACAACATTCTCTGTTCCTTCGATCGACGCCCGCCCGCTTCCGTTTCCCCCAACGAGGTGCAGCCATGCCGATTGCCGATGCCCCGCCCCTCTCTCCGCCAGCGCAGGTTCGCCACATCGACGCGTTCGATGTCGGCGCATCGCCGTCGCCGCAGACTCCGCCCGCGACCTCCCTCGCGACCGGCAAGATCGACCTTGGCATCGGTGGGCCACGCTGTCCGGCAGGACACACGGGAGAGATCGTGGTCTGCGCGCGCAACCCGCAGGCCGACCGCCTGCATGGCGCGACCGGCCCCAGCATCGATCCGATTCTGCCGAAAGCCGAAACGAAGCTGGGCAATGCCACGCTCGATCTTCACATGGAGAGCGCCGGAATGGCCAATGGCCAGCTGAGCAACCGGGTGATGGTCGGCGTAAAGCTGCCGTTCTGACCGAATCCACGAAAAGGCCGCTCGCCCCGCAAATTCAAAAGGCCCAAAAGCCAAAAGCCCGACCCGTCAGAAAGACGGATCGGGCCATCGAGGCGCCCATGAGGGGTGGGGGTCGGGCGCCCCGGGGGGCTGTTGGGACGGGAGAGGCTGGATTGAACCGCGCTTTCCCGTCAGGATGGTGCAAAGGCCTTATTCAGCGCGCCTTGTCAGGCGAACTTGCCGGCCTTGGCGATCTCGGCCAGCGGCTTGCGGGCGCTGGCGGCTTCCTTGTCCTGCAGGAATTCGGGCAGGATCGCCTTGTCGCCCTGCTTGCCGATCGCGAAGGCGGCTTCGAGGCGGTGATCTTCCGGCACGCCCAGCGCCGCTTCCGCCTCGCCGAACTTCAGGCCGGTCATGCCGTGGGTGTGATAGCCCAGCGCCTGAGCCTGAAGGGCGGCATAGCCCCAGGCAGCCCCTGCATCGAAGCTATGGCTGTAGTTGGGCTGATCGCCCTTGTCCGAATGGGTGTGCTTGTCCGTCACCACGAACACCAGCGCCGAGGCGTTCTTCGCCCAGCCCTGATTGAAGTCGATCAGCTGCGAGAGGAACAGATCCCAGTTGGCATCGCCGTTCTTCGCATAGAGGAAGGTCCAGGGCTGCGCGTTGAACGCCGAGGGTGCCCAGCCTGCCGCCTCAAGAATGACGTCCAGATCTTCCTGCGGAATTTCCGAGCCATCGAAAGCGCGCGGCGACCAGCGATCGACGATCAGCTTTTCGATCTTGGGGTGGGCGGTACGTCCAGTCATGAGAAATCCTTTCGCGAGATAAGCCTAGAGAAGCAATTGCGTTATGGGCAACTCCGGTTTCGGCGAGAGGCCGGCACAGAGTTGCCCACACGGGGGGGATTCAGATCGGATCAGGCGGCATCCACCAGAACCAGTTCGGCGTCTTCGAGCGCAGTCACCGTGATCGCGTCAAGCCCGGTCACGGCCACGCCGTCTCGCGCCTTGGCCTCAACCTCCGCAATGCGGATACGGCCGGTCGCGGGCACCAGATAGAGATGGCGGTCTGCCGTCGTCTCGTAAGTGACGCTTTCTCCCGCCTTCACGGTCGCGCCGAGCAGGCGTGCATTGGCCCGGATCGGCAGCGCGTCCCCATCACCGGAGATCCCGCTGGCCAGCGTGACGAATTGCCCTTCGCGCGCGTCCTTGGGGAACGGGCGCATGCCCCAACCCGGCTCGCCGCCGCGCTGGTCGGGCAGGATCCAGATCTGGAACAGCGTGGTATCCTCGTCCTCCAGATTGTATTCCGCGTGCTGGACACCGGTACCCGCGCTCATCACCTGAACGTCGCCCGCGCCGGTGCGGCCAAGATTGCCCATCGAATCGCGGTGCGTGATCGCCCCGGTGCGGACATAGGTGATGATCTCCATGTCCTGATGCGGATGCGGCGGGAAGCCGGACTTGGGCGCGATCAGATCGTCGTTCCACACGCGCAGGCGGCCCCAGTTGGTGCGCGCCGGATCGTGATACCCGGCAAACGAGAAGTGGTGGTGGGCATCGAGCCAACCGTGGTTGGCGCCGCCCAGCGTTTCGAAAGGTCGCAGTTCGATCATCGTGGCAACTCCGGCGAAGGCTGTTCCAAAAGCGACTGGCGCTATCCCGTCCCAATGACGGCAGTGCAGCTCTTCGCGTCTTGAAGGTCTATCTAGGCCTTGCAGGACAATCGGGAAATTGGGATAAAATCGAGCGAGATGTTCGAGGAAGTGGAATATGCCTGATCTAATCCCGCCCAGCCTCGATCACTTGCGCGCCTTTCTGGCCGTGGTCGAGGAAGGCAGCTTCAATGCCGCCGCCAAACGGCTTGGCCGCGCGATCTCGGTGGTCAGCTACGCGATCAGCCAGCTGGAAGCCCAGCTCGACGTGCGGCTGTTCGATCGCGAGGGCTCGCGCCGTCCCACGCTCACCCCCGACGGCGAGGCGCTGCTGGGCGAGGCGCGCGCCGTCTCCGACGATATCGACGCGCTACTCGCCAAGGTCCGCAGCCTGCGGCAGGGGCTGGAGCCCGAACTCTCGCTGGCGGTCGACGTGATGGTGCCGGGGCATATCCTTGCCGCGCTGTTGCGCGATTTCCAGTTCATGTACCCCACCGTTCCGCTGCGCCTCCATGTCGAGGCGCTCGGCGCGGTGGCGGCGCTGGTACTCGAAGGGCGTGCCACGCTGGCCATTGCCGGGCCGGACCTGCTGGATCTGCCCGATCTCGAACGCGAGACGGTGGGCGCGGTCGAACTCGTCCCTGTCGCCGCGCCGGGCCACCCGCTCGCTCGCGCCGGAAAGATCGCATCGGGCGAGGCGCGCAAGCATGTCCAGCTTGTCCTCACCGACCGTTCGCCGCTCACCGAAGGGCGCGACTTCTCGGTGCTCGGCACCCGCTCGTGGCGCCTCGCCGACCTCGGCGCCAAGCACGCCCTGCTGCGCGAAGGGATCGGCTGGGGCTCGATGCCGCGCCACGCCGTCGCCGACGATCTCGCCAGCGGTGCCCTCGTCGAACTGCACCTGCCCGAGCGCCCGGCGCTGCGCTATTCGCTGGTCGCGCTGTGGCGCAAGGACACCCCGCCGGGGCCTGCCGCCGTGTGGGTGCTCGATGCTTTTCGGGAACGGCTCGGCGGCGGTGTTTGAGGGCTGAAGGATCACTCTTCCGACTTCCTCAACTTCCCCCATCCTTCCCGCTTGCCAATCGCCCCCGCCGATCCCAAGTCCTGCGCCATGACAGCGACACGCCTCACCGACCGCGCCGTAATCCGGCTTTCCCCCCGCGAGCCCGGCGAGGATGTTGCCGCTTTCCTGCAGGGGCTGGTGACGTCCGACGTGCAGAAGGCGCTTCCCGTGTGGACCGCGCTGCTGACCGCGCAGGGCAAGGCGCTGTTCGATTTCCTCGTCTGGCCCGGCGGCCCTAATGCGAACGGCCCCTCGCTGCTGATCGACTGCGAGGCAGAGGTAGCCGACGCGCTGGTGAAGCGCCTGTCGATGTACCGCCTGCGCCGCGCGATCGACATCGTTCGCGAGGAGAAACTCGCCGTCCACTGGAGTCCGCATGAAGGCGATGGCGCTGCGCCCGATCCGCGCCTGCACGCGCTGGGCGAGCGCTGGCTGGCCCCGGTCGATCCGCTTGATCCCGATTCGCAAGGTTCTGCCGACGCCGCATGGCGCGCACACCGGCTGGCGCTGGGCGTCGTGGAAGGACGCGGGGAACTGGGCGATGGCGAGACGCTCTGGCTGGAGTGCAACGCGGTCGAACTGAACGGCGTCAGCTTCACCAAGGGCTGTTACGTGGGTCAGGAGAACACCGCGCGGATGAACTGGCGCCAGAAGGTCAATCGCCGACTGGTGGTGGTGCCGCTGGACCGCTCGGAAGAAAAGCGCCGCCGCGCGGCCTATCCCGAACTGGGGCTGGCGGTCGATCACCTGCGCGTCGATGCGATCGCCGACGATCTGCGCCCCCACTGGATGCCTGCGCCAAACCCCGAAGGCGAAACCGAAGCCGAATAAGCAAAGCGCCCCGCCGGACAGATGTCAGACGGGGCGCCCAGGGGATTCTAGAATTTCGCGAAGCTCAGTGGCAGGCGAGCCCTTCCGGCCTTCCCATGCCAACCGGGGCCTTGCCCGCCTGAGAACCTGTAACCGGGGCCAGCGCCGCGACTTCCGCTGCGTAGATCGGTGCCTCAACTTCGCCCTCGAAGCCGCTGACCATGCGGCGGCGGGTCTTGCCGGTGGGACGGAAGCCCGCCCGCTCCAGCACTTGCCCGGCGCAGCTGTCCGTGGCCAGTACATTGGTCGCGGTCAGGCGGCGATGGCCCAGCGCGTGGGCATGTTCGAGCAGCCCGCGCACGGCTTCAGCCGCGAAGCCCTTGCCGCGAAAACGCGGGGCGACGAAGAAGTCGAGTTCGACGTCGTCTCCGCGCATGGCAAGGCCGATGCCGCCGACCAGCACGGCGCCCACGGCACTGCGGAAATAGATGAACAGCAGAGGCAGCCGCGGGTCGCGCTGCCGGCCCAGATAATCGCGGATCGACGCGATCGTTTCGTCGGGGAGTTCCTCTCCGAGAATCGGATCGTCACCGAGCATCTCGATCAGCTCTTCAAAATCCTCAGGCCAACCGGGCCGAAGGAACAACCTCTCCGTGCGGATGAACATGGGACGGTTCTCCGTTTTCTTATGACTGCCGCAGAAAACTTATGCACCAGTTTCGGGACACATGCACGCGTTTTGCGGCGGGAGGCCTCTTGACGCGCACTTCTCCGCCACAGGACGAATATCGCAGGGAAAAGTTTCCGTAAGCCATAACGGCCCACCGCATTTCCCCCTGCATTCAATCCTTTGCACCGCCTTTTGACAGACAATTAGGCCGCTGCGCGATGAGCGCTCCGGTCATGCGAACTGCCGCGAATCGGTCTCCCGATTCGCGGCGTCGCATAGCAAGGCGCCGAGATGCTGACGCATCACGCCTTGGCGATGTTCAGACGCCACACGGGCTTGACCAAAGCTGCGATGAGACAAGCTCATCCAGCTTTGACCTCAAGCGGCCTTGCGGCGCATGTCAGAGCCACTGCCCTTGCCATTGCCGTCGTCTCCACTCTCGCCCTCGCCCGACAGGTCGAGCGAATGGACGAGGGCGGGCGCGGCCTCACCGCGCGCCGGGCTGAAGATCGCGACCATCCGGCCGATGCGACGGAAGCCCAGCTTGGCGAGAACCCGGCCCGAACCGGCATTGTCCACCAGATGCCGCGCCTCGATGCGGCGATGACCCAGCGTTGCCGCCAGCGAAAGCACGGCGCGTGCGGCCTCTGTGGCATAGCCCTGCCCCCAGTGGTCGCGCGCGATCCAGTAGCCAAGGTTGATCGCGCCTTCGACTTCGGACAGGCCGATGCAGCCCACGACCCGCGATCCCGTGCCATCCGGAACAGTGATAAGGAAGCGGGGCAGCCCGGCGACATGCGGCAGACCAATAAAGGTTTCGGCGTCCCTGGCGGTATAGGGCCAGGGCACGCGCGAGAGGTTCCGCGCAACCGCATGGTCGGCGATCAGGGGCAGCAGCTCATCCCGGTCTTCAGGCCAGGCGGGCCGCAGGAACAGACGTTCGGTACGAACGAACATCGCGTTTGTCTCCACTCTCTCACCCCGCCCGCCCCTTGGGAGGCCCCTTAGGACAGGCGCGTGACGTTCGCGTTACGGACGTGAAAATCCTTTTGTCCGCGTTCGCTACGAGGCACGGGGGCCGCAGGGGCGGCCGTGCCGGTTTGCCGAGGGAGAAACGACAAAAGGGAGACAGGCCGTGGCCCTCTCCCTCGTCTTACCGATCATCTCCCTCAGGAGAGTCGGCAGGGCCATCCCGTCAGGATGGCCCCAGGAACCATCCGATTATTCGGCTGCTTCTGCCATTACGTCTACCGAGACGTATTTGCGGCCGAGCTTGCCGTCATGGAAGCGCACGCGACCTTCGGCGGTGGCGAACAGGGTGTGATCCTTGCCCATACCAACGTTCACGCCGGGGTACACGCGGGTGCCGCGCTGACGGATGATAATGTTGCCGCCGATCACTTCCTGACCGCCGAACTTCTTGACGCCAAGGCGGCGGCCCGCAGAGTCGCGACCGTTGCGCGACGAACCGCCTGCTTTCTTATGTGCCATTGTTCAGTCCTTCCGATCTTTGGCTCAGGCGACCGACACGATGCGCAGCAGCGTAAGCTGCTGGCGGTGGCCGTTCTTGCGACGATAGTTATGGCGGCGGCGCTTCTTGAACACCACGACCTTCTCGCTCTTCGCCTGCGCGATGATCTCGGCCGAAACCGAAACCTTGGCGGCGTCGAGAACTTCGCCGTCCTTGCCCGCGAGCAGGACGTCGCCCAGGGTGATGGTCTCACCGGCTTCACCAGCCAGCTTTTCAACCGCGATCTTGTCTCCGGCGGCAACCCGGTACTGCTTGCCGCCCGTGCGCACTACTGCGAACATGGTGCCCTTACCTAATCTTTGTGTGTGCCCGAAACGGGCCGAAACAGTTTCTTTGCCCCGGCCGCTATGGTCCTACGAAGAACCGTGGGAAGCCTTGCGGGCGACGCACCGGCTTCCCGCACATGAAATGCGGGGGCCGGAAGAGTGGGTGCCGTTAGGGCAACCCCGGCCCGCTGTCAACGGGAGAGTAGGCGAACTGTCATGAAGAAGACTCGCATTTCTGCGGATCATGCGCCCTTCATGGGGGCACCGATGCCCCCTCGCCTTGCGTGCGCATCGTGCTATGGCGAATGCATGATCCGCGCAAGTCTTCGCCTCCGCCGTTTCGCTGCGGCCCGCTCGCTGCCCATCCTTTCGATTGCGGCTTCCTCGCTGTTGCTGGCCGGTTGCGTCGCGAATTCCAGCTATCCCTCGCTGGCGCAACGCCCGATCGAGCGAATCGACAACAGCCTGACGCCTGCTCCCGATACCGCGCCGACGCCGCCCGCTCCGCCTCCGGCGTCGAGCGACCTCACCACGCGCCTGGCCGGGCTGGTGAAGTACGCCAAAGATTCCGATTCGCAGTTCCAGACGCTGCGCGCCGATGCCGATCGCAAGATTTCGGCGGCCTCGGGCACGTCGCTCGGCTCCGATTCGTGGGGCAATGCGCAAGTCGCGATGGCGCAGCTCGATTCGGCCCGCGGCGGGGCCTCTTCCGCAATGGCGGACCTCGATGCGCTCTACAGCGATGCCAGGGACCAGACGCCGGTGGGTGACACGCCCTCACTCCAGGCGATCACCGCCGCGCGCGAGACCGTGCTCGGCATCGTCACGGCCGAAAACGCTGCTGTCGATTCGCTGAGCCGGCGTTTGAAGGGCTAGGAGTCGGTCCTCTGCCTCACCCTGTCACCTAACGGTAGTATCCTGTGGGTGGCAGGGTGGGGGCGCCAAAAACAAAGGGGGCAGGTGCCGCAAAAATTCGCATCGCGCGAATTTTCAAACGGACTCAAAAAAGGGACCCATCCGCACGGACGACCGAGGCCCCCCGGCCCGCCGCCCGTACGAATGGGTCCTTCGGACCGCGCCGCCGGAACTGGTGGACGAACGCGAGGCGATGTTCTGCCGAGGTGGCAGCAGAGCACCGATGGTCCTCGTCGCGCGCCTGCCGTCCCCTTAGACAACAGCCCGATGCCGGTGGACTGTCGACATCCCGAAAACGCCTGCCTTCCCTGCACATGCCATCGCCCGGAAGTGCGCCGCCGTGACCGGCTGAACGAAATGCCGCCTGAAGGTTCGCCGTATCCGTCCTGACCGAACGGGACGCCTCGCCTGCCGACAAGGGCGCTTGTGCCCGCCTGCGCAGCGGTGGGCATTGATGCCGGTCAAATCAGAGCAAAGGTCGCGTTATTTCCAGCGGGCGAGATCGTCGTGGTCCTGCGCGCGCGGCTCGATCCATTGCCAGATCCCGCCGCGCCGCTCGCGCTTCCAGAACCACGATTCGCTCTTGAGGTGGTCCATCGCGAAGTCGGCGGCGGCGAAGGCATCGCGGCGATGGCGCGCGGCGGCAGCGACCAGCACGATCGGATCGCCGGGCACCATCTCGCCGATACGGTGGAGGACCAGCAGCCCTTCCAGCGTCCAGCGCGCGGTGACGCCTGCCGCAAGCTGCTCCATCGCCGGAAGCGTGAGCGGTCCGTAATGCCGCAGATCCAGCGCCTCGACGGCATTTGCCGCGTCCGCCGATTCGGCGCGCACCTGCCCCAGGAAACTGACCACGCCGCCCGCCTCGCCATGGCTGCGGGTGAAGCCTGCAAGCTCCGCCGCCGCATCGAAGGGGGCGGAGAGCAGGCGAACATCCGTCGTCATCCGCCCGAGACCGGGGGCAGGAAGGCGATCTCGTCGCCATCGTTCAGCAACGCCGTGGCATCGTCCGCCAGCAGCACGCCGTTGATCGCCACGCGCACGCGAGGGCCTGTGAGGACTTCGGCCAGTGCGGATGGCAGCGCGGCGCGCAAGGCGGCAAGGTCTGGGACGAAGGCGACCTCGCGCTCGCCCGCGCCGGCCACGTCTTCCAGACGGCCAAGGAACACCAGTTTCAGCGCCATACGCTTAGCCGCCCGTCATCGACATGTGCCGGGCAAGGGCAGGCGCGGCCCCGGCGCGATCGATCGCGAAGGCGTGACGCGCGGGCTTGATCGCCATCGCCACGTCGAGCGCCGCGCTGAGCCCCGCCTCGGGATCGTCGCTACGCATTGCGGCACGCAGGTCCACCTGCTCGCTGCCGCCAAGGCAGGCATAGAGCTGACCCGTCGCGGTGACGCGCACGCGGTTGCAGCCATCGCAGAAGTTGTTGGTGAGCGGGGTGATGAAGCCTAGCCGCCCGCCGGTCTCCGCCACATCGACATAGCGCGCGGGGCCGCCGGTGCGGTAGCTGCTGGGCGTCAGGGTCCAGCGGCGTTCCAGGCTTTCGCGGACCTGTGTCAGCGGCAGATAATGGTCGAAGCGATCCTCCTCGACCTCGCCCAGCGGCATGACCTCGATCAGGCTCATCGCAAAGCCCTGCCCGTGCGCCCAGGCGATGATTTCGCCGATTTCGGCCTCGTTTACGCCCTTGAGAGCCACGGTGTTGATCTTGACCTTCAGCCCCGCTGCCTTCGCTGCCGCCAGCCCTTCCATCACCTGCCCCAGCGAATCGCGGCGGGTCAGTTTCTCGAAGGTCGCGCGGTCGAGCGTGTCGAGCGAGACGTTGATGCGGCGCACCCCGGCATCGAACAGATCGTCGGCAAATTCGGCAAGCCGCGTGCCGTTGGTGGTGAGGGTAAGCTCCTCAAGGCCCGCCTGCCCGTCATCCGCCCCCACCCGGCGGCCGAGCGCGCGGATCAGATCGATCACGTCACGGCGTACCAGCGGTTCGCCCCCGGTCAGGCGCAGTTTCGTAATTCCGCGCGCGATAAAGCCCAGCGCCATGCGATGCAGTTCATCGAGGCTGAGCACGTCCTTGCGCGGCAGGAAGGTCATCCGCTCGGGCATGCAATAGGTGCAGCGCAGATCGCAGCGGTCCGTCACCGAGAGGCGCAGATAGCTGATCCGGCGCCGGAACTGGTCAACCAGAGGGGCATGCAGGGGGGCAGGCGCGGTTGCAGGCACGTTCATTGTCCTGCCATATAGCATTCAGCCTGCGGCATTTCCATCAAGGCGCAACAATTGGCCGGTCACGCCGGGCACACTCTCCAGCCAGTCGAGCGCGGCAGCGACCTGCGCCTCGTCGCCACCTTCCAGCGCATTGACCCGCAAGGGGGCCTGCGCGCGGGCCAGCGACTGCACGGCGGCAAGGCGCCATTCGCGATGTTCGTAGCTGGCGGCAGCGAACAGCAGGCACAGCAGCCCGTCCGGCGCCTCTGTCACAGCCTGCGCCGCATCGGCCAGCACCTGCGGCAATCCACGCGCATGAAAATCCACCGCCGCGTCGAGCGGGGCTTCGGGCAGACCGGATATCCGGGCGGTAAAGATCGCCGACGCCAAGCCGCAGCGCCGATCAGCGACGGTCGCGAGTGAGCGTGATGCCGATCTTCTCGCTGCTCTCGGCAATCGCGAGCTTGACGATCTTGACCGTGACGGCCTCGACCCGCTCGTCCTGCAGGAACAGCGTATCGCAGATATGATCGGCGACTGCCTCGATCAGCTTGAAATGCACGCCCTCGGGCAGCGCTTCGCGCGCCGCGAACTTGAGGTCCATGTAGTTCTTGCTGGCGGTCAGCGGCGTATCGGGGGTGTAGTGACGCTCCGGCGTCAGGCGCACCGCGATGGTGATGCGCAGGGGCTGGGGCTTGCCGGTTTCTTCGGAGAGGATGCCGGTGAGGACATCGACTTCAAAGTCGGCGACTTCAAGAATGAGCGAATCGGCCATGATGGGAAGGCTCTCTAAAGCATTTTCACCGCAGGTGAACGCCTGCGGCATCATTCAAATCAGCGAGAGCCCGAATCAGGCCGGATTGGACCAGCGCGCGAAGATCGCGGTAGGCAACATCCGGGGCGACGTGCCATCCGTCGGCACATCTTCGCGCACCGCCAGGTCGCCATGCTCGATGGTGCCCGGAAGATCGGCGAACAGCTCGTTCATCAGCCCGGCCAGCGCCAGAGAGGACATGCGCACGGCATAGACCGTCAGGAACAGGAAGCGGCTGTCTCCGTCCAGCAGACGGCGGCAATCGGCAAGCAGCGCAGGAAGGTGCTCTTCCAGACGCCAGACTTCGCCTTCCGGCCCGCGCCCGAACTTGGGCGGATCGAGGATGATGCCGTCATAGCGACGACCGCGACGCACCTCGCGTGCGGCGAACTTGGCGGCATCGTCGATCATCCAGCGCACCGGGCGATCGTCCAGCCCTGCCAGCGCGGCATTCTCGCGCGCCTGCGCCACCGACTTCTTGGAGGCATCGACGTGCGTGACGCGACCATGGCCAGACAACGCCATGGTGCCGACGCCGGTATAGCCGAACAGGTTCATCGTCTCGGCATCGCTGCGCCCGGCCAGCTGCTCGCGCATCCAGTCCCACACCGGCGCCATGTCCGGGAAAAAGCCGAGATGGCGGAACGGGGTGCACTGCGCGGTAAACGAGACCTCGTTCCACGCCAGCGGCCAGCCGTCGCGCGGCACCGCCTTGTCGAACTGCCATCTGCCGCCGCCGTCCTCGTCCGAACCGGGGACGAATTCGCCGTGGGCATCCCACTGTTCGGAACGCGGCGTCCACATCGCCTGCGGCTCGGGGCGCACGAAGCGATAGTCGCCATAGCGCTCCAGCTTGCGGCCATGGCCCGAATCGACGAGCCCGTAATCGGCCCAACCCTCACCCGAAAGGACCAGCGGCTGGGTGTTCAGCGTTGCCATCGGAACCTGCCCGTCAGACCTTGGGCGCGGCGTGGCCGGCGACGAACTCGGCAATCGCCTCGTAGGTGCCGGGCAGCGAGACGAAGCGCTCCTCACGCTCGAACAGATCGCCGATGCGCGCGGGCAGGCCGGGGCGCTGCCCCGTCGAGCGCTCGACCGCTTCGGGGAACTTGGCCGGGTGCGCGGTCGCCAGCGTGACCACCGGAATGCTCGCGTCGATCCCGCCCGCTTGTGCAAGACCGCGCGCGGCGGCAAGGCCGCAGGCGGTGTGCGGATCGATCAGCTCACCGCAGTTCTCCCAGGCCCAGCGAATGGCGTGCGCCATCTCGGTGCCATCGGTGCGGGCCGAGCGGAACAGCTTCGCCGCCCCTTCGCGCTGCGCATTGGTCAGCTGCATCGCCTTGGTGGCTTCGAAGCCTGCCATCTGCTCGGCAAGCGCGGCGCCGTCGCGACCGCCCAGATCGAACAGCAGACGCTCGAAGTTCGAGGACACCTGAATGTCCATCGAAGGCGCCGCCGTCGGCGTGACCGTCCCTTGCGAATAGTCACCGTTCGACAGCGCGCGGTGCAGGATGTCGTTGACGTTGGTGGCGACCACCAGCGTCTCGACCGGCAGGCCCATCTGCGCGGCGACATACCCGGCGAACACGTCGCCGAAGTTGCCGGTCGGCACCGAGAACGCCACCTTGCGGTGCGGCGCGCCCAGCTGCAGCGCGGCGGCGAAGTAGTACACCACCTGCGCCATCAGGCGCGCCCAGTTGATCGAGTTCACCGCGCCGATCGCAAAGCGGTCGGTCATCGCCGCGTCGTTGAACATGCGCTTCACCATCGCCTGCGCATCGTCGAACGAGCCGTCGATGGCGATGTTGTGGACGTTGGGGGCAAGCACCGTGGTCATCTGACGGCGCTGCACGTCCGAGACGCGGCCTTCGGGATGGATCATGAACACGTCCACCTTGGCGCGGCCCGCCACGGCGTCGATCGCCGCCGAGCCGGTATCGCCCGAGGTCGCGCCGACGATCGTCAGGTTGCGGTCCGAACGGCTAAGGAACTCCTCGAAGAACAGGCCGAGCAGCTGGAGCGCCACGTCCTTGAACGCCAGCGTGGGGCCATGGAACAGCTCGAGCACCCAGTGCTGTTCGTCCAGCTGGACCAGCGGCGTCACCGCCTTGTGCGCGAAGCGACCGTAGGCCTCGGTGGTCAGTTCCAGCAGGCGCGCGTAGGTCAGGCTGTCGCCCACGAAAGGCTGCATGATCTTCGCGGCCAGTTCGGCATAGGGCAGGCCCGCCATCGCGGCGATCTCGTCGGCAGAGAAGCGCGGCCACTCGCGCGGCACGTAGAGGCCGCCGTCCGACGCGAGGCCGGCAAGCGTCGCGCCTTCGAAATCGAGCGCCGGTGCGCTGCCGCGAGTGCTGATGTAGTCCATGGAGCCCTTCATTTCCTTCGGCGCCTGTAAATCTCGGCCTTCGGGGCGCGGTTAGCCGCAAGGGCGCGAAATGAAAAGCCCCGGAACGGGGGCAGTGGCGCAAGAATGTTCGAGGCGGACATAGGCGCCACACCCTTCGTCATTCGTGTAAGGGACTGATCATAGCACCCATCTCACTGTCGTCATTCCCGCGCAGGCGGGAATCCAGTTCCACCCTCTCGCCTTGGGCCGAAACTCGATGCGTTCCGCCAAGTCTGGATTCCCGCCTGCCCTGTGGGCAGTTCACCCTGAGCGGCCGGCCTTCCGGCCAGCCGAAGGGCGGGAATGACGAAAAAGGAAGGTCTACCCCTTCTCCAACCGCTTGCGCAGGGCGAGGGCGTAGATCGCCAGTGCCATCGCGGCGAAGGCGAACCACTGGACGGCGTAGGACAGGTGGTTGTTCGGCAGGTCCGCCGGATCGGGCAGCGCGTTGGGCTGGAGCCCGGCCAGCGGCGGGTCGGCGACAAGGCGCGGCCCCGGTGCAATCATGCCGTGGACTTCGCCGCCCGGCCACGCGGTGCCCGCCATCGGGCTCTGCGACCAGCCCATCACCACCAGCGCGAAGCCGCCACCGGGCAGTGCGCAGCGCGCGGTCTGCGCCATGCCCGATTCGCCCGCTGCATTGTGCCCCGCCATCGAGGATCGCTCGGTCACGGCGCTGCACATCAATTGCGCGCGGCGATAGGTGAGTTCGTAGCCCTTGTCGGGATCGGTGGGCCACTGCGCAGGCCAGTCTACCTCGGCGATCTGGGCGCGGGCCTCGGCGAAGCGGGCGAGCAGCGCCTCCTTTTCGTGCAGGCGGCGGATCTGCCAGAACCCCAGCCAGACCATCATCGCCACGGCGGCGAGCACCACCGCGGTCGCCAGTACCGGCAGGCGATGGCGCGTCCGTGGCGCCGGGTCCGGCATGTCCGGCGCGGCCTCTCCCCCGCCTAAACCGAGCGCGCTACTCAACCACCGCGCCCCAGTTGCCCCAGACATAGACCGCCACGAACAGGAACAGCCACACCACGTCGACGAAGTGCCAGTACCACGCCGCCGCCTCGAACCCGAAGTGCTGGCGCGGGGTGAAGTCTCCCTTGTGAGCGCGGATCAGGCAGACGATCAGCATGATGGTGCCGACGATCACGTGGAAGCCGTGGAACCCCGTCGCCATGTAGAAGGCCGAACCATAGGTATTCACGCCGAAGGGAAACGGCGCGTGCAGGTATTCGTAGGCCTGTATCGAGGTAAACAGGAGGCCGAGCACGATCGTCGCGGTCAGGCCCTTCTTCAGCCCCTCGCGGTCGCCGTGGATCAGCGCATGGTGCGCCCAGGTGACGGTGGTGCCCGAGCACAGCAGGATCAGCGTATTGAGCAGCGGCAGGTCGAAGGCATCGATCACCGCCTCCACCGCCTTGGGCGGCCATTGCCCGGCGACGGCCTCGGCAAGTTTCGACGGGAACAGCGAGAAATCGAAGAATGCCCAGAACCAGCCAACGAAGAACATCACTTCCGAGGCGATGAACAGGATCATGCCGTAGCGCTGGTGCAGCTGGACAACCGGGGTGTGATCGCCCGCCTTCGCCTCGTCGATGATCTTGGCGAACCACATCCACATCGAGGCGAGCAGGATCGCAAGACCAAGCCAGGGAACGAATGTGCCGCCCGGCATGTCGTGCATGAACAGCACCAGGCCGGTGGTGGTCATCAGCGCGCCGATCGTCGTCGCCAGCGGCGCGATGTCCGGCGGGAGGATGTGATAATCGTGATTCTTGACGCCCGACATGGCCTCTTCATCCCCGTTATCGACGGCCCGGCACACGGGCCTGTTGCTATGTTCTCACGGCCCGGCGCTTGGCGGCCGGGTCTCCCAGTAATCGACAGGTTAGCGTCACGCGCCCTTGCGGTCCAGCGCCTTCGGATCGGGAGCGGAAGGGGTTTCGTGGAAGGTATAGCTCAGCGTGATCTGCTGGACGTCCTTGTTATCGGGATCGTTCAGGATCGCGGGATCGATGTAGTAGACCACCGGCATGCGCACTTCCTCACCGGGGCCGAGCGTCTGCGCGGTGAAGCAGAAGCACTGGATCTTGTTGAAGAAGCGCGCGGCCTGCTCGGGCTCGACGTTGAAGCTGGCGGTGCCGGTAATCGGCTTGTCGGAGGTGTTCTTCGCCCAGAAAAGCGCCATGTCGCGCGCGCCGATGGACACGGTGTCGGTCGCCTGCAGGGGCCTGAACTGCCACGGCATCCCGCGTTCCACATTGGCATCGAAGCGGACCGAGATCGTCCGGCCGGAATCGACGATCTGCGCGGCCTGCGCCTCATCCACGCGGCGGGTGGTGCCGTCGTAGCCTGTCGCCTCGCAGAAGATGCGGTAGAGCGGTACCGCGGCAAAGCCCATGCCCAGCATCGCGCAGGCGACGCCCAGCGCCATCGCGCCGACCCGCAGGTTGCTGCGAGGCCGGGCGGGCGCCTTCGTCATCCCCCGTAGGCCCCGTGCGCCATCTTGGCGATGGAGATGAAGAACACCAGAATGACGAAAGCCGCCAGAACCAGCGCTGTCACGCGGCTGTTGCGGCGAATGGTCCGGCGCCGGGTCTGATCGGGATCGAGATCAGGATCGGGCGCGCCGGTCATCGCGTCAGAACGCCACGAAGCGGTCGAGCACCAGCGCCGCGAAGATCAGGAACAGATAGATCACCGAATAGGCGAACAGCTGCTTTTCGGGGACCATACGATCCGCCTCGCCCTGCCGGGTGCGCAGACCCACGCGCAGCGAAAGTGCGAGGAACGCCAGCGAGAGCACCATGGCGCTGAGGCCATAGACCGGCCCGGTCGCCTCGTTGGGCAGGAACCACGGCACCATCGAAAGCGGCAGCAGCAGCACCGCATAGCCCATGATGTGGCGGCGCGTCGCCTTCTCGCCCGCCACCACCGGCATCATGGGAATGCCGACCTTGGCGTAATCGCTCTTCACGAACAGCGCGAGCGCCCAGAAGTGCGGCGGGGTCCAGAAGAAGATGATCGCGAACAGCACCAGCGGCATCGGGGTGATGTGTCCGGTCGCCGCGATCCAGCCGATCAGCGGCGGAAACGCGCCCGCGCCGCCGCCGATGACGATGTTCTGCGGGGTGCGGGGCTTCAGCCAGATGGTGTAGATCACCGAGTAGTAGACAATCGAGACGAGCAGGATCGCGGCGGCCAGCCAGCCGATCGCCAGGCCCATCAGCAGCACCGAGGCGGCGCAGATGCCGATCCCGAAATCGCGCGCGGTCGAACGCTGGAGGCGCCCCTGCGGCAGCGGTCGGTTGGCGGTGCGGCGCATCCCGGCGTCGAGGTCCGCTTCCCACCACTGGTTGAGCGCGGCGGCCCCGCCTGCGCCCAGCGCGATGCACAGGATCGCGGTGAAGCCCAGCACCGGATCGATCCGCACCGGCGCCGCGATCAGGCCGCAGATCGCGGTGAAGACCACAAGGCTGATAACCTTGGGCTTGGTCAGCGCCAGCAGGTCGCGCCACAGGGCCACCGGCGCGGCAGGCTGCGTGGAGGCTTCGGAAACAGACGTACGGGGGGGCATCATGGCGGCGCCTATAAAACCGTTTGTCGCGAATTTCGAGGTGGCAATATGTCCACCCCGTAAATTACGCTTTATCAATATGTTGGAGTAATTTTCCGCCACGTTTCGCGCTCACGCTCCGGCCGGATGGGCAGGTTCGTGACCGGGAGACTCGATCACCGGCAGCGTCTCGAACTGGTGATAGGGCGGCGGGCTTGTCAGCGTCCACTCCAGCGTCGTCGCGCCATTGCCCCAATAGTTGTCGGCAGCGCGCTTGCCCGCGATATAGGCATAAGCGATGTTCGCCAGCCACACGACAAGGCTGGCGGCCATGATCAGGTAGCCGATGCTGGCGATGTGGTTCCAGTAAGTATAGGCTTCCGCATAGTCCGGATAGCGGCGCGGCATGCCCTGCAGTCCCAGGAAATGCATCGGGAAGAAGATCGTGTTAACCCCCACGAAGAAGATCCAGAAATGGATGTGGGCGAGCAGTTCGGAGTGCATCCGCCCGCTCATCTTGGGGAACCAGTAATAGAACCCGGCGAACAGCGCCGTCACCGCGCCCAGCGAGAGCACGTAGTGGAAGTGCGCGACGACATAGTAGGTATCGTGAACCCCGTCGTCGAAGCCGCCGTTGGCCAGCGCCACCCCGGTCACGCCGCCCACGGTGAACAGGAAGATGAAGCCGAAAGCCCAGACCATCGGGCTTTTGAACTCCACCGAGCCGCCCCACATCGTCGCGATCCACGAGAAGATCTTGATGCCGGTGGGCACCGCGATCAGCATCGTGGCGCCGGTGAAGTACATCTTCACGTCCACCGACAGGCCGGTGGCGTACATGTGGTGCGCCCAGACGATGAAGCCCACCGCGCCGATCGCCACCATCGCGTAGACCATGCCCAGATAGCCGAACACCGGCTTGTGGCTGAAGGTGGACACCACCTGGCTGATGATCCCGAAGCCCGGCAGGATCATGATGTAGACTTCCGGGTGCCCGAAGAACCAGAACAGGTGCTGGTAGAGCACCGGATCGCCGCCGCCCGACGCCTCGAAGAAGGTCGTGCCGAAATTGCGGTCGGTCAGCAGCATGGTGATCGCGGCGGCCAGCACCGGCAGCGAGAGCAGCAGCAGGAACGCCGTCACCAGCATCGACCACACGAAAAGCGGCATGCGGTGCAGCGTCATCCCCGGCGCGCGCATGTTGAAGATGGTGGTGATGAAGTTGATCGCGCCCATGATCGAGCCTGCACCCGCCAGATGCAGCGCGAAAATGCCGAAGTCCACCGCCGGCCCCTGCGAACCCGAGGTCGAGAGCGGGGCATAGACCGTCCAGCCGGTCCCGGCGCCAAGGCCCGTCCCTCCCGGCACGAAGGCCGAGGCCATCAGCGAGCAGAACCCCGCCACCGTCAGCCAGAACGAGATATTGTTCATGCGCGGGAAGGCCATGTCCGGCGCGCCGATCATCAGCGGCACGAACCAGTTGCCGAAGCCGCCGATCATCGCGGGCATCACCATGAAGAACACCATGATCAGGCCGTGCGCGGTGATCAGCACGTTCCAGGTGTGCAGCGTGGTGGTGAAATCGGGGTTCTTCTCACCGAACAGCCGCGCGATGGTGCCCAGGTACTGGATGCCCGGCTCTGCCAGTTCCAGACGCATCAGGCCCGAGACCGCGCCGCCCACGATCCCCGCGACGATCGCGAAGATCAGGTACATCGTGCCGATGTCCTTGTGGTTGGTGGACATGAACCAGCGCGCGAAGAACGCGGGCTTGTGGTCATGCGAGTGCCCCGTGTGGTGGGCGCCGTGGTCTTCGACGTTGCCGTGGAAGTGGTCGATGGTAGTGGCCATGGTCTCTTCCTCCCGGTCAGTCGGCTTGGGTCTGGGGTGCGGCGGGCACGGCAGGCGCGGGGTTCACCAGCGCCAGCACTGGCGCCGGACGGTGCGCGTCCACCTTCGCGCCCGCATGGGTCATCACCCAGGCATTGTACCTGTCACGCGGCAGCGCCTCGACCGCGATCGGCATGAAGCCGTGCTTGGCCCCGCACAGTTCCGAGCACTGGCCGTAATAGACCCCCGGCCTTTCGACATAGAGCACCCGTTCGTTGATCTTTCCCGGCACCGCATCCAGCTTGAACCACAAGGACGGCACCGCGAAGGAGTGGATCACGTCGGTGGCGGTAATGAGCAGGCGGATCGGCTCTCCGGCGGGCACGACCATGCGGTTGTCGACCTCCAGATGCGAAGGCCCGTCCCACGGTTTCGAGCCGACATAGCGCACGCCTGCGTTTATCACCGGCTGTCCGGGCACATTCAGCATGTTCGAGATCACCTCGAAATCGCCGTTGTCGGGATAGCTGTAGCTCCAGAACCACTGGTTGCCCGTGACCTTGATGGTCAGCGCATTGGCAGGCGCGGGCTTGTACTGCTTGGCGATCAGGTCGAACGAGGGCACCGCGATGCCCAGCAGGATGAACACCGGCGCCAGCGTCCAGATCACTTCGAGCGCGGTATTGTGGCTGGTGCGCGAAGGCGTTGGATTGCGCCGGTTGTTGAAGCGCGCCGCAACGATGCCCAGCAGGATCAGCACGAACAGGCAGATGACCACCAGCACCGGCAGCAGCACCGCGTCATGGATCCACTCGGCATATTGCCCGGTCGGCGAGAACTGGCGCTGCATGCCGATCCCGCCGTCCACCGGCATGCCGATGCCCGGCGTCGGCGTCATCGGGATATAGGCGGGTGTGGCGGCAGGTGTCGTGGCGGCTGCGGCAGGCGCAGCAGCCGGGGCCTTTACCGCCGCCTGCGCAAGGGCGGACCCGATCCCCAGACCGAAGGCCACAAGCCCCCCCACCAAAGCGACCGCCCCCTGCACGAAAGTCCTGCCAACGATGTGTCCCGCCGCCCTGCCTGTCATCGTCACTCCCACCGCATCAAGCCGCGCGTCATGGTGCGCATCGAGATCGGGCTGCATCGGCACGGCAGAACGGTTGGGGGGAGGACGGATTTCGAGTGTCCAGGCCTTTCCCGTACGTCCGGGCGCGCGCATCCTCTCTTGTATAAGCGGGAGCTTCTTGCCCCCGTCTCTCACATGGCTATACGCGCGCTTGCCGGTCGTCTCAAGCGACTCTAGGAAATTTCGGGCTCGGGATCGGAGCGAATGCCTTCGCCCGCGCCGCCATGACACGCGAAGGGAGCCATTTCGCAATGCTCGAAGAAGACGTCCTCGCCGAGTTCCGCCAGAGCAAGGCCCTGCTCGAAGGACACTTCCTCCTCTCCTCGGGACGCCACAGCGCGCACTACCTGCAATGCGCCCGCGTGCTGATGAACCCCGATCGCGCCGCGCGCCTGGCCGTCGCCATCGCCGCCAAGCTGCCGCATGACCTGCGCCGCCAGATCACCAAGGTGGTCTCGCCCGCGATGGGCGGCGTGATCATCGGTCAGGAGATGGGCCGCGCGTTGCAGGTCGACGCGATGTTCGTCGAGCGCCCGACCGGCACGTTCGAGCTGCGCCGCGGCTTCTCGCTGGAGCCGTCTGACCGCGTGCTGATGGTCGAGGACGTGGTGACGACCGGCCTGTCCAGCCGCGAGGCGATCAAGGCCATCGAAGAGACCGGCGCGCGCGTGATCGCCGCCGCCTCGCTGGTGGATCGCACCGCAGGCGCCGTGGACCTCGGCGTGCCGTTCTTCCCGCTCGTCGCGCTGAACTTCCCGACGTATGCGCCGGAAGAAGTTCCCGCCGAACTCGCCAAGACCCCCGCGATCAAGCCGGGCAGCCGCGCACAACCCTAAGGTCAGGCTCTAAGGCCTTATCGACACTTTCCGCATTCTCCAGCCCAGGAACCCGGCATGAACGTCCTTTCTCCCGCGAAGCTGCGCCTCGGCGTCAACATCGACCATGTGGCGACGATCCGTAACGCGCGCGGGGGCGTTCATCCCGATCCGGTTCGCGCGGCGGAGATCGTGGCGCGCGCGGGCGGAGACGGCATCACCGTGCATCTGCGCGAGGACCGCCGCCACATCAAGGACGACGACATCTCGCGCGTGGCTGCCGCCACCGGCCTGCCGCTCAATCTGGAGATGGCGGCGACCGACGAGATGCTGGAAATCGCGCTGCGCCATCGTCCGCACGCCGCCTGCATCGTGCCCGAACGGCGCGAGGAACGCACCACCGAAGGCGGGCTCGACGCTGCCGGGCAGCACAACCGCCTCGCGCCGATCTGTGCGCGCCTTGCCGACGCGGGCGTGCGCGTCAGCCTGTTCATTGCCCCCGAACCGATACAGATCGAAGCGGCAATGAAGCTGGGCGCACCGGTGGTCGAATTCCACACCGGCGAATATGCCCATGCTACCGACGAGCAGGTCGAGATCGAGCTGAAGCGCATTGCCGACATGGCCGCGCTCGCCGCCAAGAACGGTATCGAGCCGCACGCCGGGCATGGCCTGACTTACGAGAACGTCCAGCCGATCGCCGCCATTCCCCAGATCGCCGAACTCAACATCGGCCACTACCTGATCGGCGAGGCGATCTTCATCGGCCTCGAAGCCAGCGTCGCGAAAATGCGCGCGCTGATGGACGAGGTTCGTTGACGGCCGTGAAAATCGTGCGCCCCCTGCTGTGGATTCTGGCGATGCTGGCCCTGCTGGTCACATCCTATGTCGCGGCGGGCAGCGTGCTGATGCCCGGCAGCTGGAGCGGGGTGTTCCTCGCCTATCGCCTGTTCTACCTTGCCAGCTTCGTCATCTCGATCGCCTGCGTCTGCGCTGCCGCCGTGGCCAAGGTGCCGCGTCGCAAGCGGGTGCTGCTGGCGATCCCGGTCGTTATCGCACTCGGCGATATCGCCTTCGTATGGTGGATCAACCGATGATCATCGGCCTCGGCTCGGACCTGTGCAATATCGAGCGGATCGCCCATTCGCTCGAACGCTATGGTGACCGCTTCCTCCAACGCGTCTTCACCGATCTGGAGCAGGCCAAGGCCGCGCGGCGCCCGCATACCGTGGCGGGAACCCTCGCCAAGCGCTTTGCCGCCAAGGAAGCATTCTCCAAGGCGGTCGGCACCGGGTTCAAGGCAGGCGTGTTCATGAAGGACATCGGCGTCGTCAACGCCCCTTCCGGCGCCCCCACGCTGGCGCTGACTGGCGGCGCGAAGGCGCGGCTCGACAGCATGACACCGGAAGGGCACGAGGCGGTGGTTCACCTCACGCTCACCGATGACCATCCATGGGCACAGGCCTTCGTCGTTATCGAGGCGCGCCCGCTCGCGCCGCATCCGGGTGCCCCCTCCGCATGACCAACAACACTTCCGAGACCGCTTCCACGACCATGACCAAGACGCCCCCCAGCGACAGCACCGGCAGCAAGGACGGCGAGAAGGTCAACTGGTGGCGCGAATTGCGCGGCCTGGCGGTGATGCTGCTGGCGGTGCTGGCGTTCCATTCGTTCGTGGCCAAGCCGTTCTACATCCCCTCGATCTCGATGATGCCCAACCTGCTGGTCGGCGATCGGCTGGTCGTCTCGAAGTATCCCTATGGCTGGGACTGGTCCTCGCTCAGCTTCCACCTGATGCCGCGCGGCACCTGGCGGATCGCGGGCAAGACCCCGCAGTACGGCGATATCGTGATCGTCGTGCCGCGCAACCGCAAGGAAGACCTCATCAAGCGCGTCGTCGGCCTGCCCGGAGACCGCATCGCCGTGGTCAACGGCCAGATCGTGCTCAACGGCAAGCCGGTGCCGCAGCGCGCGCAGCCCGCGCTGGAACTGGCGGTCGATCCAGATCAGCCGTGCGAGGAAGAGACCTTCCCCGGCCTCAAGGGCAAGCTGCCTTCGGGCAAGGAAGTATGCGAACTGCCGCTTTATCGTGAAACCCTGCCCAACGGCGCGAGTTACGACATTATCGACCACATGGATCAGCCCTTGGACCACTATCCCGAAATCACGGTTCCCAAGGGTCAGGTCTTCGTGATGGGCGATGACCGCGACCATTCGGCCGACAGCCGCGAACCGCTGTGGGGCAATGGCCTTGGCGGTCCCGTCCCGCTCTCCGACATCGGTGGCCGGGCAGAGTTCCTGACCTTCTCGCTCAACGGCACCGAAAGCTGGAACCCGATCAGCTGGTTCCACGCGCTGCGCAGCGGCCGTGCCTTCACCAGCCTGCGCCCGAAGATCGACGAGGCCGCCGCCAAGGCCGCCTACGGCACCGTGACCAAGCCCGGCGTCTCGCTGGCGGAAACGACGCCCCACTGATGGCAAGGGGGCACTGATGGCGAGCGGGGGCACGCATCACACGGAAACCCCGGCAGACCCTCGGGCGGATGCCACGCCCATGGTCGCCTATACCGGGCCGACCGACATCGCCGATCCGCTGGTCCGCACCGAAGTGCGCAAGGCGCTGGTGTGGGTCGGCATGGTCGCCGCCTTCGCGCTGGTGGCGTTCCTCTCGCAATCGCTGATGGTGATCTTCGGCGGCATCGTCTTCGGCAGCCTGATCGACGGCGGCGCGCGCCTTGTAGCCCGCGTGATCCCGATCCCGCGCACCTGGTGCGTGGGGATCGTGCTGCTCGCCGCCGCGCTGTTCTTCGTGTGGATGACGCATTTCGCGGGCAACCAGATCACCACGCAGGCAACGCAGCTTCCCGCCACCATCGAGAAGCAGGGCCGCGAACTGCTGCTCTGGCTGGACCATCACGGCATCGACCTGCGCATCGGCGACTGGCGCAACCTGCTGCACGAGGGGCTTTCCGGCATCGGACAGGTGACGGCAGCGCTCGGCGGCCTGATCGGCGCGGTGACGACGGTGTTCCTGATCGTGGTGCTGGGCATCTACTTCGCGCTGGAGCCGCGCCTCTATCGCCGCGGCGTGGCGTGGGTGCTGCCGCAGGACCGCCGCCGCCACTTCGAGAAGACCACCCGGATGATGGGCCACGCGCTGCGCCGCCTGCTGTTCGGGCGCGTGATCGGCATGGTGATCGAGGGCGTGTTCACCTGGGCGATGCTGCAGGGCTACGGCGTGCCGATGGCGGCGCTGCTGGGCCTCATCACCGGCTTACTGGCGTTCATGCCCAATATCGGCGCGCCGATTTCGGGCATGCTGATGATCCTCGTCGGCTTTTCCGGCGGCATGCAGATGGGCTTCTACACCATCGGCGTCTACGTCATGATCCACCTGATCGACGGCTATGTGATCGTGCCCGTGATCGCCCGCAAGACGGTGGACCTGCCCCCGGCGCTGGTGCTGGCCGCGCAGCTCATCATGGGCGTGCTGTTCGGCGTAATCGGCCTGATCCTCGCCGATCCGCTGGTGGCGATGATCAAGATCTGGCTGGAGCAGCAGGCCACGCACAACCGCGAGGATTTCGACCACGCCGCCGAAGTCGCCGCCGCCAGCGCTGCATCCGGCGACTGACGACAGTCCCCGGATGGCCCGCAAGTTCCTCTACGCCGTCGCCGGCCTCGTGGTCCTCGCCCTCGCTGCGGTCATTCTCCTGCGCATCTATGCCGACGAACTGACCGAGATGGCCTTCGTGCCGACCGCGAAGTTCGTCCGCCAACCTCCCGTCAGCCCCGGGGCCTACAACGATCCGCGCCTGTGGATTTCGCGTCCGGCCTCGGCCGGGGGCAACCCACAGAACGATCCCGCCCGCTGGCTACCGCCCGGCGTCCAGCCGCCCGAGACGCCGCTGCGCGTCGCGGTGTTCTTCGTCCACCCGACCAGCTTCGTCGCCCGCTCGGCGTGGAACGCCAGTCTGGACGATCCCGAGGCGAACGGCCGCGCGCGCCTGTTCGTGAAGGCCAACGCGACACCGTTCAACGCCACGCTCGACCTGTGGGCCCCGCGCTATCGGCAGGCCGCCGTTGGTGCGTTCCTGACCGATGACCCGCAGGCCAGCCAGGCGCTGCAACTCGCTTACGGCGACGTGCTCGCCGCCTTCGACGTGTTTCTGAAAAACGTGCCCAAGGACGAGCCGATCGTCCTTGCCGGGCATAGCCAGGGCGCCTTCATGCTGCGCCGCCTGATGCGCGACCGGGTCGCGGGGCAGCCTCTCGCGCGCCGGATCGTCGCGGTTTATGCGGTGGGCTGGCCAGTCTCGCTGGAGCACGACCTGCCGCGCATGGGCCTGCCCGCGTGCCACGATGCGGACTCCACCGGCTGCGTCGCCAGCTGGATCAGCTTCGCCGACCCGGACGAGACACAGATGCTGCGCCGCGCCTATGGCCGCCGCATGGGGCTGGACTTCCAGCACGTGGGCAACAGCCCGTTCCTGTGCACCAACCCGCTGACGGGCGCCTCGATGGAGCCTGCTCCTGATCCTACGGCCAGCGGTACGCCTGCATCGCAGCACAGCACGGCCTCTGCCGAGCCCGAAGACAGCGCCACCGATGCTCCGCCGCCCATCGAGGCCCCCATCGAGGCAGGCGCGAAGGCGAACCTCGGCACACTGGTGCCCGACTTCAAGACCTGGACCGGCACGCTCGCCCCCGGCGTGGTGCCCGCGCGCTGCGGCCCGGACGACATTCTCCACATCGGATCGCCGCCAGACCTCGATCTTGGGCCTTACGTGCTTCCCGGAAACAACTATCATCTCTACGACGTGATGCTGTTCTGGGCCAATCTCAGGGCGGATTTCGAGCACCGGGTAGAGATATGGACGACACATCAGGCGCAGCTGAAGACGGCGGCACCAAGAACGACGGCACGAGCCAGAAGGCAGCGCTAGCGCCGATCCTCACTGGTGCCCTCGATTACCGCGACGCCCTGCCCGGCGGCGGTGCGCTGTTGGGGCTGGACCTTGGCACCCAGACCATCGGCACCGCGTTCTGCGATGCCGGCTGGCGCTTTGCCTCACCCGGCAAAACGATCAAGCGCGGCAAGTTCGGCGCCGACAAGGCCACGATGGAAGCGCTAATCCGCGAGCGCTCGGTCAAGGGCATCGTCATCGGCCTGCCGCTCAACATGGACGGCTCCTCCGGCCCGCGCGCGCAGTCCAGCCGCGCCTATGCCCGCAATCTGGCCGTGCTCGGCCTACCGATCCTCTTGTGGGACGAGCGCTGGTCCACCTCCGGCGCCGAGCGCAGCCTGATCGCACAGGACATGAGCCGCGCCAAACGCTCCGAACGCATCGATTCCGCCGCCGCCGCCGTGATCCTGCAAGGCGCCATCGACGCGCTGGCGGGGGGGATGTTCTGAGGATAGATATCGCTCAGTCCCCCACCCTCGTCATTCCCGCGCAGGCGGGGATCCAGTCGGCGTGACACGGTAGGGTGTGCTGTGGACGTGAGGGCGGAACTGGATTCCCGCCTGCGCGGGAATGACGAAGGTGGTGGGAGCGGGCATAACAAGCGTGGGCGGAAGGCCTGCCAAGCAACGCGAAGCCCTGCCGAACACCGCCCCCCCCCCGATCACGGCTCCCGCAGTACCACGACAAAGCCCTCGCCCGCCCGCGCCTCCGGCACCGTCGCGCCATCGGGCAGCACCTCGCGCACCGCGTCGGCGCGGGCGCGGTCGAGGATCGCGGGAGGCACGCGAGGTTCGTGAAGCAGCAGGTCGACCGAGCCGAGCAGGCGCGCCTCGCGCAAGGTCAGGTCTTCGGGATCGGCACTGCGCAACACGATCTCGACCATGCCCGAGGGCCCGCCGCTCGCGTCCTCCAGCCAGCGGGGCACTGCGCCTTCGGGATGCTCGCGCAGGAGGTCGAGCGCACCGCCCTCGCCCAGCGCGGCGTCGAGCGCGCGGCGGCGTTCCGAGGCATCGGGAAGGCGTTGGCGCAGCAGTGGCCTCCCCTCGCCCAGCGCACGCGCAAGGCGCCCCAGCCCTTGCGGCAACAGCGCTTCCAGCCGCAGCCGTACCGCCTTGGCGAGCCCCGCCGAAGCGCCGCCCGTACCGATGGCGAGCAGCAACGGCGCGCGGTCGAGGATCGAGGGGACGGTGAAATCGCACAAGGCCGGACGATCGGTGACGTTCACCAGCAATCCGGCCGCGCGGGCCTCGGCGACAAGGCGCTCGGCGAGAACACCCTCTTCCGGCTCGAAAGCGAGGAACGCCAGCCTGGCCCCTGCCGCGGTGCCCTCGGCAAGCTGGGTGAAAATCCGTCCGCCCGCGCGCGCCACCAGTCGCCGCTTGGCCTCGGCGGCATCGCCGCTGCCCATGACGATCACGGGCGCGTCGGCGATGCGGTGGAACAGCGGCAGGCTTTCGATCATGGCCGGGAGCCTAGCGGCTGCACGGCGGTTATGCCAGCAAGCTCCAGATTCACACTCCCGCGCTGAAATCGCGGCGCCTTTTGTCTGGACCGCACCGCTATTGCGACGCATACCCAGCACAAGCGCACCGAACGTTCATCTCAACGAAGGAACTGCGAATGCCCCCCCATATCGGAAAGCTCTCCGCCCTCCTGCTCATGGCAGGCCTGTGCACGGCCGCCAGCGCCCAGGCACCCGCCCCCGGCACTGCGGCTGATACCGCGACCGGCACGATCTACGACACCGCCCACAAGGCGATCGGCACCATCAGCCTCAAGGAAACGGCCTCGGGCGTGTTGCTGCGCGTCGATGCCCGTGGCCTGCCCGCAGGCTGGCACGGCATGCATTTCCATGAAAAAGGCGATTGCAGCGACGCCATGTTCAAGGCCGCAGGCGCGCATGTCCATATGCAGACGCCCGTCGTTCACGGCTTCATGATGCAGGGTGAGAACGACGCGGGCGACCTGCCAAACCTCTACGTCGATGCCAAGGGCAAGGCGATGGTCGAGCTGCATTCGACGCTGGCCTCGCTCCACGGCGAAGGCGGGCGCCCCGCACTGCTCGATGCCGATGGCTCGGCGCTGGTGATCCACGCCAAGCCCGACGACTACACCACCCAGCCGATCGGCGGCGCGGGCGACCGCATCGCCTGCGCGGTCATTCACTGAGGCAGCGCTTCGAGACAGCCCCGTGTAAGGTCACGCCTCGCACGGGGCTGGTTTCAACATACCTTACGCCAGCCAGTCAGGCACCTGCTCGGCAGCAAGGATGGTCGAGGGCTCGATACGCGCGGCGACGAGCGCCCACTTGTCGCCATCGACCATGACTTCGGGCACCAGCGCGCGGCTGTTGTAGGTGTTCGCCATCGTCGCGCCATAGGCGCCCGCCGTGCGGAACACCGCCAGATCGCCCGCCTTCACCACGTCGATGGTGCGACCCATCGCAAAAGTATCCGAACTTTCGCAGATCGGGCCGACGATGTTGGCCACCATGGTCTCGCCCGAAGGCGTCACCGCGTCGAAATCGTGCCAGGCATCGTACATCGCCGGGCGGGCAAGGTCGTTCATCGCCGCGTCGACGACCACGAACGGCGCGCCCGTGCCCTGCTTCACGCGCACCACTTCGGTCACAAGCAGCCCGGCATTGCCGACGATCACGCGGCCCGGCTCGAACATCACGGTGACGTCCCAGTCCTTCGTGACCTCGGCCACCATCGCGCCGTATTCGGCGGGACCGGGCAGCACATCGGTGGTCTTGTACGGCACGCCCAGACCGCCGCCGAGGTCCATGTGCGTGACCGCGAAACCGTCCGCGCGGATCGCGCGCATCAGGTCGCCCATCTTGGCAAAGGCCTGGCGCGAGGGTTCGAGGTCGGTGATCTGGCTGCCGATATGCACGGCCAGCCCGCGCATCATCAGGCCGGGACGCGCGGCAAGGCGGGCATAGATCCCGGCAGCACGATCATAGGCGACGCCGAACTTGTTCTCGGCCTTGCCGGTCGAGATCTTGGCATGGGTCTTGGCATCGACATCGGGGTTCACGCGAAGCGCACAAGAGGCGACCAGCCCGCGGGCCTCGGCGATGTCCGCCAGTTCGTGGCCCTCTTCCTCGCTTTCGAGGTTGAACTGGCCGATCCCGGCTTCGAGCGCGGCGACCAGTTCACGCGTCGTCTTGCCCACGCCCGAGAATACCACGTCCTGCGCCGGGATACCCGCCGCCAACGCGCGGCGCATCTCGCCTTCGGAGACCACATCGGCACCGTAGCCTTCCCTGGCCAGCAGACGCAGCACCGCAAGGTTCGGGTTCGCCTTCACCGCGAAGGCGATGTGGACCCGGTCCACGGCAGCCAGCGCCTCGCGGAACACGCGGGCGTGGCGGGCGATGGTGCCGCGCGAATAGACATAGACCGGGGTGCCGACCTCACGGGCGATTTCGGCCAGCGAGACCTGTTCGGCGTGAAGCACGCCGTCTGTAATGTCGAAATGGTTCATGGACGGTCCTGTGGCGGGCTCAGTTGCCCTGTGCCCCGGTTGTGGGCGTTTCTGTCGGGTTCGCGGTCGGCGTATCGGACGGCGTCGAAGTCGCTGTCGGATCGGGTTTTTCCGGCGGCGGCAGGTTGAACGGATCGTCCTCGCGCGTTTCCGACTTGGTGCGCAGTTCGAGGTTGCGCTCCGGGATCGCGATCGTCGGCGTCTTGAGCAGCGCTGTCGAATTCGGACGCTCGCTCACGCCATAGGGCGCGGGCGGAAGCATCGCGCCCTTGGGCGGTTTCAGCTCTGCACGCTGCCCGCAGGCGGCCAGCGCAAGCGACAGTGCGAGAGCGGAAACGACAGCGATCTTGCCGGAAAAACGCATCAATTCAATCACTCCAGACCGAGCGCCACGCGCGCCTCGGCCACACGCAGACGAACCTGATCGGGCGCCGTACCGCCGTGCGACTTGCGCGCGGCGACCGAGGCCTCGACCGAGAGCGCCTTGAATACGCGCTCGTCGATGCGGCTGTCGATGGCTTTCAGGTCGTCCAACGGCAACTGGTCGAGCGCAAGGCCGCGCGTCTCCGCCAGCTTGACCGCTGCGCCAGTGATGTGGTGCGCCTCGCGGAAGGGGATATCACCCTCACGCACCAGCCAGTCGGCAAGGTCAGTCGCGGTCGCAAAGCCGAGTTCGGCGGCGCTGCGCATGCGGTCGGTCTTGAAGCGGGTCTCGGCAACCATGCCGGTCATCGCCGCGATCGACAGCGCCAGCAGCCCGGCGGCCTCGAACACCGGCGGCTTGTCGTCCTGCATGTCCTTCGAATAGGCGAGCGGCAGGCCCTTCATCGTCATCATCAGCGCCATCAGGCAACCGGTGATCCGTCCCGAATGGCCGCGCACCAGTTCGGCAGCGTCCGGGTTCTTCTTCTGCGGCATGATCGAGCTGCCGGTGGAAAGGCTGTCAGGCAGCGCGACGAAGCCGAACGGCTGGCTGGCCCAGATGATAAACTCTTCCGCCAGACGCGAGAGATGCAGGGCGCACTGGCTGGCGGCCATCAGGTAATCGAGCGCGAAGTCGCGATCGGACACCGAATCGAGGCTGTTGTCGGTCGGCGCGTCGAAGCCCAGCGCTTTCGCGGTCATCGTCCGGTCGATCGGGAAGCCGGTGCCTGCCAGCGCTGCTGCGCCCAGCGGGCTGCGGTTCATCCGCTTCCTCGCATCGGCAAAGCGCGAACGGTCGCGCCCGATCATCTCGTAATAGGCCATCAGGTGATGGCCGAGCGTCACCGGCTGCGCGGTCTGCAGATGCGTGAAGCCGGGCATGATCGAATCGGCATGTTCACCCGCGCGCGCGACGAGCGCGACCTGCAGGGCGTCGAGCCCCGAGATCGCCTGATCCATCGCATCGCGGACCCACAGACGGAAATCGGTGGCGACCTGATCGTTGCGGCTGCGTGCGGTATGCAGGCGGCCTGCCGCCGGGCCGATCAGTTCGGCAAGGCGGCTTTCGGTGGTCATGTGAATGTCTTCGAGATCCCAGTTTTCCGGGACTCCGCTGACCTCGTACTCCGCCGCGACCGCATCCAGACCGTCGCGGATCGTCACGGCATCTGCCGCCGAAACGATGCCGCAGGCGCCCAGCATCGCGACATGTGCCTTGCTGGCGGCGATATCCTGACGCCACAGCGCCTTGTCGAAGGGGATCGAGGCATTTATCTCGCGCATGATCGCCGACGGTCCTTCCGCGAACCGTCCGCCCCACATCTGGTTGGAGCCGCCTGCCTTGCTCTCTTCGAAATCGCTCAAGTCGCTAATCCTCGCATCGCTGGCGGGGACAGCCACGCTCCTCGCCGGGGGCTGCGATAGGCAAAGCAAGGACGCCGCGCAACCTGCACCGTCGCAGGAGGCCAGCGATACGCCTGCCGCTAGCGCCACTGCCGCACCGGCGCCCGCCGTGACCGGCACGCTCGACCGTTCGCACAAGGGCGAGCCGCTGCCGCAGATCACGCTGGTCGACGTCTCCGGCCACAAGCTGGAGCTGACCTCGCTGAAGGGCAAGCCGGTGCTGGTGAACCTGTGGGCGACATGGTGCGCGCCCTGCGTCGCGGAACTGCCAACGCTCGATACGCTGGCGGCGAAGGCGGACTATCCGGTGAAGATCCTGCCGATCTCGCAGAACATGGGCCAGCCCGACAAGGCCGCCGAGATACTCCAGCGCCGCAAGCTCAAGCACATCGCGCCGTGGACCGACAACGAGGGCGATCTCGGCTTCAAGTACGGCGGCAACCTGCCCGAGACGATCCTGTTCGACAGTCAGGGCCGCGAGGTCTGGCGCTGGTCGGGCGGCAACGACTGGACCAGCCCTGTCGCCCAGAAGCTGATCGCCGAGGCGAAGTAGGGGTCTGTTTGAAAATCCGCGCCATGCGGATTTTGCGGCACCGGCCCTCTCCCGTCCCGAAGATCACGAACATGTCCGGGGGACATATTCGCTGAGGGGGCCAGCCTCCCAACAGGGTACATTTGTGGGAGGCCGGGTGGGGGAGAGGGCCGGTGCCGGGCCGAAAATGCCTGAACGGCATTTTCCACCGAAAGACTCATTTCATCCGGAGGTTCAGCCCCGCGCACAGGAACTGGACCTCCTCCACGCACGCGGCGACGCGCTGGTTGACGATCCCCGCCGCATCGCGAAAGCGGCGGGCCAGCGCGTTATCGGGCACGATCCCCAGCCCGACCTCGTTGGTGACGAGGATCACCGTGCCGCGTGCGGCATTTATCGCCTCGATCAGCCTGTCGAGCGCCTCGGGAATATCGCGGTCGGCCAGCATCAGGTTGCTGGTCCACAGCGTCAGGCAATCGACCAGCAACACCGCGCCCTCGCCATCGTTCGCCGCCAGGGCCTGCGGCAGGTCAAGCGGAGCTTCCACCGTTCGCCACCCCTCGCCGCGATCGGCCTTGTGGCTGGCGATCCGCGCGTGCATCTCCTCGTCGAAGGCCTGCGCGGTGGCGATATAGACCGCCTCTTGCCCGAGCGCCTCGGCCCGCCCTTGCGCGTAGCGGCTCTTGCCCGAACGCGCGCCGCCGATCACCAGCAGGCTGCTCATCGCTCGCGCCCCAGCGCCATGCGCATCAGCCCGCCGACATCGACATGACGCTCCAGCTCGACAGCGATCTCGTCAAGCGCGGCATCGACCGTGGAAGCATGGCTGCGTCCATCGGAGGCGACGCCGAAACGCTCCAGCAAAGCCGTCCGCAGCCCCGTACTGGCAAAAGCCCCGTGGACATAGGTGCCGATCACCCGCCCGTCCGCGCCCATCGCGCCATCCGCGCGCGTACCGTCCAGCGTGGCGAAAGGCCGGGCGCAATCCGGCCCGGAGGTCTCGCCCATATGCATCTCGAAGCCCTCGAACGTCTGCCCCATCGCGGCGCCCGAGACGCGCAGCAGCGTCTTGCCGGAGGTCAGTTCGGTCTCGACATCGAGCAGGCCCAGTCCTGCGATTTCCCCCGGCTGTCCTTCGATCCCGCGCGGATCGCGGATCACGCGCCCCAGCATCTGGTAGCCGCCGCAGATGCCCAGCACGCGGCCGCCACGCCGGTGGTGGGCGAGAATATCGATATGCCAGCCCTGCTCGCGCACCGCCGCCATGTCGGCCAGCGTCGCCTTCGAGCCGGGCAGGATCACCAGATCGCAGTCGAGCGGGATCGGCTGGCCGGGCGGCACCATCACCAGTTCGACGCCGCTCTCGGCCTTGAGCGGATCGAGATCGTCGAAATTGGCGATACGCGGCAGGATTGGACAGGCGATGCGCAGCGCGGCGCGGCACGAGCTATCGGGCCTTTCCAGCACCACCGCATCCTCGCTGGGCAACCGCGCGGCAGCATGGAGCCACGGGATCACGCCATAACCCCGCCAGCCCGACAGCGCCTCTATCTGCGCATAGCCATCCGCGAACAGGCTGGGCGTGCCGCGGAACTTGTTGACGAGAAAGCCCCGGATCATCGCCGCGTCGTCCGGGGCAAGCACCGTGCGCGTCCCCACCAGCGAGGCGATCACCCCGCCCCGGTCGATATCGCCGACCAGCACGACGGGCACTTTCGCAGCGCGCGCAAAGCCCATGTTGGCGATATCGCCCGCGCGCAGGTTGATTTCCGCCGCTGCGCCCGCGCCTTCGACGACCACAACGTCCGACTGCGCGCGCAGCCGCTCCCAGCTTTCCAGCACTTGCGGCAGCAGCGCCGCGCGCGCTTCGCGAAAATTGCCGCCGCCGATGGTCCCGCGCACCTGCCCCTGCACCACCAGTTGCGAGGTATGATCGGCCTGCGGCTTCAGCAGCACCGGGTTCATGTCGGTATGCGGCTCGACCCGGCAGGCCAGCGCCTGAAGCGCCTGCGCCCGGCCGATCTCACCCGCGTCGATGGTGACGGCGGCATTGTTCGACATGTTCTGCGGCTTGAACGGGCGCACCGCCAGACCGCGATTGGCAAAGGCCCGGCACAGCCCCGCCACCAGCACCGACTTGCCCACGTCCGAGCCCGTGCCCTGCAACATCAAGGCGCCCATCTTACCCCATCCCCCAAAGAACGCCCGCCGCGATCAGCGCGAGCAGCACACAGGCCCGCACATAGACCCGCAGCGCACGGAATACATCGTCGGCACAAGCCTCTGTCCGCCCACCGCCGATCCATGGCTTGTCCTGCAACGCCCCATCGTATGACACCGGCCCGGCCAGCCTCAACCCCAGCGCGCCCGCCATCGCCGCCTCGGTCCAGCCGGCGTTGGGCGAGGCATGGCGCGCGTGGTCGCGCCACAGCACGCGCCAGCCTCCACCCCCTGCAAGGCACAGGACCATCCCGCCCAGACGCGCCGGGATCAGGTTGAGCACGTCGTCCAGCCGCGCAGAGGCCCAGCCGAACGCGCGCCAGCGCGGCTCGCGGTGGCCTATCAGGCTGTCTGCGGTGTTGATCGCCTTGTAGGCCCAGACGCCGGGCAGCCCGCCGACCAGCAGCCAGAACAGCGGCGCGGCGATCCCGTCGCAGAAGCTTTCGGCCAGACTCTCGATCGCGGCGCGGGCGATTCCGGCAGCGTCCAGACCCTCGACATCGCGCCCGACGATCATCGCCACGCCCCGCCGCGCGCCGATCACTTCGCCTCGCGACAGCGAAATCGCGATGGGCCGCACATGGTCATAGAGACTGCGCTGCGCCAGCGCAGGCCACGCCAACGCCCCGATGAAAATCCAGGCATGCGCTCCCCAGATCGCACGCAGCAGATATTCGAGCGCGAGCGTAACACCGATCACACCGCCCAGCAGGATAACGACCAGCGCCACACCCAGCATCCGCCGCGTCGCCTCCCGGCGTTCGGGATCATTCCAGCGCCGCTCCCCCGCGTCGATCACGCGTGCGAACAGGCCCACCGGATGCCCGATCCGGCGATAGACATTCCCCGGCCACCCGAACGCCGCATCGAGCACCAGCGCCACCAGCGCGACCGGCTCAACCATGGGATGCCAGCACGGACAGCAACCGCGCGCGCGCTTCCGCACTCGGCGGAAGGCCCAGCCGCAGCCAGTGCGGCTGGGCGTCGAACGGGCGCGTCAGGATCGCGTGGTGTGCGAGATGTCCGAACAGGGCATGAGCATCCGGACAATCGATCAGGCGGAACAGCGGGCAGACGCCTCGCGTTACGAAGTCAAGCTCCGCCAGACCTCGATCCAGCACTCCTGCGTCCTCGACCAGACGGGCGCGGGTCTGCGCGATCCACGCCGTGTCACGATAGGCCGCCGTGCCGATGGCAATGGCGGCGGCCGATACCGGCCATGCCCCCAATCGCGCACGCAGCGCCACCAGTACATCGCGCGGTCCGATCACGAAACCCAGCCGCACCCCGGCCAGCCCGAAGAACTTGCCGAACGAGCGGAATACCAGCAGGCGGCGGTGATCGGACACCTCTGCGACAAGGCTCATCCCCTCGTGGCAATCGGCAAAGGCTTCGTCGACGATCAGCCAGCCTTTGGCGCCGCGCCGGGCGAGCCATGCCATCAGCTTTGCAGGTTGCAGAAGGCGTCCATCGGGGTTGTTGGGATTGGCGAGGATCAATGTTTCACCATCCGCCATTTCGACTTCGGACGACGAGACCTCACGGCTGCCCGCCACGATCTCGCCATGGGTGCGATAGGTCGGGGCAAGGTGAAAGGCAGAGGCCTGTCCCAGCAGGTCGCCGACCAGCCGCAGGCCGACTTCGGTGCCCGGCACGGCGCAGACATGCGCCGGATCGCAGCCGAAGTGCTTCGCCGCCGCTGCCTCCAGATCGCGCAAGGCACCTTCGTCGGGCAGGCTCTGCCAGTCGATGGCAAGGCTTTGCGCGTGAGGCCAGGGCTGCGGATTGATCCCGGTCGAAAGGTCGAGCCAGGGCAGCTCGCCCTCGCCGAAGTGCGCGCGCGCGGCGCTGAGGCCGCCGCCATGCCAGGTCCAGCGCGTGCTCATGTCATCAGCGCTCCCTGCACGACGAGCCCCAGCAGGATGGCGGTCTCAATCAGTTCGATGCCCGCGCCGTGGCCGTCGCCGGAAATCCCGCCGATCCGGCGCGACAGCCAGCGTGCCCAGAGCCATGCCGCCGGCACGCCCACCAGCAGAGCGGGCACGAACCACGCCGCGACCAGCAGCGCGATGCTCCACAGCGCCAGATCGCGCGGGCGCACCGCATCGCGAAAGCGCGAGGCGAGCCCTTCGTGCAGCGGGGCCAGCACGCGCGTCCACACCAGCGGAGCGATCCGCGCGGCGAACGGGACGAGCACCAGCGCCCCCACCAGTCCGCGATCGAGCACACCGTGCAGCAGCACCAGCTTGGCGACCAGTTGCAGGGCAATCGCCGTCACCCCGAAGCTGCCGACATGCGGATCGGCAAGCACCGCGCGCAGCCGTTCGGCGTCCTTGTGCGCCGCACCGCTGGCATCGGCCATGTCGCCAAGCCCATCGAGATGCAGCGCGCCGGTGACGAGCACCCACACGACCAGCCCGACAAGCGCCCCGGTCCAGTTGTCGAGGCAAGCCCCCGCCCTGGCCGCCGCTGCGACCAGCGCGCCCACCAGCAAGCCCGCCGCCGGAAACCAGCGTATCGAGGCGGAGAAATCCTCCGCTGTCACAGTGACGCGCGGCGTCGGCAGGCGCGTCAGGAACTGGATCGCGACGATCAGGCCCTTCATGCGGCAAGCCCCACGATCTGCGCCATGCGGGGGCTTCGCTCCCACATGCGCAGCGTCAGCACCGAAGCATAGGGCAGATCGAAGGCCCAGAGCTGGCCTTGCGCGAAACCGAGCTGCGCCGCCAGCGCCGCGCGGATCGCCCCCGCATGCGTCACGACCAGCGTATCGCGCGCAGGCAAGGCCGCCAGCGCCTCGCCGACACGCGTGACCAGCGCCGACCAGCGCTCGCCCTGCGGCGGCGGACTGCCATCGGGATCGGCATGGAACGCGGCCAGCGCGGTCGGGTCCACCTCATCGGGAGCCAGCCCGTCCCAGTCCCCGAAATCGAGTTCGCGCCAGCGCGGATCGGTCTTGCAAGACAGGCCCCGTGCTTGCGTCAACTGCTGCGCCGTTGCCGCGCACCGTTGCAGGTCGGAGCTGGCGACCGCCGCGAACGCAAGAGCCTGCACCCGCGCAAGGCAGGCGGCCATGCCCTGCGGCGTAACCGGCGGGTCGCGATGGCCGAGCAACAGCCCCGGCACCGGCGGCGCGCCATGGCGCAGGAGATGGACGAGAAACCCGCTCACGCCCGGTTCGCCACGCCCGCTTCGGCGAAAGTCGCCATGCCCGCATGCATCGCCAGCGCCGAGCGGACGATCTGCACCGCCACCGCTGCACCGCTGCCTTCGCCAAGTCGCAGATCGAGCCGGAGCAGCGGCGCAAGGCCGAGGCGCTCCAGCAGCAGCGCATGACCCCGTTCCGCAGAGCAGTGCCCGGCAAGGCAATGGTCGGTGATCGCGGGAACGGCGAGTGCCAGCGGAGCAAGCGCCGCGCAGGTGATGAACCCGTCCAGCATCACCGGAATGCGCAGCCGTCGCGCGGCCAGCACCGCGCCTGCCATCGCCGCGATCTCGCGCCCGCCAAGGCGACGCAGGGTCTCGAACGGCGTCATCGGCGCGTCGGCATGGAAGGCCAGCGCGCGCTCCACCACGCGGCACTTGCGCGCGACTCCGTCGGGATCGAGCCCGGTGCCGGGGCCGACCCATTGCGCCGGATCGCCGCCGAAGCTGCGGGCGCACAGGGCGGCGGCGGCAGTGGTGTTGCCAATACCCATCTCGCCGATCACCAGCAGGTCGAGATCGGGCGTGACCACCCTGGCCCCTGCGCAAAGCGCGGCCAGACATTCCTCCTCGGTCATGGCCGCATCAACCGTGAAGTCCGCCGTCGGGCGATCGAGATCGAGCGGAACCACGGTCAGTTCCAGCCCTGCCACGCCCGCCAGCGCGTTGATCGCCGCGCCGCCGCTGCGGAAGTTCTCGACCATCGCGGCAGTCACGCTCGCCGGATAGGGGCTCACGCCATGGACGACAAAGCCGTGGTTGCCCGCGAAAATCGCCGCGCGTCCGCGTTGGAGCGCCGGGCGTTCGTTGCCCTGCCAACCGGCGAGGAACACCGCGATGTCCTCCAGTCGCCCGAGCGATCCGGCAGGCTTGGTCAGCTGCGCCTGCCGCGCGCGGGCGGCGGCGATGGCACCCGGATCGGCAACGGGAAGATCGGCCAGTGCGGCCTCGAAAGCGGCGATAGAGGGGAACGCGGTCATTCGACGACAAATCCTTGCGGAGGCGTACGGGTGATGAAGTGGCCCTTGATCGCCTGCGGCCACTGCTTGAACGGCACGCGCCCGTGCTCGCTTTCGGCATAGTGCGCGGCATAGTCGAGCAGCGCGGTCGCTGCCTCGCGATCGGGTGTGAAGCGGCCGAGCACATAGCCGACCTTGCCCGGCGCGCGCAGGTGGACGGTGCAGTGCTCGGTGCAGGCGAACAGGCAGGGCATCTCCTGCACCGCGATCCCGGCATAGCGCGCGTCCCCGGCCTGCACTTCGCGCAGCACCGCGACCAGTTTCGCGCCGCCGCGAAGGCCCGTGGCGTCCTCGCGCGCGTCGGCGCTGTGGCGGCAGGTGTTGCAGGCCACGATGGCCGGGCCATCCTCGACAGGCGTCAGCATGATCGGTCTCTCCTGTTATCTGTCATCGCTCGAACACCCGCGCGGCCAGCGCTTCGCGCGCCTGCCAGCCCCGGCGTTCGAGTTCGGGAATGTCATGGTCTTCCAGCGGGTAGCCCACGCAGAGCAGCGCGATCAGCGACCAGTCCTGCGGCACATCGAGTATCTCGCACACCGCCTCGGGCCGCAGGATCGAGACCCAGCCCATGCCGATGCCGCGCACCCGCGCGGTCAGCCACATCGTATGAACGGCAGTGACGCAGGAATAGCGCAGCGCCTCGGGCATCGTCGCGATGCCAAGGCCGTGCCCCGCCTCGGGCGCCTCGTCACAGAACACCGCGAGCAGTTCGGGCGCCTCACGCAGGCCATGCAGCTTGAGCGCGAGGTAATCCTCATGCCGCGCCTCTCCGGCATAACGCTGACCCGCACGCATATTCTCGGCATCGACATGCGCGACCAGCGCCGCGCGCACCTGTGCCGAGCGCAGACGCACCAACCGCCAGGGCTGTGCATTGCCGACCGAAGGCGCCAGCGCCACGCTGCCCAGCAGCGCCTGCATGTCGCTCTCATCCACGGCGCGCGTGGAAAAGTGGCGCACGTCGCGGCGCCAGCGCAGCAGCCGCTCGAACTCGCCCGCAAACGCAGCGTCGAAGGATGACATGACGAGGCTCAGAACTCGATCCCCGCCTGCGCCTTCACGCCGGAGCGAAACGGGTGCTTGACCATGGTCATCTCGGTGACGAGATCGGCGGCCTCGATCAGCGCCTCGGGCGCATTGCGGCCGGTGACGATGACGTGCTTCATCTCCGAACGCGCGGCGAAGACCTCGACCACTTCCTCGACCGGCAGGTAGCCATAGCGCAGGACGATGTTCAGCTCGTCCGCCACCACCATGTGGCAGTCGGGATCGGCGATCAGCCGCTTCACCTCGTCCCAGGCGGTGCGGGCCTTGGCGATGTCTCGCGCGCGGTCCTGCGTGTCCCAGGTGAAGCCTTCGCCCATCGGCTGGAACGAGACGTTGTTCGGGAAAGCATCGAAGACGGCTTTCTCGCCGGTCGTCATCGCGCCTTTCACGAACTGGACGACGCCCACTTTCATGTCGTGCCCGATGGCACGCACCACCATGCCGAGCGCGGCGCTGGTCTTGCCCTTGCCGTTACCGGTGTGGACGATCAGCAGGCCCTTCTCGCGGGTCTTGCCCTCCATGATCCTGCCGCGCGCGGCCTGCTTCTTGCGCATCTTCTCAGCATGGCGCGCCTCGGTATCCGCAGTCACTGCGGGCGTTTCATCGAGCGGCATCGGCCTGTTCCTTTCGCATGAGATAGACGTCCATGATCCAGCCGTGACGCGCCCGCAGGTCGGCGCGGCGCGCAGCAATCCGGGGAGCGGCATCGGCCAGCGGCCCGGCCTCCAGCGCCTCGTGCGCCATGCCGAGGTAGGCGCCCCACCAGATCGTGATTCCCGCCGGGTCCAGCACCTCGAAAGCACAGCCGCCGTCGAGCATGACCGCCACGGTATCCGTACCCTGCGGCCAGCCATGGTCGCGCAACAGGCGCCCGGTGGTGATCGTCACCGATCCGGCCAGCGGGTTGAGCGGAATCGCATGCGCGGCGGTGAGCGCGTGGATGCTGGTGATCCCCGGCACCACGCGCACGGCGATCTCGCGCCCCGCCCGTGTCAGCCGCTCGGCGATCCGCAAGGTGCTGTCGTAGAGCGAGGGATCGCCCCAGACGAGCAGCGCGACCTTGCCGCCTCGGGGCAAATGCCGGTCGATCTCGCCCTGCCAGATTTGCGCGATGGCATCGTGCCAGTCTTCCACGGCCCGCCGGTAATCGCCTTCACTTGCGCGCGCGGGCATATCGAATTCGGCGATCCGCACCGGCTGGGTGAGCACGCCCGCGCAGATCGTGCGGCGCAGATCGACAAGGTCAGCCTTCGCCTCGCCCTTGCGCGGCAGCAGGATCAGGTCGGCAGCGTTCATCGCCTTGGCAGCCTGCGCCGTCAGGTGATCGGGATTGCCGGTGCCGATGCCGATCAGGTGCAGGTCGAGCCGGGGGGAAGAGCCTGACATGCCGGTCATCCCGCCGCCGCGATCATGTGGAAGAACGTGCCCGTCACGCGCCCGCGATGCGATCCGGTCTCGGCAACCTCTGCCCCTTCCGCGTCGGTGACATGCGCCAGCGGTGCGTCGCGCTGTTCGAGGATCGTCGTATAGTGAAACTCGTGCCCGCGCAGCGCCGTGCCGCTTGCCAGCCCCGAAAGCGGCATCAGCAGCCGCGCATGGCGATAGCCAAGGTGCATCTTGCGCTGCGCATGGCTGGTGACGAGGCCGAGCAGCCCGGCCATCCGGTGCGTCTCTCCCGCCTTGTCGACCAGCGCCTCGCCCAGCACCATGTAGCCACCGCACTCGCCATGGACGGGCTGAGTCTCGGCGTGACGGCGCAAGCCGTCGAGGAAGTTTGCAGCCGCCGCGATGGTCCCGGCGTGAAGCTCGGGATAGCCGCCCGGAAGCCAGACCATGTCGGCGTCCGCATCCGGCGCCTCGTCGGCCAGTGGCGAGAACGGCACGATCTCGGCCCCGGCTTGCCGCCAGTGCTCCAGCAGGTGCGGATAGGTGAACGAGAACGCCGCGTCGCGCGCCATGGCGATGCGCTGCGCAGGGGGAGGCGGCAGGCTTCCGGCAAAGCCTTCCGCATCGAGAGGCAGCGACAGGGGCAAAGAGCGCGCCGCCGCACGGATCGCATCGAGGTCGACATGCGCACGCAGGAACGCGGCATAATCGGCAATCGCCTGATCGAGTGCGGGATGCTCGATGGCCTGGACCAGCCCGAGATGCCGCTCCGGCAGCGTCAGGTCACCGCGCCTCGGCAGCGCCCCGAACACCGGGATGCCCAGCGCCTCGAAGCCCTTGCGGATCAGTCGCTCGTGGCGCGGACTGGCGACGCGGTTTAGGATCACGCCTGCAAACGGCAGATCGGGATCGAGCCTGGCAAAGCCCAGCGCGGTCGCGGCGGCGGACTGCGCCTGCCCCGATACGTCGAGCACCAGCAGCACCGGCCAGCCCATGCGTTTGGCGATATCCGCGCTGGCGCCGTTGCCGAGCGCGCCCGGCTTCGCAACGCCATCGAACAGCCCCATCGAGCCTTCGGCAAGCACCAGATCGCTGCCGCCCGCCCGTCCCGCCAGCGTATCGAGCAGCCCGGCCTCCATCGCCCAGCTATCAAGATTGAACGAAGGCCGCCCGCAGGCCGCGCCGTGAAACGCCGGGTCGATATAGTCCGGGCCGCTCTTGAACGGCTGCACTGCCAGCCCCTGTTCAGTCAGCGCGCGCAGCAGGCCGAGCATGACCGTGGTCTTGCCCGTGCCCGAAGCAGGCGCCGCGATCAGCAGGCCGGGTGGCGAGGACAGCATGCTCATTCGGAGCGCTCGGCAAACGGAGAGGCTGCGCTCTGCGGGCGGAACCGGCGATCGTAGCCGCGCGCATAGAGGCTGCTTTCGGCGGCCTCTTCCGCGCCCAGTACCGGGCCGATGAGAATGATCGCGGTGCGTTCCATGCTGCCCGCTACCGCCGCCTCGATCGTGCCCAGCGTCGCCTGCACCACCCGCTCGTCGGGCCAGCTCGCGCGCCAGACCACCGCGACGGGGCATTCGGTGCCATAAGCCGGAACCAGATCGGCCACCACGCGGGCAAGGTTATGGATGGAGAGGTGGATCGCCAGCGTCGCGCCCGTCGCGGCGAAGTTGGTGAGGCTCTCGCGCTCAGGCATCGTGCTAGCGCGCCCCGGCGTGCGGGTCAGCACCAGCGACTGGCCGAGTTGCGGCAGCGTCAGTTCCATCTCCAGCGTCGCCGCCGCCGCCGCGAAAGCCGGGACGCCGGGCGTCACCGTGAAGGGAATGCCCATCGCGCGCAGCCGTCGCACCTGCTCGCCCATTGCCGACCAGACCGAAAGATCGCCCGAATGCAGCCGCGCCACATCCGCTCCAGCCGCGTGCGCCACCGCGATCTCCGCCATGATCGCATCGAGGTCCAGCGGCGCGGTATTGACGATCCGGGCGCCCGCAGGACAGTGCCCCAGCACCGCTTCGGGTATCAGCGATCCGGCATAGAGGCATACCGGGCTCGCCGCGATCAGATCGCGTCCCCGCAAGGTCAGCAGGTCGGGCGCGCCGGGTCCGGCGCCGATGAAGTGGACGGTCATGCTGCAAAAGATCCTTGCGAAAAGGCGCCAATGGTTGTGGCGATGGCGCAGGTCGCCATGCCATCGGGAGAAAGAGCGCGGAGCCTCACCAGTTTTGCGCCATTGCCAGCCGCAGCCAGCGCGCTCGCCTCCGCCACGCTGCCGATCCCGCGCGCGGCCATGCTGGCCATGGAATAGGTCGGGGTGGAAACCGTGGCGCACGCCTCCCGCGATACCGCGATCAGCGGCAGGCCGAGCCATTCGGCCAGCGGTCCGAGCGCATCGGCCTTGTCTTCCAGCGTCGCCAGATGCGTCACCGGAGGCGCGCCCTCGACAGCCCGTGCCAGCGCGGCCTGCAGCGACGCGACGGTGGCGCCTGTGCGAAATCCGAAGCCCGCGACGATCATAGCGTCACGTTCCACTGCACCACCGGATAGCGCGCGCGCCAGCCGTTGCGCTGCCCCAAAGGCACGGCATCGGCCAGTTCGATCCGCAGCAGGCTGCCCCCTTTCAGGCCATGCCAGCGCGCCAGCAGCGCCTCGGATTCCAGCGTCACCGCATGCGCGACCAGCCGCGTCCCGCCCCGCAGCCGCGCCCAGAGCGCCTCAAGCAGCGCCTCGGACATGCCACCGCCGATGAACACCGCGTCCGGCAGCGGCACCTGCGGCAGGCCTTGCGGCACACGTGCCGTCAGGACCTCGATCCGATCGACACCGAGCCGCGCGGCGTTCGCTTTCACCCGCACGGCGCGCGCCGCGTCGCCATCGATCGCCAGCGCCCGGTTGGCGGGATGCGCCAGCAGCCATTCGATCGAAATCGAGCCCGAGCCCGCACCGATGTCCCACAGCATCTCGCCCGGCTTCGGTGCCAGCGCGGAGAGGGCCAGCGCGCGCACCGGGCGCTTGGTCAGCTGGCCGTCGTGCTCGAACAGGTCATCGGGCAGGCCAGAGCAGACCGGCAGCACGGCACCTTCTCCTGCCGGATCGATGCCCACGGCAACCGGATGCGCCACATCCTCCAGCGCGTAATCGCCCGCCCGGACCGAGCGCAGACGCTCACGCGGGCCGCCCAATGCTTCCAGAACATGCAGCGTCGAAGCCCCGAAACCGAGCGCATCGAGATACTTCGCCAGATCCGCCACCGCATCGCCGTCGCGCAGCAGCGCCAGAACCCGGCGGCCCGGTGCCAGATGCGGACGCAGGCGCTCCAACGGCGCGGCGTGCAGGCCAAGGCAGGCAGTGTCCTGCAACGCCCAGCCCAGCCGAGAAGCCGCCAGCGAGAAAGTCGACGGCGCCGGATGCGAGACCCACTCTTCAGGATCGAGATGGCGCGCAAGGCTTGCCCCCGCGCCGAACCAGAACGGATCGCCCGACGCCAGCATGACCACGCGCCGACCGCGATGGGCCAAAAGTCGGACAACGCCATCGGCGAACGGCACTGGCCATTCGAGCATCTCGCCCGTAAGGCCGGGCAACAGGGCCAGATGGCGCGCCGATCCGGCAACCAGCTCGGCTTCGGCCAGCGCGCGGCGAGCGGCCGTCGAAAGGCCATCGAACCCGTCCTCGCCCACGCCGAGGATCGTCAACCATGCGGAAGGTGCCGTGTCAGCCATGCCGAATGTCCTGCTGCTGGGTGGCACCACCGAGGCGAGCGCGCTGGCACAGCGGCTGGCGGCTGAAGGCATCGCCGCGACGCTGAGCTATGCGGGCCGTACGCAGGCCCCGCGAACACAGCCGGTGCCGGTGCGGATCGGCGGCTTCGGCGGCGTCGAGGGCCTCGCCACGTACCTGCGCGAGCATGATGTGACGCATCTGGTGGACGCCACCCACCCTTTCGCAGCGACCATGAGCTGCCATGCCGTAGCCGCCGCCCATGAGGCGGGCATTCCACTGATCGCGCTCACCCGTCCCGCGTGGGAGCCGGTCGCAGGCGACCGCTGGACGAGGGTTGCCGATATTCCCGAGGCTGTCGCCGCGCTCGAAGGCCCGGCGCGGTCGGTGATGCTGGCGCTCGGGCGTATCCATGTTGAGGCGTTTGCCACGCAGCCGCAGCACCACTATCTGCTGCGCTTCGTCGATGCCCCCGATGCGCCTCCCGTGCTGCCCCGCCACAGCCTTGTCGTCGATCGCGGGCCGTTCACTGTCGAGGGCGACCGCGCACTGATGGCCGCGCACGGCATCGCGATCGTGGTCTGCAAGAACGCGGGCGGCACCGGCGCCGCCGCGAAGCTGGCCGCGGCGCGCGCGCTTGGTCTGCGCGTGGTGATGATCGACCGCCCGGCCGTGCCCGAACGGCAGGAGACGCACGACATCGACGCGGTGCTCGACTGGCTGGGTCACACCGTGCCCTCCGGCACCGAGCGCGGGGTGTAGAGCAGCGGGTTTCCCTTGCGCGCGATCAGCCGGGTCCGGCTCGATCCGACGATCACCATCGTGCGCATGTCGGCCATTTCGGGCGTTGCCTCGGCGAGCGGGACGACGTGCAGCTCTTCCTCGGGCGTGCTGACAGCACGGGCGAACAGGATCAGCCGCTCCGGCTCGCAGACGTCGCGCAAGGTGTTCAGAACACGCGCGAAACCTTCCGGGCGCGCCTTGGAGCGCGGGTTGTAGAACGCCATCGCGAAGTCCGCCTCCACCGCAAGGCGCAGGCGTTTCTCGATCAAGGCCCAGGGCTTGAGATTGTCCGAAAGGTTGATCGCACAGAAATCGTGCCCCAGCGGCGCCCCGGCGCGCGCGCTGGCGGCCAGCATTGCGGTGATGCCCGGCAGCACGCGAATGTCGAGATCGCGCCATTCCTTCGGTGCTGCCTCCAGCGCCTCGAACACCGCCGAAGCCATCGCGAAGACCCCCGGATCGCCGGAAGAGACGACGACAACGCGTGCGCCCTTGGCGGCCAGTTCCAGCGCCAATCGCGCGCGATCGAGTTCCACCCGGTTGTCGGAACCGTGCAAGGTCAGTCCCTTGCGAGGCGCGATACGGGCCACGTAAGGGAAATAGCCGATGACATCGCTCGCCTCGGCCAGTGCGGCGGAGACTTCCGGCGTCACCAGTGCCACATCGCCCGGCCCGAGCCCGACGATGGACAGCCATCCTGCTGAAATCATGGCCTTCTCCCCTGCCCGTGGATCAACAGGATCGAGAAGTACGGCGCAACCGCCTCGGCCTGCGCCAGCGGGGTGACGCGCTCTGAGGGCATCGCCGCATGTTCGATCAGCCACGCCTCGTGCTCGCGACCGGCAGCCGCAACCGCGCGGCGCAACTTGCCGAGATTACGCCCGATCTTCATCACCACCAGCGCATCGGTATCGGCGATCCGGCGCGTCAGTTCCGCCTCGGGAAGCGTTGCCATGGCCACCGTCAGCACATCGTCGCCCCAGGTGATCGGCACGCCGCTGGCATGCCAGGCGCCCGCCATCCCAGTGATGCCGGGCACCACCTCGACCGGCGCGAAGTCCTTCAGGCGCGAGTGCAAGTGCATGAAAGAGCCGTAGAAAAACGGATCGCCCTCGCACAGCACGACCACATCCTCGCCCTGGCCGAGCACATCGCGCAGAGACTGGGTACAACCGGCATAGAACCGGGACAGAGCCGCGTTGTACGCAGGGTCGGACAGCGCGATCTCGGTGGTGACGGGATATTCCAGCGCGATCTCAATCACATCCTTGCGCAACATCCCCTCGACGATGCGGCGCGCGTGCCCGGAGCGCCCCGCCTTGCGGAAATAGGCGATGTGGCGCGCGCCGCGCACCACCCGGTCGGCGCGCACGCTCATCAGGTCCGCCGCGCCGGGCCCGAGGCCGACGCCATAGAGTTTGCCCGATGCCACCGCCCCGCTCATTCCGCCCGGCTCGCCAGTGCGTTGAGCGCCGCGACCGTGATCGCGCTACCGCCCAGCCGCCCCTCGACCACGCAGCACGGCACCGGCATCGCCTCCCACAAAGCCGCCTTCGATTCGACCGCGCCCACGAAGCCGACGGGGCAGCCGATGATCGCGGCCGGGCGCGGGCAGGCCGGGTCTTCGAGCATGTTGAGCAAGTGGAACAGGGCCGTCGGGGCATTACCGATCGCCACGACCGCCCCTGCCAGATGCGGGCGCCACAGTTCGAGCGCGGCGGCGGAGCGGGTATTGCCCATCGTCTGCGCCAGCGCGGGCACTTTCGGATCGTGGAGCGTACAGAGCACCGCGTTGTCCGCAGGCAGGCGTGCGCGGGTGATCCCTTCGGAGACCATGCGCGCATCGCACAGGACCGGCGCGCCCACCGCCAGCGCAGCCCGCGCGGCCTCGGCAAAGCCCGGAGAGAAGCGGATATGCGGCGCCAGATCGACCATGCCCGCCGCGTGGATCATGCGCACGGCGACCGGTTCTTCCTCTGCCGAAAAGCGCGACAGGTCCGCTTCGGCTCGGATCGTGGCGAAGGACTGGCGGTAGATCGCCGCGCCATCGGTTTCATAGAGATGCGGCATCAGGCGACTCCAAATCGGGCAAGCAGGTCGGCGGACGACAGGCCGGATTGCTCCGGCGGCGCCCCGGCACGGGCGTGGAAGGCAAGATCGAAAAGGCCCTCGCGCCCGGTCAGCACGAGGTCGGCAGGGGCCGAGCGGGCACAGCCCTTGGCACAGCCCGAGACATGCAGGCGCCCCAGCACCAGCGGCGCCAGCGCGCGGGCCAGATTGCGCGTGACAACGCTCGCCTGCGGACACTGCGGCGCGCCGGGACAGGCATCGACATGGAGCAGCGCGGCTTCGGCAGGATCGGCCAACGCATCGTCGAAGACACCCTCGACAAGCACCCGGCGCCCCGACAGGAAACGCAAACCAGCCGCAGATGGATCGCCCAACAAGGCTTCAAAACGCGTCGCATCGGCCTGTCCGAAGGGGAGGACGACAAGCGTTCCCAGCGAATGCACGCCGGGATCGGGAAGCGCTACGCTGGCTGCTGGCGCGACCGTCTCCCCTGCCCCCTGCGGCAACACCGCGCGGTGCCGGGCCATCCGGCCCGAAGCCGCGCCGTCGCTCGCCACGAACCACTGCGCCAGCGACAGCAGCGCCTCGACTTCCGTTCCCGGTGCCAGCGGCGTCCCCGCCTGACGGCCATCGGCGCGCAGGATCAGAGCACCATCCAGCCCTCGCTCGATGCGGAAATCGCCCGGCTCGTCTCGCAGCACAGGCGCAGCACCGGCATCGATCACGAAGCCCATCTTGCCGGGCAACTCGGGAAATTCCGGTAACCGTTCGAACAAGGCCAAGGCGATACGATGGGTGTCATCGCCCACCTGCCAGTCCGGCGCGACCAGCACATTGCGGCGTGCCTCGCGCACCGGATCATGATCGACCAGATCGAGCGCGACCAGCTTTTCCAGCAGCTCGGGCCAGCCCGCTTCCTGCACTCCGCGCAGTTGCAGGTTGGCGCGGCGGGTCACGTCGATCAGGCCACTGCCGAAGCGGCGCGCAAGTCCTGCGAGCGCCAGTCCCTGCTCGCGCGAGAGGCACCCGAGGCGGGGCTTGACGCGCATCAGCAGACCATCGCCTGCCGCCATCGGTCGCCATGCGTAGGGGCACCAGCCCCGGATGGCGAAACCGCCTTGCGAAGCGCTCATGGCTGCCCCTCCCGTTCCGCCATGTCGGCCAGGATCGAATTGCGCCGCGTCGTCCACAGCCCCGCCGCATGAAGCGCGGCAAAGCGCGCCTCCATCGCCGCCAGCGCCTGCGGGTTCGCCTGCTCCAGAAAGTCCCGCACCGCCGCATCGCCCAGCGTCGCGTCGTAATAGAGATCGAACAGATGCGAGGGCACTGCGCCTGTCGCATGGCCCTGCCCCAGATGCGCGAAAGCGCCGAGGTGGTCGAGCGTCGCGGAGAGTTCCGCCGCACCGCGAAAGCCGTGGCGCATCATTCCGGCGATCCAGCCGGGATGCGCAGCACGAGCACGCACCACGCGGGCGATCTCTTCGGTCAGCGTGCGCGCAACCGGTCGCGCAGGATCGCGGCTGTCGAGATGATAGAGCGCCGCGCTTCCCCCGGCCACATCCTGCGCGGCGGCAAAGCCCGCCTCGTGCGCGGCATAGTCCGCCGCCAGCAGCAGATCGGTTTCGGCCAGATCCTGCAAATGGACGAAGGCATCTGCCCCAGCGACCCGGCGGCGCAGACCTTCGGGGTCCGACTGCCCCTCGGGCGTGTCGAGCGCATGGTCGGAGGCCGCCAGCCACGCCTCACCCGCCGCGACGCGCGCCGCTTCGCGATAGTCTTCCACCGCCCCACCGATACCCAGACCATAGCGCCCCGGCTGCGGTCCGTAGACGCGCGGACCGGCGCTTTCGGGCGTGAAGGGGTTCCAGTCCTCGGGCTCGTCCCGCTCGCACAGCGCGCGCACGGCCTGCCCGAACAGCACCGGCAGCGTGGGGAAAGCATCGCGAAACAGGCCTGAGACGCGCAAGGTGGCGTCGATACGCGGGCGGTCGAGCATCGCCAGCGGCAGGATTTCGACGCCGGTCACACGGCCCGATGCATTGTCCCACACCGGCCTTGCGCCCAGCAGGTGCAGCGCCATCGCGAACTCCTCGCCCGCCGTGCGCATCGTCGCCGAGCCCCACAGGTCGATCACCAGCCCGCGCGGATAGTCGCCATGGTCCTGCAGATGGCGGCGCAGCAGTTCCTCGGCCAGCGCCACGCCCTGCTCATAGGCGGTACGCGAAGGCACGGCGCGCGGATCGATGGTGTAGAGGTTGCGCCCGGTCGGCAGCACGTCGCTGCGCCCGCGATAGGGCGAACCCGAAGGCCCCGGCGCCACGCGCGCGCCGTCCAGCGCGGCCAGTAGCCCAGCGCGCTCGGCATTCCCCTGCTCGCCCCGCCCGAAGATGTGCAGGCCATCGCCGAACTGGCTGTCCTTCACATCGCACACGAAGCGGTCGATCCGGGTGATCGCCTCGACCAGCGACATCGCACTGTCGAGGCCGAGATCCTCGGCCAGCCCGAGCGCCGCCGCCTCGTCGCGAATGGCAAGCTGGAGGCGGTCGCGCCGCGCGGGGTCGAGGCCACCGGCATTGGAGAACTCGTCGAGCAATGCCTCGATCCGGGCAAGGCCCGCGCCAGTGCCGCTCTCGACCATCGGCGGCGGCGCATGGCCGATGGTGACGGCGGCGATCCGGCGCTTGGCCTGCGCGGCCTCGCCCGGATCGTTGACGATGAAGGGATAGACCACCGGCAGCGACCCGATCAGCGCTTCGGGCCAGCACGCGCCCGACAGCGCCACCGCCTTGCCCGGCAGCCATTCCAGTGTGCCGTGCGCGCCCATGTGGACCAGCGCATGAAGCCCCTGCGCGCGCAGCCACAGGTAGAACGCCACATAGCCGTGGCGCGGACAGCGGGTGGTGTCGTGATAGTCATCGTCGCGCGCGGCCACATCGCCCCGCTCAGGCTGGAGCGCGAGGGTGACGCTGCCGCAGGCAATGGCGGCGAAGTGGAAATGCTCGCCCTGCACCGCCGGGTCTGCCTCTGGCTGGCCCCAGACGGCGAGGAGGTCTTCCCTCAGCGCGGGATCGAGCGTTTCCAGCGCGGTGCGGTAGGCGGCGAGCGGCCAGGTCAGGGTTTCTGTCCGGAGTGCCGTGGCGAGATCGTCAGCCGGGTCCGTATCGTATCCGGCCTCGGCCAGATCGTGCAGCACCGCCTCGGCGGAGGCCAGCGCATCGAGGCCGACGGCATGTGCCATCTGCTGCGCCTTGCCGGGATAGGTCGAGAGCACCAGCGCCAGCTTGCGCGCGGATGGCGGCGTGCGCGCGAGATCGACGGTGGCGGCAACACGCGCGACGATGGCGGCGATCCGCTCCGGGTCGGCACGGTGGATGCTGCGCGCGAGGCCGAGGTCGGCGTCATGCTCGCCCGCCTGCTTGAAGCTGGCGACGCCTGCGAACAGCCGCCCGTCGATCTCGGGCAGGACGACATGCATGGCAAGGTCGGCGGCAGAAAGCCCGCGCGTGCTGCCTGCCCAGCCCTCGCGCGGGGCGGTCGCCAGCGCGATCTGGAACACCGGCACGCCTGCGGCGTCGAGCGGCGAATGCCCGGCCTCGTCGCGCGCGGAAAAGGCGGTGGCGTTGACGATGGCGGCGGGCTTCAGGCGCGCGATCCAGCGCTCGACCTGCGCCCGCGCCGTGGGCTCCTTCAGCGACGGCACGTAAAGCGAGAGCGCACGGAACCCGCGCGCCTCGAACGCCGCATGCAGCGCCGCGAAAGGATCGACATCGTGCGCGGCCAGATAGGCGCGGTAGAGCAGGATCAGCGCGAGCGGGCGCCCGTCAGGGTCCACATCGTCAGGCACGACATCATCGGGGTCGCACGGCCCGGCCTGCGGATGCCAGCCACCGGCCAGCGGCAGCGGTACACACTCCGACACCTCGCCGCGATACCCGGCCCCCACGCGCGCCAGCAGCGTCAGCGCCCCGCGCGCCGCATCCGCGCCGCCTGCCTCGCAACGGCGGGACAGGTCCGCCAGCACCTCGGGCGGCAGGGTGGAAGCGCTTTCCAGTCGCGCATCCTGTTGTCCGTCCCCCGGCAGCACCGCCAGCGCGATCCCGCGACGGCGCGCGAGCAGTTCCAGCTGTTGCAGGCCATAACGCCAGTACGGCGCCCCGCCGATCAGCCGGACGAGGATCGCCTTCGCGCCCTCCAGCGTGCGCTCGACATAAGTATCGACCGACAAGGGATGCAGCAGTGCTGCAAGGTTCGCCAGCCGCAGCGTCGGGAACTCCGGGTCGGCCGCGCGCGCCGCGTGCCAGCCGCCCGCGAAGGCGCCGAGGTCGCTGTCGGAAAACGACAGCACCACGAGATCCGCAGGCGCCTGCCCCAGATCCTGCGGGATGGCGGTTTCCTCCATCCCGTGCGTTTCGCGGAAGATGACGTGCATCGGCCCTGCTCGCCTTGCCGGAACCCCGCTCAGCCGATCAGCGCGGCGCGGATCGCTCCGGCATCGATATCGGCACGCTCGGCAATCGCGACCAGCCGGGTGACGCGCGGCTCGTTCGCCTCCCAGCGACGGTCGTACTGCTGGCGCACCCGCGCGCCGACCGCCTGCACCAGCAGCCGCATCGGCTTGCCCGCCACCGCGACATGGCCCTTCACGCGCAGGATATTGCGATCGCGCGCCAGTGCCTCGATGCGGCGGATGAGGTCTTCGGGATCGGCGATCTCGCCGCCCGTGATCACCACGCTGTCGAAATCGTCATGCTCGTGCTCATCCTCGCCATCGTGGTGCGAGGGGCGCGCGGCCAGATCATCCTCGGCAGCCGCTTCGAGGCCCAGGATCACGCGCGGGTCGATGGCGCCTTCGGCCAGCTCGATCACCGGCACCTCTCGCGGCATTTCCGCTGCGATCACCGCGCGCGCGGCCGCCACACCCTCTGGCCCCGCCAGATCGACCTTCGTCAGCAGCACGATATCGGCGCAGGCGAGCTGGTCCTCGAACACTTCGGATAGCGGCGTCTCGTGGTCGATCCCCGGATCGGCGGCGCGCTGAGCATCGAGCGCTTCGGGATCGGGAGCGAACCGCCCGGCAGCGACCGCCTCGGCATCGGCCAGCGCCAGCACGCCGTCCACCGTGATGCGGCTGCGGATCGCGGGCCAGTCGAACGCCTTGAGCAGTGGCTTGGGCAGCGCGAGGCCCGATGTCTCGATCAGGATATGATCGGGGCGCGGCTCCAGCGCCAGCAGCGTCTCGATGGTGGGAATGAAATCGTCCGCCACGGTACAGCAGATGCAGCCATTGGCCAGCTCGACGATGTTCTCCGCCGGGCAATCGGGGATCGCGCAGGACTGGATGATGTCGCCGTCGACACCCATCGTGCCGAACTCGTTGACCACCACGGCCAGACGGCGCCCGCCTGCATTGCGGATCAGGTGGCTGATGAGCGTGGTCTTGCCCGCGCCGAGGAACCCGGTGACGATGGTGACGGGCACTTTGGCGAGATTGGTGGGGGCCAGATTGGTCGGGGCAGCAGACGGCGATCCGAAAGCGGACATGGCAACAGTTTCCCGCGCGCCTTGAGCGAGACACGCAGCGGGACTTGCCGGAAGCCCTGCTTCCGACCGGCGCGCGACGACGGGCGGGCGCGACAGGCACCCGTGACCACGCAACCGTGCAGCCCCAGCCGCACCGTTTCGTCGCTCAGACGGAAAACTTCACCGTGCCAAGGCCATCCCCTGGACCTGGGCAAGAGCGACCGGAGCGCCGGCAGGTCTCCTGGCTCGCGGGTCACAGCTTGATGCACGCCTTCCCGGATGCGCGGAGATGTTCCGCGCGGGTCCAGTGGCTGCCCCCTCAAGGAGAGCCTGTGCATCGCGCTATCCGCTTACAGTTGCAGGGACAGCCGCGGATTTGGAAGCGAACTTCCGCACCGCATTCCCGATTAAGCCCCTTGTCGGGGCACCGGCGCGATCTGTTCGGAGCACAGGCGAACCCGCTCTCCGAACGCCCGGATAGACGAGGCCGACGCGAATGCCAATCCGCTTCGGCCCGCCCGATGTGCAATCTCTTGAAACGATTTCTCAGAGTTCGCTTGAAAATTCGCGGAACGCGAATTTTGCGGCACCGGCCCCACGTCTTCCGGCGTCCCCGCGCGGCCCAGCATGGTGTGCGCGGCGACCATCTTGTTGACCTCGGGATTGTCGCGCACGACGCCGCCGCTGAAGTCGGTGGCGATGGCGCCCGGCGCCACGGTGTTGACGACGATGCCGCGATCGCCCAGCTCCACCGCCATGTTGCGCGTCAGCGCCTCGACCGCGGCCTTGATCGGGCCATAACCGATCCGTCCGACAAACGGCACGCGGGCCAGCCCCGAGGAAATGTTCACGATCCGCCCGCCGTCATTCAGCAGCGGCAGCAGCGCCTGCGTCAGGAACATCGGGCCTTTCAGGTGGACCCGGTAGAGCGCGTCCATCTCGGCCTCGGTGATAGTTTCCAGCTTCGCGGCGGACGATGTGCCCGCAATGTTCGCCAGATAGTCGAACCGCTCGGCACCCCATGCGGCCAAAGCCTCACCGACCTTGCCCGCGAAATCCGCAAACGAAGCGGCATCACCCACATCGAGCGGCAGCGCCAGTGCGGGCGCCCCTGCGACCTCGGCCAGCGCCACGACCTCTTCGGCCGCTTCCCGGTTGGCATTGTAGGTCAGGATCGTTGCGACGCCGCGCGCGGCGAGGCATTGCACCGTATTGCGACCGATCCCCCGGCTACCGCCGGTAACGATCGCGATCTTGCGTTCGGACATGGAATGAACCTCTTTCATCTTGCAGGGCAGGAAGACCCGATCTCTCGGGAGCTCTGCAATCCTTGCGCCGCGGAAGCGCGAAGATGAATGTCGGAAGCAGGCGATTTCTTGCCTATTCCTGCTTGCAAGACACGGGCGGGCGATAACCACGCCAAAAGCGGCCAACAGGCACGGCCTGTCAGGTAAAACATTGAAATATCAAGAAATTGGAGCGGGTGAAGGGAATCGAACCCTCGTATTCAGCTTGGGAAGCTGCTGCTCTACCATTGAGCTACACCCGCATCCGGGCCTGTTTCGGCCAGTCCGACTGCGCGCTGATGCAGGCCAGCCGTCGGAAGGAGATGGCGATTAGCCGATTGCCCCTGCCTCGTCGAGGCGAAATTCGCCCTTCGCCTTGTCGAGACGCAATTTCGCAGTCCTTGTCTCAGGTATCGGACCAAAGTCGCAGCAGGTTGTGGTAGACACAGGTGAGTTGCAGGATCGCGTCGGCATCGGCGCCGTCCATCGTCAGCTTCTGGATCGAGGTGTCCTGCTCGAACAGCATCCGGCGCTGGGCATCGTCGCGCACGAGACTCTGTATCCAGAAGAACGAGGCGAGGCGCGCGCCTTTCGTCACCGGCTCCACGCGATGCAGGCTGGACGAAGGATAGATCACCGCATCGCCTGCGCGGTGGGCCACGCGGTGTTCGCCGTAGGTATCGCTGATGACCAGACGCCCGCCCTCGTACTCGTCGGGATCGTTGAGGAACACGGTGCAGGAGACGTCCGAGCGTAAGTGCTCGCCATCGCCCAGGTTCATCACCGCGCCGTCGATATGGAAGCCGTATTCACCGCCGCCGGTATAGCGATTGAAGCGCGGCGGCAGGATCTTGCGCGGCAGCGTACCGGCAAAGAACAGCGGGCTGCGACGCAGCGCCGCCAGCATCGCCTTGCCCAGTTCCTCCTTGAGCGGCGAGGCATCGGGCAACTGCTGGTTGCGCTTCACCTGCGCGCCTTGCGCGCCCACCGTCTCGCGCCCGTCCGCCCAGTCGGCAGCATCGAGCCGACGCCGGAACTCGGCCACTTCATCGACGGTCAGGACATTGGGAATGTGCAGCAGCATGACGGGTATGGCCTTCGATGGAAGCGCGAAAGCGGCAGCCGATCGCTCGCCTGCCGCTTTCGTATTTTGCCGATCCGATGGCGGTTGGCGATCAGAAGTTGAAGTCGGCGCTGAACAGGAACGTCTGCGGCGTTCCCGGCGTATAGCGATAGCCGCTCTTGTTGATCGCCGCGACGTAGTCCTTGTCGAACAGGTTGTAGGCGTTGACGCGCAGCTTGATGTTGTCGGTCAGCGCATAGGACACGATCGCATCGACCACGGTGTAGCCCTTGGTCGAGCTGGGCGAACAGGTCGCGCAGTCGGTGCCGCGCTTCATGCCGCTCATATAGCGAACGCCGCCACCCAGTTCGAGGCCGAACGGCAGACGATAAGTCGTCCACGAGGTGAACGAATCGTCCGGCGTATAGCTGAGACTGCTCGACCCGTCGGCATTGACGACCGGGCCACTCGTTACCTTGGTCTTCTGATGGCTGTAGCCCAGCATGATCGACCAGGCATCGGTTACGTTGCCGATGGCAGAAAGTTCAAACCCGCGCACGCGCTTGGAACCGCTCTGAATATCGTCGAGGTCGGTGGAATCGATCTCGTTGTCGACCTTGGTCTGGAACACCGCACCGTTGACGGCCAGTCGGCCATCCAGCGCGCTCCACTTCACGCCGCCCTCGATGGTCTTGGCCTTCTGGGGCTTGATGCCATCGATGCCGTTGGCTGCCGTGCTCGACGCGCTGAGCGTGAAAGCATCGCCGCCCGGAGGCTGCTGCGAGATCGCATAGTTCACATAGACACTGACCGGCTCGATCGGCTTGACCACAGCGCCCAGCTTCCAGTTGAACAGCGTGCCCTTCTTAGAAAGATCGGCAGAGGTCACGATCGTTCCCGCAGGCTGTCCGGTAGGACACACGATGACGGTACGGCCGGTGCCGCCGCAGGCCGCGCTGCTGAAGTAATCGGTCTTGTAGTGATCGACGCGGACGCCGCCGGTGATCAACAGCTTCTCGTCGAAGAACTTCGCGGTGTCGAACAGGTAGGCCGAGTACGTGTCGGTCTGGCCGCGCGCAACGCCGCCGTTGCGCGAATAGACATAAGTGCTGCCGGTATCGTCCCAATCAGGGTCGTACAGGTTCGCCAGCGGCTCGGCACCCGACGTCGAATAGGCGTAGCTGATCTGCTTTTCGCTGGTGACTTCGAGCCCTGCGCTGAGGTTGTGCTGGACCGCGCCGGTCGCGAAATCGGCGCGCAGGTTCAACTGATCAGTCAGGATGCGATTGCTGATATCCTTGATCGTCGGATTGCTGCGCGCGAGATAGTAGGTGTCAGTCGCCGCGTTGTAGGTGACGTTGGTGGTCGAGCTCATGAACGAGGTCAGCAGGTAATCCTGCGAGGTCTTGCCCCAGCGCGCGGTGTTGGTGAGCTTCACGTTGTCCGAGAAGTCATGCTCGGCGATCAACGTAGCCATGTTGGCCTTCACGTCGTCGTGATCCTGACGCGTACCGTAGAAGTTCGAGGAATTTACGGGGCGATCGGCGATCGCATCGAGAACGCCGCCGGGCGAGATGTAGCCCGGCAGGCCGATGGTCGGCACGAAACCGTCGGGCACGTTGTTCTGATCGACATGCAGGACGTTCAGGTACACGCGGGTCGCGGTGCCAAGGCCGGTGCCGAGCGAGGCGGCAAGCCCGGTGTGGCTGTTGTTAACGTGATCGCGACCCGGAACGTCGCTGTCCTGCCACACTGCGTTCACGCGCAGCGCCGTGTTGGGCAGCGCGGTGAGCGGCATGTTGACATCGACGTTAGCGCGCTTCTGGTTGTCGACGCCGACCGAGGCGATGCCCGAGATCGACTGATCGAGATTGGCGCGCTTCGTCACCATGTTGATGGCGCCGGTGGGCGCGCTGCGACCGTTGTCGGTACCTGCCGGGCCCTTGGTCACTTCGACCTGTTCGGTGTTGAAGATATCGCGCGAGACCGAACCGATATCGCGAACGCCATCGACGTAGATGCTGTTCGAGGTATCGAAGCCACGCATGCGGATGGCATCGCCGCTGGAGGTCGTGCCGTTCTCACCCGCGTAGAAGGTGCCCACACCGGGCGTGTTGCGCAGCGCTTCGGCCAGCGTGGTCGCGCCCTGCTGGTTGAACAGCGTCTTGTTGATCACCTGGATCGTCTGCGGGGTGTCCTGCAGCGGCTGGGTGAACTTGGGAGAGGCAACGCGATCGACCTTGATGCTGTCATCAACGGCCGAGTCCGAGACGGTCACGCCCTGAAGGCGCGTGGCGTTGGTCTCGCTCGGTTCATCGGCCTGCTGGGCCAGCGCAGGCGTTGCGGCCATGCCGAAGCACGAGAGCGCGAGATAGGCGGGCGCACCCGAGGCCAGAGATTCACGTAGACGGGCAAGCGACATTCATTCCCCCTGTTACATTACGAAATATGTGTCGCTAATGAAACTACGTCGCAATAACTGCAAGGAAGATTTCGCATACGCGAAAGAATGTAGAAATTGACTGTAATATTCTGATTTCAATTGATATTTTTACATACCGATTGGTATCTAAAAATACCGAACACCATAAGTGTGTTTTTTACGTTACAGAATGCGAATCATTAGCATGATTGTCGCAGGGCCCGGGCTCGCTCCGCGATCCGCCGAAGCGTCTCGGCAAGGCATAAAGAAAGCCGGATGAACCCGTGGGAGGTCCATCCGGCTTGAGGTAGAAGGCCCGGTGTGAGGGTCCGGGTCCTCCGGTGTTCGGTTTCAACGCATCCCGGCGCTCAGGCCGCGTGCCCCAAAGGTCGCAATATCGTCGGTGGGCCGGAGACGACCACTTCGGCCCCGCTCTGGCGATGGCGCCCGAGCCACTCGCTCAGCGTCTCGGCGGTAGTGTGATCCATCGCCTTCACGCCGTGCAGGTCGAGGTGGACGCTGCGGCCGCCGGGCACGCGCTCCAGCAGGGCATTGAGCTTGGTCAGCCCCAGGAAGGTCGCGCCGCCGCCCAGCTTCACCCGCGCCTCTTCGCCATCGTCGTGATGATCGGCATGGAGCTTCAGGTGACGCAGGTTCGGCAGCAGTTCGAGCGCCGATAGTCCAAGGCCCACAAGCACGCCCGTCAGCAGGTCGGTGGTGACGACCAGCACGAACGTCACCGCCCAGATCGCCGCAGGCAGCGGGCCGTGAACGCTGAACAGATGGCGCACGTGCTTCAGGCTGATGAGGCGCCAGCCGGTGACGACCAGCACGCCGCCCAGCGCCGCCATCGGCACTTCGCGCAGCAGCCAGGGCAGCAGCGCCACGAAGCCTAGGATCCAGGCTCCGTGCAGGATCGTCGACAGACGCGTCTTTGCCCCTGCCTGCACGTTGGCAGAACTGCGCACGATCACCCCGGTCATCGGTAGCGCGCCGAGCAGGCCGCACAGCATGTTGCCGATACCCTGCGCACGCAGTTCCTTGTTGTAGAGCGTGCGCACGCCATCGTGCATGCGATCAACTGCCGCCGCCGAAAGCAGCGTCTCGGCGCTGGCAATAAAGGCGATGGCCAGCGCCGAGATGACCAGCGTAGGGTTGGCAAGCGTTGCCAGGAAGCCTTCGCCGGGCAGCGAAATCGCGCTCGAAAGATTGTCCGGCACCGCAATCCGCGCAACGTCGAGACCGCCCAGCCAGGCGATCAGCGTCGCCGCCAGCACGCCCAGCAACGCGCCGGGCACCAGCTTCATCGAGGCGGGGCGCAGCTTTTCCCAGCCCAGCATCACGCCCACGGTGACAAGGCCGATCATCAGCGCAAACTCGGCCGAGGCCCAGTTCATGGGCGAGATGCCAAGCACGCGCTCGGGCATCATCGAAAGGTTCTGCAACCCGTTCGGCATCGGCTTGGCGTCGAACAGGATATGGAACTGGCCGATCACGATCAGCGCGCCGATCCCGGCGAGCATGCCGTGGACCACGGCGGGAGAGATGGCGCGGAACACGCCGCCCATCCGCAACGCGCCTGCGACAAGCTGGAACAGGCCCGCGAGCAGCAGCACCGGGCCCAGCGCTTCGAGGCCATGCTCGCGCACGAACTCGAAGACGATCACGGCCAGCCCCGCGGCAGGGCCGCTGACCTGAAGGGGCGATCCGGCGAACAGGCCGACGACGATACCGCCGATGATCCCGGTCACCAGACCGCGCTCGGGCGGCACGCCCGAGGCGATGGCGATCCCCATGCACAGGGGCATCGCCACCAGAAACACTACGATCGAGGCGGTGAAATCACGGCCGAAGAAGCGCAGCGGGCCGCTGCCGGAAGCCGAAGCCTCCGGCGCGGTCGAAGCCGACGCGTCCGGGGGGGAGGCGCCGGCGGCCATTACTCGGCTGCCTCGGCGAAGACGGCTTCGCTGGCCGTGCGGACCATGGCAGGCACAGCGACGGGCAGCGGCTGGCCTTCGCGCAGCGGCACGAACTGGCCGGTCTCGCCATCGAGACCCAGCACCTGCCCGGCGCCAATGTCGACGAACCAGCCATGCAGCGCCATCTCGCCCTTGGCCATCGCCGCAGCGACCGAAGGATGAGTGCGAAGGTGGGCGATCTGCGCGATCACGTTCTCAAGGCTGAGGCGACGCACGCGCTCACCGCCTTCGAGATGCCCGTGGCAGCTGTCGACGATGTGCTTGGCGGCCGAGCCGTGGTGCAGCCAGTTGGCGACGGCGGGCATGCCCTCGGGCAGCGCAGGCGCGGCCAGCGCCTTCATCGCGCCGCAGTCCGAGTGGCCGCACACGATGATGTCGCGCACGCCCAGCACGGCGACGGCATATTCGACGGTCGCCGAGACACCGCCGGTCTGCGCCGCGTAAGGCGGCACGATGTTGCCTGCGTTGCGGCAGACGAACAGATCGCCGGGATCGGCCTGCATGATCTGCTCGGGCACGATACGCGAATCGGCGCACGATACGATCAGCGCCTTGGGCTCCTGACCGTGGGTCGACAGCTTGGCGAAGAGATCGCTGCTGGCGGGGTAGATGGTCTTCTCGAACTGGAAAACGCGACCAATCAGCTCGTTCACGAAGTTTCTCCTTGGCAAGACCGGCGGTGAAGCCGGTGCCCACCGGTCACGGCGGGCTGTTGCTGAGGAGAATAGGCGCTGCGTTTTTCCCGGTTGGTGCCTTTGCGTTACGAAGTATTGCTGCGGCGCGGCAATTCGCCGTCCGGCTTTCGCGGCAGCCGGATCGTCGCACGCAGGCCGCCGCCTGTGCGGTTGGCCAGCTCGAACTTGCCGTTCTCGACCCCGACAGCCCGCGCGACAATGGCAAGGCCCAGGCCCATTCCGGCGGTATCGCGCGCCCGCGCGCTGTCGAGGCGCACGAACGGCTGCAACGCATCGGCGATGCGATCCTCGGGGATGCCCGGCCCGTTGTCCTCCACCGCGATCACCACTTCGGCGACCGAGGCCGTCAGCACCACCTTGGCGCAACCGCCGTAATGCAGCGCGTTCTCGATGAGGTTCGACACCGCCCGGCGCAGCGAGACCGGATGCGCCATGATTTCGAGATTGTCCGGCCCGAAATAGGTCGCATCGGCGCCGATATCGGCAGCGCTGTCCACCAGCGTTGCCACCATCACCGCGACATCGAGCCCCTCGGGCGGCAGTTCGCGCCCGTTGCCATCGACATAGGCCTGCAGCGAATCGAGCAGGTGGAGCATCTCGGTAATGTCGGTCTCAAAGCCCTGCCGGCTCTCGGGATCGAGCGCGGCCTCTTCCTCGCTCGCCGCCTCGGGCGTGCCATCGAGCCGCAAGCGCAGGCGCGATAGCGGCGTGCGCAGGTCGTGCCCGATCGCCAGCATCGTCTGCGTGCGATCGCGCAGCGACTGGTCGATGCGGTGCTGCATCTGGTTGATCGCCCCGATCAGCTGACGCACTTCGGCAGGCCCACGCTCGACGATCGGCGTGGGCGGCGCAGTGCCGACCTGGCGGGTCGCGGAAACCAGCGCGCGCAGCGGTTCGAGGATCGCGCGGGCCAGCAGCCAGACCGTCAGCACCAGCACCAGATTGGGAAAGGCAATGCCCAGCAGGCGCGCGGCATCGAGCGTCCAGGCGCTGCGCACGTCGGTCTCGAAGACCAGATAGGTGCCGTCTGCCAGCTTCAGCGATCCGCCCACCTCATCACCCAGAAGCGCATTGCCGACATGCAGCCTGAGGCTGCGCTTGGCGAGCGCAGGCGCCTGTGCGACGATCTGCTGGCGCATCGAGGTAAGCCCGACACTCGACCCGGAGGCGGGAGGCTTCGTCGCCCACTGGGTGTGGAAACGTGTGCTGGACAGGCTCTGCGCCACCGCCGGGCGTTCGCTTTGCGGCAGCAGCTCCAGCAGGTGCCCGGCCAGCACCGCGCTTTCTGCTATCCGCGCCGCATCGTCGCGGTGGAGCTGCACGGCGTTGGCGCGATCGAGCAGCACCACGTTGGCGGCAATGTCGAGCACCGTCGCCAGCACGAGGATCGCCAGCAAGCGCTGCGAAAGGGTGAGCCGGTGAAAGAATCCCATGCGTCGGATGCTCAGAACTTCTCGATATCGGCGCGGAACATGTAGCCCACGCCGCGGATCGTCGCGATCAGGCCCTGATCGTCGCCATCGGCCAGCTTGCGGCGCAACCGGCTGACGAGCACGTCGATGCTGCGGTCGGAGCTGTCGCCCAGCCGGGTGCGCGACAGTTCGATCAGCCGCTCGCGCCCCAGCACCCGCTGCGGATGGGCGACGAATGTCGCGAGCAGATCGAACTCGGCGCCGGTCAGGTCGACCATCGCGCCGCTGGGCGAATGCAGTTCGCGCCGGGCCAGCGACAGCGTCCAGCCCTCGAAACGGATCGTGCCTGCGGGCACCTGTTCGGACAGGCCATTCGCCTCGCCATTGCCCCGGCGCAGCACGGCGGCAACGCGCGCCGCGAGTTCACGCGTGCTGAACGGCTTGGCCAGATAATCGTCGGCGCCGAGTTCGAGCCCCAGCACGCGGTCTTCCTCGCTGCCCCGCGCGCTGGCGAAGATGATCGGTACATCGCTTTCGCGGCGCAGGCGGCGGAACAGGTCGAGCCCGCTGGTGCCCGGCAACATGATGTCCAGAATGATGAGGTCCGGCGTCACCTCGCGCAGAAGCGTCGCCATTTCCGCGCCGGTCGCCGCAGGCAGCACGTTGTAACCGCTCTGGCGCAAGGCCCGCGCCGTCAGGGTGCGCAGCGGGCCGTCGTCTTCGACCAGTACGATAGTGGGTGTCTGCATAAGGGTGGTGTCGCTCGCCTTTGTCGTGCCGGTGTTGATAGCAAGTGCGCGACGCAGCGCAAACGGGATGCCGCCGGTGCGCGAAAATCACGCCGCCAGACACATCCGGTTTCGGCCCGCCTGCTTGGCCTCGTACAAGGCGCGATCGGCTTCCTGCAGCAACTCATAGCAATCGCCCTGCGCATTCAGCGCAGCCAGCCCGATGCTGACCGTCACCGGCCCGACCTGCAACGGCGACCAGTCTATCGCGGCGACGGCCAGACGCAGCCGTTCGACCGACATCGAGGCGACCGGCAGCAGCGCACCGGGCAGGACCAGCACGAATTCTTCGCCCCCGATGCGCCCGACCAGATCGCTGCCGCGCAACATCTGACGGCAGGTCTGCGCGACCGTGCGGATGACGATATCCCCCACCGCATGCCCGAAGGTATCGTTCACCGATTTGAAGTGGTCGATATCGAGAATCCCCACCGCCAGCGGCGTCGCGCTGTTCCGTGCGCGTTCGAACTCCTCTTCGAGCACGGTGATCGAACGGCGACGGTTGGCGATGCCCGTCAGGGGATCGGTCTGCGCCAGTTCATTTGCACGCTGGGCCTCGGATTCCGCGACGCGCTGCGCCTCGGCGATCTGCATCGTCGCCAGCACGCGGTCGGTCACGTCCTGGAAAATGCCGAATATCGCGATCGGGCGTCCGCCCTCATCGCATTCGATCTCTCCGCGCGAATAGACATGGCGCAAACCGCCATCTGCACGCAGGATACGCGCATCAAATTCGAAAGAGGCATGATCGGCGATCAGCGCCGTCACGAAATCCTGCACCATCGCCCGGTCGTCCGGGTGGTAGAAATTGATCGCATCCTCGACCAGCGGCAACGGGCCGTGTTCGGACAGACCGTGAATGCGAAACACCTCGTCCGACCAGTACAACTGGCCGCTCTGAAGCTCCAGCCGCCAGTGGCCGACCTTGGAAAACTGCTCGGACAACTCCAGCCAGCGCATCGTGCGCGCGATCTGTTCATAATGGCGCTGGCGGGTATTCAGCAGCGCCGCCAGCGGCATGGCCGAAAGCAGCAACGTCAGCAGATAGAACTGGAAGAACAGGATCGCCGAAGCCTGATTGGGCGCTTTCAGAAGGGGAATCGGCCCGATGTTCAGCCATGTGGAAACCGAGCCGACCACCGCGATCAGCAGCACGCTGTACGTCGCCCCGCGCGCACCTTGCAGGTATGTCGCGAAGATCACCGCCGCCAGCGGCAGGTACAACACCGGATAGCTCGACTGCCCGAAGACCAGCAGCGTTGCGATCAGCACCGCCAGTGCAGTCAGCACGGTCTTGCCGCGTCCCTCGCCCGAAGCCCCGTGGGCCGCTGCCGGACTGCGCACGAAGCTCAGGATCGCGGGCGTCACGATCATGATGCCAAGGCTGACGGTCGATATCCACGAAAGCGCGAATTCGTCCGAATACTGCCCTGTCGCCAGGCTCGAAACCAGCCCGCTGGCAACACCTGCCGTGACTGCCGCAAAGCAGAAGCGCGCCACCGAAGTCAGGTTATAGAGCGAATCCTGATGGCTGCCGATCCGCCGCATCAGCAGCCAGGCGATGATCGGTTCGGTCACATTGGCGCATGTCAGGCCCAGCGATGTCGGCAGTGACGAGCCCATTATCGTGTTGGCGGTCATGCTGGCGATGGCGACGGCCAGTGCTATCCAGCGGCGCTGCCCCTTTCGGGCAAGGATCATCCCTGCCACCGCGATCCCGCTCGACGGCCAGATCGCCGCGATACCGTCCACCCCGCGCGTGAGCGACAGCGATGCGATGGCCGCAACGCAGTACGCGGTGCTCACGATGACGGGAAGCACGATCAGATGTAGCAGGCGGGACGAAGCTGGTGCCATCTCAGGGAAGACTTTTGCGCGATCTTGGTTAAATTGTCTTGAATATTGTGCCTGTCGCCTAACGCAGGATTGCGAAAGCACCGAGTTTGCGCAGGCCGATCAATTTTTCCGGCAGATGCGGCAATGCAACAATCGAGCACAATCCTTTCCTTCGAAACCCGCGGGCGCGCGCTGCACGACATAACGCGCGAAATCGCGAGCTGGCAGCGGGATACGGGTATTCGCGAGGGGCTGCTGACCCTGCTGTGCCGCCACACCTCGGCCTCGCTGCTGATCCAGGAAAACGCCGCGCCCGAGGTTCATCTCGATATCGCCGCATGGTTCGAGAAGCTGGCCCCGGAAGGCCCCGGCTATGCCCATGACGACGAAGGGACGGACGACATGCCCGCGCATCTTCGCGCCATCCTGACCGGCGTCTCGCTGCAGATCCCGGTGATCGACGGGCGACTCGCGCTCGGCACATGGCAGGGCATCTATCTGGCCGAACACCGCCGCCGCCCGCACCGGCGCGAAATCGCCGTCCATCTGATCGGCGCGTGATCGCGCGACTTGACCGGGCCCGCCCCGCTCTCCACCTTCCCCAGCATGGACGCGACCGGAGAGCCTGCCCCTGATGGCCTGCCGCAAGCGGGCTCGCTGGTCCGTCGCCACCGCCTGTCGACGAGACTGTGGCACTGGATCAATGCGGTGACGCTGCTCATCATGTTGATGAGCGGGCTGATGATCTTCAACGCACACCCGATGCTTTACTGGGGGCAGTACGGCGCCAACTATGACCATCCGTGGCTGAAGATCAGTTCGGCCCGCACCGGAACCCGCGAGTTCGGCTATCTCCAGATCGGGCAGGTCCGGGTCGAGACCACCGGCACGCTGGGCCTGTGGCGCGATCCGCAGGGGCAGATCCAGCGCCATGCCTTCCCCGGATGGGCGACGATCCCGAGCCGCTACAGCCTGTCCGTCGCACGGATCTGGCATCTCGCCTTTGCCTGGGTACTGGCGCTGGGGCTGCTGCTCTATCTGCTGGTCTCGCTGGCGAACCGCCACCTGATACGCGACATCCATATCCGTCGCCACGAATGGCACCCCCGCCACCTCGCCCGCGAGATCGCCGACCATGCCCGGCTGCGCTTTCCCCAAGGGGCTGCCGCACTGCGCTATAACGCACTCCAGAAGATCGCCTATGCCGGGGTGCTGTTCGGCCTGCTGCCGCTGATGATCCTGACCGGGCTTGCCATGTCGCCAGGCACCGACGCGTGGCTTCCGCTGGCGGCCGAGGTGTTCGGCGGGCGCCAGTCGGCGCGCTCGGTCCATTTCCTGTGTGCCTTCGCGCTGGTCGCCTTTGTCATCGTCCATCTGGCGATGGTCCTGCTGGCAGGGCCGATCAACGAGCTGCGCGGGATGGTGACCGGCTGGTATCGCCTGCCCGGCGAGGCCTCGGCCAAGAAGCCCGAGGTATGAGCCCGCCCCTGATCACCCGGCGCAAGCTGGTCGGCAGACTGGCGGGCGGCGCGGCGCTGGGCGGCGGATCGCTGCTGCTGTCCGGCTGCGACAAGCTGTTCGACAACCGCACCTTCCGCGCCACACTCGAATCCGCGCAAGACCTGCATGAGGCGACGCAGCGCCTGTTCGGGCGCAATGCGCTGGCGCAGGAGTTCACGGCGGCGCAGATGTCGCCCAACTTCCGGGCCAACGGCAGCCGCGAAGTCGCCGATCCCGCCTATCAGGCGCAACTGGCGCGCGGCTTTGCGCAGTGGCATCTCGCGGTCGGCGGCCTCGTCGAGCAACCGCTGTCGATCTCGCTCGAAGCCCTCAAGGCGCTCCCCCAGCGTACCCAGATCACCCGGCATGACTGTGTCGAGGGCTGGAGCGCGATCGGCCAGTGGACCGGGCCGCAACTGGGCGCCGTGCTGGCGATGGCAAAGCTGCAACCGCAGACGCGCTACATCGTGTTCCACTGCGCCGACCTCTACCACGGGCGGCCCTATTACGAATCGATCGATCTGGCCGATGCTTTCCACCCGCAGACGATCCTCGCCTGGGCAATGAACGGGCGACCGCTCGAACAGGCGCACGGCGCCCCCTTGCGCCTGCGGGTGGAGCGGCAGCTGGGCTACAAGCACGCCAAGTTCGTCACCCGGATCGAGGCCGTCACCTCGCTGGCCGGGATCTATGGCGGCCGGGGCGGTTACTGGGAGGATAACGGCGCCTACGCGTGGTATGCGGGAATTTGACGGCGCACATCACTGGCCCCCTGTGCATCCTGCGCCGCTGGCCCATTGCAACTTTGCCGCCTTGCCCTAATCCCTTCCCGCCTGACGACACGCGAAATGGACTCGCGGCACCATGGCGAAAAACAGCATGACCACCGATAGCGGGCGCGCGGCCCGATGATTTCCGCGCTCGACCTGTTCCGCATCGGGCTCGGCCCGTCCAGTTCGCATACCGTCGGGCCGATGCGCATCGCCACGCGGTTTCTCGAAACGCTGGCCGACGATGGCGTGCTCGATACCGTAGCGCGTATCCGGATCGAGCTTCAGGGCTCGCTGGCGCTGACCGGCGATGGCCACGGCACGCCGGACGCCTGCCTGATGGGCCTTGCCGGCTTCCGCCCCGAGACTGCCGAGCCTGACGAGGCCCACGCCGCCGCCGCGCGCATCCGCGCCGAAAAGCGCGTTGCATTGCTGGGCGCTCGGGACATCGACTTTGATCCCGCCACCGATCTCGTGCTCGATTTCGACTGCATTCCCGATCTTCATCCCAACGGCATGGTGCTCACCGCCTTCGATGCAACGGGCGGCGAACTGGCCCGGCAAGACTATTTCTCGACCGGCGGCGGCTTCTATTCGACGCGCCAGCAACTGGAACGTCCGGTGGCCGACGATCAGGTGCCGGGCGGGCCGCCCGTCCCTCACCCCTTCGGCTCGGGCGAGGAACTCCTGGCCGTCTGCAAGGCCAGCGGCCTCGACATCGCCTCGGTCATGCTCGCGAACGAGACCGTGCGCCGCCCCGAAGCCGAAACGCTGGAAGGCCTCGATGCCATTGCCGATGCGATGAACACCTGCATCGATCGCGGACTTCAGCGCGATGGCCTGCTGCCCGGACGCCTCGGCGTGCGCCGTCGTGCGCGCTCGATCCACCAGAAGCTGATCTCGCGCCCGCAGGACAATCAGGCCGAAACGCTGATGGACTGGCTCAACCTCTATGCCATGGCGGTAAACGAGGAGAACGCCAGCGGTGGCCGTGTCGTCACGGCGCCCACCAACGGCGCGGCGGGGATCATCCCCTCGCTGCTGCGCCAGTATTGCAGCGACGGTAACATCGCGGTGCCCGCCAAGGCGCGGCGTTATCTGCTGACGGCGGCGGGAATCGGCCTGCTCTACAAGCAGCGCGCCTCGATCTCGGGCGCGGAAATGGGCTGTCAGGGCGAGGTCGGCGTTGCCTGTTCGATGGCGGCAGGTGGCCTCGCCGCCGTCTGGGGCGGCACGCCCGAACAGGTCTGCGCCGCTGCCGAAATCGGCATGGAGCATAACCTGGGCCTTACCTGCGATCCGGTGGGCGGGCTGGTGCAGATCCCCTGTATCGAGCGCAATGCCATCGCCTCTGTAAAAGCCGTGAACGCCGCCAAGCTGGCGCTTCACGATGGCGAAACCCCGCGCGTCTCGCTCGATCAGGTGATCGAGACGATGCGCCAGACGGGGCTCGACATGTCCAGCAAATACAAGGAAACCAGCCAGGGCGGCCTTGCGATCAACGTGGTGGCCTGCTGAAAATAAAGGACAATTCCTCCCGGCTCTCGCACTGTCCCAAACCGGCCTGCGCCCACGGCAGGCCGGGCTTGCCAAGTCTTCGTTCTGTCACGATAAGGCGCAATGCATAGCCCGGCCCCGCAAGCGATCGACCGTATCCAGCAGAACTTCCTCGCCAAGGGTGAGCGGCGACTGCTCAACTGGCTGTGCCCGCGTATGCCGAAATGGGTGTTCCCCGACCTGCTGACCGGGATCGGCATGTTCGGCGCGCTGCTGATCTTCGCCGGTTACACCTCCAGCCTGCTGAACGAGGACTGGCTGCTGCTGTGCCTGCCCGGCTACGTGATCCAGTGGTTCGGCGATTCGATGGACGGCAGTCTTGCCCGCTTCCGCCGGATCGAGCGTCCGCGCTACGGCTATTTCCTCGATCACAGCTGCGATGGTCTCGCGACGTTCCTGATCCTCGCCGGGATCGGCTTCAGCCCTTACGTCCGCCTCGACATCGCGCTGATTGCGCTGGTCGGCTACCTGCTGCTCTCGGTCCACGCCTTCCTTGCCGTGCGCGTACTGGGCGAGATGCGCCTGTCCTACCTGTCCGCCGGGCCCACCGAACTGCGCTTCGTGCTGATCGGCCTCACGCTGTCGATGCTGATCTTCGGCGATCGCCAGCGCGACATGACGACGATGACCACGTTCGACTGGTTCGTCGGCACCGTCGGCGTAGTGCTGCTGATCCTCTTCGTCGTCCAGACGATCCGTTCCTGCCGCGAACTCGCACGTCAGGAAAAGCGCAATCCCGGCCCGATTCCCAACGCATTCGGTCAAGACTGAGTCTGTCCGGCGGGGCTTTACCCCGCCCTGCGACAGACCGACCGGTATCTGCGATGCCCCGGCTCCCTTGAACGGACATTCCGTGCTTGAGAGCCTTGCGACGGGTGCGACCGTCTCGAAAAAGGTATCGTCACGTGAAGAACATCCATATCGCCCTGATTTCCGCGCTTTCGCTGGGCGCCGCGCTTCCGGTGGCCGCGATCGCTGCCCCTGCGCACAAGGTCGAGACCCGGAAGGTCGTCGTCAAGAAGACCCCGGCCAAGAAGGTCTCCTGCCGTTACGTGGTGAAGAACCACAAGAAGGTGAAGGTCTGCAAGTAAGGGATTGGTCCCGTCTGCAACCTAAGGGCAATCCCGGCGTTACATCCGGCATCGTCCATCAGGAAGGGATAACGGACACCATGACCAAGACCATTCTGGCCGCCGCCGGCGGCACGCTTGCCGCTGCTGCAGCGCTTCTCGCCCTGGCTCCGGCCACCGCTTCGGCCCGTCCGCACGACGGCGCCTGGGCGCGCCATCATCACCGTGTGGTGTGCCACACCGAGTGGCGCCATCATCACCGCGTGCGCGTCTGCCATCGCTGATCGCGCAGGGTACACCCGATGCACGAAGGGCCGGTCCATCAGGACCGGCCCTTTCTGTATGTGCGCCTGATGCAGCGAAACGGTCAGACGGCAAGCCGCAGCTTCGCCTCTTCCTCGCGCACGACACGGGGCTGATCGGGCCAGATGCCGCGCGTATCGTAGACCAGCTTGTCCGCGCGCTCGGCCAGCGGCACCACGCGGAACACGTCGTGGTCGACCAGAACGATCAGGATATCACAGGTTTCCAGCGCATCGTCGATGTCGATCTGCGCGACGCCGGTATCCTTGAACTCCAGCGGCAGTTCGGTGGCATAGGGCTCGACCACGCTGATCCGGCTGCCGAAGCGGCGCACCAGTCGGCTGGCGACGAAGCGCGCCGGGCTCTCGCGGAAATCGTCAATGTTAGCCTTGAACGCGAGCCCCAGACACGCCACCCGCGCCTCGGGATGGGCTTCCAGCAGCGCCTCGGCACGAGCCACAACATGGTGCATCTTGCCGTCGTTCACACCGCGCGCGGTGCGGATCAGCGGCGTCTCTTCGGGCGCGCTGTGGACGATGAACCACGGGTCCACCGCGATGCAGTGGCCGCCCACGCCCGGCCCCGGCGACAGGATATTGACGCGCGGGTGCCGGTTGGCGAGGCGGATCACCTCCCACACGTCCAGCCCCATGCGGTCCGCCACCATCGACAGTTCGTTGGCGAAGGCGATGTTGACATCGCGATAGGCGTTCTCGACCAGCTTGGTCATTTCCGCCGAACGAGCATCCGTTGTCACGCACTCGCCGCGCACGAAGCGCTTATAGAACGACAGCGCCTTGCGCGCGCAGCGCGGTGTGATGCCGCCGATCGAGCGGTCGTTGTTGGTCAGCTCTTCCAGAATGCGGCCCGGCAGCACGCGCTCGGGGCAATAGGCGATCGAGATGTCGGGAATCTCGCGCGTCAGGCCCGGTATCTTCAGATCGGGTCGCATCTCGGCGATCATGTCGCGCATCTGCTCGGTCGTGCCGACGGGCGAGGTTGATTCGAGGATCACCACGTCGCCTGCCTTGAGCACCGGCGCGATCGTGCGCGCCGCCGAAAGCACATAGGAAATGTCAGGCGCGTGGTTCTCGTCAAACGGGGTCGGCACCGCGATCACGAAAACGTCTGCGGGTGCGACCTCGATCGAGGCCGAAAGCAGTCCCCGCGAGACCACGCCCTGCACCAGCCCATCCAGATCGACTTCCTCGATATGGATCTCGCCGCGATTGATCGTGTCGACTACGCGTTGCGACACGTCCAGCCCCAGCACCTTGCAGCCTGCACGGGCGATCACCGCCGCCGTGGGGAGGCCGATATAGCCCAGCCCCACGACACAGACGTCAGGCTTGTTATCCGATTTCATTCGCCAGCAGCTCCACGATACGGCGCGCGCTGTCTCCGTCACCGAACGGATTGTGAGCGCGGGCCATGGCCTCGTAGGCATCCTTATCGTCGAGCAGGGTTGAAATTTCGGAAACGATGCGCGCTGCATCGGTCCCGACCAGTTTCGCGGTGCCTGCCTCGACGCCTTCCGGCCGCTCGGTCGTCTCGCGCATGACCAGGACCGGGCGACCGAGCGCCGGGGCCTCTTCCTGCACGCCGCCCGAGTCGGTCAGCATGATGTCCGCGATATTCAATAGCCTGGCGAAGTGCGGATAGTCGAGCGGCTCGATCAGCGCGACGTTGTCCAGCCCGGCCAGACGCTCGTTCATGACATGGCGGACGTTGGGATTGAGATGCACCGGGAAGATCACCGCCACATCGGGCCGCTCGGCGATCTGGCGAATCGCCTGCGCGATCTGCTCCATCCCCTCGCCGAAATTCTCGCGCCGATGGCTGGTGACGCCGATGATGCGCTTACCTGCGAAGCGCTGCTCCAGCGCCGCGAGGTCGCCCGCCAGCTCGGGGCGCTTGCCGATCTCGCCGCTCACCCAGTGAAGCGCGTCGATCACGGTATTACCGGTCACATGGACGCGCGCAGGGTCGATATTCTCGTTGATGAGCGCGGCGGCAGCAGTGGCGGTCGGCGCGAAATGCAGGCTGGCCATCGCGCCGATGATCTTGCGGTTCACCTCCTCGGGCCAGGGGTGATAGATATTGTGGCTGCGCAGGCCCGCCTCGACGTGATCGACCGGGATCTTGCGATAGTAGGCCGCAAGCGCCCCTGCCATCGCCGTCGCCGTATCGCCCTGCACCACCACCCGGTCGGGCGAGACCGCATCCATCACCTGTCCGAGGCCGGTGAGCAGCGTCGCCGTCAGCCCGTCAAGCGTCTGGCCCGGCTGCATCACGTCAAGGTCATGGTCGGGCACGATCCCGGCGATCTCCATCACCTGATCGAGCATCTGGCGATGCTGCGCCGAAACGCAGACCACGCATTCGAAGCGTTCATCTGCCTTCAGGGCGTGGATCAGCGGGAACATCTTGATGGCTTCCGGGCGGGTGCCGAAGACGACGAGAATGCGGGCAGGTGTGCAGGCAGGGCTGGTCATGGCGCCAAGGCGTACCATCCTTGTGTTAAGCTTGGAATAAAGCCCGCGCACGCTGGCGGGGGGAGTGGACAAACTCCCGCGCATCGGCAAAGCAGCGAATATGTCTATCCTCAGCGACAAGTGGATCCGCACGCAGGCCCTCGAAACCGGCATGATCGAGCCGTTCGTGGAAGGCCAGCGCCGTGACGGCTGCATCTCCTACGGTCTTTCGTCCTATGGCTACGATGCGCGCGTGGCGGACGAGTTCAAGATCTTCACCAATGTCGATTCGGCAGTGGTCGACCCCAAGGACTTCGCCAGCAACTCGTTCGTCGATCGCAAGACCGACGTCTGCGTGATCCCGCCCAACTCCTTCGCCCTCGCCCGCACCGTGGAATACTTCCGTGTGCCGCGCGACGTTCTGGTGATCTGCCTCGGCAAGAGCACGTATGCGCGCTGCGGGATCATCGTGAACGTCACCCCGCTGGAGCCCGGCTGGGAAGGCCACGTCACGCTGGAGTTCTCGAACACCACGCCGCTGCCCGCCAAGATCTATGCCAACGAGGGCGCCTGCCAGTTCCTGTTCCTGAAAGGCAACGAGCCGTGCGAGGTCAGCTATGCCGACCGCGCGGGCAAATACATGGGCCAGCGCGGCGTGACGCTCCCCCGCCTTTAAGCGACAGCACCGACTTTTCCGCGTCCGGAACCTGACGACACTCCGGACGCTTCTCTCTCCACATCGGGTAAAAACCCATGGGAGAGAGTCGATGTCGAAACCCATTGCCATTCTCGGACGGATTCTACTGGCGCTGATTTTCGTGGTCGCCGGAGCACGGATGCTGCTCACCCCCGGCGAAGCGAAGCTGGCGCTGCTGGGGGCGGGCCTGCCTGTCAGCTTCACGCTGATCGCCGGACTGTTCCAGTTGATCTTGGGCCTATGCCTCGCTTTCGGGTTCGCCGTGCGGGCCGTTTCAGTGCTGCTGGGCCTGTTCTGCGCCGCAACGATCCTGTTCTTCCACCACCGCATCGACGACCCGATGCAGGTCAGCGCGGCGCTACGTGATCTTGCGCTGATCGGCGGCTTGATGCTGGCCTTTGCGCACAGCCACATGTGGCACCACTACTACGCCCTGCGCGAAGCCCGCCGCGAGGATCTGGCGACGCACGATGCCGAGTTGCGCGCCCACGAAGCGGAACTGCGCGCCGCGCGGGCCGAGGCAACGCATCCCCATGCCCAGCCGGTTACGCACGTTACGTACGACGCAGCGCCCATCGTGCGCCGTCGCCGCTGGTGGGACTGTTGAGAGTCTGCTTGGGAAATGCCCGAGCGAGCATTTCCGTATGCGGCACTGGCCCACGCCCCCACCCTACCACCCGCAGGATACTACCGTTGGGTGGTAGGGTGGGGCGTGGGCCAGTGCCGCGAAATTCGCATTCCGCGAATTTCCAAACAATCGTCAGTCCCCCTGCGCCTGTGCATCCTGCGCAGGCGCAGGTGTGGCGGGCGGCTTGCCGGAGGTCGGCGCCGGGCTCGGCAGACCGCTGGGGTTGACCAGCGGCTGGCCGTTCAGGTTCACCCCGTTTTTGTCGATCCGCACGTCCAGCGGCACCCCGTTGATCGAGCCAGACATCGAGGCGCTACCGTTGTCGATATGGAGGTTGCCCACCTCCACCGGCACATCGCCCAGATCAGGCACGTCGAGCGGCTGGACAGGGCCTCCGGGGTTCGGGCGCGGCCTGGGTGCGGCCTGCTCGCCCAGAGCCTGGCGCATGAAGTGGCCCCAGATCTGCGCAGGCGCACTGCCGCCATGGATGCCCTTGAGCGAGGAGTTGTCGTCGTTGCCGACCCACACGCCCACCACCAGATCGCCCGAATAGCCCACGAACAGCGCATCTCGGTTATCCTGACTGGTGCCGGTCTTGCCGAAGTTGGCCGCGTGCAGCATCGCCGCGCGCCCGGTGCCGTGGTTGATCGCCCCGCGCAGCAGTTGCTCCATATTGGCATGGACTTTGTCCGACAGGCTGTGCCGTCGGTCGAGGAACCAGTCGTACCAGTGCGACGGTGGCACCGGGAACGCCGTGGGCGTCACTGGGAAATGATTGCCCGCCACACCCGCATAGGCCGAGGTCAGTTCCAGCAGCGTCATCGAAGCCGTGCCCAGCGCAATGCTGGGATCGCCGCTGGGCAAAGGCGAGGTCACACCCAGTTCGCGGGCCATGCCGATCACCGCATCGTCGCCGACGTTCTGGAACAGCCGCACCGCCGCGACATTGCTCGATCGCGCGAAAGCATCGGCCAGCGTGATCGTCCTGGAATAGTGGCCACTGGCGTTCTGCGGACGGTAGCTGCCGGTGGTGAAGGCGGTGTTGTCGATCGTGTCCTCGGGCGTCCAGCCCTTGCGCAGCGCGGCAAGGTAGACGAACAGCTTGAAGGTCGATCCCGGCTGGCGGCGCGCCTGCGTGGCGCGGTTGAACGGGCTGTCGGCATAATCCTTGCCGCCGACCATCGCCACGACCTCGCCATTGGGATGCATCGCCACCAGCGCGACCTGCGCCTTGCCGAGCCCGGCACTGGCGATGGCATCGCGCGCAGCGATCTGCAGCCGCGCATCGAGCGTGGTGGTGTAGTTCTGCTCGGCATAAGTGCCCGGATCGAGCTTGCGCGCCTGCGGCAGCGCCCAGTCGGCAAAGTAGGTACCAGTCGGCAGATTGCTCGCCATGCGCACGTCGAGCTTGGGATCGCGCACCGCATGGGCCGCGCCTTGCGTCACATAGCCATTGTCGGCCATCGCCTGCAGCACCAGCCGCATGCGCTTTTCCGCCAGATCGTAGTGGCTCGACGGTGCCAGCGAGGACGGCGCCTTCATCAGTCCGGCCAGCATCGCCGCCTGTCCCAGCGTCAGGTTCTCTGGGCGGCGGTGGAAATAGTGCATCGCCGCCGCGCGCAGACCATAGGTGTTGTCACCGAAGTAGGCGTTCGACATGTAGCGTTCGAGGATCTGGTCCTTGGTGAGCCAGGCCTCCAGCCAGAACGCGATCAGCACTTCCTGCCCCTTGCGCACCAGACTGCGGCGCGGCGAGAGGAACGTGAACTTGGCAAGCTGCTGGGTGATCGTGCTGCCGCCCTGCGTCGAGCGGCCGATCAGGTTGTTGAACGAGGCGCGCGCGATGCCGCGCGGATCGATCCCCCAGTGCGAATAGAAGCGCCGGTCCTCGATCGCCACGAAAGCCTCGGGCACGATCTTGGGCAGCTTGGCGATCTCGACCGGCGCGGCCACGTCGGCGCCGTTGCGCGCGATCGGCGTACCATCCGCCGCCAGCAGGGTGATGCGCGGCGGCGTGATCGGTTGCAGCGATTTCGACAAGGGCGCGGTGATTGCCAGCCAACCAACCAGCACGATGAACACCGCCAGCAGTCCTGCCAGAATGCGTGGCGTCCAGCGCCATACCCGGCGCCAGCGCGAAGGACGCGGCGCAGGCGTCGCCGCGACGCCGCCGTTCGGCTGCATCGCTGCGGTCGCGACAGGAGCCACACCACCCGGCGGCAGCGGGGCTTGAGCCTCGCTCTGGGGCTGAGCCTCGGCCGGGGATCGTCGGGAGCGGAAAGGAAACAGGCTTTTCATCGTCCCGAGCGCTTGTAGCCTATTCCCTCAGCCTTGATAACTCGGCTCGCGCACCGAACCTGTGCGGAACCACAATGAAGATTGATGCGCCGGGAGGCATTGACGACAGCGAAGAATTCCACCAATAGCCCGACCTCACGGTTTGCCTTCACAGGCTCCGGGCGATTAGCTCAGTTGGTAGAGCATCTCGTTTACACCGAGAGGGTCGGCGGTTCGAGCCCGTCATCGCCCACCATTTTTCCAAGTGACACAGCCGCTTCCCGCACAGCGCCGAAAATACCCAGTCTGGATCGACGCAGGTGCGATCCCAGTCGACGAAACACGTTTTCTGCGTCGTCTCTCAGGCGATAGCCGCGAAAGACACGACGGTTTCGGACGGCATATCGCTCTCGCCGTTCGACCATGATTGATTACGGCCGTTACGCTTGGCCTGATAGAGACTGACATCGGCATCGCGCAGCAACCGATCAATCTCCACCTTCTCATCATAAGCCGCACAGCCGATGCTCAGCGTACCGCTATTGCCGGATTCAGTGTGGGCGACAAAGCCTTCGCACAGCTCGCGGGCGAAACGCGCCGCCTCGATCTCGTCCATTCCCGGTACGAGCATCGCAAATTCATCGCCTCCCAGCCGGGCAACGATAGCGCCAACGGGCGCGCGGCGGCGCAGGAAACCACCAAGACGGGCCAGATGCTGGTCTCCGGCAAGGTGCCCGAAGCGATCGTTGATCGATTTGAAATGATCGACATCGAGAATCAAAAGCGCGCCGCAGCCGCCTTCCCGACGCAAGGCCAGACTTGCCCTGAGACGGAAACCTCTACGGTTGAACAGGCCGGTCAGCGAATCGATCTCCGCCAGTTCCATCGCCTGCGATTCGCGGCGCTGTCGCAGCACGCCAGCGATCGACATGGCCAGTGCGACCGCAACGAACACCCCTTCGAACAGCGAAAGAGTCACCATAACGCCCTGATAACGCGCCAGATCGACAAAAGCGCCCGGCACAAAGGCGCACACGGCCTTGATCGCATAGAACCCGCCGTGAGCCGCCAAGGTAGCGCCCAGCATGCGGCGCTCGCGATTCGCAGCCGGTGTCAGGAGCAGCCGGGCTGCGGCCAGACAGAAGATCGAGACGAGCCCGGCATTGACGAGCGAATAGACCTGATCGCGATAATCCGATGCCGGAACGAGCAGAAGTCCGGCCGCACAGAGCCACAGCATTGTCAGCCATAAGCGCGAGATCGGACGTGAAGCGAACGAAGCCGCGCCGCGCAGAAAGAAATAATGCGCCAGCGGGACCATGGTGTTGGCGAACCAGATACCGACCAGGAACGAGACACCTTCTCGCATCGGCGCGATCGTGCAACCCACCGCGATGCAGGAAAAACCCAGAGAAAATTCAAGGAGAAAGCGCTCACGCAATACGCGCCATTCCAGTATCAGGAACACCGCTGCAACGAACGCGATGGCGTCCGTCAGCAGCATCATGGTTTTGGCATCGACATGCATTTGGGCTGGCCCCGTCCCTGATCCTGCGCCGACCCTTAGGGAATCATCGTCAACAAATCGTTCATTACCATAATTTCATCGCTCAACCGTGCGCCTTGAGGAGGACAGAGCGCAGGCAGAAAAGCACGCAGATGCCGTTCTGGTTCGTCATCTCATGCCGGAACACCACGATTCCCTGACCGGGCCGCGATTTCGAGGGGCGCAGGCTGACCACCTCGCTCGAACAGGTCAGCGTATCGCCAACGAAAACCGGCGCGGGCGTGCGCACTTCGTCGAAGCCCAGATTAGCCACCAGCGTGCCCAGCGTCGTGTCCGCCACCGACAGCCCCACCGCCAGACTGAAGGTGAAGCACGAATTGACGAGGATGCGCCCGAACTCGCTGGCGCCTGCCGCCTCAGCATCCAGATGAAGCGGCTGGAGGTTATGGGTGAGCGAGGAGATCAGCAGGTTGTCCGTCTCGGTGACGGTCCGCGAGGGCGCATGGACCACGCGGTCGCCCACCTGCCACTCGTCGAAATACCGACCTGCCATCGCCCCGCTCCCCTTCTTTCCTCAGGCCAGCATCAGCTTGAAACCGGCGTGGCTCTTTTCCCACCCCATCTTCTCGTAGAAACGGTGGGCATCGGTGCGCGCCAGGTTCGAGGTGAGCTGCACCAACAGGCACCCGCGCTCGCGGCAGCGCTCCACCGCCCATTCGATCATGCGGGAGCCGAGCCCCTGCCCCCGCACGCTCGAATCGATTCGCACCGCCTCGATCTGGCCACGCCAGGCGCCACGCATGGCAAGGCCCGGCAGGAAGCTGATCTGCATCGTGCCGACCAGCCGCCCGTCGATCTCGGCCACTGCCAGCATCTGGTCGGGCGCGGCATCGAGCACGCGGAAGGCATCGAGATAGGCAGCGTCGAGCGGCAGTTCCGGTGCCTCGCGATGGCTGGCCATCTGGTCTTCGGAGAGCATCGCGACGATGCCGGGAAGGTCCGCCTCGCGCGCAGCCCGCATGACAAGCTCGCTCATGCCCAGAGCGCTCATGCCGGAGCCACCCGCGCAAGCAGCGCCTCGACCTGCACCTGCGCGCCCACCGTGACCGTCAGTTCCTCGACCGTTCCGTCGAACGGGGCCGTCAGGACATGTTCCATCTTCATCGCCTCCAGCGTCAGCAGGGCCTGCCCCGCCACGACGCCTTGCCCCGCTTCGACCGCGACGGCAACGACCTTGCCCGGCATCGGCGCCAGCACTGCGCCCGATCCCGCAGAGGCGGCGCCACTCGCATCATGGCGCCAGGGCGACAGGCGCCATGTGTAGCCCTCCTCGCTCAACAGCACGGCGTCGAGCGTCGCTTCGCCATCGCCCTGTGCCGTGATTTCGACAGGCTCGCCTTCCAGCAGGAACAGCGCCTTGTCGGCTTTCGGTGCGTTGAGGCGAAATCCGGCCAGCGGCCCCGGCGGAAGCAGTGCTGCGGCTGCGACGGACAGAGCTTCATCGGAAGGGCGCCCCGGCACGCACAGACTTTCCCCCTCGCGCGTCAACAGACCGGTATCTACCGTCCCTCCACGGAAATCGGCGTGGTCCAGCACCCGGACGAGGAAGCCTGCGTTGTTGCGCACCGGCCAGACCACTGTCTCGGCCACGCCATCGCGCAATGCCGCCCGCGCTGCCTCGCGATCCTCACCCCATGCGATCAGCTTGGCGATCATCGGGTCATAGAACGGCGAGACTGTATCGCCTTCCTCTACCCCCGTTTCGACGCGCAGATCCTCCCCGAAATCGAGGGCTTCCAGCCGCCCGGTAGCGGGAAGAAACCCGCGCACCGGATCTTCGGCGTAGAGCCGCGCTTCCATCGCCCAGCCGTTGATGGAGAGTTGCTCCTGCTTCTTCGGCAGCGCCTCTCCCGCCGCAACGCGCAGCTGCCATTCGACCAGATCGACGCCGGTGATCGCCTCTGTCACCGGGTGCTCCACCTGAAGCCGGGTGTTCATTTCCATAAACCAGATGCGATCCGCGCGCAGGCCTTCGGAGCCATCGGCGATAAACTCGATGGTGCCCGCGCCGACATAGTCGACCGCCTTGGCCGCGCGCACCGCCGCTGCGCAGAGCGCCTCGCGCGTGGCCGCGTCCATGCCGGGAGCCGGGGCTTCCTCGATCACCTTCTGGTGGCGGCGCTGGAGCGAGCAGTCCCGCTCGAACAGGTGGACCACATTACCCTGCGTATCGCCGAAGACCTGCACCTCGATATGGCGCGGGCTGGCGACGTATTTCTCGATCAGTACCTTGTCGTTGCCGAAGGCGGCAGCGGCCTCGCGGCGGCACGAGACCAGCGCTTGCGCAAAGTCCTCCGCTGCATCGACGCGGCGCATGCCCTTGCCGCCGCCGCCTGCCACCGCCTTGATCAGCACCGGATAGCCGACCTCTGCCGCCGCTTGCGCCAAGCGTGCCTCGCTCTGGCCCTCTCCGGCGTAGCCCGGCGTCACCGGCACCCCGGCTTCGGCCATGCGGCGCTTGGCTTCGTCCTTCAGACCCATCGCCTCGATCGCGTGGGGCGGCGCGCCCACCCAGACCAGCCCTGCCGCCGTGACGGCGCGGGCGAAATCGGCATTCTCCGAAAGGAACCCGTAGCCCGGATGGATCGCCGTGGTCCCACTCTCTTTCGCCGCCGCCAGAATCGCCGCAACGTTCAGGTACGATTCGCGCACCGGTGCCGGACCGATGCGCAGCGCCATGTCCGCCTCGCGCACATGCAGGCTCTGCGCGTCGGCATCGGAATAGACCGCCACCGTGCGGATGCCGAGGCGTCGCGCGGTGCGGATCACCCGGCAGGCAATCTCGCCGCGATTGGCGATAAGCAGCGTGGGAAGAAGGCTGGATATCATGGATGGCGTTCCGGGAAATGGTGCCGGGTGTGCAGCGCCTTCAGCACCGCCTCGATATCGTTGGCAAAGCCGCCCTCGGCAAAGGCCAGCGCAGGCAGGTTCTGGTTCGCCTCGCCCAAGCGCTCGACCACCGCCGCGCGCGGGCGCGGCCAGCCAACGCGCACCACCTCGATATTCGCTGCCCGCTCGGGGAACAGTGCCAGCAGGCCCTCCACCGTCACGCAGTCCTTGCAGTAGAAGCGGCGATCGCGTCCTGTTTCGGGTGAGGCAAATTCCGGATCGGCCCAGTCGGTATCGAGGACGAAAAGGGTATCGTGAGGCGTAGCAGTCATCGAAGTCACATCCTGAACAGGCCGAAGCGGGGGTGTTCGGGCACCGGCGCGCGCAGGCAGGTGGCGAGCGCGAGGCCGAGCACATCGCGGCTCTGCACCGGATCGATCACGCCGTCATCCCAAAGCCGCGCCGTCGCGTAGTACGGGCTGCCCTCGGTTTCGTACTTCGCGCGGATCGGCGCCTTGAACGCTTCGGCTTCGGCAGGCGTCCAGTTCTCGGCATCGCGGTGGACAGTGGCGAGGACCGAGGCCGCCTGCTCGCCGCCCATCACCGAAATCCGCGCATTGGGCCAGGTGAACATGAAGCGCGGATCGTAAGCCCGCCCGCACATGCCATAGTTGCCCGCGCCGAAGCTGCCGCCGATCACCAAGGTAATCTTGGGCACGCTCGCGGTCGCCACTGCTGTGACCAGCTTGGCGCCGTGCCGGGCGATCCCCTCGGCCTCGTATTTCCCGCCGACCATGAAGCCCGAGACGTTCTGCAGGAACAGCAGCGGCACCCGGCGCTGGCAGGCCAGCTCGATGAAATGCGCGCCCTTGGTGGCGCTCTCGGAAAACAGCACGCCGTTGTTCGCCAGGATCGCCACCGGGCGCCCGTGGATATGCGCAAAGCCGCAGACCAGCGTCGCACCGTACAGCGCCTTGAACTCGTGGAATTGCGAGCCATCAACCAGCCGGGCGATCACCTCGCGCACATCGTAGGGCGCGCGCACGTCCTCGGGGATCAGGCCGTAGAGGTCATCCGCCGGGTAGAGCGGCTCGCGCGCCGGGATGCTTTCCACCGCCGGCGCAGGATCGGGCGGCAGATGGCTGGCGATATCGCGCAAGATGCTGATCGCATGGGCATCGTTCTCGGCAAGGTGATCGGCGACACCGGACTTGCGCGCATGGAGATCGCCGCCGCCCAGATCCTCGGCGCTGATCTCCTCACCGGTCGCGGCTTTCACCAGCGGCGGCCCCGCCAGAAAGATCGTGCCCTGCTCGCGCACGATCACCGTCTCGTCGCTCATTGCCGGCACGTAAGCCCCGCCCGCCGTGCAACTGCCCATGACGCAGGCGATCTGGGGAATGCCCTGTGCGCTCATCTGCGCCTGGTTGAAGAAAATCCGCCCGAAGTGATCGCGATCCGGGAACACCTCGGCCTGATGCGGCAGATTCGCGCCGCCCGAATCGACGAGATAGAGGCACGGCAGACGGTTTTCCTGCGCGATGGCCTGCGCGCGCAGGTGCTTCTTCACCGTCATCGGGAAGTAGGTGCCGCCCTTCACCGTCGCATCGTTGGCGAGGATCATGCAGGTTCGGCCCGAGACGCGCCCGATCCCGCCGATCACCCCGGCGCCGGGCACTTCGTCGTCATAGAGGCCGCCCGCAGCGAGTTGCGCGATCTCCAGAAACGGCGATCCGGCATCGAGCAGCCGCTCCACCCGCTGGCGCGGCAGCAGTTTGCCGCGCGCGACATGGCGCTGGCGGGCCCCTTCGCTGCCTCCGAGCGCGACTTTGGCCACTTTGTCACGCAAGTCCTGCGCCAGCGCGCGATTGTGTGCGGCGCGCGCCAGCGCCTCGGGCGAGGCGGGGTCGTAGCGCGTGGGGATGACCGGCGCACTCATACGCGGCCACTCTTCTGAAGGGCAACTTTCAGCAAGACCCTCTTCCCATTCATGTCTTTACCGTGACGGCTTGTTATCCAGCAAGGTAAGCACTTTGCAGGGCACTTGCCAAGGCCCCGTGCGTTACCCCGCTGAAGTTCCAGCAAAGGTCACGACTCTCCGCGTGCCGGTCAGCCAAAGGCTTGCCCCTGTGCAGACCGGCCCCAGATAGGGCCTGACAGCCGCGAAAAGAAACGAGAAGGATGACCGAGATGGCCTATACCCGCTACCTGCGCCAACAGGGCTACATTGACGGTGCGTGGTGCGATGCGGACGGCGGCGCCACGCTCGACGTCACCGATCCCGGCAGCGGCGACGTGATCGGCACCGTCCCGAAGATGGGCGCCGAGGAAACCCGCCGCGCCATCGATGCCGCCGAGGCCGCCCTCCCCGGCTGGCGCGCGAAGACGGCGGGCGAACGCGCGAAGCTGATGCGCCGCCTGTTCGACCTGATGATCGCCGCGCAGGACGATCTGGGCGAGTTGCTCAGTCGCGAACAGGGCAAGCCGCTGGCCGAAGGCAAGGGCGAGATCGCCTATGGCGCCAGCTTCATCGAATGGTTCGCCGAAGAGGGCAAGCGCGCCTATGGCGAGGTGATCCCCGGTCATGCCGCAGACCGGCGTATCGTCACGCTGCGACAGGGCGTGGGCGTGGTCGGCGCGATCACGCCGTGGAATTTCCCCAATGCGATGATCGCGCGCAAGCTCGGTCCCGCGCTGGCGGCAGGCTGCACCATCGTCATCAAGCCCGCCTCGGCAACGCCCTTCTCCGCGCTCGCCATCGCCGCGCTGTGCGAGGAGGCTGGGATTCCAGCGGGCGTCGTCAATGTCGTTACCGGCAGCGCAGGCGCGATCGGCGGGGAACTGACCGGCAACCCCAAGGTCGCCAAGATCACCTTCACCGGGTCGACCGAGATCGGCCGGGAATTACTCGCCCAATCTGCCCAGACGATCAAGAAATGCTCGATGGAACTGGGCGGCAACGCGCCGTTCCTGGTGTTCGACGATGCCGATGTGGACGCCGCCGTCGAAGGCGCGATGATCTCTAAGTTCCGCAATGCCGGGCAGACCTGCGTGTGCACCAACCGGTTCTACGTGCAGGACGGCGTCTACGACGAGTTCGCCCGGAAGCTGGCCGCGCGGGTGAAGGCGCTCAAGGTCGGCTACGCGCTGGAGCAGGGCAGCGAGATCGGCCCGCTGATCGACGCCAAGGCAGTCGAAAAGGTGGAGGAACACCTTGCCGATGCGACCTCCGGCGGCGCCAAGGTGCTGGCGGGCGGGACGCGCAGTCCGCTGGGCGGCAGCTACTTCACGCCCACCGTCGTCAGCGACGTAACCCCGCAGATGAAGCTCGCGCGCGAGGAGACCTTCGGCCCGCTGGCAGGCCTGATCCGCTTCACCGAGGAGGCCGAGGGCGTCCGGCTGGCGAACGACACCGAGTTCGGCCTCGCCAGCTATTTCTACGCGCGCGACCTCAGCCGCGTGTGGCGCGTGGCCGAAGCGCTGGAGGCGGGCATGGTCGGCATCAACACCGGCCTCATCTCTACCGAAGTCGCCCCGTTCGGCGGCGTCAAGCAATCGGGCCTCGGTCGCGAAGGCTCCCGCCACGGGCTGGAGGACTATATGGAGATCAAGTACCTGTGCATGGGCATCAGCGCGGGGTGAGAGACGACAGATGGGCGGGAAACGACTGGGCAGCTCTTGAGTTCATGGCACCGATGCCAGACATTCCACTAATATACTGGAAAGCGGAGTGACTTCGGTGAGCCTTGAAGACGTATGGAAGTATCGTGAGGAGGAGGTTTATCCAACCCTGTTCGGTCCTGTCAGCCGTGGCATTTTCCCCCTGACCCAAAAACTGTTCAAAACTCGCTTTGGTCAGGATGACGTAGATCCCCGTTGGCTGTTCCACGGCGTTTTCGAATTTGCTCCCACCGCCGCGCGTCAATCATGGCTTTATGTCACATCCGGTTACTCAAATCCGTGGGAACAGCAGCCGTGCGAATACAATCCTGAGGGCGAGTCAGGCGCGGGAGTAGAGTTCACCTTTGCGGTTTCAGAGCAAGGCGACTGGGCAATCCAAACTTTGCAGCACATGCTTGCCTTTGACCTGCTTCTCGGAGCTGGCCGATTCCCCGGGGGCGACCGTCTATCATTACACGATCGCATTCCATTACGTGCACCGCTTAACGGTGAGCCAAGCTGCGAGGTAAGGAACCTAGTGCTTGTCGAAAGGGAAGATGGTCCTCAAGGTTTCTCGCTGCCGTCTGGCGAGGTCATCTTAATTGGCTTCACCGGCATAACAGACGACGAACTAACATACGCGAAGCGAGATGGATCATTCGCTTTGATTGAGAAGCTTCGAGCGGCAGGCCATCATCCCGTGACAAATCCTCACCGGCATTCCCTATCGCTGTAATCTCATGACAGGCCGAGCTTGGGGGACTCAAAGTCGGCTATAAAACACTGAAGAGCAGCAATATTCTCTTCCCCCCAAAGCAAAAGGCCCGGCGGATCGCTCCACCGGGCCTTTGGTATTCCAGCGCTGACAGAAGCGATCAGGCTTCCGTCTTGGCATCCGCTTCGTAGCGCTCGATCGCCTCGACGACGATCTTGCGGGCTTCTGCGGCATCGCCCCAGGTGCCGACGCGGACCCACTTTTCCTTCTCCAGATCCTTGTAGTGGGTGAAGAAGTGCTCGATCTGGGCGAAGACGATCTCGGGCAGATCGTCCTTTTCCTTGACGTCGCTGTAGTACGGAAACGTCGATGTGTCGGGCACGCAGACCAGCTTCTCGTCGCCGCCGTGCTCGTCTTCCAGGTTCAGCACTGCGATCGGGCGCACGCGCACGACGCTGCCCGGAACGAAGGGCGAGCGGGCAACGACCAGCGCGTCGAGCGGATCGCCATCGGGCGAGAGCGTGTGCGGCACGAAGCCGTAGTTCGCGGGGTAACGCATCGGCGTGTGCAGGATACGGTCGACGAACAGCGCGCCCGAAGCCTTGTCGAACTCGTACTTGACGGGTTCGCCACCGGCGGGAACCTCGATGATGACGTTCAGGCTCTCCGGCGGGTTCTTGCCGACGGGGATCATGTCGATACGCATGTGAAACCTCATTTGATGCGCCGCATCACGTAAGTTGATTTACGTAAAAGCGTGAAAGAATTTGAACCGGCCGGGCTTAGCCGTGCTGCACCTGCATCGCAACATAGTAATAAGGGGTGGAACGAAGACCGTCCCACCCCCGAAACGTCTCGTGCCGTCCGCGATCCGGGCCCGGATCGCAGTGCAACACGAACAGGTATTACTTGGCGTGCGCGGCCAGCAGACGGTCGAAACCGTTTTCCTTGCCGGGCGTGGTGCTTTCCAGCCACGGATAGCGCAGACCACCGTAATAGGCGACCGGCACCGTGGTATAGGCATCCTCGCGCTTGATCAGCAGCTGGATCGGCGTGGAGCCGCCCTTGGCCGCCGTCACCGCGTCTTCCAGCACGTCGCCGCTATAGGCCTTGCCGTTCACCGCGATGATCTGCACGCCGTTGACGAGGCCCGCCTTGAACGCCGGACCGTTCCACAGTGCCGAACTGATGGTGCCGTCCTTGCCCACGGCCATACCCAGCGAATAGGTCAGGTCGATCGAATGACGATAGTCGTTCGCGCCCTTCTGGTAGGAATTGGGCTTGTCCTTCCACACCAGCTTGTACCCGGCCATCTCGATGCCCTTGATCGGGGCGGGTTGGTTCGGCTCGTAGATGTGGTTGTGCAGGAAGGTCGCCCAGTCATAGGCGTAGACGCCGTTCAGGGTCTTGACCACGTCGTCGAAGTTGTAGGTCAGCTCGCCCCAGTCGCCATCGCGCACGCCGAAGAAGGCCTTGGCGAAATCGTCGAGGCCCTTCTTGCCCTTGGTGCCGGCGCGGATGATCTGGTCCGCTTCCAGCCAGGTGAGCGCGCCCTCGACATAGTAGTCTTCCGAGCGTTCCAGCGAGCGATACGGATGCGGCGCGCGCTGGGCGATGATCGGATCGTTGGTGGTATCCACCACCGAGCGCCACGCGCGGCCCGGCTCGCCCTCGGAATAGAGCGCGGCGGCCGAGGCCCACATGTCGAGCACGGTCTGCTTGCTCTGCACGCCCGAACGCGCGGCCAGGATATAGCCCCAGAACTGGGTCTGGCCTTCGTAGACCCACAGCAGGCTGTCCTGCATCGGCTGCTGGTAGTCCGGCGTCCACAGGTCGAAACCGCGGCGGAACTTACCGTCCCAGCTATGGGTGAACTCGTGCGCGATCACGTTGTGATCCCAGTCCATCTTGTCCCAATCGGTCCAGGCCTTGGGCTCCATCTGGTTCTCGCTGGAGCGGTGATGCTCAAGCCCGATGCCGCCCATCTCGTCGGTCAGGCCGAGCAGGAAGTCGTAGTGGTCGAAGTGACGCGCACCGAACAGGCTGACCGCCTCGTTCGACAGGTTGCGATACTTCTGCATGTTCTCGGGCGAGATTTCGAGATCCTTCGCCTCGTCGGCGACGGCGTTCATCTTCACGCCGTGGCCCAGATCGAAGCTCTTGGCGTACTTGCCTGCGAAGATCGGCGAATCGACCAGACGCTCGTAGTCGATCGGGCTCCAGGTCACCGTGTCGCCGGTGCGCGCGAAACCGTCGAGCGCGGTGTAAACGGTCCAGCCGGTGGGGAACTTGACGGTCGGCTTGAAAGTGATCCCGCGGGTATAATAGCCCGCCGGGTACATGCTCATCTTGTCCCACTGCAGGTTGAGCATTTCCTGCGTCATCGTGATGCGGCCCTCACGGCTGGTCAGCGGCGAGGTGTGGACGAACTTGACGGTGACGGCGGTGGCACCGGCAGGCAGCTTCACATGGAAAGCGTTCACCGAAACGGTATCGCGCACCCACGGCACGTCCTTGCCATCGACCTGGAAGTGGATGTCCGAGAACAGCGCGACCGGGTTCGTGGGCGAGTGATGGCCCGGCAGCCAGCTCGGCTCCAGCAGCACGATCTCGCCGGTGCCTGCGGCGACCGGGATCGTCTCTGTCACATGGTAGAGACCGCGATCGAGGTCGGTGGCATCAATGTCCAGGCCGATCGTACCGGCATAGGGCACGTCCTTGGCGACGGGAACCGGCTCCGGCAGCGCGGGTGCCATCGGCTTCGAACGGGTGGGATCGTCCTGCGCCACCGCAGCGGTGGAAAGCGCGAGAACAGAGAGCGAGGTTGCGAGCGCGATATGTTTCAGCATGGGCGCAGGTTATTGCCGAGCATCGCAACAGGAGCAACCATCCAATTTCGCTTTTATGCGCCGGACCATGCAAGCCCCTCGCGACGGGCGAACCGGCACTTGCGACACCCCGAAAGGCTGCGGAAACACCGTGCGAGCGCATACGCCCGCCACTTTCCCTGACGGCACATTCCCGCTAAGCGCGCGAACCATGAACACCACGCCCCAGGCCATTCGCGGAACCCAGGACATCTTCGGCGCCGATGCGGACAGCTTCGCGCATGTCGTCGAGACCTTCGAGCGCGTCCGCAAGCTCTACCGTTTCCGCCGCGTCGAGATGCCGGTCTTCGAGAAGACCGAAGTGTTCTCGCGCTCGATCGGCGAGACCACCGATGTCGTCTCCAAGGAAATGTATTCGTTCGAGGATCGCGGCGGCGAATCGCTGACCCTGCGCCCCGAATTCACCGCCGGGATCGCCCGCGCCTGGCTCACCGACGGCTGGAAGCAGTACGCCCCGCTCAAGGTCGCGACGCACGGCCCGCTGTTCCGCTACGAGCGCCCGCAGAAGGGCCGCTATCGCCAGTTCCACCAGATCGACGCCGAAGTGCTGGGCGCCGCCGAGCCGCTCGCCGATGTCGAACTGCTGGTGATGGCCGATCACCTGCTCAAGGAACTGGCTATCTCGGACGGCGTGACGCTCCAGCTCAACACGCTGGGCGATGTCGCCAGCCGCGAGGCGTGGCGTGCAGCGCTGGTCGAGTACTTCCGTGCCCACAAGACCGAGCTTTCCGAAGATTCGCAGGACCGGCTGGAGCGCAACCCACTGCGTATCCTCGATTCCAAGGACGCGCGCGACAAGGCCTTCGTCGCCGATGCGCCCAAGATCGACACCTTCCTTTCGGGCGAGGCGCAGGACTTCTTCGGCGCCGTCACCGCCGGGCTCGATGCCGCTGGCGTCGCCTACGAGCGCGCGCCGACGCTGGTGCGCGGGCTGGACTACTATCGCCACACCGCGTTCGAGTTCGTCACCTCGCGCCTCGGCGCGCAGGGCACGGTGCTGGGTGGCGGACGCTATGACGGGCTGATGGAGAGCCTTGGCGGCCCCGTCACTCCGGCAGTCGGCTGGGCGGCGGGAATCGAGCGGCTCTCGATGCTGGTCGCCGATGCCGGGGCGGTGCCGACGGCACAGCTTACCGTCGCACTGGCGGTCGAGGACGATGCGGCGCTGTCCTACGCGCTCAAGGTCATGTCGGGCCTGCGCTATCAGGGCCTCGACGTCGAGATCGTCGCCAGCGGCAGCGCCCGCAAGCGCTACGACAAGGCGGTGAAGCTCGGCGCGCGCGTGCTCGTCTCGTTCGGCATGACCGACGACGCGCCCGTGGCGAACCTGCGGACCACCGAGACGACCACGGCCTCGCTCGCGGTCGAGCAGGTGCTCCAGTCGATTCAGCCGTGAATGGGCCGGCCGTGAGCATTTCCGACGAGCGACTGGGCCAGATCGGCGCTCGCTTTGCCGAACTGGAAGCCCGCCTTGCCTCGGGCACGCTCGAAGGCGAGGCTTTCGTGGCGGCCAGTCGCGACTATGCCGAACTGGAGCGCGTCGCGCATCTTGCCGCCGATATCCGCGCGATGCGCGGCGAACTCGCCGACCTCCAGTCGCTGGCCGACCCGGACCCGGAAATGCGCGCGCTCGCCGAAGAGGAAGTGCTGCGCCTGAAGGGCGAACTGCCCGAGGTCGAACGCCGGCTGGCGCTGGCCATGCTGCCGCGCGATGCGGCGGACGTGCGCCCGGCGATGCTCGAAATCCGCGCCGGAACGGGGGGCGACGAGGCCGCGCTGTTCGCCGGCGATCTCTATCGCATGTACGAACGCTATGCCGCCGAACAGGGCTGGCGGGTGGAGATGGTCTCGGCCAATGCCAGCGATGTCGGCGGCTTCAAGGAAGTGGTCGCCAACGTGACGGGCTCCGGCGTGTTCGCGCGCCTCAAGTTCGAGAGCGGCGTTCACCGCGTGCAGCGCGTACCCGTGACCGAAAGCGGCGGGCGCATCCACACTTCCGCCGCGACCGTGGCGGTGCTGCCCGAACCGAGCGAAGTCGATGTCCAGATCGAGGACAAGGACCTCAAGATCGACATCTACCGGGCCAGCGGTGCCGGTGGTCAGCACGTCAACACCACCGATTCGGCGGTGCGCATCACCCACTTGCCCACCGGCATCGTCGTCACCTGTCAGGACGAGCGCAGCCAGCACAAGAACAAGGCCAAGGCCATGCAGGTGCTGCGCGCCCGCATCTACGAAAAGATGCGCGACGAGGCACAGGGCGCCGAGGCAGAGGCGCGCCGCGCCATGGTCGGCTCGGGCGACCGTTCGGAGCGCATCCGCACCTACAATTTCCCGCAAGGGCGCGTGACCGACCACCGGATCAACCTGACGCTCCACCGCCTGCCCGAAGTTCTCGAAGGCACAGGCCTTGGCGAACTGGTCGATGCGCTGATCGCCGAGGACGAGGCCAAGCGTCTCGCGGCGATGGACCAGTGAGCCCGGAGCCGGGCACAACCGTTGCACAGGCCCAGACTGTTGCCCAAGCCATGCGCGCCGCCGCGCTGCATCTGGCCGAAACCAGTGACACCGCCCGGCTCGATGCCGAAGTGCTGATGGCCCATGCGCTGGACTGCTCGCGCTCGGACCTGCTGCTGCGCCGCAGCTTCGACCCCGCACCCGAGGCTTTTGCGGCACTGATCGCGCGCCGCTCCGCGCATGAGCCGGTCGCCTATATCACCGGCGCGCAGGAGTTCTTCGGCCTGCCCTTTCAGGTCTCTCCGGCAGTGCTGATCCCGCGCGGCGACAGCGAAGTGCTGGTCGAAACGGCAGTTGCCGCCCGCCCCGAAGCGCGCCGCGTGCTCGACTGTGGCACCGGCTCGGGCGCGCTGCTGCTGGCGGTACTGGCGAACCTGCCCGAAGCGACAGGCCTCGGTATCGACGCCTCACCTGCCGCACTGGCCGTCGCACGGGCCAATGCCGAGGCGCTCGGCCTCGCGACCCGCGCCGAAATGCGCGAAGTCAGCTGGCTGACGCCGGGCTGGCGCGACACGCTGGGCCGCTTCGACCTGATCCTTGCCAATCCGCCCTATGTCGAAAGCGAGGCTGTGCTCGACGCCTCGGTGCGAGATTACGAACCCGCCAGCGCGCTGTTCGCCGGAGCGGACGGGCTCGACGACTACCGCGTTCTGGTGCCGCAACTCGTTGATATTCTTGCGCCCGGCGGGCTTGCGCTGGTCGAAATCGGCCACACCCAGGCCGATACGGTGAGCGCCATCGGCCTTTCGGCAGGCCTCGTTCCCGCGCTCCATCACGACCTGGCCGGGCGCCCGCGCGTAGTCGCGTTTTCAGGGTAAAAAGATAAGTTTTTGCTTGGAATCCGGCTTGGGAATGCCTACACATTTCATGAGCCGGGCCATGGATGAAACTTCCCATGCCGGTTCGTTCCCAGCATTTGCGCGGAGTCGCAGGTCACGGCCACCTCGATGAGGCAGATGTCAGGATCACGACCGCACAAGGCGATTCGTGATGACGCGACATACGGCTTTCGCGCGAGAATGCGGCGAATTCCCGGGGTTTTGAGGAAAACTACCCTTGAATAACAATCGTGGTAACAACCGTCGGCGCGGCCGCGGTAACAACAACGGTAACAATCGCCAGCAAGGCGGCCAGCAGATCAACCGTATCGACAGCCGCGCGCGGGGCAATGCCCCGCAGCTTCTGGAGAAGTACCGCAAGCTGGCACACGACGCGATGCTCAATGGCGATCGCGTGACGGAGGAGTACTACCTCCAGTTCGCAGATCACTATTTCCGCGTCATCGCCGACCAGAAGCAGCGCCAGGAAGAAATGCGCCAGCCGCGACGCGACGAGCGTGGCCAGAACGACGAGATCGAGGACGCGGCGGACGATTACTATCCGCACCCGGTCACGTCGATATCGCGCCATGAGCCGCGTAACGATGCGCAGCGTAACGATGCGCCCCGTAACGAACAGCGTCATGAGCCCCGCTACGAACAGCGTCAGGATCGGGCCGAGCGTCAGGATCGCCAGCCGCGTGACAGCCAGCCGGAAAACGTAGAGGCCGCCGAAGGCGCCGACGGCTCGCGCTCGATCTACGAGCCTGCGGAAAACCCCTTCGTGCGCGACAATCGCCAGCCGCGCGGGGCGCAGCCCCGCACCGGCAAGCCGCAGCGCGCGCCGCGTCGTGCCGAGCGTGGCGAGGACGACGCCTCTGCCACGGCACAGGAAGAGGCCGCCCCCAGCTTCGATCCAGCAACCCTGCCCCCCTCGATCGCGACGAGCGATGCCGAGGAAGACGCCAAGCCGAAGCCCAAGACGCGTCGTCCGCGCACGCCCAAGGCCGATGCCGCAGGTGAAGCCCCTACCGCTCCGGTCGTGGCCGAAGCGGATGCCGAGGAAAAGCCCCGCCGTCGCCGGACCCGCAAGGCCAGCCCGACCGACGAGGCCGGCAACCCGCTCGAAACGGTCGACTGATCGGCTCCAGCTGACATTCCGGGCCTGATCCTTCCGGCCCGAACCCTTCCAGACCGTGACGCTCGCCCACGCGCGCTTGCGTCACGGTCCCGGTGGCTTACATAGCGGCGACCATGCCCGCGCCCCGCCCCGCCCTTTCGACATTTTTCCGCCGCGTCCTGACGGCCTGCCTCGACCGCCCGCGCGTGTCTGCGGTGGCGCTTGGCGCGCTTGCCGCCTGTGGGTTCCAGCCGCTGCAACTCTGGCCGCTGACGCTGCTTGCCATTGCGCTGCTGATCGAACTGATCGCGCGCGCGGAGCGAGGCCGCCGCGCCTTCCTGATCGGCTGGCTGTTCGGGCTCGGCCATTTCACGCTCGGCAACAACTGGATCGCGACGGCCTTCACCTACCAGGCGGCGATGCCCACATGGCTGGGCGGGATCGCGGTATTCCTGCTGGCCCTCTACCTCGCACTGTTCCCTGCCTTCGCCACGCTGATAGCATGGGCTTTCCTGCGCGTCCTGAGCCGCCGGGCCGCGCCGCTCACCCCGCCGCGCTGGGCGCTGGCGCTCACGCTCGCCTTTCCCGCCGCGTGGATCTTCACCGAATGGGTGCGTAGCTGGCTGTTCACCGGCTTTCCCTGGAATCCGCTCGGCGTCGCGCTGCTTGGCCCGTTCTCGACGCCCGGCCTCGCGATCCTGACGCGCTGGATCGGGACATATGGCCTTTCCGGCGTACTGGTGCTGCTCGCCGGACTGCCCGCCCTGTTCATGCGCCTCGCCGCCGCCCATACCGGCACCGCCCGCGCGGCACGACTCGCGCCGCCGCTGATCGGCCTTGCCGCCCTCACTGCGCTGATGGTGCTGCCCGCGACATGGGCCCCGGCCGACCCCGGCAAGGTCCGCTACACGCTGGTCCAGCCCGATCTGCGGCAGGAAGTGCTCGACGATCCGCAGCAGTTCGAGGCCAGCTTCGTCAAGCTCGCCAAGCTGACGATGCCCAATGGGGTCAATAACAGCGGGGTCGATAACAAGCGGCTGGTGCTCTGGCCCGAATCGGGCGTTTCGGACTACCTGCGCGACGGCTATCCCCCCTATTTCTACGTCGGCTTCACGTATGCCGACGACCCCGCCGTCGCCCGCTGGCGGATTGGGCGGGTCATCGGCCCGCAGTCGCTGCTGCTGACCGGCGCGGTCGATCTGGTCGCCAAGAACGACATGCCCGTCGCCGCGCGCAATTCCGTGACCGCGCTCGATGGCGATGGCGATATCCTGGCCGGATACTCCAAGGCGCATCTGGTGCCTTATGGCGAATATCTGCCGATGCGCAGCATTCTCGAACCGCTGGGGCTCTCGCGTCTGGTCGAGGGCGACATCGACTTCCTGCCCGGCCCCGGTCCGCGCACGTTCGACTTCGGCGATTACGGGAAGGCCGGTATCCAGATCTGCTACGAGATCGTCTTCTCCGGCCACGTCGTCGATCCGCGCGACCGGCCCGACTACATCTTCAACCCCTCCAACGACGGCTGGTTCGGCTATTGGGGTCCGCCACAACATCTGGCGCAAGCGCGCCTGCGCGCGATCGAAGAAGGCCTGCCGGTCCTGCGCTCCACCACCACCGGCATCAGTGCCGTAGTCGATGCCGACGGCGTGGTGCGAAACTTCGCCCCGTGGCGCACGGCAAAGCGCCTCGACGGGTTCATCCCGCGCGCCCACGCCCCGACGCTTTTTGCCCGCTTTGGAAACGCGCTGCCGCTGGCGCTCGCCGCATGGCTTGCAATTTTGGCCGCCTGCGTGGTTGCACCGCGCCGCCGGAGGGCGTAGAGCCGACATAAAGATAGCTTTATATTGGTTGGTGTCACTCCATGCGCAAAGACTTCGTCTTCACTTCCGAGAGCGTTTCCGAAGGCCATCCCGACAAGGTTGCGGACCAGATTTCCGACGCCATCGTCGATCTGTTCCTGTCGAAAGACCCCGAGGCACGCGTCGCCTGCGAGACGCTGACCACCACGCAGCTGGTCGTGCTCGCCGGTGAAATCCGCTGCAAGGGCGTCTACGAGAACGGCACCTGGGCAGACGGCGCGCTGGAAGAGATCGAGGCGACCGTACGCGGTGTCGTCAAGAAGATCGGTTACGAGCAGAGCGGCTTCCACTGGCAGACCTTCCGCTTCGAAAACAACCTGCACGGCCAGTCGGCTCACATCGCGCAGGGCGTCGATTCGTCCAGCAACAAGGACGAAGGCGCAGGCGATCAGGGCATCATGTTCGGTTTCGCCTGCGACGAGACCGCCGACCTGATGCCCGCGACGCTCGATTACAGCCACAAGATCCTGCACAAGATGGCGGCCGACCGCCACTCGGGCGCGGCCCCGTTCCTGGAGCCGGACGCCAAGAGCCAGGTCACGCTTCGCTACAAGGACGGCAAGCCTGCCGCCGCCACCGCCATCGTCGTCTCGACCCAGCATGCGCCGGGCTATGACGAGGGCGAGAAGGAAGCCGAACTGCACGCCTACGTGAAGTCGGTCGTGGCAGAGGTTCTGCCCGCAGAGCTGCTCTCGGGCGAGACTGTCTACCACATCAACCCGACCGGCAGCTTCGAGATCGGCGGCCCTGACGGCGACGCAGGCCTGACCGGCCGCAAGATCATCGTCGACACCTATGGCGGCGCTTCGCCCCACGGTGGTGGCGCGTTCTCGGGCAAGGATCCCACGAAGGTCGACCGTTCGGCCGCCTACGTCACCCGCTACCTCGCCAAGAACGTGGTCGCCGCAGGCCTCGCCACGCGCTGCACCATCCAGGTGTCCTACGCGATCGGCGTGTCGCAGCCGCTCTCGCTCTACGTTGACCTGCACGGCACCGGCACTGTGACAGAAGAAGCGCTGGAAGCCGCGCTGACCAAGGTCGCCGCAGACCGCCTCGGCAAGCTGACCCCGCGCGGCATCCGCGTCGGCCTCGGCCTGAATAAGCCGATCTACGGCACGACGGCAGCCTATGGCCACTTCGGCCGCCAGCCCGAGGGCGACCTGTTCCCCTGGGAGCGCACCGATCTGGCCGACGACCTGAAGGCCGCGCTGGCGTAAGCCGGGCGATCATCGCCAATTGAAAAGGCCGGGCCTTCCCCAGTGGAAGCGCCCGGCCTTTTCATGTCTGCGCGATCCGCCTACCTCCACGATGTCCCTCCCTAACGGAGCAGTGCCCATGGCCTTCACGACGATCCTTTCTGCCGACGATCTCAAGGGCCTGCTCGCCTCCGCGACGCCACCCCTGCTGCTCGACTGCAGCTTCGAGCTGACCCAGCCCGGCAAGGGCCGCGATGCCTATCTGGCAGGCCACATCACCGGCGCGCGCTACGTCCATCTCGACGACGATCTCGCCGCGACGCCATCCGGCAGCAATGGCCGCCATCCGCTGCCCGATGCCGAAACCCTTGCACAACGCCTGCGCGTGCTCGGCCTGTCGCAGAGTCAGCAGGTGGTTGCTTATGATGCCAGCGGCGGGGCCTGGGCGGCGCGGGCCTGGTGGCTGCTGCGCTGGCTGGGGCATGAGGCCGTCGCCGTGCTCGACGGCGGAATACCCGCGTGGATCGAGGCGGGCGGCACACTTGAAACGGGCGAGGCCGGACCAACGATCGTCGGAGACTTCACGCCCCGCACACCACTGGTCGGCGGAACGGTGGAGGCAGGCGAAGTACTTGCCAATATCGAGAACCCCGCCGCGCAAGTGCTCGATGCGCGCGATCCGTCACGCTTTCGCGGCGATCCCAACCCGATCGACCCGGTCGCCGGGCATATTCCCGGCGCCAAGAACCGCTTCTTTCGCGACAATCTGGATGCGTCGGGCCGCTTTCGTCCTGCCGATGCGTTGCGCTCGGAGTTTACGGCCCTGCTGGGAGAGGCCCCTGCCATCCTCCAGTGCGGCTCGGGCGTGACCGCCTGCCACAATGCCCTGGCGATGGAGATTGCAGGTCTTCCCGGCGCCAGACTCTATCCGGGGTCATGGAGCGAGTGGATCGCCGATCCTGCACGGCCTGTTACGACGGGCGAGGGTTGAGGGGAAGAGCAAGGGTGAGACTGGGGCCATTGGCCCCAGACCCCGTTACGTCTTCCGGCGCGAGCTTGCGCCTCAGGAACGCTCTGCGCGAATATCAGCGCTGCGCCTTGAGTACGCAAGACGCCTGCCCAACCCGGAGCACCAGCGTCGGAAGACGTTCCGGGGGTGCAGGGGGTCATAACCCCCTGCTGTTCAACCTTCCCCCTTCAACCCTTCACTTCGCCAGTTCCGCCTCCACGGCAGCGACCAGCCCGGCATCGTCCGGCGCCACCCCCGGCGCGAAGCGGGTGACGACGCTGCCATCGCGACCGATCAGGAACTTCTCGAAGTTCCACAGCACTTCGGGGTCTTCGGTCGGCGTCCTGCCGAAGCCGCGCAGCTTCTCGCGGAATTCCTCAGCCGGGCCGGTCTTCGTCGGGAGCGCCTCGGTCAGCGCCGCATAGAGCGGCTGCTTGCCTGCCCCGGTAACATCGGCCTTGGCGAAAAGCGGAAACGAGACGCCGAAGTTCAGCTGGCAGAATTCGACGATCTCCTCGTTCGAGCCCGGCTCCTGCGCACCGAAATCGTTGGCGGGAAAGCCGAGGATCTCGAAGCCCTCGTCCTTGTGGGCCTTGTAGAGCGCTTCGAGGCCCTCGTACTGCGGGGTCAGTCCGCACTTGGAGGCGACATTAACGATCAGCAGCACCTTGCCGGCATGTTCGGCCAGCGTGTCGGCAGTGCCATCGATGCGGGTCAGCAGGATCGTGGACAGGTCTGTCATTGTATTGCTCCTCAGCTGACGTATTTCGCGGTGGTCTTGGCGGCGACCTCTTCGGCGGTGACGCCGGGCGCCAGTTCGACCAGCTTGAACAGGCTGTCGTGATCAGGGCGCTGGAACACGCACAGGTCGGTGACGATCATGTCGACCACGTTCTTGCCGGTCAGCGGCAAGGTGCATTCGGGGATGAACTTTGGATCGCCGGACTTGGAGGTGTGCTCCATCACCACGATGATCTTCTTGACGCCCGCGACGAGATCCATCGCGCCGCCCATGCCCTTGATCATCTTGCCGGGGATCATCCAGTTGGCGATGTCGCCCTGCTCGTCGACCTCCATCGCACCCAGCACGGCCAGGTCGATATGCCCACCGCGGATCATCGCAAAGCTGGTGGCGCTGTCGAAATAGGCCGACTGCGGCAGTTCGCTGACGGTCTGCTTGCCCGCGTTGATCAGATCCGCATCGACCTCGTCCGGGTAGGGGAACGGGCCGATGCCGAGCATGCCGTTCTCGCTTTGCAGCGTCACTTCGACGCCATCAGGAACGTGGTTCGCCACGAGCGTCGGGATGCCGATGCCGAGGTTCACGTAGAACCCGTCCTCCAGCTCCTGCGCCGCGCGGGCGGCCATCTGGTCGCGGGTCCAGCCCTTGGTTGTGGTTGCTTCGGACATCAGGCGGCCTCCCTTTCGCGAGTCGTCGTGAACTCGATCTTCTTGTCGTAAGGCGCGCCCATGACGAGGCGCTGGACGAACACGCCCGGCAGGTGGATGTGATCGGGATCGAGGCTGCCCACCGGCACGATCTCCTCCACCTCGACCACGCAGACCTTGCCGCACATCGCGGCAGGCACGTTGAAGTTGCGCGCGGTCTTGCGGAAGATCGTGTTGCCGCTCTCGTCCGCCTTCCACGCCTTCACCAGCGCGAGATCGGCGAAGATGCCCTGCTCCAGAATATAGTCCTGACCGCCGAAGCTCTTCACTTCCTTGCCTTCGGCTACTTGCGTGCCGACGCCGGTCCTGGTGTAGAAGCCCGGAATCCCGGCACCGCCCGCGCGCATACGCTCGGCCAGCGTGCCCTGCGGACAGAATTCGACTTCCAGTTCGCCAGAGAGAAACTGGCGCTCGAACTCCTTGTTCTCCCCCACGTAGGATGAGATCATCTTCTTCACCTGATGGGTGCGCAGCAGCTTACCGATGCCTTCGTTATCGATACCGGCGTTGTTGCTGGCAAACGTGAGATCCTTCACGCCCGAGGCACGCACCGCGTCCAGCAGGCGTTCGGGCAAACCGCTGAGCCCGAAACCACCCGAGGCGATCAGCAGGCCATCGCGCAGCACGCCGTCGAGCGCAGCCTCCGCGCTGGGATAGAGCTTCTTCATGCCGAACCGAATCCTTCCCTTATGTCTTTCGCTTGGACAACAATCTGGTGCTGCAATGCAGCGAGGACAAGCCGGTTTCGACGCCATCTTGCGCTCTTCGGCGCATTCTTTGATCCGGCCTTTTGACTTCGATCATGTCCCGCGAACCGCCGCATGGTAAAAAACGTTCAGGAGAACCCAGGAAGAGGAAACCCGACATGCGTGCCATTCTTGTCAACGCCGACCGTTCACCCAGCACCGATGCCCGACTCGAGTTCGCGCTCGACCTTGCGCGGGTTCGCGATGGCCACCTCACGGTGCTGCTCGACACCCCGGTCACACGCTATATCGCGATGGACCCGCTCGGCGGCAGCCACGTGATGTCGGACGCCCTCGCCAAGGCGCGACTGGAGGATGACGAGGCTGCCGACCGCATCGAGGCCCGGCTGGCGCGCGACGACGTGCCCTTCGACATCCTGCGCGCCGAGGCCGATCCGGTCAGCGCCCTCGCCCAAGCTGCCCTGCTGGCGGACCTGACCATCGTCTCGCGCAAGGAAGGTGGCGCACTGGCAGGCGATCTCGCGCTCGCCAGCCGCACGCCGGTTCTGGTGCTGCCCGAAAATCGCCCAACCGCCCTGCCCCTTGCGAAGGCCTGCGTGGCCTGGGACGGCGGCGAGCAGGCGACGGCCGCGCTCAAGGCCGCCCTTCCGCTGCTGGCGAGCGCCGAGGCCGTCACGGTCATCACGGTGGCCGAGAAGGCAGGCGGCTATCCCGCGACCGATGCGCTTTCGTACCTGTCGCGCAACGGCATCCATGCCGAACTGGAGCAACATGTCCGTCGCAGCTCGATCGAGGAGACGCTGGGCATCGCCGTCACGCAGGCAGGCGCCGATCTGCTGGTCATGGGCGCCTACGGCAAAAGCTGGATGCGCGAGTTGCTGTTCGGTGGCGTGACGGCGCACTTCCTGTCCGATTCGCAGGCGCCTGCCCTGCTTCTGGCTCACTGACGGCTGCATTTTTGCACCTGCACAGGTCGGCATGAGCGTTTTAAATCGCGTTGCTGATGATAACGTTTGCATCAGCTCGTCGATTTCGGCGTGCGGTCCGTATACTATTCGACTCGACCGCCATTACGATCAATATATTGATTTATATAGATTTAAGTGAATTTTTGCATCGCAATTCCATGTACCGCAAGGTTAATTGCATATTTTGCAATCAACTTTCATGCAATTCGCTCTTGCAGAAATGCCGGCTCAGGGTCATACAGGACGGGCCTTTCAGGCATCCTCTCCCAAAACTTCCATGGCCTGGTCGGAAACGACCGGGCCTTTTTTTCGTCTTCGCGACACGCGCGGCGATGGCCCTTTGCGCGCAACCTGAAACGCGATGCGCACGTTCCTTCTTTCCCCAGTTTGAAATCGCCCCGGCCGATACCTAGTTCGACCGCAACGGATGGGTCTGTGCATGCTCTCTCGGGAGCAGACGTCAGCGCCCGGCATGGAAAGGAAACAGATGGCAGAGGTTCAGGCGCCGGTGGACGACCGGGTGGTCAAGCTGCAGGTGGCGGCGGCTCGCCAGGAAGAGAGCGGTCAGGGCATCGCCCGCCTTTCGCGCGCCTCGCTTTCGGCGCTTGGCGCGCTGGAAGGCGATGTGCTGGAAATCACCGGCAAGGCCGTGACCGTGGCCCGCGCGGTGCTCGCGTACGAGGAGGACGAGGGCCTCAGCGTGATTCGCCTCGACGGCCTCCAGCGCGGCAATGCGGAAGTCGGCTCGGGCGATCAGGTGACGGTACGCAAGACCGAATCGCGCCCGGCACAGCGCGTTGTCTTTGCCCCGGCCCAGAAGGACATGCGCCTGCAGGGACCGTCCGCCGCGCTCAAGCGCAACTTCTTCCAGCGTCCGCTGGTGCAGGGCGATCTGGTCGCCACGGCAGGGCAGCAGCAGGTCGCCGACATTCCCCCGCAGCTGCGCCGGATGTTCAACGCACCGGCCTATGCGCTGACGCAGATCCGCCTCAATGTCGTCTCGACCACGCCGCGCGGCATCGTCCATATCGACGAGGACACCGAAGTCGAACTGCGCGAGACCTTCGAGGAAGCCCACGACGGTCGCGGCGACGTCAATTACGACGATGTCGGCGGCATGGGCGATACCATCCGCCAGCTGCGCGAGATGGTGGAACTGCCGCTGCGCTATCCCGAACTGTTCACCCGCCTCGGCGTCGCCCCGCCCAAGGGCGTGCTGCTCCACGGCCCGCCGGGAACCGGCAAGACGCGCCTTGCGCAGGCCGTCGCCAACGAGAGCGAGGCCAGCTTCTTCTCGATCAACGGCCCCGAGATCATGGGATCGGGCTATGGCGAGAGCGAAAAGCACCTGCGCGAGGTGTTCGAGGAAGCGACCAAGGCCGCACCCGCCATCGTCTTCATCGATGAGATCGATTCGATCGCCCCCAAACGCGATCAGGTCCACGGCGAGGCGGAGAAGCGCCTTGTCGCACAACTGCTCACGCTGATGGACGGCCTCAACAGCCGCGCCCACGTCGTCGTCATCGCCGCCACCAATCGCCCCGATGCCATCGACGAGGCGCTGCGCCGCCCCGGCAGGTTCGACCGCGAGATCGTGATCGGCGTGCCGGACGAGGCCGGTCGCCGCGAAATCCTGGGCATCCACACCCGCGGCATGCCGCTGGGCGACGGGGTGGACCTCAAGGAACTGTCGCGCACCACCCACGGCTTCGTCGGTGCCGACCTTGCCGCGCTCACCCGCGAGGCGGCGATCGAGGCGGTGCGCCGGATCATGCCCCGGCTCGATCTGGAAGCGCGCACGATCCCTGCCGAAGTGCTCGAATCGCTGTCGGTCGAGCGCGACGATTTCATCGCGGCGCTCAAGCGCGTCCAGCCCTCGGCCATGCGCGAGGTCATGGTGCAGGTGCCGAACATCGGCTGGTCCGACATCGGTGGCCTGGGCGAGGCGCAGATGAAGCTGAAGGAAGGCGTCGAGCTACCGCTGAAGAACCCGGAGGCCTTCCGCAAGCTGGGCATCCGCTCGGCCAAGGGCTTCCTGCTCTACGGCCCGCCCGGCACCGGCAAGACGCTGCTGGCCAAGGCCGTCGCCAAGGAGGCCGAGGCGAACTTCATCTCGATCAAGTCGTCAGACCTGCTCTCCAAATGGTACGGCGAGAGCGAGCAGCAGATCGCCCGGCTGTTCGCCCGTGCCCGGCAGGTCGCCCCTTGCGTGATCTTCATCGACGAGATCGACAGCCTCGTTCCCGCGCGCGGCATGGGCGGTGGCGGGGGCGAGCCGCAGGTAACGGGGCGCGTGGTCAACACGATCCTCGCCGAAATGGACGGGATGGAAGAACTCCAGTCGGTCGTGCTGATCGGCGCCACCAACCGTCCGGCACTGGTGGACCCCGCGCTGCTGCGCCCCGGCCGCTTCGACGAACTGGTCTATGTCGGCACCCCCGACCGGGCCGGGCGCGAGCATATCCTGGGCATCCACACCGCCAAGATGCCACTGGCCGAAGACGTGCTGCTGGGCGAGATCGCCGACCGCACCGCGCGCTTCACCGGCGCCGATCTGGAGGACGTGGTGCGCCGCGCCGGTCTCACCGCGATCCGCAAGCGCGGCGCAGGCGTGGAGGCCGTCACCATGGCCGACTTCGACGACGCGCTGGCCGACAGCCGCGCCACCGTCACCGAAGAAATGGAGGCCGAATACGAGGCGATGAAGGGCGAGTTGAAGAAACGCGCGATGGACGTGAACCCCATCGGCTTCCTCGCCCCCGGCATGGTCTCCTCCACCCGCGAGAGCAAGCACTGACCGCGCTGCCGGGGATGAGTGTGGAAACGCCTGTCCCCGGTTGTGGGAGCGCCGTGGACTTGATTGAACGTCTGTTTTGGGTGGGGAGCGGTCGTTCTCATAATGCCGTCATCCCAGCGAAAGCTGGGATCGCTCTCGGTCAAACGAGACGGTCGAACAGATCGCACCATCCGGGATTGTGCTTTTCGACTTCCGGCGCGGTGCTGCATCATCCGCGACGCAGGAATGCAAGTCCAGCCTCCCATCCCGCTATCGTTACATAATGCCGAAAGCGATCCCAGCTTTCGCTGGGATGACGACAGGATTTTAATGTCCGCTCGGGGGCGTTTGCTGACCACCCGAAATCTCCCTCACCGACACTGCGGCTCGATCTGGAACAGCGTGCTCCAGTACTTGCCGGTTACGAAAATCCGCTTGCCCGCCGCGTCGTAGGCGATGCCGTTTAGCACGGCGTCTGGATCGTCGGTGCCCGCCTTAGTGCGCAGGCCGGACATGTCCATCCATTCCTTCACATGGCCGGTCGCAGGATCGATCCGGGCGATGCGGTCGGTCATCCACACGTTGGCCCAGATTTCGCCGTCGATCCATTCCAGCTCGTTGAGGTTGCGGATCGGGCGGCCCTGATCGGTCACTTCCAGAGAGCCGGTCTGCTCCATCGTCTTGGGATCGCGCAGGCGCAGGCTGGCCGAACCGTCGCTCTGATAGACGGTGCCGTCGTGGATGGTCATCCCCCAGCCCTCGCCCGCATAGTGGAAGAAGCCGAGCGGCTGGAACGTGCGCTTGTCCCAGCGATAGCCCACGCCATCACGCCAGGTCAGGCTGATGATCTGGTCGCCCCAGGCGACGATGCCCTCGCCGAAATAGGTGGGATCGATGCGCGTCTGCTGGGTGGGCGTCGAGCTGTCGAGGCTGCGCTTCGTGATCCACGAATCGCCCGGCTGGCCCGTACTCTCGAACAGTGCGCCGTCCTGATAGAACAGCCCTTCAGTGAAGGCGGTGGGATCGTGCGGGAAGGTCTTGACCACGCGGTAGGTACAGACCGGGGCTGCGGTGGCCTCTTTGACGGGAGCGGCGCAGGCCGAAAGGCTCACCAGAGCGGAACCAAGCGCCAGAACAGAGGCCACGGCGCGGCGCGCCGACAAGAACGAGACGATCATGGCTGACGGGGTGACGCAAGCGCAGCCCGCCTGCAAGCCCCATCATGCTTTACGCGCGCTCAGTTCGCCGGAAGGCCCGGCCAGATCGCCCAGTACCCGCACCGTCTCCGGAGCGGCGGCAAGTTCCAGCGCGCCCACCGGCAACTGGCGCTGACGCACAAGCGCCTGCGGCTGGTTGCGGGCGATCCAGTCGAGCATGTGCTCACGGATTTCGCAACGCAGGTCGAACAGCGTGGCGCCATCCTTGGCCGACAACAGCAGGCGTACCTCCATTGCCTGCGCACTGTGATCCGTCACCTGCAATATCTGCGCGCGCTTGTCCCACAGGCGATGTCCGGTGATGGCGCGGGTATATTCCTCGCGGATCGGGGCGATCTGCGCCATGGGATCGAGGTAGATCATCACGAAGCCGAGCAGTTGCGAGGTGGACTTGGTCCAGTTCGCAAAGGTGTCCTCAAGGAACCGTGTGGTCGGCACCACCAGTCGCCGGTCGTCCCACACGCGCACCACCACATACGTCGTGCGGATATCCTCGATCCGGCCCCATTCGCCATCAAGCACGACCACGTCGTCGATCGAGATCGGCTCGGTCAGCGCCATCTGGAACCCGGCTATCAGCGCCTTGAGCGCAGGCTGCGCCGCCGCGCCCACCGCCAGCGCGGCGAGCCCTGCAGACGCCATCAGCGTCGCACCGATCTTCATGACGCCGGGAATCGAGAACAGCATCAGCGAGACGGTGAGGAAGATGATCAGGAAGCTGGCGATGCGGCTGAGGATCGCCAGACGCGTGCGCCGCCGCCGCGCATTGCGGTTGTCCTCCACGGTGATGTCGGCGCGCAGCGACATCGCCTCGACGAAAGAATGGAGGATGGCCAGCGCGATCCAGCCGATCAGCAGCGGCATCACGAAGCCCGAGACATGATCCCAGAAGTCGCTCAACGCCGGGGTCTGGCGCGCGGCCAGCACCATGCCCATCGCCACGAAGGCCCAGCGGGTCGGCCGGGCAAGGCGATGGACGAGAATGTCGTCGGTCTCGCTGCGGCTGGCCTTGGAGATGCGCGTCAGGATGCGGAACAGCACCGCGTGGAGCACCATGGCGAGCAGCGCTCCGAGCGCGGCGGCGATCAGCGCGACCAGAACCTGTGCGGCCCAGTCGGGGACGCCGTGGATCTGGCGTTCGATAAGGCGGGTCATGCCTTGCAAACTATGTTGCAGCGCAACAGTTGCAAGGTTTGTCCCGATCCGGACCGGACGATCCGGCGCGCTTCAAGCCCGGTCCATGGCAGGGCCGGGCCTGAACGAAGGCTTTAGTGCGCTGCGCCCCAGCTGGAGCCGTGACCGATCTCGACACCCAGCGGCACGTCCAGCGTAACCGCCGGTTGCGCGGCTTCGGCCATGACCTGCCGGATGACGGGCGACGCCGCCTCGACATCGCCCTCGGGCAGCTCGAACACCAGTTCGTCGTGGACCTGCAGGAGCATGCGGACGTGGCCGAGACCCGCCTCCGCCAGCGCCGGGTTCATCCGGGCCATCGCGCGCTTGATGATGTCGGCGCTGGTGCCCTGGATCGGTGCGTTGATCGCGGCGCGCTCGCTGCCCTGCCGCTCGGTCCCGTTCTTCGAGGTGATGCGCGGGAACCACGTCTTGCGGCCGAACAGCGTTTCCGAATAGCCGCGCTCGCGCACCTGCTCCAGCGTTTCGTGGATATAGCGCTGGATGCCGGGGAAACGCTCGAAATAGCGGTCGATCATCGCCTGCGCCTCATCCGCCTCGACGCCCAGACGCCCCGCAAGGCCCCAGCGCGAGATGCCGTAGAGGATCGCGAAGTTGATCGTCTTGGCGCGCCCGCGCGTGTCGCGATCGACGGTGCCGAACATCTCCATCGCCGTGCGCGCGTGAATGTCCTCGCCGTTGGCGAAGGCTTCCTTCAGGCTCGGCACGTCGGCCATATGCGCGGCAAGGCGCAGCTCGATCTGCGAATAGTCCGCCGAGAGCAGGACGTTGCCCGCCTCGGGCACGAAGCAGTCGCGAATCTGGCGACCGATCTCGGTGCGGACCGGGATGTTCTGGAGGTTGGGATCGGTGGACGAAAGACGCCCGGTCTGCGCGCCGACAAGGCTGTAGCTGGTGTGGACACGCCCCGTCGCCGGGTTGATCGCCGCTTGCAACGCTTCGGTATAGGTCGAGCGCAGCTTGGAAAGCTGGCGCCACTCCAGCACCTTGGTCGCGACTGACGCACCTTGCGCGGCAAGGCCTTCGAGCACCGACTGGTCGGTGGAGTACTGGCCACTCTTGCCCTTCTTGCCGCCCTTGTAGCCCAGCTTGTCGAACAGGATGTCGCCCAGCTGCTTGGGGCTGCCGATGGTGAATTCCTGGCCCACATCCGCGAAGATGTCCTTCTCCAGCGTGCCGATCGCCTCGGCAAACTGGCTGGAGAGGCCCGCAAGACGGTCACGATCAACCTTGATGCCGTGGCGCTCCATCTGCGCGACGACCGGGATCAGCGGACGGTCGACCCGCTCGTAGATGCGCGTGCCGCCCTCGAACGACAGGCGTGGGCGCAGCATCTGGTGCAGGCGCCAGGTGACATCGGCATCTTCCGCCGCATAGGGCGTCGCGCGGTCGAGCGGGACTTCGCTGAACGGGATCGCCTTTTTGCCGGTGCCGCACACGTCCTTGAACGCCATGGTCTTGTGCGAAAGATGCCGCTCGGCCAGTTCGTCCATGCCGTGGCCACCGCCGATCCCCTCGATCTGGCGCCCGGCATCGAGGCAGAAACTCTCGATCATCGTATCGTCGATGGGCGCAACGTGAATGTCGTGGCGCGCCAGCACGTTGAGGTCGTACTTGATGTTCTGGCCGACTTTCAGCACCGCATCGCTTTCGAGCAGCGGCTTCAACAAGCGCTGCGCATCGGCCAGCGGCACTTGCGTGGGCTTCTCGGCGAACATGTCCGAACCGCCATGGCCGAGCGGAATGTAGCAGGCCTTGTTCGGGCCGATGGCGAGGCTCACGCCCGCAAGATCGGCCCGCAACGCATCGAGCGCCGAGGTCTCGGTATCGACCGCCACCAGCCGCGCCGCGAAAGCATCGGCCACCCAGCGCTCCAGCGCCTCGACGCTCTGGACGCATTCGTAGGCGGCATAATCCACCGCCGGCCATGCGGGCAGCGACTGGCGGACCAGCCCGGCCTTCTCGGGCGCCGCACCTGCCGTGACCGGCTTGGCCGGGTGCAACTGGGTCGCGCGCTCGGGGCTGCCCGATCCGGCACCGAGGCGCTTCAGCAGACTGGTAAAGCCGTGGAAGCCCAGGAACGCCGCCAGCGGATCGGGCGGGATCGCATCGAGCTTCAGCGCGTCGAGCGCCAGCGGCAGCGCGCAGTCTTCCTTCAGCGTCACCAGCACCTTGGAGAGCCGTGCCTGATCGGCCTGCTCGATCAGGCGTTCCTGCAACTTGGACTTCTTCATCGACGGCGCGGCAGCCAGCGCGGATTCGAGATCGCCGTAGTCCTGGATCAGCTTGGTCGCGGTCTTGGGACCGACGCCGTAAACGCCCGGCACATTGTCCACCGCATCGCCCATCAGCGCGAGGACGTCGCCGACCTTTTCCGGCGGCACACCGAACTTCTCGACCACTTCGGGAATGTCGATGCGCTGGTTCTTCATCGTGTCGAGCATGTCAACGCAGCCCCCGCCGATCCCGCATTTGCCGACCAGCTGCATCAGATCCTTGTCGGACGAGACGATCGTCACGTCCCACCCCTGCGCCGTCGCCGCGCGGGCGTAGGAGGCGATCAGGTCGTCCGCCTCATAGCCGATCTCCTCGATGCACGGCAGCGAGAAGGCGCGCGTCGCCTCCCGGATCAGCGGGAACTGGGGCACCAGATCCTCGGGCGGCGGCGGGCGGTTGGCCTTGTAATCGGCGTAGATATCGTTGCGGAACGACTTGCTGCTGGCATCGAGGATAACCGCCAGATGGGTTGGCCCGTCAGCCTTGTTCAGATCTTCGGCCAGCTTCCACAGCATCGTCGTATAGCCGTAGACCGCACCGACCGGCGTGCCTTCCGGGTTCGTCAGCGGCGGCAGACGGTGATAGGCGCGGAAGATATAGGCCGAGCCATCGACGAGGTAGAGGTGCTGCTTGGAATCCATGGCCACAGCCCTAGCAGCGCATGCGGGCGCCGTCAGCCATCCAATGCCGCTCCCTTCCCCGCTGTCCCCCGTCAGGGAACGTTGCGATGCGACGGGCGTTTACCGCCGATGCTTGAACCTCGGGGTGGGGAAGCGTACCTGAGGGGCCGGAATACGGCTTTGCGGGTTCGCAGAATGCTCCCGAAGAGCCATCGTATCGGTATGAAAGAGGGATAACTGGAAGATGCGCAAGACTGTCATTGCCGCCACGCTCGCCCTGGGCGCGCTCTCGCTGGCCGCCTGCTCGCAAAAGACGCAGGACACGGCCTCGGAAGCCGCCTCTTCGGCTGCTGACGACATCACGGACAACGCCTCAGCCGCAGGCGATGCCATCAGCGACGCCGGCCAGAAGGTTTCGCAGGCCGCCGACCAGACCGTCGATGCGACAAAGGATGCCGCGTCCGACGCAGCCGATGCCACCAGCGACACTGCCTCGGATGCCGCACAGGCTGCCAAGGACGCCGAAGCGGCGCTCAATGCCGACATGCACAAGGACGATGGCAAGGCCGACGGCAGCAACTGATCGTCCCTGCAGGAAACGGAAAAAGGGGCGCGCCGGTCAGTCCGGCGCGCCCCTTTTCATTGGCTCGGCAGCAAATATCAGATCAGCGCGAGGCGCTCTGGTATCCGTTGCGCGCCTGATTCTGATACCCTTCGTAGATCGTGCGGGCGATCTCTGCGATCCGGCTGTCGCGCCCCTGATGCGTACCATGCCCAGTCACATAGATCGCCACGGCAATCGGATGACCTTCCGGCGAGGAGATCACGCCGATGTCGCTCGACACGTTGTGCAGCGTGCCGGTCTTGTGCGCCAGATCGACACCTGCTGGCAGGCCCGCGGTGATGCGACGACGACCGGTGACGCAGCGATCCATGATCGAGAACAGCGTCTTGCGGCTGTTATCGCTCAGCCAGCGGCCTTCGTAGAGGCCGCTCAGGAAGCGGACCATGGCCAGCGGCGTCGCGCTGTCGCGCTTGTCGATCACCGAGGCCGGATCGATCGCGCCATCGTCACGCACCAGGGTCAGGATATCGCGATCGAGGCGGAAATCCTCGATCCCGGCGCGGTGCATGAAGGCGTTGACCGCCGCAGGGCCGCCCACGACCTTGAGGATGCCATCGGTCGCCATGTTGTTCGAGTGGATGAGGCTGGCTTCGAGCAGCGCGCGGGCAGTCATGCGCGGGCCGGGACGCGCCGGGGCAACCGCGCTGGAGAACGGGGCCGAACGCACCGGCATCATCATCGGATAGACAGTATCGAGGCTCCACTTGCCCTCGTCCACCCCCTGCAGGAAGGTTGCGGCAATCGCGACCTTGCTGGTGCTGGCCATCGGGAAGCGCTGGTCGCCCAGCACGCTGACGCTCTGCCCGGTGACGAGATCCATCGCCGCCACGCCGATGCGCCCCTGTGCCGAATTGGCGACCGAAGCGAGCTGCTTCTCGAACGCGGTGTCATAGGTCGGGGTCGAGCGGAACTCCGTCCCGAACATGGTGTCGAAAGCGTCCTGGACCTGACCCAGTTCGCCTGCCTGCACACCGCTGCCCACCGGTGCCAGCGCGGCAAGCGCTGCTGCGGCAAGTCCAAGCGTGCGACGCTTGATCCAGGCCTGCTTCAGCAGATCCCGAGCACGCTCGTGCAGAGCATCGACATCCAGGGCCTGTACGGCCGTCATTGCAGCCCGTGCGCTGCGCACCCAAGTCTTGCCCGCCAATGTCATTGCGATCCCATTCTGGGTGAAAACCAGTTTCAGGATGCTTAACAGTTCATCGACAGACCGCCACTGACGCGCGACGAACTGCATTTGGCTTGCGGCCATTGCCGAAAGACGATGCTTTCTGTCGCCGGAACGACGGAAACGGCAGCTAATATGTGCGAATCATGCGCCAATCGCCTTGCGCGCGTCCTGCACATAACTGGTGCGCTTCACGCCTGCGAGGAACAGCTTTCCCAACAATCGACCGGGCCAGCGCATGGGCCGCATCACCTGCAGGAACAGGATCACCCGTGCCCGGTCTGTATGGTTCCAGGCCTCGTGCTCGTAGGTTTCGTCGAATACGAAAAGTTCGCCTTCGCGCCAGCCATGATCCTCACCATCGACCTTGATCCCGCAGACGTCGCCCTCACCCGGCACGGCAAGGCCGAGGTGAACGTTAAGCATCGCCTTGGTGACGCCATGGTGCGAAGGAACATCGGTGCCCGGCTCGAACACCGAATAGAACGCGACGACGACGTTCGGAATACGATCGACAAGGGCAGCGGTCTGCGGACACTTCGCGCGGTTCACCGGGGAATCGTAGCCATAGCCCTTGAAGAAGAAGCTCTTCCACTTGGCGCTGGGCGCGATGCGGCGATGGTCGGGGCTGATCTTGGCAAAGGCGGGAACGGCATCGCGTTCGGCCAGCACGGCGCGGGCCTCGGCTGCGATCGTCTGCCAGTTGGCGCGCAGCAGGTCGATACCGGGCACCTGCGTCGGGTCGATGATCGGGGTGGTGGCGATGGTCGAAAAGCGCGCCAGCAGACGGTTCAGCGGCTTCCTGAGCCGCTTGCCCAGCTTGACCGCGCGGGTCGGCTTGGTGCGCTCGAACCGCTCTTCGCTGGCGGGCGCCTCGTGTGCAGGCCCATTGCCGGAAGGGAGTACCGTCGGGACCGCGACAGCATTGGCCGGAACGGTCGGTATAACAGGCTCACTTGCGCCGTTCGGCACGCGAATGACTTCGTGCTTCATATCCTTTTCAGGCTCCTGTCGTTCCGTCCCCGACAGTCGCGCGGCGCTTTCCCCTTTGCCCGAGAATGCGTCGCAACAGCCTGATAAACGAAAAGGCCGGGATGCGGTTGCATCCCGGCCTCGTCATTTTGTCCGGTAGAACCGGCTCCGGTCGGTATTATCCGATCAGAAGCCGCCCATGCCGCCCATGCCGCCCATGTCGGGCATCGCCGGGGCGGGCTTGTCGTCGGGCTTCTCGCTGATCGCCGCTTCGGTGGTGATCAGCAGACCGGCGACCGATGCCGCATTCTGCAGCGCGCTGCGAACGACCTTGGTCGGGTCAATGACGCCAGCGGCCTTGAGGTTCTCATAGGTCTCGGTCGCGGCGTTGAAGCCCAGCGTCTCGTCCGACTGGTCGAGCAGCTTGCCGGCGACGACGGCACCGTCGATGCCTGCGTTCTCGGCGATCTGCTTGATCGGTGCGGCAATCGCCTTGCGGACGATGTCGATACCACGGGTCTGGTCGTCGTTCAGGCCGGTCAGGCCTTCGAGAGCCTTGGTGGCGTACAGCAGAGCCGTACCGCCGCCCGAAACGATGCCTTCCTCGACCGCCGCGCGGGTCGCGTGGAGAGCGTCGTCGACGCGGTCCTTGCGCTCCTTCACTTCGACTTCCGAAGCGCCGCCGACCTTGATGACGGCCACGCCGCCAGCCAGCTTTGCCAGACGCTCCTGCAGCTTCTCGCGGTCGTAGTCCGAAGTGGTGACTTCGATCTGCGCACGGATCTGCTCGACGCGGCCCTTGATGTCGTCGGCCGAACCCGAACCGTCGACGATCGTGGTGTTGTCCTTGTCGATGGTGACCTTCTTGGCCTGGCCCAGCATGCCGAGCGTAACGCTCTCAAGCTTGATGCCGAGGTCTTCCGAGATCATCTCGCCAGCGGTCAGCGTGGCGATATCACCCAGCATCGCCTTGCGACGATCGCCGAAGCCCGGCGCCTTGACGGCAGCGATCTTCAGGCCGCCACGCAGCTTGTTGACGACGAGCGTGGCCAATGCCTCACCCTCGATGTCCTCGGCGATGATGAGGAGCGGACGGCCCGACTGCACCACGGCTTCGAGGATCGGCAGCAGCGCCTGGAGCGACGACAGCTTCTTCTCGTGGATGAGGATGTACGGGTTCTCAAGCTCGACCGTCATCTTCTCGGGGTTGGTGACGAAGTAGGGCGAGAGGTAGCCACGGTCGAACTGCATGCCCTCGACGACGTCGAGTTCGAATTCGAGACCCTTGGCCTCCTCGACGGTGATCACGCCTTCCTTGCCGACCTTCTCCATCGCCTCGGCGATCTTCTGGCCGACTTCCTTGTCGTCGTTGGCCGAGATGATGCCGACCTGAGCGATTTCCGAAGACCCTGCAACCGGCGTCGAACGCGCGGCGAGGTTCTCGACGACCTTACCGACAGCGAGGTCGATACCGCGCTTGAGGTCCATCGGGTTCATGCCGGCGGCAACCGACTTCATGCCCTCGCGAACGATCGCCTGAGCAAGAACGGTCGCGGTGGTGGTGCCGTCACCGGCCTTGTCGTTGGCCTTCGAGGCCACTTCGCGCAGCATCTGCGCGCCCATGTTCTCGAACTTGTCCTTGAGCTCGATTTCCTTGGCGACCGATACACCGTCCTTGGTGATACGGGGCGCACCGAAGCTCTTGTCGATCACGACGTTGCGGCCCTTGGGGCCTAGCGTCACCTTGACGGCGTTGGCGAGCGTGTCGACGCCCGAGAGAATGCGCTCGCGCGCATCGCGGCCGAACTTGACGTCCTTGGCAGCCATGTTGAATTCCTTTTATGAAATCAGAAGAGTTGAAAGCAGACTTGGCGGTTCGGCTCAGCCGATCACGCCCAGGATGTCCGATTCCTTCATGATCAGCAGGTCTTCGCCGCCAACCTTGACTTCGGTGCCCGACCACTTGCCGAACAGCACGCGATCACCGACCTTGACGTCGAGCGCGACGATCTTGCCGTCGACGACGGCGCCGTTGCCGGCCGCGACGATTTCGCCCTCAGCCGGCTTTTCCTTGGCGCTGTCGGGGATGATGATGCCACCGGCCGTCTTTTCCTCGGCCTCGACGCGGCGCACGAGAACACGGTCGTGCAGCGGACGGAAAGTCATTGGGGTGTCTCCCTCTTGATCCTGAAAACAGGTAAAACTGTACTTGGCACTCACCCATCGAGAGTGCCAACGGCGCCGGATATGGTCCCGCCCCCAGAGGTCGTCAAGCGGCAGGTGGCAGAAAAAAATGACCGGGTGGTGTCAGCTGCGACGGGCCGTGGGGCGGCAGAGATCGTCAGGCCAAGATCAGGCGGGCCAAGGTCAGGCAGGCCACAGTCACGCAGGACTGAACTCCGGCGCGGGCACGGGCATCGGGGCCTCCGTCATGTCCGGGTGGCCCACCATGATCGCATCGCGGCGCATCCAGCGCGCCAGCAGCAGGATCGCGGCCACCGTCAGGCCGACCGCAAGGCCTATCCACACCCCCAGCCCGCCCAGCGGCGTCCAGAACGCCAGCGCTGCCGAGGTGCCGAATCCTGCCACCCAGTAGCCCAGCAGGGCGATCAGGAACGGCACGCGGGTATCCTGAATGCCGCGCAGCACGCCCGCGACCACGGCCTGCAACCCGTCGGTCAGCTGGAAGATCGCGGCAACGAACAGGAATTCGAGCGCAAAGCCCACCAGCACGGCATTCTTCGCCTGATGCGGGTCGAGATAGAGCGATACGATCGCACCGGGCGCCAGCAGCATCAGCGAGGATGTCAGGACCATGAACACCATGCCGATCGCAATCGAGGCCCAGCCCGCGCGCGCCACGCCTGCCCGGTCGCCCGCGCCATAGCTGAAACCGACGCGAATCGTCGCCGCCTGCCCCACACCGAACGGCACCATGAAGGCGAACGAGGCGATCTGCAGCGCGATGGCGTGCGCGGCAAGTTGCATCTCGCCGATGCGGCCCATCAGGAAGGCAGCAGCGCTGAACAGGCCGCCCTCCGCCATCAGCGTCGCAGCAATCGGCAGGCCGAGCGCGAGCATCTGGCGCGCGCGCGCCCATTCGGGCCGCCACCAGCGTCCAAAAATACGGTAGCGGTGCAGGCGCCGGTCCATACGGATCGCCAGCGCATAGGCGAACACGGTGACGATGGCGGTGGAGATGCTGGAGGCAGCAGCCCCGTCCAGCCCCAGCGCAGGCAGGCCGAAATGGCCGAACACGAGGGCATAGTTGCCGATGACGTTGGTCAGGATCTCCAGCCCGGTGATGACCGTGGCAAAGACCGGTCGCCCCAGCGCCGACACGAACGTGCGCAGGACATTGCCGATCGCCATCGGAATCACCGAGATCGACAGCACCGCCAGAAAGCGCGAGGACAGCGCGACCACCTGCGGATCCTGCCCCGTCGCGCGCATGATCGAGCCGCCCATCAGGCATACCCCCATGCAGACCACGCCCAGCCCCACCGCCAGCCACATCGCCATGCGGGTCGACCGGCGAACCTCGCGAACGGCGTGGCGGCGGCGGCCCAGTTCGGCGGCGATCAGCGGGGCGACAGCGCCGGTCAGCCCGTTGAGCCCCATCATCAACAGGGCAATGATCGCGACGGCCAGACTGGACGCCGCCAGTTGCTTGGCGCCGAGGCGCGAGATGAACATCACGTCGCTGGCATAGACCGCCATCTGCAACAGGTTGGCGATCGCCAGCGGCGCTGCCAGCCGGGCCGTCGCCACCAGTTCGGCGCGGAACGTCGATGTCCTCTCAAGCGTAGTCATGACAACGGCGATAGGGCGCGGCAAAGCCTTGCGATAGGGCCTTATGCCGCCTTTTCATCGCCGCCTCGCTGCGCTAGTCCCCCGCCGGGGCATGCCCAGTGCCCGCCAACGGGACACTTTGCCATGACTCTCAAGCTCTTGCGCCCTGCGCTGGCCCCGCTGGCCGCCCTTGCCCTGCTGGCAGGTTGCGGCGGCACAAGCGCCTCCTCTTCGCAGGATGCCGAGGACGATGCGGCACAGGGTACCGCTCCCGCGTCCGTCGCCGCAGCCGGTGCGCCTGCCGGGTTTGCCGTGTGCCAGTCCTGCCATTCAGTGCAGGCAGGGGTGAACAGCGTCGGACCGTCGCTTGCCGGGATCTACGGCAGCAAGGCGGGCGCGGTGCCGGGCTACAGCTTCAGCGCGGCCTTGGCGAACTCGGGCATCGTCTGGGACGAGAAGTCGCTCGACACCTGGCTGCAAGGACCGATGCAGATGGTTCCGGGCACCAAGATGGTGATCTCGGTCTCCGACCCGGCACGTCGCAAGGCCGTGATCGCGTATCTCAAGACGCTGAAGTAAATAGACGAAAGGGCGGTCTGACACGCAGACCGCCCTTCCAGGCGCGACCCTTGCGGGACGGGTTCAGACCTGTAGCCCTCAGACCTTCTGGCCGGGCGTCGGCGCATCCTGCTGGACGGGCGCTTCGGCCTTCACGGGAACAGCCCTCGCCGCGGCGCCCGAACCTGCCGCCTCGCAGGAATCGGACGACACCTTCGTCAGTTGCGGCTTGCCGTCCTGCCCCTGCTGCCGGCCATCCGCATTTCGGCCATCGGAGCTATAGGAGACCGTGCGCGTGCAGCCGTTGGCATCGGTCGTGCTCGACACGTAGCTGAAGTGACTGCCCTTGGGCATGTCGCCGACAACGGTGAAGCCCGGAGCACCGTCCTGCCCGTTCGCCGAGGCTGCCACCATGTGCTGCTGCATCTGCGTGGCCTGCTGCTGCATGACTGCTGCGCGCTGCATCATCATGTGCATCTGGGCGTCCATCATCGCCGAGACGCGGTCCATTTGCGCGAAGGGATCGTCCATCGCCGCTTGCTCGTAAGCCGCCGGGTCCATCTGCGTGGCCGGGACGAACTGCACCTGGGGCGCCACGTCTCCGGCATAGTGGACCTCGACCACCGACCCGTCGGGCGTCTTGACGTTCATGGTGTGGAGCTTGGCAGTCGCCGCCTCGGCGGCTCCGGCCGCGAGCAGTGCCAGCACGGCAGCACCGATCAGATATTTGCGCTGAGGCAGGCGCATGGCAGGCAGACGCATGGGGATGTCACTCCTTCAAGATTCTGTTGCGATGACAGGAAAGCTGCCTGTCGCAACCTGAACCCCGGATGACAGAGTACAACGCCCCATCGCATCCGCCCGGAATGGCTGCTAGCCTGCCTTCCATGACCGAAAACATCGCCTATTACATCGAAGACCCGCGCCCGATCGCGGCGCAGGCTCCTTATACCTTATACCTTCTTCCTTCCCTCCTCCGCATGGCTCGCTGCCATCGCGCCGGGCGACTGGGTCAAGGCGATCTTCCAGTACCAGGTTGAAGATGTCGAGAAATACTGGGTCGAACGGATGTGGGTCCGCGTGACGGAGCGCACGCAGGAAGGGATCGTCGGCGTACTCGACAACGAGCCCAGCGAACCCAAGGCGCCGGTGACGTGCGGCGACACTATCGTCGTGCGGCTCGATCACATCATCGATGTCAGTTGGCAAACGCCGGAAAATGCTCCGCCCGCTTCGGCCGTTCGCGAATACTGGGCACGCTGCCTTGTCGATGATTGCGTCACCGATGGCGATGAACCTGTCGAATACCTCTATCGCGAGGAACCAGACATGGCGCAAGAAGGCGATGCCTACCCCGACAGCGGCTGGCGCCTTCGCGGACGGCAGGGCTCGCTTGACGATGCGGGAATGGAAGCGCGCAAGTTTTCCTATGTTGCGCTGGCGCTTGTGCTCAATCGTGACGACAGTTGGCTGCCTCTGATCGATGCGCCGGTGGGCAGCGACTTCATGCGCGATTTCGAGACAGGTGCGTATCGCCCGGTCGAGTGAGGCCCTTCATTCCAATCTGTCGCGCCCAAAGAAAAAGGGCGGCGCCTTGCGGCACCGCCCTTTCCCTGAAATCCTGTCCGGGAAACCCCGGAAAGAAGATTACTTGAGCTCGACGGTGCCGCCGGCTTCTTCGATCTTCTTCTTGATCTCTTCGGCTTCAGCCTTCGAAGCGCCTTCCTTGAGGGCCTTCGGAGCGCCTTCGACGAGAGCCTTGGCTTCAGCCAGGCCCAGACCGGTGATGGCGCGGACTTCCTTGATGACGTTGATCTTCTTGCCACCGTCGCCGGTGAGGATCACGTCGAACTCGGTCTTCTCTTCAGCAGCGGCGCCAGCGTCGCCACCGGCAGCCGGAGCGGCAACGGCAACAGCAGCGGCAGCCGAAACGCCCCATGCTTCTTCGAGGGCCTTGGCGAGGTCAGCGGCCTCGAGGACGGTCAGCTGCGACAGTTCTTCAACAAGCTTGGCGATGTCAGCCATGATAATACACTCCTGATCTGTGGTCCCGGCAGGGCCTCATGCCGCAGCCGGGATAAATCGTTTCTTCGATTCGAATTGCCGAGGCGAAACTCAGGCAGCATCCTTTTCGGCGTACGCTGCGAAGACGCGGGCCAGCTTGGCCGCCGGAGCGGTCGAGAGCTGGGCGATCTTCGTCGCGGGAGCCTGGACGAGGCCGATGAGCTTGGCGCGCAGTTCGTCGAGCGAGGGCATCGAGGCGAGAGCCTTGACGCCGTCCGCGTTCAGAACCTGCGACCCCATCGATCCGCCGACGATCTCGATCTTGTCGGTCGTCTTGGCGAAGTCGACCACTGCCTTGGCGGCTGCGACGGGGTCCACCGAAGTGGCGATGGCCGTCGGGCCGGTCAGGAAGTCGCCGAGACCGACATAGTCGGTGCCGTCGATGGCGATCTTGGCAAGACTGTTCTTCGCGACCTTATAGGTTGCGCCAGCTGCGCGGATCCGGTTGCGCAGATCGGTGGACTGCGCCACCGACATGCCGAGGTTGCGCGTGACGACTGCCACACCAACTTCGTTGAACGCCGCGTTGAGCTGGGCGACCGAATCGGCTTTCTGCGAACGATCCATGCCTTACTCCTTCACAATGGCTGCAAGGGGCGAGCCCCCGACAGCCGGCTACGTATTGTCCGGCGGGCGCAAGGCCTGCCGGGCGAGTCCGTTTCGAAGGGGAAGGAGTGCCTGTGCCTGTCCCTGAGGACTGGATCACGAAGCGGGCACCACACTCTTTTAAAGGAGCGAAGGGCCGGAATTTATCCTGTTCCCCGCCTAGGCTGGAAATTAAGCCCCCAAACGGGAGCACCAACTGTCTCGGACGGATGAACCATGAGTCGAAACCCATGCGGTTCGGCGGCGCCTTTCGCGCAAAGCGGGGGCAGAGTCAACTTAAACCGACACCGAGGTCAGCCGGGCCGACCCTCGCCATCCCCGCCTTCCGGCGCATAGCCTAGCAGATCGCCCGGCTGACATTCCAGTTCGCGACAGATCGCCTCCAGCGTCGAGAAGCGGATCGCTTTGGCCTTGCCGGTCTTGAGGATCGAGAGATTCGCCAGCGTGATCCCGATCCGCTCGGCCAGCTGGGTCAGCGTCATTCGCCGCTCATAGAGCAGGTCGTCGAGGCGAACGACGATGCGGGTGGCGTCGGTGGCGGCAGCATCGGAGGGGGCGGCATCGGAAGGGTCGGTGAGCGGGGGCATCAGACGGTGCCCTCTACGTCCTGCTCCAGCGCATGACCATGGCGAAAGACACGGGCGAGGACGAACAGCACCAGCGCGAAGGCCAGCGTGTTGCCGCCGCCGAAGTCCACCGACACGGCAAAGCCCGCCACCGTCCCGCCGATCGGCAGGCCGACCAGGCCTGCGAAGAACTGGATTGCGGCCAGCTCGATCACGCACATCGCCAGACCTTCGATACGGCCTGCATTGGCGGGCTCGAACGGGCGCTTTTCCGCCACGGTGGCAATGATCGCCAGCACCTTGCCGATGGCCCTCCCGATCACCGACAGCGCGCCGATCGCCAGCAACAGCGAGCCGACAGGAGCCCATACCGGGTCCAGCAACCCGTGCCCGAAGGGGTGGCCGGCGACCAGAGTGGAGATCAGCCCCAAGACCGCCACCACCTGCGATACCGTGACCCCGACCAATGCCACGACCAGCACGATCGTCGCGGCCGCCAGCAGCGGATCCTCGAAGATGCGGCGGGCATTCTCCTTCGACGGGCGATCGGTTGTGAGGAGCTTCCAGACCGTGTTCGCCATCACACCGTCTCCGCCAGTTCGGCACGCATTTCCGCGCCCTTGCGGAACACCCGCGCGAGGATGAACAGCACCAGCATCAGCAGCAGGCCGTTACCCGACACATTGCCGTCGCTGAAATCTAGATGCATCGCCCCGCTGGCCCTGGCCATATGCGCAAGCCACTGCCCCAGCCCCGCCAGCGGGATACCGAGCAGCTGCACGTCGAGCGAAAGCCAGGCCATTCCGGTCAGCCGCTTTGCGTTCTCAGGCACAAAGGGATCGCCCTCGCCCACCGTGTCGACGATCCGCTTGAGATGGTAGAGCATCCGCAGCAGCAGCCCCATCATCAGCGCGGTGACAAGCAGCAGGCCGACGAGGGCGATCATCAGGTTCCCCGACGATACGTCCGGCGCATCGACGGCAAGACCGGCCGCGATGTCACCGCGAAAGATCAGGACCGGCGGCACCGCGATCAGACAGGCCGCGCCCGCCAGCGCGAACACACCCATCAGGAACCACAACAGCCCTCGCGCAATGGCGAGCAGCGGGTCGCGGGGAATGGCTCTCATCGTCAAATTCCTTCGCACGGATCAGTAGAGCGGAACCGCGATGCCGGGCAACGCGACCGACCCGCGCCCGAAAGCGTGGGCCGAAACGAACGTTCCGCCGAGCGCGGCGGCCAGCAGCAGCACCGCCGCCCAGAGGGGCAGCGTCGTGATGTCAGAAGCAGGGATACGAACACGCATGTTCCGTTCTCCGATATGGCTCATATCGAATTTCAATAATATCGAGTCGCCATATCGTCAATCGATAATATCGAAATTCGATAAGTACGCTCCACCGAAACGAGTCCCGCACCGCAGAAATCCGCAGGCCACCCCTTTGACAGATCCCGCGCCTTTTCCTATATCGCGGGAGCCCGACGCTTCGAGCAAGGCAGGTCCATGCGCGGGGACCTGCTCCGAAAGGAAGCGATCTCACGGCATTCATCTGACGCGAAAGGCTGCAGGCCGCGGCACGGGGAAACCCGTGAAAACCGCCGTGCCGTGCGGCCTTTAGGCGTTTCGGTGACGTTCCATTCTTCGGGTGGAGCGACGTCCTCGCAAGACGAAATTCACGATGGCGCGTGCCCGGCGAATCAGCCTGTCGCGCGTCTCAAAAGCGAAGAGGCAAGACCTTCTCATGGCCACCAAGCCTATCGATACTGCGGTGCGTTCCGCCAAGAAGCGCATCCGCAAGATCTTCGGGGACATCCACGAAGTCGTGCAGATGCCCAACCTCATCGAGGTTCAGCGCGAAAGCTACGAGCAGTTCCTGCGCTCGAACCCTGAGACGGGCTACGTCTCGGGTCTCGAAAAGACGCTGCGCTCGGTCTTCCCGATCCGCGACTTCGCCGGCACCAGCGAGCTGGACTTCGTCCACTACGAGCTGGAAGAGCCCAAGTTCGACGTGACCGAGTGCCGCCAGCGCGGCATTACCTATGCAGCACCGATGAAGGTCACGCTGCGCCTGATCGTGTTTGAAGTCGATGCCGAGACGGAAACCCGCTCGGTCCTCGATATCAAGGAGCAGGACGTCTACATGGGCGACATGCCCCTGATGACGGAGAACGGCACCTTCTTCATCAACGGCACCGAGCGCGTGATCGTCTCGCAGATGCACCGCTCGCCGGGCGTCCTGTTCGACCACGATCGCGGCAAGACCCACGCTTCGGGCAAGTACCTCTTCGCGGCCCGCGTGATCCCGTACCGCGGTTCGTGGCTGGACTTCGAGTTCGACGCCAAGGACATCGTGAACGTGCGTATCGACCGCAAGCGCAAGCTGCCGGTCACCTCGCTGCTCTACTCGCTGGGCCTCGATTCCGAAGCGATCCTCGATCACTTCTACCAGACCGTCACCTGGAAGCGCGGTGAAGGCGGCTGGCGCCTGCCCTACTCGCCCGAAGCCTGGCGCGGTGCGAAGCCGACCTTCGACATCGTCGATGCGAAGTCGGGCGAAGTCGTGTTCGCCGCCGGCACCAAGATCTCCCCGCGCGCTGCCAACAAGGCGCAGAAGGACGGCCTCGAAGAGCTGCTGATCCCGACCGAGGAAATCTTCGGTCGCTACTCGGCTGTCGACCTCATCAACGAGTCGACCGGCCGCATCTACATCGAGGCCGGTGACGAAGTGTCGCCCGAGAACCTCGAAGCGCTGGATCAGGCGGGCATCGACCAGATCGCCCTGCTCGACATCGACGACGTCAATACCGGTCCCTGGATCCGCAACACGATGAAGGCCGACAAGGCCGAGAATCGTGACATGGGTCTGGAAGCGATCTACAAGGTCATGCGTCCGGGCGAGCCGCCGACGAAGGAAACCGCAGAGGCGCTGTTCGGCGGCCTGTTCTTCGACGCCGACCGCTACGACCTCTCGGCCGTGGGCCGCGTCAAGATGAACATGCGCCTCGGCCTCGATGCCGAGGACACCGTGACCACGCTGCGCGTCGAGGACATCCTGGCCGTGGTGAAGGAGCTTGTCGGCCTGAAGGACGGCAAGGGCGAGATCGACGACATCGACAACCTCGGCAACCGCCGCGTGCGTTCGGTGGGCGAGCTGCTGGAAAACCAGTACCGCGTCGGCCTGCTGCGCATGGAGCGCGCCGTGAAGGAGCGCATGTCGTCGGTGGACGTGTCGACGGTCATGCCGAACGACCTCATCAACGCCAAGCCCGCCGTGGCCGCCGTGCGCGAGTTCTTCGGTTCCAGCCAGCTCTCGCAGTTCATGGACCAGACCAACCCGCTCTCGGAAGTCACCCACAAGCGCCGCGTTTCGGCGCTCGGGCCGGGTGGTCTCACCCGTGAGCGCGCCGGCTTCGAAGTCCGCGACGTTCACCCGACCCACTACGGTCGTATCTGCCCGATTGAAACGCCGGAAGGCCCGAACATCGGTCTGATCAACTCGCTCTCGACCTTCGCGCGCGTCAACAAGTACGGCTTCATCGAGACGCCGTACCGCAAGGTGCTGGACGGCAAGGTCAGCGGCGATGTCGTCTACCTCTCGGCGATGGAAGAGCAGAAGCACACCGTCGCGCAGGCTTCGGCCGAACTCAGCGCTGACGGCTCGTTCGTCGAGGAACTCGTCTCGGCTCGCCAGAACGGCGAATTCGTGATGAGCCCGCGCGATCAGGTCACGCTGATGGACGTTTCGCCCAAGCAGCTCGTCTCGGTCGCCGCCTCGCTCATTCCGTTCCTGGAAAACGACGACGCCAACCGCGCGCTCATGGGCTCGAACATGCAGCGTCAGGCCGTGCCGCTCGTCAAGGCCGATGCGCCTTACGTCGGCACCGGCATGGAAGAGACCGTGGCGCGCGATTCGGGCGCTGCGATCGCGGCTTCCCGCGCGGGCGTGGTCGATCAGGTCGACGCCACCCGTATCGTCATCCGCGTCAGCGGTGACATCGAGGCCGGCAAGTCGGGCGTCGACATCTACCGTCTGCAGAAGTTCGAGCGTTCGAACCAGTCGACCTGCATCAACCAGCGTCCGCTGGTGAAGGTGGGCGAGATGGTTCAGGCCGGCACCATCATCGCCGATGGCCCGTCGACCGAGTTCGGCGAGCTGGCGCTGGGCCGCAACGTGCTCGTCGCGTTCATGCCCTGGAACGGCTACAACTACGAAGACTCGATCTTGATCTCCGAGCGCATCGTAAAGGACGACGTGTTCACGTCGATCCACATCGACGAGTTCGAGGTCATGGCCCGCGACACCAAGCTGGGGCCCGAGGACATCACCCGCGACATCCCGAACGTCGGCGAGGAAGCCCTGCGCAACCTCGACGAAGCGGGCATCGTCTACGTTGGTGCCGAAGTGCATCCGGGCGACATCCTGGTCGGCAAGATCACCCCGAAGGGCGAAAGCCCGATGACGCCGGAAGAAAAGCTCCTGCGCGCCATCTTCGGTGAAAAGGCCTCGGACGTGCGTGACACCTCGCTGCGTCTGCCGCCGGGCGTTTCGGGCACGATCGTCGACGTGCGCGTGTTCAACCGTCACGGTATCGAGGTCGACGACCGTACCCGTGCGATCCAGAACGAGGAAATCGAACGCCTCGCCAAGGACCGCGAGGACGAGCGTGCGATCCTCAACCGCGCCACCTACAACCGCCTGCGCGACATGCTGCTGGGCCAGACCGCCACGGCGGCGCCCAAGGGCGTCAAGAAGGGCGTGGAGATCACCGACGAGGTGCTCGCCGAGGCCGAGCGTCACGAGTGGTGGAAGTTCGGCGTTGCCGACGACCACATGCAGTCGCAGCTCGAAGCGGTGAAGACCCAGTACGACGCGACCGTCAAGGCGATCCAGGAGAAGTTCGAGGATCGCAAGGAGAAGCTGGAGCGCGGCGATGAGCTGGCTCCGGGTGTGCTCAAGATGGTCAAGGTCTTCGTCGCGGTGAAGCGCAAGCTGCAGCCGGGCGACAAGATGGCCGGCCGTCACGGCAACAAGGGTATCATCAGCCGCATCCTGCCGCTGGAGGACATGCCCTTCCTGGAAGACGGTACGCCTGTCGACTTCGTGATGAACCCGCTGGGTGTGCCTTCGCGCATGAACGTGGGTCAGATCTTCGAGACGCACCTTGGCTGGGCCGCCCGCGGCCTTGGCAAGCGCATCGGTGACGCGCTGGACGCCTGGCGTGCAGCCAACCCGAACCCCGTTGCCGGCCAGCCGCCGGAAGCGGTGCGCGAGATGCTCACCGAGATCTACGGCGACAACTACGCTGCCGACATCGCCTCGCGCGATGACGAGCAGATCGTCGAGTTCGCCGAGTCCGTCCGCAAGGGCGTGCCGATGGGCTCGCCGGTGTTCGACGGCGCGATCGAGAAGGACGTGACCGACATGCTCAAGCTCGCCGGTCTCGACGAGTCGGGCCAGGTGAACCTGTACGACGGACGCACCGGTGACTGCTTCGACCGCAAGGTCACGGTGGGCATGAAGTACGTGCTCAAGCTGCACCACCTTGTCGACGACAAGATCCACGCGCGTTCGATCGGGCCCTACTCGCTCGTCACCCAGCAGCCGCTGGGCGGTAAGGCGCAGTTCGGTGGCCAGCGCTTCGGTGAGATGGAGGTCTGGGCACTCCAGGCCTACGGCGCGGCGTATACCCTGCAGGAAATGCTGACGGTGAAGTCGGACGACGTGGTCGGCCGCACCAAGGTCTACGAAGCGATCGTCAAGGGCGACGACACCTTCGAGGCCGGCATTCCCGAGAGCTTCAACGTTCTCGTCAAGGAAATGCGCTCGCTGGGCCTCAACGTCGAGCTCACCAGCCACGACGACAACGAGGACGACGACGGCGTCGCCCTGGCGGCGGAGTGAACTTCGGAGCGCTGTCTCCCGAAGACAGCGCTCCTTCACGCCGCATGAAAGAATTCACCCCCAGAGGGACTGAACTATGAACGACCTGACCAAGTTCACCAACCAGATGGCGAAGCCGGAAACCTTCGACCAGATCCAGATCGGTCTGGCGAGCCCCGAGCGTATCCGCTCCTGGTCCTTCGGCGAGATCAAGAAGCCGGAAACCATCAACTACCGCACGTTCAAGCCCGAGCGTGACGGCCTGTTCTGCGCGCGCATCTTCGGCCCCGTGAAGGACTACGAGTGCCTGTGCGGCAAGTACAAGCGCATGAAGTACAAGGGCGTCGTCTGCGAAAAGTGCGGCGTAGAAGTGACCGTGACCAAGGTGCGCCGCGAGCGCATGGGCCACATCGAACTGGCCGCGCCGGTTGCACACATCTGGTTCCTCAAGTCGCTGCCTTCGCGCATCGGCCTGCTGCTCGACATGCAGCTCAAGCTGCTTGAGCGCGTGCTGTACTTCGAATCGTACATCGTCACCGAGCCGGGCCTGACCCCGCTCGAAAAGTACCAGCTGCTGACCGAGGACGAGCTTCTCGACGCGCAGGACGAGTACGGTGAAGACGCGTTCTCCGCCGGGATCGGCGCCGAGGCCGTCAAGCACATGCTGATGAACCTCGACCTCGAGCAGGAGCGCGCTGACCTCCTGCAGGAGCTTGAGACCACCAAGTCGGAACTGAAGCCGAAGAAGATCATCAAGCGCCTGAAGGTCGTCGAATCGTTCATCGATTCGGGCAACCGTCCGGAATGGATGATCCTCGAAGTCGTGCCGGTCATCCCGCCCGAGCTGCGCCCGCTGGTGCCGCTGGACGGTGGCCGCTTCGCGACCTCGGACCTCAACGACCTGTACCGCCGCGTCATCAACCGCAACAACCGCCTCAAGCGCCTGATGGAGCTGCGCGCGCCCGACATCATCGTGCGCAACGAAAAGCGCATGCTGCAGGAAGCGGTCGACGCGCTGTTCGACAACGGTCGCCGTGGCCGCGTGATCACCGGTGCCAACAAGCGTCCGCTCAAGTCGCTGTCCGACATGCTCAAGGGCAAGCAGGGCCGCTTCCGCCAGAACCTTCTGGGCAAGCGCGTCGACTATTCGGGCCGTTCGGTCATCGTGACCGGCCCTGAGCTGAAGCTGCACCAGTGCGGTCTTCCCAAGAAGATGGCGCTCGAACTGTTCAAGCCGTTCATCTACGCCCGTCTGGACGCCAAGGGTCTGTCGATGACCCTGAAGCAGGCCAAGAAGTGGGTCGAGAAGGAGCGCAAGGAAGTCTGGGACATCCTCGACGAGGTGATCCGCGAGCACCCGGTCATGCTGAACCGCGCGCCCACGCTTCACCGTCTGGGCATCCAGGCGTTCGAGCCGGTCCTGATCGAAGGTAAGGCGATCCAGCTGCACCCGCTCGTCTGCTCGGCCTTCAACGCCGACTTCGACGGTGACCAGATGGCCGTCCACGTCCCGCTCTCGCTGGAAGCCCAGCTGGAAGCGCGCGTGCTGATGATGTCGACCAACAACATCCTCTCGCCCGCGAACGGCAAGCCGATCATCGTGCCGTCGCAGGACATGGTTCTGGGTCTCTACTACCTGACCATGGACCGCACCGGCGATCCGGGCGACGGCATGAAGTTCGCCGACATGGCCGAAGTCCATCAGGCGCTGCACGTCGGCGCCGTGACGCTGCACTCGAAGATCGAGGCGCGCGTGCCGCAGACCGACGAGAACGGCGAGCAGTACATGAAGCGCTTCGAGACCACGCCGGGTCGCATGCTGCTGGGCGAATGCCTGCCCAAGTCACACACCGTGCCCTTCGACGTCGTCAACAAGCTGCTGACGAAGAAGGACATCGGCGAGGTCATCGACCAAGTCTATCGTCACACCGGCCAGAAGGACACGGTGCTGTTCGCGGACGCCATCATGTCGCTGGGCTTCCGCCACGCGTTCCGTGCCGGCATCTCGTTCGGCAAGGACGACATGATCATCCCGGACAGCAAGGTGGCTCTCGTCAACGAGACCAAGGAGCTGGTGGCTGACTACGAGCAGCAGTACCAGGACGGTCTGATCACCCAGCAGGAAAAGTACAACAAGGTGATCGACGCCTGGAGCCGTTGCGGCGACCAGGTGGCGAACGCCATGATGGAAGAGCTGAAGGCGCAGCCGATCGACCCCGAAACGGGCCGCATGGCGCAGATCAACTCGATCTACATGATGAGCCACTCGGGTGCGCGTGGTTCTCCGGCGCAGATGAAGCAGCTGGGCGGTATGCGCGGCCTGATGGCCAAGCCTTCGGGCGAGATCATCGAGACGCCGATCATCTCGAACTTCAAGGAAGGTCTGACCGTTCTTGAATACTTCAACTCGACCCACGGCGCCCGTAAGGGTCTGGCCGATACCGCGCTCAAGACGGCAAACTCGGGTTACCTGACCCGCCGTCTGGTCGACGTGTCGCAGGACTGCGTCGTCGTGATCGAGGACTGCGGCACCGAACGCGCGCTGGAAATGCGCTCGATCGTGCAGGGCGGTTCGGTGATCGCCTCGCTGGGCGAGCGTATTCTGGGCCGCACCCTGGCCGAGGACATGCTGGCCAAGGACGGCAGCGTCGTCGCCGCCAAGGGTCAGCTCCTCGACGAGGCCGCCGTGGCCGCGATCGAGGCGACCGGCGCACAGGCTGCCCGCATCCGCTCGCCGCTGGTCTGCGAAGCGACCCAGGGCGTCTGTGGCAAGTGCTACGGCCGTGACCTTGCCCGCGGTACGCCGGTGAACATCGGTGAAGCTGTCGGCGTCATCGCCGCGCAGTCGATCGGTGAGCCGGGCACCCAGCTGACCATGCGTACCTTCCACATCGGTGGTGCGGCGCAGCTCAACGAAACCTCGCACCTCGAATCGCTGTGCGACGGTACGGTCGAGTACCGCGACATCCCGACGATCGTCGACAAGCGCGGTCGTCGCCTGTCGCTCGCCCGCAACGGCGAAGTCGTGGTGTTCGACGTCGAGGGTCGCGAGCGTGCGATCAGCCGCGTGCCTTACGGTACGGTGCTGCTCCACACCAACGGCGCGAAGGTGAAGGAAGGCGAACGCCTGGCAGAGTGGGATCCGTTCACCCTGCCGATCATCACCGAAACCGCCGGTGTCGTGAAGTATCAGGACCTGATCGACCAGCGCACGCTGACCGAGCATGTCGATGATGCTACCGGCATGTCCAGCCGTGTCGTCACCGAGGACCGTTCGAACCGTTCGAAGAAGAAGGAAGACCTGCGTCCGCGCATCACCCTTCTCGACGACGCTTCGGGTGAATCGGCGCGCTACATGCTGGCACCGGGCACCACGCTCTCGGTCGAGGACGGCCAGACGATCGAAGCGGGCGACATCATCGCGCGTGCTTCGCGCGAAGCTGCCAAGACCCGCGACATCACCGGTGGTCTGCCGCGCGTGGCCGAGCTGTTCGAGGCCCGCAAGCCGAAGGACAACTCGATCATCGCCAAGGTTTCGGGCCGCATCGAGTTCGTCCGCGACTACAAGGCCAAGCGCAAGATCGCGATCATTCCGGAAGAGGGTGATCCGATCGAGTACCTGATCCCCAAGAGCCGCGTGATCGACGTTCAGGAAGGCGACTTCGTCAAGAAGGGTGACAACCTGATCTCGGGTTCGCCCGATCCGCATGACATTCTGGAGGTCCTCGGCGTCGAGGCCCTGGCGGAATACCTCGTCGCGGAAATCCAGGAAGTCTACCGCTTGCAGGGCGTGAAGATCAACGACAAGCACATCGAGACGATCGTTCGTCAGATGCTGCAGAAGGTCGAGATCACGGCGGGTGGCGACACCACGCTGCTGCCGGGCGAGCAGGTCGACTACGAGGAAATGAACGAGATCAACAGCAAGCTTCCCGAGGGCAAGGTTCCCGCGGAAGGCAAGCCGGTGCTGCTGGGCATCACCAAGGCCTCGCTGCAGACCCGCTCGTTCATCTCGGCAGCCTCGTTCCAGGAGACCACCCGCGTGCTCACGCAGGCGGCCGTGGAAGGCAAGAAGGACTCGCTGATCGGTCTCAAGGAGAACGTCATCGTCGGTCGCCTCATCCCCGCCGGCACCGGCGCGGGCATGAACCGCGTCCGCGTGGCCGCCTCCAGCCGCGACGCGGCACTGCGCGCGGCTACCCGCCGCATGCAGGAGGCACTCATCGCCGCCAACACAGCGGAAGAAGAGCATGCCGCTGAACTGGCGCAGGGCCCCGAAGCCGCTCTCGGCAACGACCCGCTCGCCTCGGTCGAAGGCGCCACCCACGGCACCGACGCCGATGCCGGTGACTACCTGCTGAAGGGCGACGACGACGCAGCCGAGTAAGCTGCATCGTCTCCCCTGACGGGAAACCAACAAAAAGCCCCGCCGGAGCGATCCGGCGGGGCTTTTTCGTATCTGGAAGCTTCGGAAATGCCGGTCAATTGCCGCCCAGTTCCATGCGGTCGCCGTCAATATGCACGTTGCCCAGCTTCTCCAGCGCCGACTGCCCAAGCAGCGAGACCGGCAGGCCTTCGGGCACGATCACCGCTCCAATCCCCTGCGCCGAGACTTCACCCAATTCCACCCGGTCGAGCGTGACCGGCACGCCATAGACCGTGCCGCTGGCACCCTTGCCGATCGCCCGCACATCGCTGTCGCTCCACGACAGTCCAAGCCCGCGCGCATCGTCCCCGGTCAGCGCCACCACGCTGGCGCCGGTATCGACCAGCATATGCACCGGCTGCCCGTTGAGCGTCGCATCGGCGTAGAAATGCCCATCGGGCGCACGGGTGAGCGTGGTGCCCTCGCCGCCCCACCCGGAGGCCGCCTGAGCGGGTGGCTGCGTAGTCGCGAGGTCCGATGTTGAGGAAGCGCTCGGCAAGGCCTCAGGCGCGCTCGCGCCGCCCTTGAGCCCGGGCGCCAGCCAGACGATCACGCCAAGACTGGCGACCAGTACGAGGATGGGGGCAATACGCATGCCCGCAAGGCTACGCGCGAGGGTTTAAGCGGCGGTAAACCGAGGAAGGAGGCTATCTGGCGGTTTTCGCCGAAGTTAGCGGCGCGGTTCGATACAGGTTGTAGGCATCACCGCCTCTACTACGTTCTGGCTGAACACTCAGGATCAGGCGATCCGGTTCGGCGCGAAGCCAGACGAGACGGCAATATTCCTCGTGCCCCTCCGGCGTGGTGCACAATTGCGCCGAAGAACCATTACCCTGAATGCGCCAGTGCCCATGATATACCCGGTAGGCTCGCGCACAGATCCCTTCCTCCCAGCTGCCGTCGGGATAAAAGCGCTCTTCGGGCGCGCACCCGCCTACATACGTGGGATTCAGCTGGACATCGGGCGCGATAGCCGACTCATCGAGCAGCAGCCGCTTTCCCGATATATGGCTTTCAATCTGCGCGGCATTCAAGGTGGCGCGTGCCGGATCATCGAGCTTGATATTGAGCGGAAACGGCTCTGAAGCCGCAACGGACGCCATGCAAACGCTGGCGACCAGCACACTGCCCAGAACCCATCCCGCACGCCGCATCACCGTCTCCTTGGCGACAGCATGACGCCGCCAAGCGGCTTGTGCAATATCAGCCTGTCCGGGGCGGCGGCAGTATTCCCGACAGGTCGGGATCACCGCCACACCCTGCGATGCCCCCTACTCCGCCGCCTGTGCGCTCGCCAGCGCGGCGGCTTCTTCAGCGGCTTCCATCTCGGCGGCCTTGGTCTCCACCAGCGAGACGATGTGCTCCAGCATGGCTTCGTCGTTCACGGTGTGGTCGGTCACGCCCGACAGGTACACCATGTGCTTGCCGTTGCCGCCGCCGGTGAGCCCGATGTCGGTCTCGCGCGCCTCGCCGGGGCCGTTGACCACGCAGCCGAGCACCGAGAGCGAGATCGGCGTCTTGATGTGCTGGAGCCGCGATTCGAGCGCTTCCACCGTGCGGATCACGTCGAAGCCCTGCCGCGCGCAGCTGGGGCACGAGACGACGCGAACGCCGCGCGTGCGCAGGCCCAGCGTCTTGAGCATCTCGAAGCCGACGCGCACTTCCTCTTCCGGCTCTGCCGAAAGCGAGACGCGCAAGGTGTCGCCGATGCCAGACCACAGCAGCATGCCCATGCCGATCGAGGACTTCACGGTGCCGCCGATCAGTCCCCCCGCTTCGGTGATGCCCAGATGCAGCGGGCAGTCCACCGCGTCCGCCAGACCCTGATAGGCCGCGACCGCGAGAAACACGTCGGAGGCCTTCACCGCCACCTTGAACTCGTGGAAATCGTGATCCTGCAACAGTTTGATATGATCGAGCGCCGATTCGACCAGCGCCTCGGGGCAGGGCTCGCCATACTTTTCGAGCAGGTCGCGCTCAAGGCTGCCCGCGTTCACGCCGATGCGGATCGCACAGCCGTTGGCCTTGGCCGCGCGCACCACTTCGGCCACGCGCTCGGCCGAGCCGATGTTGCCGGGATTGATGCGCAGGCACGCCGCGCCCGCGTCCGCCGCTTCGAGCGCGCGCTTGTAGTGGAAATGGATGTCCGCGATCAGCGGCACCCGCGCCGCCTTGACGATCTGGCGAAAGGCAGTGGTGCTCTCCACGTCCGGGCATGAGACGCGGATCAGGTCCGCGCCCGCATCCTCGCAGCGGCGGATCTGGTCGATCGTCGCCACCGCATCGGTGGTGGGCGTGTTGGTCATGGTCTGGACCGTGATCGGGGCATCCCCGCCGACGGGAACGCTGCCGACCATGATCTGGCGGCTCTTGCGGCGCTCGATATCGCGCCAGGGACGTACGGATGACATGCGCCCCCTATAGGCGCTTGGCGTGACGGTTTGAAGCACGATTGATTGAGGAGGCGCGCAATTTGCGGCATGGCGGGCGCATGTTCGACATGACTCTTGCTGACGACGACCATGGCGCCCTGCCCCTGCTGTTCGGGCGCGTGCTCGATGGCGAAGGCGGCGCGCGTCCACTGAACTGGGAAGAGGTCCAGCACTGGCGCCCCGGCGTGGAGGGCGAGACCTTGTGGATTCACCTGCTGCGCACGCATCCCGGCGTCGCCCACTGGCTGGAGCACACGCTGGGCGTTTCGGAGCCGACCGCCGAACTGCTCACCAGCGATTCGACGCGCCCGCGCGCCTTTCGCGAAGGCGATGCGCTGGTGGCAACGCTGCGGGGCATCAACTTCAACCCCGGCGCCGAGCCGGAGGACATGCTCTCGATGCAGCTGTGGAGCGATGGCAAGCGCGTGGTCACGCTGCGCCGCCTGCCGCTTCAGACCCCGCGCATGGCCTGCAACGATCTCGATGCCGGACGCGGTGCGGTCGATGCGGGCGCGCTCGTCACCCAGCTGACCGAGCATCTGGTGGACCGCATGAGCCACTCGATCATCGACATGAACGAGGTGATCGACGAGATGGAAGATACCCCGGTCGATCAGGATACCGATGGGCTGCTCGACAAGATCGCCAGCATCCGGCGCAACTGCCTTGCGCTCAAGCGCCACATGTCGCCCCAGCACGAGGCGCTTCAGGCGATCGCCAACGGCGCGCCCGCGTGGTTCGAGCAGCATGACCGGCGCGAGATCGCCGAGACCATCGCCCGCCTGCGCCGCTATCTCGACGATCTGGACATCAGCAAGGAAAGCGCCGTCGTGCTGCAGGACGACATCCGCGCCCGCGCCGCCGCCAACTCACAAAAGACGCAGTATCTGCTGGCAATCATGGCGGGCATCTTCCTGCCACTGAGCTTCCTCACCGGCCTGCTCGGCATCAACGTCAGCGACATCCCGCTGGCGCACGAGGGCGATCACGGGTTCTGGGTGATCTGCGGGCTGTGCATGGCGCTGCTCGGTCTGGAACTGGCGATCCTGCGCAAGCTGAAGTGGTTCTGAGCCAAACGCAGGCCCCGGCCCGAACGCGACGCGATAACCTTGTGCGGAACCGTGCATGTCCACGCCTGACGAACAACCTTCAGGCGAGGCGTCATAGCTTTTTATCAGCGATATCAGGAAAACTGGATGCCCCGCGAGGATTCGAACCTCGATAGACGGAATCAGAATCCGTAGTCTTACCATTAGACGACGGGGCATCGGAGGGCCGCCCTCTAGGCGGGCTCTCGATTCGGGTCAAGCCGTCTTTTTCATATTCTGGCGATGAACTTGCGCGATGTCCCGCAGCCGTCTAGCATCGTCTCACATTATCCGCCCGCGAGGCGGTCACGATTACAGACGAGATTGATACGATGGCGGAGCACGATCCGCCGGCAGCGAAAGTCGATGTGTCCGGACGCAGTTCCAAGCGTCGCCGGGCGCGCAAGGGTAGAGGCCGCAGGGGCGCAACACGCACCGCAGGCCCAGGCAAGCCAGTTTCCGACGCGGAACCGCAAGGTATTTCAGCGCAGGAAGCCCGCGAAACTCCGCAAGGAGACACCGCGCGTGCTAGCCGATCCCGCAAGACCAACGCCGAGCCGCGCGAAGACAAGGCAGGAAATCGCAGACGGCCTCCGCGTGACGCAGGCCGGGAGGGCGCCCATGAATCCGGGGCGCGTGAATCCAGTGGTGGCGAGTCCGGTGGTCGTACAAAGCGCGGACGAGCGGGCGAAGGCCGATCTTCTCCTTCACGTCGCGGCGGCAGGTCGGAAGCCGTCAGGCAAGAAGCTTTGGTGCCTGCCGCCTCCCCTCCACCGCGCGTACCGGGCGGCGGCGGGCGACAGGCCTATGCCGCCATCGATCTTGGCACCAACAACTGCCGCCTGCTGATCGCGCGTCCTTCGGGCGAGAACTTCACGGTGATCGACGCTTTCAGCCGGGTCGTCAGACTAGGCGAGGGGCTGGCCCAAAGCGGCGAACTGTCCGAAGCGGCGATGGATCGCACGCTGGCCGCGCTCAAGGTCTGTGCCGACAAGCTGATGCGGCGCAACGTCTATCTCGCCCGCTCGGTCGCGACCGAGGCGTGTCGCCGTGCGAGCAACGGGCGCGCCTTCATCGAGCGCGTGCGCGCCGAGACCGGCATCCATCTCGACATCATCAGCGCACGCGAGGAAGCACGCCTTGCCGTGTTGGGCTGCCATGTCCTGCTGGAAGAAGGCATGGGGCCCGCGATGATCTTCGATATCGGCGGCGGCTCGACGGAGCTAGTGCTGATCGAGAGCACCGATACCGTGCCGCGCATCCTCGATTGGCAGTCGGTCCCCTGGGGCGTCGTCTCGCTGACCGAAAGCTGCGAGGGCGAGGGGCAGACCGCCGAAGACCGCCTGCGTCGCTATACCCGCATGCGTGAAATCGTGACCGAAAGTTTCTCGGGCTTCAATCGCCGCATCGCGCCAGCCCGGGAAGGGGCTGCCGAAGACGGGCCGTTGCGCCTGCTCGGCACCAGTGGGACGGTGACGACGCTCGCCAGCCTGCATCTGGAACTGGCGCAGTACGATCGCCGCATGGTCGATGGGCTGGTGGTTCCGGCCGAATCGATGCGGGCGATCTGCTCGCGCCTGTCGACCATGCCCATCGAGGAGCGGCGCGAGTTGAACTGCATCGGTCGCGAGCGCGCCGATCTGGTGGTGGCGGGCTGCGCGATCCTTGATACCATCCTCGACCTCTGGCCCGCCGCAAGGCTGGGCGTGGCGGATCGCGGCATTCGCGAGGGCATCCTGCGCAGTCTGATGGCCGCGCATGGTCCCGGCACCGACTACGGCGCTTCCCTTTCGGCAGGCGCCCCGAACATTTCACAGGAGGCATCGGCCCCGATGAGCAAGTCATGACCCGGTCCGGCCGCGATCCCAAGGAGCGGTTGCGCACGGCCAAGAAGCGCACCACCAGTTCGGCCCGCTGGCTCACCCGCCAGCTGAACGACCCCTACGTCAAGCAGGCCAAGGCCGACGGCTATCGCAGCCGCGCGGCCTACAAGCTGGTCGAACTGGACGAGAAGTTCGGCCTGCTGAAAGGCTGCGAACGCGTGGTCGATCTCGGCATCGCGCCGGGGGGCTGGAGTCAGGTCGTGCGCATGAAGAGCCCCAAGGCGAAAGTCGTGGGCATCGATCTGCTGCCGACCGACCCGATCGAGGGCGTCACCATCTTCGAGATGGACTTCATGGCGGACGAGGCCCCCGCAGCCCTCGAAGGCGCGCTGGATGGCCCGCCCGACCTTGTGCTGTCGGACATGGCAGCGAACACGGTGGGCCACAAGCAGACCGACCACTTGCGCACGATGGGGCTGGTCGAGACGGCGGCGGATTTCGCGATCCAGTACCTGGCACCCGGCGGCACGTTCGTTGCCAAGGTCTTTGCCGGTGGCACCGATACCGAACTGCTGAACATCCTGAAGCGCAACTTCGCCAGCGTGAAGCACGCCAAGCCGCCTGCGAGCCGCAAGGACTCCTCGGAATGGTACGTGATCGCGAAGGGCTTCAAGGGCCGCGCGGCGTGAGTCTGCTGCCGGACTTTCCCGATCTGCCGCTGCTGGTGTTGCCCGGCTATGGCGGGTCCGGTCCGGCCCACTGGCAATCGCACTGGCAGAAGCTGGACCCGGCGATCCGTCGCTTTGCGCCGCCCAGTTGGGATGCGCCGAAGCTGGAGGAATGGATTGTCGCACTCGACGAGGCGGTTGCCGGGTTCGAGCGGCCCTGCCTGCTGATTGCGCACAGCCTTGCCTGTCCGCTCGTCGCACACTGGAGCCAGCGCCCGCACGCGCCGGTGGCGGGCGCGTTTCTGGTCGCGCCGCCGGATACAACGGGACCGCGCTTTCCGGCAGAGGCTGCCGAGTTCAAGGGCGCGCCCGACCTGCCGTTGGGATTCCCGGCAATGCTGCTCGCCAGCCGTGACGATCCTTACGCCTCGCTCGACCATGCCCACGAGCGGGCGGGGCACTGGGGTGCCGAGTTCGTCGATGCGGGTACGCTCGGCCACATCAACGCCGACAGCGCGCTGGGTGACTGGCCGCAAGGCCGGGCCCTGCTGGAGCGTTTTGTCACAGGGATCTGAGGGCTGTTTGTGGGAATCCGGGCCTTTGTCGGGCCCCACGCTATTCGAGTTGTCAGAAAAACCGGAAAGCCTCAGTATTGGGCGATGGCGCAATACCCCCCGTCCCGATACAGGCTGCTGAAGCAGTCATTGCTTGCGCATGGTCTCGGATTGCTGGCCGTCGGGATGATCGGTGCGCATGGTGTAGACCTGCTCGCAGCGGGCGCTGCCTTTTTGATCGGCACGATGCTGTCCCTGCCGTGGCTGAGCGTATTGCTGTTGGTTATCTGGCGGGCAGGGCGATGGCTGGACGCTCATGTTCTAGTCTTCGCTATTGCCGGACCGCTGATCGTCTGTGCCAGTTGGTACTTGTTGGTCGGCTGGGAAATGCTGGATGTGGTGGCAACTTCGACCGCCGTTTCGGCCGGAGCCATCCTGGTTTATCGCGCACTGCGCCTCGTCCAGCCAGTGCTGATACGACCCCGCATGAGGCGCGATGCGAGAAACAGCCAACCTATCCCCTGAAACGCCGCCGCATCACGGCCTGCTCGCCTCCGGCTTGGCCTCCGCTGCATCGCTGGCTCCGTCCGAAGGCGCATCGCTCGTAGCCCCGACGGCTCCTGCATCCGCTTTCGCGCCTTCCTTGGGCGGCGGCGGGAGCGGCAGATTGGAGCCTTGTGAATTGAGGTAGACGATCACGTTCGCGCGATCTTCAGCGCTGGAAAGCCCTGCGAAGGTCATCTTGGTGCCGGGCGCGAAGGCCTTGGGGCTTTTCAGCCAGTCGTTGAGCTTGTCGAACGTCCAGGTGCCGCCGACCTTCTTGATCGCATCGGAAAAGGCAAAGCCGCCCACGCCCTGACCGATCGCCTCGCCCACCACGCCGTGCAGGTTGGGGCCGATGCTGTTGCCGCCGCCGGGCGTGATCGTGTGGCACGAGGCGCATTTGGCAAAGGTCGCCTGCCCCTTGGCGGGATCAGCAGCGGCGAGCAGCGTTGCCAGCGGTACTTCCGCCGCGCCTTCGCCTTCCTCGACGACGCCCGCGATCGCATAGCCCATCACTTTGGGCCGTTCGGGCTTGTCGGCATGGAAATAGCGATCGCTCACGGCGTTGAGACCCAGCCCGACGATTCCGGCGAGCAGCGTCCATCCCGCAATGGTGTTGAAACGGTCGTCCATCAGAACCCCGCCTGTTCAGTTATTCCTCTCCGTTGGCAAGGGTGTAGGGGGGGGCGGTCAGGCGTGCAAGAGAGATTGCGCCGGGAACGGCGGGGCATTAAGCGCGCATTCGTCATGCATTCCTATCCTCAGCCCGCTCTGGCGCTCGTCGCCGACATGGAAGCCGCCGCCGCTACCGATCCCGCCCGCGCCATGGCGCTGCAGGGCGCGCCCGGTTGCAACGGCCATCGCGCTGCGCTCGAATACGATCCGCAGTGCCTCCCGCTGCCGTGCTTCAGCTTCGAGGATGCGCTGGATGCCGTGAAGGAAGGCCGTGCCGCGCGCGCGCTGATCCCGATCGAGAATTCGCAGCACGGGCGGGTGGCCGATATCCACTTCCTGCTGCCCGAAAGCGGGCTCTATATTACCGGCGAATACTTCCTGCCGATCTCCTATGCGCTGATGGCGCTGTCGGACGGGCCGTTCTCGGCGGCCTACAGCCACCCGCAGGCGCTGGGCCAGACGCGGCACTATCTGCGCAATCGCGGGATCGTGCCGATGGCCTATGCCGATACCGCGGGCGCTGCCGCCTACGTCAAGGAGATGGGCGATCTCAAGGCCTGCGCGATCTCGCCGCGCATCGCCGCCGAACTCTATGGCCTCAAGATCCTCGACGAGGGGATCGAGGACGCGGCGGACAACACCACGCGCTTCGTCGCGCTGGCCAACAAGCCGCTCGATGCCGCCGAACTGGTGGGTGTTCCCGCAATGACCACGCTGGTCTTCGAGGTGCGCAACGTGCCCGCCGCGCTTTACAAGGCGCTGGGCGGCATGGCGACCAACGGCATCAACATGACAAAGCTGGAAAGCTACCAGAAGGGCGCGAGCTTCTCTGCGACGCGGTTCTATGCCGATATCGTCGGCGCGCCGGGCGAGGCTGCCGTCGATCTGGCGCTGGAGGAACTGGCGTTCCACTGCAAGGATCTGCGCATTCTGGGCACGTACCCGCAGGCACGCGTCCGGGGCTGATCGCCGCCTCTTCTCCTGGCGATGATCTCCCAGCGGAGAGGGTGACGGAATTGTCATGATCGCAGCGGCTTGCGCCCTGTCGCGGGCCGTGCAATCACCCTTGTGTGACGATAAGCGGGGGCCAGATTTCGGGACAACAGGCGGCAGGCGATGCCGCCCGTGCATGGCAATCCGTGCGCGACAACACGGACCTGCAATTCACCCCGCTCCCGCCCATCGCGAAGACCCAGCACCACACGCTGGAGTGGCTGATGCGGCAGCTGGAGAGCCTGTTCGCGCCGATCGGTCGGCTGATCGAAGCGATATTCGCTCCCCTTGCCCGGCTTCTCGGCATGTCCTGGCCCGCGTTCAAGTGGCTGCTGATCGGGCTTGCCGCGCTGCTCGCCGCCTTCATCCTGTGGCAGATCGCCAGGGGCATCTTCGAGCGCCGCCGCAAGGGAACCGCACCTGAGGCCGATGTCTGGACGCCGGATCAGGCGGAAGCCGAGGCGCTGCTCTCCGATGCCGAGAAACTGGCCACCGAGGGGCGCTTCGCCGAGGCCGTGCATCTTCTCCTGCGCCGCAGCGTCCAGCAGATCGCGCGCAGTCGCCCCAAATGGATCGCCCCTGCCAGCACCGCGCGCGAGATCGCCGCGCTGCCGATGCTGCCCGAGGGCGGTCGCCGCGCTTTCGGCGAAATCGCGCGGCGGGTGGAACGCAGCCGTTATGCCCTGCGCGATCTGAGCGATGATGACTGGCAGGCGGCCCGCGCCGCCTATGCCGATTTCGCGCGTGTAGGATTGCCGTCATGATGGGGGCATCATGAGAAGCGATGCGCTTCACGCCGCGCCGGTTCCGGTGGGCGCCGATCCCTTCTCGCGCCGCGCGGTATTTCTGCTGCTGGGGCTCGGCACCGCGCTGTTCGTGCTGCTGCTCTGGCTGGTCGGGACAGGGCTTGGCTCGGGCTCGACCAACGATGGGCAGGCGCACGTCGAAGGGCGCGGGCTCAACGGCTATGCGGCGATGGCGCAATATCTGGAAGCGCGCGGCTACACCGTGGTGCGCAGCCAGAACAAGGGCAACCTTGCAAAGCCCGGCCTGCTGGTGCTGACCCCGCCCGCCGATGCCAAGGGCAAGGACATCGACAAGATCGTCGCGCAGCGCCGTCATATCGGCCCCACGCTGATCATTGCACCCAAGTGGCAGGCGATGGAGGCGCGCAAGATGCAGGGCGGCTGGCGCGTCAAGCGCGGCTGGGTCCGCCTGGGCGGTTTCGGCCTGCCGCAGTGGGACGGCTTCCTCGACCAGATCGGGGTCGAACTGAACCCGGCAAGGCCCGGCGCACGCTGGAGCGCGAAGAACCTTTCCGCACCGCTTGCCGCCCCTCGTATCGTGGAATCGGGCGCCGGCACGGGCCTCGTTCGGCTGGTTGCCGGCGCCGGTGATCGGTACACGCTGGCAGGTTTCATGGACGATGGCGGCTCCTGGCCCGGCCTCGAAGCCATGGCGCTCGACCGCGTGCTGCATTCGGGCGAGGCGAAAGACCTGCAACCCGTCTTGCTCGTGTTCGAGCCGGACCTGCTCGACAATTACGGCTTTGCGCATGTCCAGAACGCCCAACTGGCCGAAGCGCTGGTGCAGGCCAGCGGGGTAGCGCCGGGCGGTACAGTCACGTTCGACATGACGCTCAACGGTTATGGGCGCACGCAGAACCTGCTGACACTGGCGTTCGAGCCGCCGTTCCTCGCCGCCACGCTCTGCCTGCTGATGGCGGCCGGGTTGATCGGCTGGCGCGCGCTGTTGCGCTTCGGCCCGCCGCTGACCGCCACGCGCCCGCTCGCGTTCGGCAAACGGGCGCTGGTGGTGAATACGGCAGGGATGATCCGCCGCTCGCGCCGCCTGCACCTGCTGGGCAGGCCTTATGCCGAGCGGATGCGCCGCCGCCTTGCCAACGACCTTGGCCTGCGCCTCTCCGATCCCGCCACGACCGATGCGATGATCGATGCCGCGCTGGTCGCGAAAGGCGCTGCAGACGACGGGCAGACCTCCGACACGCCCTTTTCCGACGCCGTAGCCCACCTTGAAGGTGCGCGCGGCGATCATGCCATCCTCAGCGCCGCGCGCGCGATCCACGCGCTCGAAAGGACGATCCTGCGATGACCGAGACCGACACTTCCCCGCTGCCCGATGCTTTTTCGCTGCCGGACGTGGCGCGCCTTGCCGATGCGATCCGCTCCGAAATCGCCAAGGGCGTGATCGGGCAGGCGGATGTCGTCGAACACCTGCTGATCGCGCTGATGGCACGCGGGCACGTGCTGCTCGAAGGGCCACCGGGCACCGCCAAGACCTTCCTGTCGCAGTGCTTCGCAGCCACGCTGGGCCTCGATTTCGGGCGCATCCAGTTCACGCCGGACCTGATGCCGGGCGATATTCTCGGCTCCAACCTGTTCAACTTCCAGACCAGCCAGTTCACGCTGACGCGCGGGCCGATCTTCTGCGACCTGCTGCTGGCCGACGAGATCAACCGCACGCCGCCCAAGACACAGGCCGCGCTGCTCGAAGCCATGCAGGAGCGCCGCGTCACGCTGGACGGCGAACGCCACGCGCTGCCCGAGCACTTCCTCGTCGTCGCCACGCAGAACCCGATCGAGAGCCAGGGCGTCTATCCGCTGCCCGAGGCCCAACTGGACCGTTTCCTGTTCAAGCTGGCCGTGCCCTACCCCTCGCTGGAGGAAGAAGCGCGGATCGTCGCGCGCTACAGCGAGAATCGCGGCGCGCCCACGCCTGCCGAACTCGGCATCCGGAGCGTCGTCACTCCGGCGCTGCTCGATGCCGCCACGCGCGCGGTTTCGTCGGTGACGCTGGCGGACAGCGTGACCGATTACGTGGTGCGGCTGGTGCGCGCAACCCGCGAGAGCGCGGATCTGGTCGTTGGCGCCAGCCCGCGCTCCGCCGTGCTGCTGGCCGCAGCAGCGCGCGCCCGCGCCGCGCTCGATGGCCGTGATTACGTGGTGCCCGACGATGTGAAGGCGCTGGCGGGCGCCGTGCTGCGCCATCGTCTGACGCTGAGCCCGGCTGCCGAGATCGAGGGGCGTCAGGTCGAGGATATCGTCGCCCGGCTGGTCGAACAGACCGCAGCGCCGCGCTGAGGCAGGGAAACCGAGCTTCCGTGCCTGCCACGCCTCCCCCTTCTGCGGCGATGCTAGCCGCTTCTGCTGCGATGATCGTGCCGACGACGCGCGCGGTCACGCTGCTGGCCGTCGCCGCGCCGCTGGCGGTGCTGATCGGCGCGCTGGCGCCGGGGGCATGGCTGGCCGCGCCGGTGCTGGGGCTGTGTGTGCTGGGCGCAATTCTTGCCGACGCGCTGATTGCAGGGCGGCTCGCCGATCTGCGGGTGACCGTGCCCGACGATGTCGAGGTTGGCCTGCCCGCCGTGATCGCTGTCCACGCAGAGCTGTCAGGCCGTCGCATCTCGCGCATGGAGGGGACGCTCGGCTGCGACCCACGCCTGGCCGATGGCGGGCGGATGACCTTTCCCCTGCGGCAGCAAGACGGCCTGTGGCGCGGCGAGGCACGTTTCGCCGCGCTGCGTCGTGGCACCGGCAGCATCGACGGCCTGTGGCTGCGCTGGACCGGGCCGCTGGGCCTCGCATCGCGCCAGACACGCGGCGCGATCGCCCGCGCGGTGCGCGTGTGGCCCAATGTCGCCGCAATCCGCTCGCCCGCGTTCCAGACCTATCTGCGCGATGCCCAGTATGGCGTTATCGCCCGCCGCATCCGGGGCGAAGGCGCGCAGTTCGAGGCGCTGGCCGAGTACGAACCGGGCATGGACCGGCGACGGATCGACTGGAAAGCCTCGGCCCGCCATGTCCACCTCTATGCCAAGGAATACGAGACCGAGCGTAACAACCAGATCGTCTTCGCCTTCGACTGCGGGCAGGCGATGTGCGAGCCGGTCCACGGCATGCCCCGGCTCGACCAGGCAATCTCTGCGGCGCTGGCGACATCCTACGTCGCGCTGCGCGGCGGAGATCGGGTGGCGCTGTTCGGCTTCGCCTCACGGCCCGAGGTGTCGAGCCCCTTCGTCACATCCTCTTCTGAATTCCATCGCCTGCAGCGCGCCGCTGCCGGTCTCGAATATCGCAGCGAGGAACCGAATTTCACGCTCGCACTGGCCACGCTCGCCGGGCGGCTTCAGCGCCGGTCGCTGGTGGTGGTATTCTCCGATTTCTCCGATCCCACCGGTGCCGAACTGATGATCGAAAGCGTCGGGCGGCTGGTGAACCACCATGTCGTGCTGTTCGTGTCTCTCGTGGACGAGGAACTGGAGACGATGGCGTCTGCCGAGCCGGAAGACCTCGACACGCTGGCGATGGCCGTCTCGGCAGACACGCTGCTGCGCCAGCGCATGGCCGTTACCCGGCGCTTGCGCCAGATCGGTGTCGACGTGATCGAGGCGCCGTGGGATCGGGTCGGCACCCGGCTGATCGACGCCTATCTTGCCATCAAGCGTTCGGGAGTGATCGGATGACAGATACTCTCATCCGTGACGCCGCGGTCGAACGCGCCGTCCTACGTTCGGACCGCTTCCGACTGGAGCGCGAGGGAGACTGGGCCCGGCTGGAAAAGATCGTCGTGCGGGTCGAAAAGGGGCGCTGGAAGAAGCTCCCCGATGAGGACCTTCTGGCGCTTCCCGGTCTCTACCGCGCGGTCGCCTCCAGCCTTTCGATTGCGCGCGAGACCTCGCTCGATGCGGCCACGCTGGCGTACCTCGAATCGCTGGTGCAACGCGCCTGGTATGTCGTCTATGGCCCGCGCACATCGTTGTGGGAGTGGCTGACAGGTTTCCTCGGCGGCGGCTGGAGCGCGGCTGTGCGTTCGATCTGGAAGGATACCCTGATCGCGCTGGCAGTGATGGTGGCAGGTGTCGCGGTCGGCTGGCTGCTGGTCGCGCACGATCCATCCTGGTTCTATGCGCTGATGCCCGGCGGCGACGGCGAGGTCCGCGTGCCCGGCGCGACGCGTGAGGCGCTGCACGGCTCGCTGTTCGGGCAGTCGAAGGAGAACGGCTTGAGCGTGTTTGCAGCACAGCTGTTCAGCAACAACGCGCAAGTGTCGATCCTTGCCTTTGCCTTCGGTTTTGCCTTCGGCGTGCCCACGCTGCTGCTGCTGGTGCAGAACATGGCGCTGCTGGGTGCCCTGCTGTGGCTCTATCACGGCGCCGGGCTGACGGTTGATTTCATGGGCTGGATCGCGGTCCACGGCACGACCGAGATCTTCGCGATCCTGCTGGCAGGCGCCGCCGGGCTGCACATCGGGCGGGCCATGGCGTTCCCCGGAGAGCGCCCCGTTTTGCAGGCCGCTGCCGAAGCGGGAAGACGTGCCGCGGTGGTGATGGCGGGCGTCGTGCTGATGCTGGTCTGCGCTGCCCTGCTCGAAGGTTTCGCCCGACAGATGGTCGACGAGACGGCGGGGCGCTATGCGATCGGCGGTTTTATGCTGGCACTGTGGACGAGCTACTTCTACCTGTTCCGGCGCGGTTACGGAAGGCAGGCCTGATGCCGCTGCGGCCGCCCTTTCGCCTGCGACGCAAGCCGCGTCAGCCGGCATCTCCAAAGACGCGGGACCGTGTGCTGGTGACGCCGGAGGGTATTTCCCTACCGGTGAAAGTGGCGACCCGCGGCGCGCGGATGGGGGCGCTGGCACTCGACCTGCTGTTCATCGGCCTGATCATGGCGGGCGTCAGTTTTGCCCTGATGTCCTTGATAGGCGGGGCAGGCGTCGCGGCAGACCGGATGAAGGACGGCTCGCTTTTGGGCAAGGCGATGATGCTGATCTTCATCGTCTGGATCGTCTTCATGTTCCTGTTGCGAAACGCCTATTTCCTGTTCTTCGAACTGGGTGCGCGAGGAGCGACACCGGGCAAGCGCATCGCCGGTATCCGCATCGCCGCGCGCGATGGTGGGCGCCTGAGCGCCGAGATGGTAATCGCGCGCAATCTCCTGCGCGATATCGAGCTGTTCCTGCCAGTGCTGCTGGTCGCGTCTGCGGGCGTGGAAAGTGGCGCGGCGTGGCTGGCGGCAACCGGCTGGTTCGCGATCTTCATGCTGTTTCCCTTCTTCAATCGCGATGCCCTGCGCGCGGGAGACGTGGTGGCGGGAACCTGGGTGCTCGAACGCCCGCGCCACCGGCTGCAACCGGTGCTCGGCGGCGCCGTGACAGCGCCATCGGAAGCAGAGGAGGCGCCCGCGCCCGAACGCCGCCGCTACGACTTCACGAGCGCCGAACTGGCGGTCTATGGCGAATTCGAATTGCAGACGCTGGAACGTGTTCTGCGCGAATCTAGGGACAAGGCGCTCGACTCGGTCTATGAGACCATCGCCGGCAAGATTCAGCGTCAGGACGGCTGGGGCGATGAGCGCGCGTTTCTCGAGGATTATTACCTCCAGCTTCGCGCACGGCTGGAAACGGGGATGCGTATGGGGCAACGCAAGGCGGACAAGTATTCGGATATTTCATGATCTTACCTTCCCTGCGCATCGAGCGTGACGATCTGACCGGCGCGCAAATCCTCTCCCTCCTGCAATTCCATCTCGACCAGATGCACCGCTGGTCGCCGCCGGAAAGCGTCCACGCCATGCCCGCCGAAATGCTGCGGGCTGCGGATGTGGACTTTTTCTCAGCCTGGACCGCCGAGGATCTGACAGGCTGCGGGGCGATCCGCATGATCGCGCCGGACCACGCCGAACTGAAATCCATGCGCGTCGATCCGCGCTTCCTCCGGCAAGGGGTGGGAGAAGCTATCCTTCTGCATCTATTGCAAGAGGCCCGCGTGCGCGGCTGCACGCGGGTAAGCCTGGAGACAGGCCGCCCTGCGCCGTTCCATGCCGCCCATGCGCTCTACCGCAAGCATGGCTTTGCCGAATGCCCGCCATTCGGGAACTATCTTCCCGATGACTTTTCTTTCTGCATGACCCGGATTCTGTGATGGACTATCGCGACGCTACCCCTGACGATACCACCGCGCTGGCGGACCTTGGGCGCCGCAGTTTCGTGGCCAAGTTCGGGCACCTCTACAGCCCGGAAAACCTCTCGAACTTCCTTGCAGAGATGTACGACGAGGCGAAGATCGAGCACGAAATCCTGGACCCCGCAACCAAGACCCGCCTCGCCGTCGAGGACAATGTGCTAATGGGCTACTGCAAGGTAAAGCTCGCCTGCGGGTGGCCCGAACATGCCCGCGTCGATCCGTCGCGCGTGGTGGAACTCAAACAGCTCTATACCGACCCCGAGGCGGTCGGCAGGGGCATTGGCGGGCGCCTCATGGAATGGGCCCTCGACCTTGCCCGCTCACGCGAGGCTCGCGAGATGCAGATTTCCGTTTACAGCGAAAATACCGGCGCGCACCGTTTCTACGAACGCTACGGCTGCGAAAAGGTCGCCGATATCTTCTTCATGGTCGGCAGCCATCGCGACGACGAATTTCTCTACGCAGCCATGCTATGAAGGTGGAGCGGTAGCGGGAATATAATTAAGGACAATTAAAACAATAATTTCGGATATTTATTCACGACAGCCATAGATGTGGCCCCCAAACAGGACCTGGGAATTTGCAGATGCAGTTGGACTGCCATGGATAGGGAATCGAGATGATTCGTTCCCTGCAAATGTTCATGCCAAGTCAGCTACTGAGATCATTTGAGAATCGCTATCTCCAATTGCTGGCCTGACTGGGAGGATTTTTGGAACTTTCGTTGGCAGAGCTGGATTACATGCCGATCCGATTGGCTGGGTTTGGGACTTTGCGCTCAGTCCGCTTCGGAGCGTTCCAGATCGGACTGACTCCGCGAATTGATGTCAGCTCCCGCCGACAAAGGCTCCACTCGCCGCGCTCGAGCTGGTCGCTAAAACCTTACATAGGTCGATCTGTCTGAGTGATGCAGCCTACTGGAATTTAGGAACGACTGGCTTGCACGGCTGCTGACGTTGACCGGATACTCCCGAGGTTTTTGCCTGCGTTCCGTCACTTCCGTAGGGGCTGCCGTTTCCAGCCGCGATCGGGCCGTCTGACGGGACGATCCTTACGCGGGTGACTGAGCCTTATCTGGACGATCCGAGCTTCGCGGCGCCGCTTTGCACGGGAGAGGAATATGCGAGAGGTCCGGTCCATCCCGATCAGGTCGATCATATCGGGCCGGGCGATCTCCGTTTCGGGAAGAGCGTCCTCATCGGGAAGGTCGATGTTGAAGACCAGGGCGATGCCATGCATTCGGACAAGCAGACCCGATAGCTCCCCGGCTTCATCGTCAACGATCGGCCCGATCAAAACTGCGCGGCGCCCTATCTGCTCCTCATGCGCTTCCTGCATAAGAGGTAGACTGAGGGTCATGATGCTGCGCGGGTTTGGAGATGACAGCTCGGATACGATCCGCTCCATCGGCGGCTCGAAATCGCGAAACCTATGTTCCGGCGTTATGAACCCGATCCCAGATGCGTACAGGCTGGCCAGCGTCTTCATTGCCCAGAGCTCGAGCCCATCGCCCGACGTCATATGGAACTGGCTTTTCCGCGATAATGAGCGGCGCTGTGCATGCTGCAACGCGGCCTCAACTGCCAGGAAGAAGCGGATCGCATGTGCGTCGAGGGGTGACATCGCGCTGTTGTGGCGCCGGCAGAGAATACGGGCAACGAGGTTGTCGGGCGAATAACGCGCGACCTCTTCCTGCTGCCAAGGCATTCCTCGCACCCGAAGCTCCGGACCGCTGATTAGGCCACGTGAGATATAATGCTCGCGGCTCAACCCGCCGCCGCAGTCTGCCGTCGCTGCCATGTAGCAGCCGCTCTGCGCATGCTTGGTCACGGGCGCAGGCGGCATGAGGCTATCAACAGCCGCGCACGGACGTCCGTCTCTTCCGAGACAGCAGCCGGAAAACTGCGCTCCGCTCCCGCATGGGCAGGGGTCTTCAGCTTTCCAGGGAAACCCGAAGCCGTTCTCAGGAGGCCTCCCCATCAGTAATAACCAGTGTAATCGGCTTCGAGGCCACCGAGCGCGACCAGTTCGCCAAGCACCGTCACCGACAATGGAAGCAGGAGTCGCATTCTGTCGGGATCGTCCCAATAGGCACTGCCCTGCTTACCGCCGTGAAACAGATTATTGCGTACCGTTTTGAGCAGGACAGTGACGCGCTCAAGCTGGGGCGCCGCCTCAGCGAATACGACTTCTGCGAACGTAAGGCTGTGCTCGCCAATGACCTGCTTCAGCGGATTTGCCGCGACAAGCTGCCGGGCCGCATTCGACGGAGAATAGTCCCCGGCGCAGGCCAGAACGAAGCCCTGCCAGTCCGGGCGGGCGGGAGCCCCGACAGCTTTGGACTGAAGCCAGCCATTCTCTTTGAGCGCCGACTCGAACCGCGAGAACCAAAAGAAGAATTCGAAAACGAGCGGCCGCAGATCCTCTTTGATTTCATCGTGTCGCATGGTTCCTCCAGCCCTGTCTGTTGCTCCGGTCTGCGAGCGGTAAGGGAAGACGTTGACGGACTTCTGTCGGACTGCGCAAGTCCGCATGATGAAGCTGGACACCCGCAAAAACCCCCGTGCCGGAGTTGAGATGATCACCGGACGGCAATTTGAGCCCGGTCTGTTCACCATGCGATTCTGCTCTGTTCACGTGGATCGGAGTTTGAGCGGCAGACCATCGAGGTTTTTGCGGGTCTCCAGCTTCTAAATGAGGCAACCGCGCTCGACGCGATCCGCACCCTTCTTGCGGTAGCTGATCCGGATCCTGCAATCTCCCGATTGCGTTTGCGAGAACCCGACGTTCGAGCGCGGGATTTTCTTGCCGTCTTGCCCGCGACAATCTGGCCGATTGACGGCAGGCAGCTTCCGGGAACCTGACCTGGGACAGCGCTCGTTCGCGCGTGCCTTCGGCGAACGGCGTGCTAGCGAAGTTCGTGTGGCGTCTTTCGCTTCCCTTGAATCCGCGCCGTGATCACATGATATTCGACATGGGAGCCGGTGGGCGTCTTGCGCTCGACGCTAATCTGCTCGGAAATATGAGGCTGATGCCCCGCCCGATCGGTGAGGTCGAGGACGAGTAGGAAGCCGAAACGGACACCGGTCGTCAGATAGCCGCTCGCTTGTCCTGCATATCGCTGTGCCAGCGTCTTGTTGTCGGGAACATTGTCGTCTTTCTTGACCTCTACGATCGTCGTGAGGCCGCGAAATGCAATAGCGATGTCAGATCGCCCGCCACCCATGTCGCGGGCTTCCGCCTGCATGGACGGAGTGTCAGTCGATGATAGGAATTTGAGGAAATCAAGCTGGAGATCGTGCTCGACCGGTAGATTGCTACCGCGGCGAAAGACATATTCGCTGGATGGGTCGGTCGCGGTGCCGACCTTGGCGCGGAACTCCAGGAAACGCGTAATCAGTGTACACATCGTCTCTAGCAACACTTTTGCGTTGCTGCGGTCGATGTCTGCGCATCCGGACAGGTCGCTCATCAGTCTCTGCCATATCGGCGCCACCTGCTGGTTGCGGTCGATCCCAGTTTCGATCTGCGCCGCCGTCATCATGGCGGTCGCTGCGTCGACTCCGGACTTCATCAGCATATCGGCGATGCGGACCTCCGCCGCTTCATCAAAAGGGCGACGATGAATCCCATCGACGACAGACTGACGCACCGTATGCCGTATCTGAGCCACCGACGCCGCGAGAGGGCTATCGGCATTTTCCGCTAGCCACTGGTCGATCGCTTCGAGGTAGAAGCTTCGACGCCGCAACGCGGTAACAAGGGCGTTGCGAGCCAAGAGGTTCATACCACCGGAATCCGACCGTCCAAATATGCGCTCACCGACGAAGAAGATTGCCAGGAGCTCCTCCTCGATCACGAGATTGGCATGAAGCCAAATGTCCTTCGTGAAGGTCCGGCCCAGTGATGCCAATTTTGAAGCCATCGACAGCCAATGGAATCGCTCCTGCGGATCCCCCCTGAGCCACGATGTCGCGCCATGCGATGCCGCGGCATAAGCGGAGTACTCGAAGGCATATCGGCGCAACTCGGGCAATCGCTGATCCAGCGCATCGTTCAAGCCGGTGGCCTGCGTCGCCAACAGAACAGATGCACAGGCTTCATAGAGTTGGGCATCCGGCCGATTTTCGCTGGACGCCAGTGAGCGTCCGAACCACTCCTGCGCGCAGGCCAGAGCCGACGACACGCCGGCTTCGGTTTGAGCCATCAAACTTTTCCGAAGCTGGTCTAGGCCCAATTCTAGCGCCGCCTCATCAGCCGAGGCATCAACCTCCGCTAGGGCAAGAAGGACCGCCCTGAAATCGTCGTCTGGATATCGCCGCAGGATAACGCCAGTGACTTTAGCAACATGGCGTAGATAAGTACCGTCATCCTGCGGGTCTACTTCGAGGACATAAGCCTGCAAACGTCGGATCAGGTTGGGGCTGGTCTGTACCGCGAGAAGGCCGCCGCGCAGCGCATGGCAACGCATCCATCGATGCTGCGACCGGGCCTCGAAGCGCGGTCGCAGCACACCCCATATCCGTTCGCCCAATGCCGAAGGAATGGCCGCAAGGCTCTCCAGACCGTCAATCATCTCGGCCAACGACGTGGCATCGTCTTCGTGCTCAAGCAGGCGAACGAGCGCGGTCTGGACGGATGTTGCGTCTGCCCATCGCGCAAGCCAAAGGAAAGCATCGGCGCGCGCTACGTTGTCGAGCAGTCCATCTACCGCCTGTAGCAAGGCCGATTCTGACGCGGCTCCCGGATCGAGAATCCGATCTCCAAGTGGAGTGCCCAAGATGAAGATATCGTCGACGGGCGATGGCTCAGAAGAGATATGCCTCTCCTTTAGCGTGCAACCGGTGCGTGTCGGGCACCACGGCTTCCACTGCCCTGCGCGCGATTGTGCCTATGATGATCTGAATGCCACCGATGTTTCGCGCCGCCGCCGCAACACTATCGAGCATCTGCTCGAAATCTTTGCTCACCACCTCTTCTGAAGCTGGTGAATCGATGATCATCAGACCGGGATGGCGCCCATGCCCGCGACGCTTGGCAACCTCGACGGCGGCCAACGCGATCGCGATCTTGATGCGCAGCTTCTCGCCCATGGTTAGGCCGGTGAAGAACGTATCGGCGCCACCCTGGCGAACCTTCAGCCTGCCGCCATTGTCGAGGTGCATGCTCGTCAGATGAGAAACGCCGAACTTTGTCGCGAGGCTCATGACGGCGCCGGTGATCTCCCCCAGAATGTCCTCCTGCATGGCGGTCATCAATGCTCTACTGATCTCGCTAGCAGCGCGGAGGATTTGAAGCTCGGCTTGCACTTCCCCATCTTCGGCTGAGGGCAGTTCCAACGAGATGAGCAGCTCCTGCAACTGTTTGGCCTGTGCTTCCAGCTCGATCACCCGGTTGTCGGGATCGATCGGCAAGGCCGACAGCTTGTCCTGCACCCGACGTGCTTCAGCCATGTTGAGACGAAGCCTTTCGCTCTTTGCGAGTGCATCGGTTTCGGATAGCTTCTGCCTAGCTTTCGCCAACTCGACGGATCGCTTGAGCTCGGCGACCAAATCTGTCGCATCGGTGATGCGGTCATCGTCTGCTTCGGCGCCGTCGGCGGCAAGCGCGCTCTTGCATAATGCGCAGCTGGCGTCCGACGACGGCTCCGCCGTCGCTTCAATCTCGAAGCGGCCCTCGCAGGCAGGGCAGCAAGACGGGCTCAATTGCCGAAATGAATATCCTGCGGATCGCTCTTCCTCGAGGAGCTTAAGCCGCCGCCTGGCGGTTTCGAAGCTCTCTGATATGGCGCCGAGGCTAAAATGATCCGCCTCCATGACGTTATTGGCGTCACGGGCCTGTCTGCGATCCGAAGCAATAGTCTCGTCAAGCCGCGCGAGTTGCAGCCTGAGGGCGCTTCGATTGTCGGGACCGCGCGACTTTTTGGCTTCCGCGAGCTGTTCTTCCACCTCGAGCAGCCTAGTTTTGAGAACCGTGGCCGTTCCAGCCTGGTTCGGGCGATTAGCAATCCCCTGCTCGATCTGTTTTTGCGCTGTCAGCGCTGCGCTGTATGTCGATACCCAAGGGAGCCCGATGAAGAGTTGGAGAAGACGCAGCGGAATGCCGTCGATCGGTAGATCGCCGAACAGCGCCTTCGGCTCGACCGAACTGGACAGATAGAAGGCAGACGATATCAGCGGCCAGCCATGCGGATGGCCACCGGTATTCTTATTATGGGCATAGATGACGGGGAAATCGAGTTCCTCCATCATCAACTGTTCGGTTTGCGCCTTCAAGCCCTCTGCAGCGTCACCGCTGTAAAGAGTCACCCACAGACACCCGTCATCGCTGCGGCTAAGGCGAGCACGGCCCTGTGCGGCCTTCTCCTCGCCAGCGTCTTTCTCGAGCTCCAAGCGGTGGAGCACGTTATCTATACGAAACCGAACCTCAAGCGCGTTCAGCCATTTCCAGATATCGGATTTGATCCGGCCAGGAAAATCACCGCGGATCGCGGCGTTCAGGATATTCAGGATTGACGATTTGCCGCGGAGATTCCGCTCCGACATCACTGCGTAGACACCAGCATCAAGATCCAGCCATGACAGGCTGAATGGTCCGGCGGGGGTCGATTCCGAGCGTATCCCGCTGAACACTATGCTTTCAAAGCGTAGGCTCTTCGAGCGCGGTGGGGTGGCCTGCGCGCGGATGCCGTATTTGAGTAGAACACGACGAACGTCGGCGATATCGAGGTTGCACTGATCGGCAATCGCCTTAACCCAGCCAGGCTCGGTCATTTCAACGGCAGCTGTCTTTTTCATGCGTTCGCCTCATCGATCCTGGCGAGCCGCCTTTGGACCTGCGAACTGATACTCGCGATGATGTCGCCGTGCATCGTGTTTCCATATTCGGGATGTTCATATTGCCACTCTTTGAGTGCGGAACCGCTCTTTCCGTGCGCAACGCGCATGACCAGTGCCAATCGATCCCGATACCAAGCCAATTCAGGATGCTCTCGCACGGTATTCTCGAGAAATGCAAAAGCCTTGCCGGAAATTAGATACTCATATCGCCTGACTTTCCCGTCGCCATCGGATAACTGCATCGGCCTAACCAACCCGTAATAACTCAGCATCGACAGCGCATCGTCAACGTTTTGATAGGCGCCGTGCCGCCACCTAATCATACGCACCAACCGAACGGATGGTTCGTCATTGAGAAATATTTGCCGAACTGCTTCCAGCAACTCCTGGTCGCTGGTTTGATCGTAGAGATCGAGTAGGGCATCGGCGAGATAGTCCGGATACCGAACGAGAAAATCCATGGCCATCAGGCGCTTCTCGGCCTTGAAAATGCCGACCGCGCCCTCCTTAGGATCTTCGGTTGGCTCGCTACCTTGGGTGAGGATGAACAGGAGCCTAAGCGCGTCGCGATAGCGCGAACCAGGCTCACGCTGGCCGATTGATGTAACGGCAGTGTCCCCCCCGCCTCCACGATCTTCGCCCCCTAGCTCCATATCAGCACCTCGTCTTTCGCTGTACAATGCCCAGTGCAGCCGGGGTAGGCAAGGTCATCCGCCCATTCGGCACATGCAACCGTGCGACGCCTGGCCGGCGGGGCGGGGGGGGGAGGAGGGGGGGGCTTAGGCTGCCTTCAGGTGCACTGCCGCCACCCTTGGATGGCCGGAATTAGGGCGTCTAGCTAGTTCCCCTTAGCCTGCAGGATCGACTGCTTCGGGCAGCTACCAAGTTCAAAGCTTCCGATCAGCGGTCGGGTGTGGTCGCGAGCTACCGGGATAGCTGCCGGTCCGCATCTGGGGAGTGAAATTGTAGCGCTGAGTGACCGGGAAGGGTCGGCCTCATCCCCTCTGAAGGCTAAGGAGATTAGATCGTTTCCCCGGCTGCTCTGCGACGCCATACATCGACGACCGCATCGTTATATCTCAATTGCGGAGTAAAGATTTTTTTGCCAAATAGTATCATCTTACCACTGCTCCAGTGCCACTTACTTTGTTTCATAATTTCCGCGGTAATAGTCCTGATCTCGTTGGTCAGGTCAGCGGCGATGTTGGCGCGACGCTTCCGCATAGATTGCAGCGCCAGCCGTACGAGCGGTAGTGTCGCTGGCGTGATTGGAGAGGAAGGGCTCCATAATTCGCATGCCCCAAGGCAGGCACGAGCCATGACTACATAGTGAAATTTCGCTTCTGCTAAACGCAGGTTCGTGCCGCTCTCTACTATCTGCAGTTTTTCCTGTTTGGTGAGGTTTTGGAAGCGTACAAGCTGGCTGACGCCTTCGCGAACGCGCCCGGCAAGACGTTCTGTTGCTCGCGACCCTTGGGGAGGAAGCGGACCTTTGACTTCTATAATAACGACGTCCCCTGAAGAGGGATCGACAATCATGAGATCTATTTCTCCACGGCGATCATATTTCACAGACGTCGCGTATTTTGTATTTGGAAACGCTGTCAGTTCATTTAAAACTGCGTCGACCAATGTTGGTTCCAGTGTGCTTGACACTAGATTGTCGAATTTCTTTTTATCAATTCTCATGAGATCTTGGATGGCGTTCCGCGGCTGAACAAAGCGGAAAACGAGGTCCGGGGAGAAGCAAAGTTGTGCACCGATGCGTACGAAGGGTGGCGTGTATCCTTCACCGCCACGGAGTTTCTTAGCTGTCGCATCAAACGTGAAAGTGTCCACAAACGTCTCAACATCGCCCTGATTCCCACCCGCGAGTTGCAACAGCCAGCTCACAATCTCAGCTTCCGGCCTGCTGATTGAAACTTGCTCAAGAGTTTCATCAGACGGATCACCATCTGCATCTGCTGTATTCATATATGTCGTTAGGGCAAGTTCTTGGCAAACTTCTGCCAACGCGAAAGTCGCGGCTTGAATTTCACGAAATCGAGGGCCTGAGAAACCAAATATAGTGGTCATTGCTGCATCAGAGACGACAGGGTCTTCCCGAATGTTGGAATGATATTTCGCTAGGCGATTAGCCGCTTCGGCTATTACGGAAGTCCAGTCTGTCGGAGTTCGTTGGGCAATTGCTTTGACTGCAGAACTAATGTTCTGCGGGATACGATTTGCAATATGTGGCATTGCAAGGGCGCTAATAAGAATGTCGGCGGCATCTTCCCTTGCAGATTCTTTGGAATGGTGTTGAATGCGAAATCCGCCCTGGATCCGACATACCGACAATCGATCCCGCCTTACGTCGGGTAGTACCTCTGAGAAGTGGGCATAGGCGTCGAGCGCACCTGCGCCGAGAGCCCCGGGGTCAGTTTGGCGAAACAGCGCGTCGGCGTTGGCTGACCTCATCGTTTCACCGTCCGAAGATCGTTTGGCAATCCAGTTAAGGATATAGCTCAGCCTATACGTGGTTGCTTCTGCGCTTCGCCTTGCGGATGGGTCACGTGCGCCAAGGATGTAATACAGGACAAAGATCAAAAAATGATAGTGCGCCCAAATAGCCCGGGCGGGCACTGCCGCGATTGAAATTGACGCAATCAGTTTGTCTGCGGCGGTTTCGAAATCAAAGAGGGCTTTTTTCGGGTCTGTCATAACGTCAGTTCGTTAGCGCAAACGGCAGGCTTGCACATCCCATTGGACAGACAATTTCTGGTTTTTCTGCAATGCGTTGGTTATTCAAGTCCTGCCTACGCGGCTATCGAACTGCCTTTATTTTCGGAAAGGCTTATGACGTTGAGCAGTCCGCTAAGCGGACCGCCCGGTTATGGGCGTTCGATATCGTCGGCTAAACGGCCGAAAAGGGTCGGCTCCGGAATCGGCCGAGACGCGCCCTAGTCGGCCGTTCGAGGGCTGATTTCACGTTCCCGACTCCTGCCGGTCCGGTGTCCTCTGCCTGGAAGGTACGTCAGCGACGAAGATGGGTGATGGGGTGGACGCCCCCCGGCGGCATTGATGTGCCATAGTGGAGGTGTTGAACACCACTTGAGGAGGCATCCGTGTCGGAAGTTACCACAATCGGTTTGGATATCGCCAAGAATGTTTTCCACGCGCATGGCCCGGATGCGAGTGGGCGAGCGTTGTTCAGTTGCAAAATCAGCCGCACCAAGCTGCTGGAATTCTTTGCCCGGCAGCCGCGATGCACGGTAGCGCTCGAGGCCTGCGGAGGCGCGCATCACTGGGGCCGCGAACTCACGGGGCTGGGGCATGACGTGAAGCTGATCCCGCCAGCGTACGTAAAGCCGTTCGTGAAGCGGCATAAAAATGATGCGGTAGATGCCGAGGCGATCTGCGAGGCGGCACAGCGACCGAACATGCGCTTCGTGGCGATCAAAAGCGAAGAGCAGCAGGCATCCGGGCTGGTGTTCCGGACCCGCGATCTGTTGGTGCGTCAGCGTACGCAACTGATCAATGCGATCCGGGGGCACCTCACTGAGTGTGGCTGGGTGGCGCCAAAGGGGCCGTCGTACGTTGCGATGCTTGGTGACCTGCTCGAAGACGAGATTGGCGCTTCGCTTCCTGAGGCAGCTAAGGCGATGTTTCGTACTATGCTGGATCTTTTGGAGGAACTGAACGACAGGATCGGTGATCTGGACAAGGAGATCGCCAGGCGGGCACGCGAGGATGCAATTGCCAGGCGGCTCATGACGATACCCGGGGTCGGGCCGATTACGGCCACGGCCATTGCCGCACTGGCGCCGCCGGCCGAGACCTTCGCCAAGGGCCGGGATTTTGCCGCATGGCTCGGCTTGGCGCCACGGCAGTTGTCGACAGGAGGCAAACAGAAGCTGGGCTCGATCACGAAGATGGGCGAGCGAACGCTTCGACGACTGCTCATCATAGGCAGTAGTGCTGTCGTGCTGCATGCTAGCAAACGAGGTGCGCCTGCAGGATCATGGCTCGAACAGATGCTGGCCAGGAAGCCGCGCATGTTGGTGACCGTTGCGCTTGCCAACAAGACTGCGCGGATCATTTGGGCGTTGCTCATGAAAGAAGAAGATTACACAGCTCCGGTCGCAGCTGCGGCGTAAGCCAAAGCGGACCAGAGGTCGTCGGAGGACGTAGTCGGTCGAAGGAGGGTATGGCACAACAGTCGGCGAGACGGGGCTGGAAAAACCAGGGCTTCCCACCGTGCCGCGAGCACGCTTAGGGTGATATGGTTCCAGTCCGCGAACTCCCATACGGGCCCGCAGCCTCTGGTGCTGCATCAGAGGCCGGACAGATAGCAGCATCCGACTACGTGCCTGATCTCCTAAATACCGCTTGCGTTCGTGAGGGCGTCCACAGATGGGAAGCGGTCGTTCAGTCGCTACCGCCATCAATAAGCACCGCCGCTTCTAAAAACGCTTTGGGGTCTCGCACGAAACGAGTGGCGGGCGACTGTAATATCGCTCGCACGACGGCTTCGGTCGTAGGCTGGACGATAGCACCTTCGCGGCTCGCAAAAACGCATCCAAGGTTTCGAGCAATGGAGCAAATGCGGCTGACCAATGAGATGGATAAGTCACCAGCGTTTATCCGAAATTGTACAAATTCGATGCGGCCATCGTCGAAGTAGACCTGTACATCCTCCGTCTTTTCATCGCCCCAAATACGGAGGCTTTCACTCCATGATTTCTTTTCGGGGAACAGGGCATCGAGCCAACCTAACAATCTCGGCGTATCACCGTCCGGCATCTCTATTTTGATGGCATCGAGTTGGTCGCGGCTTAGCCGGATCGCTGCGACTCCCTCAACACACGCGGCCGATTCAGGAATGAGATCGAGAGTGAACTGCCAGAGCGCCATGATAGCAGATTACCGCCCCGGCCAATGTCCGCAACGGGGCGTTTGCCGACCGGCAGAAAATCTCTCTGGTCGATGATGCGTCCCACCGAAGGCGACGGGAAGCTATCTGCCCCTTTCAACCGGTAAGCCGCCATTCCGCAATCGGCCCAATCTTGGGCGTCTAGGATGGGTTAGCGGACGGGCCGCACCTGGGGGTTGAAATTCGACGGCTGAACGACCGACAAGGGTCGGTTTCGTCGGAAGCGAACACCGCGTTGTGGGACAATCCTGCCGTTCCAGAGCGATAGTTCGAACGGCAGCTTTCGCCAAGAACGGGCATTCAGCGGTTGCGCGGCCGGCATCGCAGGTCGACAGAAGATAGGCCGGTTGGGGACTGGCAGCTTCTACACACCAAATTACGAACGAACGCGCCCGGGATCTCTCCCGTTGATTCTGGATTCGCCGACGTCAGCGCCGACGGGTCTCATCAACGAGCCAGCCCTTCAGGTCGCCGAGCAGGCTGGTCGCCCAACTGCCGAGCATCGGATGCGTGGCCCAAGCTCCCAGTGGCTCTAGGAAACGCCGGAGATGATCTTCGAGCGATCCGCTATACGAACTGGGCAGGATGCGGGCGCGCAGCGCTGCGCGAAAGGGCTTGAGCATCCCGTATAGGTTTGCAAGCTTTTCGGTCGCGGGGTGCCAGTGCCAGCTTTCGCCGTCCTGGCCGAGCATCGGATAGAAGCTCATCGGATAGGCGACGCGGTTGGCGGGATCGTCCGCGACCCAGTCGAGGATGGCGGGCTCGGGCACGTTGAACAGAGCGCCGGCCCCGGTGCGGTCGCCATTGTTGAACGCGAACATCTTGGTCGAGGCGGTGATCATGTTGAGGCGTTCGCGTTCGGCGCGCGTCGCCACGTCGTAGAAGCCGGTGAGAACGGCCCAGACCTCGAGCGGCGCGTGGTCGACGACGATCGGGAGACCGGCGCGCAATGCCTCGGTCGGGCGGCTGTGATAGCCGCCGACCGATCGGCAGGCGCGCTCGATCAGCTGGGCAAAGCCGGTGCCGAAGACACCGTCGATTGCGCCGGAGGCGCCGAGCAGCTTGATAAGTCGGTCGAAGCCATGCTCGGCATGGGAGGGATTGATCGTGCTGCCTTCGGCGATCGCCGGCGACAGCAAGGCGAGCGTGCACAGCGCCGCCAGATCCGGCGCGACCGTCTTCATGCCGTAGGTGACCATGTTGAGGATCTCGATCGCCGCCCAGGCACCGCCGTCCCTAGCGCGGTCGACTAGCGCCTCGATCAGCTCGCCCAGGACCGGCACCGGGACGTTAGCAAGCCCGCGCCCGTAGGAGATGGGCACGACCGAGCCGACATCGACCGTGCCGGCGCGGACCTGTACGGCAATCTCCACGACCCGCGCATCGGTCATGTCGAGCGCGCCGTAGATGTCCATCGGCCGTTCGGAGAGCGTCGCCGAACCTTCGGCGAGCGCGACCAGCGCCTTTTGTTGGTCAGCATCGCCAGCCAGCCGGCGATCGAAGCCGCCGAGCAGCGCGCGGACGAACTGGACGCCGGCCCTCGTGCCACTGGCGTCGAGCGCATTGGTCGCGGCGGCGAAGACCGCGAGAGGGTCCCCGACCTCCTGCGCCAGCGTCTGCGCGAACGGCCAGGGCGCATTAAGCTCTTGGCTGGCGAAGGCCGCGACTGCGCGTTCCAGCTGCGCGGGATTCCGCGCGATGCCTTTGGCGAACGCTTGCGCCGCCCGGCCCGAATATTCATGGTCGTCATCGTCGATGCCATCAGCGGAGTAGCGCTTGTCCGGATTGCGCAGGTCGGCGCCCCAGAAGCGGCTATAGAGCACAGCTAGGTCGACGGGGTCGGTGGGAAGCGTCGCATCGTAGAGCGTGCGCATCGCGCGCGCGCCGTCATCATCCTTGGCGGGCCGGTCGAAATAGAGCCAGTCGCCGATGCCCTTGGTCGCCTGCGCCCAATGACCGCCCGCCTTGACCACGTCGCGGACGAACGCCTCGACGACGTCGAGCAGGTCGAAATCGAGCAGTGTGCGCAAATCGCTGGCGACGATCGCCTCGATCCGCTGCCGGAAATCGGGATTGTCGCGCCAGAGCTCGCGCAGCCGCTCAAGCGCCCAGCGGAAATAGTCGACTGCGATCTCGTGCGTTGCCGGCGACCATTCGGTGCGGAAGTCCTCGCCGGCGATCTGGTCGAAGGCGCCGAAGCGGGTCATATGGGTGGTGAGCATCGCGCCCAGCGCCTCGACCACCGAGCGGTGGATGCGCGAATCCTCCTCTTCGAGCGCCTTTAGCAGGCTGTCGCGCCGGTCTTTGTCATCGGCTTCGGTGCCGGCAAGCGCGACTTGATAGAGCTGGCGCAGCAGCTGCACGACCGGTGAGTTGTCGGCATATTCGGTGACGGCGGTCAGCCGCAGCATCAAGGCGGCGGTCGGGCGGAACGTGCTGCTGCGCACCGCGAGAAGGCGCAGCGCGTCGAGCAGTTCCTGTGAAATGTCGAGTGCCGCCAGATCGTCGAGCGAGGTCCGGATCAGCGCGAAATGCAGCGCGCGCATCATCGTGTCTGGATCGGCATGGACGAATGCGGCGAGATAGGGTGCGGCGTCGGGCCCGAGCAGCGTGGCGTCGTCGCGAAGCCAGCCACGATTGACGACGCGGCGGACCACCTCGGCGAGCGTGTCTGAACGCTCGCGAAACGCGCCCCAGCGCGCGAGCATGGCGTTGCGACGATCGGGCTCGGCATCGGCGAGAAAGGCGGTGATCGTTGAGGGGCGCAGATAGGAGAAGCGCCGAAGGGCCAGATAATTGGCGATCGGCAGCGGCTGCGCGGTCATGCGTCCGTGGCTGCGCTCAACCAGATGCTGCTCGGCGGCGCGGACGAGATGCTCATAGGCAAGCTCGCCCTTCATATGGACGAGCAGCTCGGCCAACTGGTCGAACCTTTCGGGCGTGGCGTCGGGCTCGAGATGGTCGAACAGCGAGAGCAATTCGAGCGCGCGGACCGTCTCCTCGCCGACGCCGGCCGCATTCAGGATCTGCTCGGCGACCTCATTTGTCGATTTGCGGATGCTGGCGGCGCTGCCGAACGCCTTGGCGGCGAGCACAGCGATGCGCGGAAAGCCATCGCACTGAGCCGCGACGAAATCAATCTCGTCGGCGCGCGCCTTGATCGCTTGGGTGAGAATGCCGCGGATCGTGTCGTGATCGGCCTTTAGCGGTCGGATCATCAGGCAGTCCTCAACCTGGTCTTGCCCGTCGGCGCCAAGCGTGATGACGCGCAGTGCACTGTCTTCGGCGCGGGCCAGCTGATTGAGGCGCTTGGCCTCCTCCCATGGGCAGGAATCGATCACCAACACGGCGGCAAGTCCGGCATTCTTGATTTGATTGGCGACGTTCCAGATTTCGCCTGAGACTTCAGGATAATCGCAGAAAATGAAGTTCGCGGCTGTGAGCTCGCGCAGTTCGCCGGTGCTGATGCTGAGCGCCTGATGAAGCGCGCGCGTCTTGCCGATGCCCGATGCGCCCCAGACCCGCGCGACCGCCCCCGGTTCGGAGAGGTGGTCGACCACGCGCGCAGCGAGCTGATCAAAGCCCAGTTCATCGAACGAGTCGGCGCTGAGCGCGAAGCGCCGCGCCTCGCTCGCCACGTATGGCGGCGTGCTGATCTCGGCGCGCTTCCCCCATTGGTCGAGCGTCGCGAAGCCGGAGAGTGCATAGCCAGCCTGACGCTCCTTGACCCAGAGCGCGACCGCCGGATGGCTGGTCGCCCACATGGCCAGCTTGTTACCGTCATAGAGCTGGACCGAGGCGAGCTTGGCGGGATCGCCGCCTGCTTCCCGGATGCCCTTGCGGATCGCCTCGGCGCGATCGTCGGGCTTGGTACCAACGAGCGCGGTCGCGGTCGCGCCGACGTAGGCGCCGCCCGCCGCGAGCATTGCCGCGATCGCGGGGTTGAGAACCTTCTTCTTTTTGCGCTGGGACGCCTTTGTCCAAACTTCCTTGGTCCAGGCGGCATCGCCGCCGTCGCTGGCCTTGCACTGGAAGACGGTGTCGCGGCCCGGGAAATAATCGGTCGAAGCCTTGCCGCCCTGCCACTGTACGGTAGCGTCACGTCCGCCATCGGCGACCGTGATCTGGAGCGGCACATCGACATTTCGCATCGGGATGTCGGATTTGCGGGCCTCGGCATGGACGAGCATGCGCAGAAGCTCGACCAGCTGCAGGCCATCGAGATTCTTGAGCTCGTCGGGATGTACGGTGAACATGCTCTCCTTCTGCCGTCTTCGCTCCGCGCAGGAAAGTGGGAACACACTCTCCTGGTTCTCTGTGGTGAACCAAAACAGCCTCGAAGACCGTCGCTGCTTCTGCCAAAAGCAGCGCCATGACGAACAAATTCCCTTTCGGGGTGACAAGCCCCCTCGATGACATGATGAAGCGCCAGCGCGAGCAGTCGGATCTGATGAAGCGGGCCCTCGGCCCGAGCTTTGTGATTCAAGAACTGACGCGCAAACTTCCGACCGGCCTTGCCGCGATCGAGGCCGCCGAACGCGGTGGCATCCTCAAGGCCGCCGCTTTGATGCGGGGCACGCGCATCGGAGAGGTGATGGCGGCGAGCGAGGCTCTGCGACTGAGCAGACTCTCGGTGCTGAAACCCTATGCGACGCCCAACTGGATGATGGCGCTGCAAAAGACCGGCTTCGCCATCAATCGGGACCCTACCGGCATTCTCGCAAAGCAGCATGCTCTGGTCGGCTCGACGGTCGCCGACTTGGCAAAGCTGGGCGACTTGGTCGGCACAAATCGGTCGCTGATCGGTAAGCTGATGGCTGTCCCGAGCATCGGTTCGCAATTCAGGGCGATGAGCGAGGCACTCAGTCCTCAGCTCGGCATCCTGAAGCTGGCGGCCGACCGCGCGCGCATGATCGACATGATGACCCTCCGCGCGACCGCGGGGGCGGTGGCGTCTAGCAGCGCGGTCGCGATGGCCGAGCAGGTGATCGAGGCGCAGCGGATTGTTGATGCGATCGGCCATACGGACGATCCGACGCAAGCGACCGATCTGGTAGTGGCATTCATCACTTTGATGAGCGCGATGTTCTCGATGTTCGGTGAGAACACCGTGAAGGAACTGCGCAAGCTAGGCGCTCTCGCACTCCTCGGGCTCCTGTTGAATTTCCAGACAATTTACAAGGAGGTCACTCCGCAGGATCTGACCCCGGCGGAACAACAGGCCCATGTCGAGGTGGTCGGTCGCATGAACACGATAGAAGAGAAGCTCGATGAGATACTTGCGGCCGACGACGCCGCGAATCAGGCTTATATCGAGATGCACCCGCGCGGCGAACTGAAGCGCATCGCGCCGATCCGCCGGGACCCGCAAGGTAAGGCACCAATCCTGATGCGCGGAGACGCCGGGATGGAGATAGCGGTCAAGGAAAGCCGCGGCAAATGGCGGCTGGTGATCTACCGTGACCCGCTGACTGAACAGTTGTCAGAAGGCTGGATATTTGCACCGGCGATCGACATGTACGCTGTCCCGGAGGGCGAATGACCTTCACATTCAGCCGCTCGGGCACTTCAATGGGCTGGTAGAAGGACCATATACAAGCGCAACGAACCTGCGAACTGGCGATGAATTCAGATCAAGGGCTTGATGACAAACCTCCAGGCAGGGCGTACCCGTGTCGAACTTGACCGCCAATCAGCATCACGTCTGGCAATACCATCTCAAGGCATGGGCCAACAAAAAGGATCAGGTCTGGTGCCTCCAGAAAGGCAAGCCTGCGCCTTTCATCAGCCACACCCGCAATGTTGGCAGCGAACGCTTCTTCTACGAGTTTCAGGAACTTTCTGAGCCTGACGAGCAGTATCTCGAATACATCATCAACCAGTCTAAGGATGAGAGCCTCCGCAAGCTCAATCGCGGCTGGGTGGATTCCCTCCAAACGCCATTCACTCTCCGAAGGATGCTGGCGAACTTCCCACTTTCAGATGAGAGCAAGGCTCAGGTCGAAAAGCTGCTGGATGAAACGGGAAAGACGTTTGGCGAGCAATATCACGGCACGATGGAGGAACAAGGCAAGCCAATGCTCGACAGTCTTCGGGCGGGCGATTCCAGCTTTTACATGAACGATGATCAGCAGCAGATGACCTTCATCCAGTTCATCAGCTATCAGTACTTTCGAACAGCGAAAATCCGGAATGGATACCGAGCCATTCCGCTCGACCTCCCGCATGATCGCGATAGGACGTGGCCGATTGAAGCCTTCATCTACGCGACCAATCTGGGAACAAGCCTCTACGCCCAACGCCATGAATACGAAATTGTGATCATCGACAATCGGACTGACAAACCCTTCATCACTGGCGATCAGCCAGTCATCAATTTGCTCGGCTTGAGCGACCCAGAGGTTGAACTTTTCTATCCATTGACACCTCGACGAGCCATGATCCTCTCAGCCAGCAGAGAGCGTTATCCGATCAGCCAGAAGGATGCGGGCTTGCTTGAGGTAGAAGGCTACAATTTCCAGATGTATCAGAAGTCAGACACCCAGCTTTACGGCAGCGACAAGGACTACCTGGCCACCTTTGCGGGCTTACCAAAAGGTGATTTGAGCGGCTGAGAACGAAAGGCGGCAATTGAGCATGACAGCAGGTTCCGGGAGAAGCAGCCTCCGCGCCCCTTTGGGTTAAACGGCGCATTGTGGTCGACTGCTTCCGGAAAGTCGTGGGACAAAGCCGCTACTCGCATGTCACCCTCTGGATGACTGCTTCGGTCCGAAGCAGTCATCCAGAGCGTCGTTTCATAAAGGTTGGTGAACGGTCCCGTTACCAGGGATAAGCACCGATGGAGGTATCGTCAGGGTCTCCGAACAGGCCGCCATCATGGAAGAACCCGCCGGTGGGGCCCATCGGAGGAAGCGTGGCGAGCTTGACAGGCACACGGGCGGCTTGTTCGACAGACCGGAGGCCGGGGAACTTGATTTCCGACATCTCGGTGTCGGTCGCACCGGGGCACGCCGCATTGACCTTGATACCGTTGGCTGCGAGTTCCTTGGCGAGCTTGACCGTGAACATGTTCAAAGCGGTTTTCGATGCTGCGTAACCCAGCGCCGCCATACCCCAGATCGGCTGCGTGAAATCACCGGTGAGGGTGACGGAACCGATGCCGCTGCTCATGTTGACAATGCGGGCCATGGCCGACTTGCGAAGCAGCGGAACGAAGCCCTGGGTCACGCGAACTGTCCCGGAGAAATTCGTGTCGAAGGCGCGACGAAGGTCGTCGATCTTCTCCTCGCTCGGCGGGGACGCATAGTCGATGCCAATGCCGACATTGTTCACCAGCACGTCGAGATGGGGCGTCGCCGCTTCGATCGTGCTGACGGCGGCCCGGACGCTCTCATCGTCGGTGATGTCGAGCTGGACGAAATGGGCGTCTATGCCCTCGGCGCGCAATTCCTCCTCGGCCTCGCGACCGCGAGCTTCATCGCGCGCTCCAATCCAGACCGTGTGGTTCAGCTTGCCCAACTGCCGGGCAATTTCACGTCCGATACCCTTATTGGCACCGGTAACCAGGGCTACTCTTTTCTCAGTCATATCAGCCTCCTTGCTGTTGACTGGAACATAGGCAGCGGGGCGCCTGAAGCCATTCCCGATCACTCCAGAGGCTTGCCTGATCCTGCCAAATATGCTTTTGCGATGGGATGACTGTCCCGTTTCCGATCATCGATCAGCTCCGTCAGAGCGTGACCCCGTTCGTGACGCTGCGGGATGGTGCGTTTGGCCGCGAAACGCCGCTACCGCGCGTAACGGTGTGGTCGAGCACACAGACCACCCCGGCGGTCCCGGGGGTCTTGAAAGCGCTGTTTTACGTCGTGCTTCAAGGCGCGAAGGCCGTGACGGTGGGCGGCAACAACTACACGCTTGGCCCGGGTGACTGGGCGGCTTCAGCCTTCGGCGTGCCTTATGTAGGGGAGTTGACCGAGGCCTCGATAACGACGCCCTACATAGCGATCAGCGTCGATCTCGACGCCGATGTTCTTAACGGCGTCATGCTCGATAGACCCAGTCAGGATGGTCCATGTGCGTGTTCCACGGCAGGCACCGAGCTGAAGGGGCGAGTTGGCGACGCGTTTGCCCGCTACATCGGCCTACTTGAAGACGACGAGGACAGGGCCGTGCTCGCACACGCTTATGAGCGCGAGCTCTACTATCGCTTCCTGAAAGGCCCCATGGCTGCAACCTTGCGACAGGTTGCACAGCGAGACGAGCGCACCCAGCGCATCAAGACTGCGGCGGATTGGCTCAGTACCCATCATGACAAGCCAGTGGTGATGGCCGAACTGGCGGCGTCGGTCGGGATGAGCCTGACCTCGTTTCACCGGCACTTCAAGGCCGTCACTGGTCACAGTCCCCTGGTGTTCCAGAGACAGATGCGCCTTCTGGAAGCGCGGCGGCTGCTCGTCTCCGGCAACCTCAGCGTAGCGAAGGTTGCCTATGCGGTCGGCTATCTCAGTGCCCCGCAGTTCAGCCGCGAATATAAGGGGATGTTTGGAACGCCGCCGGTCGCAGACGTCGGAGCCCAAGATCGGCTTGTCGTCGTCTGAAACGCCGGGTCGAAGGTCACCGGACGCGCGCTCCGATCAAAATGGCTTGCTCACCACGAGAAGCGCGATGGCCGAGACTGAAATCGCAATCGCGGTTGGGCGGATTAGAGGCGTTGCCCCTGGCGCGCCCAGGTCGCCGCGCTCCAGCCTTCGCAGACGGCCCGACTGAACCCCGTGCAGCCCGCTCAGGGCGACGACCAGCCCGAGCTTCGCCCAAAGCCAGTGGCTCGAGAACCAACCACCGCTGGAGGCCAGCATAGCGCCCGATAGCCACGCCGCCAGCATCGCGGGCAACGTCACCTTCTGATCCCATCGGGAGATGAGCCGGACCGTCTCCTCTCCGCCGCGTTGCCCCGCGGCGACGCCAAATGCTTGCACGAAAAGCCCGCCACTGAAGATCAGCACGGCGGCGACATGAACGGCTTTCAGCCACAGATATTCCGTCAAGGCTCCACCGAATGTCGAGGGAGCGCGGCCGCCTTCCGTTGCAGCAGTCCGACATTGGCAAAGCCACCGAACGGGACGAATGCTGCCGCTATCAGCCTCGCAATCTCGCCCCGCGACCAGTCGCCGCCTCCCGTTGCAACGACGACGACGGTCCAGGCGTAGGCCACGAACGCGGCCCCATGTATCGGCCCCATGATCCGGGCCGCCTCCGGGTATCCCAGGACGTGCTTGAGCGGCACCGCTATGAAAAGCAGGATCAGGAGTGTGCTGGCCTCTATGAGAGAGGAGAGCCGCAATCTGCGGATCAGGGCGCCATCCTCGGCGGCAGCGACGATCACAGCCGGCTCAGGAGCCTGCATTGCTCGCCCCTCGCAATGAACCGCGAATTCGATCGACCATCGCCGGCACCGATGGCGCACCCATGGCGTACCAGAGTGCGAGCACCGGGTCGCAGATCGCGCAGCCGAACGACGAGATCGGCACGAACAAGATGATCGGATTGCCGTAGAGATGATGAAGATAGTCCCACACCGTGTGGGCCAACCATCCGGCCGCGATTGCGCGGTAGTTCGACAGCCCGGCATAGGCGAGCCCCGTCATGACGGCGCAAAAGGCAAACTCCCAAAGGCCGAAACCGCCGCTCAGGTAGGCTGCTCCCGCTCCTGCGAGAAACACGGCGCTGAACTTCTGCCTGGCGGGCTCCGTCAGCACAGAGATCAGCCCGATCATGACGAACGCCACCAGCATGGGAAGGATGAGTTGCGGGACAGTGGCCTCCGCAAAGAAGGTTGCAGGCATGATCTACTTGTCGGTGGTGCTTGGGGACAGATCGCCCGCCGGCTGCGTGGAGCGTCGACTTTTGGCGATTTCGAGGCCTCGTTGAATTTCCGCCTGGCCCATGCCGTCCAGCGCAACCTTCGTCAGCTCCGGCCCGGCAACGCGCGGGTGCCCGGTACTGAACGGCGGTTGCGGATCGTATTCCATCATGAGCTGGGTGACTTTCGCCACTTGCTCGCCCCGCAGTTCGGCAAGCAGGGTCAGCCCGAAGTCGATCCCGGCGGTTACTCCGCCACCGGTGAATCGGTTGCGGTCTGCAACGACGCGCTCGCGGCCTGCTTCCACGCCCAGCGCCTCGAGCACATCGTACATGGCCCAGTGCGTTGCGGCACGGTAGCCTTCGAGCAATCCTGCCATGCCGAGCAGAAGCGCTCCTGAGCAGACAGAGGTGATGTAGCGCGCCTTGGGACCGGTCTTGGCCAGGAAATCGATGATCTCGTCGTCCGCCATCGCATCGTTCGTGCCGAACCCGCCAGGCACGAACAGTATGTCCAACTGGTCGGGCGCATCGTCAAAGCTATGGGTCGGATTCAATGAGACGCCTCTGTCGGTCGGCACCGGGTCCGAGGTCTTCCAGAACAGCAGGGTCTGCGCATGCATGCCCAGTGCTGCCTGTGGCCCAGCCAGATCGAGCAAGGTGAGGCCTGGGAACAGCACTATTCCCACCTTTAGGGGCTGGTCGGAAAGAGCGGGCATTTGCGCAGACATATGGCGGGACTCCTTGGTGCAGCGCCTTAATATCCTCCGCACGAACTGTTGGTGAGTGGCAGTAATGACAATCATCGATTATATCCTGCCATTCTGGGCAGCGTGACGTGGAGATGGAATGCGTTTGAAGGAGGATAAGAAGCATGAGATCGCGATCCTCGCGCTCAATGGGGTGCTGCCTTTCGATCTCGGCATTGCGTGCGAGGTGTTCAGCCACGTTCGTCTGGCCGACGGCTCCTCTCCGTATCGCGTCAGGGTCTGCGGGGAATCCCGCCGGATCAACGCGGGCGCGTTCGTGTTCACGCCGCCTTGCACCCTCTCGGGCCTGGCCGACGCCGATACGATCATCGTCGCGGGTATTGCAGATCCCGGGCGCCTCGTGCCGCGCCCTGTGACGGAGGCCCTCCGATCGGCCTGGACGGGAGGCGCACGGCTCGCGTCGATATGTACAGGCGCGTTCGTCCTAGCGGCGACCGGCCTCCTCGACGGGCAGCGGGCAACGACACATTGGCGCGCCGCGACCGAACTGGCGCAACGCTTTCCGTCGATCATGGTCGAGCCCAACGTCCTGTTTGTCGACGAAGGCCGTATCGTCACATCCGCCGGCGCGTCTGCGGGGATCGACATGTGCCTCCACCTAGTCGGCCGCGATTACGGGCAGGCGGTGGCGGCTGACGCGGCGCGGCTTGCGGTAGCGCCGCTGCACCGCGATGGTGGACAGGCGCAGTTCGTGCGGCAGGCGCCGACCGTCGTTGCGACAAGCCTGGCGCCGCTGACCGACTGGATGCTGGCCCATCTGGATGAGCGCCTCGACATCGAAACCCTGGCCGCGCGCGCATGCGCCAGCCCGCGAACGTTCGCCCGCCGGTTTCGGGAGCAGACTGGCGCAACCCCGATCCAGTGGCTCCTGACCGCACGGGTACGTCGCGCTCAAGAACTGCTTGAGTCGAGCGATGCACCGATCGAGCAGATCGCAGCCGATGCAGGCTTTGAATCACCGGTGACGTTCCGGGCACGGTTCAAGCGCGTCGTGGGCGTTAACCCCGCAGCGTACCGCCATCGCTTTGCTGCTGGTAGCGCCAGTTCCTAATCCACAATGCGGAATAATCTCTAGACATACGCGTGCTTGGAAAGTGCCGAGTTTTGGCCTCGACTGATGGGGCAAACCTCCTGAGCCAGATGGCAGCTTCTGTCATATGCTAACCTTGGCAAATACAATCCTGAACGGCGCATCCTGGTCGGCAGTCGCCGGAAGGTCGTGGGACTTTCCGGCCGATGCCGCATGCCGTGTCCAACGGCTGCTCTCGCCAAAACCTGCCACTTGGTGGGCTTGGCAGCTCCGCCACCAAATTTGCCATCGAAGTACACGAACCATCGTTCTGACACGAGCTTCTGACACCAGTGAAGTCGCGGAGAACCGTGCATTTGCGCGTGGTGTCAGAACCGTCCTGTTGTGACACCAAAAATAGACCAAGGTGAATAGCTTGGGCAAAGAGTGACTAGACTTTATGGCGTGTGGGGCGTCATCAAGGCAGGGTAGCGAGGAGCAACTATGACGGACGCGAGGCCAAAAACGCTAGTCGAACTACCATTCGAACAAAGACGATACATAGCTGTGGTGAGCAATGAGGACTTCGACAAGCGGATGGTGCCCCCGGAGCCGGATGGAAGTGTCGGATCAGTATGGCCGGTACTCGGGATGGTCGCCTCGGCGTTCGTACCTGGCGGCCTCCTCTTACGGGGAGGACTGGCCTTAACGTCATTCGCTGCTGGGATTTATACAGCGAACCGTGGGAGCAAACCGCACCCGGCGTCAGAATCGGTAATCCCAGTCACCATGCAGCAAGCGACCGAGCTTACGTTTCGTACTGGTTCGGCCGAAGTGGGACAGGTCTATGCCGCTAATCCGGTCAGCGACATGATTTATTATCAGATCGGGTCTTACAACGACGATATGGTGGACCATAAGCTCAGCGAGCTTGAGCGTTTGCTCAACTCGCTCGGCGCAAAACATTATAAGGTCAGTTATCAGGATAGCGATAGCTCGCAGAACACCGCATCTGCGAAAGTTAAACGCGTTGCAAGCGGAGGGCTTGAAACTGAATTGACTAGGTCCCGCAAGCGACGCTTCGAGCGCAGCGGGACCTCCGATGGCAGGGAACCAGCCCTACCGAACAACTTAATGTGGTTTCATCGTGAACCGTCTTGGCAGGCATTGGCTGAGGCTCGCCTGCAGGGCAGCCGGAGAGAATTCGCCCTGTCCGTCGAGTTGGAACAAAGTCTCAAACTCTCCGCAAAAGCGTTAGCGGATATCAAGGCCATGAAGCTGAACGTGGAGGCCGGACACCAACGGAGTACGAACTTGGCGCTGTCCGTCACGGGTAGTTTCTAGGTGTCATAACCGACCGGTTGTGAAACCGAGCGGACTTAACGGCAAGCGTTGATGTGGCCGTCCTCAATCGCCACCTAAACTCGATGGAAACACCTCTTCCCATCTTCTGCGACGAGTCGGGTCACACGGGTCCTCGTCTGCTCGATCCGATGCAACGCATCTTCACGTTCTCGGCGGTGGCCATCGACGACGCCGAAGCTTTCGAGATCCTCCGCGACGCGCGAGCTGCCCATCCGGTGCAGATGCCCGAGCTCAAGGCCGGCGCGCTGCTGAAATCCCCGGCGGGCCTGGCATTGATGCAGTTCGTGCTCGAGCGTTCGGTCGGTCGGTTCCGCGCCGTCGCCTACGACAAGGTCCTCGCACTTGCCGGAAAGCTCTTCGAGTACGTTTACGAGCCGGTGCTGCAGCACGACCCAGGCATCGTCTATCGCAAGGACCTCCACCGGTTCGTTGCCATGTATTGCTATATGTTCTTCACCGAAGACGACGTTCGGGGCGAGCAGGCGCTGCGACAGTTCGAGCGATACATGCGGACGCTACGCCCTGAGGAGGCGCCACTGCTGTTTGACCCACCGTTCGTCAGGCCTGACGAGGAGGGTGATCCCTTCGCCATGGTGCTGACCTTCTCGCGCGCATGCCGCGACATTATCGTCTCCGACAACCGGGAGGCGGAGGAACATTCGCCCGATCGCGGGAAGTGGCTACTCGATCTCGCGATCTCGTCCTTGTGGAGCTTGCTCGACGACTTTGGTGCGGAGAGGCGTCCGCTTCAGGTGATCTGCGATGACAGCAAGCCGCTGCGTGCCCAAGCGGGCAACTTCGTGGGCGAAATGCTCGCCTTCGCCCAGGGACGTGCTGCCGAGCTTCTTCCGGATCGGCAGCGGAACGGGTTCACCCTGTCTGGACCGGTCGGGTTCGGCGATAGCCGCAACCACCCCGGGCTGCAGATCGCCGACATCGTGGCGGGCGGACTGGCCAAGGTCCTGTCCGAGATGAGCAGGCGGGACGACTCGCCAATACGCGAGGATCTGCGGCCGCTTGCGGACCTCCTGCTGCCGGCAATGAGCCAGCATTCGGTCATGCCGGACTATGAGAGGATCGACACGTCCGGTCGAACCGCGGCGGTTAACTGGACCGTGCTCCAGCACCTAGCCGAGGAGGCGGCACACGGTCGAGATCCCAGAGCCAACCTGGAACGCTGGTATGACGTCGCGGAGGTCGCGTTCGCGCGCGGAGACTTCGCCTCGCTCAGCGGGAATGGCTAGCGGCGCACCTCATCGGGACTAAACCAGATCGTCCACATCGCCATCGGCAAGATCAGCTGGAGCCGGAGCCAAGCTGATCCCCGCCTTTCGACCGGCTTCGTGAAACCATAGATTGACGATCTTCGCGTCGTCGCTCGCGGGCAGCGGGTCTGCCGGCCGGACACGGAAGGTGGTCGGCAGGTTGACCGCGTTGCCGAAGACGAGCGCATGCTGCTTGGGGAGGCTGGGAAGTCGTCGGAGCACCCCCTCAGAGATCGATGGCGACATCTGCCTGATCTGCGACAGGTCGTCGGGGTTCTGGATGCGGTGCACGACGAAGTTCGAGCACTGCGAGAGAACAGTTTTGGAAAGCTCGCTCGGCCGCTGCGACGCCACCATCAGAAATAAACCGTACTTGCGGCCTTCCTTTGCGATCCGCTCGAATACGCGACCGGCGTCCAGCGCGTAGCGGGACGGCGTCGCCGATACGTAGCGGTGCGCCTCCTCTAGCAGAAGATGGACGGGGAAGCGGTTTCGTGGATTCGCCTGCCGAAGAAGGCGGAATATCATCCGCGCGACCACGGCACTGACGAGCTCGACCACCTCGTCCTCGACGGCATTCATATCAATGATGACGATCTGCGCGGACTTGGCGAAGCCACCCCCCATGGGTTGAAGACCGAGCAGGCGTGCCAGGAAAGGTCCGGCATCCGCCGCGGCGTCCACGGCGCTGTGGCGAAGAAACGCATAGTCACGTCGCTCGAGCAGCGCCTTGAAGCGCGTGACCATCTGAGAGCAATAGTCGCGGATCTGCCGGTTGCCGTGGGATTCCTCGTATAGAAGCGCGAGGTCGATCGCGTCGCCGAGGGCTGCGAAGTCGAAGGGGCTGTTGGTGTAGTCGGGCAGCTTGAAGTCGGACAGCACGAAGCCGCCTTCGCCGTCGGCCCCCTGCAGGTACTCGAACGCGTCCTCAATGTTGTCCATGTTGCCGTATTTGACGGCGATGGCGTCCCCGACCGTTCCCGAGTTGATCTCGGCGGTGCGGAAACGCTGCAGGATACCTAGAATGCGCGTTTCCTTTGCTCCGGGCGGGCTTTCGTCCGACAGTATCTGGGTGATGCACTTGGCGAGAATGTGGTTTCGGATCTCGGTCAGCTGGCTGTTCGTCGTTCCGCCGAAGAGCGTAGCGAGCCCAAGCGCCATGCGGAGGATCGGGACCTGAGTGCGCTCGCTTGCCTGGAGCAGCAGCTCCCATTCCGATAGGTCGAGGAACCAGTGGGGAATCCGAAACCTGCCAGCGGTGGCGGTGCCGTCGAGGATGAGCCGGCCGACCCCAATGACGCCAGTCGTGGACAGGTCCTCGAAAGCTTGGTGGTATTCACCGTTTACGTCGAGCACCACGAATGTCGCGCCGCGGGCATGATGCTCATCGGGCTTGTCGAACAGCTCCTGCATGATCGACGCAATTGTGCACGACTTTCCGCTGCCCGTGTTTCCGAGCACCGCAGCGTGGCCGCCGAAGAACTCGTCAATACGGATCTTCACGTCGTAATCCTCGAAAACGACGGACCTACCGATCTCCAGAATGCGCAACCGCGTCGCCTCGGCCGGCACGGAGTCCGCCCCATCGGGACCCGACGATCGCTCCGATGCCGGGCTGGTGTCGAAGATTCGGTCTAGCTCCCCGTCGAGCGCGTAGAGGGCGTCGGCGTAGAGGGAGGGAAACACGGATACCCCGAAGCGGAAGCGTCCGCCCTCGATTGGCAGCATGCCGACGGGCACCACGTCGAGGAACTTGGCGGACGCGGCCTTGTCGATCTCGCCGCCGGCACCCGCGTCGCGCTCTCGCAACCCGACGATCTCGGCAACCACGTATTCCGCCTGCGCGGGTATGATCACGAAGGAGCCCAGTCGAGCGACGTAGTGGACGTCGTCGAAGCCGACGACGGTGAAGCTGTCGGTGCCGCTGTGCATCTCGATGACAAAACGATCTGCGGAGACGGCGACCACCGATCCTATCGCGCGACGCCGGTCGTCAGTTGGCATCCTGGCCGTCCCCGATGCTGGTGGAGGCTGGAGCCATGGCCCGCAGGACCTGCTTGACCGCCTCGTCGATGCGGTCCGAGGGCTGCCTTGGAAGCAGGTGCTCGACAATCGTGGAGAAGTAGTGGGCAGGCGCGCCGCCTGGCGGACCATTTCCCCCGATGATCCATATTCTCGGATCGCCGAGCGCGCGGAGTTTGCCGATCTCGCCCGCCGAGTCCGGAGCGGCAAAGACGACGAGCCGGAAGGTTGGGATGGTCAGCGCCTGGTAGATGATGTTGTTGATGTGCTCGTCCCCAAAGGCGTAGCCCATCGTGACAAGGACGCTCTGCTCACGGACGATGCGCGACTGAAATTCACGGAACAGATCGGCATAGGGCGAGCCCAGGCTGGAGTTTTGCTTCGCGGGTGTCGGGAAGATCATCACCTTCGACGGGGCAGTCTGCGGCCATGTCTCGCGGATCGGGTAGAGACCGTGATCGTCCTCCGTCCAGCTGATCGAGCCGTGCAGCTTGCACAGGTAGACGAAGCCATCAACGGCGGACCACTTGCGGTTCGAGATGTCGAGCTGCTCGGCAAGGGCGTAGCGGAACGTGGCGGGATTAAATCGCCGCTCGACCACACCCGAGAATCCGTTGGCGTATGGCAGCCCCAGGCGATCCATCGCCCGTTCGCTGAATAGGTCGTAGTTCGTCGTGAAGATCCACGGCCGCGGGAGCGACCGGTCGCGCAGCACCAGCCGGCGATAGAACGATTCGTAGAGCGAGAGGACGGTGTCGTCGCCCTTTGCAAAGTAACCAGTGGTGCAGCGTTCCCAGAGGAAGGACTGTATCTTGGCAATCATGCCTTCAACCCGCGCCAACTCCTCCCCCTCGCCGGCGTCGTCGCTGCGGGTCAGTACGAACCGGAGCGCGTGCAACGTCTCCATGAGCCGCTCAAGGTTGGAGGTGTACTCGCCCGTCAGAGAAAGCCCGTGCCCGGCAAGGCAGCTCCGGTCCGCAGCGTCAAATCCCCATGCCGCGTCAAGATCGTCAGCCGCGCAGAACTCCTCGGCCAAGGGCTTCATTGTCGAGATGCCAACTTCGGCGCCATCGACGGTCATGGAAGAGCATCCTGCACCAAGGAGAAACGCGATGTTTCTCGCGCCGAGCGCCTCTCCCAGTACCTTCCTGACCTGCTCAGGCCCTTTGTCCCAGTCGAGCCGCTGCGTTCCGTGATCGCCGTTTCGAACGAAACTGAAACTGTCGTCCGTCGTAGCTCCATCCATCGCGCTTTCCCCGTGTGAGTGCCCCCCGTTCAGCGTCTCCTGCAACCTCGCCCCCCAACTTCGGCCGCGGTTGATCCGCGCAGCAAACCCTTGTGCAGGCGTGTGTTTGACATCGCAAGCAGGATGGAGTCTGTTAGCATCACGAAGTTCGGTGTCGGCCCGAACTAGTCGTGCACAATGGTCCTACGTACGCTGCTTAAGCGCTCGTAAGTGGCTAGGTCACGATGCACCAAGTATGGTGAAGTGGATTGTGTCATAACCGAGCGGTTGTGACACCCCCGAACAGCCGCTTTTCGCCTCCCGCAGTTGAAAGCGGCATATCGGCAAACAGCCCATTCCCGGGCGCTCCGCGATGACCAGTTGGATAAGTGCTGGGCGTCGGATTTTAGGAAAAGCTACCGCTCGAGGCGCAGCCGACGAACGGCGCATTGTGGTCGCTTCCGACCGGAAGAGCAGGCTGTCGGCACCTGATACGAAAATCAGATGCCGCTGGAAAAGGTAGACGCAGAAATTACCGATGGTCTTCGCGTTGATGACAAGCGAGCGAAGCCCCCGCCTCACCGATCCTGCCATCTACGCGCGCCATCGCGACCATAATGCTGCTCACAAGCCGGTCCTCGGCTGCAATCCTGACACTGTCATCTGCAGAACAAAGCGCCTCGCGCTGCTCGTTCGTGACCTCCGCCACAACCGCCGTCAGCATGGCGCGCAGAAGGATGTGGTGGATGCTCATGCCTCTCCCCTTTCGCGGGCATCGGCAATCAGCCGTTTGAGGCTCTCGTAAGACACCAGCGTCATCGCCCCGACCTTGACGATCTCGATACTGCCGTCGGCAATGAGCTCGTAGAGCTTGGAGCGGCCGATGCCGGTCAACCGGCAGGCCTCGGAAATGCGGACCGTCAGCGGCTCGGTCCTGCAGGTACCTGGCGCGGCGCGATCGGATGGACTGCTCATGTCTCGTCCTCCTCCGGCGAAGATGGGGCAGCTCTTGGCTTGTCTCTGGTCTTTTTCGCCGCCAGCTCTCCCGCCTGCCTGAGGAAGTTCTCGTAGCGACGCAGGCCCAGGCTGCGGGTCTCCTCGTCGAAGGCCGGGTGATGCGCGGTGAAGGTCAGATAGTAGCGCACGAACAGGCCGAGCACTTCAGTCAGGTGATCGACCCGCTGGTCGAGCCGCTCGGCCGCGCGGACTTGCCGGGCCAGCACCCTGCCGAACTGCGCGCCCGCCTGCTCGTCGTCGGTGCGCTGGACCCAAGCCGCGAGGGCCTCGCTCAGGATCGTCGTCTTCGATGCGCCCGGCTCTGCGGCCATGGCGTCGAGCCGGGCCGAGAGGTGGTCGGGAAGGTAGAACTGGTGGCGGGTCTTGCGCGTTTGCATGGGAGCCATGATGAGCAAGGCTTACGATACGCGACAGGGTCTCTCCGGTATCCCAAGGGGTATGCTCGGGATCATCAGCCCAGCTTTATCCGATTTGGGGCCCCGAGCGTTGGCGACCGAAGGTCCAGTTGATGCCGCCGCTTCGCTCGATGGCGCCTGCAACGCTGCGGCCGAGCTGCTTCTCCAGCACCGGCTGCCAGGGCACCAGGGTGAACTCCCGGGATTTCTGGATCACGGCATACTTCTCGCCGCCCACGTTCACGGCCTTCCGATAGACGCCCTCGACCCGGCCGCCTTCCATCGGCGTGAAGGCAAGACCAAGCTCGCCGGAGAGCTGCGCGCCGACGCGGCGAAGCTCACGCCCGCGCAGCGTGGCGATAAGATCGCTGCGGTAGCGGAAGGTGTTGCCGTCCTGCTCGGCTAGCCCCTGCTCCACGAGCCACTGCTGCCGCTGACGCAGCGCCGCCGTAACCTCGCCGCCCATGCGCCCGTGCAGGCGCTCCTGCGGGCCTTCGACGCACTGGCGGTCGAGCCATGTCGGGCCGTCGTGGCGGACGATCTGCTCCAGCGGCCGGTCGGCCAGTATGTTGACGATCACCGGCCGACGCTGGGCCTGGCGCTCCTCGTAGCGCTGCGCTTCGCCCAGATAATCCGGGCCAACGATCCACGTGCCGTTGGGCTCGCGGTCCACCAATGCCCCGTCGCGCCGCAGCGCCTCGAGCCTGCGCACATGGGCCTCAGCGAAGCGTTCCGAAGCGTAAGGATCGTGAGCGAGGTGAAGGTTGATGGTATAGCGTCCGTTGCTCGCTGCAGCGACCTCGGCGATCACCGGGTCGGCCTTGCGCAGACCGAAGTCGGAGGGCGACACCCTGACCAGCCCGCCGCGCCTTGCCCCCTCGGCGATGTCCTCTCCCAGATCGACAAAGAGAGTGCGGCCATCGGTCGCCTCGACGATCAGGTAATGACGATCGGCGTGCTCGTCGCTGAGGCCCCGGTCGAGCACGCGGCCGACGAAGGGCTTGGCTTGCACAGGCTCATGAATCGCATAGTCCTCGGGCAGCACCTCGGGATGGCTGCGCAGGCGTTCGTGCATGGTGGCGATGATGTCGCCGCGCCTGCCCATGGTGCGCAGCTTCGTCTCGAGTTCGGGATCGAGACGGTAGCGTCCCCTCTCTTTACCTTCCTCTTCGGCGAGCCCCATCGAGCGTAGCGTGCCAAGGCGGGCTGCCCGCAACGCCTGCTCCGCCGGATCGGCATGCCATACCGAGGCCAGCCCCCTGTCGCCCAGATCGCTTAGCAGGCGCCGGTCGATCCTGGTGAAGCGCTCCTGCGTCACTTCGCGCTCGTTGGCTGCGGCGATCTCCCGTTCGGTACGCGGCCCCAGATCGCGGCTGACGATCTCGCAGGCCCGCGCAGCCATGCCCTGGCTGATGTAGTCGCGGGCGATGACGAGATTCTGCCCCGTATCGTCCACGCCGCGCACGACGATGTGGGTATGGGGATGGCCGGTGTTGAAGTGATCGACCGCGACCCATTCGAGCGACGTGCCCAGGTCCTTTTCCACCTGCTGCATGAGCCTGCGGGTCACCGGCCGCAGATCGGCGTACTGCTCGCCGTCCTCGGGCGCGACGATGAAGCGGAACTGGTGCCGGTCCCCGGCGCCCCGCTCGAGGAAGGCCTTGCCGTCGGCGCGGTCGTTGTCCGGGCCGTAGAGCGTGCCGCGCTCGCCCTCGCGGGTGGTGCCATCGCGCTGCAGGTAGCTGAGGTGGGCGGCGGCGCCCTTGGCGCCCTTGCCCGCAAGCTTCACGAAGCGCGCCTTCACCACCACCCGGCGCGTCCCTGATCCGCCGTGACGGAGCCCATCGCCGAGCATCCGTGCGGCCGCCACACCGCGCCCGGTCCGCGCGCCGGTGAAGCGCGGCTTGCCCTGCCCCTTCGACAGCCGCGGTCCGCCCGCCTGGTTGACGGCGCGGCGCAGGGCGTGGCGCATGGGCCGCTCCTTTCCGATATGGCCCAGCCACACGTCGAACCCGTCGTCCATTGCCGCCTCCTTGTTGCTTTCGATGCCTGTCGGAACCAGCAATCAGGGGACGCGCACGCGCGGCGGCAAGGGCCTCCACCGATGCCTCCCGATAAGCGCCTGCAAAGCCAGCATTTCTTCGCGATCTGCTCCATGAGTGGAGGCTTAGGCTGGGCTCGGGCCCTCCCTATCTCTTAAGAAAAAGACGTGCAGACAGCCACTTAGTCGAATTCGTGAGACAGGGGCCTTTAACTTGCCATAGCTCCTTTTCTCCCAAATTCCCCTTAAACCCCGGCCCATCATCATCATCGCCCTTCGTGATGTTCACTATATGTTCTATACATGCGCCATCACATGAGTCGCGATGAAGGACAGAGCATGGGCGTGCGGATCGAAGCCGAAGCAGGACACCGCCTGCACCTGACAGGGGACATCGAGACCGTTCTCGATGTCCCGGCGCGCGGGATTGCGGAGGGGTTTTCGCTGGCGTTTTCGGATGGAACGCTGGTCCAGGGCACGTGCATTCCGGGCGGCAATGCCTGCCGTTTCGGGATCGCCAGCGAGGGCGCGGCGATGGCCAGGATCACCCGTCACGGGCTTGGCGATGCGCTCGAACTGGACTGGGATTTCGACTGGATCACGCTGGCCTGCGGCGCGCAGACGCTGCAGCCGGACGCCCTCGATGAGAGCGAGGACGTCCTGCAGCTCACGCTCGACATCGAGGTGCGGGAAGAGGCCTGAAGGGGGCCAGGAAGGCGATCAAGCCGATGATCGGTGGGCGCCAGAAAGGTGTCCGCCCCCCTGTAAAACAGGGGTCAGCCTGCTTCGCGGACTTCCGAGGCGAGCAGCGCTAGGCGCTGCTGGCAGACTTCTTGCACGAGCTGTCCGAGCGTTTCGACCCGTGCGGCAAGCCACGACAGGTCTTCTTTCGAGATGCGGTAGTGCTTGGAGTAGCGCGCCTTCACGTAGGCGTCCTTCAGCTTCTCGAAGAGTGCTCGTTCACGCCGGGTATCACGGGGCCACGCATCGACAAGGCGCATATCAAGACCCTCGGCCTGCGTGCGCAGGAAGGCGAGGTTATGGTTGTGCGGCGTGTAAAAGGTGCTGACCAACAGAACGCAATGATAGAGGCTCTCGGCGGTCTGATGGAGATCGAAAGCGGCCTGTTTTGTGTAGTCCTTACCTATCAAAAAGTGGGCACTTTCAAACCGCTTCATCGCCGACGGAAACCACTCGTCGAAGTATTCCTGCGCCATCGCCAGCGCCTGCTCCGGCGTCTTGGGCTTGGGTTCTGGCAGCGGCCTGTCGTCGGCCTCGAACAGCACGACGCCGTCACGGGCGATGTCCATGAAGAAGTAGCGTCCGTGGGCCAGACCGTCGCCGACTTCCTGCCACGTATGGACCACGAAGTTCGCAGGCGTACGCAGTCGCCCGGCCAGCTTCTCCTCGATCAGGCGCTGATCGGCAGCAGTCCAGTGCGCGGCGCGGTCGGTCAGCTCCTTCTGGTTGACGATCACCAGCAGGTCGAAGTCCGAGACGTAGCCCTTGGCGGTATGCGGCTCGTCGACCCAGCCGCCGCGCGCATGGCTGCCGTAGAGAATGACCTTGAGAATGCGCCCCCGGCGACGGCGCGCCGTGGCGTTCTCGTGGGCGGCGGCAAACTCCTCGAACAGTATCTGGACCACGCGGTCCAGGTCCCGCTGCTTGCTCGCAGGCAGATGATCGAGGTCGGTTTTCATGAGGCTAGACTCGCCGTTATCCTGAGTGTTGCCAAGTACAAAGTGGCAGGCCGGTCCCACTTGGGACCGGCCCTATCCCTCGTCATGCCGCCTCGGGCAAGGCGTGATCGGTGTCCGCGTCCACGTTCGCTTCGGCTTCGTCGCCTTCGGCGTCCGCATCTTCCGTTTCTGCCACAGGCTCCTCGGCAGCTGCGATCCGTGCCGCCCGCTCGGCGCTGCCGACCCCGCTCCTCTTGGTGTAGGCACCGGCCGGGAAAGCCATCCAGCGCGGCACCCAGCTCTCGCGCTTGGGCCTGCCGTTGGTCCCGGTCAGGCAGTCGCGGATGATGCCCCGCTGCACCTTGGTGGTTGCCTTGGCGTTCTCGGCAGCAACGCTATCGCCCGCCACGTCGGCCAGTAGATCACCCATGACTTCGCGGTCGCGCACGGCGTCGAGCAGGGCATCGTCGGCCTGCCAGACATCGGCCATGGCAACACCCATGTGCTGGCCGAGGAGTTCGATCAGGCCAGTGCCCACATCGAGGGTTTCGCCCATGACCACGGCGAGGACGCGCATGACATCGGCATCGTCCAGCGCGATCAGCTGCCGAACCAGGCCACAGATGCCCTGCCCATCGGCATCGCTGCCGGTCACGGTCGCCGTCTCGGCATCCAGTCCGAACAGGGCCAGCGCCTTGCGCCGCCGCGCATCGAACAGGCTTTCCGACAGGCAGCCCTCGACGCTCTCGCCCACCGCATCGCTCGGCGCCTTCTGCGGTTCGATCCGCACCGTCCACAGCCCAGAACCGATGATGGCATGGGCCACCATTACCCGCAGCGACAGGCTGGTATCTTCCACCAGCTTGGCCCGCACGGCGGCATGGCGGTGCAGGTCGATATAGGCATTGAGGGTGCTCGTCACTTCGGGCCGCACCGCCTTCTCCAGCGTCTCGCCGCGCTCCAGCTGCCGGGCCTCCCTGGCGGTAACATAGCCTTCGTGAAAGGTGACATCACCGCGATGGCCGATAGCAACATAGACCCTGCCGCCCTTGGCCTTGGAACACGCAGCGTACTCCCACGAATGGAACGTCTCGCCCTTGGGCATGACGACCACTTCACCCCATCCGGCATCACGTAGCGCCTCGGCCCGATTTTCCACTTCAGGCATCTGAAGGCCCCAAAAGGCCTCCGAAGAGGCAAAATAGGCCTCGTTTCCGAACAAATCGGCGATGATTTCAATCTTGTAATCGGCCGGATCGAACAGCGCCGCGCCGACCGGGATCGATGCGCCGCCGAACAGCCATGCCTTGAGCCACGCCCCCGTTGGCGCCGTTGCCCGCTCGTCATCATGGAGCGCCAGCCACTCCTTCTGCTTCGCCTTGGACGCCATGGTCAGGTGCCGAAGCGACACCGCATCGATGCCGTCTGCCCGATAGAGATTGCGCAGACGCGGGATCAGGTTGCCCAGCGCCAGCGTGCGCTTCACCTGCAGGGCCGTCAGGCCGAAGGTCAGGGCAATGCCGTCCACGTCGCGTCCCTCGCGCACCAACCGGGTGAAGGTTTCGCAGCGTGTCATCTCGTCGGGATCGAGCCGGGCGATGTTCTCAATCAGCGAGGCTTCCAGCGCCGCCGCATCGTCGCCGGGCTCGATCACCGCGCAGGGCAGGTCTTCGATGCCGCCGCCTTCTTCGACCACGGCCAGCGCCGCATGGAACCTGCGCTTGCCTGCCAGAATCTCGTAGGTCGGAGCATGCTCGCCGGTCGCCAAACCGGCCTCGAACACTGCACTGCCAGCCCCAATCATCTCGCGAACGATAAGCGGCACCAGCACGCCCCGCGCCCGGACCGAGGGCAGGATATTGGCGATGTCGCAGGTCTTCCTCGTACCCCGCATGTTGAGGCTGGAAACCGACAGACGGGTAATGTCGATGTGCTTGAGTTCCATGATCCTTCACTCCTTCTCATCGCGCGCGTTGACCGGCCGGAGGGCGGGGTGGGCGACAGGAGCGATCCGGCAGGCCCGCCGTCAGAGGCGGGGCGCACCTGAAAGGCCGAAACGAAGTGGAGGACCTGGGCGAGAGCCCAGGTTGCGCGCCGCCGCGGCGGGCCTAGAGGTGAGTGACGCCCACACCGCCTGCCCGGCAGGTCAAAAAGCAACGCCTGCGCGCGTAAGCGCGCTGTCCGCATCAGGATCGCGCAGCGGGCCGGCGCCTGCCAGCGATCGTAGCCCGCATGGGACGAGACGCCGCAGGAGGCTCGGTCGGAGCAAAGCGGAGATAGAGCGCGACCGCGCCAGCAGCGCGGGGCAGCACATCGTTCAACTGTCCCTTCCCACAACTTCACGGCCGACCAACTTGTCGGAACAGACATGGAACGCTATGTCGGGGGCATTCGGAGGAGCAACATTTTGGCTACGCTGTTCTTTTCCTATTCTCACAAAGACGAAGCGCTGCGCGACCAGCTTCAGACGCAACTCTCTATGCTCAAGCGCCAAGGCGTGATCGAGACATGGCACGATCGCCGGATCACCGCCGGCGAGAACCTGGACCATGCCATCAGCACGCATGTGGAGAATGACGACGTCATCCTCCTGCTGGTCAGCCCGGACTTCCTCGCGTCCGACTACTGCTACGAGGTCGAAATGAAGCGAGCGATGGAACGGCATCAAGCCGGACAAGCAATCGTCATCCCCGTCATTCTGCGTCCCTGCGATTGGCACGGGGCCCCGTTCGGAAAGCTGATGGCAACGCCGACCGATGGCCGCCCCGTCACGCAATGGCCGGACCGGGACGAAGCGTTTCTGGACGTCGTCCGGTCAGTGCGGGCTGCGGTCGAAAAGCTCGGTCCGATCGAGACCAAGAGCATGCCCGCACGATCTTCTGCCCGGCTTACATCACCAGGCGCGGCAGCAGTGGCAAGCGCCGCGCCCCCACGCTCCAGCAATCTTGCCCTGGCGAAGCGCTTCACCGATCGTGACAAGGACGCATTCCTGCACGAGGCATTCGACTATGTCGCCTCGTTCTTCGAAAACTCGCTGACGGAAATCGCAGCACGCAATCCCGGGATCGAGGGCGCTTTTCGCAGGGGCGATGCAAACCGTTTCTTCGGCACGGTGTATCGCGAAGGTAAGGCCGTCACCCGATGCACGATCTTCATGGGCGGTATGCTGGGTCGGGGGATCAATTTTCTCCACGGAGAGACCACCGACAGCAACAGCTGCAACGAGAGCATCACCGTCGATGCCGACGATCAGTCGTGCTTCCTGCGTCCGATGATGAGCATGGGCAGGCGGTCCGAGCCCAAGCTTACGTTCGAAGGCGCCGCCGAATATCTGTGGGAGATGTTCATCCTCCCACTGCAAAGCCGGTAAGGGGAGCTACACATGGAACTGCGCGGAATATCGGGTGTCGTGGCACCAGATGATATCAAACCAGGACTCTTTTACCTGCGAAGCAACGGCGATGGTGGGACGCGGTTATGCTTCCGCGTCGGCCGCGCCGACGACCAACGTGAGCCTCAAAAATGGGACGTCGTGTTCGACCGCCCAGACCGGCACGGGATATTCTTTTCGGAAGCCGACAATTACGAGCCTGTCGTCGCACTGCCCCCCGTTTCCATCAAGATCGACCGGACATCTCTTGCAGGCAACCGGTTCACGACGACATTCCGACCGCCGCTGATTGCTGTCGTGGGTCAGGAAGTTTTCATGCAAGCAACGGATAATAGGCACGGCAGTCTGACCTTCAGTCTCGCCTCTGGAATGGCTTGTTCGCCACCTACCGCGTGGGCCGCATTTTCAAGGTGGTCGCTAGTCATCGATGATCGCGACAACGAGGCCACCCTCTACAGCTGCGGCGATTGAAAGCCTGGGCTGATCCACTTTCTGCGGCGTAGGCATAGCGCACCCAGCTCATCCCCGCGCCTGCCGAAACATCGGTCGGAGCACTTCGGCCCCTTGGCGCAATTCGTCGAGGTGATCGCTCCACCATTGCGCCATTTCCACGCGCTCATTCCAGTGCGCTCCGCGGTGATAGGCGGCACGCACCTTGTCGCTGTCACCATGAGCTAACGCTCGCTCGATCGCATCGGGATGCCACTTGCCGCTTTCGTTCAGCAATGTGGAAGCCATGGCGCGAAAACCGTGGGCGGTCATCTCGTCACCGGTGTAGCCGAGCCGTCGCAATCCGGCATTGATCGTATTGTCGCTCATCGGTCGGGTACGGCTGCGGATAGATGGGAACACGAACCCTTTGGGGCCGGTGATCGCCTTTGCGTCGCTAAGGATCGCCACGGCCTGCGTCGACAAGGGGACGAGATGGTCCTTGCGCATCTTCGTCTTCACAGCAGGGATCGTCCACAGCCTGCCTTCGAGGTCGAACTCGCCCCAATCCGCATGCCGCAATTCACCGGGGCGGACGAAGACATGCGGAGCCAACTGCATCGCCAGTTTCGAGATCGGCTGACCATCGTAGCCGTCTATGGCCCTCAGCAATTCGCCGACGCGGTCAGGTTCGATGATTGCACCGTAATGCGTGACCGTCGGCGTCGTCAGGGCCCCGCGCAGGTCGCGCGTGGGATCGGATGTCAGTCTCGCGGTGGCAACGGCATAGCGAAACACTGACCCGGCCAGCTGCATTGTCCGGCGCGCGCTTTCCAGTTTGCCCTTGGTCTCGATCCTGCGCACGGCCGCCAGAACGTCCACCGGCTCGATATCGGTGATGGGCATTCCTCCGATCGAACCCTTGAGCAGTGACAGAAGGTATTCGCACCGTGTCGCGGTGCTCGGCGCCCACCCGCCCGCGCCATCGCTCCTGCGCTTCTCGCAGTACTCGGCTGCCAGCGCGGAGAAGGTCATCTCGGCTTGGTAGCGCGCACGTACCTTGGCGCGGCGCTTCTCGATCGAAGGATCCTTGCCGGAGGCGACGACGTCGCGCGCTTCATCGCGCTTGCGCCTTGCGTCGGCGAGCCCGGTCTCCGGATAGATGCCAAGAGCGAGCTTACGCTCCTTGCCATGAATCCTGTATTTGAAGCGCCAAAGCTTGCCGCCGGTCGGCTGGACAAGCAGAAACAGGCCCAGTGCATCTCCCATCTTGTATGGCTTGGCCCGTGGCTTGGCGTTCCGGATAGCGATATCGGTAAGTGCCATGATTCGTTGCCTTTTCCGCGGCGTGGCCCCCGCTTGGGGGCCACACTAATCGCCCGGAAAATGCCATGCCCCCGTTTGGCCCCCATATGGGGCGGATGGGGGTGGATTTAGGTGGTCATACCCGGACGAACCAAGACACCAAAGTCCAGGTTTTCTGCGGGTTTTATACCATTTTCAGAGTGATTTTGGAAGGACGGCTGGAGCGGGTAGCGGGAATCGAACCCGCATAGCCAGCTTGGAAGGCTGGAGCTTTACCACTAAGCTATACCCGCTCATGCCGCATGGAGGCTGTCGCCTGCATATCGGGAAGCAGCGCTTGCCACGGGAGCAGGCGCGTAGTCAATCCGCTTTGCGCACCGGGAGGCAGTTTTGCACGCCCCCCGTTTACAAGCCCGCCGGTCAGTGCCCGTCGAACGTCATCAGCGTACGGCAGGCGATATTCGTCCCTGCCAGTCGCGCGCGACCGCCGAGTTCGGGCAGTTCGACCGCAAACAGCGCCTCTTCCACGACCCCGCCCGCGCGGCGCAGCAGTTCCGCCGCAGCCATCGCGGTGCCGCCCGTGGCCAGCAGATCGTCGACCAGCACCACGCGGCGTCCTTCGCCCACGGCACCCGGATCGACTTCCAGCGTATCGGTCCCGTATTCCAGCGCATAGTCGATGGCGAGCACCGCCACGGGCAGCTTGCCGGGCTTGCGCACGGGAATGAAGGGCAGGCCCATTGTCGCAGCCATTGCCGCACCAAAGATGAAGCCACGCGCCTCGATCCCGGCAATCGCCTCCGCACCGGCCGCGCGTGCAAGCTCGGCCATCGCGGCCACGGCGGCAGCAAAGCCGGGACCGTCGCCGATCAGCGTGGTCACGTCGCGGAACAGGATGCCGGGCTTGGGGAAGTCCGGGATCGTGCGGATGAGCGCCTTGAGATCCGCTTCCGTCATGCCACTGGGAGTCATAGGATTGAGGGTCATGTCAGTCTGGGTCATGCGGGCCGGATGGCCCCCGCTCCGGCGAGGGTCAAGGCGTTATCGGCAGGCCGAGACGCCCTCCCCTTAGGGCCTATCGACATTCAGATGATGGCGAGCCGAAAATGGTGATTTTTCGAGACCCGGAGCGCAGCGTACTTCCTGTACGTGAGCACCGGAAGCTCGGGAAAGCGCGATTTGCAAGCCGTCAGGGCTGAATGTCGATAGGCCCTAGTGCTTCGTGCCGGACCAGATCTGGCGGTATGAAAGATAGCCCATGCTGGTGGCGAACAGCAGGAAGCCGAGCACGACCCAGCCGGTCTGCTTGCGCTTGTCCATCTTGGGCTCCGCCGTCCAGATCAGAAAGGCGGCGACGTCGGTGGCCATCTGGTCCACCGTCGGTTTCGGATTGCCCGGCCCGTACTGCACCTGCCCGTCGGCCACCAGCGGCGGCGCCATCGCGAGGTTGAGGTTCGCGAAATAGGGATTGTAGTGCAGGCCCTGCGGCGTCTTCGCATCGGGGAAGCGGCGCAGCAGCGAGGCAGGCTGGGCGCGGAAGCCGGTGAGCAGCGAGTGGACATAGGCCGCCCCGCCCTCGCGCGCCTTGACGATCAGCGAGAGGTCGGGCGGGATCGCGTTGTTGTTCGCCGCGCGCGCCGCCACATCGTTGGCGAAGGGCTTGGGGAAGTAGTCGGTCGGCGTGCCGGGGCGCATGTTCGCCTCGCCGGTCACCGGATCGATGCCGGGAACCTGCATGCCCGCCGCGATGGCCTTCACCTCGGCCTCGGAATAGCCGATCTGCGAAAGGTCGCGGAACGCCACATGGCTGAGCGAATGGCAGGCCGAGCAAACCTCGCGATAGACCTGAAAGCCGCGCTGGAGCTGCTGGTTGTCGAACCGTCCCAGCGGCCCGTCGCTGGCGAAATGAATCTCCTTCGGCTCACGGTGATAGGCTTGCTCCACCGTCTGCGCCGCCGGGTCTTCGATGGCAGTCATCGCCCCGTTGTAGAACGACCAGCCGAGCCCTGCGGCAAAGAACAGCCCGACGAGGATCGAAACGAGGCGGATCATGCCGTTGCCTCCTCGCCCGCTGAAGCAGGCGGTGGGGCCGGCGGCAAAACCGGCGGCACCTCATGATCCTTGCCCAGCACCGATTCAGTGATCGAGAACGGCAGCGGATCGGGGCGCTCCAGCAGCGAGACCAGCGGCAGCACGATCAGAAAGTGCGCGAAGTAGTAGATCGCCGCCAGCTGGCTGATCATCACATAGGGCTCTGCCGCAGGGGCACCGCCGCACCAGCCCAGCACCAGCACGTCCACCACCAGCACCGCGAAGAACCACTTGAACACCGGGCGATACTTGCCCGAGCGCACCGGCGAGCGGTCCAGCCAGGGCAGGAAGAACCAGACGAGGATCGCGCTGAACATCGCCAGCACGCCCATCAGCTTGGCGGGAATGAAGAAGAAGTTCGAGGTGAAGGCGCGCAGGATCGCGTAGAACGGCCAGAAGTACCATTCGGGCACGATGTGCGCAGGCGTGCTCATCGGGTTGGCCGGAATGTAGTTGTCCGGGTGGCCGAGCATGTTGGGCGCGAAGAACACGAAGACCGAAAAGATGATCGCGAAGACGCCGATCGCCCAGCCGTCCTTGGCGATGTAGAACGGGTAGAACGGCACCGTGTCGCTCTCCTGCTTCACCTCAACCCCGGTGGGGTTCGACGAGCCGGGAATATGCAGCGCCCAGATATGCAGGATCACCACGCCCACGATCACGAAGGGCAGCAGATAATGCAGCGAGAAGAAGCGGTTGAGCGCGGCGTTGTCCGGCGCATAGCCGCCCAGCAGCCACTGCTGCAGCGGATCGCCGACCAGCGGTATCGCGGAAAACAGCCCGGTGATAACCTTGGCGCCCCAGTAGCTCATCTGCCCCCAGGGCAGGACATAGCCCATGAACGCCGTCGCCATCGTCAGCAGGAAGATGACCACGCCCAGCAGCCACACCATCTCGCGCGGGGCCTTGTACGATCCGTAGAAGAAGCCCCGGAAGATATGGATATACATCACCACGAAGAACGCCGAGGCGCCGTTGGCGTGGGCATAGCGGAACGCCCAGCCCCAATTCACGTCGCGCACCGTCATCTCGACGCTGTCGAACGCGACCTGCGTATTGGCGGCATAGTGCATCGCCATGACCACGCCGGTCACGATCTGGATCATCAGGCACAGGCCCGCCAGAAAGCCGAAGTTCCACCAGTAGTTGAGGTTGCGCGGCACCGGATAGCCACCGCCCACCGCATTGTAGACAAGGCGCGGCAGCGGCAGGCGCTCGTCCAGCCACTTCATCGCGGGGTGCTTGGGTTCGTAGTGCTTGGCCCAGGGAAAGCTCATGGCAGCCTGCTCCTCATGTCCTTCACCTTCCCCACCCTCAGCCGATCTTCACCACATGCGCCGAAGCGAACTGATAGTCCGGCACCTGCAGGTTGAGCGGCGCCGGACCTTTGCGAATGCGCGCGGCGGTATCGTAGCTGGAGCCGTGGCACGGGCAGAAATAGCCGCCGAACTCGCCGCGCGGCTCGCCCTCGCCCGCCCCCAGCGGCACGCAGCCCAGGTGCGTGCACACGCCCATGGTGATCAGCCAGTTGGTGTGTCCGGGCTTGGTGCGCTGCGCCAGCGTCTCGGGATCGCGAAGCGACGAGAGCGGCACCGCATTGGCCATCTGGATCTCGTGCGGGGTCAGATTGCGCACGAAGACCGGCTGCTTGCGGAACACCGCCTTGATCGCCTGCCCCGGCTTGATCGCGGAAATATCGACTTCGGTGGAAGAGGCGGCGCGCACATCGGCAGAGGCGGACATCTGGCCAACCAAGGGCACCAGCAGGCTCAGCCCTCCGACACCGGCCGCGCTGACCGCTGCCACGTTGAGGAAATCGCGCCGCCGCACGCCGCCCTGTTCTGCCATGGTTGCCTTGTCCTGTTCCAGACAGCCCACTCCCGGAACACAGCCGAGCCTTGGGGCCAATGACGACCCGATAGCCCGGTTGCTCCCAAAAATCTTGGTCTTCCTTTCACCTGACCGCACATTCGTGCGATCAGCCGAGGAGACCTTGGCCCTATGGTTATACGGGAAAGACTAAAGTGCCAACCGGCTTTTTGCCCCCAAATATTCGAGTTCGGAGGCACCAGTTGGCACGGTAAACTCGGTCAGTCCTGCGGCAGGGCGATCAGCGAGATCTGGCGGCCATAGTCGGCCTCACCAAGATGTGTGGCGCGGCGATACGAGTAGAATGCCTGGGGATCGGCATAAGTATCCAGCCCCAGGCCTTCCACCCGTGCAATCCCGGCGCGTTTTAGTTGCGATGCAACAAAACCTTCGAGATCAAACTGATAGTGCGCCTCGCGCCCGGCCACGAAGAACGTTTCGGTGGCAGGATCGCGGCGCAGGAATTGGTCGCGGAAACCGCTGTCGACCTCGTAGGAGGCCTGCGCGATGCATGGGCCCACGGCGGCAACGATCCGCTCACGCTTTGCCCCGCGCGCTTCCATTGCTGCGATGGTCGAATCGGTGATCCCGGCGAAGGCGCCTTTCCATCCGGCATGGGCCGCCCCGACGACGCCTGCCTCGCGGTCGGCGAACAGTACCGGGGCACAATCGGCGGTCAGGATACCCAGCACGATACCGGGACGATCGACCACCAGCGCGTCGGCCTTGGGGCGCTGCACTTCGTTCCACGGCTTGTCGCCCACCATCACGCAGTCCGCGGAATGGATCTGGTAGACGCCCAGCAGCCGCGCCCAGGGCGCCACGGCCATCACCGCCCGGTCGCGGTTTTCGGCCACCAGCGCCGGATCATCGTTAGCTCCGAGGCCGCAGTTGAGCCCGGCGATCTCACCACTGCTCACCCCGCCCCGGCGCCCGAGGAAGCCATGCGGCACACCTTCAAGGCACGGCGCCTGAAAGACCAGCACCGGGCCGGACACGTCGATGTCGTTCATGGCGGAAGAGGTCTCAGCCAAGGCTCTTGCTCGCCTGCTCAAAGACATCGCGCGACAGGCCCGCCTGCGCGACGATCTTTTCCAGCTCCTCGCGCATCAGCGCGGCGCGGACCGGCTCGATCCGGCGCCAGCGCCCCAGCGCGGGCACGAAGCGCGCTGCCGTCTGCGGGTTCACCGGATCGAGGCGGCGGATCAGGTCGCCGATGGTGCGATAGCCCTCGCCGCTGGCATCGTGGAAAGCGCCGGGATTGACCGCCAGCGCCATGTAGAGCGCGCGCACGCGGTTCGGATTGCCCATGGTGAAGGCGGGATGCTTCGCCAGTTCGCGGACATGCTCAAGCACCCGCGGATGCAGCGATCCGGCCTGAAGCGAGAACCACTTGTCCACCACCAGCGCATTGTCGGCATAGCGCGCATAGAAATCGGCCAGCGCCTCCTCGCGCTCGGGTGCATCGAGCCCCGCGAGCACCATCAGCGCGCCCTGACGGTCGGTCATGTTGTCTGCCGCGCGGTACTGCGCCATGGCGCGCGATGCCGTTTCCTGCGGCTGACCTGCCGCGAGATAGACCAGCGCCTGCGTTTTCACCTTGCGCGCGCCGCGCGCCGCCGCATCGCGAGAATAGGGTACGGCGCTGGCACGATCGTGCATCGCGGCGAGCGCCTCGGCGCAGGTCCGGCCCAGCCACACCTTCAGCGCCTCGCGCTCGGCATGGATCGCCGACGGATCGCTGACGAGGATCTGCTCGGCCAGATAGGCGACCGAAGGCAGGATCATCAGCTCGCCACGCATCAGATCGTCAAGCACCTCATCGGCGAGTACCGCCGCGAAGGCCGCACCGATCGCCTGTTGCCCGGCTTCGCGCGCGTCGTCGGACAGTGCCCCATCGACGGCGGCCACAAGGTGGCGGACGACAAGGCTCTGCATCGCTTCATAACGCGCGAAAGGATCGTCATCGTGCGCGGCAAGGAACACGAGGTCCGCCGGATCACGATCCATCTCGATGGCGACGGGCGCCGAGTAACCGCGGTTGATCGAGACGACCGGCGCCGCCTCGAAACCGGAAAACGCGAAGCTGTCCTCGGCCTTGGTCAGCACGATCAGCTGCTCGCCCGAATGGGTGCCGGTCGCGCGGTCGAACAGGGCGACGCGCAGCGGGATCGGCATCGGCTGCTTTTCGGGCTGGCCGGGCGTCGCCGGCACCGTCTGTGTCAGCTTCAGGACCGTCTCTGTCCCGTTCTGCACCTGTTCAACCCGCACCTGCGGCGTGCCGGCCTGCGAATACCACAGGCGGAACTGCGTCAGGTCCAGCCCGGCACCATCCTCGATCGCCTTGACAAAATCCTCGCAGGTCGCAGCCTCGCCGTCGTGCCGATCGAAGTAGAGATCGGTGCCTTTGCGGAACCGCTCTGCGCCCGCCATGGTGCGCATCATGCGGATCACCTCAGCGCCCTTGTTATAGACGGTCGCGGTGTAGAAGTTGCTGATTTCCTGATAGGAATCGGGGCGAATCGGATGGGCGAGCGGGCCGGAATCCTCGGGGAACTGGGCACTGCGCAGGATGCGCACATCCTCGATCCGCTTGACCGCCTCGCTGCCCATGTCGGCGCTGAACAGCTGGTCGCGCAGGACGGTGAAGCCCTCCTTCAGCGAAAGCTGGAACCAGTCGCGACAGGTCACGCGGTTACCCGACCAGTTGTGGAAGTATTCGTGCCCGATCACGCCTTCGACGGCATCGTAGTCGCTATCGGTCGCAGTGTCCGGATCGGCCAGAACATAGCGCGTGTTGAAGACGTTGAGGCCTTTGTTCTCCATCGCGCCCATGTTGAAATCCGACACGGCAACGATGTTGAACAGGTCGAGATCGTACTCGCGACCAAAGGTTTCCTCGTCCCATTTCAGGGAGTTGACCAGCGATTCGAGGGCATGGTCGGTGCGTCCCTCATCGCCGGGACGGACCCAGACGTTAAGGTCCACCGTGCGCCCGCCCATCGTCTGGAACGTCGTGTGGTTGGCGATCAGGTCGCCCGCCACCAGCGCGAAAAGGTAGCTCGGCTTGGGCCAGGGATCGTGCCACTCGGCCCAGTGCATACCGTCCTCGCCCTCGCCGCTGGCGGTGCAGTTGCCGTTGGCCAGCAGGATCGGGAACGTCGCCTTGTCGCCGCTCATCCGCACCGTATAGGTGGAGAGCACGTCGGGGCGATCGGGGAAGAAGGTGATGCGGCGGAAGCCCTCCGCCTCGCACTGGGTGCAGAGCATCCCGTTCGAGGCATAGAGCCCCATCAGCTGGCTGTTCGCCGCCGGATTGAGCGCGGTTTCCACGGTGATTTCATGGGCATCGCCGCTCAGCTCGACGAGCAGATCATCGCCATCGAGGCGCCAGTCGTTCACCGCCTCGCCATCGACGGAGACGGCCACCGGCACGATCTGGTCGCCGTTGAGGCGCAGCGTCGAGGTGCCGTTTCCAGCGGGGTTGCGCTGGACCGAAAGCTTCGCGATGACCCTCGTCGCATCGAGGCCCAGCGCGAAATCGAGCGCGATCTCGGGCACCAGCCACGCGGGCGGCTGATAGTCCTCGCGCCGGATCACGGCCGGGGTCTGCGGCGGCGGAGCGGCGTCCGCGACCTGAGTATCTTCGGGCTGCGAGGGTCTGCTGGCGATATCCATGCCTCGTACTTAGGCCATCGCCACACGATTGCCAGTCGTGACTTGACGGAAGGGCTCGCCTGCGGGGACATGGGCGACGTCATGCCTGTACCCTCTCCACGCCCCCGCCTGTTCATCTTCGGCCTCGGCTATACCGCCACGCGGATCGCTCGCGATGCGACCGCGCAAGGGTGGGAAGTGGTCTCGACAGGGCGAGAAGGTACGCTTTCCTTCGATGACGAAGGCAGTGTGCGGCTGGCGCTGGCAGATGCGGACCATGTGCTTTCTTCTGTGCCACCAGGACGCGAGGGACGGGGCGAACCGCTCGATCCGGTGCTGGAGCGCTACGGCGCGGCGCTGGCGGGCAAGGCGCTGAGCTACCTCTCCTCCACCGGCGTCTACGGCGACACCGGCGGCGCCTGGGTGGACGAAAGCGCGCCCACGGGCGGCGGGCGGCGCTCTGCCCGTAGCGAGGCGGATGCGGCATGGCTGGCGCTGGGCGCGCGGGTCTACCGCCTGCCGGGCATCTATGGCCCGGAACGCAACATGCTGGAGCGGGCAGCGCAAGGCCGCGTGCATCGCATCGATCTGCCCGATCAGGTGTTCAGCCGGGTCCATGTCGATGATATCGCATGCGGCGTCGTGGCCGGGTTTGCCGCGCCTTCAGGGGCGTACAACCTCGCCGACGATGCGCCCTGCCCGCAGAACCGCGTGGTCGAGGAAGCCTGCCGATTGCTCGGCATCGCGCCGCCGCCGATGCTGTCACTGCAGGAGGCTGACCTGTCTCTCATGGCGCAAGCGTTCTATGCCGAGAACCGCCGCGTCGCCAACGGCAAGGCCCGGCGCGTGCTCGGCTGGCGGCCGCGCTATCCCGATTTCGCGGCAGGCCTGCGCGCGCTGAGCGCCACGACCAGCCCGACCGTCGCCAGCGCGGCGCCAAGCCCGGCGAGCAGCGTCCAGCGATAGCCCTCGAACACCGTCGAGATCAGCATGGCGACGACGACGACCGCCACACCGTTATAGGCCGCACGGCCCGGCCCCAACTGGCGCACCAGCGTGTAATAGAGCGGGAAGGTCACGACCGAGCCTGCAAAGGCAAGGTAGGCTGTCCCCCACCAGAAGGTTGAGCCTTGCGGGATTACCGGCGCACCGACCGTCACGGACGCCAGCACCGCGTCGATCAACGTGCCATAGAGCATCGCCCAGGCCAGCAGGCTGACCATCGGCAGCGAGCGCCCGGTCTCGTTCGCCTGCATCACGTTGGCGAACGAGGCGCAGAGCATCGCGATCACCGCGAAGACGATGCCCGAGATCACGCCGCCCCCCATCGGCGCATCGCGCGCCTCGTGGATCAGCAGCAGCGCGATCCCGGCGATGGCGATGGCGCTGCCTTGCAGGAAGCGCCTCGTCACGGGTTGCCCCAGCCACAGCCGCGCCAGCACCGCATTGGGCACCAGCATCAGCGAGATCATCACCGCGACGATGCCCGAGGTCAGATGCTCCTCTGCCAGATAGACGAAGTTGTAGTTCCCGCAGAACTGCAGCGCGCCCATCATCAGCGCCAGCCGGTGCCCGGCCATGCCGAGCGACAGCGACTTGCGCATGATCAGCGCCACTGCAAACATCGCAGGCGTCGCCATCGCGAAGCGATACGTCACCGACCACGCCGAAGGCACCTGCCCCAGTTGCCCGGTGATGACCCACCAGGTCGATCCCCAGATCATGCAGACCAGCAGGAACGGCAGCGCCACCTGTGGCCGCAGCAGCGAGGCCCCCTCCTCGCGCATTATCGCAAGCCCCCTAGAGCGCAGCGATGGCGCGCGCGAGCGCCGTCGCATGTTCGGGAACGGTGTCCCACGCGGTCACGATCCGGGCGGTCATCTCGTCCCAGTCATAGAACGAGAAGCCCTGTCCGCGTAAGATCGCCCGCTCATCGGCATCGAGACGCAGGAACACCTCGTTCGCCTCGACCGGATTGACCAGACGCCCGCTCGCCGAGACGGCAATTTCCGCTGCCGCGGCGTTCGACGCGCGGGCGTTGTCGAGCCACAGATCGTTGTCGAGCATCGCCAGGATCTGCGCGGCAAGGAACCGACCTTTCGATTGCAGATGCCCTGCGCGCTTGCGGCGATAGCGGGCGACTTCGACAAGCCCGGTGTCGAAGAACACGATCGCTTCGGAACAGAACCCGCCGTTCTTGACGAAACCGAAGCTCAGCGCATCGGCATCGCCCACCGTCTCGGCGGGTGAAACGCCCAACGAGGCGACGGCATTGGCGAAGCGTGCGCCATCGACATGGAACTTGAGGCCGCGTTCACGAGCCAGACCGGTCAGCGCGGCGAGTTCGGCGGGGGTGTAGACGCAGCCGGCCTCGCTCGCCTGCGTGATCGAGATCGCGTGGGGTTGGACCTGGTGGACGCTGGGATTGATCGCACCGATCACCGCGCGCACCGAATCGGGTGTCAGCTTGGCGTTTTCACCACCACCCAGCAGCAGCTTGGCCCCGTGAAGATAGAAGCCCGGCGCACCGCCTTCGTCGTTCTCGATATGCGCGTCGGCATGACAGACCACCCCGCCATGCGGTGCAACCATGGTCGACAGCGCGATGCAGTTGGCCGCCGTCCCGCTCGCCACCCAGATCGCCGCGCATTCGCGCCCGAACAGCGCCGAGAAGCGTGCATCGAACTCGCGGCTCAAGGCATCGTTATCGTAAGGCGGCTGCGGCGCGTCGGCGGCCAGCATCGCCTCCCAGACCTTGGGATGAACTCGCGCGGCGTTGTCGGAAAGGAACTGCATGGCCATATGGGTTAGGCAGTGCTGCGGCGCCGTCAAGCGTCCGGTTGCAGTGCAGCACGGTATTGCAGCAACAAAATCAAGGATCCTGCCCATGGTCGGCGTGACGATCACCAAGCACGAAAAGCCCGGCGGCGGCGAATACCGCGCCCATGTGGCCGACAGCGATGCCCTCGGCCTGCTCACCTGGACCGAGCGCGAGGGCGTTCACTACGCCGATCACACGCTGGTCCCGACCGAGATCGGCGGGCGCGGCGTGGCGGCCAGACTGGTCGAGGCGCTGGTGGCCGACGCGCGCGAGAACCATTTCCGCATCGCGCCGATGTGTTCTTATGTGGCCGCGATGTTCAAACGCCATCCCGAATGGGACGACGTGAAGGCCTGATCTGCCATCAGAACCCGCCGTTGGCGAGGAACGTTTCGGCGAGGCCTGCCAGGAATGCCGAGCCACGGGGCAGCACGGTCTCGTCCACCATCATGCGGGTGGAATGGATGCCGCTGGCCGCGCTCCAGTCCGCATCCTCTTTCGCCACGCCGAGGAAGAACATCGCGCCGGGGACTTTCTCCAGCACATAGGAGAAGTCTTCCGCCCACATGATCGAATCGGGCAGGCGACGGAAGCAGTCCGCACCGAACATCGTGCCCGCCAGCCCTTGGGCGAAATCGACCGCGCGCGCATCGCACATCGTGACCGGGAAGCCATCCTTGATGATGACTTTCGCGCTCAGGCCGTGCGCGGCGGCGATCCCCTCCGCCAGTCTGGGAAGCTCGGCCTTGAGCCGCGCACGATTGGCAGGCGAGAGCGTGCGCATGGTGCCGACCAGCTTTGCACTGTCGGGAATGACGTTATGCGCGCTGCCCGCCTCGATCCTGGCGATCGTCACCACCACGGGATCGAACACCGGATAGCGCCGCGCCACCATCGTCTGGATCGCGGCGACGATCTCGCAGGCCACCGGCACCGGGTCCTGCGTGAGATGGGGCGTAGAGGCATGGCCGCCCGCGCCCAACACCTCGATACCGATCTCGTCCGCCGCTGCCATCAGCGGCCCGGCACGTCCGGAGATCGAGCCGTGCGGCGCGTTGGGCATGACGTGGAAGGCGAAAGCGGCATCGGGCAGCGCGCGGTCCGTGCCCTCCCCACCCAGCAGTCCATCCTCCAGCATGAAGCGCGCGCCGTGATAGCCTTCCTCGCCCGGCTGGAACATGAAGCGGACCTCGCCCGCCAGCGTATCGGCGCGACCGCACAGCACGCGCGCCGCGCCCGCCAGCATGGCCGTGTGGGCATCGTGCCCGCAGGCGTGCATCTTGCCCGGCAGGGTCGAGGCGAAGTCCAGCCCGGTTTCCTCGGGCATCGCCAGCGCGTCCATATCGCCGCGCAGCAGCACACAGGGGCCGTCACCGGCATGGCCCTTCAGCGTGGCAACGAGGCCTGTGGTCGAGGGGCCTTCGACCCATTCGAGCGGCAGATCGGCCAGCGCCTCGCGCACCTTGTCACGCGTCCTGGGCGTGTGGAGCCCCAGTTCGGGTTCGGCATGGATCGCGCGGCGCAGCGCCACGATGTCGGGCGCCAGCGCCTGTGCGTCGGCGAGCAGCGAGGGAGAGGCGAGATCGGTGACGGGGGCGTTCATGCCGGGCATGATACCCCTCAAAGGCCGACTGTCGAGGGGGCCGCGCAGCCGCGTGTCAGTCCGCCGAAGCCGGTATCGCTCGCCGCGCCATCCCCCGCAGCGTATTCCACGCCATCACGCCCATCGCGAGGTACGAGACGAACCCGGCCAGAGCCACGGCCCAGGCCGCCCCCACCGCGCCCATCGGCAGGAACAGGTAGAGTCCAACGCCCAGCGCACCCAGCGCGATCACCCGTGCGGTCAGCGAAAGGCGCGCATTGCCGGTCGAGTGGAGCACAGGTTCGAACACCACACTCGCCAGATCGAAGCTGGAGGCTAGCGTCAGCGGCACGAGAATTGCCGCGCCGCCCTCGAACGCCTCGCCCGCGATCAGTTCGAGGAGCGAGCGCCCCGCTGCCAGCGCGACGCCGACGACGACAAGGCCTGCGAGCCCCGCATAGAGGCTGGTCTGCAAGGCAAGGCGGCGGAACTGGCGAAGATCGGCACCTGCGTGAACCCGTGCGACTTCGGAATAGACGGTGCGCGTCAGCAGGCTGGAGAGCTTGCTCAACGCCTGCGAAATCTGCGAGGCCAGACGATAGAGACCCGCCGCCTTGGTCGAGACGAAGGCACCGACCGCCAGCAACGGCCCGTTGCGGGTCAGGGCATCGACGGTCGAGCCCCAAAAGGTCACGAAGAAGAAATGCCCCACCCGATCATTCTCGCGCAGCGCCTCACGCCAGCGCCACAGGTTGGCAAGGTTGATCGCCTCGGGGCACAGCCGTCTGGCCGTAATCCAGTACAGCGCCGCCTCGATCAGATCGATCACCGCCCAGGCCAGCAGGTAGCGCTGCACCGAAGGGCCACTCGCCCAGATCACCAGCGCGGCCAGCAGGCGCCCCACCGGCACGACCGCCTCGACGTAGACCGAACGGTCGAACCGGTCGAGCGCGCGCACGATGCCGGTCGGCGCCGACACCAGCGCCCAGAGCGAGGCGCAGCTGAACCAGAATGCCGTGTCGATATATTCGGGGTTGAGCGAGAGCTGCCGCGAAAAGCCGTAGATCACGATGGCCGCGATGCCGCAGCCGATCACCGCGCCGACAAGGTCCAGCATGCCGCACAGCATCGCCAGCCGCCCGAAGCGCCCCCAGTCCCTGTTATGGACGTGATCGCTGCCGTAGCGCACCACCACGCGCCAGGTCTGGAATCCCGCGATGGCGATCAGCGCCTGCGCGGTGCCGAAGATCAGCGAGAAGTGCCCGAAGTCCTTGAGCCCCAGCGTGCGCGTCAGGATCGCCAGATAGGCAAGCCCGCACACGGCACCAAAGCCCTTGCCGCCCAGCAGCCATGCGGTGTTCTTGAGGATCCGGCGCAGCGGAGTCGATTCCGCGTCGGCTTCGCGAGTGGCAGTCATGACCCGGCATGTGGACGAGCGAACCGGCAGAGGCAAGCCGCGCCTTTTGCCTCCTGATCGCCCGTTGACCTGCTTCGGTACACCGCCCCGGCCTTTCCTCACGGAACATCAAGCGTTAGAGGGCTGCAACATATCACCCGATTTTCCCCGAGCACCGGCGCTGTGGCGCAAGGTTCTCTGCCGAGGCATCCGTTTATGATCGAACACGCCATTCTCCTCAGTGCTGGGCAGGGCTCGCGCCTGCTTCCGCTCACCGCCGAGCGGCCCAAGTGCATGATCGACTTCTCCGGCAAATCGCTGATCGCATGGCAGATCGAGATGCTGGCGCGCGGCGGCTTCAAGCGGATCGACATCGTCACCGGCTTCATGACCGACATGCTCGACGAGCATCTCGCCGCGATCGAGATCCCCGGCGTCGAGATCAAGACCTTCTACAACCCATTCTTCAAGGTGGCCGACAACCTCGGTTCGTGCTGGATCGTGCGCCACCGCATGCAGGGCGACTTCGTGATCCTGAACGGCGACACGCTGGTATCGGAAGAGATCGTCGCCAAAGTGCAGGAAGGCGCGCTGGCGCCGGACGGCAAGCCCTGGCCGATCACCGTCACCGTGGACGTGAAGGCCGACGGCTACGACAGCGACGACATGAAAGTGGAACGCCAGGCCGATGGCCGCCTCGTCCACATCGGCAAGACGCTGACCGCCGCACAGTCCAACGCCGAATCGATCGGCTTTCTCGCCTTCCGGGGCGAGGGCGTGGACCTGTTCCGCGAAACCGTCCGCAAGGTCATGCGCACGCCCGAGGGCGTCCAGCACTGGTATCTGAAAGTGATCGACTGGATCGCCCCGACGATGCAGGTCGGCACCGTCTCGATCGAGGGCCTCGGCTGGGGCGAAGTGGACTTCCTCAACGACATCGAAGTGGCGACGAAGCTCACCGACAGCTGGCTGTAAGTAACTTAGGGAGTTGGGAAACGGCACTGGCGGGCGGTGGTAACCGTCCCCAGATAGCAGGCAACCTTGGAAACAGGAGCCTGCCATGACCGAACCCACCCTGCTTATCGTCGGCGCCTCACGCGGTCTTGGCCTCGGCCTTGCCGGTGAATTTCTGGCGCGCGGCTGGCGCGTGATCGGCACCGTGCGCAGCGGTTCGCGCACACCCCTGCACGATCTGGCCGAGACTTGCGCCGGACGCCTGATCGTCGAGACCTTGGACATCAACTCCGCTGATGAAACCGCGGCTCTGCGCGATCGGCTGGGCAGCCAGACGCTCGACATGCTGTTCGTCAATGCGGGCACGACCAACGAAGAACCCGACACGCCGGTCGGATTGGCCACAGCCGAGACTTTCCAGCACGTGATGCTCACCAACGCTTTCGCACCGATGCGAGTGATCGAGGCGTTGCAGCACCTTGTCCCGGCAAGCGGCCTCATCGGTGTCATGTCGTCCGGACAGGGCAGCATCGCCAACAACGAAGTGGGCCTGCGCGAAGTCTATCGCTGCTCGAAGGCGGCTCTCAACATGGCGATGCGCAGCTTCGCGGCGCGCGAGAAGGATGCCTCTCGCGCGCTGCTGACGCTGGCGCCCGGCTGGATTCGCACCGATCTCGGCGGCGCTGATGCGCCTTATACGCTGGAAGACTCGCTGCCGATCCTGGCCGATATCATCGAGACCAAGCGCCAGCGTCCCGGCCTCGAATATCTCGATCGCTTCGGCAAGACCGTGCCCTGGTAGAAGTCGACCTCAGCCCCTCCCGTCAGGCGGCTTTCGAGAACCAGATCGTGTGCTTGGCGCCCTTGCCGTTGCTGCGGGCGTGGACGCGGCGTTCCTCGACTGTGAAGCCGTTGCGCTCCAGACGGCGCGCGAACGCCGGGTCCGGGCCTGCCGACCAGATCGACAGCACCCCGCCGGGCGTCAGTGCCGCGCGCGCGGCGCGCAGCCCTGCCTTGGAATAGATCACGTTGTTGTCCTCGCGCACGAGGCCGTCCGGGCCGTTGTCGACATCGAGGAGGATCGCATCGTATTCGCCGCGCGCACCGTCGATCATCTGCGCGACATCGCTCATCACGAGGTTCACGCGCGGATCGTCGAGGCACCCGGCAGCGAGGTCCGCCATCGGGCCGCGCGCCCATTTGATGATCTCTGGCACGAGTTCGACCAGCGTTATTTTCGCGTCGGCAGGCAGCAGCTTCAACGCTGCGCGCAGCGTGAAGCCCATGCCGTAGCCACCGATCAGGATATGCGGACGCTTGGCGTGGGCGATGCGTTCGATCGACTGCACCGCCAGCGCCTCTTCCGAGCCCCACTGGCGCGAACTCATCAGTTCGTTGTGCCCCAGCACGATCATGAAGTCCTTGTCGTGCCGGAACAGTTCGAGCTTTTCACCACCCGGCACCCAGGCCGCGTCGAGGAGTTCGCGCTGGATCATGTCAGGCGTCCTTCCCACGCAGGTCAGGCGCGGTCGCCTCGGCCTTGAGCAGGGCAATCGCCTCGTCCAGCGACATGACCTTCTGGTGCTCGGCGCCCAGCGTGCGCAGGGCGACGGTGCCTTCCTCGGCCTCGCGCTTGCCGACGACCAGCAGGTGCGGAACCTTCTTCAGCGAATGCTCGCGCACCTTGTAGTTGATCTTCTCGTTGCGAAGATCGGTCTCGACGCGAACGCCCGCCGCCTTCAGCTTTTCCATCACCTCGTAGGCATAGGGATCGGCGTCTGAGACGATCGTGGCGACCACCGCCTGCACCGGGGCGAGCCAGACCGGCAGCTTGCCCGCGAAGTGCTCGATCAGGATGCCGATGAAGCGCTCGTAGGAACCGAAGATCGCGCGGTGGAGCATGATCGGGCGGTGACGGTCGCCGTCCTCGCCGATATACGAGGCATCGAGACGCTCGGGCAGAACGCGGTCGGACTGGATCGTGCCGACCTGCCAGGTGCGACCGATCGCGTCGGTCAGGTGCCATTCCAGCTTGGGCGCATAGAACGCGCCTTCACCCGGCAGCTCTTCCCAGCCGTATTCCGCCGTCGCAAGGCCGGCGTCGGACACCGCATTGCGCAGCTCCGTTTCGGCCATGTCCCACATCTCTTCGGTGCCGAAGCGCTTTTCGGGGCGCAGCGCCAGCTTGATCGCGTACGTGAAGCCGAAGTCCTTGTAGACGCGGTCCGCCAGTTCGCAGAACGCGCGCACTTCGGCGACGATCTGGTCTTCGCGGCAGAAGATATGGGCATCGTCCTGCGTGAACTGGCGCACGCGCATCAGGCCGTGGAGCGCGCCGTGCGGCTCGTTGCGGTGACAGCAGCCGTTCTCGTAGATGCGCAGCGGCAGTTCGCGGTACGACTTGATGCCCTGACGGAAGATCAGCAGGTGCGCCGGGCAGTTCATCGGCTTGAGCGCCATCCACTCGGCCTCGTCCGAGACGATCGGGCCTTCGTCCTCGACGTTGGGCACTTCGTCGGGGATGACGAACATGTTCTCGCGATACTTGCCCCAGTGGCCGGACTGCTCCCACTGGCGCGCGTCCATGACCTGCGGGGTCTTCACCTCCTTGTAACCGGCACCGTCGATGGCGCGGCGCATGTAGGCTTCCAGCTCGCGCCAGATCACATAGCCCTTGGGGTGCCAGAACACCGAACCATGCGCTTCGGACTGGAGGTGGAACAGGTCCATCTCCTGACCCAGACGGCGGTGATCGCGCTTGGCAGCCTCTTCAAGGCGCGTCAGGTGCTCGTTCAGCTGCTTCTTGTTGAGCCAGCCGGTGCCGTAGATGCGCGTCAGCTGCGCGTTCTTCTGGTCGCCGCGCCAGTAGGCACCCGAGACACGCGTCAGCTTGAAGGCGGCGGGATCGAGCTTGCCGGTCGAGGGCAGGTGCGGACCGCGGCACATGTCGAGCCACGCCCCCTGCGAGCCGGGCTGGCCCGACCAGTAGACCGTCAGTTCCTCGCCCTCGGGCAGTTCGGCAGCCCACTCGGCCTTGAAGCGTTCGCCTTCCGAGGTCCAGCGCTCGATCAGCTGCTGGCGGCTCCAGACTTCGCGGACCAGCGGCTTGTCGGCCTTGATGATCTCGCGCATCTTCTCCTCGATCGCCGGAAGATCGTCCATCGAGAACGGCTCGCGGCTTTCGGGCGCCATCACGTCGTAATAGAAACCGTCGTCGGTCGCCGGGCCGAAAGTGATCTGCGTGCCGGGGAACAGCGCCTGCACCGCCTCGGCCAGAACGTGCGCATAGTCGTGCCGTGCCAGCTCGAGCGCTTCGGCCTCATCGCGCGAGGTCACGAGAGCAAGGTTCGCATCGCCCGCAAAGGGCCGGGTGAGATCGACCAGTTCCCCATCGATCCGCGCGGCAATGGCCGCCTTGGCAAGGCCGGGGCCGATGGCAGCGGCGACGTCTGCCGGGGTCGAGCCTTCGGGCATCTCGCGAACGGAACCGTCGGGCAGGCTGATCTTGAACATCTCGGACATGTGCGAACTCATCTTTCGTTTGCCCCATGCCATACCAACGGCATGTGGGCGTCAAAGCGTCATGGACCCGGACTCTTGAGAACCGGGCTTTGCAGCGCGCCATGGCACAGGCACGCCGCCGGGTGAAGGTGCAGCGTCGTCTAAAACGGCTTCGTTTCGGGAGAGAGACGCCAGCCCCGCCCGAAATTCCGGGCGACGGCAGCGCGGCGACTTCAGACCGCGACCGACCGTGCCCGGTGGCACCGGGTGGTAGTCGTCGTCTGGGTAGGGCGCGCCTGCGTCATGCCGGGCGATGTAGCGCCAATGCGGAAGGAATCCAAGGATGTTGGTATGAGCACAGCCAAGGCCTTCGCTTTATGTCAATGATACTTGACAAAACAGTCTTGAAATGACAAGTTTCCTTTACCAACAGGCAAGGAGGCTTGTCATGACATCCTGCAATCCTTTCACCCAGCCCAAGAATCCCGCCTACAAACGCTATGCGCGCCGTATGGCCGTCAGCGCCGTGCTCTATACCGGCGCCATCGCCACGGCATCGGCGCTGCTGCACAAGCACAGCACGACCTCGGTCGGCACGATTGCCATCGCGCTGCTGCCCGGCCTTGCGGTGCTGGGCATGCTCTGGTCGATCGCGCGGCTGTTCCTTGAGCTCGACGACGAATATCTGCGCATGCTCGAAGTGCGCAAGGCGATGATCGCGACCGGCCTGACCCTTGCGATCTGCAGCGTCTGGGGCATTCTGGAAATCTATACCAACGTACCGCGCCTGCCGCTGTTCTTCGTCTTTCCGCTCTGGGCGGTCTGCCTGTTCGCCGGTATGGCGGCCAACGCCTGGCGCGCGCGCGGAGGCACCCAGTGAAGAACCGCCTCAAGGTCCTGCGCGCCGAACGCGGCTGGAGCCAGCAGGATCTCGCCGAGCAGCTGGGCGTCAGCCGCCAGAGCGTGAACGCGATCGAAACGGGCAAATACGATCCCTCGCTACCGCTGGCCTTCCGCATCGCCGACCTGTTCGACCTCGCCATCGAGGCGATCTTCCTGCGTGAGGACGCCGAACACATCTGATCCGACCGTACAATCGCTTACCTTTCGAGACTTGCCCTCGCCGCCGCGCATCCCCAGATGGCGGGCCATGACCGAGACTGTCGTTCCCTTCCCGCCGCAATACCTCACCCTCGCCGACGGGCGCCGCATTGCCTACCGCTTCACGGCCGGCGCCGGCCCCGCCATCGTGTTCCTGCCCGGATACCTTTCCGACATGACCGGCTCGAAAGCGCTGGCCCTCTTCGCGATGGCCCAGGCGAACGGGCGCGCCTGCCTGCTGCTCGACTATTCGGGCTGTGGCGAAAGCGGCGGCGAGTTCGCCAATGGCACCCTCTCGCGCTGGCGCGACGAGGTGATCGCGCTGATCGAGGCGCTGGAACTGGGCGAGGTCGTCCTCGTCGGCTCATCGATGGGCGGCTGGCTGATGCTGATGGTCGCCTCAGCGCTGCCCGAGCGAGTGCGCGGTCTGGTCGGCATAGCCGCCGCGCCGGACTTCACCGAATGGGGCATCGCGCAGATGGACAAGGCACTGCTCGCCGAGGGTGCCACGCTCTGGGAAGAGAACCCCTACGGCCCCGAGCCCACGCCGACGCATCCCGGCTTCTGGGCGGACGGTCAGGCCAACCTCATGCTCGATCGCGAAATCGCCTTCGACGGCCCGGTGCGCCTGCTCCACGGCCAGCGCGATACCGACGTGCCCTTCGACATTTCCCTGCGCCTGGCCGAGCACCTGCGTTCATCCGAGGTGCAGGTCACGCTGATCAAGGACGGCGATCATCGCCTCTCGCGCGAATCCGACATCCGCCTGCTGCTCGGCACCGTTGCGCACCTGATCCTGACGCACGAACCGGCAGCGACCTGACCCGAAAGATCTGCCCGCCATGCCGTTTCCCCTGCTCCTCGCGCCGCTGATGATGCTTCAGGTCGATCCGATCACCGGCATGCAGACCGGCCCTTCGGCGCTGCCCGAAGAGATCATCGAGAAGAAGGCCAATCAGGCCCGCAAGCGCGAGCAGGACGCTGCCGATGCCGCCGCTTCGGCGCCACTTTTGCCGCAGCCCAAAGCGGCGTCAGGCTGTATCGACGCGGTCGATGCCGATCCCGAGCAGGCCGTTGACGTTGCCGAAAAGGCGATGTCCAGCGCGACTGGCGCCGTCCGTGTCCGCGCCGGGATGTGCCTGGGCCAGGCTTACACCGCGCTCGACCAGTGGCCTGACGCGCAGCGCGCTTTCACTCAGGCGCGCGATGCGGCCGATGCCGGTGACCACGCCAGCCGCGCCCGGCTTGGCGCAATGGCGGGCAACGCGGCGCTCGCCGCCAACGACCCCACCGTTGCGCTCTCCCTTCTCGGCGATGCCGAAACCGACGCCAAGGCAGGCAGCGACGGCAGCCTCGTCACCTCGATTGATCTCGACCGTGCCCGCGCATTGGTCGCCCTTGGGCAGCCTGTACAGGCCGGTGTCGTATTGGCGGAGCGTCGCCAGGCCGATCCGAACAACGCACAAGTCTGGCTGCTCTCGGCCACGCTTTCTCGCCGTCTCGGCAACCTTGCAGAAGCCCAGACCCAGATCGAGAAGGCCGGTGCGCTTTCCCCGCCAAAATCGCCTTACGGCGCCGCTGTCGGGCTTGAGGCAGGCGCCATCGCCATGCTCTCCAAGCACGAGGATGCCGCCCGCAAGAGCTGGCAATCGGTGATCCAGGCCGATCCCGACAGCGACGAGGCGCAGACCGCCCGCGATTACCTCAGCCAGCTGGACCAGATCGATGCGCAAGGGCCTGCCGCTTCCGGCACCGCTCCCGCCAAGACCGCCGCTCCTGCCCAGCAAGGGACGCCCGCGAAACCGAAATGACCATTCCCCTCTCCCTGCTCGATCTCGTTCCCGTCCGTGAGGGCGAGAGCATCTCCTCGGCCCTCGCGGCAACCACCGCGACCGCGCAGGCTGCCGAGAAAGCCGGTTACTCGCGCTTCTGGGTGGCCGAGCATCACGGAATGGACGGGATCGCGGGAGGGGCGACTTCGGTCGTGCTCGCACACCTTGGCAATGCGACCAGCACGATCCGCATCGGCGCGGGCGGCATTATGCTGCCCAACCACACGCCATATCTGATCGCCGAACAGTTCGGCACGCTCGATGCCCTGTTTCCGGGCCGTATCGACCTCGGCCTCGGGCGCGCGGCAGGTGCGGACGGTCGCCTTGCACAGGCCTTGCGCAAGGATATCGTCGGCGCGGCGGAGCGCTTCCCCAACGATATCGTCGAACTGCAGGCCCGCTTCGGTGGGCAGGCGGTGGGCGGCGTCGCCTCGCCGCAGGCCTCGGGCGCGGATGTGGCGATCTGGGTGCTCGGCTCCAGCCTGTTCGGCGCGCAGCTCGCCGCCGTGCTCGGCCTGCCCTATGCCTTCGCCTCGCACTTCGCGCCGACGCACCTCGACGAAGCCGCGCGCATCTATCGCGAGCGGTTCCAGCCCTCGGCCATGCTCGACAAGCCGCACTTCATGGCCGCGATCAACGTTCTGGCTGCCGACACCCGCGAAGAAGCCGAATATCTCGCCTCTTCCACCGACCAGAGCTTCGTTGCCCTGCGCTCGGGCCAGCCGCTGCGCCTGCCACCGCCGGTCCGCGACTATCGCGCCAGCCTGCCTGCCGCCGCGAATGCCATGCTGGAGCAGGTCCGCTCCGTGCGCGCCGTCGGCACCCCGCAGGACGTGCGGGAAAGCATCGAGGCCTTCGTCGAACGCACCGGTGCCGACGAGGTGATCTGCGCCTGCGCGACCTACGATCCACAAGCCCAGATCCGCTCGCTGGAATTGACAATGGATGCACTGAAACACAGTTGAAACTGCCCGTTCGCAATACGGGCATTGACCGATAGTCCGATTTGCGGCCAACACGCCTGCCATGACGCATTCGGACGTAATTATCGTAGGCGCAGGGCATGGCGGTGCGCAGTGCGCCATTGCGCTTCGGCAGAACGGCTTTTCTGGGACCGTGAGCGTGATCGGTCGCGAGCCGGAGTATCCTTACGAGCGACCGCCGCTCTCGAAGGAATACTTTGCGCGCGAGAAGACCTTTGACCGGCTCTATATCCGCCCGCCCACGTTCTGGGCCGAGAAGGACGTGACTTTCCGCCTCGGCACCGAAGTCGTGAAGGTCGATGCGGCGGCGCATTCGGTGGCGCTCTCCGATGGTTCTGCGATGACCTACGGCACGCTCGTCTGGGCGACCGGTGGCGACCCGCGTCGCCTCTCATGTTCGGGCTCGGAACTGGCAGGCATCCACGCCGTGCGCACTCGCGAGGACTGCGACACGCTGATGGCCGAGGTCGATGCGGGTGCGAGGAAGATCGTCGTCATCGGTGGCGGCTATATCGGGCTGGAGGCGGCAGCTGTGATGGCCAAGCTGGGCCTTGAGGTGACGCTGCTCGAAGCCCTCGACCGGGTGCTGGCGCGCGTCGCCGGAGAGGCGCTTTCGACCTTTTATCAGGACGAGCACCGCGCCCACGGCGTCGATCTGCGGATCGGCGCGGCGGTCGAGGGCCTCGAAGGCGACGGGAAGCGCGTCACCGGCGTGCGGCTGGCCGACGGCGAGGTGCTGCCCGCCGACGCGGTGATAGTGGGGATCGGCATCGTGCCTGCGGTCGGCCCGCTGATCCTGGCAGGCGCGAGCGGGGCGAACGGCGTCGATGTCGACGAGTTCTGCCGCACCTCGCTGCCGGACATCTATGCGATCGGCGACTGCGCGGCCTTCGCCTGCGACTTTGCCGGCGGGCGCGTGATGCGCGTGGAATCGGTGCAGAACGCCAACGACATGGCGACCAGCGTGGCCAAGGCGATCTGTGCCGCGCAGACCGAAGGCGAGGCGGAGGAGCCGAAAGCCTACAAGGCCTTCCCGTGGTTCTGGTCAAACCAGTACGATCTCAAGCTGCAGACCGCCGGGATCGGTGCGGGCCACGACACCGCCGTTCTGCGCGGCGATCCGGCGACACGCGCGTTCTCGGTGGTCTACCTGAAAGACGGCCGCGTGCTCGCCATCGATGCGGTCAACCGGGTGAAGGACTACGTGCAGGGCCGCAAGCTGATCGAGGCGGGCACGAAAGTCGATCCCGATGCCCTCGCCGATATCGAGACCAACCTCAAGGATCTGATGTAACGGATCGGCGGGAAGCTCAGAGTCCGTTTGAAAATTCGCGCATGCGAATTTTCAAACGGACTCTCAGGCCTCCTGCCCCGCCTGCAATCTCTCCAATGCCCACTTCGCTGCATCGGCGACCGCTTCGTCCTCGTCGCCAAGCAGCGCTTCCACCAACGGGAGCAGTTTGCGCAACCCGCTGTTACCTGCCGCATAGAGGCAGTTGCGCACGAACCGGTTGCGCCCTACCCGCTTGATCGGCGAGCCCGAGAACAGCTTGCGGAAACCCGCATCGTCCAGCGTCAGCAGATCGGCAAGCTCGGGCGCGGTTAGTTCGGCACGCGGCAGGAACGCCTTGATGCGATGCGCGGTATCGGCAAACTTGTTCCACGGGCAGACCGCCAGACAATCGTCGCAGCCATAGATACGATTGCCCAGCGCCGCCCGGAACTCTTCGGGCACCGGCCCCTTGTGCTCGATCGTCAGATAGCTGATGCAGCGCCGCGCATCGAGCCGGTAGGGGGCTGGGAACGCCGCCGTCGGGCAGGCATCCTGACAGGCGCTGCACGATCCACAGCGATCGCGACCCGGCGTTGACAGAGGTAGATCGAGGCTGGTGTAGATCTCGCCCAGAAACAGCCACGAGCCTTCCTCGCGGCTGACCAGATTGGTGTGCTTGCCCTGCCAGCCCAGCCCGGCGGCCTGCCCCAGCGGCTTTTCCATCACCGGCGCGGTATCGGTGAACACCTTCACCTCGGCATCCGGAATACCCCGCTTCGCCGCTTCGCCCACCAGCCAGCGCGCCAGATGCTTGAGCGCCTTCTTCACGACATCGTGATAATCGGCACCCTGCGCATAGACCGAGATGCGCCCGACCTGCGGCTCAGCCTCCAGCCGCAGCGGATCGAGCGCCGGGGCATAACTCATCCCCAGCGCGATGACGCTGCGCGCCTGCGGCCACAGGCCCTGCGGCGAGCGACGGTGGTGGAGACGATCAGCCATCCACTCCATCGAGCCATAGGCGCCTTCTGCCAGCCATTCTTCCAGTCGCGACGCCCGCACCTCGTCCTCGCGCGCCGACGCGATACCGAAAGCCGCGAAGCCCAGCGCACGCGCCTCTGCCTCCAGGTCTTTCGTCAGCAATTCGAGCGCGGTAGTCGTCACGCTTGCAAGGGCTCCTTTCACAGGGCACCGTCTCATCGGGCACCCGGCGGCGGCCCATAGGAGATAGTACGGTGAGCGACAACGTAGCAGATGAGCCGGGCAATGCGATGCTGGCAGAAACGCCCCCCTCCGATCGACCGCTCGCGATAGAAGCACGGGGCCTGATCAAGCGCTTCGAGGGCACCACTGCCGTCAACGGTGTCGACATTTCCGTACCCGAAGGGGCGCTCTACGGCATTCTCGGCCCCAATGGCGCGGGCAAGACCACGACGCTGCGGATGCTGCTGGGCATCATCGACCCGGACGAGGGCACCCGCCGCGTACTGGGCGCCGCGAACCCACAGGATGTCGCCCGACTGATCGGCTACCTTCCCGAAGAGCGCGGCCTCTATCCCGCCATGAAAGCCGTGGAGGCGATCGCTTTTCTGGGCGCACTGCGCGGCCTGCCCCTGAAAATCGGGCGTGAGCGCGGCCGGGCCCTGCTGGAGGAACACGGCCTTGGCCATGCCGCCGACCGGCAGATTCGCCAGCTTTCCAAGGGCATGGCGCAGCAGGTGCAGATTCTGGGCACCTTGGTCCATCATCCTCGTCTGGTCATCTTCGACGAGCCTTTCTCCGGCCTCGATGCGATCAATCAGGGGCGGCTCGAAGAGACCATGCGCGCGCTCGCCGCAGCCGGCACGACCGTGATCTTCTCCACCCACGTCATCGCCCATGCCGAGCGCCTGTGCGACGATGTTGCGATCATTGCGGGCGGTCGCGTTCCCTTCGCCGGACCGGTCGACGTCGCGCGCGACCGTATCCGCCCCCGCGTGCGGCTGGAAACCCGCGATCCCGAAGGCCCCTGGCGCCACGTCCTGCCCGCCGATACCCGGCGCGAGGGGCGCTATCACCTCTTCGCCCTGCCCGAGAGCGGCATCGAACCGCTGCTGCGTGCCCTGATCGAAGGCGATGCCGGTATCCTCTCGCTATCGATCGAGCGTGCCGGGCTGCACGATGCCTTCGTCTCCATCGCCGGAGAGGCCGCCGCGCGTGCGCTCACACAATCCACCACCGAAGGAGACGCCGCATGAAGGGCCGCCTGCCGATCCTCTCCGCCGCCTTCGTAGTTGCGCGGCGCGACTTCTTCGCGATCCTGCTCAGCCGCAGTTTCCTCTGGTTCCTGTGTGGACCGTTGTTCCCGGTTGTTATCTTCGCCCTCGCCCATGGACTGGGCTCGCATGCGGAAAAGACCGTGGCACCACCTCAGCTGGGCATTGCCATGCAGTCTGCCGACGTGGACGCCGTACTGGGCGCATACGATCGCCTGAAGCCCGAATTCGCTGCCATCCTGCCGGATCTGACAGTGGTGCAGCGGCTGGCGCCGGGGCAACATTTCGATCCCGGCACCGCGCTGCGCAGCGGCAAGGGCGAGATCGCCGCGATCCTCTCGGGCACACCGTCTGCCCCGCGCCTGACCGGCACGCAGGGGCGTCTCGAAAACTGGCGTGGTCCAACGGCGCTGCTGGCACAGGCTGCAAAAACCGGGCCAGATGCCCGTTACCCGTCGGTTACGCTGGTGACGACCACGACATCGGGCGCCAGCCAGCACGCCGGAGAACTGGCAACCGCGAAAGGCGCACAAACCCTTCTGTTCCTGTTGACGATGCTGCTGGCGGGCATGGTCCTCTCCAACCTGGTGGAGGAAAAAGGAAACAAGATCATCGAAGTTCTGGCCGCCGCCATTCCGATGGATGCGGTCTTCATGGGCAAGCTGTTTGCCATGCTGGGAATATCGCTGGTCGGCATTGCCTGCTGGGGATCGTTGGCCGGCGCGATCCTGATCGGCGGCCATGTCTCGCTGACACTGCCTACTCCTGCGGTGGGCTGGCCCGCTCTCTTCGCGCTTGGCGCCATCTATTTCATGCTGGCCTACCTGCTGCTGGGATCGGTATTCCTTGCCATAGGCTCGATGGCGACAACGGTGCGCGAAGTGCAGACGCTGTCGATGCCCGCATCGATGATGCAACTGGTGATCTTCTTTCTGGCGACCTTTGCGGTCACCGTGCCCGGCAGCCCCGGCGAGATCGCCATCTGCCTCTTCCCGTTCAGTTCTCCCTATGCGATGCTCGCCCGGGCAGCGCAGGATCCCAGGCTCTGGCCGCATCTGCTCGCCATCGCATGGCAGATCGCCTGGGTGATCGTCCTGATCCGGTTCGGCGCGCGCCTGTTCCGCAAGAGAGTCATGAAGTCAGGCCCGGCACCTGTCCGAAAGAGCCATACCGCACGTATTTTGCGCATGATGGTCGGGCGCTCCGCCAGTAAAAAACCTGCGCCCCATTGACTTCACGCCGCATGGCGCGATCTCCTGTGATGAGGAGATCGCGCCATGCCCCGATCGTTCGATCAAATATCGCTGTCCCGCCGCACCTTGCTTGCAGCCATGGGCTCCGCCAGTGCACTCGCCATCGCAGTTCCGGCAAAGGCGCGCAGCTATCCCGTCAGCTATTCCGAAGACCAATGGCGCCAGCGCCTGACGCCGGTGCAATTTGCCATCCTGCGAAAGGGCGGCACCGAGCGCGCCTATTCCTCGCCGCTCAACAGCGAGCACAGACCAGGCACTTTCGTCTGCGTCGCGGATCGCAATCCGCTGTTTTCATCAAAGACCAAGTTCGACAGCCACACCGGGTGGCCCAGCTTCTGGAAACCCCTGCCCGGCACAACACTAACGGCGACCGACCGGACTTTCGGCATGGTGCGAACCGAAGTGCGATGTTCGCGCTGCGGCGGCCATCTGGGCCACGTTTTCGACGACGGGCCACCACCAACCGGCAAGCGTTATTGCATGAACGGCGCAGCGATGATCTTCACTCCGGACTGAACCCGAGCCCCACGGTATCAAGGCGCCTCGGTAAAGCTCATCGCCTGCACGCGAGCCGAACGCTCGGCCAGTTCCTCCAGGCTCATCAATTGAGTGAAAACGAGCCCATAACCCGGATGACGGCGCCAGCAGACGGTGGCGTCGAATGGCGGCAGGCCTTCCGCTTCCAGCCGCATGCGCTGACCGATGGCGAGATGGCGCTGGGTCTCGACCCCGGCGCCCTGTCGCGACAGGTCAACGATCATCGCCACGTGCGGTTCTCCGGCTATCATCAACCGGGCCGGATGACGCAAGCGCAGGCGGATCGGGCGCTTGGGATAAGGGCCTCCCTCACCGATAAAGCGCTGAATGTCGATAGGATCGAGAAAGCGGAACCCGGCTTCGCCATCGCGGGCCCATACCATGTCGAGGGCGAAAAGATCGCCGGTCGCCATTTCCAGCGAAAGGCTCGTCATACGGGAGAGGTCGTTGAACAGTTTCAGACGCACGCCGCTTTCGGATACGTCGCGCACAATACACAGGAACTCGCCCTGATCGCCTATCAGCTTCGCGCTACGCAGCAAGAGCGCAAAGCGCGGCCGCTCGCGAAGCTCCGCACCGCTGGGCGCGACTTCGGCCGGGTAAACCGGATCGAAACCACCGACGTGCTCCATGACCTTGCCATACCCCCTTTGCCCATCCGCACAGCGGTGCGGACGAAAAAACGGTCCACTAACGCATGGCCACCCGATTCTTTGAAACTACATGCTGATGCCGCAGCCCGTGTTTTACAGTATCGCGCATTTAAAAAGTATTAATATTTGCAGGAGCATTGCGCAGCGCAGCTGCAAGAACTTGCCCAAGGGGTTGAAAAACCACTGGTACGGGCGGCGGGACTCGAACCCGCACTGGGAAGCCCAAACGGATTTTAAGTCCGCTGCGTCTACCATTCCGCCACGCCCGCCCGGTGATTGCCCGCCCTATCCTAGGTACGGCTGACAGCCCATACCAGCGTCTGCGCAGACCGCAAACGCGTTCACGGAGAATCCGTCAAAATCACGCACTTTATGCAATTTTCCAAAGCCTTGCCCCCAAAGCATGGAAAATCGCCCGACGCATCATTCGGCGTTGAGGCGCTCGCGGATTTCCTTGCCGGGCTTGAAATAGGGCACGCGCTTGGCAGGCACTTCGACGCTGTCGCCCGTGCGCGGGTTACGGCCGGTACGGCCTTCGCGCTCCCGCGTGGAAAACGCGCCGAAGCCACGCAGTTCGACACGACCGCCATCGGCCAGTCGCTGGGTGATCTCTTCGAAGAAAGTATCGAGTGCGCGCTCCACATCCTCGATGCGCAGTTCCGGATTTTCCTTTGCCAGCACATGCAGCAATTCCGAACGGATCATCGGTGTCACCCCCAAAAAAGTTTCAAAGCCACGCGAATCATTATCTTGCGTGAGCGCAGCAGCATTCGCACAGTTAAGTTGCCACCGGACCCTCAGTCACGCAATGGGTAAGGTATTGGCCTGATTTCTCATACCTGTACCACCACGGGAACGTTCGAGATGGTATTTGGCTCCCATTTACACCGTCGCACGGGTTGATAACCTCCCCGTTTCGGATCGGCGAACCGCCGACGTGCTACAGGGATGGTGGGACTTCGCATGAAGCCGATGGAAATGTGGAACGAGGGTGACTGGATCGGCGCGATTGCCGCCGTCGCCCTTTTCGTGGTGCTGATGGTGGGCGGGCTGATCGCCGCACGCCGCAGCGAGGAATTCGCAGGCCACCCGCGCGGCCTGTTCGTGCTGTTCTATGCGGAAATGTGGGAGCGCTTTTCCTATTACGGCATGCGCGCGCTGCTGATCCTCTACCTCACCAAGTTCTGGCTGTTCGACGATGGCCATGCCAGCCTGATCTACGGCGGCTATACCAGCCTCGTCTACATCACCCCGGTGCTGGGCGGCTATCTCGCCGACCGCTGGCTGGGGCAGCGCAAGGCGGTCCTGTTCGGCGGCATCGTCCTCGCGCTCGGCCATCTGGCGATGGCCTATGAGGGCCTGCACGGGATAACCGATCCGGCCACCAAGCAGGCGGACCCGGCGATCAACGTGTTCTGGCTGGCGCTGGCACTGATCATCGTCGGCTCGGGCTTCCTGAAGGCCAACATCTCGGTCATCGTCGGCCAGCTCTACAAGATCACCGACATCCGCCGCGACAGCGCCTATACGATCTTCTACATGGGCATCAACACCGGCTCGGCGCTCGGCACGATCCTGGTCGGCTATCTGGGCGAAACCATCGGCTGGTCATGGGGCTTCGGCCTTGCGGGCATCGGCATGGTGCTGGGCATGGTGATCTTCGCCTTCGGCAAGCCTGCCCTGCGCGGCAACGGCGAGCCGCCCGTCCCGCTCGCCAAGGCGCGCGAATGGATGCTCTATGGCATCGGCATCGCCTCTGTCGGCGTGATCTGGCTGCTGATCCAGTACCTCGACGTGATCCAGACCGCGCTGATCGTCTGCGGTATCGCGATGCTGGCCTATACTTTCTACGAAGCCTTCAAGCTGCCCAAGGAACCGCGTGAGCGCATCTTTGCGATCCTGTTCCTGATCGCCCTCAATCCGATCTTCTGGGGCCTGTACGAGCAGGCAGGCGGCTCACTCAGCCTCTATACCGACAAGTTCGTCGATCGCGGCGGGGTGCCGACCAGCCTGTTCCAGTCGATCAACCCGATCTACATCGTGCTGTTCGGTCCGATCTTCGCAGGGCTGTGGCAATGGCTCGCCAAGCGCGGGTGGGAGCCTTCGGCGCCTGCCAAGTTCGGCTATGCGCTGATCCAGGTCGGCCTCGGCTTCCTCGTTTTCGTGTGGGGCGCAGGCACCGACAATCCGGCGGTGATGACCTCGGTGGTCTTCGTGTTCCTGATCTACCTGCTGCACACCACCGGCGAACTGTGCCTTTCGCCGGTCGGCCTTTCCGCCATGACGCGCCTCTCGCCGCTGCATCTGGGCAGCTTCGTGATGGGCGCCTGGTTCTACATGACCGCTGCGGGCAACTTCATCGCCGGCAAGATCGGCGAGGCGACGAGCGGCTCGGGCGGTGAGATGAGCAAGGCCGTCACGCTTCACGTCTATACCCGCATCGGCTGGGTAACGATCGGCATTGCCGTGGTCGTCCTTGCCCTCTCGCTGCTGGTACGGCGCTGGATGCACCTTGGCACACTGGGCGCCGGTCAGCCCGACGAACCGCTGCTCGGCGCGGCGGAAGCCGGGCTGGAGGCCAGCGAGGCAGGCATGCATCCGGTGACGAAGCACTGACACAGCAAAAGGCCCGGAGGATCAGACGATCTTCCGGGCCTTTTGCTGTCAGCCGCACAGGCTCTTGGCGCCATGAACGCAGCCCGTCATACTCCTGTCCCAGCAGGAAAACGGGAGAGCGAACAATGACATCCGACAATCGACAGGGCGCGCAGACACCGGACACGCAGGCACCGGACACGCATGGGGGGCAATGCCACTGCGGCGCAGTCCGGTTCGAAGCGACCTTGAGCGATGGCTTCCGCTCCATCCGCCGCTGCACCTGTTCCTATTGCCGGATGCGCGGTGCAGTCGCCGTCTCGACCGAGATGGGCGGCGTGCGCATCATAGAAGGCGAAGACGTGCTGACGAGCTACCGCTTCAACACGCGGGAAGCTGAGCACTTCTTCTGCTCGCGCTGCGGCATCTACACGCATCATCAGCGTCGCTCGAACCCCAACCAGTTCGGCGTGAATGTCGCCTGCCTCGACGGCATGAGCCCCTTCGACTTTGCCGAAGTGCCGGTGACGGATGGCATCAACCACACAAGGGACACCGGCAAGCCAGCGCGGCTCGCCGGCATCCTGCGCTTCATTCCCGAAGAGCCTGCCTGACCGGCAGGCACTGACCGCCGATCTCAGGCGCGCGCCTCGGCAACGCCGGTGCTGTTGTGGCGCAGCGCCTTGAGCACGGTATCGACGATGTTCGGCGCGTTGAGCCCCGCCTCGTCGTACTGCACATCGGGCTTGTCGTGGTCCTGGAACACGTCCGGCAGACGCATCGTGCGGATCCTGAGGCCCGCATCGGTCAGCCCCTCGTCGCTCGCCATGGTGAGGACATGGGCGCCGAGACCACCGACCGAGCCTTCCTCGATCGTGATGACCACCTCATGGCTCAGCATCAGGCGGCGGATCAGGTCGGTATCGAGCGGCTTGGCGAAGCGCATGTCCGCAACCGTCGTCGAAAGCCCCTTGGCATCGAGCGTATCGGCGGCCTTGAGCGCTTCGGCCAGACGCGTGCCGAGCGAGAGGATCGCCACCTTGGAGCCTTCGCGGACCACGCGGCCCTTGCCGATCTCCAGCTGTTCGGGAACCTCGGGAAGCGCCACGCCCACGCCGTTGCCGCGCGGATAGCGGAAGGCGATCGGGCCGCTGTCGTGCTTCGCAGCGGTATGGACCATGTGGACCAGTTCCGCCTCGTCGGCAGCGGCCATCACCACCATGTTGGGCAGCGTGGCGAGGTAGGTCACGTCGAACGAACCGGCATGGGTCGCGCCATCGGCACCGACAAGGCCCGCACGGTCGATCGCGAAGCGCACCGGCAGGTTCTGGAGCGCCACGTCGTGCACCACCTGATCGAAGGCACGCTGCAGGAAGGTCGAGTAGATCGCGCAGAACGGGCGCATTCCTTGCGCCGCAAGACCTGCCGCGAACGTCACCGCGTGCTGTTCGGCAATGCCGACATCGAAGCTGCGATCGGGGAAGGTCTGCGCGAACTTGTCGAGCCCGGTGCCGGACGGCATCGCCGCGGTGATCGCGCAGATCGTCGGATCGACCATGGCTTCGGCCAGCAGCGCCTTGGCGAAGGTGCCGGTATAGCTGGGCGGACCGGCAGGCGCCTTGGCCTGCTCGCCGGTGATGACATCGAACTTCTGGACGCCGTGATACTTGTCCGCTGCCTGCTCGGCCGGGCCATAGCCCTTGCCCTTCTGCGTCACGACATGGACGAGGATCGGGCCCTCGCCGGCATCGCGCACGTTTTCGAGCACGGGCACCAGCGAATCGAGGTCATGGCCGTCGATCGGGCCGACGTAGTAGAAGCCCAGTTCCTCGAACAGCGTGCCGCCCATGGCCATACCGCGCGCGAACGATTCGGTCTTGCGCGCCGCCGTGTGCAACGGGCGCGGCAGGCGGCGGGCAAACTTGCGCGCGAGTTCGCGCAGGCCCAGGAACTTGCCCGAAGACACCAGACGCGCGAGGTAGGACGAAAGCCCGCCCACCGGCGGCGCGATCGACATGTCGTTATCGTTGAGGATCACGACAAGGCGGTTTCCGGCGGCCTCGGCGTTGTTCATCGCCTCGTAGGCCATGCCTGCGCTCATCGCGCCGTCGCCGATCACGGCGATGCCGCGCCCCGGCTTGCCCGCGATCTTGTTCGCCACGGCAAAGCCCAGCGCTGCCGAAATCGACGTGGAACTGTGCGCGGTGCCGAAGGGATCGTATTCGCTTTCCGAACGCTTGGTGAAGCCCGAAAGCCCCCCGCCCTGACGCAGCGTGCGGATACGGTCACGGCGACCGGTCAGGATCTTGTGCGGATAAGCCTGATGGCCAACGTCCCAGATCAGCCGGTCTGCGGGCGTGTTGAAAACGTAATGGATGGCAACGGTCAGCTCGACCACGCCAAGGCCCGAGCCCAGGTGGCCGCCGGTATGCCCGACGGCAGAGATCGTCTCTGCACGCAGTTCATCGGCGAGCTGGCGCAATTGTGCGGGCTTGAGCCTGCGCAGGTCATCCGGGGTATCAACGGTATCGAGCAGCGGGGTTGCCGGTTTTTCAGCCATCCAGCGGCCTTACACGCTTGGCTGGGCGGTGTCGATTATGACATGGCGGCATCCCGCAAGACCTGAGGAAAGTTCCGTGGCCCCTTCCAAGACACCGCCTATCATCCGTACCGCCCTGCCCGAAGACCTGCCCCGCCTTTCGCAGATCATGGATGCCGCTATCGCGCATCTGCAAGGCGATTTCCTGTCGCCCGAACAGATCGAATCGAGCAAGGCCGTCATGGGCCTCGACCGCCAGCTGGTGGAGGACCGGACCTATTTCGCAGCGGAGATCGACGGGAAGATCGTCGGCTGCGGCGGCTGGAGCCGTCGCGCGACTCTTTATGGCGGCGATCACTCGGCGGGCCTTCGCGAACCGCGCCTGCTCGACCCGGCAACCGAAGCCGCGCGTGTGCGGGCGATGTACACCGATCCGGCATGGGTCCGGCGCGGTATCGGTAGCGCTCTGCTCGCGCACTGCGAAGCCGCAGCCAAGGCCGAGGGCTTCACCTCGTGCGAATTGATGGGAACGGCGGCGGGCATTCCGCTCTACAAAGTCAGCGGCTACGAAGCCATCGAGCATATCGAGGATGCGCGCGGCGGAGCGCCCGTCCCGCTTATCCGCATGCGCAAGGCTTTGGCGTAAAAGCGCTAGACCTGCCGCTTTTCCAGTTTCCTGGCCAGCGTGCGGCGATGCATCCCGAGGCGGCGCGCCGCCTCGGAAATGTTGAAGTCGCACTCGGCCAGGACCTGGTGGATATATTCCCATTCCAGCGTCTTGATCGAGCTGCGCCGCCCTTCGACCGGGACGGCGGTGTTGCCCTCCCGCATACCGAAGGCCTGTTCGATATCATCGGTGTTCGAGGGCTTCGCCAGATAGTGCGAGGCCCCGAGTTTGATCGCTTCGACGGCGGTGGCGATGCTGGCAAAGCCGGTCAGCACGACGATGCGCGTTTCCGGGTCATGGGCATGCAGCATCTCGACACAGGTGAGGCCCGACGCGGCGCCCAGCTTGAGATCGACCACGGCGAAATCGAAGCTGCCGGTTTCCAGCAGCCGCGCCGCCTCGTCCGGGCTGGCCGCCGTGGAGACCACGTATCCGCGCCGCTCGAAGGAGCGCGCCAGAGTCCGCGCCAGCGTGGCGTCGTCCTCGATGATGAGAAGGCGGGGTTTGTCGTCGGTCATGTCTTGCGCCTCTGCGCCTCTGCGGGTTGCCATGCAATGGCCTCAAGCGGAATCGTGAGCCGTACTTGCGCACCACCCTCTGCACGATTTGCAACCGCAAGCCGGCCACCGAGCGTGCGCAGGACGTTGGCCGTCAGGAACAGGCCCACGCCGCGTCCCTCCGATCCCTTGGTCGAGATGTAAGGCTGGCCGATTCGCCCGATCACCGATGCCGAAAAGCCCGGTCCGCGATCCTCGACCGTGATCACCAGATCGCCCAGCCCTTCGGCCCCTTCGCGCACCGCCGCCATCCGCACGTAGGCAGGCGAGGCCTCCAGCGCGTTGTCGAGCACGTTGCCGATCACCTGCTGAAGGCCAGGATCGGAAATCACATCGAGATCCTCGCCAAGGCCATCCTCGTACAGGAAGATGCCACCGGCGCGCGGGCGCCATTCCGTGACGATATCGCCCAGCAGGGCGCGCAATCCCTCAACCTGCGGGTCTTCGCCGCGAAGCTCACCGGCCGACATCAGGATGCTGCCGACCACCGCCTTGCAGCGCTGGAGTTCGCGCTGCATGTCGGCGATGTCGGCCAGAAGGTCCGGCTCCTGGGCGATGGCGGGAATGCGGCTCCAGTCGCCGAGCACGACCGAGAGCGAGGACAGCGGCGTGCCCAGTTCATGCGCCGCGCCCGAAGCGAGCAGGCCCATGCGCACGATATGCGCCTCCTCGGTCGCCTGCTGGCGCAGCTTCGACAGTTCGCGCTCGCTGGTCCGGCGATTGCGATTGAGCTGGCCCACGAACACGACCAGCAAGACGGCTGACAGCAGGAAGCACAGCAAGCTGCCGACAAGATAGAGCCCGAACGGCTCGTTTGCATGCGTCGCCGGGAAATCCAGCGGTACGTGCGCGAAGAGCAGCAGCAGCATGCACAGGCTGGTGTTCACGGCCACCAGGACCGACCAGCGCGCCTCCAGAATGATCGCGCCGATGACGATCTGCAGCAGGAACAACGTGGTAAAAGGGTTCGTCGCGCCGCCGGAATGATAAAGTTGCCAGCACAGCGCCTCGACATCGATGGTCAGCGCGGCATAGAGTTCCCCTTGCGAGAACCGGTGGCGGCGATTGAGCAGCGCGATGCTGCCCAGGTTGACGAGGATCAACACCACCGGCGCCGCCAGCAGCGGCACCAGCGGCAGCCGAACGTCGAGCACGATCTCCACGAGCAGGATCGTGACGAGCTGCCCCGCCACGGCCAGCCAGCGCAGCCACATCAGGAGTTCGACGTTGCTCCAGCTCAGCGCTTCGCTGCGCGCCGCGCGAAAAGGCCGCGTCAGGCGGACCACGGCTCACGCCGGCGCCAGATCACGACAATGCCGGCGAGCGAAAGCGCAGCCATGGCAAACCACGTGAGCAGGTAGGAAAGATGGCTGTTGGGGAATGAAATCACGGTCAGACCGGGGACCGGACTTGCGCCCTTGGCGGGAACCGGCGTCTGCGCATCGACGAAGGCCGGATCGACCGCGCCGACCTTGTGGGCGATCGCCATCGCCAGAACATCGCGCGAATACCAGCGGTCCTGCGCCGGACGGTTGGATTGCAGCAGGCTGCCCTTGGGCTCGTTCGAGCGGAGCAGCCCTACGACCTCGACTTTACCGTTCGGCACGGCGAGCAACGGGCTGTCCGGTTTGGTGCCGTCGGGGACGAACCCGCGATTGACGTAGATTTTGCGCCCACCGTCGAGCAGCATCGGCGTCATCACCCAGTATCCGCGCCCCAGATCGGTGGAGGCAAGCGCCAGCGCGGTGCCTGACGCGTCATAGATCCCGGAAAAGCGAACGCGAAGATAGTCGATGCTGTCGCTATCATTGCTGGCTGCTGCCGCATCGAGAGCCACGCTGGGCGGCAGGGCGACAGGGGCAGCATGAACGCGGGCGTCGACCCGGGCGATCAGGGCTTCCTTCCAGGCGAGCCGGTGAACCTGCCAGATACCCAGGGCGACGAAAACGCAGGCGGCCAGCAGCAGAAGGACCGTAAGGCCCCAGGGCCGCCTGCGTGTTGGAGTGGTCATTGTTGCGAACTTGGTCGGTAGGAACCCGCCCGATCAGGGCAGGTTCTGGGCCTGCTTCGCCATGTCCGCCATCGACGGCATCATGTTGGTGTTCAGGTGCCACATGACCCACAGCGAACCCGACAGCGCAATCGCCACGATCACCACCGTGAAGATCATCGCCATGAACGTCCAGCCGCCTTCCGACTTGGTGTTCATGTGCAGGAAGTAGATCATGTGAACGACGATCTGCACCACGGCGAAGGCGGTGATGACCAGCGCCGTCGTGGTGTGGTTCGAGATCGCCCCACTGCCCACCAGCCAGAACGGAATGGCGGTAAGGATCACCGAAAGGACGAAGCCGATCATGTAGGACCCGAAAGTCCCGTGGCTGGCACCGCCGTGGTGATCGTCGTGACCATGGCCGTGGCCATGGTCGTGCGAGTCGTGGTGCGCGCTCATCGCAGCATTCCCATCAGATAGACAAAGGTGAAGACGCCGATCCAGATGACGTCGAGGAAGTGCCAGAACATGCTCAGGCACATCAGGCGGCGCTTGTTTGCGGGGATCAGGCCCTTCTTCACGACCTGGACCATCAGCGTGCACAGCCAGACGAGGCCGCAGGTGACGTGAAGGCCGTGGGTACCCACCAGCGAGAAGAACGAGGTCAGGAAGGCCGAACGCTCGGGCGTCGCGCCTTCGTGGATCAGCCCTGCGAACTCGTGCAGCTCGATGCCGACGAACGAGGCACCGAACAGGCCGGTGATCGCCAGCCAGGCCAGCGTCTGGCCCTGCTTGTCCTTCTCCATGGCGAGCATGGCGAAGCCGTAGGTGATCGACGAAAGCAGCAGCATCGTGGTGTTGATCGCCACGAGCGGCAGTTCGAACAGATCGTGCGGGCCGGGCCCGGCGGCATAGTTGCCGCCGAGAACGCCGTAAGCTGCAAAGAGCATCGCGAAGATGAGACAGTCGCTCATCAGGTAGAGCCAGAAGCCGAGCGACGTGCTGGCGCCCTCTTCGTGGTGATGCTCTTCCAGCTCGTAGTAGGCAGCCGTCAGCTGCGCCGGATCGAGGCCCGCATGCGGGTTCATCTGGGTTGCAGTGCTCATGGTGCTCAAGCTCCCAGCGCCGCCAGCTGGCGGTCACGTGCCTGCTCGGTCTCTTCGACCTCGCTGGCCGGGATATGGTAGTCCCGGTTGTAGTTGAAGGTGTGGAAGATCGCGTAACCGATGGCAGCAGCGAACGAGACCGCAGCCAGCCACCAGATGAACCAGATCATCGCGAAACCGAACACCGTGGCGAAACCGGCCAGAATGATCCCGGCGCCCGTGTTCTTGGGCATGTGGATCGGCAGGTAGCCCGAGGTCGGACGCGCCACGCCATTGCGCTTCATGTCGTCCCACGCGTCACGATCGTGAACGATCGGGGTGAACGCGAAGTTGTAGGCAGGCGGCGGCGAACTGGTCGACCACTCGAGCGTGCGACCGCCCCAGGGATCGCCACTGACATCCTTGAGTTCCTCGCGCTTCCAGATCGACACGGCGAACTGGATGATCATGGCAGCGATACCGGCCGCGATCACGAAGGCACCGATGGCGGCGACGACGAACCAGATCTGCAGCGACGGATCGTCGAACACGCGCATGCGGCGGGTGACGCCCATCAGGCCCAGGACATAGAGCGGCATGAACGCCAGGTAGAAGCCGACAACCCAGCACCAGAAGCTGACAAGGCCCCAAAACTTGTTGAGCTTGAACCCGAAGGCCTTCGGCCACCAGAAGTTGATACCGGCGAACACACCGAACACCACGCCGCCAATGATCACGTTATGGAAGTGCGCGATCAGGAACAGCGAGTTGTGGAGCACGAAGTCGGCAGGCGGAACGGCAAGGAGAACGCCGGTCATGCCACCGATGGTGAAGGTGATCATGAACGCCACGGTCCACAGCATCGGCAGCTCGAAACGGATGCGGCCACGATACATCGTGAACAGCCAGTTGAAGAGCTTCGCGCCGGTCGGGATCGAGATCACCATCGTGGTGATGCCGAAGAACGAGTTGACGCTCGCGCCCGAACCCATGGTGAAGAAGTGGTGCAGCCACACGAGGTAGGACAGCAGCATGATGACGACGGTTGCGTAGACCATCGACGAGTAGCCGAACAGGCGCTTGCCCGAGAACGTCGAGGTAACTTCCGAGAACACGCCGAACAGCGGCAGGATGAGGATGTAGACCTCGGGGTGGCCCCAGATCCAGATCAGGTTCACGTACATCATCGGGTTGCCGCCGAAGTCGTTCGTGAAGAAGTCGAAACCGGCGTAACGATCGAGCGTCAGCATCGCCAGCACCGCGGTCAGGACCGGGAACGCAGCGACGATCAGGATGTTGGTGCAAAGCGCGGTCCAGGTGAAGACCGGCATGCGCATCAGGGTCATGCCCGGCGCGCGCATCTTGATGATGGTGGCGATCAGGTTGACGCCGGACAGCAGCGTACCGATGCCCGCGATCTGCAGCGACCAGATCCAGTAGTCCACGCCGACCCACGGGCTGTAGGCGAGGTTCGACAGCGGCGGATAGGCCAGCCAGCCGGTCATCGCGAATTCACCGATGAACAGCGAAGCCATCACCAGAACCGCACCGGCCGTCGTCATCCAGAAGCTGAAGTTGTTCAGGAACGGGAACGAGACGTCGCGCGCACCGATCTGGAGCGGCACCACATAGTTCATCAGGCCCGTCACGAACGGCATCGCCGCGAAGAAGATCATGATGACGCCGTGCGCCGTGAAGACCTGATCGTAGTGGTAGGCCGGCAGATAGCCTTCCGAACCGTTGAACGCGATCGCCTGCTGGAGACGCATCATGATCGCATCGGAGAAGCCGCGCAGGAACATCACCAATCCGAGGATGATGTACATGATGCCGATCTTCTTGTGATCGATGCTGGTGAGCCACTCTTTCCAGAGATAGCTCCACAGCTTGAAATAGGTCACGGCCGCGACAAGCGCGATGCCGCCCAGCGCGACAACCATGAAGGTGACCTGGACAATCGCCTCGGTGGGAAGGGCATCCCACCATAGGCGGCCCAGTAACGGGCTCCAGTGATTATGTACTACGGTTTCCATGAATACGGTCCTGGGTCAGGTCAGGAAGGATTGCGCGAGGCTGCCGCGGCGTCGGTCTTTGCAGACTCGGCCATGGCGGTCTCGGAACGGCGTTCGGCGGCGGCGCTACGCAGCGACTGGCCGGGCACCGACAGACCGGCACCGGTAAGGGGGCGCAGGCTGGCAGGTGCGGCGACCGAATTGTCGGCCACTTCGCCCGGCTTGTCCTTGCACAGGGCGCGCACCCAGGCGAGCTCCTGCTGCGCCTTGGCGAGCGTGGCGGGATCGTTGGCACCGGCGCGCTCGTGGTTCAGCATCGCGACGTTATGAACGCCCGCCTTGCCGAGGCCACCGCGCTGGTCGATCATCATCATCTCGCTCTCGCACATCTTGCCGGGCTCGACGCACCTGTTGACGATCGCGTTGTAGAGGTCGGCTTCGACCTTGCCGTAATGGATCACGGGCACCTTCTCGCTCGGCTTGGCGAGATCGATATAGGCGGTGCGGTCAAGCGACTGCCCCTGCACGCCCTTGGCCCACGACTGGAAGTCCGCATCCGAAACCGAGTGCGTCTTGAAGCGCATGTAGGGGAAGCCCGCGCCCGAGTAGTTGGCCGAGAAGCCCTCGAACGTGCCGGTGCGGTTGAACGCGCCGTGCAGCTGCGTCTCCATGCCCGGCATCGCGTAGATCTGGCCGGCAAGGGCAGGAATATAGAAGGAGTTCATCACGTTCGAGGCGGTGATGCGGAACGCGATCTCGCGCCCTTCGGGAACGACCAGTTCGTTCACCGTGGCGATGCCCTGCTCGGGATAGATGAACAGCCACTTCCAGTCGAGCGCGACGACATCCACCTCAAGCGGCTTAGCGTTCGCGGCGACCGGGGTCGATTCGTCGATGCGGCCGAGCTTGCGGTAGGGGTCGAGCATGTGCGAGCCGACCCAGGTCAGGGCGCCGAGGCAGATGATGATGAGCAGCGGCGCAGCCCAGATCACCAGTTCGAGCTGGGTCGAGTGCTCCCAGTGGGGATCGTACTTGGCAGTCTTGTTCGAGGCGCGATAGCGCCAGGCGAACAGAACCGTCAGCGCGATCACCGGAAGAATGATGATCAACATCAACAGGGTGGAGATGACCACCATGTCGCCCTGCTGCTGGGCGACATCGCCCGCGGGATGCAGAACCACCGTGTTACATCCGCCCAGGGCGAGGGCGGACGTTGCGACCAGGGTCGCAAACAGCGGCTGCAGGCGGAAGGATCGCAGGGCGCGACTGCCCCTGCTCGAGTCTGAAGTGCGCATGGCGGTCGGCTACGCCGGTGCTGCGGGTGCGAACATAGGACATTTTGTCCAATCCCCTTGCCCTTCGTCAATGCCGATAGGGCCACGATGTCGGCGCTCGTCTTTTGACGATACGCGCCTCGATTCGTACCTTTCGATATTTGCCACTCAAGGTCCGCAACAACGATGACGACCACCGCCCAGACACCCCGCGAAGCCCTAGGGCTGGAGGAACACAAGTCGAGCCACGACATCTCGCCGGGAGAAATCTCGATCGGTGTCATCATCGGCCGCACCTCCGAGTTCTTCGACTTCTTCGTCTATGCCATCGCTTCGGTGCTGGTGTTCCCCTCGGTCATTTTCCCGAATGTGGACCCGCTGACCGGCACGCTTTACTCGTTCGGCATCTTCGCGCTGGCGTTCATCGCCCGCCCCTTCGGCTCGATCGCGTTCATGGCGCTGGATCGCGCAGCCGGTCGCGGCGTCAAGCTGACCGTCGCGCTGTTCCTGCTGGGCGGATCGACCGCCGCGATCGCCTTCGTCCCGACCTATGAGACGATCGGCAGCAATGCCGCAGTCCTGCTGGCGGTGTTCCGCCTGCTGCAGGGCTTCGCGCTCGGCGGCACCTGGGACGGCCTCGCCTCGCTGCTCGCGCTCAACGCGCCGGAAGGCAAGCGTGGCTGGTACGCGATGATCCCGCAGATCGGCGCGCCGTTCGGCCTGCTGATCGCCAGCCTGCTGTTCGCCTACATGATCGCCGAACTGCCTGCCGCCGACTTCCTCGACTGGGGCTGGCGCTATCCGTTCTTCGTGGCGCTCGCGATCAACGTCGTCGCGCTGTTCGCGCGCCTGCGCATGGTCGTCACGCCCGAGTTCGAGAACCTGTTCGAATCGCGTGACCTCCAGCCCGAGCCGGTTGCCGAAATGCTGTCGAACAACTGGCGCACGGTCGTTGCCGGTGCGCTGGCACCGCTCGCCAGCTTCGCGCTGTTCCACATGGTCTCGGTCTTCCCGCTTTCGTGGACGTTCCTGTTCACGCGCGAAGAGCCCACCCACTTCCTGCTGCTCGAATCGGCAGCAGCTGCCGTTGGCCTCGTCGCTGTCATTTTTTCGGGCGTGCTGGCCGACAAGCTGGGCCGCCGCACGCTGCTGGGCAGCTGTTCGGTGGCTATCGCGATCTTCGCGATCCTCGCGCCGCTGGCTCTGAATGCCGGTGCGGGCGGCGAGTCGCTGTTCCTGTTCATCGGCTTCGCGCTGCTCGGCCTCGCCTTCGGCCAGTCGTCGGGTGTCGTGGCCTCGGGCTTCACGCCCGAGCACCGCTACACCGGTTCGGCCCTGACGAGCGATCTGGCCTGGCTGGTCGGCGCCGGTTTCGCACCGCTGCTGGCGCTGGCGCTGGCGACCCACTTCGGCCTCTGGGCCTCGGGCGCCTACCTGCTCTCTGGCGCGGTCGCCACGCTGATCGCGCTGTGGTGGAACAAGACCCTCGCCAGCAAGAACTGAGCGAGACGGTCCATCCCGACACGAAAAGGGGGAGCCCATCGGGCTCCCCCTTTTTCTTTGCCCGGCTCCGGTTCACCAGAACCCGGAGCCGTTTTCACATCCGTCGCGTCAGAACCGATAGGTCACGCCCGCGCTGAGCACCCAGGGGTCCAGATCGTGGCGTGTGCGCAGTGCCAGCGTGCCGTCCTCGTCATAAAAAGAGGCGGTGGGCTTCACCCAGTACTTCTTGGCATCGAGCGACAGGCCGAACCCGCTCTGCCCCAGCGCGACGTCCACACCGCCCTGAAGCGCGAAGCCCACCTTGTTGGTCATGTGTACCTTGTCGATACCCAGTGCCTGCGCCGTATCGCCGGGCTTTTCGTCGAACACGAAGAACCAGGCAGGGCCGACGCCGACATAGGGCTTGAATGGCGTCTTGTTCACCAGATGCGCCTTCAGCGTCACCGTGGCGGGCAGGATCAGCACGTGATCGACCAGATCGGTGCCCGCCAGCGCCTTGGTGCCGCTGACGTGGTGCTGGGTGAAGCAGCAGATCGTCTCGACCGAGATCGCGGGTGTGAAGAAGTACTCGATGGCGACCGTGGGAACGACGTTGTTGTTCGCCTTGGTGCCGACCGAGCCCATACCCGCCAGCGTGCTGCCCAGCGTCGTCGAGGTATCGAGCGTCTCGATCTTCGAGATCCCGCCGTCCGGCAACACCGCGCTGCCCAGCACCTTCACCTGGATCTTGCCATCCGGGCTGCCCGCATGGGCAGGGGCCGTCAAAGTCGTCGCGGCGGCAAGCGCGGCCAGCAGAGTGATCTTGCGCATAGTCCTTCTCTTTTCCGAACTGTCTGTGGCAGTCGCCGGGGCCGCACCGTGCGTCTCCCCCCTGTAAAGCGGCTGTCCCGAAGGCCTTTGCGCCTTTTGCAACGCGCTGAAATTGATACGCCGCAAACTTGCGATGTTTTGGCGCCGCCCACTTGATCGAGCGCAATGCGAGCCAGGGCCTCGCCATGAGACACAATGCCGCATGTGGACCTATCATCCCGATCTGCTCGCCGTGCCGGTGCCGCGCTACACCAGCTTTCCCACCGCCGCCGAGTTCACCGAGACCGATCTCTCGGCCCCGCTCGCTCACGCCATCGAGGGCATCGACGGCGAGGTCTCGCTCTACGTCCATATTCCCTATTGCGAGGCGATCTGCTGGTACTGCGGCTGCAATACCGGCGCCGCCAACCGCGCCGAACGGGTCGCGCGCTATCTCGATGCGCTCCATCGCGAGATCGCGCTGGTGGCGGAAAGATTGCCGACCTCGGCGCGAATCGGGCGAATCGCCTTCGGTGGCGGCAGTCCCAACGGCATTGCCCCGGTCGATTTCGTGCGGCTGATGGATGCGCTGCTGCTGCACTTCGCGATTCCTGCCAAGACCGCCGAACGCCCGGTGCTCTCGATCGAACTGGACCCGCGCTCTCTGCGTCGGGAATGGGCCGCCGTTCTGGGCTCGATCGGCTTCACCCGTGCCAGTCTTGGCGTGCAGACATTCTCTCCCCAGCTTCAGCGGGCGATCGGCCGCATTCAGCCGGGCGAACTGATCGAGGCGTCCTGCGCCATGCTGCGGGCATCGGGCGTCACCTCGATCAACTTCGACCTGATGTACGGATTGCCCGGCCAGACCATGGACGATCTGGAGGACAGCCTTGCCCGCAGCGTCGCGCTCGGGGCCGACAGGATCGCGCTGTTCGGTTATGCCCATGTCCCGCATATCGTGCCGCGCCAGCGCCGGATCGACGGCAGCGCCTTGCCCGATGCCGCCGCCCGGTTCGCCATGGCCGCGTTCGGCTACGAATACCTGACCGGCAAGGGCTACATCCCGGTGGGGTTCGACCATTTCGCAAGGCCCGGCGATGCCCTCGCGCAGGCTGCGCTCACCGGAAAGCTGCACCGCAATTTTCAGGGCTTTACCGAGGACAGCGCGCCGGTGCTGATCGGCCTTGGCGCCTCGGCGATCTCCGGCTTTCCGAACCTGCTGGCCCAGAACGAAAAGAACGCCGGGCGATACCGCACACTGCTGGCCGAAGATCGCCTTCCCGCCACGCGCGGGCTTCTGCGAAGCCCCCAGGACCGCACGCGGGGCGAGGTTATAGAGGCCCTGCTCTGTCAGGGACGCAGCGCGATGCCGCAAGCCATCGCCCATGAAGCGGCTACGCTGCTGGCACCGTTCCTGCTGGCGGGTGTCTGCGAGATCGACCGGGGCGATCTGGTGATCCCGCCTGCCGGCCTGCCCTATGCCCGCGCCATCGCCGCCTGCTTCGATCCCTATCGCCGGGAATCGGCAAGGCGTTTCAGCTCAGCGGTTTGACCGCGATCAATGCCCCGGCTTCCGGGGACGGGCACAAGCAGATCGCCGGCAGCGCAGGTGTTTCCTACCCGAGCGCCCTGCCTGTCCGCTTCTCCCTACCTTGGGCGGCATGGCCCACCCCCATGCCGCCCCGCTTTTCGCGCGGGGGAGTGGGGGCCACGCCGACATCGGCGCGAGGCACACAAAGAAAAGGCGGCCAGTGGCCGCCCTTCCCCTCTCCTAACCGGAAAACTGGTAACGATCAGCCGCCCTTGGCTTCGCCCTGGCTCTGCTCGAACGAGGCGAGGCTGACCTGCATGTAGGGGGTCGGATCGACGGCAACGCCATCGACGCGGACTTCGTAGTGCAAGTGCGGGCCGGTGGCATAGCCGGTCTGGCCGACATAACCGATCACATCGCCCTTGTGGACGAACTGGCCATCGGCGACGGCGATGCGCGACATATGACCGTAACGGGTTTCCAGATCGCCGCCATGCTCAAGCTGGACAAGCAGGCCATAGCCGCTGACCCACTGGGCGCGGCCGACAACGCCATCGGCGGTCGCATGGATCGGGGTGCCGGTAGGCGCCGCGAGATCGAGGCCCTTGTGCGCGCGAATGCCGCCCAGGATCGGGTGGTCACGCAGACCGAAGCCGCTGCTTTCACGAACGTAATCGACCGGAACCAGCGAGGGGATCGCCACCTGCTGGAGCGAACCGATACCGGCGACCTCGGCCTTGGGCTTCACGGCAACGAAGCCGGTCTCCTCGTAGTTCTGCCAGGAACTGAAAAGGCGGCGGAACTGGGTGTCCTCGCCGCCGCTGGCCGACTGTGCTGCCTGCTGGCTGGCACGGATCGGCGCCGAAATGTCTGCCGCGCTGCTGTTCGCCAGAGCGGGATGCGCTGCCAGAAGCATGCCTGCCGCGCCGACAATAGCCAACTTGCCCGTAAATGCGGGGAGCTTGGCGAAATTCTTCGTTACGACCACTCGCAATACCTTGTTTTCCGGCGATCTGCGCGGAAGGAAGTTCCGCAGCCGACCGGCGCGTGCTGTCTGCCGCGACGCCGTTTCGACATCGCGAAAAATATCTGAGATGGTCGGAACCCCCCGCCGTCTCTTGAGGTTGGAAGTTATGCGCTGTCAAAAATCAGGCGCAAGATCGCCATAAAATTCCAGCGACAAACCGGCTGCGGCCCGCGCCGAGTCGTTGAACGGCGGCTTAACCTTACCCCGGAAGTAATGATTCACGAGAGTTTTCCAGAGAATCGAAGGCGTTTCGCCACGCTTCGTCGCCACTGCGCCGAAATGATTTGCGCCGAAACGGACGTGCCGGATCTCGTCGTCAAGGATTCGTTCGAGAATGCGCGCACCGCGTTCGTCTCCGCCTGCCCGCACGCGTTCGAGTGTCGACGGCGTGACATCAAGCGCCCGCGCCTCCAGCACCATCGGCACCACCGCCAGTCGCCCGGCCACATCGGCGCGCGTGGCGCTCGCGGACTCCCACAGGCCGCCATGCGCAGGCAAAGCGCCGTACTGACTACCCATCGTGCGCAGATGCCGGTCGATCAGCGCGAAATGCATCGCTTCGTCCGCCGCGACCGCCAGAAAGTCGCTGACGAAAGCAGGATCGCCCATCTCCTCGCCAAACCGCCCGGCCATATCCAGCGCAAGGTCGATCGCCACGAACTCGATATGCGCGAACGCGTGCCACAGCGCGATGCGGCCGCCACCTGCCTTACCGCGCCGGGGCATCTGGCCGGGCGGAAGCAGTTCGGGGCGCTCGGGCCGCCCCGGCTCGTCCGGCATCGCCACGTCGAAGCGATGCGCCAGCCGCCCGAGCCGCCAGTCGCGTGCCACCGCACGGGTCTTCATCGCCTTGGCATGCGGATCGGTTTCGAGCAGCGCCGCGCGGATCGCGACCGCAACGCTGGGTAGGGCATCACGCATACGGGATCAGAGCGCCTTTGCGGCTTCCAGCACCTGCGCGGCGTGGTCCTTGACCTTCACCTTGTTCCAGACCTGCGCGATCTTCCCTTCGGCATCGACCAGATAGGTCGTGCGCACCATGCCCATGTAGGTGCGGCCATAGTTCTGCTTCTCGGTCCAGATGCCGAGCGCATCGGACAGGCCGCCTTCTTCCGCATCGGTCGCGAGCGGGGCCTTGAGATCGTTCTTGGCGATGAAGTTCAGGTGCTTCTTCGCCGAATCCTTGCTGACGCCGAGCAGCGCAGTGTTCGCCGCCTCGAACGCGCTCGCAAGCGCCGAGAAGTCGATGTTCTCTGTCGTGCAGCCCGGCGTCGAATCCTTGGGATAGAAGAACAGCACCAGCTTGCGGCCCTTGAAATCCGAAACGCGGATCTGCCCGCCATCGGTGGTTTCCAGTGCGATGTCGGGCATGGCGTCGCCGACGCCGGGGAAGCTGGTCATGTCAATCGATCTCCAAGGTCTCGCCAAAGGCTGCCTGCCAGGCCGCAGCGACCTGCCGGCGCGCCTGCCGCAGCGCGGCGGTCAGTTCGTCCCAGCCGCCATAGCCGCAGCTTCGCACAAGGGCCAGCCGCGCCGCCTCGGGCGGGTCGAGCGAATCGGGTGCCAGCAGCCTTGCCGCAACAAGAAACCGTGCAAGCACACCGTAAGCCTGCACCAGATCGGCAGGCAGCTGCCCCGCCTCCACCAGAGCCGCGATCGCCGAGCCCATGCGCGGGTCGAGGCCTTTTCCGCTCGCCAGCTGGGCGTGATGGACAAGAAACTCCAGATCGACCAGACCGCCGCGCGCCAGCTTCACGTCGAGCGCCCCCTTGCCCGGTTTGTGCTGCGCCATGCGCGCGCGCATCTCGATCACGTCGGTGCGCAGTTTCGCGAGGTCGCGCGGACTGGTGAGCACGTCCTGCACGGCCGCATCGAGCGCAGCGCGCCCCTCCGCCGAACCGTAGAGCGTACGCGCCCGGCACAGCGCCATATGCTCCCAGGTCCACGCCTGCTCGGCCTGATAGCGCACGAAACTGTCGAGACTGGCGGCAGGCGGCCCCTGCTCTCCCGAGGGGCGTAAGCGGGTATCGACCTCGTAAAGCGCGCCCTCCGCCGTTGGCACCGAGAGCGCTGCGATCGCGCGCTGGGCCAGTCGGTTGAAGTAGAGCGTGGCCCCCAACGGACGCTCACCTTGCGATTCGCGCGTATGCTCGCCGGTGAACAGGAACACCACGTCGAGATCGGAGGCATGCGTGAGAATGCCTCCGCCCAGCCGTCCGAGACCCAACAGGATCAGCTCTCCCCCCGGCACGGCGCCATGGCGCGCCTCGAACTCGGCGCGAGCCGCATCGATCAGCACACGGATCGCCGCCTCGGCAATGCGCGAGAGCGCCGCGCCGACATCGAGCGGATCGTTGCGCCCCTCGATCAGCTGGACGCCGAGCACGAAGCGAAGCTCGCCCACCCGGCGGCGGACGCGCCCCAGCATCGCCTCGTAATCGTCTCCCGCCTCGCGCCGCGCAAAGTCGGCGACCAGTTCATCGACCTCGCCGGGCAGCTCGAAGGCGCTGGCATCGATCAGCGGATCGAGCAGGTCGGCGCGGCGCGCGAGGGCATCGGCCAGCGGCGGCGCGATCGAGAGGATGTGCGCGAGCATATCCAGCAGCGCCGGGCGCGCTTCGAGCAGGCGGAACAGGTTTATCGCGCTGGGCAGGTTGTCGAGCAACCGCTCCCAGCGGGCGAGCGCACGCTCGGGCTCGGGCGCAGCGGCCAGCGCGGCGATCAGCGCCGGACGGATCGCCGCGAAGGCGCCGCGTGCGGCATCGCTGCGCAGCGCGCGCATCTTGCCCGATTCCCAGCTTTGCAGCCGCTTCGCCAGCGCATCGGCATCGCTGAAGCCGAGTGCGGTGCTGGCCTCGTCCAGATCGCTCTGGTCGGGCATCGCCAGCGGCACGGAAACACCGGGCGCTACCGGCGCGCTCTGGGCGATCAGCGCATCGTAGCGCGCGCCGACTTCGGAGGTGATCGCCTCCACTTCCGCCAGCAGCGCAGCGCCGTCCGCCAGACCATCGAGCCGCGCCACGGCATCGAGCGCCTCGGCCTTCTCGGGCAAGGCATGGGTCTGCTGGTCGTGGACCATCTGCAGGCGATGTTCGATCACCCGCAGGCGATCATAGCTTTCGCCCAGAAGCTGCGCCTCGCTGGCCGGGAGCAGGCCCGCATCGGCCAGCGCATCGAGCGTCTCGCGCGTCTCGCGCAGGCGCAGCGCCGGGTTGCGACCGCCGTGGATCAGCTGATGGACCTGCGCGTAGAACTCGATCTCGCGGATGCCGCCGCGCCCTTTCTTGAGGTTGAAGCCGGGGCCGACCCGCTCCGGCCCACGCGCGCTGGCGCGGATCTGGCGGGTCAGCCGCCCGATCTCGGCAATCGCCCCGAAGTCGAGGCTGCGACGCCACACGAAAGGCCGGATCGCCGTCAGGAACGCCTCGCCCGCAGGCACGTCTCCGGCGCAGGCCCGCGCCCGGATGAACGCTGCCCGTTCCCACGCCAGCGCCGAGCTTTCGTAGTGGCTGAGCGCGCCTGCGACCGGGATCGCCAAGGGGCTGACTTCGGACGCCGGGCGCAACCGCAGGTCGACCCGGAAGACATAGCCTTCCTCGGTCACGCGCGAGAGCGTCTCGACCACGCTGCGGGCGACGCGCTGCGCTGCCTCGCCGGGATCGTCGCGCTCGCGCCGGGGCAGCAGCGCGGGATCGTAGAGCAGGATCGGATCGATATCGGAGCTGAAGTTCAGCTCGCGCGCGCCGTGCTTGCCCAGCGCCAGCGCGAGGAAGCCCGCAGGCTCGCTGTCGGGCGCGCGGCGGCGGATGGCATCGGCGATGGCCATGTCGAGCGAACGGTCGGCCATGTCGGACAGCGCGCCCGTTACCTCCAGCAACGGCAAGGCCCCCGCAAGGTCGCCGATGGCCAGCGCCAGCGACAGCGCCCGCCGCTCCCGCCTCAGGGCAACGCCGACATCGGAAGCGCCTTCGCCTGCCGCACGGGCCAGCGCCAGCGCACCGTTCCAATCCCCCTGCGCGAGCAATCCGGCCAGCGCGGGCAGACGTTCCAGCCTGGTGGCAAGGTAGGGGGCATGGGCTTTCGCCCGCGCTAGGGCTCCGGCCCAGTCGGCAGTATCAGCGGCAGTCATGACCGCAGTCCTGCCCGCTTCGCGCCGGTTTGCAAACGGACTTCCGCAAACACCTCCATTTCCTCGCGGGCGGGCCGGAATTTTTCGCGCGATAGCTTACGCCGATCCCCGATCGGGCGTAGCGTTCATCGGGTTCCCCGAACGCCCGGAGTCGATCATGTCCGCGTACCGCGTCGTCATGCCCCTTGCCCTGCTTGCAGCATCCGCCTCCGCCACCACGCCGCCGACGGCACAGGTGCTCTGGCAGCACGGCAGCGATGCGCTGCTGACCACCGCCTGCCCACCGGGTGGCGATATCGACGAGACCTGCAAGGCCATCGCGCTGCGCCATGCAGGACAGGAATCGCAGATCGGTGCAGGCTATATGACCACCCGCGTGCTCTGGAGCCGGCCTCCCGGCGGGACGGGACCGGATGTCATCGTGCTGGGCGACGGCGGCGGATCGGGCGGTAACGGCGATCTGCTGGCCGTGACCTTCCCCAATGGCGCCGCGCCTGTCGTCAAACGCCTGGAGGGCGAACGGATGAATATAGTCTCGGTCACACCCTCTCCCACCGGGCCACATGTCGCGCTGATCTTCGATATCGAATTGTTCAACGGCGCGCCCCATGCAGGCGCTGCGCTCGTCCCGCTGCCGCTGGTGTGGCAGGATGGCGACTTCGCGCTCGATCCCAAAGCGCTGACCAGGCGCGCCTTGCGCCCCGCCGATCTCGACCGACGCGAACGGGCGGTCGCCCACGAACTCACCCAGTGGGCGCACGGCACGCCGGAAACGCAAAGCCTCTATCCCGGCCCCTCCTTCGGCACGCCCGTCACCGTGCAAACGCTCGTCGAACTGATGCTGTCCGGCCACGCCAAGGAAGCCGATGCCCTGCTGCGCCGCGCATGGCCGCAGCGCGCGGGACGTCAGGCATTCTGGGCGGACCTGTGCCGCGCGATGGTGACGCAGCCCTACTGGCAGCGCTTCGATCTGGCCCGGCTTCCCGGCGCGGACCTGATCGCGGCCTCCGCCAGAGCCGCCGTACCTTCAACCTGACAACGCGCCTTCGGCCTGACAACGCCTTCGCCCCGGACAACTACGCGGCGGCGGAAAAGCACGGCTCCTTGCGCACTCAACTCTTGTCGTCCCATGCGTTGTGTGCTGCGGTCCCGCATCCGCTGCCCGTGCTCTCGCCGGGCCGCATTCCAGTCGCGCGCCTGCCGGGCCTCAAGCACGGGTTCTTCTCACGATGAAGCATGTCTCCTCTCCTTCGCTGGCCGCCGCCTCCTTTGTCGGCCGGGCACTGGCGGGCGCTGCCGCGCTGGCGCTGATCGGCACCACGCCCGCGCTGGCCCAGAAGAGCAAGTACGATGGCCCGCTGCCCAAGGGCACCGCGCTCGCCCCGCCCAAGGACGATGCGGACGTCGCGCCCGCCATCTCGGTGGACACGATGAAGGCCGTGACCAAGCGGCTTTCGGCAGACGATTTCGAAGGGCGCGGCCCCAGCACGGCGGTCGAGCCCAAGGTGCTCGACTACATCATCGCGCAGTTCAAGGCCGCCGGGCTCCAGCCGGGCAACCACGGCCAGTGGCTGCAGGAAGTCCCCACGGTGGAAATGACCGCCGGGAACTTCACCCCGATGACCGTGACCGGCGGCAAGACGCCGCTGTCGTTCAAGGTCGGCTCGGACTTCGTGGCCGCGAGCTGGCGGGTGACGCCGCACACCCGGATCGAGAACAGCGATCTGGTGTTCGTCGGCTACGGCATCAACGCCCCGGAACTCGGCTGGAACGACTATGCCGGTATCGACATGCACGGCAAGACGGCGGTGATCCTGGTCAACGATCCCGATTACGAGGCCAAGGACGAGACCGGCCCGTTCAAGGGCCGCCGCATGACCTATTACGGGCGCTGGACCTACAAGTTCGAGGAAGCCGCGAGGCAGGGTGCCACTGCCGCGATCATCGTGCATGACACCTTCCCCGCCGCCTATGGCTGGAACGTCGTCAACTCCAGCTGGACCGGCTCGCAGTATTCGGTGCAGAAGGCCAACGACGGCATGGACCAGACCATGGCCAACGGCTGGGTGCAGTTGCCGGTCGCGCAGGCGATCTTCAAGGATGCGGGCAAGGACTTCGCCGCGCTGTCCGCCGCCGCCAAGGTCAAGGGCTTCCACGCGGTGCCGCTGGGCCTCAAGATCAGCTATGGCTTCGACAGCACCATCCGCCGCTCCAGTTCGCACAACGTGATCGGCATTCTGCCGGGCTCACAGCGCCCGGACGAGGTGGTGCTCTATTCGGCGCACTGGGATCACCTTGGCCACTGCACGCCCGATGCGACGGGTGACGGCATCTGCAACGGCGCGGTCGACAACGCCACCGGCGTCGCCGCGCTGACCGCGCTCGCCGCTGCCAACGTCAAGGCAGGGCCTGCCGCGCGCAGTCAGGTGTTCATCGCGCTGACGCTGGAGGAATCGGGGCTGCTCGGCTCGGAATACTATGCGCAGAACCCGGTCTATCCGCTCGACCACACGGTGGGCGGCGTCAACATGGATGCGCTGCTGCCCGCGCCGCGCTCGCGCTCGTACTCCATGACCGGCGGCGACAAGTCGGACCTGACCGACCTGTTCCGCGACGTGCTGGCCGACAAGGGCCTGTCCGAAGTGCCCGAGGACCATTCCGAGCGCGGCGGCTATTATCGTTCGGACCACTTCAGCTTCGCCAAGCGCGGTGTGCCGATGTTCGACATTTCCCGCAGTCCGGACCTGTTCGACGGCGGCGTCGCAGCGGGCGAGAAGATCGGCGAGGATTACAACCAGCACCATTACCACGCCCCGTCCGACGAATATTCGGACAGCTGGAACTGGGCAGGCATTCAGGAAGACGCCGAAATGTACTATGCGCTCGGCCGCGCCATGGCCGACAGCGACTGGTGGCCGAACTGGCGCACAGGTGACGAATTCCGCGCCATCCGCGACAAGGCCTGTGCGGCTGCCACGGGCGGCTGTCACCCGTAAAGCTGCCACCCGTAAAAATGCCACAAGTGAGATCATCTGACGTGACGAGCGATACCGTGAATACCGCAAGCCCCTCCGGTAACTGGGTGCTGCCGCCCGAATGGCACCCGCAGGACTGGCTGTGGATCGGCTTCCCCCACGATCCGGTCGAATGGCCGGGCTTTCTGGAGGACGCACAAGTGCAGATGGCCGCCTTCGCCAGCGCCGTCGCCGAAAGTGGCCAGCCGGTAAGGCTGGTCGTGCGCGACGAGGCCAACCGGGCGCACGCCGCCGCGCTCGTATCGTCGAAAGTCTCGCTCGAAGTGCGCCGCTATGGCGATGTCTGGCTGCGCGATACCGGGCCGCTGGTGGTCACGGACGGGCAGGGCAACCGCAAGGCCAAGCGCTTCGGCTTCAACGGCTGGGGCGGCAAGTACCTGATGGACGGCGATCAGGAGATCGGCGCCGAACTGGCGCGCGATGCCGGGCTCGACGTCGAGGTGGCGGACTGGATTCTCGAAGGCGGCGCAATCGATGGCGACGGCACCGGCCTTGTGGCGGTGACCGAACAGGTCTTCCTCAATCCCAACCGCAACCCCTCGCTCACCCGCACCGATCTGGAGACCCGCCTCCAGCGCGATCTCGGCTACGACCGGGTGCTGTGGCTGGGCGATGGCCTCATCAACGACCATACCGACGGGCATGTCGACAACCTTGCCCGGTTCGTGGCACCCAACACGCTCGCCCTGCCGCGCGCGACCGGTGCCAACGATCCCAACGCGACGATCTATGCCGATGCCAAGGCCCGCGCCGAGGCCTATGGCGTGACCGTGCGCGAAGTCCCCTCCCCCGGCCGGGTCGAGAGTGCCAGTGAGAATGGGGGCCGGATCGAGCCTGCCAGCTACATGAACTTCGCGATCACCTCGAAGCTGGTGGTGGTGCCGATCTATGGCACGAAGCACGATGCCGATGGCGTCGCCGCGATTGCCGAACTGTTCCCCGATCGCGAGACGGTGGGCGTGCTGGCCGATGCGGTGCTGGCGGGCGGTGGCTCGTTCCACTGCTCCAGCCAGCAGATGCCGTCAGTGATGCAAGACTAAGATGTCAGGCGGGAGAGTCGGAAAACGGCTCTCCCTATTATGCGCCCTGCCGTTCCAATGACACGCCGCAATGGCCGATCTTAGCATTTTGGTAAGGTCTGGCCGGGCAGAACGACGGGCATGGCAAAGGTCATCGCCCTCAGCCGCACACTGGTGCGCCCGCAACCGCTCTCGGCCCCCGCCGATGCGCTGCGCTGTGCGCTGGTGGTTGCCTGCGCGGCAGCGGTGATCCTCGCCCGCGCGCCGTTGCCGTTCTGATCTAGAAGCGCGCCTTCAGCCACGCGACCAGCGCGGCAAGACCCTCACCTTCCAGTGCAATCGCCTGCCCCAGATCGGGGACTTTCGGCCAGCCGGCATCGACGAACGCGCGTCCCTGCCATTCGCGCGCGCCTTCGTAGCGCGGGATGACGTGGAAGTGGACGTGCGGGTCCACCATCATCAGCATCAGGTAGTTGAGCTTCGCGTAGTCGACAGCCTCGCGCAGCGCGGCCTCGATCGCGGTCGTGACCGTCTTGAGTTCGGCATGGGCTTCGAGCGGCAGATCACCGAAGGCCGTGACGTCCGACCTTGCCGCCAGCACCAGCGCACCCAGCGTGGGCTGCGCAGGGCGCGCCAGCACCACCCAGTGATCGAACTCGGCCACCAGCGTCTGCGGATAGCCGAACTTTTCGAGCGTCGCGTTCATGCCGCCTTCTCCATCTTTTCGCCTTCATCGGACAGCCACGAGACGATCCTGCCGCCCCGCGCGCGCAAGACCCAGGCCTGCACCAGCCGCACCGCGTGAATCGCGCAGGACAGCACCGTCCACCACGCCACCACGATCAGGCCGATGTCGGGGCGCTGGAGTGCAGTCGCGACGAACAGGATCACCATGTTCGGATTGCGCCGCGCGGTGATAAGCCGGAACCGGCTGTCGAAACGGCGCCAGACGTGGATATGCATCCCGCCGTTCTGGCGCATGAACACGCCCTCGATCGCGCGCTGTACCCAATAGCCCAGCTGGATCGCGGCCTGTACCCACCAGAACGTGGCGCTGTCATAGGACAGGTTCCACGCGGCAAGGCCTGTCGCCCAGAACCACCACCAGAACGGCGGATGGACCAGATCCATGCCATGGTCGAACACATTGCCCCAGGCCGAGGAGGTGATCGTGCAGCGCGCCAGCTTGCCGTCCACGGTATCGAGCACCATGAACACCAGGCCGGTCGCCATGCCCCACCAGTAGTGCCCCTGCGCGAACAGCACGGTGGCGATCACGCAGAACACCGCGCCAACGCTCGTCACCATGTTCGGCGTGATCCGCAGAGCGGCACAGACGCGCGTCAGCACCAGCGCCCATTCGGGCCAGAGGTACTTGGTGAGAATATCGGTGACGCCCTTGTAGGCGCCGAAATAGCTCGCCCGCTCGATCTGGCGCACGGTATCGGCGCGCAGCGGCAGGACGAACGGCGTCTCGCGCTTGCGCAGCGACTTGTTCTCGATGGTCGGGCCATCCTCGTAGCGCAGCAGGGTGAAGGCACCTTCGCCATCAAGCGCCAGCGGCCCCATCGGCGAGGCGCTTTCCATCGATTTCGCGATTCGCGCGGCCTCGTCAGGCGTCCGGGCATGGGCGAGCACCGGCACACCGCCCAGACACAGCATCATGCCGGGGTTCGCCAGCACATGCCGCCACCATGCCGGATCGAAAGCATACGCCGCGTTCGAGAGCACGCTGGCGCCCGGCCCCGCCTCGCGGCCCACCGCGATGCCGCTCGCCCGTGCGATTCGCGCATTGCGCTCCTCGATCGTCATACCCCAGAGCCGGACGGTGTTGTCGCCTACCGTCCATGCCGCGATTTCGCCAAATTCCTGCGTCATCCCCCGGCCCTAATCCACGGACTGGCGCGAGGCAATCGCGAGCGCCGGGCGATATGGAAGTGCAAATTACGCAATCAAGGTCGCACCGGGAGTCACGGAAAAAAATCGCAACCAACGATTTCCGCCACTTGCAATGGGAACACCTTCGCATTTCCCCTTGTTCAAAAGCCACGGGGCTGTAACAAATGTTCGCTAGAGGCAAATATGGGTGGTTTTCGGCGAAAAGCGTACTACATGGTACGCATGCACGGGAACATTTACGAGTTCGAAGCGCTGCCGTCTTTCGGTGAGCCGCTGCTGCGCAGCCTGCCCGGAACCGTCCGGCGGCCTCTGCGCGGTCGTGCCGTGCCGCTCGTCGGCATCATCCGCAATCCTCGCAGTCACCGCAACAAGGGCCTCGCGCCCGAGATGGAAGACTGCTCGAACATCCTTACCGAGACCCCGCGTGAACGCGAAGACCTGCGTGACAGCCTCACCCGCTTCGCGCGTCGCGGCATCGATTATCTGGTTGTCGATGGCGGTGACGGCACCGTTCGCGACGTTCTGACCTGCGGCGCCAGCGTCTATGGCGACGACTGGCCGACGCTGATCATCCTGCCCAAGGGCAAGACGAATGCACTGGCGGTCGACCTCGGCCTGCCCACGCACTGGTCGCTGGCCGAAGCGATGGCCGCTGCACACAAGGGCAACACGCTTACCCGCCGCCCGCTGCGCATGACCACGCGTGACGGTCGCCCGGCCTGCGTGCAGGGCTTCTTCATGGGCACCGGCGCGATCGCCGTGGGCACCGAAGCCGGACAGGAAGCGCATCGCCGCGGCATGTTCAACAGCTTCGCGGTGGGCCTGACGATCCTGTGGGGCATCGTCCAGGCTCTGTTCGGCGGTGCCGGCAATCCCTGGCGCTCCAGCGTGCGCACCCGCATGGTCGATCGCGATACCGGTCGCGACGTGTCCTATCGCGGCAATGGCCGCTGGACCGATCGCTACATGACGGTCGCCACCACGTTCGAGCGCTTCCCGATGAAGGTGCGCCCGTTCGGCCCGAACCCGGCACCCGGCCTGAAGATGGCGGTGATGGATTCGCCGCGTCGCTGGATCATGGCGCTCCTGCCGCTGCTGCTGACCGGCTTTTTTGCCAAGGCTTTCGAGAAGGCCGGCCTGCACCGCTTCAGCACGCGCGGCATGGACATGGACCTTGGCGGCAGCTTCATCCTCGATGGCGAGGCGTTCCCCGCCGGGCGCTATGCGCTGGAGGAAGGTCCGCAGCTGACGTTCGTGGTGCCCTGAGCACGCAGGCGGCATACACGGGCAACGGTTCTTACGGGGCACTACTATCATGAGCGAGGATCTCGTCGGACGCATCGCGATCGGCCTGAACCGGTCCATCCTGCCTGACGTGCGCGCCTTCGCGGGCCGACTTGCAGGCCAGACCGCGACCGAAGGCCCTGCCGCAGGCGTGCTGTTCTACGGCTCGAACCTGCGCACCGGCTCGCTCGACGGCGTGCTCGATTTCTACGTGCTCACCGATGGGCCGGTGGAAAGCGGCATCTGGCCGCGCGTCAGCTACCACGAATGGAACATCGGCGAGCAGACCCTGCGCGCCAAGGTCGCGACGATGACGCTGGCCACTTTCCGCGAGGCGGCGGGCGGCAACCTGCTCGACACCACGATCTGGGCGCGCTTCGTCCAGCCTTCCGGCCTTGCCTGGGCGCGCAGCGAGCGCGACGGCGCCGAGATCGCCCAGGCCGTCGCCGGCGCGGCGCGCACCGCTGGCCGTCTGGCGGTGGCCCTCGGCCCCGAAGTCGGCACACCCGAGGATTACTGGCGCGCGCTGTTCCGCGCGACCTATGCTGCGGAATTTCGCGTCGAAAAGCCAGGGCGCGAGGATTCGATCCTCTCGGTCAATCGCGAGCATTTCGACGGCCTGCTGCGCATCGCCCTGCTCGATGCCGGGATCGGTGTTGCCGATGCCGGGGAGGATGGCCATCACGATGCCCTGATGCGCCCGCTGATGGGCACGCCCGAGCGCGTCGCCACCCTGCGCTGGTGGCGCAAGCGTCGCCGTATCGGCAAGGGCTACAACGCCGTCCGGCTGGTCCGCGCCTCGACCACGTTCGAGGGCGCCGCGCGCTATGCCGCCTGGAAGATCGAGCGCCATACCGGCGTACCGATCCACATCACCCCATGGCGCGAAAAGCATCCCGTCCTTGCAGCCCCCGGTGTGCTCTGGCAGGTGTGGCGCGCCCGGCATCGCGGGTGACTTTCCCGTGCCCGAGATGACCCCCGACCAGATGCCTTCCGAGATCGACACTGATGCCGAAACCGCAGCGACATCGCAGTCGCTCCCCGGCGCGCTGATCCTGGCCGGGCAGCGCCCCGGCAAGCCCGATCCGGTGGCCGTGGCCGAAGGGATTTCCAGCAAGGCGCTGGCGCTGCTCGAAGGGCGCCCGATGCTTTCGCACGTCGTCACCGCGCTGCGCGAGGCGGGGATCGCACGCATCGCCGTGGCCGCCAACGATCCCGGCGTGCGCCTGATGGCCGAGCGCCTCGGCTGCGAACTGCTCGCTGCCGAAGCCGGGCCGAGCGCCAGCGTGGCCTCCGCTTTCGCGACGATGGGCGCGCCCCTGCTCGTCACCACCGCCGATCACGCGCTGCTGCGCCCGGAATGGGTGCTCGATTTTCTGGCCGACGCGCCGCAGGATGCCGATGTTGCCGTGCTGCTGGCGCGCAAGGATGCGGTCGAGGAGGCCATGCCCGGTGCGAAGCGCACCTACCTCAAGTTCGCCGATGGCGACTGGTCGGGCTGCAACCTGTTCCTGCTGAACTCCGATGCCGCGCAGCACGCGATCGACACCTGGCAACAGGTGGAGGCCGACCGCAAGCGCCCCTGGCGGATCGCCTTCCGCCTCGGGCTCGGCACGCTTTTCAGCTACAAGGCAGGCCGCCTGACGCTGGCGGCGATGCTGGAGCGGCTGGGCCACCGCGTCGGCGTGGAAGCGCGTCTGGTCGCTGCGCGCGATGGCCTTGCGGCCGTCGACGTCGACAAGCCTTCCGACCTCGTCGATGCCCGCGCGATCATGGCCGCCCGCGCGGCACGGGCCCGCAAGCGCCTGTAAAGGAACGAGCCTTCCCATTCAGGCTGCCCGCTTCAGGTTGGCCGATCGGGCTGGCTCATCCTCCTCACATATACTTCATCGTCACCCGGATCGACTTCACGCCCGGCCCTACCGGCACGCCAACCTTGGTGTAGCTCGGCTTGCCGAGATTGAAGATATTGATCGAGGGGTTGTTCGACATCGCCCCGCCATCGGTCGAGATATCGGTCTTGCCGTTGCCGTTCACGTCATGACGCACGGCGACGGCATAGGTCCCCGGCCCCGGCATCGGCAGGCAGAAGGTCATCGTCCCGGCACGCGCGGGCACCTCGATCCGGTTGATCCACTTGCCGGGCTTGAGCCAGTCATCCGCCGTATCGCGATAGCTCTGGATGCGCAGCTTGCCTTCGGACGACGTCACGCCGTCCACCGTCACCATCAGCGCGGGGCCGGACCCCGCATTGCAGCGGCTCATTTCGTTGCGGATTTCCTGATGATCGCCCGCCGCCTCTGCGGTGGCGACAAAGCCGCCCGCAAGGCCAAGCGTGGTCACGCCGAACACCAGCGCGGTCTTGTACATCGTTCGCGTCATCGCAGCCTTTTTGGTCTCGTGCTTCGACCGGGCGCCTGCCCGGCTCTCCATAGGGGCCGCCTTGTGCCCGAAAGGCGGTGAATAGGCACTGAATTTTGCCGCAAGGTGTCCGACAGGTGTCCCAGAGCGGATCGCAGGGCCGCGCGCGACACTACATGGCGTGTGGAAAACGGCGCTCCGGCCGCTTGCCGCCCCCAGATGTTGCGGCCTATCGTCGATCTTCGAGGAGACTGCCTTTTCCATGTCCGTACCCCTGATTTCCCCGTCGATCCTGTCCGCCGATTTTGCCAGGCTGGGCGAGGAAGTGCGCGCCATCGACGAAGCCGGGGCCGACTGGGTCCACATCGACGTGATGGACGGCCACTTCGTACCCAACATCACCATCGGCCCTGCCGTGGTGAAGGCGCTGCGTCCGCACTCGGCCAAGCCCTTCGACGTGCACCTGATGATCTCGCCGGTGGACACCTACCTTGAGGCCTTCGCCGAGGCCGGGGCCGACTACATCACGGTTCACCCCGAGGCCGGTCCGCATATCCACCGCACGGTGCAGACGATCCGCAATCTGGGCAAGAAGGCCGGCGTCTCGCTGAACCCCGGCACGCCTGCCAAGATGCTCGACTACCTTATCGACGATATCGATCTGGTGCTGATCATGAGCGTGAACCCCGGCTTCGGCGGGCAGAGCTTCATCTCCAGCCAGCTTCGCAAGATCGAGGCGGTGCGCAAGATGATCGACAAGTCGGGCCGCGATATCCGCCTCGAAGTCGATGGCGGCGTCGATGCGAAGACCGCGCCGCTTTGCGTTTCCGCCGGTGCCGATGTGCTGGTCGCAGGCTCGGCCACTTTCAAGGGCGGGCCGGACTGCTACGCCAGCAATATCCGCACCCTTAAAGGCCTCGCGTAAGCGTGGCTTCGGGCATCCTCTCGCGCGCCGTCAGGCGGAACCAGGAGGCGAGTTCGCCGGTTTCGCCCCTCGACGTGACTGCGGAGGATGACCTGACCCGTAACCCGGCGGACCCGCGCCTCACCAAGCTGCCCCCGGTTGAACCGGTCGCGCTCGACGGGCTGGAGCCCGGTCGGGCGCTGGCGCTTGCCGACTTCGGGCCGCCGATGGTTGCGCCGGGCGAACGGCTGCTGCGCATGGCCTATCGCCTCGGCCTGCCCGCCGCGCTGCTGAGCAATCCGCTGGGGCGCAGCAAGAAGCCGCGCGTCACGGCCACCGTCATCAACGCCGTCCCCGGCAATGCCGCCGCAGGCACGGCCCTTCGCGCCGGACACTTCGTGATCCACGGCGCGCGCACGGCGATTGCCCAGATCGACTTCGCGGGCGCCCAGCGCGTCGCCCCGCCGCTGGAACGCTGCGTCCACAGCTTCGCCTGGCTCGCCGATCTCGACGCCTGCGGTGCGCGCGAACAGACCGCGCCGGTGGCAGAGCGCATTCTCGGCGCCTGGCTTCAGGCCAACCCCAAGGCGCCGGGCCGCCCCGGCAAAGGCCCCGCATGGAGCGTGGGCAACACGGGCATGCGCCTGCTCAACTGGCTGAGCTTCGCGCCGCTGATCCTCTCGGGCGACAAGGCCTTCCGCTCGCGCGCGCTCGCCGCCATTGCCGAGACCGCGCGCTGGCTCGACCGCAATGTCGGCAAGGCCGAGGATTCGCTTGGCGAAGTCGCCGGCTGGTGCGGCATCGTCGCCGCTGGCCTGCTGCTGCCCGAAGGCACCCCACGCCGCCTCTATGGCGAGGCCGGGCTGATGAAGGCGCTGGGCGAAACCATCGGCGACGATGGCGGCGTGCTCTCGCGCAGCCCGCTCGCGCAGATGGAGGCGATCGCGCTGCTGGTGCGCCTACGCAACTGCTATCAGGCCACCCGCCGCGATCCGCCCGAGGCGATGGAGAACGTCATCGCCCTGCTGGTGCCGCCGCTGCTGGCACTGTGCCACGGCGATGGTTCGCTGGGCAGCTGGCATGGCGGCTGGGCCGTCAGCGGCGCCGAGGTGGACGCGCTGGTCAAGGCCAGCGGCGTGCGCACCCGCCCCTTACGCGAAGTGCGCCAGTGGGGCTACCAGCGCGTGGCCGCGCACCGCACGATCCTCCAGTTCGACACCGCCCCGCCGCCGATGCCGGGGCAGGCACGGTCGGGCTGTGCCTCCACCCTCGCCTTCGAGCTGTCGCACAGCGGCGAGCGGATCATCGTCAACTGCGGCGGCGCGGCCAGCGGCGGCGGGCTCGTCCCCGTGCGGCTGGAGCAGGGCCTGCGCGCCACCGCCGCGCACTCGACCCTGACGCTCGACGATGCCAATTCCACCGCCGTCCTGATCAACGGCGTAATCGGTCAGGGCGTCAGCATGGTCGATATCGACCGCAAGACGCTACAGGCCGAGAGCGGCGGAAACGCGACCCGGCTGGAAGCCAGCCACAACGGCTATGCCGCGCGCTATGGCCTCACCCACAAGCGCATCCTGATCCTGCGTGACGATGGCAGCGAACTGCGCGGCGAAGACCTGCTGGTGCCCGCCGCCCGCAAGGGCAAGCGCGGCCGCATCGGCTTCGCCATCCGCTTCCATCTGGGCGCCGGCGTCACCGTGGCCCCGGTCGAGGACAAGCAGGGCGCCAGCCTGCAACTGCCCGACGGCAGCCTGTGGATGTTCCGCATCGGCAGCGGCGTGGGCGAAGTCGCCATCGAGGATTCGCTGTGGGTCGACGGGCAGGGCCGCCCGCAGGCCACGCAACAGCTGGTGATCGAAGGCATGGTCTCGCGCGGCGGCGGCTCGTTCGGCTGGCTGTTCAAGAAGGTGGGCTGAGAGGGCATGCCCTCGATGCATGTCCTCTATATCGGAATACTGGTTGTGGCCGCGATCGCGTGGCTGGTTCAGGGCAGAATTGCCCCGAAAAAGCTGCTCGCGACCGGCACATGCTGCTTCATACTGTCGCTGACGATGGCGGCCCTCGCCTATCCTTGCGCGACGGTTCTCAGCGATGCCGCGATAATGGTCTACGTTCTGGTCTGTGCATGGATCGGTATGCTGGGCGTGTTGCTTGCGGTGCCCGCAGCGTCGCTTCTCTTCTTCAAGCGATAGAAGCCGCAAAATCGCCCCTCCCAAATCCGTCATCCCGGCGCAGGCCGGGATCGTCGTGAGCGCAGTACAATCTTTCGAGCGATCCCAGTCTACGCTGGGATGAAGCCTTATTGCCAAGCCCCCCGTTGCCCCGATGCATCGCATCGCACCACAACCGCCACGGTGGGACGCTTTTGCGCGCGACTCGGGGTTGCCCGAATGTTGCCCACCGCATAAAGCGCCCCCAAAAGCCCGTTCCGTCGTTCCCAGAGGTTTCGTCGTGCAGGACGATCCCGGTGGAACACGCCCTTCGCATTCGAAAAGGCCTCTTCCCGCATGACCGATACCGTCCAGATCCGCCGCGCCCTGCTTTCGGTTTCCGACAAGACCGGGCTTGCCACGCTCGGCAAGGCGCTCAGCGATCGCGGGGTTGAGCTGGTCTCGACCGGCGGCACCGCCAAGGCGCTGCGCGATGCCGGGCTGACGGTGAAGGACATCTCCGAAATCACCGACTTCCCCGAGATGATGGACGGCCGCGTCAAGACGCTGCACCCCAAGGTCCACGGCGGCCTGCTGGCGGTGCGCGACAATCCCGAACATGCCAAGGCCATGGCCGACCACGCCATCGGCGCGATCGATCTGGTGATCGTCAACCTCTACCCCTTCGAGGCGACTGTCGCCAAGGGCGCGGACCGCGACACGATTATCGAGAATATCGACATCGGCGGCCCCTCGATGGTGCGGTCTGCGGCGAAGAACCACGCTTACGTTACCATCGTCACCGACCCGGTCGACTACGAAGGCCTGCTGGTCGAGCTGGAAGCGACCGACGGCGGCACCACGCTGGCGTTCCGCAAGCTGATGGCCGCGCGCGCCTTCGCACAGACTGCCGCCTACGATTCGATGATCTCGCAGTGGTTTGCCTTTGCCGATCAGGGTCTTGAATTCCCCGAGATGCTCAGCGTCAACGGTCGCCTGTCGACCACGCTGCGCTATGGCGAGAACCCGCACCAGAAGGCCGCGCTCTACACCCCCGTCGGCCCCTTCACCAAGGGTCTGGCCCAAGGCGAGCAGATCCAGGGCAAGGAGCTGTCCTACAACAACTACAACGATGCCGACGCCGCCTTCGAACTGGCCGCCGAGTTCCGTGGCCAGAAGCCTGCCGTGGTCATCGTCAAGCACGCCAACCCCTGCGGCGTGGCGCAGGGCGACAGCCTGCTCGACGCCTGGGAAGGCGCGCTGGCCTGTGACGACGTTTCGGCCTTCGGCGGCATCGTCGCGGTGAACCAGACGCTCGACGGCCCCACGGCGGAAGCGATCTGCAAGATCTTCACCGAAGTCGTCGTCGCGCCCGACGCCGATGAGGAGGCGCGCGAGTTCTTCGCCAGGAAGAAGAACCTGCGCCTGCTGCTCACCGGCGAACTGCCCGATCCGCGCCGTGGCGGCCTGACCGTCAAGCCGATCACCGGCGGGCTGCTGGTGCAGGGCCGCGACAATGGCGCCATCGGCTTCGACGATCTCAAGGTCGTGACCAAGCGCGCGCCGACCGACGCCGAACTGCGCGACTGCCTGTTCGCCTGGACCGTGGCCCGCCACGTCAAGTCGAACGCGATCGTCTATGCCAAGGACGGCGTCACCGCCGGGATCGGCGCGGGCCAGATGAACCGCCGCGACAGCTCGCGCATCGCCGCGATGAAGGCTGCCGAAGCTGCCGGGAAGTTCGGCTGGGCACAGGCCCGCACGGTCGGCTCGGCCGTGGCGTCGGACGCGTTCTTCCCCTTCGCCGATGGCCTGCTGGCCGCTGCCGAGGCGGGCGCCACCGCCGTGATCCAGCCGGGCGGCTCGATCCGCGACGATGAAGTCATCGCCGCTGCCGACGAGGCCGGTCTGGCGATGGTCTTCACCGGCATGCGCCACTTCAAGCACTGATCGGACAGCGCGGGGCCCAAAGCCCCTGACAGGAAATTCAGGGGACAGCATGGACGTATCGGGACTCGGCGGACTGCTCGCACTGGCCTTTCTGGCCGGACTGATGAGCGCCGCCGTGCTCCTGCGTTCGGGGCGCCTGCGTTCGCGCCGCCGTATGATCGCGGCGGCGGCCCTGCCTTTTATCTGCCTCGGCGTACCGCTGGCCCTGCTGGTGGTCGCCGCTGTATTTGGGGGCCTGATGCGCTGGATTTCGGCGTAAGAGGCAAAAAGGCTGCGTCCTCTAGGACTTGTTGATGACGGTTCGCCGACAGGTTCCTTCATCTTGCCGCACCGCACAAACATTTCGACGCAAGCGCAACTCCACGTGCCGATAATTCACTGGACTGAAAGGGTCGAAAGTCCAAATGGGCCGCGAGCGCACCACGGTGCACGCTCGCACATGCAACCATCTGGACACGAATAATGGGACTCTTCAAGGCCGACTTCTACCGCTTCCTCGCGCTCGGCTTCGCCGGTGGCGCGCTGCTGGTGCTGGGCGGACTGGGTCTCGAGCGCGCCACGTCGCTGTCGGACGGGATCGTCCCCGCCGCCGAAGCCGCGCCCGCCATCCAGCGCTGATTTCCCGGCCAAACCCGGCCCCACACCACCCATTGCGGCAACAGCGGACAGGGGCCATATGGGGTCCATGTCCGCGACCCAGCACAGCCACCACGAACATTCCGGCGACAGCCTGACCAAGGCCGCCCACGCCGCACTCGTCGAAGCGGGCGAGCAGTGGACCGACATGCGCGCCGACGTGTTCGCCGCCCTTGCCGAACGGCAGGTTCCCGCTTCTGCCTACGACCTTGCCGAAAGCGTCTCTGCGTTGCGCGGCAAGCGGGTCGCGCCCAACTCGGTCTACCGCATCCTCGACCTGTTCGTGCGCACCAACCTCGCGCGCCGGGTGGAGAGCGCGAACGCCTACCTTGCCAACAGCCACCCCGGCTGTCGGCATGACTGCATTTTCCTGATCTGCGATGCCTGCGGACGCGCCGTCCATATCGACGACGACAAGCTCACGGGATCGCTGATCGCGGCGGCGAAGAATGCAGGGTTTGCCGATGTGCGCCCGGTGGTCGAACTGCGCGGCACCTGCGCGGAATGCAGCGACGGCTGAAAAGGGCCGTCTAAAACGCCTGAAGCGTTCTTAGCCCCCCTTTAACCCCCGTCTTTACCCCCTCTATGTACGTTTTAGCCCGCCTCGGCGGTCAGCGCGTCTAGATCGACCACGCGCACTTCGCGACGCGAAGGCAGATCGATAATTCCCTCGTTTTTCAGGCGCGTAAACTGACGACTGACCGTTTCGATAGTGAGGCCGAGCACATCGGCGATCTGTTGGCGCGAAAACGGCAGGTCGACCAGCGGCCCGCTGCTGCCGGGCCCGGCATGGGCAGCGCAGCCCTTGGGTCCGAGCCGCTCCACCATCTCCAGCAGGAAGCTCGCCAGCTTCTCCGAGGCGGATTTGCGGCCCAGCAGCAGCATCCAGCGGCGGGTGCGGTCCAGTTCGCCCAGCGTGCGCTCCAGCAGGCGGTGCTCCAGCGCAGGGTGCTGGCGCGCAAAGGCATCGAAATCGCGCCGTGCGAACACGCAGACGGTGGCGTCGGTCAGCGCGGTCACACCATGACCGGTCGTCCCGCCGAAAGGTCGCCCAATGAAGTCAGAGGGATAGACGACGCCGACGATCTGTTCGCGGCCATCCTCGGTGTTGGTCGAGAGCTTGAGCACGCCGTCGATGACATTGGCGACGAGGACCGAATCCTCACCCTCCCACATCAGCGACTCGCCCGCCTCCAGCCGCCGCGTGCGCCCGATGGTGTTGAGCGCCTCAAGTTCGACGGGATGAAGTGCGGCGCAGATCGCCCGATTACGGACGACGCAAAGGTCACAGGAGGACATGATAAAGGATTACCAGCGCCGCAAGTCCCGCTCAAGTAACATCGGCACAAGGACTTGCGGCGTTTTGTCCTACCTCGCGGGTTAACCTTTATAAGTGCCCGCAGGAAGCCCCCGAACTCCGCAGTCAACCTCGAACAGCGCGCCATCGTACTCGCTTTCAGGCAGGCCGATGGCGGCGCTGGTGACGAACAGACGGTCATGATCGGGGCCACAGAACGCCATATTGGTGATCTGCTGTGCGGGCAGTGCGATCGAGCGCATGTGCTTGCCGTCCGTATCGAATCGGCTGATCCGCGCACCGCCCCAGTGGGCGATCCACAGGCACCCTTCGGCATCGACAGTCATCCCGTCAGGGTAGCCATCGGCATCGGAAAAGCGAATGAATTCCTCGCGATCGACAGCGCCGTCGGCCTCCAGCCGGAAGCGGAACACGGTACGGCGCGCGGTGTCGCTGTGATAGAGCCAGTCCCCGCAGAGCGAGAAAGCGGGGCCGTTGGGCACGCGATAGCCGCTGTCGATCACCTGCCATTCGCCCGAGGGCGAGAGGCGATAGAGCGCGCCCGAATCGGCCTCTTCCGCCATGTCCATGGTGCCGAACCAGATCGCGCCATGGCGGTCCGCTTTGCCATCGTTCATGCGATTGCCGGGCAGGTGCGGTTCGGGATCGCGGCGATCCGCCACGCTGACCGGATCGAGCCCGATTTCGGCCACACCATCGCGGAAGCCGCCGATCAGCCCGCCAGTCTCGCGCGAGGCCACCCAGCCGAGCGGCGCAGGCATGTCCCAGCGCGCGATGCTGTCGTCCGCGAGCGAAAGACGGTTCAGCGCGGGGGCGAGAATATCCACCCAGTAGAAAGCGTTATCGCGGGCGCACCACATCGCGCCTTCGCCCAGAGTATCGCGGACATCACGTTCGATCTTGCGCCACAACGTCATCGTTTCAAACCCTTCCTCTCCAACATGCGTCCGGCCCGCTCTCCGGTCCAGCCTTCACCCGAAAAGGGCGGATACTGGAGGGAGAAGCGGGCCGGCGCCTACATGCAGTCCTCAGGACCGCACCTTTTAGTGATTGTCGCGCGGCAGCCCCATGGTCTGGGCAATGCGCTGGTACTTCTCAGCCCCCTCCAGGATCGCGCCGGTGTCCATCTGGCCGACGACCGAACGCTGGATCTCCTGCCACGGCGTCTGCGAGGCCGGGTAGGCATAGCCGCCCCTGGCTTCCAGAGCCGCGCGGCGCTCGGCCAGAACTTCGTCCGAGACCAGCACGTTCACGACGCCCTTCTTCAGGTCCATGCGCACGCGATCGCCGGTTTCCAGCAGGGCCAGCCCGCCCATCGCCGCCGCTTCGGGCGAGGCGTTGAGGATCGAGGGGCTGCCCGAGGTGCCCGACTGGCGCCCGTCACCGATGCACGGCAGCGCCGTCACGCCTTCGGTGATGAGGTAGGCCGGAGGACGCATGTTCACGACCTCGGCCGCACCGGGATAGCCGATCGGCCCCGCGCCGCGCATGAACATCAGCGTCTCGGGCGTGATGCCGACTGCGGGATCGTCGATCCGGTGATGGTAGTCCTCGGGACCGTCGAACACGACTGCCGGGCCCTCGAAAGCCTCCGGGTCTTCCGGGTTCGACAGATAGCGGTCGCGGAACTCCTTGGAGATCACGCTGGTCTTCATGATCGCGGCATCGAACAGGTTGCCCGACAGCACCAGGAAGCCCGCTTCCTCGACCAGCGGCTGGTCGAAGGTCTTGATGACGCGATCGTCCTCGATCGTGGCATCGCGGCAGTTGTCGCCCATGGTCTTGCCGTTGACGGTCAAGGCGCCCTCGTTGATGAGGCCCTGCTTGATCAACTGTGCCACTACCGCTGGCACGCCGCCTGCACGGTAGTAATCCTCACCGAGGTACTCGCCCGCAGGCTGCAGGTTCACCAGCAGCGGGATCTTGTGGCCGAGGCGCTCCCAATCCTTGAGCGGCAGTTCCACGCCGATATGGCGAGCGATGGCGGCAAGGTGGATCGGCGCGTTGGTCGATCCGCCGATCGCGGCGTTGATGACGATGGCGTTGTGGAAAGCCTCCAGCGTCATGATGTCCGAGGGCTTCAGGTCCTCGTGCACCATGTCGACGATGCGCTTGCCGGTATAATAAGCGCATTCCTGACGATCGCGATACGGCGCCGGAATCGCGGCCGAGCCGGGCAGCATCATGCCCAGCGCTTCGGCCAGCGAGTTCATCGTCGTCGCCGTGCCCATCGTGTTGCAATAGCCAGTCGAGGGTGCCGAGGAGGCGACGAGCTTGATGAAGCCGTCCGCATCCAGTTCGCCCGCCGCCATCATCTGGCGACCCTTCCACACGATGGTGCCCGAACCGGTACGCTCGCCCTTGTGCCAGCCGTTGAGCATCGGGCCGACCGACAGCGCGATCGCCGGGATGTTCACCGTCGCCGCAGCCATCAGCATCGCCGGGGTGGTCTTGTCGCATCCGGTGGTCAGCACCACGCCGTCGAGCGGATAGCCGTAAAGCGCTTCGACGAGGCCAAGGTACGAGAGGTTGCGATCAAGCCCCGCCGTCGGACGCTTGCCGGTTTCCTGGATCGGGTGGACCGGGAACTCGATGGCGATGCCGCCTGCCTCGCGGATACCTTCGCGGATGCGCTCCGCCAGCACCAGGTGGTGGCGGTTGCAGGGCGAGAGGTCGCTGCCGGACTGGGCGATGCCGATGATCGGCTTGCCCGAGCGCAGTTCCTCCAGACTGAGGCCGAAGTTCAGATACCGCTCCAGATAGAGCGAGGTCATGTCGATATTGTCGGGGTTGTCGAACCAGGCGCGTGAGCGCAGCTTGGGCTTGGCAGTTTCGGTCACAGAAGGGGCCTCAGGTCAGCGGTCAACGGAAACGCGGTAGATCATGACATGCCGATAGGGCTTGCCGGGATCGACGCGGGCCGAGACGAAGTTGGGATGGTTGGGAGAATCGGGGAACTTCTGCGGCTCAAGCGCAATGCCGTCCCCCATGCGATAGAGGTGGCCATGCTTGCCCAGATACGTTCCGTCGAGGAAGTTGCCGGTGTAGACCTGCACGCCGGGCTCGGTTGTCAGCACTTCGAGCACGCGGCCCGAAGCGGGATCTTCCAGCTTGGCGGCCAGTTCGGGCGTCTTGGTCAGGCCCTTGTCGAGCGCGAAGTTGTGGTCGTAGCCGTGGCCCTTGACGATCTGCTCGTCGTTGCCATCGCGGATGCCGTCATTGAAACGACGGCCCTTGCGGAAGTCGAACACGGTGCCGGTGACGTCGCGCAGCTCGCCGGTCGGGATCAGGTGATCGTTGACCGGGGTGTAATGGCCGGCGGGAACGGTCAGGACTTCGTCCATCGCGCCCTCGGAGGCCCCCTCGCCGCCCATGTTGAAGATCGCGTGGTTGGTCATGTTGATGACCGTGGGCTTGTCGGTAGTGGCATCGAACTGGATGGTCAGCGCCCCCTTCTCGTCGAGGGTGTACGTTACCTTGGCCTTCACCGTGCCGGGATAGCCCGAATCGCCATCCGGGCTGACGAGCGAAAGCACAACGCTGGCCGTCGGGCCGGACTTCACCTGCTCCACCTTCCAGTTCTGCATGTCGAAGCCCTTGCCGCCGCCGTGCAGCGACTGGCCATGGTCGTTCTGCGGCAGCTGGTAGGTCTTGCCGTCGAGCGTGAACTGGCCATTGGCGATGCGGTTGGCATAGCGGCCGATGGTCGAGCCCCAGAAGTTGGGCTTGGTCTCGTAGCTGTGAAGATCGTCGTAACCGAGCAGGATGTCGGCGGTCTTGCCGTTGCGATCGGGCGCCATCATCTTCCACAAGGTGGCGCCGAAGGTCAGGATCGTCGCCGAAACGCCGTTGTCCGCCTTGAGCGTGATCGCCTGCACATCGGTGCCGTCGGAGAGCTTGCCCGCGCTCGCCTGCGTGGCCTCGGCCGCCTGCGCGCCCGGCGCCGCAGCCAATACCAGAGCCAGCGCGACGGCCGTTGCCGCCGTTCCCTGAAGCATCCTCTTCATCCCGCCCAGTCCTTTTCGTTCGTCCATTTCGTTCGCGAAGCATTGACGTGTCCGCGCCGCCCATATAGTCCGACAAATAGAAAGAGCGCAAGCCGGTTCGCCCGAATTCGGGCCATACGAAACCGGGGCAGCGCTAATGCGAGAGGATCGACATGCCGCCAGTGATCTCGTCGTCTGACGTCCAGAGCCAGGGCTCCACGGGCACAATGCCCGGCGTACGCTATGGCCCGGCGCTGACATTGCTTGCCAGCCTGTTCTTCATGTGGGGCTTCATCACCGTCATCAACAACACGCTGCTGCCACACCTGCGCAGCGTGTTCGAACTGACGTATTTTCAGGCGGCACTGATCGAATCGGTGTGGTTCATCGCCTACTTCTTCGCCTCGATTCCCTCGGCGCTGCTGATCGAGCGGATCGGCTACAAGAAGTCGCTGGTGACGGGCCTGCTGATCATGGCGGGCGGCGCGGTCGGCATGATGGTGGCCGCCAGCATCCCTTCCTACGGCGTCACGCTGGTCATGCTGTTCGTGATCGCCAGCGGCATCACCCTGCTGCAGGTAGCTGCGAACCCTTACGTCGCTGTCGTCGGCAAGCCTGAGACGGCCTCTTCGCGCCTCAATCTGGTGCAGGCGATGAACTCGGCCGGTACGATGCTCGCACCTGCCTTCGGCGCCTACCTGATCCTCGGCCGGTCCAAGAGCGGCACCGCCGCTGCCGATGCCGTGCTGAGCAAGGCCGACCGCCTTGCCGACGCTCATGCAGTGATCCTGCCTTATGCGCTCGTTGCAATCGTGCTGGTCGTGCTCGCCATAGTGATCGCCCGCTTCCCGCTGCCCGCCATGGTCTCATCCAAGGCACATGGCGAGAAGAAGAAGGGCCTGCTGAACCCTGAGCTGTTCAAGCACCGCAATCTGGTTTTCGGCATCCCCGCGATCTTCATCTATCTGATCGCCGAGATCGGCGTCGCCAACCTGTTCATCAACTTCGTCAGCCGTCCCGACATCGGCAACATGACGCACGAGATGGCGGGCAAGTACCTCTCGCTGCTGTGGGGCGGCATGATGGTGGGCCGTTTCGCCGGCTCGGCGATCATGCAGCGCATCGACGCGGGCAAGGTGCTGGCATTCTTCTCGATCGGCGCCTTCGTGGTGATGCTGGTCACGGTCTTCGCGCATGGCCCGGTGGCGATGTGGTCGCTGATCCTCGTCGGCTTGTTCCACTCGATCATGTTCCCGACAATCTTCACGCTGGGTATCAAGGGCCTCGGCCCGCTGACCGAGGAAGCCTCGGGCCTGTTGGTCATGGCCATTGCCGGTGGCGCGCTGGTTGCCGTGCAGGGCTGGATCGCCGATGCCTATGGCCTGCAGACCTCGTTCCTGCTGACGGCGGCCTGCGAACTCTACGTCCTGTTTTATGCGCTGTGGGGCTCTAAGACCACGCATGCGCTGCCGGAACAGCAGGCCGTGGAAGCTGCAGAGTAAGCACGCCGCACGCACCACACGGACACGAAAAGGCCCGGAAAGTCACTGCGACTTTCCGGGCCTTTTTCATACCTGCGACGGAGAAAGATCAGTCGCTGACGATCATCGAGCTGCGGGTATCTTCCAGCGCCAGATCGACCAGCACGTTCATCGCCTCCGCCGCCGCATCGGCATCACCTTCGGCAATGGCATCGTAGACCTTGACGTGATCGGGGATCGGATTGCGCGGCAGGGCACGGGCGCGCTGCTTGAACTGGGTCGTCCAGTTGACCGCCGCGCCGATACTGGCGCTCAGTACGATCAACGCCGGGTTTCGCGTGGCCTGAAGGATGGCGTTATGGAAATCGCGGTCGGCAGCGCGTCCTGCCTCGGTGGTCAGCGTGTGACGACGCATCGCCGCCAGCGCATCCTTCATCACCTTGAGATCGGCCTTGTCGCGCCGTTGCGCCGCAAAGCGCGCGGCGGCAGGTTCGACCACGGCGCGCAGTTCGAACAGGCTGCGCACGAACTCCACATCGGGCTCGCCTGCGAAGGCCCAGCCCAGCACATCGGGATCGAGCAGGTTCCAGCGCTCGCGCGGAAGCACCCGCGTGCCCGCCTTTGGGCGGCTGGCGACCAGCCCCTTGGCAGCAAGCACCTGGATCGCCTCGCGATAGGCACTGCGCGAAACCTGCAGCTCCTCGGCGAAGGCCACCTCGCCCGAAAGAATGTCACCCGGAGCATATTTGCCCGACAAGATTTCGGTGCCGAGCTTGTGCGCGATCGCACCGTGCAGGCGCCGTCCGGGACCGCGCTGCTCCTCATTTGATCGCCCCGTCTCGATACCGGTCTTCAACTTCGCCGTTGTCACGTTAATGTTCACCTCTAAGGCTACCGTACCAGTGCCTTGCGCATGAAGGAACGACAAACATTGCGTTTCCCGCGCGACCCGAATATGTCGGAGTAAATAGGAGAGTCCCGATGACTGAATTTCGTTCCGTAGTGGCTGCAACCGGCGAGCCGCAGGGCGACGCCTTTGCCGTCCACGGACCGGCCGATGTGGCAGAAGCCTGCGCCAAGGCCGATGCCGCGTTCGACGAGTACCGTGCCACGGACCGCGAAACCCGCGCCGCTTTCCTTGAGCGAATCGCGGATGAGATCATGGCGATCGGCGAGCCGCTGATCGAAGCCTACATCGCCGAGAGCGGCCTTCCCCGCGGTCGCGGCGAAGGTGAGCGTGGCCGTACATGCGGCCAGCTCAAGATGTTTGCCGAATATGTCCGCAAGGGCCTTTGGCAGCAGCTGCGCATCGATCCCGCACTGCCCGACCGTGCCCCGCTGCCCCGCCCGGACCTGCGCCTGCGCATGATCCCGGTCGGCCCGGTTGCAGTGTTCGGCGCCTCCAACTTCCCGCTCGCCTTCTCGACCGCCGGTGGTGATACCGCCTCGGCACTCGCCGCCGGTTGCCCGGTCGTCGTCAAGGGTCACCCGGCCCACCCGATCACCGGCGCGCTCGTTGCTCAGGCGATCAGCAAGGCGGTTGCCGATGCCGGCCTTCCCGAAGGCGTGTTCCAGCACCTCGTCGGCCCCTCGAATGAGCTGGGCTCGGCGCTGGTGCAGGACCCGCGCATCATGGCCGTGGGCTTCACCGGCTCGCGCGGCGGCGGCCTCGCCCTCGCCAAGCTGGCGGCGGCCCGCGAAGTGCCGATCCCGGTCTATGCCGAAATGTCGAGCATCAACCCTGTCCTGCTGCTTCCCGAAGCGCTCAAGGCACGCGGCGAAGCGCTCGGCACCGCCTATATCGGCTCGCTGACGATGGGCGCAGGCCAGTTCTGCACCAACCCCGGCCTGATCCTGGCGATCGAGGGTGAAGGTCTCGACGCCTTCGTCACCGCTGCCGAGGCTGGCGTCACGCAAGCCCAGCCGCAGACCATGCTGACCACCGGCATCGCCGCAGCCTATGCCAAGGGCGTCGAAGCGCTCAAAGGCAACCCCGGCGTCGATCTTGTCGGCAAGGGGGCCGACGGTTCGACCACCACGGGTGGCGCGATCGTGTTCCGCACCACCGCCACCAAGTTCCTGGCGGACAAGGCGATGGGCCACGAAGTGTTCGGCGCCTCTTCGATCCTCGTCGTCTGCAAGGACGAGGCCGAGATGGTCGAACTGCTCAAGGGCCTCGAAGGCCAGCTGACCGCCACGCTCCACATGGACGCTGCCGACGAGGCAATCGTCGCCCGCGTCCTGCCGGTGCTGGAGCGCAAGGTGGGCCGTATCCTCGCCAACGGCTGGCCGACTGGCGTCGAAGTGAGCCACGCGATGGTACACGGCGGCCCCTTCCCGTCGACCTCCGATCCGCGCACGACTTCGGTCGGCAGCATGGCGATCGACCGCTACCTGCGCCCCGTCAGCTACCAGAACCTGAGCGACGGCGTGCTTCCGCCCGAACTGCGCGACGGCGCCAAGGGTGACGGCGCTCCGCGCCTCATCGACGGCATCCTGACCCTGTAACTCTTAACTTCGTAAAATCCCGCGGCGCGCTCCCATCAAAACAGAAGCGCGCCGCGTCCGGGAGAGATTGATGACTGACCTTCGCCTGCTGCAGCATCGCGCGCCGGATGGCTCGCGTTCCGTGATCTTCGCACAAGGGCCGAGCGCCCGCTTCCTCAAGGCCCCTGCCTCGATCCGCGAACTGGCGCTTGCCGCCATCGCTGCTGGGCAGACCCTGGCCGAAGCGGCTTCGGCTTGCGAAGCAGGCGAGGCGGTCGACATTGCCGCCGAGCTGGCCGCAGGCAACCTGCTCGCTCCCATCGACCATGCTGACGCGGCCCACGTGCTGCTGACCGGCACCGGCCTGACCCACCTCGGCTCGGCCGAAGGTCGCGACAAGATGCACAAGGCCGCCGCTTCGGCTGCCGAAACCGGTGCCCATGTCACCGATTCGATGCGCATGTTCCTCGAAGGTCTCGAAGGCGGCAAGCCCGCATCCGGCGAAGTCGGCCAGCAGCCGGAATGGTTCTACAAGGGCGACGGCTCGCAGCTCGTCGGCCCCGGCGAGACGCTCACCATGCCTGCGTTCGCCAAGGACGGCGGCGAGGAGCCGGAACTGGCCGGTATCTACCTGATCGGCGAAGACGGCACCCCCTATCGCCTCGGCCTCGCGCTCGCCAACGAGTTCTCGGACCATGTGACCGAGCGCCACAACTACCTCTGGCTCGCCCACTCGAAGCTGCGTCAGGCCGCGCTTGGCCCCGAGCTGCTGATCGGCACACCGCCTGCCGCCATCGAGGGTACCAGCAAGATCGTCCGCAACGGCGAGACGCTGTGGAAAAAGCCGTTTCTGTCGGGCGAGGCGAACATGTCGCACACCTTCGCCAACCTGGAACATCATCACTTCAAGTACGACCTGTTCCGCCGCGCCGGTGACGTCCATGTCCACTTCTTCGGCACGGCCACTCTCTCGTTCAGCGACGGCATCGCAACGCAGGAAGGCGACGTGTTCGAGATTTCGGCTGCGCCCTTCACCCTACCGCTCGCCAGCCCGCTGGCCCGTGCCGCAGAGCACACCGTCGTCGTGAAGGCGCTCTGAGCCATGGATCCGATCCGCATCGCCGTCGTTGGCATCGGCAAGATCGCGCGCGACCAGCATCTGCCCGCGATCGCCGGTAATTCGGCCTTCTCGCTGGCCGCCACGGTCAGCCCGCGCGATCCGGGCCCCGGCACGGTCGCACACTTCAAGGACTTCGACACGCTGCTGGCCGAAGGTCCGGCGTTCGATGCGGTGGCGCTCTGCACGCCGCCGCAGGTCCGCTACGATCTGGCCGCGCAGGCGCTGCGCGCAGGCGTCCACACGTTCCTGGAAAAGCCCCCGGGCGCCACGCTCTCCGAAGTGATGGCGCTGAACGCCCTCGCCGAAAAGACCGGCGTCACCCTGTTCGCCTCGTGGCACTCGCGCTTTGCCGCCGGTGTCGCGCCTGCCAAGGCCTGGCTGGCCGAGCGCCGCATCGACACGGTGCGGATCGCCTGGCGCGAGGACGTGCGCGTGTGGCATCCGGGGCAGGACTGGATCTGGGAGCCGGGTGGTCTCGGCGTGTTCGATCCGGGCATCAATGCGCTCTCGATCCTGACGCACATCATGCCGCGCCCGGTGTTCCTGCAGTCGGCAACGCTCAGCCTGCCTGCCAACCGTGCCGCACCGATCGCTGCCGACATCCACTTCCGCGACACCGCCGGTGCGCCGATCCACATGGACCTCGACTGGCGCCAGACCGGCCCGCAATCGTGGGACATCGAGGTGGAGACCGACGCCGGGCTGCTTAAGCTCGCCAATGGCGGCGCGGTGCTGACCCTGCCTTCGGGTGTGCAGCATGCCGAGGATCTGGAATATCCGGGCCTCTACGCGCGCTTTGCCAACCTGATCCGGGGTGGCCGCAGCGATGTCGACCTCGACCCGTTCCGCCTCGTCGCCGATGCATTCCTGCGCGGCAAGCGGATCGCGGTGGAAGAATTCCACGACTGAACACGACGTACCCCAGCACACAATTCCCTGGGAGGGGGCAGACAATGACGACAATCACCCGCAACCTGCGCCGCGCCGGCCTCGCGCTGCTCATGGCCGGATCGGCGCTGGCGGCGCCGATCCAGGCTGATACCGGCGACACGCCGACGACCGCGACGCTCGACGCCGCGCATCCGGGGCCGGAGTACCACAAGGAGATCTTCACGCAGTTCGCCGAGCATCTCGGCAACGGCATCTACGGCGGCCTGTGGGTCGGCAAGGGCAGCAAGATCCCCAACACCAACGGCTTCCGCAACGATGTCGTCTCGGCGCTGCGCGAACTGCAGGTGCCGGTGATCCGCTGGCCCGGCGGCTGCTTCGCCGACGAGTACCACTGGCGTGAAGGCGTCGGCCCGCAGAACACCCGTCCGGTCAAGGTCAACACCCACTGGGGCGGCGTGACCGAACCCAACACCGTGGGCACCGACGAATACTTCGAGCTGCTGCGTCAGGTCGGCGCGGACGCCTATGTCTCGGGCAACGTCGGCGATGCCGCCCCGCGCGAAATGGCCGAATGGGTGGAATACATGACCGCGCCTGCCGGATCGCTGGCGGACGAGCGCGGCAAGAACGGCCACAAGGCGCCGTACAAACTCGCCTATTTCGGCATCGGCAACGAACTGTGGGGCTGCGGCGGCAGCATGCGTCCTGAATTCGCCGCCGACGAGACGCGCCGCTACGCTACTTTCGTCAAGGTTCCGGACGGCACCAAGACGCTCAAGATCGCGTCCGGCGCCAATGTCGACGACTACAACTGGACCGACACGATGATGCGGATCGCCGGCGACAAGGTCGACGGGCTTTCGCTGCACTATTACACGCTGCCCGGTGGCGGCTGGCCGCCGCATGCCGACCCGATCAACTTCACCGAAGCGGACTGGGCCGACACCCTGTGGAACGCCGAGCACATCGACGAACTGATCGCCAAGCACTCGGCGATCATGGACAAGTACGACCCCGCCAAGCGCGTGATGCTGGCAGTGGACGAATGGGGCACCTGGTTCGCACAGGATCCGGGCACGCATCCCGGCTTCCTGCGCCAGCAGAACACCCTGCGTGACGCACTGGTCGCCTCCACCACGCTCGACGTGTTCGCCAAGCACGCCGACCGCGTGCGCATGAGCGCCATCGCCCAGATGGTGAACGTGCTGCAGGCGATGATCCTGACCGACGGCTCGAAAATGGTGAAGACCCCGACCTACTGGGTCTATGACATGTACAAGCCGTGGCAGGACGCGACCGTGCTGCCGATCAAGATCGATGGGCCGAACTATGCCGCCGGCAAGTTCACGATGCCTGCCGTCAGCGGCTCGGCGGTGAAGGCCAAGGACGGCCTGATCCACGTCGCGCTGTCGAACCTTGATCCCAACCAGCCCAACACCGTGACGATCGCGCTGGATGGCGTGAACGCCAGCGGCGTCGACGGCACGATCCTGACCGCCGCCGCGATGAACGCGCACAATACCTTCGAGGCGCCCGAGGCGATCAAGCCCGCCGCGTTCTCGGGCGCGCGCCTTGAGGGCGGCAAGCTGGTGGTTACGCTGCCTGCGAAGTCGGTCGTGGTGCTGACGCTGCGATGAGCACGCTGCCTGCTACTGCCCCCGCTACCGCTGTTGTCGGCGATTGGGGCACCACCCGCCTGCGTCTCTTCCGCCTCGATACGGCAGGAGAGGTGGTGGCGCGGGTGGACGGCCCCGGCGTCGGCACGCTCGATCCGGCCAGTGCGCGCGCCGCGCTGGCCGAGCGGCTCTCTGTCTGGGCGGCGCAAGCGCCGATCTCGGACGTGCTGATCTGCGGCATGGCAGGCACCCCGCGCGCACTCGTCGCGGCGGGCTATGCACCCTGTCCGGTGGATCTGGACGGCTGGCTCGCCTCGCGCACCGAACTCGATGTGGCGGGCATGCCGGTGGCGGTTCTACCCGGCCTTTCGTGGCGTTCGGCGCAAGGCGTGCCCGAAGTCATGCGCGGCGAGGAGACGCAGGTCTTCGGCGCCATCGCGCTTGCCCCCGAACTCGGCAAGGGCCGCCACCTGATCGTGCTGCCGGGCACGCACACCAAGTGGGTGGAACTGGTCGATGGCACTATCACCGGCTATCGCACCTGCCCTACCGGCGAGACCTTCGCGCTGCTCTCCGGTCATTCGACGATGGGCGGTGACGATGCGGGCAGCGGCTCGTTCGACGAGGGCTTTGCGCGCGGGCTGGAACGCGCCGCCGAACCGGCGATCGGCGCGCTGTTCGAGGCGCGCGCCGCGCGCATGCTCGATGGCCGGTCGAGCGAATGGTCGCGCGGCTATCTTTCCGGCGTCCTGATCGGCGGCGAGATCGCCAGCCAGACCGGAAGCGCTGCCGATATGGTGCTGATCGGCGATCCGAAACTCACCGGGCTTTACGAGCGCGCGCTGGCGGCGCAGGGATTGGGCGCAACTACCATCGAGGGCGATGCCGCCGTTCTTGCAGGCCTTCGCATCGCGCAGGCGCATGCGGCTCAAAACGAGGCCCGCAACACCGTTTCAGGAGATTCCCAATGACCAAGGCCCTGACCGTCAACGAGGTTCTGGCACAAGGCGCCGTCCCCGTGGTCGCCATCCTGCGCGGCGTGCGTACCGAAGAGGCCGTTGCCATTGGCGAGGCACTGGTCGCCGCAGGCGTGCGGCTGATCGAGGTGCCGTTCAATTCGCCCGATCCAGCGGGCTCGATCGCCGCGATGGTCGCTGCGCTGGGAGACCGCGCGGCGATCGGCGGTGGCACCGTGACCAGCCCGACGCTGGCCGACGAACTGGCCGATGCAGGCGGCACCTTCATGGTTTCGCCCAATACCGATCCCGCCGTCATCGCCCGCTCGCTAGAGCGCGGCATGGACGTGTTGCCCGGCTTCCTCACCCCGACCGAGGCCTTCGCGGCTGTCGGCGCGGGCGCGCGCGATCTCAAGCTGTTTCCCGGCTCGGTACTGGGCAGCGGCTATGTGAAGGCGGTGCGCGAAGTGCTGCCGCGTGACTGCCGCGTCTGGGCGGTCGGCGGCGTCGGTCCGGCCAATGTCGCCGAGTTCCGCGCGGCAGGCGTGTTCGGTATCGGCGTAGGGGGCAGCCTCTACAAGCCGGGTGACAGCGCCGAGGTGGTCGGAGAACGCGCCGCTGCGCTGGTTGCAGCCTGGTCGGCCAGCTGACGAAGCCACGCTTCAGGGAGAGAATGATCATGATCGGTAGGAATACACTGCGGGCCGTCTGCACCGCAGCCCTGATCGCGTTGGCGCTTCCCGCGTCGGGCGGCGCGCAGGCCCCCGAGGGCACGGCCACGCTGAACGACCGGCTGACCGGCGCGATCACCCCGGTCCACGATCCGGTCATCATCCGCGAAGGCCAGACCTACCACGTCTACAACACCATCGGGCGCTACATCGGCGAGAAGACCTCGACCGATCTCGTCCACTGGGTCGATGCGGGGCCGGTGTTCGACACGCTGCCCGACTGGGCGACCAAGGCCGTGCCCGGCACCGAAGGCATCTGGGCGCCCGACATCTCCTACGAGAACGGCGAATACCGGCTGTACTACGCGGTCTCGACCTTTGGTTCGAACCGCTCGGCCGTGGGCCTTGCCACCAGCCCGACGCTCGACCGGTCAGCCGCGAACTATCACTGGACCGACCACGGCCTTGTCGTGATGTCGACCGAGACAGACGATTTCAACGCCATCGACCCGAACTTCGTCAAGGATGCGCAAGGCGGCCAGTGGCTGACCCTCGGCAGCTTCTGGACCGGGATCAAGCTGTTCAGGCTCGATCCGAAGACCGGTAAGCCCGCACCAGGTGCCAAGCCGATCTCGCTGGCGCGCCGCCCGGTTCCCGCAGGCGCGCCCGACGCGATCGAGGCCCCGTTCATCCTCCCGCACGGCGGCTGGTACTACCTGCTGACCTCGTTCGATTACTGCTGCAAGGGCGTGAACAGCACTTATTACACAGTGATCTCGCGCTCGCGCAGCATCACCGGGCCGTACCTTGGCAAGGATGGCAGCAAGGCGCAGGAAGGCGGCGGCACCGTGCTCGTCCGCGCCGACCTGAAGGAGAAGGGGCGCTTTCGCGGCCCCGGCCATCCCGGCGCTTTCACCGATACCGACGGCACGACCTACCTCGTCTATCACGCCTACGACAAGCAGCACGAGGGCGCTCCCACGCTGCGCATCGCGCCGCTGATCTGGGGCGCCGACGGCTGGCCTGTCGCCCAATACTGACCTCATTACCGAACCCACCTGACGGCGCATCGCCCGGTTCCCCCGAAGCGGGTGATGCGTCCTTTTTGGCTTACGACCTGCCCCCAAGCACCGGCAGGCACTCCCGACATGGAAGAGGACGAAACATGGCATTCACCCTGACGCGCCGCCATTTCGCCGCCGGCACCGCCCTGCTGCCCATCGCCTGCACGGGAAGCGGCAAGACAGTCATCGGCAGCACCGGACCAGCCCACCAGCCCGCACTGGCTGCCCCCGACATCGACAACCCGGTGGTGAAGAACCGGGCCGATGCGCAGGTCTTCCGCCATACCGACGGCTGGTACTACCTCACCGGCTCGGTCCCCGAATACGACCGCCTCGTGCTGCGCCGTGCCCGCACGCTCGAAGGCCTGTACGACGCCGAAGAGCGCGTGCTGTGGCGCCATGCCGCCAGCGGGCCGATGTCGGGCTTCATCTGGGCGCCCGAACTTCACCTCGTCGACGGGCACTGGACGATGTATTTCGCAGCGGGCCCGAGCGGCGGCGGCGAGGACGTGTTCCGCATCCGCACCTATGCAGTGATCTGCGACGGACCGGACCCGATGACCGGCAACTGGTCGGTTCTGGGCGAGTTCAAGGCGCCGTGGGACAGCTTCAACCTCGATTCGACCAGCTTCGTCCATCGCGGCACCCGCTATTTCTGCTGGGCCCAGCGCGAACCGGGGATCGAGACGAACTCCAACCTCTATCTTGCGCCCATGGCCTCTGCCCTGACGCTGGCCGCCAAGCCGGTTCGCCTGACAGTGCCGACGCTGCCCTGGGAAATCCGGGGCTACAAGGTGAACGAGGCACCATCCTTCCTCGAACATCAGGGGCGGGTCTTCATCAGCTATTCCGCCTCCGCCACCGATGCGCGCTATTGCCTCGGTCTGCTCTGGGCACAGGCGGACGCGAACCTGATGGACGCTGCCAACTGGACAAAATCGCCCGAGCCGGTCTTCGTCACCTGCCCGGAAACCGGCGTCTACGGCCCCGGGCACAACAGTTTCACCACCGATCTCGAAGGCCGCACCATGCTCGTCTACCACGGGCGCGACTATGAAAAGATCGAAGGCGATCCGCTGTTCGATCCCAACCGCCACACCCGCGTCCAGCGGCTCTATTTCAAGCCCGATGGCATGCCTGATTTCGGTGTACCGGTCGGCAACGGCCCGATGCCCGAACGCTTCCTTTCAGCCAGCGGCGCAAGCGGTAGAGGGGGCGCTTACCTCGCGCATCAGGGCACCGATCTGATCGTCGGTGCGGCGCCACTGCCCAACACCCAGTTCCGCAGCCTCGATGCAGGGGACGGCACCGTCCATCTCTCGCCGATCCTGCTGCGCGACCATGTTCTGGCCGCAGACGTCGGTGGCGCGGTGAAGCTCGTTCCGCTCGCCAGCGTCGCCGCCAATCCGGCAGCAGGGCGCTTCCGTCGGGTTGCCGGGAACGGCAGAAACGCAGTGCGATTCGTCTGCGAAGGGCACGAAGGACTCGCGCTGGCCGCGAGCAAGACCGGCGTCACACTGGCGGCGGCGAACAGCCCGGCAGCGCAGTGGCAGGCCGATTAACCGCGAATATGTCTGACAATTGTTGCAGGAAATCGCAGTTTGCGACTTTCCTGCAACAAAGCTGAGAGCTTTTTGCAGTCCAGCGTACATTTCCTCTTGCGTGAAATAACTCCGACAAATAATTAGCCGGAGTAATCACGAGGGGCATGGTATCGGCCAGCCCCAAAACTTGGGAGGGTTGGACCATGGCGCTCAAGCCATTTGCATTCTGCACCGCATCGGTCATTGCACTCAGCCTCGCGGGCGTTGCGCACGCGCAGGACACCGCCGCCACACCGGCCAGTTCCGATACCGACGCTGCCGCCACCGGCAACGTTCAGGCGACTTCGGCACAGGCCGAGCAGGCGGGCGAGATCATCGTCACCGGCGTTCGCGCCTCGATCGTGGGCGCGCTCAACGTGCGCAAGAACTCGATCCAGATCGTCGATTCGGTCGTCGCCGAGGACGTCGGCAAGCTGCCCGACAACAACGTCGTCGAAGCGCTCCAGCGCGTGACCGGCATCCAGATCACCGACCGCGCCAGCGGCGAGGCGGCGACCGTCACCATTCGCGGTCTGCCCGATGCGGTGACGACGATGAACGGCCGCAACATCTTCACCTCGACCGGTCAGAGCTTTGCGCTGCAGGACATCTCCGCGAACCTCGTCAAGCAGGTCGACGTCTACAAGACCCGCTCCGCAGACCAGCTCGAAACCGGCCTTGCCGGCCAGATCGACGTCAAGACCCGTCGCCCGTTCGACTTCAAGGGCCTCGCCATCTCGGGTCTCGTACGCGGCATCTATGACGAGGTGGCCGACACCTACAACCCGAACGTCGCGCTGCTCGTCTCGGATCGCTGGGAAACCCCCATCGGCGATATCGGTATTCTCGTGAACGGCAGCTACGCCCGTACCAAGTACCGCACCGAAAGCGCCACCGCTGGCGCACTGGTGCCATTCGCTACCGAGACTCCTCCGGCCGGTTCGCCTTACGCGCCACTGGAGCGCATCTTCCCCGGCAACAATAACGAGAACTGGTCGCCGGGCCTCAATGCAGGCCTTCCCAGCGCACCGGGCTCCACGCTCGATCTCCAAGGCGTCGATACCCCGTATTACCTGTCGCGCGATGCCGTGTTCGCGAACGACCTTTATGGCAAGCGCACGCGCCCGGCTTTCAACGTGGCGCTGCAATGGGCACCGAATTCCAGCTCGGTCTACACCGCTGAGGCGTTCTACACCGGCTTCCGTGGCCAGACCTACAACGACATGAGCTTCAGCTTCGTCGACTACTGGGCCGACCCTCAGCCGGTCGAGCTGTATGATGGCACCAACATTGTGAAGTCGCGCACGGCGAACGACGTCTATGGCTTCAACTCGGCTGACTTCACCAAGACGAAGACCGACAGCTGGGTCTACGGCCTGAACGGCCAGTGGGACGTGGGCGGCGGTCAGGGCAAGATCACTGCCGATCTCGCCTACCAGACCAGCACGGTCAGTTCCTCGTTCATCGCCATGCGCACCGACCGCGTAGCCGACCAGATCAATGTTGATTTCAACAACGGCGGCGGCATCCCCTCGTGGCACTTCAACGACGATTCGCTGCTGACCCAGGCCAGCACCTGGAACGTCGCGCAGCTTTACGACAACGCCAACCGCGACAAGGGCAATGCGCTGACAGGCACGCTCGACGGTTATTACGGCTGGGACGAAGGCTTCCTGCGCCGCATCAAGGCGGGGCTGCGCGTCGATGACCGCAAGGCTGCAAGCTACATGCGTACCGGCGATGCGAACGCACCGCTTGTCGCCACCAGCCTTTCGGGCCTTCCCGATGAAGCGACGTTCACCAACTCCGGCTACTTCAAGGGCGAGGGCGACCTGCCGCGCAGCTGGATCAACGTGGATGGCAACTGGCTCTACAAGAACGCCGACATGGTACGTGGTCTTTACGGCCTGCCCACCTCGGGTAGCCTCGCCTTGAACAAGACCTTCAACATCGAAGAGATCACGATGTCGGCCTACCTGCTGGCCGACGCGCAGCTGACGATCTTCGGGCGTCCGCTCGATCTGGAAGCCGGTGTCCGCTACGTCGATATCGATACCGACTACGACTTCTATAACCGGTACGACAACTATGCCCATACCGGCGTGTCGCGCGGGTCGAGCAAGTTCCTGCCCAGCTTCACGGCGCGCTACGAGATCATGCCGAACCTACGCCTGCGCTTCAATTACGGCGAGACGCTACGCCGCCCGAACTTCGGCGACGTGAACCCGACCTATTCGCTGACCGGCGATCTCACCAACGTGGGCTACGGCAGCGGTTCGGCAGGTACGGCGAACCTGCAGCCCACGCACTCGAAGAACTTCGACGTGGCGCTGGAATGGTACTTCGACCGCAACAGCGCAATCACTGTCACCGGCTTCAAGCGCAACATCTCCGGGCTGGTGGTGCCGATCACCTCGTTCGAATACATCCCCGACAACGGCATCAAGGCCGGCGAGACGGACTACTTCTCGATCACCCGTCCGGCCAACGCGTCGAGCGGCTGGCTCAAGGGCGTCGAAGTGGGCCTGACCTACTTCCCGACCTATCTGCCCGGTCTGCTCGATGGCCTCGGCTTCCAGGGCAGTGCGACGGTGCTCGATTCGGACCAGACGATCCCCGACACTTTCGACGAGAACGGCACTCCGACGTCCTACTCGCACTCGCAGTTCTTCAACGTCTCGAAGTTCTCCTACAATGCGACGCTGGCCTACGATCACGGCCCGATCAGCGCCCGCCTCTCCTATGTCTGGCGCAAGGGCTTCCTGCACAACAACGAGGCGCGCCTGTTCGCGAACCCGATCGGCGTGTGGTATCGCTCGACCGGCAATCTCGACTTCCAGCTGACCTATAACGTCATCAAGGATGTCGCGATCACCTTCGATGCGGTGAACCTGACCAAGACCAAGCAGCAGAGCTACTACAAGTTCGGCGATGCGGGCAGCCAGGACACCACGAACCTCGGCAACACGCTGGTCCCGCGCACCTTCGCCATCGGCGCACGCTTTACGTTCCAGTGACGGATGGGCCACTGATCGAAAGGACAGCGACCATCCACACTTGAAAACGACAGTTTATTTGTCGGAGTGAAATACAATCAGGCACTTGATCGCCTAGGACATGACCCCGCTGCCTCCCGTCGTCAGGATGGGATGGCGGCACCGGCGGCCGCTCTCGCTTCGGGTATCGACTGTGTCGACCTGGGGCCCGGACGAGAGCGGCCGCCGCCCTGTTTCAAGAAGAGGAGGCGCGGCCTCGCCAGCGCGCTCCGATCGCGAGGAGAGAGACGCCGATGATCCGCCCCACCCTGGCCCTGCTGCTGGCCGGTTCCGCGCTGATCGGCGCTTTCACGACGCTTACTGCCGATGCTGCCAGAACGACTGCTTCGCTGGCGATCACCACGGCGCCCGGCCTCGATATCCAAAAGATCGCCCGCGAACGCTTCGGCAACGACGCCGCGTGGTATGTGAACCGCATCCCCTTCTTCGAATCCGCCGACCCGAAAATCGACGCGGTCTATTACTATCGCTGGCAGATCTATCGCGCCCACCAGCGCGATCTGGGCGAGAAGGGCTATGTCACCACCGAGTTCGCCGACGATGTGCCCTGGCAGCGCGAGCCTTATGCCAGCCTCAATGATGCGAGCGGCTTTCACATCACCGAAGGCCGCTGGCTGCGCGATCGCCGCTTCGTGAGCAACTACGTCGATTTCATGTACGAAGGCGGCAACGACCGCCACTTCTCGGACTACATGGCCGATTCGGTCTGGCAGAAGTACCTCGTCGATGGCGACAAGGCGGCTGTCACGCAGCACCTTGCCGTGATGCGCCATATTCAGGGGCTCTGGGAGGATCACTACGACTGGTCCAAGCGGCTCTACTGGGTCGAGCCACTGCTCGATGCGACCGAATATACTGTCTCCTCGATCGACACTTCGGGCGGCAAGGACGGTTTTACCGGCGGGCAGGCGTTCCGCCCCTCGATCAACAGCTACATGGCTGCCAATGCCCGCGCGATTGCCCAGATCGCGGCGCTCGCGGGAAAGCCTGCGCTCGAAAAACAGTACGACGCCGAGGCCAGGGGCCTCGCCGCGCGCATGAATGCGGACCTGTGGAACCCCAGGTTCGGCCATTACACCGACCGGTTTCAGGTGGACAACGCACACGTCCATTACTGGGACTTCATCCGCAACCGTGAACTGGTCGGCTATCTGCCGTGGATGTTCGACCTCGCGCCCGACGATGCTACGCACGCCGCCGCCTGGAGCCATCTGCTCGACCCGAAATCTCTGGCGGGCGAGCACGGCATGCGCACGGCAGAAGCCAATTACGAATACTACATGCGCCAGTACCGCTACGACGGGCCGGACCGCGAATGCCAGTGGAACGGCCCGGTCTGGCCCTATCAGACGACGCAGGTGCTGGAGGGCATGATCAATCTGCTCGACCACTATCATGACCACGGCCCGGTCACGCGCAGCACGTTCATGGACCTGCTGCGCCAGTACACCGCGCTGCACTATCAGGGCGACCGGCTGGATCTGGAGGAGGACTACGATCCGGCCACCGGCAAGCCCATCGTCGGTCTTGCGCGCAGCCATCACTATTTTCACTCCGGCTACAACGACCTGATCCTGTCCGGCCTTGTCGGCATCCGCCCGCGCGCCGACGATGTGCTGGAGGTGAATCCGCTGCTGCCCGACGCCACCGATCCGCAGGCTCTCGGCTGGTTCCGGGTGATCGATGTACCCTATCACGGCCATCTGGTAGGTGTAGCCTGGGATGCTGACGGCGGTCACTATGGCCGCAAGGGCCTGACCGTGACTGTCGACGGTCGCGAGGTCGCGCACCGCGATGCGCTGGCCCGGATCGAAGTCCCGCTCGCCCGCAAGGCTGCCCCGCCAGTGGCAGGCGAGATCGACCGCGCCGTGCAACTGGTGCGCGGCCAGTATCCTCTCGCCAGCGCATCGAGCGGCACCGAGCCTGAGAACCTGCACGATGCCATCGACGGGCGGCTCTGGTTCTTCCCCGAACTGCCCAATGGCTGGAACTCCGCCCCCGGCACCGCGCCACAATGGTATGCGGTAGACTTCGGCAAGCGGGTTACGCTGTCGGCGGCCGAACTCGCCTTCTTCGACGATGGCAAGGGCTATGCCGCACCTGCCGATGCCTCGCTGGAGTATCGCGATGCCAAGAACGGCGCCTGGCACCCGCTTGGCAAGGCGACCCCACTGGCGAACGGCGTCACGCGCCTGACTTTCCCGGCCCGCACCGTCACCCAGATCCGCGTGACGATGACTCCGACGAACGGCCAAGCCATCCGCTTGGCCGAGTTCAAGGGGCTGTCGGACCGCTGACGCCTGAAATCTCCATATCCCGCAACCTCGCCGCATTGTAAGCGGGGCGGCGATGACCGACCCTGCCCGCCCCGAAATCTCCCATACCCGTACCACGATGATCGGGGCGGGCGCGATCATGCTCTCGCTAACCGCGCAGAATGCCGGTGCGGCCTTTGCCAAGCATCTGTTTCCAGCCATCGGCGCCTTCGGTGCGACGGGCCTTCGCGCCCTGCTCGCCCTGATCGTGCTGATGGCGCTGCGCCGTCCCTGGCGACGGCCGCCACCGCGCGCGATCCTGCCCGCATTGCTCGGCTACGGCGTGATGCTGGGCGGCATGAACGTGCTGATCTATCAGGCCATTGCCCGGCTTCCCATCGGCATCGCCGTGGGCCTCGAAGTGCTCGGCCCGCTGGCCGTGGTGCTGAGCCGGTCGCGCTCGATGCGCGACGTGCTGTGGCTGATCGCGGCAGGCGGCGGGCTCGTATTGTTGCTGCCCCTGCACACCGATGCCCGACTCGATCCGCTGGGCGTCCTGTTCGCTCTGGGTGCTGCCACATCTTGGGCGCTCTACATCGTCTTCGGCAAGCGCGTGTCGAGCACACTGCGCGGCGATGCTGTGGCCTGGGGCATGGTGGTCGCCACACTGATGGCCATGCCGCTGGCCTTGGCGACCGCAGGTCCACTGCTGTTCGCGCCGTGGATTCTCGCCGTGGCGCTTGGCGTTGCCGTATTGTCGAGCGCCGTGCCCTATTCGCTGGAGATCGAGGCACTGCACCGCCTGCCCGCGCATGTCGTGGGCATCCTGCTTTCAACCGCGCCTGCCGTTGCCGCTCTGGTCGGCTTCGTGGTGCTGGGCGAAGTGCTGCGCCCCCTCCAATGGCTGGCAATCGCGCTCATCATGGCGGGCTCGGCAGGCAGCGCCATCACCAGCGCGCGCCGCAGCGACTGAATCAGACCACCCACTCGCGCATATCGGCATAGAGCGCGCAGGCCCTGGCCAGACGTGCCGGATCGAACAGCAGATCGACCGGCACCGTGCTCACCGAGAAGTCAGGCCGTCCCGTCCCGAGTCCCAGCCGCTGCGAAATGCCCTGCCACACCGCCGGATCGCTGCAGAGATCCTCGTAACAGACGAAGACCATCTGCCCGCTCGCCTGTTCGACCAGGGCCGCATGGACTCGCATCCATATCTCCAGCCAGTAGTCTGGCTGATCAGGCGTAAGATCTTCGGGCAGTCGATCGCCAAAGCGGAAAGGACGGTGCCCACTGCCGAACTCACGGTGGACCAGCCAGTTCATGTAGCGACGCACGAAAGGATTCTCGGCCTGCATCGCGGTAAAGTGCCGGTGCTGTCGCCACAGTGAGGCGGCGTGGCTAGCGGGATCGCGGAACGGAATGACCACGCTGGCGCGGGGAAACGCCTCGATCAGGACCGGCAGGCGCAGGACATTGTTGTTGTTCTTCGACAGATAGCGATGCTGCCCCTCGCTGCCCGATGCGATCACGGCTGCGACATAGGCCCGAAACCGCTCGATCGTGCGCTGCTCGACCCGATGGGGAACCAGCGCATCGCGGCGAATATAGTCGCTGCCGCACTCCATGCGCCAGAACACCTCATCCAGCGCTTCGGGGCTGTCCACACCGGTCAGGATACGATCGCCGTGGGCGCGCTCGCGCGGGGGCGCACCGACCTGTTCCTGCCGCCAGCGCGCCGAGACTTTCGCCCACAGGTTGGGTGCCAGCGGGAACGGCATGTCACGATAGGTCAGCGACCGGAAGCCCCCCCCCTGATGGATCGCGCGCATCAGCACCGTGGTCCCCGCGCGGGCAAGGCCGGTCACGAACACATGCTCGCCCAGTTGCGCGCGCTTCGCCTTTTCCGCGCCGCCCGACAGCTTCTGGTCAAGGTCGAAGGTCAGTTCCGCCAGTGCCGGGACGCCCAGCGCCATGCGGTGGAGCAGGGCGATCGGCAAGGCTGTAATCGACACCGGGGTTCACGCAGCGCTATCCTTCATCGCGAGACGTACTTGCGGACAAGCAGATAAAGACTGGAGACGGCCAGCGCGAAAAGCAGGCCCACGCCGCTCTCCAGCCGCATGGTCAGGCCGGGATGCAGCCACTCGCCTGCCAGCAGTATCAGCGAGATAAGCGCTGCGAAGAGCACGAACCAGCCCGCCAGAACCAGTGTGGAAGCGCCCATCCGGCGCGCGTAGACAGGTGCCATGCGCTCTTTCCAGTGCTCGGAAATCCGGCGCGAGAGCAGCATCTTTCCCGCCGCGCGCCCATGCCCGGCCATGCCCATCGTCACCGGCAGGATCGGCAGGCGGGAAAACACCTCGCTTGCCACGCAGCACAGCCCTGCCGCGATCAACCAGGCGGTTGTATCGATCGTCGCTAGCGCGCTCACTCGGCCGCGCCGCGAATCCGCGAAAGCGCGCCGCGCACCCGGCGATAACCGCGCTTGAGCGGATACCACACCAGCGAGACGAGGCTGAGGAACACCGTGCCAATCACGCCGAACACCACGCCGATGGCACCCAGCCCCGATCCGGGGCCGACATAGGCCTGCGCCGGACTGGCGATCAGCGACGCTGCGAGAAGGCCGGGAACTACGAAGCGGAAGAAGGTTTCGCGGGACATGACAGCACCTTGTGCAAGATGGGAGAATCGGTCGGGAACCAGCGGGCTTCGGAAACCACGAAGTTCTGGCCCGGCTGTTCGGGATCGTGAACCAGCATCTCCATTGCAATGCGCCTTTGCGCATCGGTCTCGAAGATCCGGCCCTGTTCGGAACTGGTGATCAGCATGCCGCCATCGGGCAGGCTCTGGTGCTTGCCGCGAATGCGCGAATAGAAATCGAGCGGACCACCGGCCAGCGCCACCGCATAATTGTGATCGCTGTCAGGATTGCGCGGATCGAAACGGACGATCCGGGTCGACTGGCGACCGTTCTGGTTGTCGAACACGGTGATCGTGCCGTCGGGCTCCCAGTCCGGATCGTGCTGGCGCAAGGTCACGTCATTGGCGTGCCATTTCACTTTCAACGTCGCCGGATCGACCACCATCACCAGATTGAGCGAACGCATGCTGACCAGCAGATCGCCCGCCCGGAACCCGGGGAAAGCCTTGGCATAGGCAGCGGGCAACGGCTCGGCATCGTTGGTGTGGAACGCGTCGTGGTAATAGCGACCGGCATCACCGCGCGGGTTCTGTCCCAGCGCGTTATCATCGACCCGGCGCATCTCGAACACGGTGAGATCTGGGTTCGCCTTGCGGATCGCCTCCACCGTGATGTCGCGCACGGTATGCCCGGTAGCGAGGTCGATCTTGCGGATGTCGTCCTCCGCACCGATGCTCCAGGCGAAGCGATTGTCGTCGGTCGGGTTGATCGCATGGGTAAGGCGCTCGTCACCGATCCACATGGACTGGCCGCAGGCATTGAAGCGCACCGGCAGCAACTGGCTGTCGAAACCGAGCACCATCGAACCGTCGGACAAAACCGCAAAGCCATGCGGGAACGGCGCCTGCCCCACCGAAAGGTGGCGCTTGACCAGCATCGCCCCGTCGATCGGCCAGACCCGCTCTATCGCCATCTGCGGCGAAACCGCCAGCACGGCGTATCCCGGTTTGCCCTGCATCTCGAAAATACCGATAAGCAGGCGCCAGCCCGGCAGTGGCGTGGGGCCGGAAAGATCGCGACGCATGACCAGACCATCGATCCCGTGGCCCGTATGGTCGGGCACGGGATCATAGTCATGCCTGCCCGCGAAGGCATCGGGCGTCAGCGATTCATCGAAGGGATTGCGAAGCAGATCGCCGATCGTGTCGACGACGAATCCCGGCACCTTAGCCAGAACCTTGAGAACCGGCGCCCCCATGCCATCGGGGTTCTCCACCGCCCACCGGCCGCCTGCGGCGCACAAGCTGGCACAGCACAAGGCCAGCACCCCGGTACGAGCATATAGCAGGGCACGCGACGCGCTCATGCCGCAGGCTCGCGCACGGAGGCAGGCAGGCTACCCGGAACCCGGAATTCCAGCAGCCACGGGGCCGACCGGCACAAGGAGGACGGGAAGATCGCTGACGCCACCGGCAAAAGCCGGGTGTGGAGCCCATCGATGCAATTCCATCGGGGCGCGGGGAATCCTGAACTGTGGCACACCATCTTCGCCAAGCTGACGGAGCGGTGTAGCCCGCGGATTTCGACCCTGTAGCAAATTGTCACGCAATCCACGCGTTTCGTCACACTTAAGGCAACGCCGGATCAGCCCCCTCGTGTTGCCAGAGAAACACCTCACGCGCTGACCAATCTGCCAGATAAGCGAGCGTCCCGCAAACGCCCTCAGAAGCGCGGACGAGCCAGCAACAGTTCCAGGTCCTTGAGCGCGGCGCTGGCCGTCGCCATCGGTTCGACGCCCCCTCCCATGGTGACGATCTCGCCCATGGCATCGGTGGTGACGCGCAGCGCCTTGGTCTTTCCGGCGATATGCGCGAACGGATCGTCATTGGCGTAGGTTCTGACGCCTACAGTCGCCTTGTACCCCGTCTCTGTCGTCTTCAACATGCCCACAAGACGCGGGACGAGCCCGGAATCGCGCCACTCCCGTACCTGCGCCGCCGTCACGTGCTGGATACCGGAAACGTCGATATCGCGCATCGCAAGCTCTGCTCCGAGGCCGAAGTTGCCCAGAATCAGCAGCTTGCAGGCCGTATCCCACCCCTCGACATCGCGGGCGGGGTCGGCCTCGGCAAAGCCACCCGCCTGTGCCTCCGCCAAGGCCTCGGCATACTCGATTCCCCGCGAAATCATGGCGTTGAGCAGATAGTTCGTGGTTGCGTTGAGTACCCCCTCCAGCGCCAGAACCCGGCAGCCGAGCAATCCGGTCTCGATCAGGTCGATCGTCGGCAAGGCTGCCGCCGTCGCTCCGCTGATCTTCAGGCAAGCGCCGGAACTTTCTGAAATCGCGCGTAACTGCGGGCCGGAATGAACCAGCGCACCTTTCGAGACGACCACCGCATCCACCCCCGCCGTCAGAGCCACCTCAAGGTATTCCAGTGCCGGACCGCCCGTCACGAAATCGCTCGGCCCAGCCTCGATCAACACATCGGGACCAGCGGACAGAAGAAAATCGGGTCCGTGCCGCCCAGCCTCGAAACGACCGAAATCGGCTACTTCCAGCCCCTCTGAAGAGGTCAGACCCGCCCGCGATCCGCAGGCTGCGACCAGCCGGACATCCGCGCCATATACCGCCCGATAGCGTTCGCGACGGGCCAGCAACAGTTCGCCGATCTGCCGTCCGACCCGCCCGAACCCGGCAATGGCCACTGAAATCTCGCGCATGTCTAACCCATCTCTAACTGCCGGATAGAGGCCTCCTAACCCACCCCTGCCAGACTGGGCAAACCGGCCGATTGGCGCATGCCTCACGAAGTGCTAGCCGGAACCATGCTGACGATCCGACAGATCGAAATCTTCCGCGCGGTGATGATCGCCAAGACCATCAGCGGCGCTGCCAAGATGCTGGGCACATCGCAGCCCGGCCTCAGCCGCATGCTCGCGCATATGGAAGACCGCCTCCAGTTCCGCCTGTTTGACCGCACCCGTGGCCGCATCGTCCCAACCCGCGAGGCCAGTGTGCTGTTCGAGGAAATCGAGCATGTCTACAAAGGCATTAGCGATCTCGACCATGTGATTTCCCGGCTGGGAAAAGGCGCGGACCGCACGTTCCGGGTGGGCGCCTCGCCCTCGCTCGGGCACTCGGTGCTTCCGCGCATGCTCGCGCGTCTGACCGCGAACTACCCTGCACTGCAAATCCAGTTCGACATCCTCTCGGTAGAGCAGGCGCACGACTGGCTGGTGCTCCAGCGCGGCGACTATGCGCTGACGGTGTTTCCCATCGATCACCCCAGCATCCTGTCGAGCCGGATCGGCCATGGCCGCATGGTCTGCGCGGTGCCATCCGATCACCCGTTGGCGGACCGACAGGTCGTCGAACTGGCAGACCTGCGGGGCGAACGCATCCAGTCGTTCCGGCAGGACACGCCCCACGGCCAGATCATCGCTGCGATGTACGAGGCGGCAGGCGAGACGCTCGATGTGGCGACATACGTACGCTTTGCCGAAACAGCCGTGGCTTTCGTCGCCAACGGTATGGGCATCGCGCTGGTAGACAGCTTCACCGCGATGCAGGGCCATGCCGCCGATGTGCGCTTCCTCGAGATCGCCCAGCCGCAGTCGCAGCCGCAGCCGCAGGCCCAAACCCAGTCGTTGCCGGTCTACATCTCGCGCAATCTCGACGCGGCACGGCCGATGATTGGGGAGACCTTCGAGGAAATTGCGCGTACAATATTGCTCAACGTGCCACGTCCACGGACCGAAATGCGGGCTGGAACAGGGTTGCCATAACTTAACGGTATGCATAAGCGCCCCGGAAGGGCTGGAAATGAACCATCCGGTACGGAACCTTACAGCATTCCCGGAGGGTCCCGGGCGAACGGACGCGAACACGCGCGATACTGGAGAGGCGTGACATGGCCACTTATTCCCCAGCCGGCACCGTATCGGTGCGGCCTTATGTGACGGTCGACGAGGCCGCGCAGCAACGTACCGACGGCTGGTCGCGCCTCCAGATTCTGGTCGTGGCGATCTGCTTCATTCTCAACATGCTAGACGGCATGGACGTGCTGATCCTGTCCTATATCGCGCCTGCGCTCTCCAAGGACTGGCAGGTCACGCCCGACCGGCTCGGCGTGGTGTTCAGCGCCAGCCTCGCCGGGATGGCCGCGGGCGGGTTGCTGATCGCGCCGCTGGCCGACAAGTTCGGCCGCCGCCGCCTGATTCTTGCCGCGATGCTGACGATGACCATCGCGATGTTCGGCTCCGCAATCGCCGGATCGATCACCGAACTGATCGTCTCGCGCTTCGTGGTGGGCGTCGGCATCGGCACGGTGCTGGCCAGCATGGCCGCGCTCACCGCCGAATATGCCCCTGCCAAGCACCGCACGTTTGCGGTCGGCTTCCTGCAGGCCGGCTATCCGATCGGCGCGACGCTCACCGGGTTCATCGTTGCCGGACAGCTGGCCACGCACGGCTGGCAGGCGATGCTGCTGGGCGCTGCTGCCCTGTGCCTGTGCTCGCTGCCGCTGGTGATCTTCTTCCTGCCCGAATCGCTCGACTTCCTGCTGGCCCGCCAGCCCAAGGGCGCGCTGGAGCAGGCCAACGCGATCCTGACCCGCATCGGCGGCGCGCCGCTGGACGCCCTGCCAGAGCGCAAGACTGCCACCAAGGGGAGTGCGGGCCTACGTGGCGTCGTGGGCGAAGGCCGCATGCTCGGCACCTCGCTGCTGTGGGCAGCGACGATCTTCGGCTTCATGACGCTCTATTTCGTCATCAGCTGGATTCCCAAGCTGGCGATCGAGGCGGGCCTGCCCGAAACGCAAGCGATCTATGCCGGTGCGATCTACAACGTCGGCGCGTTCCTGGGCATCACCTCGATCGGTCTCGTCGGCTCGAAGCTGGACCTCGGCCGCTCGATCTTCGGCTACCTGCTGTGTTCCGCAGGCGCATTGGTGGTGTTCGGCGCCTATTCGATGCCGCTGGCCGAGACGCTCTTCATCGCCTTCCTGATCGGCGTGTTCGTGCAGGGCGGTTTCAACGGCGTCTACCCGCTCGCGGCCCAGTTCTACCCCGCACAGGTCCGCAGCACCGGCCTTGGCTGGGCGATGGGCATCGGTCGTATCGGTGCCGTAATCGGCCCGATGCTGGGCGGCTACATGCTGGCCGAGAAGGTGCCTCTCGCGACGATCTTCGCGGTCTTTGCCGTGCCTGCCGTAGCGTCCGGCATCTGCTGCGCGCTGGTGACAGCCACCAGGCGCAGCTAACACGCAGGCCACCTCTCCAACCCAATGAAAAAAGGCCCGACGCGATGGCGTCGGGCCTTTTTTCATTGTTCGGCTGAAACGCAGCTCAGTCCCTGATCGGCTCCGGGTCGCGGTGCCGGGTCTGGGCCGCCAGACGAATACCCGCATTGGGCGCGCCGTAGCCGCCATAGCCGTTCTCGCGCTCGACGAACTCGAAGAAGAACAGCTTGTCGAAAGCGCGGCTGTAGAACTGGCGATAGGGCGCTCCCGCAGCATCCTCGTCGTAGAGGAGATTGCCCTCGACCATGGTCTCGATCTTCGCATCGTCGAAACCGAAGCGCGCCACCAGATCGCCATAGTAGTTCGCCGGAATCTCCAGCAGCGACGCCGCCTTGTCCCGCATCGCTGCCGAGGCTGCCGCGATGTCTTCGCACGCGAAGGCGACATGCTGGAAGCCGCCGCCCATGCCCTGCGCCAGGAACCGCGCCGAAAGCGTCTCACGGGCATCGGTGCCGTTGATGGTGACGCGGAAGGCGCCATCGGGCGACTGGAAGGCCTGGCTGCTGACAAGGCCCGAAGGATCGATCACGTCCTGCGCGTCGCGGCCTTCCAACCCGAACAGCGCGCGCCAATAGAGCTGCCACGACAGGAACTCATCGCCGTGGACCACCGCACCCAGATGGTCGATTTCGCGCACGGCATCGGGCGCAGACAGATCGCCTGCCTCTGCCACTGCCGCAAACTCGTGGGCCCACAGCGCTTCCGCGCCGCTGTCCTCGACCAGATAGACAAGGCTCCCGCCAACACCTCGCAGCGCAGGCATTGCCATCCTGCCGGGGCGTCCTTCGGGGCTGTAGGCCTTGATCCCGAGCGCCGCCGCCCGGTCCATCACGGCCTGCGCATCCGCCACCCGAACGCCGATCGCGCAGATCGAAGGACCGTGGACAATGCGGTAGGAGCGCGCAAAGCCCTTCTCTTCGGCATTGACGACGAGATTGACGTTGCCCTGCTTCCAGCGCGTGACCTTCTTGGTGCGGTGCGTCCCGGCATGGCGGAACCCCAGCGAGCCCAGCGTATCGCCAAGCCGTGCGCTGTCGGCGGGCGCCACCGCGAATTCGACGAACTCCGCCTTCAGCGGAGCCTGAGGAGCGGGCATCGTCGTCGGCTGGCCATTGAGGCGCAGCGCCGCGTCACGGATATATTCCAGCGAGCGATGCCCGTCCTGCGCCACCATGCGCGTCGAAGCCGAACGGAAGCGGTCGTTGAAGATTTCCAGCGAGAGTGGGCCGTCGTAGCCGGTCTTGAGGATTTCGGCGACGAAAGTGGTGACGTCGAGCCCGCCCTGCCCCGGCAGATTGCGGAAATGGCGGCTCCAGTAGAGCAGGTCCATGTCCAGCACCGGCGCGTCGGCCAGCTGGACGAAGACGATCTTGTCGCCGCGGATCTGCGCGATGCTCTCGCTCGGGATGCGGCGCGACAGCGAGTGGAAGCTGTCGAGAATGATGCCGATCGCCGGGTGATCGACCTGGCTCACGATGTCCCAGACCTGCCGGTGATCGTTGATGTGCCGCCCCCAGGCCAGCGCCTCGTAACCCACGCGAATGCCGCGTGCCTGCGCGCGTTCGCCCAGTTCGCGAAAGTCGGCGACGATCTGGTTCACGTCACCTGAAGAATGCGGCGAACAGTTTGAGCAGACGAGGATACGGTCGCAGTCGAGTTCGCCCATCAGGTCGAACTTGCGCTCTGCGCGGTCGAACGCGCGGGCGCGCATGTCACCCGGCATACCCTCGAAATCACGGAACGGCTGGTAGAGCATGCAGGCAAGGCCAAGATCGTCGAGCATGCGTTTGATCTCGGCGGGGCGCTGCGGCGCGGCGATCAGGTCGTTCTCGAAGATCTCGACGCCATCGTACCCGGCAGCAGCAGCGGCCTCGAGCTTCTGTTGCAACGTGCCGCTCAGCGACACCGTGGCAACGGCATTGGTGGGGGCTGTCGATAGAGAAACGCTGGACATGGCTCGCCTTCCGGTTGGTTCGGAAAACAGGATACGCTTCTGCGGCGCGGCAGCGAAGCGCCAGTAACTGGCCAGTCCATACCATATTGTTATGATTAGGCCGTGAGCCTCGTCATCAATAACGAAAAAGGCCGGAGCGATGCCCCGGCCTTTTCATCTCTGTCAGCACATGAACGGCTGTCTATCAGCCACCCACGGCAGTCTGCGCATCACGGCCATCGCCTTCCGGCGCCGCGAGAATCTGCTGAGTTACGCGGTCCTTGGCAACCGTGTAGGTGTTGGGATCGCCCACCGTCGAACGGATCGCCGGATCGGCGGAACCGGCCATGCTCAGCGCATTGGATTCGATCGAACTGCGCGGCTGCGAACCGCCGAACAGCGCATTCAGCGTCTGCTGCTGCACCGAATCATCGGCAGGGCGAGGCTGGCCCTGCTTCGGCGGTGCGATTGCGAAATCAGGCGGAATCACCAGCGGCGCCTGGCGCTGCACGGCAAATTCGTCAGGTCCGGCGTGGTTGAACATGCTGGTGTTGCCGCAGCCCGACACGAGCAACGCACCGCCAGCGACGGCGAGGAGGGCAACGACTTTCTTCATCGGCATCAAATCAACTCTCCGGGGCGGGATCGACCGCGACATCTTCGGGCTTGTCGCGCGAAAGAAGGGATCGGGCAAGGATAAACAGGACACCGAGCGTGATCGCGACGTCGGCAAGGTTGAAGATCAGGAACGGGCGCCACTCGCCAAAGTGCAGGTCAGCATAATCGATGACGTAGCCCAGCGTGAAACGGTCGCGGATATTACCCAGCGCGCCGCCAAGCACGCCGCCCAGTGCCAGAATCTCGAACAGACGCTTTTCACGCAGCAGCCAGATGAACACGAAGCCGGCGATAGCGGCAGTCATCGCCACCAGCGCCCAACGTCCTTCCATCGAACCTGCCGTGAACAGCCCCAGCGAGACGCCGGGATTCTGCGTGAAACGGAAGTCGAAGATCGGCAAAAGATCGATCACGCCCTTTTCGCGCAGCTGCAGGCCATTAACCAGCCAGCCTTTCAGCCCCTGATCGGCGGCAAAGACCACGGCGGCAAAGGCCAGTCCGATCAGGCGGCGTGGCCAGGGATTGCGAACCGTACTCACGCTTGAACCTCACCGTCGAACAGCGCCACGGCATCCTCGCAGCGGCCGCACAGCGTACCATCTTCCGAAACTTCGGGGAGGTGGCGCCAGCAGCGGCCGCACTTGTGGTCATGCGAGGGGGTGACAGTCACGGCCTCGCCCTGCCCACGATGGACTTTCGCGGTGATGAACAGTTCGGCCAGTTGCGCCTCGTCGAAGCCTGCCGGAATGGCGGCCTCCGGCACGGTGACTTCGGCTTCCAGACTGGAGCGAACGGTCTTCTCGCGGCGCAGCGGCTCGATCGCCTCGGTCGCCTGCTGGCGCAGCGCGCGCAGGGCATCCCAGCATGCAGTTTCAGCCTCGACCGCCGGGACTTCCGGCCATTCAAGCAGGTGAACGCTCTCGGCATCGGGGTAACGGCTCTGCCAGACTTCCTCGGCGGTGAACACGATCACCGGTGCAGCATAACGCACCAGTGCCTGGAACAGAATGTCCAGCACGGTGCGATAGGCTCGGCGCGTCGGATCGCCGGGCGCGTCGCAGTAGAGGCAGTCCTTGCGGATATCGAAGAAGAACGCCGAGAGATCCTCGTTGCAGAAATCGAGCAGCGCGCGGACGTAGGTGTTGAAATCGTAGTCGGCGACCGCCGCCTTCAGCGTCGCGTCGAGCTTGCCCAGCAGCGAGAGCACGTAGCGCTCCAGTTCGGGCATCTCGGCTGCGTTCTGTACCGTCTCCGTCGCGTTGTACCCGTCCAGCGCGCCCAAGAGGTAGCGGAACGTGTTGCGCAGCTTACGGTATTGATCCGCAACGCCTTTCAAAATCTCGTCGCCGATGCGGTGATCTTCGGTGAAGTCCACCGAGAGCGCCCAGAGGCGGATGATGTCGGCGCCGTTGGTCTCCATCACCTTCAGCGGGCTGATGGTGTTCCCCAGCGACTTGGACATCTTCATGCCCTTGGAATCCATGGTGAAGCCGTGGGTCAGCACCGCCTTGTACGGCGCATGTCCACGCGTCGCGCAGGCTTCCAGCAGCGAGGACTGGAACCAGCCGCGATGCTGGTCGGACCCTTCGAGATAGAGATCCGCGTGCGGGCCTTCATAGCCTTCGGGGCGCAGCAGTTCGGGCCACTTGCCCGATTCGAGCACGAAGGCATGGGTCGAACCGGAATCGAACCACACGTCGAGAATGTCGGTAACGCGTTCGAATTGCTCGGCATCGTAAGCCTCGCCGAGATATTCCTGCGCGCGGGCATCGGACCAGGCATCGACGCCGCCTTCACGCACCGCCGCGACGATCCGGGCGTTCACCGCCTTGTCGACGAGGTACTCGCCCGACTTGCGATCGACGAACAGCGTGATCGGCACGCCCCATGCGCGCTGGCGCGAAAGCACCCAGTCGGGACGCCCTTCGACCATCGCGCCGATGCGGTTGCGGCCCTTTTCGGGGACGAAGCGCGTCTCGGCGATGGCAGTCATCGCCTTGCCGCGCAGGGTCTGGCCCGCGATGTCCTTGTCCATCGGCACGAACCACTGCGGCGTGCAGCGATAGATCACCTTGGCCTTGGAGCGCCACGAGTGCGGATAGGAATGCTTGTAGTCCGCCGAAGCCGCCAGCAGCGCGCCGGTTTCACGCAGGTCCGAGCAGATCGGGCCGTCAGGCGCGTTGAACTTGGGGTTGATGACCGAGCCCTGCCCCGCCAGCCACAGCCAGTCCTCGCGGTACTTGCCGTCCGCCTCGACCACGAACTTGGGGCCGATGCCGTTGGCCTTGCACAGTTCGAAATCGTCCTCGCCATGGTCGGGCGCCATGTGGACGAGGCCGGTGCCGCTGTCGGTGGTGACGAAATCGCCAGCGAGCAGCGGACGCGGCTCGGCGAAGAACCCGCCGAGTGCGTGCATCGGATGGCGAGCGATGGTTCCGGCAAGGTCGGAGCCATGTATCGTGACTTCAGCCTCATCCCTGTAAAAATAATCGCCAGGAAGCTGCTGAGCCGTTCTTGCGACAAACGCATCAGCCAGATCCCGAGCGACCAGATACTTGGCACGGTCTCCGCCGCAGTTTACCAAGACGTACTCAACGTCAGGCCCATAGGCGAGCGCCTGATTGGTCGGGATCGTCCAAGGCGTCGTCGTCCAGATCACCGCATGGGCGCCGACCAGTTCGGGCACGGCCGATTCAACGATCTCGAACGCCACGTCGATCTGGGTCGAGGTGATGTCCTCATACTCGACTTCGGCCTCGGCCAGCGCGGTCTTCTCGACCGGCGACCACATCACCGGCTTGGCGCCGCGATAGAGCTGGCCGCTTTCGGCGAATTTCAGCAGTTCGCCAACGATGGTGCCTTCCGCTTCCGGGTCCATCGTCAGGTACGGCTTGTCCCAGTTGCCGTTGACGCCGAGGCGCTTCAACTGCTCGCGCTGGACGTTCACCCAGTTCGCGGCATAGGCGCGGCATTCGGCGCGGAATTCCTCGGCCGGAACCTCGTCCTTGTTGCGCTTCTTCTTGCGGTACTCTTCCTCGACCTTCCACTCGATGGGCAGGCCGTGGCAGTCCCAGCCGGGAACGTAGGGCGCATCCTTGCCCAGCAGCGTCTGCGTGCGGGCGACCATGTCCTTGAGGATGTGGTTCAGCGCATGGCCGATGTGCATGTCGCCATTGGCGTAGGGCGGGCCATCATGAAGGATGAACTGTTCGCGACCGGCGCGGGCCTCACGCGTCTTGGCGTAAATGTCGTCCGCCTGCCAGCGCGCCAGAATACCCGGCTCCTTCTGGGGAAGCCCGGCCTTCATGGGGAAATCGGTCTTCGGAAGGAAGACGGTCGGTCTGAAATCGCGCTGCTCGGTCATGACCGGCGGGCACTAGAGCAATTGCGGGACTGTTGGAAGAGCGCTTAGCGTCCTCGCAGCGTCCGCATCGCCGGTTTTCGGTCAGAAACCCGAGACCGGCCGCGCCAGGCCCAGCAGGTCGCGCGCCTGTTCGCAGTCCCGCCCGATCTGCGCGATCAGGGCATCGAGCGAATCGAACTTGGCTTCGGGGCGCAGGAAGTGGTGGAACTCCACCTCGATCTCCTGCCCATAGAGATCGCCGGAGAAATCGAAGAAGTAGGGTTCCAGCAGTTCGATGGGCGGCTCGATAGTGGGACGAATCCCGAGATTCGCCGCGCCGGGCAGCACCCGCCCATCGGGCAGGCGTCCCTTGACCGCATAGATGCCGTAGCGCGGACGCAGGTAGCGCTCCATTTCAAGGTTGGCCGTCGGGAAGCCGATCGAGCGCCCGAGCTTGGCCCCGTGCTGCACGACGCCGCGCACCGCAAAAGGCCGGGTCAGCAGACGCATCGCCGCCTGGCAGTCTCCCAACTGAAGCGCATGGCGCACGCGGCTGGAGGAGATCACGCCCTCCTCGTCGCGCACCGGGCCGACCGTGCGGGCGGACAGACCGAACTCGGCGCCGACGCTCTGAAGCAGCGCAGGACTGCCGGTGCGGCCACGCCCGAAGGTGAAATCCTCCCCCGTCACCACGCCGACCGCGCCAAGCTGCTTGCCAAGAAGTTCGCGAACCCACTCTTCGGCAGCCATTCCCGCCATCGCACGGTCGAAATGGAGCACGAGCATCGCGGTGGCGCCCGCCGCCAGGAACATGTCCTGCCGCTGCTCCAGCGTGGTCAGGCGAAACGGCGGCGCATCGGGTTGGAACAGGCGGACGGGATGTGGATCGAAAGTGGCGACAATGGCCGGACGGCCAAGCTCGCGCGCCCAGCGCACCGCCTCACCCACCACCGCCTGATGCCCGGCATGGAACCCGTCGAAATTACCCAGCGCCAGAACGGCACCGTGAAGGGCATGGGAGACGGGCTGGCGGTTATCGAGGCGAATCACAAAAAAAGGCGCTAAGCCAAAGTAAGAATCTGGTCCAGCGCTGATCTAGTGCCGCCTTGGTGTGGCCATTGGGCACTGCCCACCTTGCGATCACCAACCACGCAGCTTCGATTCTTAGCGATCTCACAAGGCCGCTTGTGGCGCAATTCGATGACCTTAAAATCGAACTCGTCAGCCCCCTCTGCCTCAACCCTATCAACGCAAATTTCACGTAGGTCCCAATCTTCCAGTTGACCTATGACGCTCGGGTCGAAGAACGCATCAGCCTGTGGAAAATCACCGTTAACGATCGTAACCAGATAGCGATCAACATATGGTGAAAACGCCAAATAAGTTTGCGCGCCACCAATGACAAATGCCTCTTTATCACCAATGCCTTTTCGCAATTTCAGAGCGTCTTCAATACTCCAAGCCTGATGACAACCAGCATGCTCATCGAAGAGATGATCTTGATGGGAAAGGACGATATTTTCTCGTCCTTTGAAGCATCCTCCGACAGAGGCAAATGTTTTCCTCCCCATAATCACGATGTTATCTAGAGTGGTTTTCTTGAAAAATCTCAGGTCGGATCGCAAGCGCCAGGGCAAACGATTCTGCACGCCAATTTCACCGTTGAGGCCAACGGCAACGATTGATGTCAAACTATGAGGCGATCTAGGAGCCATTGTTCACTTAGAATCCTGACATGGGCCCAAAGCAAGAGTCAGTTTAGCCACACTAGATGCTAAAACTGTTGCCATTATGTTGAGCTGCTGTGGATAAGAAAAATTAGTCCAGCACCAGCCGGGTGACGTGCCCCATCTTGCGACCGGGGCGCGCTGCCGCCTTGCCATAGAGATGCAGATGGTTCGCCGGGTCGGACAGGATCGCTGCCCAGTCATGCGCGTCGTCGCCGATCAGGTTGCGCATCACGGCACCGCGCGTGACCAGCCCCGGATCGCCGAGCGGCAGGCCGCAGATCGCGCGGACGTGGTTCTCGAACTGGCAAGACAGCGCCCCTTCGATGGTCCAGTGCCCCGCATTGTGGACGCGCGGCGCCATCTCGTTGAACACCGGACCATTCTCGGTCGCGAAGAATTCGAGCGTGAGGACACCAACATAATCGAGCGCTTCGGCCACCTTGGCAGCGAGAGCGCGCGCTTCGGGAATCTGCCAGAGGATATCCTGCGGCGTCGGCACCGTGCTGGTCGCCAGAATGCCCTGCTCATGAACGTTGAGCGCCGATTCGTAGAACCGCACCTCGCCATCCGCCGCACGGCACACGATCACCGAAAACTCGGCGAAGAAGGTGACGAAGCCTTCATAGATCAGCGCTTGATCCGGCAGATCGAGCCCCTCGGCATCGCCCGGCGCCATGATCCGCCACTGGCCCTTGCCATCATAGCCGTCCCGCCGGGTCTTTAGGATACCCGGCGCGCCAATCGTGGCAATCGCCGACATCAACTCTGCCTGCGAATCGACCGGCACGAACGGCGCGGGCGTACCGCCCAGTTCGGTGACGAAACGCTTTTCCGACAAGCGGTCCTGCGCGGTTTCCAGCGCTCGGGTATTCGGCAGCAGCGGCACATCGCCCAGCGCGGCGAGCGGCGCCACCGGCACATTCTCGAACTCGTAGGTTACGACTGCACAATCCGCTGCGAACTTCGCCAGCGCCTCGGCATCGTCCCAAGCGGCACAGGTGAAGGCAGCGCTGACTTCGGCCGCGATGGAATCGGGCTCTGGCGCATAGATGTGGCAGCGATAGCCGAGACGGGCGGCAGCTATCGCGATCATCCGGCCAAGCTGGCCGCCGCCGAGAATGCCGATGGTTTCGCCGGGAGCAATCATGTCAGGTTCGAGGCGCTTTTCAGATCAGGAGGGACGCTGGGCAACGCTGGCGGTCTGCTCTTCGCGAAACGCCTTCAGGCGCTCCGCCAGATCAGCATCGCTGGTCGCAAGGATGGCGGCGGCGAGCAGACCGGCATTGGCGGCGCCCGCTTCACCGATCGCCAGCGTGCCAACAGGAATTCCCGCAGGCATCTGGACAATGGACAGCAGACTGTCCTGACCGGACAGCGCCTTGCTCTGCACCGGCACACCCAGCACCGGCAGGTGCGTCATCGCCGCGACCATGCCCGGTAGGTGCGCCGCGCCACCGGCACCGGCGATGATGACCTTGAAGCCTTCCGCATCGGCGCCCTTGGCGAACTCGACCAGACGGTCGGGCGTGCGGTGGGCCGAGACGATGCGCGCGTCATAGGCGATGCCAAGCCCATCGAGCATGTGGGCCGCACGCTGCATCGTCGGCCAGTCCGACTGGCTGCCCATGATGATGGCAACCGGGGGGACAACGGGAGTGGTCACGAGATCAACGCTCCGAGAGATAGTAGCGGTCGAGCACGGCCAGATCGCTGTCGAGATCGTAGACGATCGGCTGGCCGGTCGGGATTTCGAGGCCGGTGATCTCGTCATCCGAGATTCCCGAAAGGTGCTTCACCAGCGCGCGCAGCGAATTGCCGTGCGCCGCAACCAGCACCGTAGCGCCTGCCTTCAGGTGCGGCACGATCGAGCCTTCGTAATACGGCAGAACGCGCGCGATGGTGTCCTTGAGGCTTTCCGTCATCGGCACGTCGATGCCTTCGTAGCGCGGATCGGTGGAGAGATCGAAGGTGCTGCCCGCTTCCATGACCGGCGGCGGGGTGTCGAAGCTGCGACGCCAGATCTTGACCTGCTCGTCGCCGTGCTTGGCGGCGGTTTCCGCCTTGTCGAGGCCGGTAAGCCCACCATAGTGACGCTCGTTCAGGCGCCAGTCCTTGGTTTCCGGAATCCACAGCAGACCGGCCGCTTCCAGCGCCAGGTGCAGCGTCTTGATCGCGCGGGTCTGGAGCGAGGTGAACGCCACCGTCGGCGCGATGCCCTTCGCCTTTAGCAGTTCACCCGCCGCGCGGGCTTCCGCCTCGCCCTTTTCCGTAAGGTCGACATCCCACCAGCCGGTGAAGCGGTTCTCGAGGTTCCACTGGCTCTGGCCGTGGCGAACGAGGATCAGGCGTGGCAAGGCGACGGACTCCTGCAGATTGGGCCGCGCGATGTCCCGATGGAGGCGCGCGGGACGGTCATGATACGTTGCCGACGCGAAGAAACCGCGCCGAGCGACAGGCCCTAGCTTTAGACGGCCGGTTTGGAAAGAGCGCCCGATTCGCTTTGTTCGGCGCCCTGTGTCGCACCAGACGCATCGCCCGATGCCGGTTCGGTCTGCAAGGCGCGTGCCTGCACCTTGCGACGGCGAAGATTTTCGCGAAGCTTGGCGGCGAGGCGATCCTCGCGACTTTCGGGCACGCGCGTCGATCTTGAAAGGGGTTCTTGAGCGGGGTTTTCATCGGTCATGGCTTGCCCGATGTGGCGCGATGCAAAACAATGTGCAACCCGCCCTTGACAATCCCCTCGGACGCAGACATTAGCGCGCCCCTGTCCCGGGCACCAAACGGTCCCCCGCCGGACGCTGCTGTAGCTCAGTGGTAGAGCGCACCCTTGGTAAGGGTGAGGTCGGGAGTTCAATCCTCCCCAGCAGCACCATCTCTCTTCCAGACTTGGTGATTTGGTAACGATCAGGTGATTTTCGCACCTGAGCGGATCTTGTTGCGTGCGACCGAAGTTTCGCCCGATTTCATGACATATTATCAACGCCATGACAGGGCTCCTGTGCCCCCATCAAGCCGGATGACGCTCTTTTGATTTTCTCGGAACGCATAAGAATATAACGGAATTGCACAGCTTTTCCGATGGAGAACTCCATAGCGTCAGGCGGATACCGAAACTGTTGCACACTCGCATCGTCATTGAATTGACATCAAAGTCACGATTTACCGTCACACATTCCACCTAAGGCGCCCCCAACCGCATTGTTGCAACAGGGGCTGCAAGCATGAAAACCTCTCTCCGCCTTCTCGCGGGCCTGATGGCCAGCGCATCGTTCGCCACTATCGCTCATGCCGGAGAGGTTGCTGGCAACATCGCCGATTCGACCGGCACCCGTCCGCTCGAAGCCGCCACCGTCCGCATCGTCGAACTCGATCGCTCCGCCCAGACCGACCGCGCCGGTCATTTCATTTTCGGTGAGGTTCCGGCCGGAACCTATACGTTGCAGGCCACTTACGTCGGCGCAGAACCTATCACCCGCACGATCACCGTTCCGCAGACCGGCAAGGTCGACGCCAGCCTGTCGCTCACCGGCATTGGCAATGCGGACATTCTCGTCGTCGGCCAGGCTGCCACGCAGGCAAGCTCGCTGTCGCGCAAGAAGGCGGCGGACGGCGTTTCCGATGTGCTCACCCGCGATGCCGTCGGCGAATTTCCCGACCAGAACGTTGCCGAATCACTGCGCCGACTGCCCGGCGTCAATATTCTCAACGATCAGGGCGAAGGCCGCTTCGTCTCGATCCGTGGCCTAGATCCCAGCCTGAACTCGACCTCGCTGAACGGCGTGCGGGTGCCTGCCCCCGAATCGGACGTACGGTCGGTTGCCCTCGACGTCGTCTCGTCGGACACCATCGAATCAATCGAGGTGAAGAAGTCGCTCACTCCCGACATGGACGCAGACGCCATAGGCGGCTCGGTTGAGATCAAGACCGTCAGCGCCTTCGATCGCAAGAAAGACACCTACTCGGTCAATCTTGAGGGCAGCTACAACGACTATTCGGGCAAGATCACACCCAAGGGCAGCCTGGACTTCACCAAGAAGCTCGGCGATAACTTCGGCGTTGCCGGTTCGGTCAGCTACTACAAGCGCAAGTTCGAGACCGACAATATCGAGGCCGACAACTGGGATGTCAGCAACGACGGCGTCGCCTACACCCCAACCGTCGAATATCGTGACTACGACGTGGAGCGCACGCGCATCAACGGCGCGCTTTCGTTCGACTGGCGTGCCAGCGACACCACCAAGGTATACCTGCGCGGCAACTGGGCGCAGTTCGACGATCATGAGTATCGCCGTCGCACCTCTTTCGAGTTCGACGAGGCACCGACCAGCGGCACCGACACCTCCGCCCTGTTCGACGATGCCGACGGCGAGATCAAGGTGACGCGCGACCTCAAGGACCGCTTCGAGCGCCAGCGTATTCAGTCCTACGTGCTGGGTGGCGACACCGATACCGGTGTGTGGACCTTCAAATGGCTCGCCAGCTACAGCAAGTCGAGCGAGGAAGAGCACGGTTCGATCGATCCCATCGCCTTCGAAAGCAAGTTCGAGAACGACGGTGTTGCCGTAAACTGGGATTACGCCAACCGCCGTATCCCGACCTATACGCTCACCAGCGGCGCGGATGCGGTCAACAACCCCGCAAACTACACGTTCGACAAGACCGACGTCACCACCCTGTCGGACAGCCGGGATCGCGAATATGCCCTGAAGGCCGACCTTGGCCGCACGTTTGCGACCGACAAGGGCGATTTCACCATCCAGGTCGGTGCCAAGCAGCGCTGGCGCAAGAAATCCTACGATGCGACCATCACCACGTATGAGGCTGGCGATGTCGATTACACCATGGAGGACTACCTCGGCACGCAGACCTATCGCCTGAACGGCATCAGCCTCGGTCCGGTTCTGGCAAAGTCCGCCGGTCGCGACTTCATGACAGCTTACGGCGATACGCTGGAAATCGACGAGTACGGCTCGACCGTCGATTCGAATTCGAGCGATTACAGCGCGGTCGAGAACATCACCGCTGCCTATGCCCTCGCCCGCTGGGACTCCGACGCGCTTCGCGTCATCGGCGGCCTGCGCATGGAGCGCACCCACAACGAATTGACCGGCAACCTCGTCACCGATGACGACAGTTACGATCTGCCGCCGATCGAACAGGTCCGCTACACCCGCAACTATACCAACTGGCTGCCCAGCCTGACGATCCGCTATTCCCCGCAAGGCAACATCGTCGCGCGTCTCGCGGGCTACAAAAGCCTGATGCGTCCGAACCTTTCGGACCTGGCGCCGCGCTACACCGTCAACGAAGATCGCGAAGCCGAATTCGGCAACCCCTACCTCAAGCCCTATCAGGCGTGGAACCTCGACGCAGGCATCGAATGGTACTTCACCGGCAACGGCGCGCTGACCTTCTCGGGCTTCTACAAGTCGATCGATGACTACATCGTCACTCGCTACTACACCGGCGACGAAGCCGTGGTCGATGGTGTGAGCTATGAAGAGCTTCGTATCCCGGAGAACGCCAGCAAGGCGACCGTGGCGGGCTTCGAGGCCAGCTACAGCCAGGCCTATACGATGCTTCCGGCTCCGTTCGATGGCTTTCTGACCCAGTTGAACTACACCTACACCTACTCGAAGGGCACGCTGTTCGACGATGATGGCGTTGCGCGCAACATCACCCTGCCTTCGTCGGCCCGCAACACCTTCAATGTCGTGCTCGGCTACGACAAGGGGCCGCTCGATCTGCGTCTCGCCGGCACCTATCGCGACAAATACCTCGACGAGGTGGGCGACAGCGCCGAGGAAGACCGCATGGTCGACAATCATTTCCAGCTCGATTTCTCGGGCAAGATCGAAGTGACCAAGGGCGTGCGCCTGACTTTCGACGTCATCAACATCAACAACGCCAAATACTTCGCCTACCAGAACTACGCGGGCGGCCAGCGTCTGCTGCAGTTCGAGAAGTACGGCCCGACCTACAAGGTCGGCGTGCGGGCGACGTTCTGATGAAGGCGCCTCTCGCGATGATCGTCGGAGGTCTGAAGCAGGGGTCGGGAGCAATGCTCCCGGCCCTTCTTCCTGCCGTCCTCCTGCTTGGCGGTTGCGCCACGACCGGGACGCTCCCCGCCCCTCGCTATCCTGCGGCAGACGTGGCAGCGACGATCGAAACCAGCCCCGTAGGCACCCCCAACACCGATGCCGCCGACGATCCGGCGATCTGGCGCAACCCGACCGATCCGGCAAAAAGCCTGATCCTCGGCACTGACAAGAAGGCAGGCCTTTACGTCTACGGCCTCGACGGTGCGGTCCATGACTTCATCGCAGCAGGTGCTCTGAACAACGTCGATCTTCGCACCGTGCGCCGCGTCGATGGCTCGAACCTGATTCTGGCCGCCGCCAGCGATCGCACGGACAAGGCCAACCCGCGCGTCGCGCTGTTCGCGCTGGATGGCCTCCGCGCGAAACTGACCGCACTTGGCAGCGAACCCTTCCTTCCACCCAGCCATGGACCGGCAGAAGCGTATGGCTTCTGCATGGGCAGCGCATTGGCGCCAGACGAACTTGCCCGTGCCTATGTCGTGCTGAAGAGCGGGGAAGTTGCCGAAAACCGGCTGATCGAGAAGGCCGGGCGGATCGTTCCAGAATACCTGCGCAGCGTGAAGGTGGCCACGCAATCCGAAGGCTGCGTAATCGACGATACCACTCATACCCTTTACCTCGCCGAAGAGGATGTGGGCATCTGGCAAGTGAATCTGAAGGCCAATACGCTCTCACCCAGAGCTTTCGCAAAGGTCGGACCGGTGGACGAACTGGCTGCAGACGTCGAAGGTCTCGCCATCGTCCACGAGGGACCGCGAACATGGCTGCTGGCCTCCAGTCAGGGCGATAACGCCTACGCGGTGTTCGATGCAAAGACTGGCCACCTCGCCGGTCGGTTCCGGATTAACGGTGGGCCAATCGACGGCACCAGCGACACCGACGGCATCGAGGCCATGGCCGGAGATTTCGGCCCCGGATTTCCCGGCGGCGTGTTTGTCGCACAGGACGGTGACAATGCGCCCGATGCGCAGAATTTCAAGCTGGTGCCCTGGCGATCAATCACCACCGCTCTCAAGCTGGACTGAGGCGCTTGCGCTGTGGACGACTCACAATTGAGCACAGTGATGCGATACGATAAAAGCGCACATACGGGCATCCGGGGGGACCTGCGTTGAGAATGGGATCGACATCGCTGGGGCTATCGCTGCCCCTCATCGCGCTGTGCCCTATTTCGGCGCAGGCCGACGTGATGCAGATCGGTCCCGCGGGCTATACCTGGATCGCCGGAGCCCCGTCCGGCACGGCCGAGCCGCCAATCGATCAGGACGGCAACGGCATCGCCGAAGTGGACGATAGCCTCAATTTCGCAGACGAGGTTCCGCTTAACACGGAATCTCTGACCATCGCTGGCGATCCGGTCGGCCCGACGCGCTGGCATCAGCGCATTGCCCAACTCGCCGTCAAGTACGACATCAGCCCCAGCCTTCTCGAAGCTGTCGTCTGGCAGGAAAGCCGCTGGAACGAGAGCGCCGTCTCCCGTGTCGGCGCACGCGGACTTGCCCAGCTGATGCCCGGCACCGCACGGCAGATGGGCATCGATGCGAACGATCCTGCGGCCAATCTCGAAGGCGGTGCGCGCTATCTGCGCCTCCAGCTCGATCGCTTTCACGGCAACGTCGAAAAGGCATTGGCGGCCTACAATGCCGGTCCGGGGCGGGTTCAGCAGGCTGGCGGCGTACCGAACATCGCCGAAACCCGGGCCTATGTTGCCGCGATCATGGGCCGCCTGTCTTCCCCGATTCGACAATAGCCCACAAGGTTATCGCGAACCATTCTCAAGTCGTATTTTACCCCTCGAAAGCAAATGTATCGGTCGCGTAAGCGCACAGTCGCTTGCCCTGCGGCGCGAGTTCGGCCAAGGGACACTGCGATAAAGTCCGGGCTTGAACCCGGGTCCGTTCGTGCGGCGCGGTATTTTTCCAGCCTTGCGCCCGTCCGGACGATCACCGCATCCAGTCAGTGCTTCACGCATCGGCCGGATGAGGATGAAACGCTGCCCCCGCGATTTTTCTGAGGAATGGTTTGTCATGAGTGAACAGCAGGAGACCGCAGCCGTAACCGGTCTCGAACCCACCACCGCGCTGTCGGTCGAAGAAGTGCTTTCGGTCACGCACTGGAACGAACATCTCTTCAGCTTCAAGATTTCGCGCCCGGCCTCGTTCCGTTTCCGCTCGGGCGAGTTCGTGATGATCGGCCTGCCCGGCGAAGGTGGCAAGAAGCCCCTGCTGCGCGCCTACTCGATCGCCAGCCCGGCCTGGGCCGAGGAACTGGAGTTCCTCTCGATCAAGGTCGAGGACGGCCCGCTGACCTCGCGCCTGCAGAAAATCCAGCCGGGCGACCAGATGTACCTCGGCCGTAAGCCCACCGGCACGCTCGTCACCGACGCCCTGCTGCCGGGCAAGCGCCTGTTCATGCTCGGCACCGGCACGGGCTTGGCGCCATGGATGTCGCTGGCACGCGATCCGGACGTGTACGAATACTTCGAGCAGGTAGTGATCGTTCACTGCGTGCGCCGCGTCAGCGACCTTGCCTATCGCGAAGATCTGGAAGGCCGTCTTTCGGAAGATCCGCTGGTCAGCGAGGAAGCAGCCCAGCAGCTTCGCTACGTGCCCACCGTCACGCGTGAGGAATTCCACACCTCGGGTCGTATCGGCGCCCTGATCGAGAGCGGTCGCCTGTTCGAGGGACTCGACGGTGAAGCGAAGCTCGATCCAGCTACCGACCGCATCATGCTGTGCGGCAGCATGGACATGATTCGCGACCTCTCCGCCGATCTGGAAAAGATGGGCTTCGTCGAGGGATCGAACGCCAAGCCCGGCGATTTCGTGATCGAGCGCGCCTTCGTCGGCTGATCGGAACTGTCGGAAATTCAAGAAGCGGGCTCGCAATTGCGGGCCCGTTTTTTGTTTGTCCAAAGGCTTCTATAACCCTGCGCCAAGTCAAAGTGTGCAAATGCACATTTCGCCTTAGCTTATAGGCTGTACCCAAAACCACTTTGCTTAATCATGTCTGCGCAGGTCTACGGACAATCAAAGGATCACGGATCCTAGCCGACGGCGCGCAAAACGCACCGCGAGTCCACGGGTCGTACCGGGATTGAGGACAGGAAAGGTTCCCGACAGCGCAAGTTGCCGGGCTGCGCGCTGTTCCGGCTATCAATCCGTTTTTCTGAACGAAATACGACAAACGCCACACATTTTCGAAGGCGTGAAACCGGTGAGGCAGCCCGCGGTTCCTCATCCATACGGGACAGGAGCAAGATGACAGGCACTTCGCCCTCGGGCATTTCCACCAGCCCAACTGCAACCCGCCGTTTCGGCATATTCGGGCAGTTGTGGTTCCAGGTTCTTGCCGGAACCGTGATCGGGATCGTGCTCGGCCTTATCGCCCCGCATGTCGCAGTCTCGATGAAACCGCTGGGCGATGCCTTTATCAACCTCATCCGCATGATGATCGGGCCGATCATCTTCGTGACAGTGGTTCACGGCGTGGCCGGCATGAACGACATGCGCAGCGTCGGTCGTGTCGCACTCAAGTCGCTGATCTATTTCGAGGCCATCACGATCCTCGCGTTGATCGTCGGCCTGATCGGCGTCGACCTCTGGCAGCCCGGTGCCGGCATGAACATCGATGCCAGCACCATCGATACCGCCTCGATCAAGTCCTACGTCAGCACCGCCCATTCCGAATCGGTCTCGGGCTACCTGATGAGCATCATCCCCAAGACCTTCGCCAGCTCCTTTACTGACGGGCACGTCTTGCAAGTGCTGTTCATCTCGGTCCTGTTCGGCATCGCGCTGGCTGCAGGAGGCCAGCGCTCGAAGCCGGTTGTCGATGTGATCGAAAGCGCGTCGCAGGCGCTGTTCCGCATCATCGGCTACATCATGTATTTCGCGCCGCTTGGTGCATTCGGTGCGATCGCTTTCACCATCGGCCAGTTCGGCGCGGCTTCGCTGCTGTCGCTGGGCGAGCTTATTCTTGAATTCTTCGTGGTCTGCGCGGCGTTTACCGCCGTTGTCTTCGGTGCCGTCGCCTGGTGGTGCGGGGTCAGCCTGTGGCGCCTGCTCGGCTACATCTGGGACGAGATCGTCATCGTTGCCGCGACCACCTCGACCGAGACCGTGTTGCCGCGTGTAATCCAGAAGATGCGTGCGCTGGGCTGCGAGGAAAGCGTCGTCGGTTTTGTCGTGCCTGCCGGTTACTCCTTCAACCTCGACGGCACATGCCTCTATCTCACCACCGTCGCCGTATTCCTGGCGCAGGCGACCAATACGCACCTGACCTTCTGGCACGAACTCGGTCTGATCGCCGTGCTGCTGATCACGTCCAAGGGTGCTGCCGGCGTAGCGGGAGCCGCATTCGTGGTCCTCGCAGCGACGCTCAGCACGACCGGGGCCATCCCCGTGGCCAGCATTGCCCTGATCCTTGGCATCCACCGTATCCTCGCCGAGGGCCTGACGTTCGTGAATCTCGTAGGCAATGCGCTGGCGACGATCGTGATCGCCAAGTGGGAAGGCAAGCTGGACGAGCGCGTCCTTGCCGAGGCTGTCGGCACGAAGGGCCTTCGCGCCCGTCTCGGCATCGCCTGAACCCAATATCTGATTTGACATGACCAGAGGCCGGGCGCCGCAAATCCCGGCCTCCCACCACGAGCTTTCGTCCGTCGAGGCGAAGCCCCCCAAGGAGAGTCCCCCATGCCGATGAGCCTTCCGCTCGCGGTGCCGACCGCACAGGTCGCCATTACCGCTGCCGCTTCCGACACCGCCGCGCAGGTTGCCCCCCCGGCCCAGCCCCCTGTCCAGAAGCCGACGCCGACAGTCACCACCGCGTCCTCGAACGATCCGCTGGCGGACTGGCGCAAGCATAACGCCATCGGCAAGGCCCTGCGCGATCTCAAGGCCGATGGTGTGGCGCTGAACCTCAACATCGTCGAGAATCTCGCGGGCAATCCGGTGGGCGGCGAACGTCAGGGCTTTCGCGAATCGCACTGGGTCAGCGGCGGTGCGGACCTCGACCTCGACAAGCTGGTTGGCTGGTCGAACACCAAGCTGCATATTCAGGGTGCCTGGTTCACCGGCGAGAATCTGGCCCGCGACGTGGTCGGCAACTCGATCAGCTTCCAGCAGACATGGCGCCCGGTCTCCGGCCCGCGACTGACGCAGTTCAACATCGAGCATGACTTCGGCCGCCTGAACATCGCTGCGGGCCGTATGGCGCTCAACAGCTACTTCAATAACTCATCGCTCAACTGCAACTTCATGACCAATGCCAGTTGCCTGACCACCTACGGGCCGATCAGCGATATCGGCATCACCGCCTATCCCAACTCATCGTGGGGGGCGCGTGCCAAGTACAAGATCGGCGCGCACGGCTATGTCGAGGCTGGTGCCTTCGAGTACAACAACGATCTGAACCTCAAGGGCAAGGATGGGCTCGACTTCTCTCTCGGCAAAGGCTCCGGCTGGCTGATCGGTGGCGAGGTCGGTCATGAAACGACGTTCAAGGACGAACGCCTGCCGCACAACTACAAGGTCGGCTTCTACCTCAACACCGATGGTGGCAGCAGCCCCTACTACAATGCACAAGGCGAATCCTACACGGGGACCGGCACGGCTGCGAAGAAGCTCGGCGGAAATCGCGTAGGCATCTACGGGCTTGTGGATCAGACGGTTTCGCGCGCGGCAGGCAACAGCAAGCGCAACCTTGCGGTCTTCGCCCGCGCGTACTGGAACGTGGGCAATATCCAGCAGATCGACTGGTTCGCCTCCGCCGGCCTCGTCAAGACCGGCACCTTCATCGGTCGAGACGAGGACACCATCGACTTCCTCGTTTCCAACACGCATTTCAGCGATCAGGAGATCGACCACCTGCGCGACGTGCGCGCCAAGGCCGGCGGCACAGGCGCTCCCCATGCCGACGAGATCGTGGGCGAAATCAACTACGGCTTCGCGGCACTTCCCGGCCTGCGGATCATGCCCAACCTGCAGTGGGTTCTGAACCCAGACCCGATCTATGCCCCCAAGTCGACGAAGAATGTCCCCTCGACCGTCGTGCTCGGCCTGCGCATCGACCTCAAGTTCGAGAAGTTCTTCGGCGCCTAACCCATATCAACGGCACGAAAAGCAAGGTCGCGAAACCGCACGCGACCTTCGCCGCTCGCGAACAGGGCAGGGCGGAGACTGAAAAAACCGTCGCCCATATTGTGATTGTAACCCGAGACTTCATAGCTGACGATCTTGCGCCAGGTCTTGCGATCCGGGCTGATCCAGAACGTCACGACATTTTCATCGTTCTGCAGCTTCAGGGAAAGCCTGCGCCCCACGCCCGCACCCGCTGAAGGATACTCCTGAACCACACCGTGCTTGTAGGCATGGAGTATGTCGCCTTCGGCCCCGATACCGCAGAACAGTTTGCTGTCGTAAAACAGCAGAACACCGCCTTGCGCCTCGTCGAGCAATTCGATGTCCACGATCATTTCATAGCTGCGTTCGCCAGCGATCAGGCCAAGCGGCGAACTGTCGGCGGGGCCTTTACCCTGTCCCCGCAGCGTCAGGCCGTCCCCCAAGAAAACCCGATCCAGATATCCCGGCTGCGGGTCGAAGAAGGTCAGCCGGGCGCCGAATTCGGGATGCGCGAAATCGGTCGAAAGCGGCAGGGCCGATGCCCCGGCGCCAACGGAAAGCGGCTTGGAAAGGGCACGGTCGAGTGTGCCACCCAGCGCACGCGGCCAGCCATCGACAGTCCACTCCATCGGTTCGAGCAGCATCTGTCGCCCGAGCGTGCGAAAGCCGTGCTCATAGCCGTGATACACCAGCCACCAGCGCCCGTCCGGCCCCTCCACAGCGGTCGCATGCCCGCGCGACCACCATGGCTCCTCACGCGAGGCCGTGCGCACGATCGGATTGTGGGGGCAATTTTCCCATGGTCCATCTATGGACCGTGAGCGCGCAACGATGACCATGTGACTGGTCGGCGGTCCCGCCGTGCCGCCCTCACCCGAGAACATGTAAAACCAGCCGTCCCGGCGCAACAGCTTGGGGCCTTCCAGCGCGGTAGCCTCGATCACCCAGTCGTCCGGGATCGGCCAGCCATCGTAGACCTGTTCCAGCGGCCCCACCGTCGCCAGTCCATCCGCCGTCAGCGCCACGCGCCTGCCACCATTCACAAACAGATAGCGTTTCCCATCCTCGCCGACCACATGCCCCGGATCAATGGCAAAGCCTTCGATCCCGAGATCAACTGGATCGCTCCAGGGGCCATGCATCGACTCAGCGTGGATGACATGAATCCGAAACGGATTGCCCTTGCCATCCGGCGCGCCAAGCGTCGGAATATATATGAAATAGCGGTCATCGTGTTTGGCTATGTCCAGTGCCCAGACAGATCCGATCGGCTTTTCCAGCGCCGGACCGATCGGCACCCAGTTCACCAGATCGCGCGAATGCCAGATGACGACAGCAGGATACCACAGGAAACTGGAAAAGGTGGCGTAGTAGTCTTCGCCATCCTTCAGGATGTTGGGATCCGGACGATCTCCGGACAAAATCGGATTGAGGTAAGTGCCATTGCCAAGATCGGCACGGCGCTGCCCCTCGAAGCCTTTGGCCCATTGGACTGGTGGAGCGGCGCAAGTCGTCAAGCCAGATGCCCCATCGGCCACGCGCTTTGCGGAAACTTCTGTCGGCAGCGCAACTGTGCCCAAGCCAGCAAGTCCGATTCCGATTGCCTGACGACGCGAATGCCCCATCATTCCCTCCCTTGCCTGCCGACTTTCCCACGGCTAGTGATAGCGATACCATAACAGGGGTGAGGACGACAGCAATGGTCTTTCATGCAGGTAGCCGGCGGCAGTTCATGGGGCGCACGATGACAGGCGCCGTGGCCTCCGGTCTTTCCGCGAAAGCCTTTGCGGAAAATCGCCAAAACCCGGTGGTCACCACTGGCCCGGTCGAGCCGACCTGGAATTCGCTTGTCGCCAACTATCGCTATCCGGACTGGTTCCGCGATGCCAAGTTCGGCATCTGGGCGCACTGGGGCCCACAGGCACAGCCGGAGCAGGGCGACTGGTACGGCCGCTTCCTCTACATGCAGGGGCATCCGGTCTACGATCATCACCTGAAGCATTACGGCCACCCGGCAGACACCGGGATGATGGACATCCAGAACACCTGGAAGGCCGAAAACTGGGACCCGGCCAGCCTGATGCAGCGCTATGTGAAAGCGGGCGCCAAGTATTTCGTCAGCCTTGCCTGCCACCACGACAATCTCGACTGCTTCGATTCCTCGCACCATGCCTGGAATGCCATGCGGGTAGGCCCGGGCCGAGATATCGTCGGCACCTGGGAGAAGGTCGCGCGCAATGCCGGGCTTCGGTTCGGCGTATCCAACCATATCTCGCACAGTTGGCACTGGTATCAGACCGCCTATGGCTACGATCCGGAAGGTCCGCGCAAAGGCGAACGCTACGACGCATTCCGGCTGACCAAAGCTGACGGCAAGGGCAAGTGGTGGGAAGGCCTCGACCCGCAGGAACTCTATACCGGCCCACACATGGTCGCCCCCGAAGGCATCGAGACAATGGCGGCGATGGGCCAGTGGCATGACAAGAACGACGGCCAGTGGATCGAAACCGCCCCGCCCGGCGACGAGCGCTTCGCTCGCCAGTGGCTGCTGCGCCAGATGGACCTCGTTTCGAAGTACAAGCCGGACTTCTGCTATTTCGACGATGTCGGGCTACCCTTCGGCAACTATGGCCTTGCCGCAGCGGCGGACTACTACAACCGCTCGCTCGAATGGCATGGCAAGATCGACGTGGTGCTCACCGCCAAGCAGTTGAAGCCGGAGGCCCGGTTCGGTCTCGTGCAGGATGTCGAGCGCGGCTTTACCGACCATCTCTGGGACGAACCCTGGCAGACCGACACCTGCATCGGCGACTGGTTCTACAACCGCGCCCGCTTTACCCAGAAAAGCTATGTGGGTGCCGAAGCCGTACTCCAGCGACTGGCCGACGTGATCTCCAAAAACGGCAACCTGCTGCTTTCGGTCCCGCTGCGGGGCGACGGCACCCACGATGCCGAGGAGGAGAAAATACTCGACGAAATCACCGCGTGGATGGCGCTGAATGGCGAGGCTGTCTTCGGTTCGCGCCCCTGGCGCGTCTACGGCGAAGGGCCGACTGCCATGCCCAGCGGCATGATGAGCGAGGGCAGCTTCAAAGGCTTCTCCTCACAGGATGTGCGCTTCACCACGCATGACGGCGCGCTTTACGCCTTCTTCCTGAAGCCGCCTGCAGGACCGATCACTATCGCTTCGCTCGGTCAGAATCGCGCGCAAGGCGAGGTTCGCCACGTCTCGCTGATGACGGGTGCGCCGGTGCCGCATCACCGCACCAACGCCGGGTTGACGCTGCATCTGCCACAGGGGCTAGGGATCGTTCCGGTCGTAAAGATCGAAGGCCCCGGCCTGGTGTAATCAGGCCGCCTGCTCGCGGAGGCGCGGCTGTCGTTCGCGATGCAGCCGCCCTCCGCTCAGCAGTCTTGCCGCTGCCGGAGACACCCCCAGCAACGCCTTGCCCAGGATCACGCTTGCGCCCAGCACGATCAGGGGTTGGGCCAGCAACAGGACCGGATAGAGCGGCGAGCCCATCGGCCCGGTCAGCTTGCCAATCAAGGGGCCGCCCAGCCAGATCATGATAAGATGCGCGCAAAACAGCAGGAACATGTAGGGCTCGATCCGTAGCAGGACGGGTGCGAAACGGCTACCTGCCAGCCTCCAGGCCAGAACCCAGAACATGTTTGCAGTGGCCACGCGCATCATCAGGTCGAGCGCGGCGGACGGTGCCGGACGGCTCATGAACGTGCCGGAACCTGCCATTTCCAGCCAGAGTTCCGTCGCGGCCATCACCAGATAGCCGCCTGCCGCGAACACGACCGGCGCGCGCGCGATCCGTTCCGCCAGATCGTGGCGGCGGATCAACAGCCCGATGATGAAGAACATCAGGATCGAGGGGCGCAGCAGCAGGGGTATGGAAATAGTCGAAATACTCCATGCCGCGACAACCACTGCGATGCCGATCAGCACACGGTCCGGCAGTCGCGAAAGCAACGGCACAGCCAACATGCACAGAAACAGATCGCGCAAAAAAGGCATCTGCACGTTGATGTCAGACGGCTTGAACAGGCATAGAAGCTCGTTGAGAGTCCATAGAACTGTGGTCGGCAGCGGTGCTTCGATCAGATGGAGCGCGGCCGCGCCCGATACGAATACGATCGCCAGCGCATTCCACGCCACCATCGGCAGGACAATCGCGCGCGCCTTGCCTGCATAGAACGTACGCAGGCCTCTACGGGCGAACGAAGGCCCGACCAGCCAGCCGGAGATCACGCTGAGCAAGGGCACCGAGCTGCGCCCCAGAAGGTCAATCAGCCCCCACCGCAGGAAGCCTTGAGAGGAATGGTTGAGGCTTTCCAGCTGCCAGCCATACAGCCCGGTCCAGGCGTGAACGTAGACGATGCCGAGAATGCAGATGACGCGGGAAATGGCGATCGAACCGGACAGTTGCGTGCCCCGTTTCGGCTTCACCCCCACAGATAGGCTCGGGGCCTTGTTATCCATCGTATCTCTTCCGCCTCATCCCAAGGCCCCTCGACGACGATGTCGGGACCGTGCGTTGTCTTGTCAACGCAACGCAGCGGGAGCGCGGCAGGTTGCCCCGCCCATCGGTCGGGCAGGGCAATCCGTCTGTCGTACCTACTTAGCGAGACGCCGGATCGTCAGCGACTGGCCATTCCACACCGCTTCGGTATCAAAGCTGGTCTCTTCGGCCACCGACTGACCGGGCCGCAGCCACTTCACCCGCACGGTGCGGGTCGCCGGCATCCCGGCATAGCCCTTGCCTTCACGCGTACCGAGCGTGACCGTGCCGCTGACATCGTCATAAGCGATCGGCATCCGGCTGAACGCGCCGGACTTGTAAGCTTCCGAACGGCCATCGTCCTCGTAGAGCGAGGTCGCTCCACTCGCGCCGGTATAGATCACCAGCGTCACCGGCGCGTCGAGCTTCTCGTCGGTGTACTGCATCACCGGCCCCATCGGTACGATCGAGCCTGCCCGTACGAACAGCGGCATCCGCTCGGCGGGCGCTACCACGGTCACATCCTGACCGCCCGCATAGGTCTTGCCGCTCTCGAAATCGTACCAGGTCACACCCTTGCCCGGCAGCCAGACCGAACGCTCGCGCGCCTTGTAGGTGCTGACCGGGGCGACGAGGAAAGCCTTGCCGAACAGGTACTCGTCATTGGCGGTGCGGGCTCTGGCGTCCTGCGGGAAGTCCATCACCAGCCCGCGCATGATCGAGCCGTCCTTCTCGTAAGCGTCCGCGCCCAGCGTGTAGATGTAGGGCATCAGGCGATAGCGCAGCTTGTCGTACCACACCATCGAGGCAAGCATGGGCGAACCTTCGGGCGCGATCTCGTAAATCTCACGCCAGGGCTGCTCACCGTGACTGCGGAAAATCGGACTGAACGCCCCGAACTGGAACCAGCGCAGATTGAGCTCACGCCATTCTGCTAGGTCTTCGGGCTTCGGGCTCGTCTCGGCAAACCGCAGTTCGACCGAGAAGCCGCCGATATCGTGCGTCCAGTTGGGCAGCCCCGACATCGCCGTGTTCACGCCCGCCGAAATCTGCGCGTGCAGATCGTACCAGCGCGTCGCCACGTCGCCCGACCATACCGCCGCGCCATAGCGCTGAAGGCCGCCGAAGCCCGAGCGGGTCAGCAGGAACGGGCGCACGTCAGGCTTGAACCGGCTCCAGCCTTCGTAGAAGGCGCGCGCGTTTTCCAGCGGGAACGAGTTGAAGAACTCCGCCGCGGGGCCAATCGCGGTCGGCCCCATGGTGTCGATCCGCTTGGTAATCGAAAGGTTGGAATGCATGTCGGGCTCGCTGGCATCGGCCCACCAGGCATCGAAGCCCTTTTTGCCCAACCTGTCCTCAATCTGATTCCAGAAGATTTCGCGCCCCTTGACCGAATAGGGGTCGTAGAAGGTGTTGAGGAAGCCCTCTCCCACCCAGTCCTTGTTGCCCTGACGCAGGTTGCCGTGAAAGATCGCGCCCGCAGCGTCCAACTCCTTGAAGTTGTCGGTGGTGGGATAGAACTTGGGCCAGACCGAGATCATGATCTCGGCGTGTTCGTCATGCACCTGCTTCACCATTGCAGCGGCATCGGGGAAACGGCTCTTGTCGAATTCGTGGCTGCCCCAGGAATCGTCCTTCCAGTAGCGCCAGTCGAGCACGATGTTGTCGAGCGGATAGTCCCGCTTGCGATACTCGGAGACGACGTTCAGCAGTTCGGCCTGTGTGTCGTAGCGCTGGCGCGACTGCCAGAAGCCATAGACCCACTTGGGCATCATCTCGGCCTTGCCGGTCAGCTGGCGATAGCCTGCGACAACCCCGTCCATATCTTTTGCGGCGACGAACCAGTAGTCCTTGTCGCGCGCGACATCGCTGGTGAACCACACCGAATGGCGATCCGCCTCGGGTAGCGGATCGTTGTGGAGCAGCGCCATGTAACCGGCGTTGGGGTCCCATTCGATCTTCAGATGGACGGGCTTGCCCGCCACCATCGGCACGTCGAAATCGGCGTACCACGGGTTCCAGTTCTGCCGCCAGCGATCGAGCACCAGCTTGCCATCGACATAGACCTTGTAATAGCTCGACCCGTAAAGCTGGAACTTGTGCACCCCAGTCTTGTCCGGGTGCAGATCGCCGTTCCATTCCACCGCCTGCGTCTGCACGGCGTTGCCCGCGGTGTTCTGGCCCTGACTGGAGGCCTCGGTACGGGCCTTGGCGGCCTCCGGCCATTTCGCCTGATCGTCCAGGAACTGGTAGTCGATCGTCGCTTCCTGACGGTTCACAACCTCCTTGCCATCGAGGAAATACTGCGCTGTGAAGCCCGGCTTTCCACCGCTGGTGACGGTCATCCCGCCGGTGTCGCCCACCAGCTTGTAGGGCGCCGGATTGCCGAAGCGGGTGATGCTCTCGTTATCCCAGAGCAGCCCGTAATTACGGGTGGAGACGAGGAACGGCAGGCCGATATCCATGTTGTGCTGGGCGAGCTGCACGTCCTGCCCGTTATAGTCCATCACCGCCTGCTGGTGCTGACCGAGGCCGTAGAGCCCCTCGTCCGTCCCACGGTTGAACTGCTGCGAGACAGTGACGTAAGGCGTACCGTCCGCCTTTGTGGCCGTGAACGCAGTGGGCGCGGATTCCGCCAGCATCGGCTTGCCTGCCGCATCGAGGAAACGAACCTGCCCGGTCTTGGTGTCGATCACGGCACTGGCCCTCGCCGCGCGGATCGTCACCAAGCCTGCAGCCTCGCGCACGGTATAGGCCCCGGCCTGCGGCGGATTGGGCGCCATCAGGCTGGCGTTCTGCTCCGGCACGGCAAGCCCGCGCGGGTGAGCAACGACGTGGAAGATGCCGTCGCCGTGCAGCGTCACCTCGACGCGATCGGAAGGTCCGCTTGCCGGCGTGACGACTACGCCGCCGGGAACCTTGCTCACCCCTGCCGGAGCCGCCAGCGCCGGTGTTGCCGTCAGCGCACTGCCCGCCATCAGGACCGCAATTGCGATATGTTTCATGTTGTCTGTATCCCCTGCCCGTTCAGGGCCTGTTGCCCGAATAGAAACCCGTGGTGATCCGCAGCACCTGCGGGCGGTCGATTAGGTTGATGCCGTAGTCGGTCTGATCGCCGTTCCACACGCGGCTCGTCACCCAGCGGCCATCGCGGAAGGTGCCTTCCTCGACCGCGACGACCATGCCATTCTTCTCACCCTTCGTTGCCGAGAAATTGACGCGCACATGATCGCCCATGACGAGGTACTGGTTGTCCGAAAGCTGCGCGACGGCGACGCCGCCAATCGGCTGGCTCGCCCATGGCGGCGGCTCGGACTTGATCCAGGTCCAGTCCTTCTCGCCGAACTGCCACTGGCCCCAGCTTGCGGTGATAGTCCACTTGCCCAGCGTCACCGATTGCGGTGAACCGTCATCGGGCTTCGCCGCGCCCCAAGTCGGGCGACTGGCGGCGATCCGCCCCCAGTCGGGCAGGATCGAGGCGAGTGTGGCATAGGGCAGCGCGAAAGCGTCAAGCGTCTCCTTGTCGAGCGCCGTCGCCCCCAGCGGATAGTTGAAATAGCCGGTGTCATCCATGCCGAAGGGTGAGAAACCAATGCCGCCGCGCCCGATGGTGGGCCAGAAGAACCGCGCGAACTCACGCGCGTTGCCGATCTCCGGCACCATCAGCGCATTGTCGGGGCGGTCATACTTGTCCAGATACTGGACGACGTTGCCGGAGGTGCGGTCATAGATGTCGGGCGCGGCAAGGTCGATCGAGGGCGCCGCAGTCTTCCAGATGTCGAGCACGTCCCACTGTGGACCGCCGCTGGCGACGCCGGTGGGGTCTGGCACGTTGGAGGGACCGGCCAGCGCCGCATTCACATACATCGGCAGCGGCTTCACCGCCTTGCCCGCTGCCGCCACCTGATCGACGAAGCGCGCGACGTACCAAGTGTTGAATGCGCGCGGCGCCTGCTTGCCGAACGCCTGTTCCCAGGTGCCCGACTTGCCGGTCTTCTTCGCAAGCGCTGCGGGAATCGCCTGCGCGAACAGCGCGTTGCCCTTGGCCGAATAGTCGCGCGGCACACGGTACGATCCGGTCTCGTTCTCGGGCTGGACCATGATGACGGTGTTCTGCGGATCGTGATCGCGCAGATATTCCATCACCTTCACGAACGCGCGACTGTCCGCCGCCAGTGTCTCGTCGGACAGCGGGCTCAGCACATAATGGTCCGAACCATCGGGCGCCTTCATGCGCGGGAAGCGTTTGTTGTCCAGCTTGACCCAGGCCGGCGTATAGCTGGGGCTGGTGTTCTTCCAGGTGCCGAACCACAGCAGCACCACACGCTTGTCATGCGCCCGCGCCGCATCGAGCAGGGTCTGGAGATAGGCGAAATCGAACTGCCCCTCGACCGGCTCAACCTGCTCCCAGGCGATGGGGATCTCCAGCGTGTTCGCGTGGATCGCGTCCAGCACCGGCCACACCGCATTCAGCATCGCGGGATAGTTGCTGGAATTATTCGCCTGAGCGCCCAGCATCAAGAACGGCTTGCCATCGACGATCAGCGCATGGTGACCATCGGCGCGCGTCTCGATGCGCGGGATTTGCGTGTCCGCCAGCGCAGGCTGCGCAAGCACCATGAGTGCCGCCGAACAGGCGACATGCCGAAACTTCATTGCCCCTCTCCCTTCGGATCGCCAGCTACGATTCCCCGCCCGTCCGTTGCGATGTAGACCCGTCCGAACAGGCGCGGATCGCCGGTCAGCATGCGGATGCGCAAGCCCCACTGGTGATCGTCATCGTTGATGCGCTGCCATGTCGCGCCCCCGTCCAGCGATCGCCAGACCCCGCGTAGGCCGTCCAGCGTACCCAGCGCGTAAAGTGCAGGGCCTTGCGCGCCCGCAGACGCTTTGCCCAAGCCGTAGCGCTCGACCGTGAGCGCACCGCCGGTTCGTACCCAGCTCTCGCCGAAGTTGGTCGAGTGCCACAGCACACCATCCAGCAGCAGCCACAGGGCGCCCGCCCGTCCTGGCTCGGCGAGAATAGGCGGTGGCGCCTCGCGATTGGGCTGGTGCGCGGGAGACAGATCGGACGGCAACCCACCCGAGGCCAGTGGGTGGAAATGCGCCCCGCCATCATCGCTGCGCACTACCCGATTCGCTGCAAAGTCCAGCGCATAGAAACGCGCGGCGTCCTGCTTGTCGGCCGTAACGCGGGCGCGGCTCGGCAGGCCCGATATCGCCTGCCAGTGGTTGCCGCGATCACGGGTCAGTTGCGGCACATCGCGTTCGACAAGGAACGTCGATCCATCCGCGGAAACCGTAATCGCGGCATCGCCGGTCTGCTCGGGCAGCGGCGAGCCATCGGCATGCGAGCGCCCGAGAGGCACATGCAGCGGGGTCCACGAACCGCCGCCATCGGCAGACCATGCCAGCGAGGTATCGGGGACCACCGGCGCATGGATATTCCCGCTGCGCACCATCACCAGCGGCGCTCGCCCTGCATAGTCCAGCGTGTTGGTGTTCGCGAGGAACGGGTTCAGATGCATGTGCGGCGGCGACTTTGCAAAGTCGTCGTGCCGGAAACCGCCGATATCCCCGAAGCCGGAGACCAGATGCGCTCCACCCGCAGGGCTGACTAGCGTGATGACCGCAGTCTGCTCGATCCCTTGCGTCCACGGCGCCCAGTGCAGGGTGCCGCCGTGCTGCAATTCGTTTGTCGCGTAAACCGTCGCCCCGGTCACATAGGCGGCGTGGTTCGCATCGAACGGGTCGATGGCAAACCCTGCGATCCAGTGCCCGAAATTGGCCTTGCCGTCGAAATCGAGGAAGGGCGTTACCGAGACATCGCGTTCCGAGCGGCGCCACAGTTCGTCCCAATGCACGCCTGCGTCATGGCTGAGCCAGACGGTATCCACCGGATCGCCGCGATCAACCGTGCTGACTGCGATGGTCGCGGGGTCGGAGGCGGCGACAGACACGCCCATATAGCCCCCCTTGGGAGCATTTGCGCCCTTGATCGGGGTGACATCGCGCCATCGGTTCCCTCGCGGGTCGTAACGCCAGACCGCGCCACGGCTGATCCCGTTCGGGCCGATGCCGTCGCACAATGTCACTGTCAGCACCCCATCGCGGCCAAGTGCCGCTTTGGCGGCCAGCAACCCCGCATCAGGGCCTCCGGTGACGGCGCGCCAATGCGCTCCGCCATCATCAGAGCGATAGAGATGATGTCCGCCAGGATCGGCATTGCCGACGAAGATCCGCCCTTTCACCTGCGGGTCGAATATTACGAACGACAACCCGCCATGGGTTTCCCTGCGCCGTGTCGGCAAACCAAGCCCTTTCAGCGGAAACGCCGGCACTTCTTCCCAGTGTGCCCCCGCATCGCGGCTTTCCCAGAGCCCCTGATGGCGTGAGCCGAACAGCAGGTGCGCGTGGTCATGCGGGTCAATCGCCAACCGCTCGCCAAGGCCGCGCCCATTCTCGTTGCCGCCCATGCGAAACGGCACCGGCGTCACGCGCCAGTGCGTGCCGTAGTCGGTAGAACGAAAGATCGCGGCAGGCTGACCCACACCCATACCCGCCGCCAGATAGACGGTTCCGACATCGACCGGATCGGCGGCGATGCTCTCGATGCCCATGTAGCTGCCGATGGCGACGCCGTCCTGTAACGGTATCCAGCGCTGGCCCCGCGCATCCCAGCGATAGGCCCCGCCCATATCGCTACGCAGATAGGCCAGTCCCTTCTTGACCGGGCTGAAAATTACCCCCGGCGTGAAGCCGCCACCACCTACGCGCACGTTCGACCAGGTATAGGGAACGGCATCCGCCAGGACAGGCATCGGCAACAAAGCGGTGGCAAGCGCCATCAACGCCAGCCCGACCGGCCTTTGCATCCCTCTCGCGGTATCCCGCCAGCGCGCCATTCGCACTTTCCCCCTCTGCCCATGCCCGCAAGCGTTGATCGTCTCTTGATGAGTCGTATCTTGACGCCGTGTCGAAGCCGAGAGATAACGCTAACACCTGTGGAGGGGAATAGCAGTGACAAAAAATAATCCGGGCGCCGTTCTGGGCCTGCCCGAAGACTGGCGGCAGGGGACATTTCTGGGGCGCTATGAAAGCGATGAAGGCCCCTCTCCGATCCTGATTCGCGATGGCCTCGTCCACGACATGGCGCATGTGGCGCCTACCATTGCCGCGCTGGTAGCGCTCGGCACGATCTCCGGCGGTACGCTGCTGGGAGAGATCGACGTCCTCGATCCCGCCCGCCTGCTCAGCCCTGTCGATCTGCAATGCGTCAAGGCCTGTGGCGTGACGTTCGCCGTCTCCGCGCTCGAACGCGTGATCGAGGAACGCGCGCGCGGCGATTACACGAAGGCCGCAGAACTGCGCACCCGGATCGAGGAAGCGCTCGGCGGCTCCGTGCGCTCGGTGGTTCCCGGCTCGCCCGAGGCGCAGGCGCTGAAGGACACGCTGATCGAGGAAGGCCTGTGGTCGCAGTATCTCGAAGTCGCGATCGGGCCAGATGCCGAAGTCTTCACCAAGTCTCCGGTGCTTTCCACTGTCGGCCAGGGCGCCATGATCGGCGTGCGTTCGGACTCCACCTGGAACAACCCCGAGCCCGAAGTGGTGCTGATCGCCGGGCCGGATGGCCGCGCGGTCGGTGCGACGCTGGGCAATGACGTGAACCTGCGCGATTTCGAAGGGCGCTCGGCGCTGTTGCTGGGCAAGGCCAAGGACAACAACGCGTCCTGCTCGCTCGGCCCGTTCATCCGCCTGTTCGACACAGGCTACACGATGGACGATGTGCGCTCGGCGGACGTCGCCATGACGGTCGCAGGCACCGACGGCTATCGTCTCGAAGGCGCCAGCACGATGCGCGAAATCAGCCGCGATCCCGAGGATCTGCTGCGCCAGACGATGAGCGAGCACCAGTACCCTGACGGTTTCGCGCTGTTCTGCGGCACCCTGTTCGCGCCCACGCAGGACCGCGACGAGCCGGGCCGTGGTTTCACCCACAAGCCGGGCGATGTCGTCACCATTTCCAGCCAGCGCCTCGGCACGCTGACCAACACGGTCGCAACCTCGAAGGACGCGCCCGCCTGGACGTTCGGCCTCTCCGCCCTTTTCGCCAACCTTGCACGCCGCGGCCTTCTCCCGGCGTGACCGGAATACCCCAGACCATGCTCCAGAGCACATCCACCGCGCCGCTGGCTGCGATCTATCCCGACCTTCAGGACCGCCGCGTGATCGTGACCGGCGGCGCCACCGGCATCGGTGCGGGCCTTGTCGAGGGCTTCATCGCGCAGGGTTCGCGTGTCGCCTTCGTCGACATTCAGGACGAGGAAGGTGCCGATCTTGTGCAGCGCCTTTCACCGGGCGCACGCCATGCCCCGGTATATCACCGGCTTGACCTGACCGATGTGGACGCGCTCACCGGCGCGCTCCAGTCGATCATTGCGGACCTAGGCGGGATCGACGTGCTGGTGAACAACGCCGCCAACGACGATCGCCACACCGTGGAAGAGGTCACGCCCGCGTTCTGGGAAGAGCGCATGAACGTGAACCTGCGCCACCAGTTCTTCGCATCGCAAGCCGTCGTCCCGGCCATGCGCGAGGCCGGCGGCGGCGTGATCGTCAATTTCGGCTCGATCAGCTGGCACCTCGCGCTGCCCGAACTGGTGCTTTACCAGACGGCCAAGGCGGCGATCTCGGGCCTCACCCGCAGCCTTGCCCGCGATCTCGGGCGCGACAACATCCGCGTCAATACGGTGGTGCCGGGCAACGTGAAGACCCCGCGACAGGAAAAGTGGTACACCCCCGAAGGCGAAGCGGAAATCGTGGCCGCCCAGTGCCTTCCAGGGCGCCTCGTACCGGCGGACGTCGCCGCGCTGGTGCTGTTCCTCAGCTCCGACGGCGCGCGCCTGTGTACAGGGCACGACTGGTTCGTCGATGCGGGGTGGCGCTGATGGACGCACAACATCTCCGCGCGCTCGGCATGGAACTGGGCGAAGGCCCGGTCTGGATCGAGGATGCGCTGTGGTTCGTCGACATCAAGCGCCAGACGGTGTTCCGCCTCGACCCGGTCAGCGGTGCGCTTGAGGACTGGGCCGCGCCCGAACATATCGGCTGGGTGCTACCCAGTACTGGCGAAGGGCTGATCGCGGGGCTCAAGAGCGGCCCGCATCGCTTCCGCCCGGAAGCCCGCAGCTTCGAACCGATCGGCAAGGTCGATGTGGACCTGCCCGACAACCGCCTCAACGATGCCGCGACCGATCCTGAAGGGCGTCTGTGGTTCGGCACCATGGACAATCTGGAAGGCGGCGAGACCGGCCGGGTCTACGTGCTCGACAAGGGCGAGGTCCGCGAGAGCGGGATCACGCCCGTTGCCATCACCAACGGACCTGCGATCTCGCCTTGCGGGACATGGCTCTACCACGTCGACACGCTGGGCAAACAGGTGATCCGCTATGCCGTGAGCGACGACGGAAACATCGGTGAAGGCGTGGTTTTCCTCGACTTCAACGGGGAGGACAGAGCCGACTGGGGCTGGCCCGACGGCGCCACCTGCGATGCCGAAGGCGGGGTCTGGCTGGGCTTTTACGGAGGTTGGGCCGCGCGGCGCTTCGATGCCGATGGTGCGCTGACGGACGAAGTCCGCCTGCCGGTGGCGAACGTGACCAAGATCGCTCTGGGCGGGGCAGAACGGCGTACAGCCTATGCCACGACCGCGCGACAGGGCCTCTCGGACGCGGAACTTGCCGCGCAGCCGCTGGCAGGCGATCTCTTCACCTTCCCGGTCGCGATTCCCGGCCAGCCCGTGACGCCTGCCAATACCTGATTACCGACCAGACCCGGCGCCGGGGTCCGAACCGGGCAACTCATGAACGTGCGGAGCGGGGGAACCATCAACGACAATCCCCGCCCGCCAGGAAAGGATGTCAGGAATGCCCACGTTTCAGGTGGCCTCCCCCCACGACTTCGCGCTCGACCGAAGCGCTGCGATCAACATGCGCCTGATCGCACTGGTGGTGGCCGTCGCGACCATCGGCGGCTTCATGTTCGGATACGATTCGGGCGTTATCAACGGCACGCAGAAGGGGCTGGAGTCCGCCTTCGATCTTGGCGCGCTGGGCGTCGGCATCAATGTCGGCGCAATCCTTGTCGGCTCCTCGATCGGCGCCTTCGGGGCCGGGCGCCTGTCCGACGTGATCGGGCGACGCGGCACGATGATGCTGGCCGCCGTGCTGTTCCTGATCTCCGCGCTGGTTGCGGGTGCTGCCGGAAGTTCGGTTGTGTTCATCCTTGCCCGCATCGTCGGTGGCCTTGGCGTCGGCGCGGCCAGCGTGACGTCGCCGGTCTACATTTCCGAGATGGTGCCCGCCGGTATTCGCGGGCGGCTGTCCTCGATCCAGCAGGTCATGATCATCACCGGGTTGACCGGTGCGTTCCTGGCCAACTACGTGCTGGCACATACCGCCGGTAGTTCGACCGCCGCTTTGTGGCTGAACCTGCCCGCGTGGCGCTGGATGTTCTGGCTTCAGGCGATCCCGGCGGCGATCTACTTCCTCGCGCTGCTGACCATTCCCGAAAGCCCGCGCTACCTCGTCGCCCGACGCCACGAGGAGCAGGCCCATGGCGTCCTCACCCGCCTGTTCGGCCCGGAGGAAGCCACCCGCAAGGTAGCTGAAATCCGCGCCTCGCTGGCCGCAGACCACCATCGCCCGCGCCTGTCCGACCTGATCGACCGCACGAAAGGCCGCATTCGCCCGATCGTGTGGGTCGGTATCGGCCTTGCGGTGTTCCAGCAGTTCGTCGGCATCAACGTGGTGTTCTACTATGGCGCAACGCTGTGGCAGGCCGTGGGCTTTACCGAGGACTATGCCCTCCAGATCAACATCCTGTCGGGCGCGCTTTCCATCGGCGCCTGTCTGCTGACGGTCGCGCTGGTGGACAAGGTGGGCCGTCGCCCGCTGCTGCTGATCGGCTCGGCGGGCATGGCGGTGACGCTGGGCACGGTCGCCTGGGCTTTCTCAACCGCTGTCACCGATGCCGCCGGTGCCGTCTCGCTACCCGGCCATGTAGGCCTGATCGCGCTGATCGCGGCCAACCTCTATGTCGTGTTCTTCAACATGAGCTGGGGCCCGGTGATGTGGGTCATGCTGGGTGAGATGTTCCCCAACCAGATCCGGGGCTCTGCTCTTGCCGTTGCAGGCTTTGCACAGTGGATCGCCAACGCAGCGATCTCGGTCAGCTTCCCGATCCTCGCCGTCAGCCCCGGTCTTGCGCCGACCTATGTGTTCTATGCCCTGTCGGCAGCGGTTTCATTTGTCTTCGTCCGCGCCTTCGTGACAGAAACGCGCGGTCGCGAACTCGAAGAGATGCAGGGATAACCATGAAACTGACACGGGGTGAGTGGTTGCTGGACGTCGATACCCGGCACGGCGGCATGATCCGCGCGCTGGAGCAGCGTGACCGACCGGTGCTGCGCGCGATGCCGCAAGGCAGTACCGAACCGCTCGACAGCGCCTGCATTCCGCTCGCCCCGTACGTTAACCGCATTGCCCATGGACGTTTCACGTGGAACGGGGCGGCCTATCACCTCGCCCCGAACCATCCCGATCACGCGCATCCGCTCCATGGCACGGCATGGCTGCACAACTGGACGCTGGGCGCGCAGAACGAATCCTCGATCACGCTGCACCATGTCCATGAAGCCGATGCCCAGTGGGGCTGGTCATTCGCACTGACGCAGACATTCACGTTGCTGGACGACGGGCTGGAAGCGTGCCTCGCGATCACCAATACTGATCGCCACACCATGCCCGCCGCGCTGGGATTCCACCCATGGTTCGACCGCAACGACGTAAACGGCATCCGCTTCGCCGCAGGGCAGGTCTGGCTCTCCGACGATGAAATGCTGCCGACCGATCCTGCTCCCGCCGATGCCCTGGGTGACTGGCAGGCCGGTGCCGAGCTCGAACGTCCCGATCTGGTCGACCACTGTTATGCGGGCTGGGATGGCACGCTCATCATCCAGCGCGACGATGGCGACCTGATCCTCGAAGGCGAAGGCACGCCCTTTCTGCACCTGTTCGTCCCACCCGGACGCGACTTCTTCTGCGCCGAGCCGCAGACAACCATGCCCGATGCGGTCAATCGCCAGCCCCCTGCCCCGCTCGCGCCAGGTGAGACGCTGACGATCACGATGCGGATTCGCGCGGCCTGAAAGCCTATCCCGGCACGCGCAGCGAGGGGCGACGACGTGGCGCGGCATCGGACTGGCGACGCACCAGCGTGTGATCGAGTTTGATCCGGTGTGTGCCGATCTCCGAAGTCCGCTTGTTGCGCAGCAGGGAGACCAGCAGTTCCACCGCACAACGGCTCATTTCTGCGATCGGCTGCTGGATTGTGGTCAACTCCGGCCAGATCGTCGTGGCCAGCGCCACATCGTCGAAACCGCAGACGGTAAGGTCGCCCGGAACGTCGAGCCCGCGGCGATGGGCGATGGCGACAGTGGCGGCAGCCATGTCATCGTTGCTGGCGAAGATCGCGGACGGCGCATTGTCCAGCGAAAGCAACGCTTCGGCGGCATCCAGCCCCGAGCGATATGTGAAGTACCCCTGTGCAACCAGCGCCTCATCAAACGCGATGCCGGCCGATTCCAGCGCTTCGCGATAGCCGATTAGACGCTCGCCGCTGGCAGTCAGATCCGGGTGGCCAAGGATGAAACCGATGCGCTGATGGCCAAGGCCGATGAGGTGTGCCGTCATTTCGCGCGCAGCGGTGTGATCGTCGATCATAACCGCCGCCACGCCATCCTCCGGCCGCGCGGTGGTAACGGCAACCGTCGGTACGCCCGCCTTGCGCAGCACCACCAGTACCTCGGGCGCTTCGCATAGCGGCGGCGGCAGCACCACCCCGTCGACACCGCCCGCGATCATCCGCTCGGTGGCATGGCCGGGATCTTCGCCGTCCTCCAGCTTGCGCACGACGATCTGCGCATCCGAACGGCTCGCCTCTTCCAGCGAACCGACGATGAAAGCACTCAGGAACGCCTCGGACGGGTTGGAATAGAGCAGTCCGATCCGCATCTGCGCCGCGCCTGCCAGACTGCGCGCCGCGCGGTTGGGGGCATAGTTCAACTCGGCGATCGCCGCGTTCACCTTCTCTCGCGTGGACTGGCGCACCTTGGCGTCGGCATTGATCACCCGCGATACCGTCATCATCGACACGCCTGCCAGCGCCGCCACATCGCTGATGGTGGGCGCGCCAGTCTGGCGGGAGCGACTTGTTCTGGGCTTACGGAGGGTATCGGGCATCCCGCAACCCTAGCATGACCGCCAGCCTTGCGAATAGCGGTGCCGACACATCGCACGACAATTTATGGTAGCGCCACCATTTGTAATGGCCTATTGTACGACAAGAATAAAGGGGAGGATTGAATGAAGCGGATTTCCCGCGTGATCTCGGTGGCCGCGCTGTGCGGATGCGCCAGCGTCGCCATGGCCCAGAACACCCTCGATACACCTGCCGCTGTACTGGATGCAACACCCGTTCATCCCCAACTCTGGCCCATCGCCAAAAGCCCCGGCCTTGTCGACCCTGCGACCGAGGCAAAGATCACCGCGCTGATGAAGCGCATGAGCCTTCGCGAAAAGATCGGCCAGATGATCCAGGCCGATACCGCCTCGATCAAGCCCGATGACCTGCGCACTTATCCGCTCGGCTCGATCCTTGCAGGCGGCAATTCCCCCCCGCTCAATGCGCCGGATCGCTCGCCCGCAGCCGCCTGGGTGAAGACGGCGCGCGCCTTCAATGCCGTGGCGATGGAGCCGCGCGCCGGGCATGTCGCGATTCCGATGATGTTCGGCATTGATGCCGTCCACGGCAACAGCAATGTGGTGGGCGCCACGCTCTTCCCGCACAATGTCGGCCTTGGCGCGATGCACGATCCGGCGCTGATGCGCCAGATCGGTGCCGCGACGGGCGCGGAAACTGCGGCTTCGGGCATCGACTGGGCTTTCGGCCCGACCCTCGCCGTGCCTCAGGACGAACGCTGGGGCCGCGCCTATGAGGGCTATTCCGAAGACCCTGCGCTTGTCGCCAGCTACGCCGGGCCGATGGTCGAGGGTCTGCAGGGCACACCCGGCAGCAAGACCACGGTGCAGGCGGGGCACGTCGCCGCCAGCGTCAAGCACTTCCTTGGCGATGGCGGCACGCATGACGGCATCGATCAGGGTGACACCCGTGTCAACGAGGCCACGCTGATCCGTATTCACGATGCGGGCTACCCCGCTGCCGTCGATGCCGGGACGATGACCGTGATGGCCTCGTTCTCCAGCTGGAACGGCGTGAAGATGCACGGCAACAAGGCGTTGCTCACCGACGTGCTGAAGGGCCGGATGCACTTCGACGGCTTCGTCGTCGGCGACTGGAACGGCCATGCACAAGTGCCCGGCTGCACCGCGACCGACTGCGCCGCGACATTCAACGCCGGACTCGACATGGCAATGGCGCCCGACAGCTGGAAGGGGCTTTTCGATTCGACGCTGGCCGATGCACAATCGGGCAAGATTCCGATGACGCGCATCGACGATGCCGTGCGCCGCATCCTGCGCGTGAAGTTCAAGCTCGGCCTCTTCGACAAGGCACGTCCCTTTGAGGACAAACCGCAGGAAATGGGTTCAGCGCAGCACCGCACCATCGCCCGGCAGGCGGTGCGCGAGAGCCTCGTGCTGCTCAAGAACGAAGGCGTTCTGCCAATCAAGACCAGCGCCACCGTACTCGTCGCAGGCGATGCGGCGGACGATATCGGTCGCCAGTCCGGAGGGTGGACGCTGTCGTGGCAGGGTGACGGCAACACCAATGCCGACTTCCCCGGCGCTACCTCGATCTACGCCGGAATCGCCAGCGCGCTGAAAGCAGGCGGCGGCAAGGCCGTGCTGTCCCCCGATGGCAGCTTCACGGCAAAGCCCGACGTCGCGATCGTGGTCTTCGGGGAAGAGCCTTATGCCGAACTGCGCGGCGACGTGCGCACGCTGGAATTCCAGCCCGGTGACAAGAAGGCGCTGGCGCTTCTCAAGAAGTTGAAGGACCAAGGAATTCCTACCGTCTCGGTGTTCCTCTCCGGTCGTCCGCTTTGGGTGAACCCGGAACTGAACCAGTCCGACGCTTTCGTCGCGGCATGGTTCCCCGGTTCGGAAGGCGAAGGCGTGGCCGACATGCTGATTGGCGGCAAGACCGATTTCCACGGCACGCTCTCCTTCTCGTGGCCAAAGACGGCAGCGCAATTCGTGCTCAACAAAGGCATGACCGGATACGATCCGCTGTTTCCGCTGGGCTACGGCCTGACTTATGCCGAGGGTGCGCATGTCGGGACGCTCAGCGAAGTCGCCGGGATCGACGCCAGCGCCACCAACACCAGCGTGTTCATCGCCAATGGCAGCGCCGCCAAGCCCTTCACGCTGCAGACGTCCGACACGGTCTCGCAGCGCCTTGTCGACAGCCCCAGCAGGCAGGAAGGCGCCGTCCAATTGACGTGGAGCGGCGCGGGCAAGGCCGAAGTCTACGGCCCGACGCTCATGCTCCAGCGCGAGGCGAATGCCGATCTCAACGTCGATCTGACCTATCGCGTGGACGAAGCCGCTACCGGTCCGGTCACGCTCGCGCTGGGCTCGGGCGCGGTTCGGATAGACGGAGTAACGGCAAAGCCGGGAACCTGGGCGCACCTGAAAGTGCCACTCAAGTGCTTTGCCGCGCATGGCACCGACCTTGCCGGAATCAGCCGCCCCTTCACGCTGACCGCGCAAGGGCGCTATGCCATCGTCATTTCCGATCTGAAACTCGGCACCGATCCTGCCGGCGCCGTCTGCCCTGACTGAGGGGAAAAACCATGACCGACACGACAACCTCGCGCCGCACGCTGCTGGGCGGCATCACCGCGCTCGGCCTTGCCGCGACCCTGCGCACGCAAGCGGCCAAGGCTGGCCCCACCGCGATCTCGACATCCGGGCCAACCCTGCCGCTCTGGCCCGGCAAGGCCCCCGGCGCGCCTGCCACGATGCCGCCCCTCCAATGGCACCAGCAGTCAAAGAACGCCGATTTCGACGATCGCTGGCTGACCGGCGTGACCACGCCTGCGCTCGCGGTGCGCCAGCCCGCCTATCGCGACGGCTCGGCAGTGATCCTGCTACCGGGCGGCGGTTATGAGTTTCTCGCCTGGGACAACGAGGGCGAAGAGCAGGCCCGCTGGCTGACCGAGCGCGGCGTCACCTGCTTCATCCTTTCGTACCGCCTGCCCGGCGAAGGCTGGGCCAATCGCGCGACGGTGCCTTTGCAGGATGCCCAGCGCGCAGTCAGGCTGGTGCGCAGCAAGGCCACCGATTTCGGCCTCGATCCCAAGCGCATTTCGGTGCTGGGATTCTCCGCAGGCGGGCATCTGGCGGGCAGCATCGCCACGCGTTTCGACGAGAAGGTCTATGCCCCCGTCGACGCTGCCGACACGCTCTCGGCCCGACCCGATCTGGCGGGCATGATCTATCCGGTGGTCAGCCTCTCTGCACCGTTCACTCACATCGGATCTCGCGACGCGCTGCTAGGCAAGGGCGCGGGCAAAGCGCTGCGCGACATGGGGTCGGTCGAGAACCGGGTGACGGCCGATACGCCTCCCGTCTTCCTCACCGCCTCGAGCGACGATGGCCTTGTCCCTATCGGCAACAGCCTGGCGATGTACAGTGCCCTTCTCGCCACACAGCGCTCCGCCGAGTTCCATGGCTTCGACAAGGGCGGCCATGGCTTCGGTGCAAGGCTTGGCAAGGATGTGCCCGCCTCGATCTGGCCCGACCTGTTCCATGCCTTCGGCAAACGCCACGGAATCTTCGCGGCATGAAGCCTCGTCTGCGCGCGGCGAAAGTCTCTGCGGTCGTGCTACTGGCAACCGCAGTGGCCTTTACCACCGTTCCCGCCCGCGCGCAGACGCCTGCCCCTTATCAGTCGAGCCCTGAACGGCGCACCGTACAGGAAGACCGCGAATGGGGTCCCTGGCTCGGTCCGTTTCGCCAGAAACTGGTTCCCTCGATGATGCAGGACTTCGGCGAACGCTATATCTACGCGGCCGCCGATGCCGCCCTGCCCCCACCCTCCAAGGGTGAACAGCGGGTGGTCTTCATCGGCGATTCTATCACCGACCTTTGGGATCTTGCGCGTTTCTTCCCCGGCAAGCCTTACATCAACCGGGGCATCGGCAGCCAGGTGACGGCCCAGATGCTGGTCCGCTTCACGCAGGATGTAGTCGCCCTGCGTCCCCACGCCGTCGTAATCCTGGGCGGCGTGAACGATGTGACCGGATTCCTGCAGGTGGAGAGCACGGACGGTATCGTCTCGAACATCGCGGCGATGGCCGACATTGCCCGCGCGCATGGCATCGCGGTTGTGCTGTGCTCGATCCTACCCGTCACCGACACCGCCACGCAACGCGACAATGTTGCGCAGCGAAAGCCAGCCGAACTGCGCGCTATCAACGCCCGACTCGCAGCGCTGGCAAAGACACGCGGCTATGCCTTTGCAGACTACGTCCCCGCCCTCGCCGCCCCCGACGGGCTGATGCAGCAAGGCCTCACGCGCGACGGCGTACACCCGCTTTCCGCAGGCTATGCACGCATGGTGCCGATCGTTCAGGCCGCCATCGAAACCGCGCTTTCCCGCCAGCCTTGATCCGTCGATCAGCCCCTCTTCACATGCGCCTGCACGCAACGCAGACGTTACATTGACAACGCAATGGCGCTAATAATGTTAGCGCATTACAAATCGTGTTGCAGACGACCTGACGGGATGTTAGGGCTCCGTTCGTTGACTTGGGCACTTTTGTAAGCATCAGGCCCAGGAAACGCAGGTTCTTTTGTGATAGCGCTATCAAAATTGTGCGTTGCAAAAGCGACCGTTTGAGGAGGGGATGACATGAGCTTTTTCCATCGTGCGTGCCGTGGATTCGCGGGACTTGAAAATCGCGATCTGCTGCGTGCAGGCGTTTCTGCATCGGCATTGATCGCCTGCGCGCTGCCCGGCACTGGCTGGGCGCAAACCACGACAACGCCGACCGGCGCATCTGCTGCGGCGCCCGCCGCCGATGTCGCAGCAAGCGTACAGACCGGCGCCACTGCCACGGACGGCGTCCTGCCCGATTCCGATACCGCCATGGATACCAATGGCGCGATCGTCGTCACCGGTATCCGCGCTTCGCTGCAAGGCGCCCGCGCCCGCAAGCGCGATGCCGAGGTGGTGGTCGATTCGATCACCGCGCAGGACATCGGCGCCCTGCCCGACCGTTCGGTTTCCGAAGCGCTCCAGCGCGTACCCGGCGTCACGCTCCAGCGCACTAGCGACAACCGCGATCCCGCGCGCTTGTCAGGTGAAGGCGGCGGCGTGTTCATTCGCGGCCTGTCCTTCGTGCGCTCGGAGCTGAACGGGCGCGACGTCTTCTCCGCTGCGAATGGCCGCGCGCTTTCGTTCGAGGACATCTCGGCCGACCTGCTTTCGGGCGTGGACGTCTACAAGAACCCCTCGGCGGACATGATCGAAGGCGGTATCGGCGGCACCATCAACCTGCGTACCCGCAAACCCTTCGACGCTCCCGGCTTCGTCGCCGCCTTCTCGGGCGATATCAACTATGCCGACCTCTACAAGAAGAGCTTCAAGTCGGGCAACGCGCTGCTCAGCGATCGCTGGGATACGCCGCTCGGCGAAATCGGCGTGCTGGTGTCGTACTCGATCAGCAACATCGGCAACCGCACCGACTCCATTTCGGCCGGGCGCTATGTGCCGGAAACGCTGGGCGCCGCTCAGGATGGCCTTTCTGCGGGCGACACCGTCTATATTCCCAATTCGATGGGCTATCGCCGGATCGACTGGCAGCAGAAACGCACCGCATTCGACGCCTCGGTGCAGTGGAAACCCGCCAGCAACCTGACGCTGACCGGCGAAGCCCTGATCTCGAAGGCCACGCCGCACGATCTGGAATATGCCGTCGGCGATTTCTCCCAGCCGGAAACCGACAATTCCAGCTATCAGTTCGGCTCGGCCGGTGAACTGGTCTCGGGCACAGTCGAGAATCGTCAACTCAACATGGACACCCGCGCAGGCAGCCAGACCAAGAAGACGCAGGACTATTCGCTGAACGCCAAGTGGGAGGCCGACGACCACTGGACCGTCAGCGCCGATCTCGATTACATCAAATCGACCGCAAAGGTCTATTCGATGACTGTGTTCACCGGCGTTTCGGTGCCGGCGACGTTCGACTTCGATTTCTCGGGCAACAACCCGTACCTCTCGATCACGCCCACCGATGCCTCGCAGAGCTTTGCCGACAAGTCGGCAAACTGGTGGGCGGCGGCCATGGATCACCTTGAGGACAACGAGGCCCACGAATATTCGGGCCGCGCCGATATCGAATACAAGTTCGACGACGGTGGTTTCTTCAAATCCTTCAAAGTCGGCGCGCGCTGGACCGACCAAAGCGCCGTCACTCGCCAGACCGGCTACAACTGGAGCATCCTGTCCGCGCAGTACTGGCTGCCGGGCAATGAGGTCTATCTGAACCAGACGGGGCCTGCGGGCGGCACGCAGAATGCCAATCTGCCCAACATGTCCTCGTTCATCACCTACAACAACTTCTTCCGTGGCAACGTCGCCAATCCCACCAGCGGCCTGTGGTTCCCCGCTGCCTCGCTGGTGACGCAGGGCACGGCCTATGCCTATCAGCAGCTGGGCGGCACGGAGACGAACGGCTGGGGCTGGTCGCCTCTCAGCTCCGATCTCAGCCAGTCGGCGGCATCGGGCGGCGGCATCAACGACCAGTCGCAAAAGACCTGGGCCGGATACGCGCTGCTCCGCTTCGGTGCGGACAAGAGCCCGATCGGGCGGTTCGACGGTAATCTGGGCGTGCGCGTGGTCCATACCGAAGCGAAGTCGCTCGGCTCCGCTGCCGCGATCGGCGCGATCACCACGACCTGCACGGCGACCGACTGCTCGGACTACAACGCTGCTGTGGCCTTCGCGTCGGGCTCGCTCGGCGATCTTCAGACAACAGGCGGCACATCTTATACCGACGTTCTGCCCAGCCTGAACCTGCGCTATTTCGCCAGCGACAACCTGCAGATCCGCCTCGCCTTGTCCAAGGCGATTTCCCGCCCCAGCTTCACCCAGCTGAACCCTTACACCACGCTGAACTTCTCGTTCGACGAGACCGGCACGCCCAACGGCACCGGCATTGGCGGACGCTCCACGGCGTTCACCGGCACGGCAGGCAATCCCAACCTCAAGCCGACCCGCGCCAACCAGGTCGATCTCAGCTTCGAGTATTACTACGGACGCTCGAACAGCCTGACGCTCGGCCTGTTCTACAAGGGCATCAAGGACTACATCTATTCCGGTCTGGTGGAGCAGCAGTACACCAGCAACGGCCAGACGCTGACGTTCGACGTTACGCAGCAGACCAACGGTTCGCACGGTTCGATCAAGGGTGGCGAACTGGCCTATACCCAGTTCTTCGATTTCCTGCCCGGCGCGCTGAGTGGCCTCGGTTTCTCGGGCAACTTCACTTACGTCGATTCGACCGGCGGCAAGAACACCGCCGTCAACGTGTTCGATTCGAACCAGACCACGAATGCCGGGCTCACGCTGCCACTCGAAGGCATGTCCAAGTATTCGTACAACCTTGCCGGTATTTACGAAAAATACGGTGTTTCGGCGCGCCTCGCCTACAACTGGCGCTCGTCCTACCTGCTTACGACCTCAGCAGCGAACATCAATTATCCGGTGTGGTCGGACGCTTACGGCCAGTTGGACGCCTCATTCCTCGTCTCGGTCGGCAAGCACTTCAAGATCGGTCTGCAAGGCACCAACCTGCTCGCCTCGAAGACATACCTGCGCGTGGGCGATCCCGATCTCAAGCCGCGCTACAGCTGGACCGAGACCGATCGCCGCGTCGCCATGGTCGTACGCACGGTCTTCTGATCGCACTCCCTTCCTGCTCGTTTCCCGACGGCTTCTCCCGACTGCCCCGGATCGCAAGGTCCGGGGCATATTTTTCAACTGCAACTCAATCTCAATAAGCTTGCATCATCCGGCCAATGCCCCATGTGTTCTCTCAAACCGGAGAGAAAGGCACACCAGATCATGCAGACCCGCCGCGAATCGGACAGCATCGGCGAAATCGACGTTCCCGCCACCGCCTACTGGGGCGCACAGACCCAGCGCAGCATCGAGAACTTTCCCTTCGGCGATACCGAGCGCATGCCAATCGCCATCGTCCACGCCCTTGCCCACGTGAAGCGCGCCGCTGCCTGGGTGAACCGCGAGCACGGCCTCGATCCCAGTCTGGCAGGCGCCATCGAGCAGGCCGCAGGCGAAGTGATCGACGGCACGCTCGACGATCAGTTCCCGCTCGTCATCTGGCAGACCGGCAGCGGCACCCAGAGCAACATGAACGTCAACGAGGTGATCGCAGGCCGCGCCAACGAAATCCTTTCGGGCACCCGCGGCGGCAAGAGCCCGGTCCACCCCAACGATCACGTCAACAAGGGCCAGTCCTCGAACGACAGCTTCCCGACCGCGCTGCATGTCGCCGCCGCCGTCGAGATCGACCGTATCCTGATCCCTGCACTCGATGTTCTGCGCGCCTCATTGCAGCGCAAGGTCGAGGCGTGGGGCGATATCGTCAAGATCGGTCGCACGCACCTTCAGGACGCAACGCCGCTGACGCTGGCGCAAGAGTTCTCGGGCTACGTCCAGCAGTTGGACTATGCGCACGAACGCCTGCTCGATGCGCGTAAAGGCGTGCTGAAGCTTGCGCAGGGCGGTACGGCGGTCGGCACCGGGCTCAACGCATCGCCCGGCTTTGCCGAAGCTACGGCCAAACATCTAGCCGAGCAGACCGGCCTCCCGTTCGAGACAGCGCCCAACAAGTTCGAGGCCCTCGCCAGCAACGATGCGCTGGTCCAACTGGCCGGAACTCTGGCAACGCTGGCCGTCTCCCTGACCAAGATCGCCAACGACGTCCGCCTGCTGGGCTCCGGGCCGCGCTCCGGCCTTGGCGAACTGGACCTGCCTGCCAACGAGCCGGGCAGTTCGATCATGCCGGGCAAGGTCAATCCCACCCAGTGCGAGATGCTGACGATGGTTGCAGCGCAAGTGATCGGCAACCATCAGGCCGCGACCGTAGGCGGGCTTCAGGGCGCGTTCGAGCTTAACGTCTTCAAGCCGCTGATCGGCGCAGCGGTGATCCGCTCGATCCACCTGCTGGCAACCGGCATGGACAGCTTCGCCACGCGCTGCGTCGATGGCATCGAACCAAACCGCAAGCGCATCGCCGAACTGGTCGAGCGATCGCTGATGCTGGTGACGGCCTTGGCACCCGAGATCGGCTACGACAAGGCCGCCAAGATCGCCAAGCATGCCCACGAGACGGGACAGACCCTGCGCGAGGCAGCGCTGGAACTGGGTTACGTTGACGAAGCAACCTTCGATCGCGCCGTGCGCCCCGAAACGATGATCTGATCACCGGCACAAACGGGCGGACAGAAGGCCTCTGGCTTGCCCGCCCGTCAGCGCCCGGCTTGCATCAGGATCGATTCCGAAGCGAGCAGCTGATCCAGAAACGGGATCATGGCAGCACCGACGGCGGGTGCATCATCCGCCATCCGCGCACGTTGGACCGGGGCCACCGCTGGAATTCTGGCATCGACAAGACCTGCCGACAAACGCTCTACCAGCCCGTCCGCCAAGACCCCCGGCAGCCTCCCCCCGATCAATACCGCAGACGGGTTTATGAGGCAGTTCACAGCGATCAGCGGTGCGGTGAGCACACGCGCAGCATCGTCCAGCCACTTTTCGATCACCGGCTCCGCTTCCGCCGAGATCACAGCAAGCGCCGCAGGATGGTCCACCGGAAACCCTGCGGCCTCCAGTCGCTCGTAGAGAGCCAGCAGGGAAACGGTGTCCTGCACGACGGCATCAGGACCAGCCGAGGTATCGGGCATCGCCCAGATCTCGCCCGAGCGTGAATCCGCACCGCGCACATAGCTCTTGTCGATCACCAGACCACCGCCAAGACCTGCACTGATCAGCAGATAGAAGAAACCGGGCAGGGCGATGCCGTCGCCCAGATGCAATTCTCCCAGCGCAGCGGCAGCAGCATCGTTGTCGAGATAGAGCGGCCAGGGAAGCGCCTGTGCGAACAGCGCCTGAAGATCGAGTCCATCCCACGCTTCATACCCTTGTGGACGATGGGGCAGGGCAATGCGCCCGAGATCGTCGGGCAGGGCGATACCCACGCCCAGAACGCGTTCTGAGGCGATGCCTGCGGACATCATCAGCTCCGGCAGCACTGCGGCCACATGCGCTGCCACAGCATCGGGGAGGGCGAACGGGATTTCCAGCGTATGGCGAAACCTGACCTGTCCCGCCAGATCGACCGCCGCCAACGAAATATGGTCGCGATCGATATTGAGACCGATCGCAAAAGCCCCTTCCGGAACGATGACGATCCGCTTGGCGGGTTGGCCACGTTTCCCTTGGAGGCGTCCCCCGGGTCGCACGAGGCCCGTCTCGGCCAGTCGGCGGGTGATATTGGCAATCGTCGGCGCCGTAAGTCCGGTTATCCCGGCGAGTTCCACGCGGGTCGTCTCCCCCGCCAGACGGATCGCTTGCAGGACGATGCGCTGATTATAATCGCCTGCCCGCTCCAGATTCGTCCCCGAAAGACTAAGCGTCAGTCGCGACTCGACACCGGAGAAGTTGCCGAATCGGCGAGATAAAGCGCTTTCGCTGTCGTCCATCTGGTCGCTCTCCGCCCCCACGCTTTGCGTATTCAATTTTCATAAGTGCCCCAAGCGACACATCTGTCAACGGCAAGCACCTGAAAACCATGGGCATTGATAGATCAATGCAAGCTACCTGTGATGGCAATGTACTTTCTTAAACAAGGTATCTTGCAACACACAGTAGCTTGTTATAGACAGTCGCCATCGACAGGAGACAGATCGATGTCGGAAATCGAAATCCAGCTTAAGAAAGGGGTGCTCGGGCTTTGCGTGCTCGCGCTGCTTTCGCGGGGTGACAGCTACGCCTACGAGATCGCCAGCCGCATGGCTGCCGCGGTCGACATGGGGGAGGGCACCATCTACCCGCTGATGCGCCGCATGCAATCCGAGGGCCTCGTGGTCACGTACCTTGAGGAATCGCCTTCGGGCCCGCCTCGTAAGTACTATCGCATCACCGAGACCGGCCGGGTCCGCCTCGACGAACAGGTCAGCGAATGGCGCGGGTTCACCGCCGCCGTCGAAAGCCTGCTCGCCGCCGAGGCAGAGCCCATGCCCGCGACCGCCAGTTCAGGGGAGGACAGCCATGACGCGTAACGAGTTCATCAAGCGCCTGAAGGCGGGCCTCAAGGGCATGCCTTCCGAGGACATCGCCGAGATCGTCGCCGACTACGAAGCGCATTTCGAGGCGGGCAACGCCGATGGGCGCTCCGAAGCGGAAGTCGCCGAAGCACTGGGCAATCCCTCGCGCCTCGCCCGCGAACTGCGTCTGGAAGCGGGTATTCGGAACTGGGAAGCCGGACGCACGCCGTCTTCCGCCTGGACCGCGATCATCGCCTTCATGGGCCTGGCCACGATCGACATCCTGATCCTGCTGCCGATCGTGCTGCCGGTGATCGGCGTTATGTTCGGCCTGTTCGTGGCAACCGTCGCGATCTTCATCGCCGGGGGCTTCATCATGATCGCCGGGCCGTTCAGCGGCTTTCCCGGCGGCATCTTCACCGCGATCCTCTTCGGGCTTGGCCTGATGAGCGCGGCGGTGGCAGCCGGTGCGCTGCTCACGCTGGTCAGCATCTGGATCGTCAATGCCCTCATGTGGTTCGGTCGCCTGCACTACCGGGTGATCGAGCCCGCCATTCACGCCGACGCGTAAGAACGACGGAACAAGGAGACATACCATGCTCAGGAAACTGCTCATCGTCTTCGTCAGCGGCGTGATCCTCTCGATCCTCGCCATTGGCAGCGCCTGGATCATCGGCGGCAAGGAGGTTCGCCAGGCCTTTCAGGACGGGAAGGGCTGGCACTTCAACTTCGATGACGACGACAAGGCAGACCACGGCCCGCAGCACGTCCGCACTTTCGCGGTCCAGCCCGGTCAGCAGATCGCCATGGAAGTGCCTGTGGAACTGCACTTCGTTCGCGGCGACAAGGCACAGATGACCGTCAGCGGCCCGGCCTCGCTCGTCGATCACCTCGTGTGGGACAACGGTCGCCTAAAGACCGATGGCACCGACAACGCCCGCCACTTCCACCACGGCATCAAGGTGACGATCACCGCGCCGCAGATTGCCGGTCTCGATCTCGAAGCGCCGGGTGATGTCACCCTCCACGGCCTCGATCAGGATCGCCTCGACCTCAAGGCCAACGGCGCGATCGACCTCGATGCCAGCGGCAAGGTTCGCCAGATGTATGTGACCTCGAACGGCGCAGGCGATCTCGATCTGGAAGGTGTCGACAGCGAGGACGCGGTGATCCGCATGTCGGGGGCAGGGGACGTCGCCGTCGGCGCCAGCAACCTCGTCGATGTCGAGATCAACGGTGTTGGCTCGCTGCGGCTTACCCGCAAGCCCACCACGCTGCGCACGCAGATCAACGGCCTCGGCTCGGTCGATCACGACTACTGACCCCAGGACGAGCCAATGAAAAGGCCGCTTCCCTCATAAGAGGAGGCGGCCTTTCTCACGTTCCGGCTCTGCGTGCTCCGGCAAAAGCCCAGCGCACAGTCTCCGCCATAGCCTGTGTCACAGCAAGGGCCGGCAAGCGACGAGCCCCCCCTGAACTGAGCCCGAGCATCGGTGCGGCAAAGGGTGGCAGCAGGTCGATGGCTGCCGCGCCCAACAGATTCTGAACCGCACCGCCAACTGTCCGGCGCGATCCCTGCAATACGAATTGCGCCACCTCCTGCGCCTGTGCGCTGCCCACCAGATCGCCGCGCATCTCGGTGAGCAGAACCGCCGCCTCGGTGCGGCTGTCCGGCACCGGATCGGCGCCCAGACGACGCGCCACTTCGGCGAACTGGGCAAGGTAGCTGTCCTGTGCCACCCCGCTCATTTCGGGATCGGCATAGCGGCGGTAGGCGGCCAGGAAACTCGTCGCCTCGGCCAAGTGAACCCACGCCAGTACGCGCGGCTGCGTAGCGGAATAAGAACGCCCATCCGGCAAAGTACCTTGAATCCGTTGGTGAATCAGATTGACGCGGGCAATGGCCTGCTCGGCTTCTTCGCGTGGGCCATAGGTCGTCTGCGCGATAAACCGCGCGGTGCGACGCAGCCGCCCGGCCATGTCATGGCGAAAATCGGAATGATCGAGCACACCCTGCAATGCCGCCGGATGAAGCATCTGAAGCAGGAGCGCAGACATGCCGCCCACCATCATCGCCACGACATCGCCATGAACCTGCCGGATCGGCGTTCCTTCCGCGAACAGCGCATCGGGTGAGGGTACTACCGGCGTTTCCCCGCGCGCAGCATCGTTAAACACCGCGCGCACCCGGCGCACCAGCAAGGCTCTGGCAGCATCGCCCGGCCGGGGAAGCGAAAGAAGCGAAGGTATCATCCGCTGCCGCTCCCGTCTGCCCGCGCGATCAGCGTATCCAGCGCAGCGCGACCATGGCGCAGTTCGACTATGATGCGGCGCAGTTCCGCAGGGGTGATCCGCGCCTTGCTGTTACCATCGATCGCGTGGACTTCGATGATCCGGTGCAGCGCCTCGACAACGGCCAGCACCGGGTCCTGCTTGGTCATCGAAGTGGGCAGGGGATAGGCCCGCACTTGCGCCAGACGAAGCACCGGATCGATGGCGCCGGGGCCAAACTCCTGCTCCAGCCGCAGCAGCAGCACAGGATCGAGGCTGGTCTGCTCGGAACGAACGTTGCGAATCGTACCCGGCGAACAACCGATCCGCTCGGCAAATTCACCGTCCGACAATCCGTGCGTGCGTTGCAGGGCGCGCACCGCCGAAGATACGGCGCCGCGATAGGTATCGGCATTGGCCGGACGGTTTCGCGTGATCGTCATCGCTGCTCTGCGATCCTCCTTCCCGACATGCGCGCAGTTCGCCGCACGTCAACAGCTTGTGGTCGGATGGGCGCGATTGGCCAAGACCTTGTCGATCACTCGTGGCATTAGGGACGCCATATGATTCTTACCCGACGCAATTTCATCGTCGCGGCCACGGTCATGGCCGCGAGTTCCTCCAGCGCTGTCCAGGCCCTGTCGACCCGCCGCCGTCCCGTACCGACACCGGCGGTGAAGGCACAGGCGATCGAGCATGCCGACGCCATCCGCGCCTCGGGCATTCGCCCGATGCTGATGTCCGCCGCGCTTGGCGCACTCGACCGGCATGGCGACACATTCAAGCGCGACCGAATCGGCGTTGTAGACTTCGCCTCATCCTCGTCCGATCCGCGCTTCCATCTGGTCGACCTTGAAGCAGGCACCACGACCTCGCTTCTGGTCTCGCACGGCTCCGGCTCGGATCCTGCACACTCCGGATGGCTTCAACGCTTCTCGAACCAGCCCGGTTCCAATGCCAGCAGCGAAGGCGCCTACCTGACAGGGGCCTATTATTCCGGACAGCACGGCCATTCGCAGCGCCTGATCGGGCTCGATCCGACCAACAGCAATGCCTTGTCGCGCGCAATCGTGGTGCATGGCGCCTGGTATGCCGAACCGGACATGATCGACACGCATGGCAAGCTGGGGCGCAGCGAGGGCTGCCTTGCCGTGGGTGACAGCCAGATCGCGCAGGCATTCGCCCATCTGGGCGAGGGTCGCCTGATTTACGCCGCCAAGATGGACCGCGCCTGAAAGCGACGCATCCGCTGGTCAGTGTACCGGCGGATCGACCAGCGGCACCGTCGCCACGCCCGAAACCGGTTCTCCTGGTTCGCGCGGGGGCAAGGCGTTCTCGGGCACGTCGTCGATCTGCATCGCACGCGTATCCACATCCTCAAGATTGCGCACGATCACCCGGATCGCATCGCCCTCAATCACGATCTCGTTGAAGCTGGGCGGCGTCGAGCGGATACGTTTCGACAGCGTGCCGGCACCAATCATGCGCAAGGGGCCCGCGAGGGTCTGTTCGACAAGGTCGAAGGGGTCGTGAATGTGCCCTGTCATAATCCCCATGACCTTGCGCGAGGCGAGCGCTTCCATCGCCTTGGTCCCGTTGATCGTCAGCAGCTTGCCATCACGCTTGCGCCGTTCGGGTAGAGGATGGTGCGCGGCAACCAGTACGCGCGTACCCTTGGGTAGTGCATCGATCGCCGCCAGCGTCTCGGCAAGAGCCTTGTCGGTCACGCAACCGTTCGACCAGGGAAAGCGCTGCCATTGCGCCCGCGTCGTGGTCTTGAGCGGCACGATGGCTAGGCCCGGAAGATCGAGCTGCACTTCCAACATCCGCTCGATCGCATGGAAGCGCTTGTAGGGATCGAAGAAACGCTCGTACAAATTGAAGTAGGGAATGTCGTGGTTGCCCACCTCGACCGTCACCGGCACGTCGAGCGAACCGATCCACGCCGTTGCATCGCGAAATTCGCGATGGCGTGCGCGCATGGTGAGATCGCCGGTTATCGCCACCGCATCGGGCTTCTCGCGCGCGATCGCCTTCTCGACGAACGCCAGCGCGCGGGTATCTTCAAGGCCGAAGTGAATATCGCTGATATGAAACAGTCGGATCGGGGGGGAGGGCATCTCAACCATCCTTGGTCATCACCAGATCGACGTCACAGGCAGTCATCTCGAATTCCTCTTCGGCGGCACCGTCGAACGGCTCCCCATCCAGCAACAGGCCCATAGGCTCGCCATCGGGGCAGGTCAGACGGACACGCCGGTGCGTGCCCAGATCGTCATGCGGACCGTCACGGAAATCGCGATTGAGCAGGGCGATGCCCTGTCCTGCATAGTCCGCAAGCGATTCCGCATAATAGCCGTTGGCCTGCAAGCCTTCGTCCTGCGGCGCCACGGTGATGGCGGCATAGCCTTCCTCACGCCCGCCGTCGACCTCGGCGCAGCGAACTTTCGGCCCGTTTGCCGACCAACTGATCGCCTGCCTGGTCGTGGACAGAAACTCGACGAAATCCTTCGCACGCATGGCCTCGCGCACTTCGTTCCAGACCGTTCCCGGCCCTGCCAGCACGCCGGTAAGCGCCACGCCATGTCGCGAGCGGATCACACTGGGCCGGGTACAGGTGACATCACCGGGGCGGAGGCGTGAAAGGATCGTCTTCGCATCGACATCGCCATGCTGGCGCTTGGACAGCATATTCATTGTGCCGCCGGGCAACACCAGTACAGCGCCGGACCAGCCCGAAGCCGCAGCGACGGCAGCATGAATCGTACCGTCACCGGTAAATACGGCCAGCAGATCCACATCGGCATCGTCCAGTTGCGAAGGTGAGGGTGCATCCTCGACCGGAAACCGCACCAGACGTTCCACGTGGAACCCTGCGGCAGCAAAGTCCTCGCAAAGCTGTTCGATCGCCGCCTCGTCATTGCTGCCGCTATCCGGATTACAAACCAGCCAGACCCGGGTGCCCCCCACGCCGCCTTCTCCTTTCGCCGTCATCCAATTGTCGCTGCCCGGAACAACCGGGGGCATGCCACAGGGTTCCCCATCAGAGCCGCCCGCTGACGAGTAACCAGGCGGCCACGGCATTCATCCCCGAGTATCCGAGGTATACAAGAGCCCAGCCAACCGATCCGCTCACCGCCATGACCATGGCTCCCCACAGCATTGCGAACTCGACCAGCAGGCTGAGCTTGCCGCCCAACGGCTGAAAATACCATGGAGCCTGCGCAATCATCGGATGACCACTTTCGATCACGGCCTTGTGGGCCGCGAAATTGACGATGCCAAGACAGAACACGAGCATCAGGATCATCGGACCAAGCCAGCCTTATATCGTTTTCTCGAACATGAGCACCTCGCTCCGTCGATGGCAACCGACGCTGTTCGTCGATGGCAGATGTCGCTCGTCGGCAGCGCTTTTCCTTCGTCGATCCACCGTGCGCGCAAGTCGACCTTCGGATGAATCGAATCGCGGGTCGTTGCAGAACAACCTCATCGAGCCGCTGCGGACAAAAGGGTCCGGAAACAGACGGCTCCCTCAAGGAGAAGCCCGATGTTCAAGACCCAGTTCGCCGCCGCCGCTCTCAGCCTTGCCCTGACCGGCGGTCTTTTCGCTGCCTCCTCAAGCGCCCATGCCGAGCAGGTGCTCGTACACTATAGCGACCTCGACCTTTCGACCCAGCAAGGGCAGGTCGCGTTGGAAAAGCGCCTGAATGCCGCTGCCCGCAAGGCCTGCGACTACAATAAGGTCGTGACTGGCACGATCCTTCGCGCACCCGGTGCGGTCCAGTGCTATCACGACGCCCGCTCCAAGGCGAAAGACCAGATGGCCGCCATCGTCAGCGATACCCGCCTCGGCGGATGACTCCCTTCACCCGCGTCCCAAAAGAGAAAAGCGTGACCGACTGGCGGGCGCCGACCGGGAAACCGGATCAGCGACCCGCCATTTTTTTGACGGCAGGAAGATAGGTCCGGCCAATCCTCAGGGTTTCGCCATCGGCCGTTTCCACGGACCAGACGCCCAGACCTTCGTGGACCAGCCCTGTCACACAATCCCGGCGCAGAATGCAGCTGCGGTGGATGCGGATGAACCGCTCCGGATCCAGCCGCTGCTCTATACTGGTGATCGTCTGGAGCAGCAGATAGCTCTGGTCCCGAACATGGAGCTTGACGTAATCGCGCTCGGCGTCGATCCGCACCACATCGCTAACCGGAATGCGGACCAGTTCCGAGCGATGCGGCACCCAGAACTCCGAAAGCCAGGCATCGACGAGGGCAGGGCGCTCGATCCGGCGGCCTCGCACCCGCCCCACAGCTCGCTCCAGACGATCCGGCGCCACGGGCTTGAGCACATAGTCCACCGCATCGAGATCGAAGGCCTCCACCGCGAACTCATCGTGTGCCGTCACGAAGATGACCGCGGGCGAAGCCACTCGGTCGGCCAGACGACGCGCTACGGTCAGTCCGTCGGTCTCGGGCATCGTCAGGTCCAGAAGCACCAGATCAGGCCCCAGCGCATCGATCAGCCGCAATGCAGCTTCCCCATCGCTGGCCGTGCCAACCACCGCCAGAGCCGGAAGGCGCGAGCAGATCACCTGCATACGCTCCACCGCCAAAGGTTCGTCATCGACGATCAATGTACGCAGCGGCGCGTTTCCTTCGATATCGCTCATGCTCTCCCCCCATCCAGCGACAGCCATCCTGCGTCACTGCCAGCATCGCCCATGGGTATCGTCAAGATCGTGGCATAGCCACCCCCGGCACGGTCGCCGTGAGACAGACTGGCGCGTCCGCCAAACCGCGCCCGCAGCCGGTCACGCACGTTGGCAAGACCGATCCCGCAGCCCGCCACGCCCAGCACAGGCGTCGTCTCGCTCTTGTCCGGACCGTCATCCTCAACCACCACTTCGAGCATATCGCCCTTTCGCTGCGCACGGATGCTGATCGTGACCGGACGCTGCGTCGCGGCAACGCCATACTTCACCGAGTTCTCGACCAGCGGTTGCAGGATCATGCCCGGCACTTTTACGCCTGCCGCTTCAGCGTCAACCGCAATCGCCGCGCGCAGGCGGTTGGGAAAACGAACCCCCTCGATCTTCAGATAAAGCTGTTGCAGTTCGATCTCCTCGCTGAGCGAAATATCACCGGTGGGATCGCCGGAAAGCGTATGCCGGTAGAAGCTGGAGAGCGACTGGATCATCGTCTCCGCATCCTCATGCCGCCCGGTCATTACCAGCGCAGACAGGGAATTGAGTGTGTTGAACAGGAAATGCGGATTGACCTGATAGCGTAAACTCCGCAGTTCCGCCGCCTCGGCAGCTCTGCGATACTCCCCTTCGCGCCGTTCCGCCGCGCGGGCTTCCTCGGCCTTGGCCAGCGCGAAATAGAGCGCTGCCCAGGCGAGGATCAGAAAGTATCGTCCCAGCGAGGTGTCCACCAGCGAAACGGCGCGACCGATCCGCGCCTTCTCGTCTTCACCCCCGCCCGAATGAATGGTGATTTGTGGCGCCTGGGGCGAGGCAGGCATGGCGGTGGGCTCCGCCCCCGGAACCGGAGCGGGAGGTGCCGGAGGGGCTGGCGGAGTAGCTTCGGGAATATCGACAAGGATGTTCCCGCCATCATCTCGCGTGATGCGAATCTTGCCGTCCTCACCGACGCTCACCGTCCCGGCAGGAGGCTCCGTTATCGTTTCGAGATCGGAGAAGATCGTGTCGTTGATCAGCGCCAGCGCGAAAGAGAGCGGCAGCGCACCTGCCAGCACTGCCGTCAGCCGGAATGTCCATGAACGCCGTTCGATCATCTGGAGCAGCGGCCAGGACACCGCCATGACCATCGCCGAAAGGATGCAGATCGTCAGCCGTCGCGACACGATCGGCCAGTCGAGATCAAGGCCGACCAGCGCGCCGCGCGCGGTCGCCAGCACGAAGTAGCAGGCCCAGAGCGCAGCCAGCGATCCAAGAACGGCCCGCGCCGGAACGCGCGGTTGCAGAAGGGATGATCTCATTGATGACAGACTAGCGTGCCTTGCGGTGAAGGCCAGCACGCTCGTCGAAGCAGGACGACACCCATCGAATGCGCCACGAAAAAGGCGCCGCGCGAACCTTGCCGCGCGGCGCCTTTTTGAATCTGTCCGTTGAGCAGATCAGGCCGGAAGCAGATGCTCCTTGGCGATCTTTTCCTTCCACACCAGCGGCGCGAGCTGGTGGACGTTCTGGCCCTCGGAATCGACCGCCACTGTCACCGGCATATCTTCCACCGTGAACTCGTAGATGGCCTCCATGCCCAGATCCTCGAAGGCAAGGACCTTGGCTTCCTTGATCGCGCGGCTGACCAGATAGGCAGCACCGCCCACGGCCATCAGATAAGCCGACTTGTGCTTGGCAATCGATTCCGTCGCCGCCGGTCCGCGCTCGGACTTGCCGATGCTGGCCAGCAGGCCAAGGTCAAGCATCGTGTCCGAGAACTTGTCCATGCGCGTCGCGGTGGTCGGACCTGCAGGGCCTACGACCTCATCACGCACCGGATCGACCGGGCCAACGTAATAGATCACGCGGCCCTTGAAATCGACGGGCAGTTCCTCGCCCTTGGCCAGCATGTCCTGGATACGCTTGTGCGCAGCATCGCGGCCGGTCAGCATCTTGCCGTTCAGCAGCAGGCGATCGCCCTGCTTCCAGCCCTGCACCTGCTCGGGCGACAGCGTATCGAGATCGACACGGATCGCTTCCTTGCTGGGCTTCCATTCGACCTTGGGCCACTCGTCCAGCTTCGGCGTTTCGAGGTAGCTCGGGCCCGAACCATCCAGCGTGAAGTGCGCGTGGCGGGTTGCCGCGCAGTTCGGGATCATCGCCACCGGCTTGTTCGCGGCATGGCACGGCCAGTCGAGGATCTTGACGTCGAGGATCGTGGCAAGGCCGCCAAGACCCTGCGCGCCGATGCCCATCGCGTTGACCTTGTCGAAGATCTCGATACGCAGCGCCTCGATGTCGTTCTGCGGACCACGGGCCTTCAACTGGGCCATGTCGATCGGCTCCATCAGGCTCTGCTTGGCCAGCTTGACGCAGTGCTCGGCCGTGCCACCGATGCCGATGCCCAGCATGCCCGGCGGACACCAGCCGGCGCCCATCTGCGGCAGCATCTCGATCACCCAGTCGACGATCGAATCGCTGGGATTCATCATCTTGAACTTCGACTTGGCCTCGCTGCCGCCGCCCTTGGCCGCAACGTCGACCGAGATCTTCGAGCCCGGAACCATCGTGACCGACAGCACCGAGGGCGTGTTGTCCTTGGTGTTGCGACGCGTGAACGCCGGGTCGGCCAGCACGGAGGCACGCAGCTTGTTCTCGGCATTGCCATAAGCGCGGCGCACGCCTTCATCGACCACTTCCTGAAGCGAGCGATCGGATTCAAGGCGGCAGTTCTGGCCCCATTCGATGAACACATTGACGATGCCGGTGTCCTGACAGAGCGGACGGTGCCCCTCGGCGCACATCCGGCTGTTGGTCAGGATCTGGGCGATGGCATCGCGCGCGGCGGGGCCCTGTTCGGCCTCATAAGCGTCGCCGAGTGCGCGGATATAATCCATCGGATGGAAGTAGCTGATGTACTGGAGCGCGTCGGCAACGCTCTCGATCAGGTCGCTTTCGCGGATGGTCACCATTTCGGTCATGGACGGGGCTCCCTTTGCGCAATTTTGCGTCTCTTGCCACGCCTCCCCTTAGGGGCACTTGCTGCCCAGCGCAAAATCGCATTTTCGCAGTCCTTCGTGTGCCGAACACAACTGCGCTTGCAGGATCGGCAAACCGCTGACCGGCATCGACAAGCGTCGCGGCAAACCCCTTGGCCTTGTCCTCCGCTTGGCATAGAAGGCGGCCTATATTCTCGTCCGAACGTGCGCGAGCCCCGATGAACTGCAAAGCCGGAGATAGGGGCTCCCGGGTACGTAAGCCTGGAAGGAAGTTTCCACCATGACCCTGACCGAAACCCGGTCCACCGCATCCGATACCGCCCGCCGCGCGATGATCGTCAGTCAGCTGCGTACCAGCGGCGTGAACGAGCCCTGGGTGCTGGAGGCGATGGCCTCGGTCGCACGCGAGGATTTCGTCCCGGCAGACCTGCGCAATGTCGCCTATATCGATCGCGCCTTGCCGCTCGGTAACGGTCGCATGCTTGCCGCCCCGCTGGTCCATGCCCGCCTGATCGCCGATGGCCGACCGACGAAGGCCGACAAGGCTCTCCTTATCGGCGATGCCAATGGTTATCTTGCGGCGCTGCTGCGTCCGCTGGTGGGCTCGCTTGATGTTGTCGCGCCTGACGCTCTGGCCTCGATCGCTGGCCCGGCTGACTTCACGCTCGTCGTCATTGATGGCGCCATCGAAGTGCTGCCCGACGTACTCACCGCACATATCGCCGAAGGTGGCCGTGTATCCTGCGGCCTGATGGTGCGCGGCGTCAGCCGTATCGCCACCGGCACCAAGGTCAACGGCGTGGTTTCCCTGCAGCAACTGGCGGAAATGGGGATTCCCACTCTTCCCGAATTTGCTGCACCCAAGCGCTGGAGTTTCTAAGTTTATGGCCCGGTTCGCATGGCGCGCCGGGCTCATCGTGGGGGGATGTCTGACGGGGCTTGCCGGTATTTCAGCGGCAAGAGCCGATACCCTGCGCGATGCGCTCGTGACGGCCTACCAGACAAACCCCACGCTCGAATCCGCCCGCGCCCAACAGCGCGGAGTGGATGAGAATGTTCCCATCGCCCGCTCCTCGGGCCTGCCCAACGCCAGCGCGACGGCAACCTACACCGAGTTCGTCAAGCGCAGCGCCAATTCCTATACCAGCCCGGAACGCGCGTTGGCAGCAACCGGAACGATCGGCCAGCCGATCTATTCGGGCGGCGCGGTGAAGAACAGCGTCAAGGCGGCGAAGATCCGTGTCGATGCCGGGCAGGCGGACTTGCGCGGCAGTGAAAGCTCACTGTTTTCCAATGTGGTCTCGGCCTACATGGACGTGATCCGGGGTGAGGCCGTGGTCGCGCTCAACCGGCAGAATGTCCACGTTCTGGAAGTGAACCTCAACGCCACCAGCGATCGTTTCCAGATCGGCGATCTGACCCGCACCGACGTTGCCCAGTCGCAATCGCGCCTTGCACAGGCGCAGGGCGAGGTCCGCAATGCCGAGGCAACACTTACCAATGCGCGCGAGAGCTATATCCAGCTGGTCGGCAAGGCGCCGGTCGATCTCGTGCCCCCGCCGCCGCTTCCCGGTCTTCCGACCTCGCCCGACGATGCCGTGCGCATCGCGCTCGACGACAACCCTGATCTCATTGCCGCGCGCGAGCGTACCAAGGCATCCGAAAAAGACATCGACGTCGCCGGAGCGGGACGCCTGCCGACGGTGAACCTGTTCGCGCAAGGGGGATACAACGACTATTTCGGCACTCTCGGCGGTGCGCTGCCCAGTCTCTATTCACAGACCGAGACGAGCGCACAGGCAGGCGTGCAGATCAACCTGCCGATCTTCCAGGGCGGCCTTCCCGCCGCCAAGCGACGACAGGCGCAGGCCACGGCGCAGGAGACGATGGAAACCGAAATCGCTGCAGAGCGCCAAGTCATCGCACAGGTCCGCTCCGCCTATTCCTCGTGGAAGGCTGCGAACGACCTTATCGGCACGTCGCAAGTCGCGGTCGACGCCGCCAAGCTCAGCCTTGAAGGCGTGCGGGCCGAAAACAGCGTGGGCAACCGCACGATCCTGGATATCCTGAATGCCGAGCAGGAGTACCTGAACGCACAGGTCTCGCTGGTCACCGCGCGGCGCGATGCCTACGTCGCAGGCTTCACCCTGCTGGCGGCCATGGGCCATGCGGAGGCACGCGATCTGAATCTGGATGGCGGCGTGCTCTATGATCCCGAGATCAATTATCGGCGGGTAAAGGCCAAGATGTCCGACTGGGGCAACGATCCCGCGCCCGAGGCGCAGTCCACCCGCACGGTCGATACCCCGATCCAGGACGGCAACATCTCGGCAGAGAGGGCGCAGGCCTACGATCTCGATGCCGACAATCCCGACGGCAACGATACGACCATGGGGCCGCACTGAGCCCTTCCGGCCTTGCGCTCCCGCTTCAGGTCAGTCACAATTGGGGCTGTGGGCGGGATTGTGCCTGTCTCAGGGGATTTAGGTAACGATGCGTCAGCCGGGTGAACCCAGCGTCGAGGATATTCTCGAATCGATCAAGCAGGTGATCGCCCGCGACAATCGCACCGGTACACGCTCGACCCGGTCGCGCAGCGAACCGTTCACCCCGGAAGCGCCTGCAACAACGGCCCCGGCGCAGTCCGCTCCCGTTGTGCCCGATCCCGAAGACGTGCTGGATCTTGCCGCCAGTGCCGCGTTCATCTCCGATGACGAGGATGATGAAGCGACGGAAAACGGCCTGATTCCTCCCGGTGCGCGGGCATCGATGCGCGAGTCGCTGGCGGCGCTGGCCATGCTGGCGGAACCCGGCGCGTCGCCGCAGATCGTGCGCTCGGGCGAAACCTCGCTGGAAGGGCTCACGCGCGACCTGCTGCGCCCGATGCTGGCGGAATGGCTCGACAAGAACCTGCCGCCGCTGGTCGAGCGACTCGTTGCTGCCGAAATCGCGCGGATCGTTGGCAAGAAGGGCTGACGGGAAGGGTTGTCGATGTCGGTCGGGGATCGTCAGGTCGAAAAGGCGCAGGCCGCTTTCGCGAAGATCGGCGGGCCGACTGTCCAGCGGCAGATCTTTATCTGTGCCGAGCCGCAGAAGGGCGAGTGCTGCTCTCCCGCGACTGGTGCAGCATCGTGGAAGTACCTGAAAAAGCGCCTGAAACAGCTCAAGCTGGACGGGAAGGGCGGGGTCGCGCGCACCAAGGCGGACTGCCTGCGGATCTGCGCTGCGGGGCCTGTCGCGGTCGTCTGGCCCGACAATGTCTGGTATCATTCCTGCACCGAAACCGTGCTGGAGCGTATCATTCAGGAGCACCTGATCGGCGGCGAGCCGGTCGCGGATTTCCGGCTTACTCCTCCGGAGGCGTGACCGCGTCCTCGCCGGTTTGCGTACCGCCTGCCACATCGTCATGACCGCTGCTGCTGGACAGGAACGCCAGCCCCATCAGGGCCGAGGCGAGCAGCATCGACAGGCCCAGTCCCAGCGCTGCCGCGATATAGAAATGCACGGAAATCAGTCCGTTACCGCGCCAAAGATGGACGATCATGCCGATCACCAGCAGCACCGTGACGGCCATCATCCACGCCATGACCCGACGATAGCGCGCCCAGGCGAGCGCCGCCTTCTGGGGATTCCGGAGCAGGGACGAGCGATGTTTCACGTGAAATCATCTGTGCGCTTGCAAGCGATCGCGCAAGTCCCCCGTGCCGACAGAGAGGAGGCAAAGGCAGGCTAGAGAGGGGCTAGAAGAGGCTAGAGGGGGGCTAGAGCCGGATAAACCCCGCGTGACGGCGGCTTTGCGCTTTGATACCCTCCCCCCAACGAGCAAAGCCTCCAACACACAAAAGAGGGAGAGTCGAAATGACGATCGGACGTCTGATCGAAGGACGCGGCGATGTCGTGCGCTGCGATGTATCCACCCCTGTCAGCGAAGCCGCCGGGCTTCTGGCCGAGCGGCGCATCGGCGCCTTGCCGGTGATGGACGGCGACGAGCTTGTCGGCATCTTCTCCGAACGCGACGTGATCTATCGCCTGCGCGAATTCGGCCCTTCGATGCTGGCAATGCGCGTGGGCGATGTGATGACCGCGCCACCCGTCACTGCCGAGCCCGATACCCCGGTGATGAGCGCGCTGGCGCTGATGACGCGGCGGCGCATCCGCCATCTGCCGGTGGTGGAGGGCGGAACCATGGTCGCCTTCGTGTCGATCGGCGATCTGGTGAAGTACCGCATCGAGAAAGTGGAATCCGAAGCCGAGGCGATGCGCTCCTATATCCAGACCTCCTGATTATCCGCGCGCGCCCTTCCTCCACCTTGTCGCAGAAGGGCGGCGCGCCTACATTCGGATCATGGATACCACCGCTCTCACGCTCAGCCCCTCTGCCGCCGCGCGGGTTGCCGCCATCGCCGCGAAGCAGGGCAAGCCCGCGATCCTGCGCCTTGCCGTCGAAGGGGGCGGCTGCTCGGGCTTCCAGTACCGCTTCGGGCTGGCGGACGCCGCCGATGCCGACGATTCGGTGACGCAAACCGATGGCGTCTCGCTGGTGGTCGATCAGGTCAGCCTCGATCTGGTGAGCGGCTGCGTGGTCGATTACGTCGAATCGCTGGGCGGCGCGGCATTCCGGGTCGAGAATCCGAATGCCTCTGCCGGGTGCGGCTGCGGATCGAGCTTCGCGATCTGATCGCCAGCAGAATAGCGCTGAATACGAGAAGGGCCGGAAGTTCGTCTTCCGGCCCTTTTCGTTTGTGCCTCAGGGCTTTGTCGCTGGTGCCGGGCCTTGCCAGACCAGCCCCGGCGCATCGGCCACAAAGGTATCGAGCACCCCATCGGCGACCTTGATCGGCCCGCCGATACGCGTCGCGCCGGGGATCGACTGGATCGCGGCGGCCTTGTCCGCCAGCGCCTTCGCCTCTGCAAAGTCACGCGGCGCGGCCTCGCTGTCCTCCAACGCGGCATTCAGGCCATCGACCGTCAGGCGCAGCGAACGGCCCCAGAGCGCCGTCGCATCGAGCCAGGGCGCAGCTTCCGCCACGAACCCGCGCCCGGTCTCGCCGGGAACGCCGGCACGGATGCGATCGGGTGCCGCCGCAAGGGCATCGGCGGCCTTGCCGAGACGGGCGAGCGCCGCGCGCGCCGCAGCCACGTCACCGCTCGCCAGCGCATCGCGCACCGCATCGACCTTCGCAGCGAGCACCGGCGCCTGCGGCTGCCAGGGCTGGTGCCCGAAGGTCGGTGCGAGGTGCTGGGTGTCGAAGAAGGTCAGCAGCGCCTGCGTGGTCGCAGCATCGCCGCTCGCCATGTCGCGTGCGGCGGCGCGCCAGGTGCGCTGCGCATCGTAGGCACTGTCGTTCCAGGCGAAAGCCAGCAGCCCCGCGACGGCGGGACGGCTCGACACTTCCTGATTCATCGGGTTGGCGACAACGCCTTCCAGTTCGCTGGAGAGCCCCGCCTGTCGGCGATCGTAGGGCGCCATCAGCAGACGGCCGGCGGATTCGCCATAGTCGTTCACCGGATAGTTGTCCCAGAGCAGCGTCTTGCGCCCGAAGGCCTTGGTCGCGGCCTTGGCATCGGACACCGAGATCGAGGAGGGCACCACGTCGGTCCCCGTCCACTGCACCACCACGCGCGGATCGAGCGCTTCGCCCAGCGCCGTCTTGTAGGGCGAGACAGTGGCGTTGTAGTATTCGGTCGGCACCATGATCAGCGCGCCGTGGCGGCCGGTATGCGTATCATCTGCGGTGATGTCCGCCTGCACCGCGTTCAGCAGGCTGGCCTGCGCCTTGCCCGCAGCCGCTTCGCCCGGCGCACCGAACTTCGCCTCGTCGCCCTTGCAGTTCCACTTGGTGTATTCGATATCGTCGAAGGCGACGTAGAAGCTGCGCACGCCGCGTGCCCGCAGCGCGCCGAACTTGGTGCGGATCGCGGCGAGGTCCGCCGGATCGCTGTAACACACCGAAGGGCCGGGCGAGATCGCGTAGACGAAGTTCACATGCTCGCGGTTGGCAACGTCGACCACCTTGGAAAGCGCATCGAGCGTTTCGGCGGGGTAGGGATCGCGCCAGTGATCGCGGGCGTAAGTGTCGTCCTTCGGGCTGTAGATATAAGTATTGGCCTTGAACCGGGCGAGGAAGGCGATGTGCGCCTCGCGCTGCGCCATGGTCCACGGCTTGCCATAGAAGCCCTCGATGGTGCCGCGCACCGGCATGGCGGGGTAGTCCGCAATGGTCAGCGAGGCGATGCTGTCTTTCGCCACCAGCTGCCGCAAGCTCTGCGCCGCGTGATAGAGGCCGTCTGTATCCTTGCCCGCCAGCACGATCAGCGCGCCGCTCTCATCGGCCTTGCTGGCGAGGGCATAGGCTTCGGCGTGGTCGGGCACGCTGGCGCCGGTCCGGGCAAGCGCATGGGCGACCAGCGGCGTGTCCGCCGTGCCGAGCACGACCTGCACGCCCCGTACGCTCTTGCCCATGCCGGCGGCGATGCGGACATGCGCCACGCCCGCCTGCGTCAGCACCTGCCGCACGAGATCGAGGCTGGAGGCATCGGTGCCCTTGGGCGCGACGATCGTCACGCTGTCACCCAACGCGATGTCCGGCCCGGTCAGGCGCAGCGATTGCGGGGTGGGGAACAGGCCCGGTGCGGTCGCCGGTGCAGCAAGCGCTGGGACTGCGATCAGCAGCGCCGCAGCGCCGGTTGCCAGCAGACTCTTCGTTCGAAACGATCCCGACTTTCGCATAATGCCACTCGCCCCCGTCATTGGTATTTGATTGATCCGATATTGGTATCTGTGGCGACGGGATATGTCGAGACGAAAGCGTGCAGGGGACAGGGCCGCGCTCTTGACGACAGGGGGGCTCACTCCCGACAAGGCGCATCATGAAGATTGCCACATTCAACATCAACGGGATCAAGGCCCGTCTGCCCCGCCTGCTCGAATGGCTGGAGGAAACCCGCCCTTCCGTCGCCTGCCTGCAGGAGATCAAGACGCAGGACGAGGGCTTCCCGATCGAGGAGTTCGAGAAGCTCGGCTACAAGGCGCTGTGGCACGGCCAGAAGGGCTTCAACGGCGTCGCGATCCTGGCCGACGGCGAACAGCCGGTCGAAGTGCGGCGCGGGCTGGAGGGTGACCCCGAGGATCTGCATTCGCGCTATCTGGAGGCGGACGTGTTCGGGGTTCGCGTCGCGTGCATCTACCTGCCCAACGGCAATCCGGTGCCGGGGCCGAAGTTCGACTACAAGCTGCGCTGGATGGAGCGGCTGCGCGCGCGCATGGCCGAGATCGCGGCCGAAGAAGTGCCCGCGATCGTCACCGGCGACTACAACGTGATCCCGACCGATGCCGATGTGTGGGCACCCGCCGCGATGGCCTCGGACGCGCTGATGCAGCCGGAATCGCGCGATGCCTATTACCGCCTGCTCGGCGATGGCTGGACCGATGCGGTGGCCACCCATGCGCCGCAGGGCGGGGTGTGGACGTTCTGGGACTATCAGGCCGGGGCCTGGCAGCGCGATCACGGCTTCCGCATCGATCACGCCCTGCTGTCACCCGAACTGGCCGACCGGCTGGTCGCCTGCGGCGTCGACAAGGAATACCGCGGGCGAGAGAAGTCCAGCGATCACACGCCGGTCTGGGTGGAACTGCGGGATTGAAAGAAACACGAAAGGGCGCGGATCGGCTTTGAAACCGTCCGCGCCCTTTTTATCGCGCCCGCTTCTATTTCAGCGCCAGTTATCTCAGCGATAGAAGATGTGGTTGTCGACCTGGGCCAGCTTCGTCAGGCCCCAGCGCGGCGAAACGCTGGTCGCGTGGAAGAACAGCGCGCCCTTGGCGGCGCTCTTCCAGGTGCCCTGATCGGCGATGCGCGCGATGGCGACAGCGCGGCTCCAGGTGTCCGACGACGTGTCGATATGCGGCAGGCTGTGGTGGCGCACGAACGAGAACTGCGAGGGCTGGAGCACCACGCCGCAGTAACTTGTCGGGAACCGACCCGAGCTGGTGCGGTTTACGATAACACGGGCCACGGCCAGCTGACCTTCCAGCGTCTCGCCGCGCGCCTCGAAATAGACGGCGCCTGCCAGGCACTTCATGTTGCGGTCGATCTTGCCCGCATTGTCGGCAACGTCGGACACCAGTTCGGAGAGCGAGGAAGCGCTCTGGTCCGAAGCATCGGTAGAAACAGGGTCGGCCCCGATGTCTGCATCGTCGTCTGCGGCGTCAGGCCCGGCACTCGCTTCGGCATTGGGAAGCGGCTGGACGACAGGCTGCGACACGAAGGCCACGGGATTCTGTTCGGTCTGCCCGGGTGCCACCACCGAGGCTACCGCGCCCGATCCCAGGGCGCTCAGGAGGGTCACAAGGACCATCGCGGAACGGGCACATGCGCCCGCCCAAACCAGTTTGCTCTTCATCGAGCCTTGTTCAAGAGCGGTGAACCGGTCAGACACAGGCCCTGGAACGGATGCTCCCCCCGCGGAAAGCATATGACCCGTTCGGCCTGCCGACGATCCCCCGTCTGCGTGCTAACTCACCGGGCCGATCTGCCCCGAAAGCCGCATTCGCTTCAACGAGAGCGCGCCGTTGCCAGCCCGCGAAAGCCAAGTCAACCCACCGGGTCAGCCTTCCACGAGGAGTCGTTCGCCCCCTGCGACATCCAGTTCGACGATCCACAGGTCGCGATCCTGCGCCTTTCGCCGGTCGAGGTACTCGGTAAATTCGAATGGGTTCTCAGCGTCCTGCACCCGCGAACAGTCCCATCCACGGGTGCCATCGAGGCGCGGCATCCGTTCGTAGAGACGGGCCGGACCGCCACGTTCCTGTATCGTCACGAGAATTGTTCCGGCGTCCGCCTCACCCTTGGCGAGCACCATCGCGAATCCCCCGGCGGCCTGCGTGCGGCGAATCAGTGCAGCGACTTCGAGATGGGCGGGCAGACGCTGGTCCATGGCGGATGCGTTACCCTTCGTCGGGTACGGAGGCGGGAACGGACGCGGGCGAGCCGTATCCGGCCAGCCCCGAAAGCGCCATGCGCGAACGCATGAACGTGCCGGTGCCGCGCCCGATCTCCTCACCGCTTGCATCGACCAGCCGCGATTCCGCCACCAGCACACGGCGGCGCCCACTGATCCAGCGGCCATGCGCCGTCACCCGCCCCTCACGCACCGGAGCGGAGAAGTGCAGGTTGAACGAAGTGGTCAGCAGGAAACGGTCGGTGACGAGGGTATTGGCGGCATAGAACGCCGCATCGTCGAGCATCTTGAAATAGATGGTGCCGTGCGCGGCGCCTGCGGCATGGAACACCTCGGGGCCGACCTCGAACGAGATCGTCGCCTCGCCTTCTTCGTGGATCGCCAGCGAAGAGCGGAACAGGCGGTTGATCGGGGCCGAGTGATAGAGCGCTTCCAGCGCCCGCCAATGTGTCTGCGCCCCGCTGGATGCCCCCTTGCTGGACAAAGGGCTCGCGATACTGTCGTCAGGCTGCATCGCGCTCGATGACGTTGCTCAGCAGGCTGTAGACAGCTTCCGCGCTGGGCGCCGCCATCAGGGTTTCGTGCATGCGCTCGTCACGCATCATGCGCGAGATCGCCGCGAGGGCGTGGAGGTGGACGGCGCCAGCGCCATCGGGCGAGAGCAGGCCGAACACCAGATCGACCGGCTGGCCGTCCGCCGCCTCGAAATCGACGGCAGCTTCCAGACGGACGAACCCGGCAACCGGACGCTGGAGGCCGGGAATGCGGGCGTGGGGAATGGCGATTCGGCGGCCGAAGCCGGTGCTGCCCAGCGCCTCGCGCTCGAACAGGTGGGCCAGCACGGTCTCGCGGTCGAGATCGTAGACCTGCGCGAAAAGATCGGCGAGGCGCCCCAGAATGATCGGCTTGCTGTCCGCGCTTACCGTGGTCACGGCTTCGGGCAGCAGGGTGAAAAGATGGTTCATTGTATAAGTACTGATCTGGTCCGTGACCGCCCCCGTGGTCAAATGCAGATGAGCCCCGGCTGAACCGGGGCTCCTGCGTTGTCCGCCGTTGAAGTATCAACCCTGGAGGCAGGGCCGATGGCGCACGCTCAGCGTCAGTGCGGCTCCACCCAGCCGATCGAACCGTCGCCGCGGCGGTAAACCATATTATGGCGTCCCGTTCCAGCGTTTTTGAAGAACAGCGCATTGGTGTGCCGCAGGTCGAGCATCATCACCGCGTCCGAAACGGTGGCTTCGGGGATATCCACGCGGGTTTCGGCGATCACCACCGGCGCTTCCTGCTCCGGCTCGTCGTCGTTCTCGTGGTGCTGCTGTTCCTCGAAGATGATGTAGGCGGCTTCCTCCACTGCGGCGGCGTGTTGAGCCTGCTCGCTGCGGTCCTTGAGGCGGCGCTTGTAGCGGCGCAGCTGCTTGTCGATCTTTTCCGCCGCCTGATCGAGCGCGGGGTGCGCGTCCTGCGCGGAACCGGTGGCCTTGAGCACCAGGTTCTGCATCACGTGCATGATGATGTCGCATCGAAATGCGCCGGCCGGCGCACGCCCGAAGGTGACGTGCGACGAGAGGGCCCGGTTGAAATACTTCGCGATAATCGCATCGAGACGTTCGCTTGCGTAGACCTGCAGGGCCTCGCCAGTTTCGACCTGATGACCGGAAACGCGGATATCCATGGGCAATTGCTCCTCTTCTTGGCGTTATCCCTCACCCCAGAGCGGGGCATCGACTGTCTTCAGAAACGCCGCATGGGTGGCGAGTTCCTCGGCAGTGGCCGCGTGGGGACGCGGCTGGCGGAAGGGACGGTCCTTTCGGACGAGGACCTTGGTTTCCGCCACGATTTCGTGTGCCTCGGCCACAAGGCCAAGGCCGATCTGGCGCCCGCCGCGCAGCTCGACATAGACCTGCGCGAGCAGTTCGGCGTCGAGCAGCGCGCCGTGCTTGGTGCGGTGGCTGCGATCGATGCCGTAGCGCGTACACAGCGCATCGAGCGACAGCTTGGCGCCGGGATGGCGCTGCTTGGCCAGCGCCACGGTATCGACCATACGGTCGCGCGAGACCGCCTCGAGACCGCAGAGCGCCAGCTCGGCATTGATGAAGTTGAAATCGAACCCGGCGTTGTGCGCGACCATCGGCGCATCGCCGATGAAATCGAGGAAATCCTGCGCGCAGGCCGAAAACAGCGGCTTGTCGGCCAGGAAGGCATCGGACAGGCCGTGCACCGCCTCGGCCTCTGCCGGCATGCCGCGTTCGGGGTTGAAATAGGCGTGATAGGTGGCGCCCGAGGGCACCCGGTTGATCATCTCGATACAGCCGATCTCGACCATCCGGTCCCCGCTCTTGGGGTCGAATCCAGTCGTCTCGGTGTCAAAGATAATCTCTCGCATTCCTCTTCATATCTGCCTCATGACGCTTTCGTGCAAGGGCCGGACGGGGATTAATAATCTCCGCTTATCCTCTTCACGATGGCATCCACCTGATCGCGGGTCTGCTCAAGCGTGGTGCCGGTATCGATCACATGGTCGGCGCGCGCGCGCTTTTCCGCGTCGGGCACCTGAAGTGCCAGAATCGCCTCGAATTTCGCCTCGCTCATGCCGGGGCGAGCCAGCACGCGGGCGCGCTGCATCTGGGCGGGGGCAGAGACCACCGCGACCGCATCGAGCGTCTTTTCGTAGCCCTTTTCATAGAGCAGCGGGATATCCATCACCACCAGCGGCGCTTCGGCATGATCGCGCAGGAAGGCCGCGCGCAAGGTCGCCACGGCGGGATGGACGATCCCCTCCAGCCGCGCCATCGCCTGCGGATCGCCGAACACCGCCGTGCCCATCTTCGCGCGGTCGAGCCCATCGGGTCCGGTGGTGCCGGGAAACGCCGCCTCGATGGCGGGCAGCAGCGCGCCGCCCGGTCCTTGCAGGACATGCACGGCTGCATCGGCATCGAACACCGGCACGCCAAGCTCGCGCAGCATCCTCGCCACGGTCGACTTGCCCATGCCGATCGAGCCGGTCAGGCCCAAAATCACGGGGCGCTTTTGCGGCACGCCCGCCTCCTTACGACAGGATCAGGCGGCGCAGGTCGGCGTCGTGCTCGCGCGGCGGGCGAGCGCCGAAGAAGCGCGCGAAGGCCTCGTCCGCCTGCCCGATCAGCATCGAGAGGCCGTCGATCGTCTCGAACCCGGCCGCCCGCGCGGCCTTCAGGAACTGGGTGTCGAGCGGGCTGGTGACGATGTCGTAGACGACGCTGTTCGGCGGCGCGTGGCTGAAGTCGAACGGCAGCGGCGGCTGGCCGGTCATGCCCAGCGCGCTGGCGTTCACCACCAGATCGAACAATTGCTCGCGGTCGTCGAAGGCGAAATCGGTGGGCGTGGCGAAATGTTCGGTGGCGATGGCGTGGTGGTCGTCACCCAGCGCGACCTCGGCGAGCAGTTCCTGCGCGCGCTCGGCCTCGCGCCCCGCCAGCACCACGACGAAGCCCTCCGCCGTCAGTCCCGCAACGATCGCCCGTGCGGCGCCGCCGGTGCCGATCACCCGCGCCATGCGGAACAGGTGCGTCTCGGCCAGCCGGGGCCGCAGCGGCTCCAGAAACCCCGAAGCGTCGGTGTTGTAGCCGGTCAGCGAGCCGTCGGCCTCGCGCACCACGGTGTTCACCGCGCCGATACGCTCGGCCAGCGGATCGAGCCGGTCCATCATCGGCAGCACCAGCTGCTTGTGCGGCATCGTTACATTGCACCCGCGCCACAGCGGATCGGCCCGGCGGCGCGCGATATAGTCGCCCAGATCGTCGACATGGACGAGGCAGTGGTCGTAGCGCCCTTCGAGGCCAAGCTTGCCCAGCCAGAAATTGTGGATCGCGGGCGATTTCGACTGCGCGATCGGATCGCCGATCACTTCTGCATAAGGAATGGTGGCGGTATCGGTCACGCGTCGAGATCTCCCAGCTGGCGCAACGCCGCCTGCACTTTAAGCAGCGGCATGCCCAGGATCGTGAAATAGTCGCCTTCGATGCGCTCGAACAGCTGCACGCCGCGCGCCTCGATGCGGAAACAGCCGACGCACCCGGAAATGGCGGGCCATTCGGCATCGAGATAGCTCTCGATGAACGCCTCGCTCAGCGGCGCGACATGCAGGTCGGCGCGCGCGGGCGCTTCCCACACCACATTGCCGTCGCGCACCAGCGCCGCCGCGCTGTGCAGGCGCATGACCTTGCCGGAGAAGAAGCGCAGATGCTCGGCGGCGCCTTCGCGGCTGCCCGGCTTGTCGAAACGGCGGCCTTCGCATTCGACCAGACTGTCGCTGCCGAGCACGAGGCGGCCCTCAGCTTGCGCGCTGATCGCCTGCGCCTTGGCGCGGGCGAGGGCGAGGGCGATCTCTTCGGGCGGCGCATCGCCGAGGCCGGCCTCCAGCGCGCGTTCGTCGATATGCGCAGGGATCGGCTCGTGCGCGATACCGGCGGCTTCGAGCATGGCGCGGCGCGAGGCGCTTTGCGAGGCAAGGATCAGCATAGTCATTGCCTCCCTCAAATCGGTTTCGGGCCGGTCTGGCCCTGCGCACCCGCCGCGCGGCGCTCGTTATAGAGGTTGATGATCGCCGCCGCCGTCTCCTCGATGGAGCGGCGCGAGACGTCGATCACCGGCCAGGAATTGTCCGCGAACATGCGCCGCGCGTACTTCAGTTCCTGCTCGACCATCTCGACCTGCACATAGTCGGTATCGGGCGACTGGCTGAGCGAGAGCAGGCGGTTGCGACGGATCTGGATCAGCCGCTCCGACGCGGTGGTCAGCCCGACGACGAGCGGGCGTTTCAGCCCGAACAGCGAAGGCGGCGGCGGACTTTCCACCACGATGGGAATGTTCGCGACCTTGTACCCGCGATTGGCAAGATAGATCGAGGTCGGCGTCTTGGACGTGCGCGAAACGCCCGCGAGCACGATGTCGCACTCCTCCCAGTCTTCCCACGCGATGCCGTCGTCATGGGCGATGGTGAACTGGATTGCATCGACGCGCGCGAAATAGGCCTCGTCCAGCTGGTGCTGGCGACCGGGGCGACCCTTGGCTTCCTGCCCGAGCAGGGCCTCCAGCGCATCGGTCACGCCATCGAGCACGGCGATGGCGGGCAGGCCCAGCGCCTGACAGCGCGCCTCCAGCCGCCCGCGCGTCTCCTCGTTGACCAGCGTGAAGAACACGAGGCCGGGGTTCGCGGCGATCTCGCCCATGATCCGATCGAGGTGCTGCTGCGAGCGCACCATCGGCCAGAAATGGCGCAGGACATCGCTGTCATCGAACTGCGCCAGCGCCGCCTTGGCGATCATTTCCAGCGTCTCGCCAGTGGAGTCCGAAAGCAGATGCAGGTGAAAACGCGCCATGTGTCAGGGAGTACCGGGTGCTGTGGGAAGGGCTGTGGATAGAGGGCGGCATAAACCACGGGATAGAACCGGTGACAACTCGCAACCACGATTCCATCCCCGTACCCACCGATTCCCCCGACGGCTTTTGGACAGGCCCAGGACTCTCCCCACAGGCTGGGGATAAGACTCATAACTTTGCTTTGACTCTGACTCCATGGAGAGTCGCAAAACGGAGTCAGCCTGTTCATTCCGGGACAAATCGGGCAAGGACCGGCAATCCCCGATTTCCACAGGCCCAACAACTCCTGAATCCTTAATTCAAGAATCTCTTATTTTTTTTGATCGGACCCGAAACGCGATGCCCGGACCTCTCCTGAACGCCCTGCGCGGCGAAAATATCCGCCGCCGCCCGGTGTGGCTCATGCGTCAGGCAGGGCGCTATCTGCCCGAATATCGCGCGCTTCGGGCCGAGAAGGGCGGCTTCCTGGCGCTGGTCTATGATTCAGCCGCCGCCGCCGAAATCACCCTGCAGCCGATCCGCCGTTTCGGCTTTGACGGCGCGATCCTGTTTTCCGACATCCTGATCGTGCCTTATGCGATGGGGCAGGGGCTGGAATTCCTCGCCGGTGAAGGCCCCAAGCTCTCGCCCAAGCTGGTCGATCACGCGCTGTCCTCGCTGACCGCCGTGCCCGAGAGACTCTCTCCGATCTATGACACCGTGAAGCGCGTCGTCGCCAACCTTCCGGGTGGGGTGACGATGCTGGGCTTTGCGGGAAGTCCCTGGACGGTCGCGACGTATATGGTCGCAGGCGAAGGGAGTCGGGATCAGGCAGAAACGCGGGCGATGGCCTGGCGCGATCCGCAGGCGTTCCAGGCGATCATCGATGCCATCACCGAGGTAACGATCGAGTATCTCTCCGGCCAGATCGCCGCAGGCGCCGAAGCGGTGCAACTGTTCGACAGCTGGGCCGGGACTCTCGCGCCGTCCGAATTCGAGCGCTGGGTCATCGCCCCCAACGCGCGGATCGCCGCCGAGATTCACCGCCGCCATCCCGGCGTGCCAGTAATCGGCTTCCCCAAGGGTGCGGGCGAGAAACTCCTCGCCTATGCCCGCGAGACCGGAGTCGATGCCGTAGGGATCGACGAGACGATAGACCCGGTGTGGGCCGCACGCGAACTGCCCCAAGGCCTTCCCGTGCAGGGCAATCTCGATCCGCTGGTGCTGCTGGCGGGCGGCGCGTCGCTGGAGCTGGAAGCCCGCCGCGTGCTCGATGCCTTCGCCGATCGTCCCCACGTGTTCAATCTGGGCCATGGCATCGGCCAGTTCACCCCGATCGAGCACGTTCAGCGGTTGCTCGATGTGGTGCGCAGCGTGGATTGAATGCGCCTTGACCCGAGCGGCAACGTTCAGGAAAGGTCAGGGTTACAGGACGTAAGGGGCCCGAAAAGGGCTGGACCAGAGAGGCGCGGCCGCGCCCAAGGGATGTTTCATGGAGTTTCTGCAGTCGATCTACCCGTGGCTGAAGGCGGGTCACATCATCTTCGTGATCTTCTGGATGGCGGGCCTGTTCATGCTGCCGCGCTATTTCGTCTACCATCAGGAGGCCGAGCCCGGTTCGCCCGAGGAAGCGCGTTGGATCGATCGCGAGGCCAAGCTGCGCACGATCATCCTGACGCCTTCGCTGATCGCGGTCTGGGTGTTCGGGGTGCTGCTGGCAACCGCGATGGGATTCTGGATGGCGCCGTGGCTCCACGCCAAGCTCCTGCTGGTGCTGCTGCTCTCGGGCTATCATGGCTGGCTGGTCGGCTATGCGAAGAAGCTGGCGCGCGGCGAGCGTCCGCTGTCGGGCAAGGCGCTGCGCATGCTGAACGAAGTGCCGAGCATCGCGGCGGTGCTGATCGTCGTGCTGGTGGTCGTCAAACCTTTCTGAACAAGCGACTTTGCCGAGATAAGGGCCGAGAAAAGGCGCGCGGGGGGAGCTGGCCTTCCGCGCGCCTTTTCGTATCTGGAACTCTGTGACCCTGTTCGGGCTGCGTGGTCAGGCAGACTCACCCTGTCCCGGTCCGGCCTCCGTCCGAAGATCATCCGTTGACCAAAGGCACCGGCACGCCTATCTGGAGCATGTCCGGCAATGGGTTCCACGGGAACCCGGAACGCCACCCGGATCCGCTTTCCCCAAGCCTTTCGATCCTTCGCGTTTTACGAAAATCCGCTTTTCAAAAATTGTCGGCCGAAACCTCTTCCATCCCGGAATAAAAACAAGACACACGAACAATGCATCTCAAAGAACTCAAGAAGAAGTCGTCGGCCGAACTGGTCGAAATGGCCGAAGACATGGGCGTCGAAAGCGCCTCGACGCTGCGCCGTCAGGATCTGATTTTCGCGATCCTCAAGGAAGTGGCCGAGGACGGCGAGGAAATCATCGGGCAGGGCACGATCGAAGTGCTGACCGATGGCTTCGGCTTCCTGCGCAACCCGGAAGCGAACTATCTCGCCGGTCCCGATGACATCTATGTCTCACCCAACCAGGTCCGCAAATGGGGCCTGCGCACCGGCGATACCGTGGAAGGCGAGATCCGCGCCCCCAAGGAGGGCGAGCGCTACTTTGCCATCACCAAGCTGCAGAGCGTCAACTTCGATGATCCCGATGCGGTGCGCCACCGTGTCAACTTCGACAACCTGACGCCGCTCTATCCCGATCAGCGCCTCAAGCTCGACAACCTCGACCCCACGGTCAAGGACAAGTCGAGCCGCGTGATCGATCTCATCTCGCCGCAAGGCAAGGGCCAGCGCGCGTTGATCGTCGCGCCGCCGCGCACCGGTAAAACGGTTCTGCTCCAGAACATCGCCAAGGCGATCACCGACAATCACCCCGAGGTGTTCCTGCTCGTCCTGCTGGTCGACGAACGCCCCGAGGAAGTCACCGACATGCAGCGCAGCGTGAAGGGCGAGGTCATTTCCTCGACCTTCGACGAGCCTGCGCAGCGTCACGTCCAGGTCGCCGAAATGGTGATCGAGAAGGCCAAGCGCCTTGTCGAGCACAAGCGCGACGTGGTGATCCTGCTCGACTCGATCACCCGTCTGGGCCGCGCCTACAACACTGTCGTCCCCTCGTCGGGCAAGGTGCTGACCGGCGGTGTCGACGCCAACGCCCTGCAGCGCCCCAAGCGCTTCTTCGGTGCGGCGCGCAACATTGAGGAGGGCGGTTCGCTCTCGATCATCGCCACGGCCCTGATCGACACCGGCAGCCGCATGGACGAGGTCATTTTCGAAGAGTTCAAGGGCACCGGTAACTCGGAAATCGTCCTTGACCGCAAGGTGGCGGACAAGCGCATCTTCCCGGCGCTCGACGTCGGCAAGTCGGGCACCCGCAAGGAAGAGTTGCTCGTCCCGAAGGACCAGCTCACCAAGATGTGGGTGCTGCGCCGCATTCTCATGCAGATGGGCACCGTCGATGCGATGGAGTTCCTGCTCGACAAGATGAAGGACTCCAAGACCAACGAGGACTTCTTCTCGACGATGAACCAGTAAGGGTTCGTCGCCGGAACCAGAAAAAGGGGGCGATCCCGGACATGAGCATCCTGACGTTACTGGCAGCAACAGCTTCCGCCTCGGCCCCCGCGATGGGTGGCCCGGCGGAGATCTGGCAGCATATCGTCAGCGATTTCTCGAACCTTGGATCGCCCGCCGCGCTGTCTGCCTTCGTGCAGGTGCTGATGATCGACGTGGTGCTGGCGGGCGACAATGCGATCGTCGTCGGTGCCCTTGCGGCGGGCCTTCCTGCCGACCAGCGCCGCAAGGTCATCACCATCGGGGTGCTCGCCGCGCTGGTGATGCGCATCGGCTTTGCCCTGATCGTCACCTGGTTGCTCGGTATCGTTGGGCTGGTCTTCGCAGGGGGCCTGCTGCTGCTGTGGGTTGCCTGGAAGATGTATCGCGAAACCCGTGCGCAGGGCTCGGCAGGCTCTCCCGAAGTGGAGGGCGACGAGCATTCCGGCCTTCCCGCATCCAGGAGTTTCGGCGCCGCAGTGTTCTCCGTGGCGCTTGCCGACGTGTCGATGTCGATCGACAACGTGCTGGCGGTGGCGGGTGCCGCGCGGGATCATCCCGGCATCCTGATCGTCGGCCTGATCGTGGCGGTGGCGCTGATGGGTGTGGCGGCGAACCTGATCGCCAAGTATATCGACCGTTACCGCTGGATCGCCTGGGTGGGCCTTGCCGTGATCGTCTATGTCGCCGCCAAGATGATCTACGAAGGCTTTGTGGATCCCCAGCTGGGTATCATCACCCTGCTCTCGTAATTGGCCTGTACGGCGCCTTGGAGCGCTTCCATCGACTAGTGAAACCCCAGCGTCGGAAGACGTAACGGGGGTGCAGGGGGGCTATGCTCCCCTGCGTAATCATTTCCAATCCTTCACGGAACCAGCACGGTAGACCCCGTCGTTTCGCGGTTCTCCAGCGCCCGGTGCGCTTCGGCGGCCTCGGCCAGCGCGAAAGTGCGCCCGATCTTCGGGACAAGCACGCCGCTGGCGATCCGGTCGAACAACTTGGTCGACGCGATCCGCAGCGCCTCGGGCGTCGCCACGTAGTCCGCCAAGGTAGGCCGCGTGAGATAGAGCGAGCCGCCGCGCATCAGGTCGAGCGGGGTGATTTCACCCACCGCGCCGGAGGCATTGCCGAAACTTGCCATCAGCCCGCGCGGGCGCAGGCAGGCGAGCGAGGCGTTCCACGATGTCTTGCCGACGCCATCGTAGACGACATGGCACATCGCCCCGCCGGTGATGGCGCGCACGGCGTCCGGCAGCGCATCAAAGGAGCCGTGGAGCGAGTGCTCGGTCGGCACGCTTGCGGCCTTCTCGGCGCTGCCGCAGTGGGCGATCACCGTTGCGCCCTTGTTGGTCAGCCAGGGCACCAGCAGCGAGCCGACACCGCCTGCCGCCGCGTGGACGAGCGCCACGGTGCCCGCCGTGACCGGGTAGGTATCCTCGGCCAGGTAGCAGGTCGTCAGGCCCTTGAGCAGCACCGCTGCGGCAATCTCGGGTGAGATCGCATCGGGGATCGGGATCGCGCGCGTGGCCTCGATCACCCGGTGCGTGGCATAGGCGCCGTTGCTGCCGACGCAGCAGCCCACGCGCTCACCGATCGCGAAACCGGCAAGGCCTTCTCCCAGCGCGACGATCCGCCCGACGCTTTCGGTGCCGAACTGCACCGGCAGCGGACCCGGATAGAGGCCCTTGCGAAAGTACGTCTCGATGAAGTTCAGCCCCACCGCCTCGGTTGCGATGACGATCTGGCCGGGACCGGGCGAGGGGACGGCGAAGTCCTCGCGCTCGATCACCTCGGGGCCGCCGTGCCGGTGGGCTATCATGCGGTAGGGCTGGGTCATTCGAACTACTCCGTATAGGTCAGGTCACGCGGCGGAAGGTGTCCGCGCGCGAGACCTTCCAGGCGTGGGCGTATTGCGTGGCGAGGGGATCGGCCAGCAGTTCGCCGGGTTGCAGGAACTCGTAGACTTCGTCGAGCGGCCCGGCCTTGGCGCTGTCGATCCGCTGATACATGTCGTGCGGGCTCAGCTCCCACGGGCTGCGATAGCCCATGGCGACGACGATCTCGCGCAGGGCCTTCAGCGTCTCGTGGTGGAAGCGGGCGACGCGCTCGGCCTTGTCGTCCACCACCAGCCCGCGCTGGCGCCATTCGCTCTGCGTGGCGACGCCGGTCGGGCAATTGCCGGTGTGGCACTTCATCGACTGGACGCAGCCCAGCGAGAACATGAAGGCGCGCGCGGCGTTGCACCAGTCCGCGCCCATGGCGAAGGCCCGTGCCATTCCCGCGCCGGAATGGATCTTGCCCGAGGCACCCAGGCGGATGTGCGGCTTCAGATTGGCACCCACCAGGGCATTGCGCATCAGCGTCAGTCCTTCGCGCAGCGGCATGCCGACATTGTCGGTCAGTTCCTGCGGCGCGGCACCGGTGCCGCCCTCGGCCCCGTCGACGACGATGAAATCGGGCGTGATCCGGGTTTCGACTATGGCCTTCACGATCGCCATGATCTCATGCGGCTGGCCGACGCAGAGCTTGAACCCGGTCGGCTTGCCGCCGGACAGCTCGCGCAGCTGCTCCACCCATTCAAGCAGGCCGATGGGCGTCGAGAAGGTCGAGTGACCAGCGGGGGAGAGGCAATCCTCGCCCACTTCCACCTTGCGCGCCTCGGCGATCTCGGGCGTCACCTTGGGGCCGGGAAGGACACCGCCGTGGCCGGGCTTGGCGCCCTGGCTCAGCTTGATCTCGATCATCTTGACCTGGTGGTCGGCGGCCTGCTCGGCGAAGAGTTCGGGATTGAACGAGCCGTCCTTGTGACGGCAGCCGAAGTAGCCGCTGCCCAGTTCCCATATGAGGTCGCCACCGTGTTTGCGGTGATAGCGGCTGATCGAGCCTTCACCGGTGTCATGCGCGAACCCGCCGAGCGCGGCACCCTTGTTCAGGGCCTCGATGGCATTGCCCGACAACGAGCCGAAGCTCATCGCGGAAATGTTTAGCAGCGCACTGTCATAGGGTTTGGCGCGGGTCGAGCCGATGCGCGTGTGCCACGAAGGCGGGGCCTTCTCGTTCGGTGCGATGGAATGCCCAAGCCATTCGTATTCATCGGAATAGACATCCAGCTCGGTGCCCATCGGGTGCGAGTCAATCGTGCCCTTGGCGCGGGCATAGACAAGGCCGCGTTCCTCGATGGTGTAAGGGCGTCCTTCGCGCTCGCCCTCGACGATATAGGCGCGCAGGAACGGACGCAGATCCTCGAACAGCCAGCGCACGCGGGCGATCAGCGGGTAGTTGCGGCGCAGCGCATGGCGGTCCTGCGCGAAGTCCCAAACGGCGATCAGCAGCAGCGGGACGCTCAGGATCAGCGACCAGTGCAGCAGGGGAACGAGGGCGAAAAGCGCGGTCAGCAGCAGCAGCAGGGCCGGAACGGTGTAGCGGGGCAGGGGGGCCATGGTCTGTCAGACCTCCGCACGCGGGCAGGGCGCGGTGGGCGCCTGCGATGAATATGTCATGGTCGTCTCCCGTTTTTGGTTCTGGTCGGGGTTTCGGGTCAGGCTAGGACGATGCGATGGCTTTGCCCACTGTTTCCGGCACTTGGCACTTGCAAAAGCGCGGCGATGGACTTTGCGACGCGCATGTGTCAGCACATGAGGGTCGATAAGGTTCCGGGGCCATCGGGGAGAGACGACGATGAAGATGAATGTCGAAGTCGAATGCACGCCGGAAGAAGCACGGCGCTTTCTCGGCCTGCCCGATGTGACCCGCGCGAACGAGGTCTATGTCGAAGCGCTGACGAACGCGATGAAGGGTGTGGGCAGCTTCGAGCAGATGCAGGAGCTGTCCAAGCAGGTCGCGCCGATGGGGCAGTTCGGCCTCAAGCTGTTCCAGCAGTTTCTCGAAAGCGGGGCCGCCATGGCGATGGGTGGCGCAGGAATGGGCGCTTCCGGCAGCAAGCCGCGCAAGGACGATTGACGCGAGCGCCTGCCCGCGCTTTGCACAAGCCATGACCGATACGATCTTCGCGCTGTCGAGTGGTTCGCCACCCGCAGCGATCGCCGTTATGCGCGTGAGCGGACCGCAGGCCGGCACTGCTCTTGCCGCACTGTGCGGTGGGCGCTTGCCGCGCCCTCGCCATGCGAGCTTCCGGCCCTTGCGGGATCATACCGGGGCGCTGCTCGATCACGCGCTGGTGCTGTGGTTTCCGGGGCCTGCGACGGCGACGGGCGAGGACCTTGCCGAACTGCATCTCCATGGTGGCCGCGCCGTGGTCCGCGCTGTCGAGGCGGCGCTGGCGGCGCTGCCCGGTCTGCGTCCGGCGGAGGCCGGGGAGTTTACCCGGCGATCTTTCGCCAATGGCCGGATGGACCTTGCCGAAGCCGAAGGGCTGGCCGATCTGCTGTCGGCAGAGACGGAACTCCAGCGCCAGAGCGCGGTCGCGCTGGCGGGCGGCGCGCTGTCTCGCGAGGTCGAAAGGTGGCGCGGCGAAGTGCTGACGCTCTCGGCACTGGTCGAGGCGGCGCTCGATTTCGCGGACGAGGATGATGTGGAGGGGCTGCCGCCTGCCTTCGCGGAGCGCCTCGCGATGTTTCACGTGGAACTTTCCGACTGGCTTATCCGCCCCCGCGCCGAGGTGCTCAAGGAGGGCTTCCGCGTCGTGCTGGCGGGACCACCCAATGCGGGCAAGTCCACGCTGTTCAATGCGCTGGTCGAGGATGAGGCGGCGATCACCTCTCCCTTGGCGGGCACGACGCGCGACGTCCTGACGCGCGCGGTCGCCATTGGCGGCGTCGCCTTCGTGTTCGGCGATACCGCAGGCCTGCGCGACGAGACCGGTGATGCGATCGAGGCCATCGGTATCGATCGCGCCCGTGCGGAACTCGGTCGGGCCGATCTGGTGCTCTGGCTCGGACCCGAAGGCGAAGGGCCGGAGGGCGGTTGGGAGATCGCTGCGCAAATCGATCGCGAAGGAGCCTCGGAGAAATTCGCGCCCCGCCATCGGCTGTCCGCCGCGACGGGGGAAGGGCTGGACGCCCTGCGCCGCGATCTGGTCGAACAGGCTCGCGGCACCTTGCCGAAGCCCGGCGCTGTGGCGCTCAATGCGCGGCAGGCCAGGGCGATCGGGGAGGCGGTCGATGGTCTTGCCATTGCACTGTCGGCGCATGACCCGCTGGTGGTCGCCGAAGGGCTGCGACTGGCGCGTCTGGCGTTCGATGCGCTTACCGGGCGCGCGGCGACGGAAGACATGCTCGACGCGCTGTTCGGACGCTTTTGCATCGGCAAGTGATGTTCCACGTGGAACATTTGCGCGGGTAAAATCGTGTTTGCACTTTGACCGGAGTCGTGGACTGGCGTAAGCGCGAAGTCGAAATGCATTCCTTCGACGTTATCGTGATCGGCGGCGGCCATGCCGGCTGCGAAGCTGCGGCTGTCGCGGCCCGCATGGGCGCGCGCACGGCGCTCGTCAGTTTCGATCCCGCCACTATCGGCGCAATGAGCTGCAATCCGGCCATCGGCGGACTTGGCAAAGGCCACCTCGTGCGCGAGGTCGATGCTTTCGACGGCCTTATCGCCCGAGCAGCCGATGCCTCGGCCATCCACTATCGTATGCTCAACCGCTCGAAGGGCAGCGCCGTACAAGGCCCGCGCGTGCAGGCCGACCGGGCGCTGTTCAAGGCGGCGACCCACCATCTGTTGGCGCGTCAGGGCGATCTCACCATCGTCGGGGGTGAGGCGGCGGACCTGATCGTCGAGAGCGGCACTGTGTGCGGCATCGAACTGGCGGACGGCTCGCGCCTGAGCGCTGGTGCGGTCGTGCTGTGCACCGGCACGTTCCTGGGCGGCACGCTGTTCCGGGGGGAGGAGCGACTGACCGGCGGACGGATCGGCGAAGCCTCGGCCCAGCGGCTCGCCGCGCGCCTTCGCGATGCCGAATTGCCGATGGCCCGCCTCAAGACCGGAACACCGCCGCGTCTCGATGGCCGCACCATCGACTGGGCGCGACTGGAAGTGCAGCCCTCCGATGGCGAGCACTGGACGATGTCGGCGCTCGGCGCGCCTGATACCGAAGGGCAGGGGCAAGGCGCGCGTCGTACCGTCCCGCAAGTGTTCTGTGCGGTGACGCGGACCAACGCCCGCACGCACGATCTGATCCGCGCCAACCTCGATCGCTCGCCGCTGTTCAGTGGTGCCATCGGTGCGCGTGGTCCGCGCTATTGCCCCTCGATCGAGGACAAGATTCACCGTTTCGCCGATCGCGACAGCCACCAGATATTCCTGGAGCCAGAGGGGCTGACGACGCCACTTGTCTATCCCAACGGGGTTAGCACCTCGCTGCCGACCGATGTGCAGCTGGCCATGATGCGCTCGATGGAGGGGCTTGAGCGTGTCGAGATGGCGGTGCCGGGCTATGCGGTCGAGTATGATCACATAGATCCGCGCGCGCTGCGGCACAGTATGGAACTGCGCGATATGCCGGGGCTCTATTGCGCGGGCCAGATCAACGGCACCACGGGATACGAGGAAGCGGCGGCGCAGGGACTGGTCGCAGGGATGCACGCGGCGGCGAAAGTGCTCGGGCGCGAAGCGGCGCCGATCGACCGCGCCAACTCCTACATGGCCGTGATGATCGACGATCTGACGCTGCACGGGGTGAGCGAACCCTATCGCATGCTGACCGCGCGCGCCGAATATCGCCTGCGCCTTCGCGCCAACAATGCCTCGACCCGGCTGACACCTCTGGCAATCGCTGCGGGGACGGTCGGGGCGGAACGACGCGCGTGGTTCGCGCAGCGTGGCGAGCAGCGAGTCGCTCTGGAATCGGCGTTCGATACGAAGGTCGGCGCCGTCGATCTCGTTGCGCAGGGCCTGCCGGTGCGTACCGATCAGGGGCGCCTGCCGGTGCGCGAGTGGCTGCGGTTCGGCGGAATCGAACTTGCGCATCTCCTGCCGTGGATCGACGGGGCAGAAGGTGCCGATCCCGATCTGCTCGAAGAGCTGGTCGAGGATGCCGAGTACGCGCCCTATCTCGAACGGCAGGAGCGCGAGCTTCGTGACTTGCGGGCCAGCGAGACACTGCGGCTGGCAGACGATTTTCCTTACGATCAGGTTCCGGGCCTGTCGCACGAGATGGTCGAGAGACTGACTTCGGCGCGACCGGCGACGCTGGCGGCGGCGGGGCGCGTACCGGGCATCACGCCCGCCGCGCTCGCCGCGCTGCTCGTCCATGCCCGGCGGGAGGCAGCATGATTACCAATGAGCACGAAGCGCAGGCCTGGCTGGCGGCCCGCCCCGAATACGATGCCGCTGCGCGCGAGCGGATCGAGACGCTGATCGCGATGCTGGTGGAAGAGAACAAGGTGCAGAACCTCGTCTCCGCTGCCAGCCTCGATCAGGTGTGGCAGCGCCATATCGTCGACAGCGCACAGCTACTGGCCTATGTTCCACGTGAAACATCGGGGGTCTGGCTCGACCTTGGCACCGGTGCGGGATTTCCGGGCCTTGCGGTGGCGGCGCTGCGCCCGGACCTGGAAGTGGTCATGGTCGAATCGCGCGCGCGCCGGATCGACTGGCTTGACCGGGCGCGGATCGCGATGGGGCTGGATCGTGCGCAAGTAATCGGCAGCCGTCTCGAACTGGTCGAATCGCGTGAGGTGAGTGTGGTTTCCGCGCGCGCATTTGCACCGCTCGACAAACTTCTCGCATTGTCTGCCCGATTTTCCACAAGCGAAACGATTTGGGTGTTGCCCAAGGGGCGGTCTGCACAGCAAGAATTGGACGACCTTCGCAAGTGGCGGCACATGTTCCACGTGGAACAGTCCCTGACGGACCCGCAGGCAGGCATCATCGTCGGTACGCTGGCCGACGGGAAGGACAGGACCAGATGATCCGTATCGCCATTGCCAACCAGAAGGGCGGAGTCGGCAAGACCACCACCGCCATCAATGTGGCCACGGCCCTTGCCGCAACGGGCTGGAACACCCTGCTGGTCGATCTCGATCCGCAGGGTAATGCCTCGACCGGGATCGGCGTTTCGGCGGCGGATCGCGAATATTCGACTTACGATCTGCTGGTCGATGGCGCGCCGCTGCGCCAGTGCGTGGTGGGGACGTCGATCCCCAACCTCGACCTCTTGCCCGCCACCGTCGATCTGTCGGGCGCCGAGGTGGAGCTGGTGAGTGCCGAGGATCGCACGCATCGTCTGGGCAAGGCGCTCTCGGTCGAAAATCCCTACGATGTCTGCCTGATAGATTGCCCGCCTTCGCTCGGGCTGCTGACGCTGAATGCGCTGACCGCTGCCGATACGCTGCTGGTGCCGCTCCAGTGCGAGTTTTTCGCGCTGGAAGGGCTTAGCCAGCTGCTCCAGACGGTGGAGCGGGTGCAGCAGCGCTTCAATCCCGAACTCGGCATCATCGGCATTGCGCTGACGATGTACGACCGCCGCAACCGCTTGACCGATCAGGTCTCCGAAGATGTGCGTTCGGTGCTCGGTCAATTGGTGTTCGAGACGGTGATCCCGCGCAATGTGCGCCTGTCGGAAGCGCCCAGCCATGGCGTTCCGGCGCTTATCTACGATCATGCCTGCGCCGGCAGCCGCGCCTATATGGCGCTGGCCCGCGAGCTGATCACACGACTGCCCGAAAAGAGGAAAGCGGCATGAACGACGATTCCATCATCCGCATCACGCCGCCCCAAAGTCCGGTGACGCCTCGTCAGAAGCCCAAGGGGCTTGGTCGCGGGTTGGGTGCCCTGCTGGGTGAGACGCGGCGCGAGGAGCCGGTTGCAGGCGCTGGGCACAACTCGGGCGTGGTGGCAACGCCACGTGTGGGCGGCCTGGCGGTGCTGGCGATTGCCGATATCGTGCCGCATCCCGATCAGCCGCGCCGCATCTTCAACGAGGACGCGCTGGGCGAACTGGCCGCTTCGATCGAGCAGCGCGGGGTGATCCAGCCCGTGATCGTGCGGCCGATGCCGGGCGGCAAGTACCAGCTCGTTGCCGGTGAGCGTCGCTGGCGCGCGGCGCAGAAGGCGCACCTCCACGAGATTCCGGCGCTGGTCCGCGAGCTGACCGAGCGCGAGGTGATGGCGCTGGCGCTGATCGAGAACCTCCAGCGCGAGGATCTCAATCCGATCGAAGAGGCCCGCGCCTATCAGCGCCTCGCCGAATCGGAGAGCATGACCCAGGCCGAGATCGCCCGCATGGTCGATAAGAGCCGCAGCCATGTCGCCAACTTCCAGCGTCTGCTGGCGCTGCCCGACGATGTGATCGGGCTGGTCGAGACCGGCGAGCTGTCGATGGGGCATGCCCGTGCGCTGATCGGTTGCGAGGGCGCGTTCGAGATCGCCGAGGCGGCCATCGCCAAGCAGATGTCGGTGCGCGAGATCGAGAAGCTGGTGCGCAAGAAGGCGCGCGGCACCACCGAACCGCGCCGCGCCCGCACTGCGCGCAGTTCCACGCAGGATGCCGATATCGCGGCGATGGAGCAGCACCTTGAGGAATTCCTCGGCCTGCCGGTGAAGATCGATGCCGATGCCGATCCGCGCTCGGGCACTGTCTCGATCCGCTATGCCACGCTCGATCAGCTCGATCTGGTCTGCCAGCGGCTTACCGGTGGCGGGATCTGATCTGACTTCGGTAATTTCGGTCTTCGTGATCGAACAGGGAAGGGCCGCATCGCGCGGCCCTTTTTCGTATCAGCGTAGTTGTGATGCCTTGCTGCCGGGTGACAGTCTGGAGCCGGTATCGACATAGGCATAGTCGATCACCGGGCTGCCGTGCGCGGCTGCGGGAGATGCAGCGGCAGGTTGCTGGACCGGCGCGGGCGTGGATGGGGCACCTGAGGGGGCCACCGGAACCATCATCACCGGCACCATGCCCGGCGCATAGCCATAGACGTATCCCGGTTCCCCGCGTGTCGCCGCTTCGTAGCGGGCGGCGTAGCTGTCGAGATAGGCTTCGCATTCGCCGCTGTCGGTGGCGCGATCGGTGTCCCGATAGCCAAGGCGGCGGTGGCAATCGTCGAGCCAGGCCGCGCGCGCGGCGGGATCGAAGCTGAACTGGACGGGGGCAGGGGCTGGTGCGGAAGCAGCCTCGGGCGCCACAGCTTTTGCAAGGGCCGGCGTGGCCGACAGCGCGGCGAGGCTGAGGGCAAGGGCGCAAAGGCTGCGCAGACGAACGATAGCGTGTCGGTCCATATGTGGACTTTAACGCAAAATTCACCATGAGGATCGGGAAATCTTCAGGGCCCGGCGGCTGCCCCGAAGCGGGACAACCGCCTTCTTAGTGTTACTCAGATGCAGGTCGCGGCCAGCGCGGCGAGGCGCTCGATGCCGTCGGCGTCCTCGCTGTCGAAGCGATTGGGCTCGGGGCTGTCGAGGTCGATCACTGCGATCACCTTGCCCTCGCGGATCACCGGCACCACCAGTTCCGAACGGCTCGCCGCGTCGCAGGCGATATGGCCCTCGAAGGCGTGGACGTCGGGCACCAGCTGGGTCGCGGCCTGCGACGCCGCAGCACCGCAAACACCGCGTCCGAAGGGAATGCGGATGCAGGCGGGCTTGCCCACGAACGGCCCGAGCACCAGTTCGTCCTCGACCGAGCGGTAGAACCCGGCCCAGTTGAGATCGGGCACCAACTGCCACATCAGCGAGGCAAGATTGGCCATGTTGGCAATGCCGTCGGGCTCACCATCGACCAGCGCGCTCGCGCACTGGAGCAGGTAGTCGTAGCGTTCGGCCTTGGGCGTATCGGGGGCGAGATTGAAATCGTACATGGCGCGCAGCGATACTCCAAAGCGAGGTTGCCGCCTAGAGCATGGCCTCGTATCTGTAAGGCCATGGCCTCGATCCTCAAGCGAAGCGCGCTGGCGCTGCTCGTCATTCTCGTCCTGCTGGCGGCTTTGTTCGCCTGGACGCAGTATTCCAATTCCTCGGACCTGCCATCCACGGCGACGACCGGGCCCGATCCCAAGCTCGTCGATCCGGCGAAGCAGTGGTTCCCGAGCGTCAGCCTGCCCAAAACGGTGGGCTGGGGCGCGGACGGCAAGCCCGATGCAGGTAGGGGCCTGTCGGTCAGCCGTTTTGCCGAAGGGCTCGATCATCCCCGCACGATGCTGACGCTGCCCAATGGCGATGTGCTGGTGACGGAAACGAATGCCCCTGCGGTCAGCCGCGAGGGTGGCGGCATCACCGGTGCGGTGGCGCGCTGGATGATGAAGCGCGTGGGCGCGGGCGAGGCTTCGCCCGACACGGTCGTGCTGCTGCGCGATGCCAATGGCGACGGCAAGGCCGAACAGCGCTTCACCTTCCGCACCGCCGACATGCGTTCGCCCTCGGGCATGGCCTATGGCAATGGCACGCTCTACATCGCCGATCACGATGCCGTCCTCGCCTTCCCGTTCACGCCGGGCGCGACCAGGCTGACCAGCGCGCCGCGCAAGCTGATGGACCTGCCCGCAGGTGGCCAGCACTGGATGCGCAACCTGCTGCTCAGCCCCGATGGCACGCACCTTTATGTCGCGGTCGGTTCGGGCACCAACGTTGCCGACAACGGTCTCGATGCCGAAAAGGGCCGCGCCGGGATCTGGGAGATCGACACCAAGACCGGCTCGCACCGTCCCTATGCGGCGGGCATGCGCAATCCCAACGGGATGGACTGGAATCCCTCGACCGGCATGCTCTGGGCAACGGTGCAGGAGCGCGACATGCTCGGCCCCGATCTGGTGCCGGACTATCTCACCGACGTTCCGGTGGGCGCGCAGTATGGCTGGCCGTGGGTCTACTGGCGCGACCATTTCGATGACCGCGCGAACTATCCGATGCAGATCGGCATGACCGATTATACCCGTCGTCCGCGCTATGCGATGGGCGCGCATACCGCCGTGCTCGGCATGACCTTCGCCAGGGGTGGCGAGCGTCTGGGACCGGGCTTTGCCAACGGCGCCTTCATCGCCCGCCATGGCTCGTGGAACCGTCGCCCGGCGGTGGGCTACGATGTCGTCTATGTCCCGTTCGATGCGCTGGGCAATGCGACGGCTGCGATGCCGGTGCCGGTGCTGAGCGGCTTCCTCGACGGCAAGGGCGATACCCATGGCCGTCCGGTCTGGCTCACCTGGGGCCAAGACGGCAGCCTGCTGGTCAGCGATGATACCGCAGGCATGATCTGGCGCGTGATCGCGCCGGGCGCGGCGCCGTCTCCTGCGCCCAAGCCGGTCGTGACCGATCATATGAAGCCGCAGACCGAGTTGAAGGACCCTTCGCTGATCACCCCGCAGATGCTGATGGGCGGGATGATGAAATCGTCCGACGGCCAGTAAGCTTCGTCTGATCGAACAGAAAAAGGCCCGCCGGGGCAGAACTCCGGCGGGCCTTTTTGTATCTGGATCGGGGCGTTCGTTTGAAAATTCGCGAAAGGCGAATTTGGCGGCACCAGCCCGCGCCCCCTCAAAAATGCCCGTCAGGGCATTTTTCAAATCAGATCACCTTGCCGGCGCGGCCTGCCAGTTCGTTGACGTATTGCCAGGCGATACGGCCCGAGCGCGCACCGCGCAGGCGCGACCATTGCAGTGCGTCGCCTTCGTCCCAGTCGAGCCCGAAGGTTTCGGCATAGCCCCGGATGATCGCGAGGTAGGCGTCCTGATCGCAGGCGTGGAACCCGATCGACAGGCCGAAGCGGTCGGCCAGCGCAAGCTGGTCGTCCACCTTGTCGCGCGGGTTGATGGGATCGTCCTGCTCGGCCATGCCGCGTGGCACGATGGCGCGGCGGTTCGAGGTGACGGCCAGACGCACGTTGGCGGGGCGCGCCTCGACACCGCCCTCCAGCCACGAACGCAGCAGGCGCGGGCCTGCGCTGTCGCCTTCCTCGAACCCGAGGTCGTCGATGTAGACGAGGAAGCGGCGCTCCGGAACCTTGCCCAGCAGGGTGAACAGCGCGGTGACGCCCGAGAGTGCCTCCTGCGCCACCTGCACCAGCGCGATGTCGCCGGGGTGCGCGTCCTGCGCGGCGCGGATCGAGGCGCGGATCAGCGCGGACTTGCCCATGCCGCGCGATCCCCACAGCAGCATGTCGTGCGCGGCGTGGCCTGCGGCGAGGCGGGTGACGTTCTCGACCACGCGGGCCTTCTGCGCGTCGACCCCCTGAAGCAGCGCGAGCCGGGGCGCTTCGAGCACCGGCACCGGGCGGCCTTCGTGTCCGGTCCACACGTAGGCGGGGTGCGCGGTCCAGTCGATCGTTTCGGGGGCAGGGGGCGCCAGACGTTCGAGCGCGGCGGCGATGCGGGCGAGGGCGTCCGCGATATCGGGGGTCTCGGTCATGATGTTGCGCTGGAACCAGAATTTTCAGGTGTTTGCAAATGCAAATATCAATGAGTTTGATAAATTATTACTCTAATGCACATTCGTTGCCCGAAATTGTTGGAATTACCCGCGATTGGCGATAGCGCAAGGGCGATGAACCAGACCGACGCACCCCGCCTGCTGCCCGATACGCCTGAAGGCCTTCAGGATGCTGCCGTAATCCTGCGCGGCGGCGGGCTGGTCGCGGTGCCGACCGAGACGGTCTACGGCCTTGCCGGGCGGGCGGATCGTGACGAGACCGTGGCGGCGATCTATCGTGCCAAAGGGCGGCCGAGCTTCAATCCGCTGATCGTCCATGTCAGCGATTTCGCGCAGGCAGAGACGGTTGCTGTGTTCGACGAACGCGCCCGTGCGCTCGCCCATGCCTTCTGGCCGGGGCCGCTGACGATGGTGCTGCCGCTGCGCGAAGGCGCGCCGGTCGCGCCTGCGGTGACGGCGGGGCTGCCCACGGTGGCGCTGCGCTGTCCCGGTCATCCGACGATGCGCGAACTGATCGCGCGGTGCGGTGTGCCGCTCGCCGCACCCTCGGCCAACGCCAGCGGCGGGGTGAGCCCCTCGCGTGCGGAGCATGTCGTTGCGTCGCTGGGCGGGCGGATCGATGCGGTGATCGATGGCGGCGCCTGCCCCGCCGGTCTGGAATCCACCATCGTTGCACTACGCGGAGAGGGGCGAGAGGACGGCACCTGGCAATTGCTGCGTCCCGGCCCGCTGACGGTGGAGGCGCTGGCCGAGGTGCTGGGCTGCGACCCGGTGCCGGTGACATCGCATGAGATCGAGGCGCCGGGGCAGCTTGCCAGCCACTACGCGCCGGGCAAGCCGGTGCGTCTGGAGGCGGAAGTTGCCGAAGCAGATGAGTTCCACATCGGCTATGGGGCGATCGCGGGCGATGCGACGCTTTCTGCCGATGCTGACCTCGCCGAAGCCGCCGCGCGCCTCTATGCGCTGCTCCACGAGGCGGCTGCGGCCCCACAGCCGCGTATCGCCGTGGCGCCGATCCCCGATGTCGGGATAGGCATGGCGATCAACGACCGCCTGCGCCGCGCGGCGGCGTGAAGCCGGGTTAAGAGGAAGAGCAGTTTACCTCGATCAGGAGGGATACTGCGTGCGCAGGCCCTGAATCTGCGCATAATCGTCGCGCGCGGTCTGGCAGGCCTGTTCGTCGCCCTGGTTGCACTGCTTCATGTGCCGCTCGTACTGCTTCTGCAGCTTGCCGATCTGCTCTTCCTGCTTGCGCATCTTGCGCCCGCGGTTGCGATCGGCTTCCGACTGGCTGGTGGTGGTCCAGTCCACGGCCTTGCTGCCTGCCTTGACCGGCAGGGTCACGACATTCACCGCCGTCTTCGCGATGCAGCCCGAGAGGGCAGGGGCCAGCGCCAGAGCGGCGAGCGAGGCGATCAGGGCGGCGTGTTTCATGGCAGATCGGAGCCTCTCACGAACGCGCGCGCCCGGCAATCTCCGACAGCGCGCAATCTCCAAAAGAAAAGGGCCTCTCGTCGGCAGACGAAAGGCCCTTTTCTTGCGCGAAGCCGCTTGAGCGATCAGGCGGTTTCGGCGTTCTCGTAATACTTGGGCGCATACTCGTTGAGGATCGCGAGGATCTTCTGGAGCGCTGCCGGTTCGTCGGTCTTTTCCATCGCCGCCAGTTCGCGGGCGAGGCGCGAGGACGCTGCCTCGAAGATCTGGCGCTCGGAATAGCTCTGCTCGGGCTGGTCGTCGGCACGGAACAGGTCGCGGGTCACTTCGGCGATCGACACGAGGTCGCCCGAGTTGATCTTTGCTTCGTATTCCTGCGCGCGGCGCGACCACATGGTGCGCTTGACCTTGGGCTTGCCCTTCAGGGTATCGAGCGCTTCGCGAAGCGTCTTGTCCGAAGACAGCTTGCGCATGCCGATGGATTCCACTTTATTGAAGGGAACCCGGAGGGTCATGCGTTCTTTTTCGAATCGCAGCACATAGAGTTCAAGCTGCATGCCGGCGATTTCCTGCCGCTGCAGTTCGATTACCCGGCCCACGCCGTGCTTGGGGTAAACGACGTAGTCTCCAACATCGAAGGCGTCAGCCTTGGTTGCCATGTATCGTCCTTTCACCTGCGGGATTTCGCTGCAGTTTTGGCGGCGGAAAGAGCGCGGGCAGTGCGACGCGGAGGCCGGTAAAAACCTCCACCACCCGGTCAGATTGCTCTCCCAACCGTTTGCTTTCGAATCCTGCCTCGCAATGAAGATAGCTGCCACACGAGCGCGAATGCCCGGACAGTTGAGCCATCATATAGCATCGATGTGACAAAATTGCCAGAGGTACGCGCGGATTTGCGTGCCATGCACGTTAGCGCGGCCTTAACCCTCTGGAAATGCAATCGGTTGAGGCTCGGTCAACAGAGCCCCGAAGGCCGTGGGAAGGGCTCAGTCGCCTTCGCCGGGCTCCGGCGAGAAGTACTTCTCGAGCTTGCCTTCCTCGTCCTTCATCGCGTCGGCATCCTCCGGCGGATCGCGCTTGACGGTGATGTTGGGCCACTCTGCCGAGTACTTGGCATTGAGTTCGAGCCAGGCTTCGAGGCCGTTCTCGGTGTCGGGAAGGATCGCTTCGGCGGGGCATTCCGGCTCGCACACGCCGCAGTCGATGCACTCGCTGGGGTTGATGACGAGCATGTTGTCGCCCTCGTAGAAGCAGTCCACCGGGCACACTTCCACGCAGTCCATGTACTTGCACCGGATGCAGTTGTCGGTGACGACATAAGTCATGGCTGCAGCTCTTCCTTCACAACGGTCCGTACCGGCCCACCCGTGGGGCCTCCATCAGCGGGTGCTGCTATGGGAAGGATGCCCCTCCCGTCAAGCACTCTGTAGCAGGCTTGCGCTTCCGGAGCGGGACCGCGGCGTTCGGGCAACGCCACGATCTCGATCACGCGGACCCCTGCGGGAGTGGAAAGCGTCAGCACGTCGCCCGGCCCCACTTTCTGGTGGGCGCGGTCGATGCGGCGTCCGTTGAGCCGCATGTGACCGGCCTGTGCCCACTCCTGGGCAAGCGGGCGGGTCTTCGCCAGTCGAAGGAACCAGAGCAGCTTGTCTACCCGCATATGCCTCCCTGTGGTTTGACCCGCCGATGCTTTTCAATCAGCGGGACATCAGTTCCGCCAGAGCCGCGAAGGCGCCGGGTGCCCGCGCGGGTTCGCCGGGACGTTCGGGGCGACCTGACTTGTTGCCCGGCTTATTCCGGGCATCGCCGGAACGGTTGTCCTGACGTGCCGGACGTTCGCCACGCTCCGGCCTGGTGTCGTGTGCGTTCCTGCGCGCATCGTTGCGGCGGTTCTCGCCCTGACGGCGCTCACCCTGTCGTTCGCCGCCCCGTTCCCCACGCGGGGTACGCGGGCCGCGACCTTCGCCCTGACGGGGGCCGCCATCGCGGTGCCCGTCATTGCGGCGAGCCGGACGCCAGCGCCAGCGCAGCGGTGCGGCGGGGCCGAAGGCGCCTTCGGCAAGCGCGCGGGTAGGCTGGGGCTGGAAGCCTGCGGTGCGCATCAGCCGCTCGAAGCTGGCCTCGGTCAGGCCCATCGAGATCGCGCGGGCGGAATCGAGGGTAAAGCTCGCATCGCGGTTCTGGCGCGGGGCGGCGGTGGGCGCAGGCGCAGATGTGGGCGCGACCTGAGCCGTCTCACCGGTTGCCGCTTCGCCGGTTGTTACCTCGGCAGCCTCGGCATGTACGTCGACCTTGATGGCTTCAACCTTGGTGGTCTCTGCCTTCGCAGCCTTTCCGGCCTCGCGCCTGGCGCTGCGGGCCTCATAGGCTTCGCGCAGCAGCTTCTCGGCCATGTCGAGGCGGATGAGCTGCTTGCCGAGATAGCGATAGCCGGGCGTGCGGCCTTCGCGCGTGGCAGGAAGCGCAGGCGGCATGTCGGGTTCGGGTTCGGGACCGGGACGACGACCGGCGACGACTGCCAGCTGGCGCCACAGCGCGATGACATGCGAGCGCAGCAGCACGGGCACGAACAGGTCGAGCGCGCCGACGCGCACGCCCAGTTTCGCCAGCATCGAGCGGCGCTCCTTGTCGATCGCCTCGACGCCGGAATCCTCGCGCGGGGTCATGCCGCAACGCTCGACCAGCGTGATCAGCAGCGCGCGCAGTTCGGGGCCAGCCTCTTCCGAGCGGCTTGCCTCGTCCAGCTTCACCAGCGGGGCGAGCGGGGCAAGTGCGCGTTCCAGCCAGCTTTCCAGCGCCGCAACCAGCACCTTGCGCTCCGCCGCAGGCACCGGATCGAGCGTGCGGTCCGGCGCGAGCTGGGGCGTCAGCAGCGTGCGGCCGGGCTTGAGGCGGGCGATGGTCTCGCCTTCCCAGACGATGGCGCCATCGACCAGCGAGAGCCCCGCGGCAGGCGCGGTCTTGTCTTCACCAAGTTCCGCCTCGATGGCGGCGGCCAGCGCGGTGGCGCGGGTCTGGAGCAGGGTGGGCAGATGGCGTTCGGCAGCGGCCAGCAGCAGCTTGCGGTCGGTCAGGCGGGTGCCCGGATCGACATGGAAGGTGAAGCCGCGAAGGCTGCCGATGTGCTCGCCTTCGACGAGGACTTCCTCGTCTTCGAGGCGGATCGAGAGCAGCCCTGAATCGGGGCCGAGATTTTTCATGAGTATAGCCGTCCGGCGATTGATGAAACGTTCGGTAAGGCGGCCATGTAGCGCATCTGACAGCCTTACCTCAACTGCGCGTGCACGTTCGGCCATTTCGTCGCGTGCCAGAACCCAGTCGGGACGCTGCGCGATGTAGGCGAAAGAGCGGATCGCGGCAATCCGCCCCTGCAAGGTGTCGATATCGCCGCCGGTGCGGTCGAGATGGGCGATCTGCGCCGCCATGTAGTCGGCACCGAGCTGCCCGTCGCGCAAGTCCTGCCACAGCCGCGCGACGAAGCGCGAATGGGCCTCCACGCCCTGCTGGCGGAAGTCGGGCAGGCGGCAGACGTCCCAGAAGCGGCGGACCTGCCCTGCGCCCGAGACGGTGCCGACCAGATCGGCATCGTCGGCCAGCCGCTTGAGCACGGCGAGGTCGATGGCCTCGGGCGCGATCACCAGTTCGGGGCGCGAGGGTGGGGTTTCGAGATCGGCGATCAGCGTCGCCAGAGTGTCGAAGCGCGGTTCGGGATTGCGCCAGAACAGGCGGGTGATCGGCGCGAAGCGATGCTCCTCGATCGCATAGACTTCCTCGTCGTCGAACTCGGAATCGTGGCCGCCCGAGCCTGACAGCGTGCCGAAGGTGCCGTCGGTCTGGTGGCGTCCGGCACGCCCGGCGATCTGGGCCATTTCAGCGGGCGTCAGGCGGCGGTGGCGCTGGCCGTCGAACTTGGACAGCCCTGCGAAGGCGACATGCTGGACATCGAGGTTCAGCCCCATGCCGATCGCGTCGGTGGCGACCAGATAGTCGACCTCGCCCGACTGGTAGAGCGCGACCTGCGCGTTGCGCGTCTGCGGGCTGAGGCCGCCCATCACCACGGCCGCACCGCCCCGGAAGCGGCGCAGCATCTCGGCGATTGCATAGACCTGCTCGACCGAGAAGGCGACGATGGCGCTGCGCGGCGGCATCCGGCTGAGTTTCTTGGCGCCCGCATGGCTGAGCGTGGAAAAGCGCGGGCGGGTGATCGTCTCGACGCCGGGGATCAGTGCCTTCACCATCGGCTCCAGCGTGGAGGAGCCCAGGATCATCGTTTCCTCGCGTCCGCGCGCATGGAGCAGGCGGTCGGTGAAGATATGCCCGCGCTCGCGATCGGCCCCGAGCTGCGCCTCGTCGATCCCGACGAAGGCGACGTCGCGCTGGTCTTCGGCGGGGCGGTGTCTGTCGATGGGCCGGCCGCTCAGGACAGGCATCGCTTCCATCGTACAGAGGAAATAGCGCGCCTTGGGCGGTTCGATCCGCTCCTCGCCGGTGATCAGCGCGACGCTGGCCTCGCCCTTGATCTTGACCACGCGGTCATAGACCTCGCGGGCCAGCAGGCGCAGCGGGAAGCCCATCATGCCGCTGGAATGCGCGCACATCCGCTCGATCGCGAGGTGCGTCTTGCCGGTATTGGTGGGGCCGAGCACCGCCTTGACCCCCGAAGGGGCCTCAGGCTTCCCTGCTTTAGGGAAGGAGGCTCGCGGCGAAACTTTGCGGTCGTGAACCATCTCGCCGGTCAATGTGGCACCGCAATACGTCGCTCGCAAGACGCACCCGAACGAATGGAGGGTACTGCGTCCACAGATTTAGGCAGCTGTTAACCTTACGGGTGCAGGGAGAAGCCACGCAAAGTGATGCCGTCGCCGGTCGGGCGGGAGCATCAAAGGACGGGGCGTTGTGTTCAGGACACTCGATCAGGGATCGCAGGGCAGCGAAGGCGGGGGGCACGCCGCCTCGCTGTCGCGCGCGCAGATCCTGCGCAGCGCTGCGCCTGCAGCCCCATCTGCCGTCCCGCCGGTCCCGCAGAAAAGCGCCGGTCGTCTCGCCCGCTTCGAGGCGTGGTGCGAGCGGGAACTGACGCACGATCTGGCCGAGAACATCGGCACCGGCCGCTGGTATCGCGGCCTTGCGACGATGGCGCTACTCGCCGCAAGCGCCTTTGCCCTGTGCCCCGGTTTCTCTGCTGTCGAGGCCGCGCCTGCGCTGCGTGCGGACGATGCGGTGCGCGGCCAGTTCCTCTCGCAGACCATCGCGCCGCTGGCCTTGGGTGGCGACATGGGGCGCCGGATGGGCGCCAGTCCGCTGGTGACGCCGCTTAGAAGTGTGCCCGAACGTCCGAGCATTCAGATGGTCTCGACGCTGACGCAGGGCGACAGTTTCTCCGGCATGCTCGAACGCGTCGGGCTTGGCGGCGGCGATATTTCGCGCGTCAATGCGCTGGTATCGCAGGCGGTCGCCACTGGCGATATTCCGGCGGGCACGCAGTTCGATATCACGCTGGGCCGTCACCTCGCCCCCGGTGCGCCGCGTGCGCTCGATGCGATGACGTTCCGCGCGCGCTTCGATCTCGATCTGGCGATAGAGCGCCATGGCGATGCGCTGTCGCTGGTGCGCCACCCGATCCGCGTGGATGCAACGCCGCTGCGGATCGAGGGTACGGTGGGCAGCAGCCTCTACCGCTCGGCGCGCAATGCCGGGGCGCCGATCTCGGCGATTCAGGATTATCTGCGCGCGATCGATAAGCAGGTCTCGCTCGACGATCTTTCGGCAGGCGATCACTTCGACATGATCCTCGCCTACAAGCGCTCGGCAGAGGGCGACCATCAGGCCGGCGATCTGCTCTACGCAGGGCTGGTCCATGACGGACGCCCCCGTGTCCAGTTGATGCGCTGGGGCAAGGCGGGCGACATGATGCCCGCGCCCGACGTGGTGCAGCCGATGTCCTCGGGCCTCGCGCTGCCGGTCTCGGGCCGGATCACCTCGCCCTATGGCCCGCGCCGCCATCCGATCCTCGGTTTCGTGCGCATGCATGCGGGGATGGACATCGCCGCGCCCTATGGCTCGCCGATCCACGCGGTGCGCGATGGCGTGGTCAATTTCGCAGGGCGCCACGGCGGCCACGGCAACTTCGTGCGGCTGGACAACGGCGGCGGCGTGGGCACCGGCTATGCCCATATGAGCCGCATCGCCGTCTCTGTCGGCCAGCGCGTCCGGGCCGGGCAGGTGATCGGCTATGTCGGCTCGACCGGGCTTTCGACCGGGCCGCATGTCCATTTCGAGGTTTACCAGAACGGCCATACGGTGAACCCGCTCAGCATGCGTTTCGTCTCGACGCCCTCGGTCGACCCGAAGGAGCGCGATGCCTACAAGGCCGCGCTCGCGCGCCTGCTCGGCATCGAGCCCGGCGCGGCGCTTCAGGATATGGCCCCACAGGCACAGCCACAGTCCGCGCCGACGCGCGAGATCGACCGGCTGGGTGCCGCTCAGGTCAAATAAAGGTGCAGGTTTTGCGCGCCAGTGGGACGGATTGACCCATTTGCATGTGGCGCAACGCAGGATTAGACCCGGCCCCATGATTACAGCCCAGTTTCCCGCCGCTCGCCTCCGTCGCACCCGCGCCACCGAATGGAGCCGCTCGCTCCACCGCGAGACCGTGCTGACGCCCGCCGATCTGATCTGGCCGGTCTTCGTGACCGAAGGCGAAGGCGTGGAGCAGCCGATCGCGACTCTGCCCGGCGTCTCGCGCTGGTCGGTGGACCTCTTGGTTCAGCGTGCGCGTGAGGCGATGGAACTGGGCATTCCCTGCCTTGCGCTGTTTCCGAACACCCAGCCCGAGCGTCGCAGCGAGGATGGCGCCGAAGCGCTCAACCCCGACAACCTGATGTGCCGCGCCCTGCGTGCCATCCGTGACGAACTGGGCGATGGCATCGGCCTGCTGACCGACGTCGCGCTCGATCCCTACACCAGCCATGGGCAAGACGGGCTGATCGATGACGAGGGCTATGTCATCAACGACCGCACGGTGGAGGCGCTGGTCGACCAGTCGCTCAACCAGGCGCGCGCCGGGGCCGATATCATCGCGCCGTCGGACATGATGGATGGCCGCATTGCCGCGATCCGCAGCGCGCTGGAAGGCGAAGGCCATATCAACGTCCAGATCATGTCCTACGCGGCCAAGTACGCCTCGGCTTACTACGGCCCGTTCCGCGATGCGGTCGGCTCGCGCGGGCTGCTCAAGGGCAACAAGAAGACCTACCAGATGGACCCGGCCAATACCGAGGAAGCGCTGCGCGAAGTGGCGATGGACCTTGCCGAAGGCGCGGATACCGTGATGGTCAAGCCGGGCCTGCCCTATCTCGACGTGCTGCGCCGGGTGAAGGAGCGCTTCGAGGTTCCCGTCTTCGCCTATCAGGTCTCGGGCGAATACGCGCTGATCGAGGCGGGCGTCGCGGCTGGCGTGGCCGATCGCGATGCGATGGTGCTGGAAACACTCCTGGCCTTCAAGCGGGCAGGCGCCTCTGGTGTGCTGACCTATCACGCGGTCCACGCGGCGAAGCTGCTGAACGGCTGAGGGGTAGAGTTGGAAGATTGGAAGGGGTGACTTTCCGGGGCCAGTGGCCCCGGACCCCGTTACTGTCGGCGCAGGAATGCCGGTTCGGCGTCATGACCCGCCGCGCTGTCGGTAGTTAGGGTCTTCCGACGATAGGAATACGCGGGCACGCCTGCCTCATTCTCAAGGCTCGCGCCGGAAGACGTAAAGGGGGTGCAGGGGGGCTCTGCTCCCCTGCGTTTATCCTCTAAAGCTCTTCCCCAATCACAAACCCCTGGAAGAGCCACGCCATGACCACCCCCCGCCCAGACATCACCATCGCCGCGATTCACGGCAAGGCGCCGCGCATCCATTCCAGCGCCTTTATCGCGCCGGGGTGCCGGATCATCGGCGATGTGGAGATCGGGCCGGATGTCAGCATCTGGTACAACTGCGTGATCCGCGCCGATGTGAACCGGGTGGTGATCGGCGCGCGCAGCAATGTGCAGGACGGGACGGTGATCCACTGCGACAGTCCCAAGCCGCACCGGCCGGAGGGTTATGCGACCTTGATCGGCGAGGACGTGCTGATCGGGCACATGGCGATGATCCATGGCTGCACGCTGGAGGATGGCGCGTTCGTGGGGCTCGGCGCGATCGTCATGGACGGCAGCCATATCGAGGCGGAGGGCATGCTGGCGGCGGGCGCGCAGCTGACCGGCAAGCGGATCGGCGCGCGGCAGCTGTGGATCGGTCGCCCGGCGAAGTACCTGCGCGATCTGGACGAGGCGGCGCTGGCGGGCAACCGGGCGGGCGTTGCGTCTTATGTCGAGAATGGCCGTGCCCATGCCCAGGCGCTAGGCCTTGCGCTTGGTCTTGCGGCGGGCCTCGCACACGACTGATGGCTCGTCCCAAACCCGTCCTGCCGCCTGCCGAGGCGGTTCAGGCGCTGGTCGATCCGGAAGGCCGTCTGGCGCTGAAAGTCACGCCCGGCGCGCGGGTGGAGGCGCTGGAGATCGTCGCGGGGCGGCTCATGGCGAAAGTGCGCGCCCAGCCGCAGGACGGCATGGCCAATGCGGCGGTGCGGATGCTGCTCGCCTCCGCGCTCGATATCGCGCCTTCGCGGGTGGAGCTGCTGCGCGGAAGCACCTCGCGCGAGAAGATGTTTCGGATCGACATCTGATATTCACTTTCACCGGAACTGCTGCGCGCGGCCCAGCGCATGGGCGGTGCGGGTGAGGGCATCGGCGACGATATTGCGGGCCTCTGCATCGAAGCCGGGAGGAACGCCCGGCGCGGGATCGGGCAGGACGTCGCGGATCGCGTGCTCCATGCATTCGGCCCACTGCCCGGCAACCTCGGGATCAATCGCCATGCCGGTGTGCATCGACATCATGCAGCGTCCCGGATTGGCCGCAAACCAGTCTCGCGGTCCGCCGGCCCAGCCGATCAGGAAGCCGGTCAGCGAAGCGCGTGTGGGTTCGAGATTGTGCGGGTGCATCGCGCGCAGGCGGGCATAGCGCCGCTCGCTGTCCATCCGGGCATAGAACCGCGCGGCGATCGCGGCGAACGTGGCGTCACCACCGAGGCGCGCGTGGATGGTCTGGGTGCGATCGTCGATATCGGTCATGCAGGCAAATCCGGGCTCATGCTGCTGCCCTTAGCACGAACGTTCCACGTGGAACTTGATGCCGGTCAACTCCTCCTTCAATCCCGGATCATCGCCTTGAGCGTTTCGATCCGGTCGGCCTCGTGCGCGGGCTTGTCGGCCCGGATGCGGTGGATGCGGGGGAAGCGCATGGCAAGGCCGGACTTGTGCCGCTTGCTGGCATGGACCGAATCGAAGGCGACTTCGAGCACCAGCGACTTGTCGGTTTCGCGCACCGGGCCGAAGCGGTTGACGGTGTGCTGGCGGACATGGCGGTCGAGGCCTTTCAGTTCCTCGTCGGTGAATCCGAAATAGGCCTTGCCGACCGGGAGCAGCTCGCCGCCGTTTTCCGGATCGCCGTCCCAGCAGCCGAAGGTGAAGTCCGAATAGAACGAACTGCGCTTGCCCGAGCCGCGCTGGGCATACATCAGCACGCAGTCGATCAGCAGCGGATCGCGCTTCCACTTGTACCACAGCCCGGTCTTGCGGCCCGCGATGTAGGGACTGTCGCGCCGCTTGAGCATCAGGCCCTCGATGGCCTCGTCGCGCGCGCCTTCGCGTAAAGCCGCCAGTTGGTCGAAATCGACCGCCCGGATCAGCGAGGACAGATCGAACCGCGCAGGATCGAGGCGGGACACTACCGCCTCCAGCGCGGCCCGGCGCGCGCTCCAGCCCAGCGGGCGCAGATCCTCGCCATCCAGCCGCAGCACGTCGTAAAGGCGCACGAAAGCGGGATAGTCGTTGCGCATCGCCTTGCTCACGCTCTTGCGACCGAGGCGCTGCTGGAGCGCGTTGAAGCTGGCCGCACCGCCCTGCGTGGCCTCATTGGCCTCGCCGCCCTGATGGCTGCCGCGCACCAGCAGTTCGCCATCGAGTACGGCATCAAACGGCAGCGCCTCGGCGATCTCGGGAAAGGTCGCCGATATATCGTCGCCGGAACGCGAATAGACGCGGGTCTCGCCTGTCCCGTCCTCGCCTCTCGCATGGACCACCTGCACACGGATGCCGTCCCACTTCCATTCGGCAACGTACTCGGACAGATCGAGCCGCGTGCCGTCCTCCAGCGGATGGGCCAGCATGAATGGGCGGAACAGCGGCAGGTGCTCGGACGAAGGCGCTGCCGCACCGTGCGCGGCCCAGTCGAACAGCGCATCGTAAGGCGGGGCCTGCCCGTGCCAGTGCTCCTCGACATCCTCCACCGAGACATCGAACGCCTGCGCAAACGCGGTCTTCGCCAGTCGCGCCGAAATGCCGATCCGCATCGCGCCCGTCGCGAGCTTGAGCAGGGCATAGCGGCCTTCCGCATCCAGTCGGTCCAGCAGGCGTGGCAGTTCGATGCCGACATTCGCCCGAGTCATCGCCGCCAGCGCCGCGACCGCCTCGCTGACCGTGGGCGGCGAGGGCGGGGCATCCGGCTCGGGCCAGAGCAGGCTCGCCGTCTCCGCCGAATCGCCCACATAGTCGCGGCTCAGAGTCCACAGCACCGGATCGATGCGCTCGGCCATGAGATTGCGGATCGTCGAGGACTTCACCGCCGGAAAATCGAGCCCGTCGGTCAGCGCCGCCAAGGCCCAGCCGCGATCGGGATCGGGGGTCTCGCGCAGGTACTCTGCCAGCAGCCGCAGCTTGGCATTGCGGCTGCGGGTGTAGACCAGCGCGTCGAGCAGGGCGGCGAAGCGTTCCATCAGGAGGGGGAGGGTGTTTCGAGAGAGTCAGGAAGGATAGTCCTGGGGCCGTGGGCCCCAGACCCCGTTACTGTTGTTGTCGGGCGCCTGTTCGCCGTCTTGTCCCGCCGCAGCGTCGGGAGACCAAATGTCTTCCGGCCAAAGCGTGGTGCAGGGGCGCGGGAGAGTATCCACATCGACAGTATTGGGGGTGCAGGGGGGCTCTGCTCCCCTGCGTCTTTCCTATCTTGAATCCCGACCTGTCTCATCCCCTCAATCATCCTCGTCCTCATAGCCGACCAGCGCCAGTGCGCGGGCCTTGCGCTGGTGGAGTTCGCACCAGCGCAGCATGGCGTCTTCGCGGCCGTGAGTGATCCAGGTTTCGGCGGGGTTGACCTCTTCGATGGTGCGGGTGAGTTCGTCCCAGTCGGCGTGGTCGGAGATGACGAGCGGCAGTTCGACCATGCGCTGGCGGGCGCGCTGGCGCACGCGCATCCAGCCGGACGCCATGGCGGTGATCGGATCGGGCAGGCGGCGGCTCCAGCGGTCGTTCAGCGCGGAGGGCGGGGCCAGCACGATGTGGCCTGCCAGCGCATCCTTCGGCGCTTCGGAGACGAGCCGCAGATCGCCAAGGTCTACCCCGAACTCTTCGTATAGGCGGCACATGCGTTCCATCGCGCCGTGCATCCAGATGGTGTCGCGGTATCCGGCAAGGCGCAGTTCGGCGATCACCCGCTGTGCCTTGCCCAGCGCATAGGCGCCGACGAGCACGCAGCGGTCGGGATTGGCGGCGCGAGCATCGAGCAGCCGCGCAATCTCGTGGGCGATGGGTGGGTGGCGGAACACGGGCAGCGCGAAAGTCGCCTCGGTGATGAAGACATCGCAGGGCGTGACTTCGAAAGGCGGGCAGGTGGGATCGGGCCGACGCTTGTAGTCGCCGGTCACGATCACCCGCTCGCCCGCGTGCTCCAGCAGGATCTGCGCCGAACCGAGGACGTGCCCGGCGGGGATCCAGGTCGCGCGGACGTTGCCCGGCAGGTCTATCGGCTGGTGGTAGGGCGTCGGCACCGCGCCTTCCTCCACGCCGTAGCGAAGGCGCATGATCGCCAGCGTTTCGGGTGTGGCGAACGTCTGGCCATGGCCGCCGCGGGCATGGTCGGCGTGGCCGTGGGTGATCAGCGCCGTGTCGACGGGGTGCGCCGGGTCGATCCAGCAGTCCGCCCCGTGGCTTTGGGGGACGATGTGGATGCCGTGAGGCTCGGGCCGGATCCAGGCGAAATCGCGGGGCATGGAATATAGAAGAAAGGGCGGGAAACCGCTGTGGTTCCCGCCCTTTCTTCCCTGTCTTTGGGAAGGGTCAGTCCTTGGTGCCGGAGCTTGCGTCCTTTTTCGACTTTTCAGCCTTCTCCCTGGCGTCCTTGTCCTTGGCCTGCTGATCCTCGAAGGCCTGCCATGTGGTGATCGCGGGATCGTCGCGCAGGATCTTGCCGTTCGGGTCGAGCACGTAGTGCGTATCGGGCGAAGGCAGTTCCAGTGTACCATGGCCATCTGCCATATCCACGAGATGTACCGTGTCGCCTACGCGGACCTCCACCGGCAGCACGAAGGGTTCGGCTGCGGGTGTGTGCCAGCTCAGGGTCAGGTGCGTGCCGTCCTGCCGCGCTTCCAGACGCGGCAGCGGGGCCACGCGGAAATAGGCGTCGAAGAACCAGCCCATCGGTTTGCCGGTGATCTGCTCGACTACCTTCTGGAAATCGGCGGTATCGTGAATCTGGTGCGCGAAATTGCCCGGTTTGGGATCATCGCGCCCATACGTGATCGCGCGAAGCGCGCGGCCGAACCCCTCGTCGCCCATGTAGAGCCGCAGCGTATGGGCAATCCAGGCGCCCTTGTAGTAGATATCGCCGCCCCAGTGCGCGTCCTTGTCGTCGTAATACGTGCTCGACACTTCGGTGTCGGGCGCGAGCGGCACGGTGCTGCGGATCTTCTTGCGCATGTCCCACAGCGCGGCGTGATATTCGAGATCGCCGTTCTTCCAGCGCAGATAGAGCGGCTGCATGTACGATCCGAAGCCCTCCTGCAGCCACATGTCGGCGTTGCGCGCGTTGGTCAACTGGTTGGCGAACCATTCGTGGCTGAATTCGTGGTGCATCAGCCAGTCATAGCCCTCGGGCGAGGGTTTGAAGTGGTTGCCATAGGCGTTGATGGTCTGGTGTTCCATGCCCAGATGCGGCGTTTCGGCAAGGCCGACTTTCTCGTCGCTCCAGGGATAGGGGCCGACAGTGCTTTCGAAGAAGCGCAGGAAGTCCTGCATCTGATCCAGCATGGCATCGGCTCCGGCCTTGTCGCCGGGCAGATACCAGAATTCGGTCGGGATCGTGTTGCCGAAACGGCTGGCATAGTCACGCGTCGCGGTCTCGTAGGGTCCGATCTGGAGCGAGACGCCATAATCGTTGGGGGTGCGGGCGCGCCAGTGCCAGATGCGCCGCCCGTTCGCCTCGCGGCTGTCGATCAGCCTGCCGTTCGATGCCGCGACGAGTGGATCGGGGACATCGATCATGAAATCGAGCACGCCCACGCGCTTGGAGAAATGATCGAGGCAGGGCCAGAACAGGTCGCAGCCCTGTCCCTGTACGGCGGTGGCGATCCATGGCTGGTCATGTCCGGCAGCATCTTTTGCGGTGCTCCAGACGAAGCCGCCTACCCAGGGGGGATTGGGGCCGACGAACGGTGTGCCGCCATACGTGATGGCAACGCGGGCCTGCTGTCCTTTTTTCAACGGGCGCGGCAGGCGAATCACCAGACCGCCGTCCGGGTTCGACCACTGCGTCGATGCCACGGCCTTGCCATTGATAGTGACTTTGCTGACCGGCAGGCGCGGATCGAGATCGAATTCCACTTTCGACAGCGGCGAAAGCGCCTGCACGGTATAGTCTGCGGTCCCTGCGATCGTTTTTGCGGATGGGTCGACGGCAAGTGACAGCGTGAGGTGGGGCAGATCCATCGCGACCTGCGTGGCGCTGAGCGGCAGCCCGCTCTGGCCGGTGCGCTTGGCCAGCGGCGCCTGTTCGGGTGTCTTGCCAGTCTTGCTTTCAGCAGTCTCGATTTTACCCGCCTGAGTCTTGTTCCCGTCTTCGGCAAATGCGTTTGTCGCTGTCGCCAGCACCAGCATGCTGCCCGCCAGAGTGCATGCCGCAGCCCAGCGGCTGCTTCGTATCGTGACCATTCCCCGTAGTCCCCCCGTATGCAAAACCGGCCCGCTTCGAGTGAAGCGGGCCGGCCGTGTCAGATAGTTTTGCGTTTACGCGTATCAGTCGTCGCCGTTGGTCTCCGGCTGTTCGCCCGGCTTCTTGGCGGTGGTGGCCCTGCCGGAAGCGCCGGAAGCGCCGGAAGAGCGGGCGGCGGGCTTCTTCTTCGCCTTGACCACCTTGGGCGCGGACGGGGTCAGCTCGAAGCTGAGTGCATCATCCTTGACCGAGACGTGGACTTCGCCGCCCTGCGCCAGCTTGCCGAACAACAGTTCCTCGGCCAGCGGCTGCTTGACCTTCTCCTGGATCACGCGGCCCATCGGACGCGCGCCATAGAGCTTGTCGTAGCCGCGATCGCCCAGCCAGGTGCGGGCATCGCCGTCGAACTGGATGTGGACGTTCTGATCGGCCAGCTGCAGTTCGAGCTGGAGGATGAACTTGTCCACCACCCGGCTGATCGTCTGCTTCGCAAGATAGGCGAAGGGCACGATGGCATCGAGGCGATTGCGGAATTCCGGCGTGAACAGCTGCTTGACCGCTTCCTCGCCGGCATCCGCCTTCGACACGTCGCCAAAGCCGATGCCCGAACGCGCCATGTCCGATGCGCCCGCATTGGTGGTCATGATCAGCACCACGTTGCGGAAGTCCACGGTCTTGCCGTGGTGATCGGTCAGACGGCCGTTGTCCATCACCTGCAGCAGGATGTTGAACAGGTCGGGGTGCGCCTTCTCGATCTCGTCGAGCAGCAGGACGCAGTGGGGCTGCTGGTCGATCGCATCGGTGAGCAGACCGCCCTGATCGTAGCCGACATAGCCCGGAGGGGCGCCGATCAGACGGCTGATCGAGTGGCGCTCCATATATTCGGACATGTCGAAGCGCTGCATGGGAATGCCCATGATGTGCGCCAGCTGCTTGGCGACTTCGGTCTTGCCGACGCCGGTGGGGCCGGAGAACAGGAACGAGCCGATCGGCTTGTCCGGATCGCGAAGACCCGCACGGCTCAGCTTCATCGCGGTGGAGAGCACCTCGATGGCCTTGTCCTGACCGAACACCACACGTTTCAGATCGACCTCGAGGTTTTCGAGCGCCTTCTTGTCGTCCGAGCTGACCGACTTGGCCGGGATGCGCGCCATCGTGGCGATCACCTGCTCGATTTCCTTCGAGGTGATCGTCTTCTTGCGGCGGCTGGGGGGCACCAGCATCTGCATCGCGCCCACTTCGTCGATCACGTCGATCGCCTTGTCGGGCAGCTTGCGGTCGTTGATGTAACGGGCCGAAAGCTCGACCGCGGTCTTGATCGCATCGGCGGTGTACTTGACCTTGTGGTGATCCTCAAAGGCCGAGCGCAGACCCTTGAGGATCTTGATCGTGTCCTCGATGGTCGGCTCGTTCACGTCGATCTTCTGGAACCGGCGCAGCAGGGCGCGGTCCTTCTCGAAGTGGTTGCGGAACTCCTTGTAGGTGGTCGAACCGATACAGCGGATCGTGCCGCCCGACAGCGCGGGCTTGAGCAGGTTGCTGGCATCCATCGCGCCGCCGCTGGTGGCGCCGGCGCCGATCACGGTGTGGATCTCGTCGATGAACAGCACTGCGTGCGGCATCTTCTCCAGTTCGGAGACGACCTGCTTGAGGCGTTCCTCGAAGTCGCCGCGATAGCGGGTTCCGGCCAGCAGGCTGCCCATGTCGAGCGAGTAGATCACCGCTTCGGCCAGCACTTCGGGCACTTCGCCCTCGACGATCTTGCGCGCAAGGCCCTCGGCGATGGCGGTCTTGCCGACGCCGGGATCACCGACATAGAGCGGGTTGTTCTTCGAGCGGCGGCACAGGATCTGGATCGTGCGGTCCACTTCGGGGCCACGGCCGATCAGCGGGTCGACCTTGCCCTTCAGCGCCTTCTCGTTGAGATTGACAGTGAACTGGTCGAGCGCGGAATCCTTCTTGCTCGCGCTGGAGCCCTTGCTTTCCGACTTTTCCTCGGGCGCAGGGGTGCTCTCGTCGCTGCCCTTGGGGCTGCGATCCTCGATCCGCTTGCCGCCCTTGCCGATGCCGTGGCTGATGAAGCTGACGGCATCGAGACGGCTCATGTCCTGCTGCTGCAGGAAATAGACGGCGTAGCTGTCCCGCTCGGAAAACAGCGCGACGAGCACGTTGGCGCCGGTCACGGTATCCTTGCCGGAGGACTGGACGTGCAGGATCGCGCGCTGGATCACGCGCTGGAAACCGGCGGTCGGGGCGGGGTCGCCCTTTTCCTCGGTCTTGAGCGACTGGTACTCCTGATCGAGATACTGGCGCACCACGTCGCCCAGATCGCCGAGGTCCACACCGCAGGCCTGCATCACCTGCGCGGCGTCCGCGTCGTCGATCAGCGCGAGCAGCAGGTGCTCGAGCGTCGCATATTCGTGGCTGCGCTCGGATGCGTGGGACAGAGCCGAGTGCAGGGTCTTCTCAAGGCTTTGGGCGAAACTGGGCATTTAATTGGCTTCCATCACAAGAGGAGGACGCTCCGTGTCGGGAGAGTTGAGGGGCTGGAGGGAAGGGAGGCTGGAGGGAAGGGAGGCTGGAGGGACGGGAAAGGGTGACAATGGCAATATAGGTACGCCGGAAAGGGTTGCGAGGGGCTCGTCGAAGCCATCCGGGCGCAACCCTATGGTCAAGAGGTTCGAGACCCGGCCTTGGGCGCTCCGAACAGCGCTTGTGCGGCCAGCATATGCGCCGAGGCACGCTCGCGATGATCGCGAATGCGGGAAATCTCGAACTCGAGCAGAGAGATTCGCGCGTCGAGTTCGTCCAGCGAATAGCCGTCCAGGCTTTCGCGGGCGAGGAGGCTGGCGGCACCGAAGTTGCCTTCGGTCGACCGCCGCCGCGGTCCTTCGTCGTCGTCCATTAGTGGAACATCGGTCTGATCGCTTTTGCTGTCAATGCCCTTGCGACACGGCACAAAGTGATCCACTGCTGCGATGAACCGGGGTTACGAAAGGGCGAATTTCCTCGCCATGTCGACTGAGATTTCCACCATTTCCGCCACGCTTCCCACCACCATGACCGCCATCGGCTACGATGCGCCGGGCGGCCCCGAGGTGCTGCGGCCCGAAACGCTGCCGATGCCTGTGCCGGGCGTGGGACAGGTGCTGATCAAGGTGGCCTTCGCGGGCGTGAACCGGCCCGACGTGGTCCAGCGCGAGGGCAATTATCCCCCGCCGCCGGGCGCTTCGCCGATACCGGGACTGGAAGTGTCCGGCACGGTCGTCGCGCTGGGCGAGGGCGTCACTGATCCGCTGCTCGGCATGCGCGTCTGCGCGCTGATCACCGGCGGTGGCTATGCCGAATATGCGCTGGCCGATGCCGGACACTGCCTGCCGGTGCCGGACGACCTTCCGCTCGATCAGGCCGCCGCGCTGCCCGAAACGCTGTTTACGGTGTGGCACAACGTGTTCGAGCGCGGTTTCGCGCGCGAGGGCGAGACGCTGCTGGTCCACGGCGGCACCAGCGGCATTGGCTCGATGGCGACGATGCTGGCGCGGCTGTTCGGCCTCACGGTCATCACCACCTGCGGTTCGCCCGAGAAGTGCGCGGCCTCGCTCGACATCGGTGCGCATCACGCGATCGACTACAAGGCGAGCGATTTCGTCGAGGAAGTGCGCCGCATCACGCAGGGGCGCGGCGTCGATCTGGTGCTCGACATGGTGGCGGGCAGCTATGTGGCGCGCAACCTCAAGTGCCTTGCGCCCGAGGGTCGCCATGTCACCATCGCGGTGCAGGGCGGCGCGAAGGCGGAGATCAACATGGCCGTGGTCATGATGCGGCGCTACACGCTGACCGGATCGACGCTGCGCGCCCGCTCGGATGCGTTCAAGTCGCTGCTGGCGCAGGATCTGCACGAAAACGCCTGGCCGCTGGTCGAATCCGGTGCGTTGCGTCCGGTGATGGACCGCCGTTTCGCGCTGGCCGACGTGGCTGCTGCGCACGCTTACATGGAATCGGGCGATCATGTCGGCAAGATCGTGCTGGAAGTCTGAGGCAACAGGCTTAAGCTGATCCTACGGCGGGGCGCCCGGACAGCGGGCGGGGCTGAATGACGAACGGGCGGGACGTAAGATGATGACCGATAAACTGGTGCTGCATGAAGATCCGCGCAGCGGCAACTGCTACAAGATCCAGCTGACCGCGGCGCTGCTCGGCCTGCCGCTGGAGCGTCGGCAGTACGACATCATGCGCGGCGACACGCGCACGCCCGAGTTTCTCTCGAAAGTGAACTCGAATGGACGCATTCCGGTGCTGCAGGTCGGTGAGCGCTTCCTGCCCGAAAGCAACGCGGCATGCTGGTATCTGGGCGAGAGCACGCATCTGGTGCCCGACAGCCGCTTCGAACGTGCCGACATGCTGCGCTGGATGTTTTTCGAGCAGTACAACCACGAACCGAACATCGCCACGCTGCGCTTCTGGCTGGTCTTTCTGGGGCAGGGCAACCTCAGCCCGCAGCAGCGCGAACAGATCATGGGCAAGCGCGCGGCGGGTGAAGCCGCGCTCAAGCTGATGGACGAGCACCTGACGGGCCGCGAATGGTTCGTCGGCGCTTCGGCCAGCCTCGCCGACATTGCGCTGTTCGCCTATACGCATCTGGCCGAGGCGGGCGGGTTCAGCCTTGGCGATCATCCGGCGGTCTGTCGCTGGCTCGACCGGGTGCGCAAGCTGCCCGGCTTCGTGGCGATGGATAAATAAGGAAGCGCGAGGCTCTGTAGGGCCGGTTGCGGATCGGTCGCTCTCTTGACGGATTGCAACAAACCCCAAGCATGCGCTTGCCCAACGGCGTGAATTCGCCTAAACCGGCCCGGAACGGCCGCTCCGCGAGGGGCGGCCCTTATTGTTTCCGCTGGAGATAAAGACATGAGCCAGCCCGCTCCGCTGATGCCGCACGCGACCGCCGCCTGGCTGGTCGATAACACGGCGCTGTCGTTCGAACAGATCGCAGAATTCTGCGGTCTGCACATGCTCGAAGTCCAGGCCATGGCTGACGACCTCACCTCGAGCAAGTACACCGGTCGCGATCCGGTGCGTTCGGGCGAACTGACGATGGACGAGATCGAGAAGGGTCAGGCCGATCCTGCGTACAAGCTGCGCATGCACAAGATCCCGATCACCTCTAACCGCACCAAGGGCCCGCGCTACACGCCGGTCTCGAAGCGTCAGGACAAGCCCGATGGCATCGCCTGGATCCTGCGCAACCACCCCGAGGTTTCGGACGCGCAGGTCGGCAAGCTGATCGGCACGACCCGCAACACCATCGCTGCGATCCGCGACCGTTCGCACTGGAACATCGCGAACATCACGCCCAAGGATCCGGTGACGCTGGGCCTGTGCTCGCAGCGCGAACTGGACGCGATCGTTGCCAAGGCCGCCAAGAAGGCCGGGATCACCGACGATGGTCAGGGCGATCAGCGCCTGACCGACGACCGTCAGGCCCTGATCGACGAGCTGCGCGCCGAGCGCGAGGCCGCCTCGCGCGCGTCGAGCGAAGCCGCGCAGGAAGCCGAAGTCGCCCGCTGGCTCGAAGCCAAGCGCGCTGCCGAGCGGGAAGCCGGCGAAAGCTGAGCTTTTCCGTTACCGGATGAAAGACGCAAGAAGGGGCCTCGCAAGGGCCCCTTTTTCGTATCGGCTGGAGCCCAGGCCAGGAACCTTGCGTCAGGTTTCACGCGCGCTCTTCCAGCAGCGCCAGCAGGGCATCGGCGGCGCGGGTGCGATAGCGCTCCTTGTGGCGCAGGCCGTGGAAGGCGCGGGCGGAAAACACGAAAGGCGCGGCATGCAGCGTGCCCGCCGCCAGCGCCGGAGCGACCACGAGGCCCGAGAGCACGGCGATGCCGACGCCTGCCTCCACCGCCGTGCGCACGCTTTCGTTGGAGGGCAGCACCAGCACCGCGTCGCGCGCGTCCGGGTCGAGGCCCTGTTCGCGCAGCGTCTCCTCGAAGCTGGAGCGGGTGCCCGACCCCTGCTCGCGCATGACCCATGGAATGCCGGGTGCGACCAGAGCGGGCAGGGTGGCGTCGGGCGCGAAAGGCGTGGCGCTGACCAGCACCAGCCGGTCCGCACCCAGCACCCAGTGCGCCAGCGCGGGATCGTCCACCTCGCCCTCGACGATGCCAAGGTCGGCCAGCCCTTCGTGGACTTGCGCGGCGGCCTGTTCGGTATTGGCGATGGCAAGCTCCACGGCGATGGCCGGATAGCGCCGGCGGAAGGCGGCGAGCACCGGGGGGAGCCAGTAGGCAGCGATGGTCTGGCTGGCGACCAGCCGCAGCCGTCCGCGCGAAAGGCCGCCCAGTTCCTCCAGCATCACCTGCGTCGCGTCGGCCCGCGCCAGCAGTCCGCGTGCTTCGGGAAGGAACAGCTGCCCCGCTTCGGTCAGGGCGATCCCGCGCCCGACGCGGTGGAACAGCTTGACGCCGTGGCGCTCCTCCAGCGCGCCGATGGCCGAGGACACTGCCGACTGCGTGAGATTCAGCGCCCGCGCGGCGGCGGTCATGTGCTGGCGCTCGGCCACGGCGACGAAGATGCGCAACTGTTCGAGAGTCATGATGAGACCCTCGCACTATTCATCAGGAAAATCGATCAAAATGATATAAATGAAGCGTTGGATAGATGAATGCCGCAGGCGTAGCTGAAGGGGCGAAAGGAATGTCCCATGCGCGCTTTCGCGTCCCCCATCGCTTTCCCCAAGGCCCTTCATGCCCCGATCGGCTCCTCCCTTGCGCCTGTTCGCAAGGTGCTGCCGGGGCTCGCGCTCTGCCTTGCCGTCACGCTTGCAGCCTATGCGCTGGAAGGCGTGGAGCGCGCGCTGGTGGGCAAGGCCTGGCTGGAGGCGTTGGTGCTGGCGATCGTGCTGGGCACGGCGTTGCGCAGCCTGTGGAACCCGTCCGGGCGCTGGCATGCGGGGATCGCCTTCAGCGCCAAGTATCTGCTGGAGATCGCGGTCGTGCTGCTGGGCCTGTCGGTCAGCGCGGGCACGATCCTGTCGGCGGGTCCGGCGCTGCTGGGCGGGATCGCGGGCGTGGTCGCGCTGGCCATCGCGGTGAGCTTTGCCATCGGGCGCCTGCTCGGCCTGCCGGTCCGCATGGCGCTGCTGATCGCCTGCGGCAACTCGATCTGCGGCAATTCCGCCATCGCCGCCGTCGCCCCGGTGATCGGTGCGGATGGCGAGGAGGTGGCAGGCTCGATCGCCTTTACCGCCGTGCTGGGCGTGGCCGTCGTGCTGGGCCTGCCGGTGCTTGGCCTTGCGCTTGGGATGAGCGAGACCGCTTTCGGCGCCTTTGCCGGGCTGACGGTCTACGCCGTGCCGCAGGTGATCGCCGCCACGGCACCGATGGGCACCGTCGCCATCCACATGGGTACGCTGGTCAAGCTGGTGCGGGTGATGATGCTCGGCCCGGTGTGTCTGACGCTCTCGCTGCTGATGCCGCGCCAGCATCACACACACGGGACTGAAGAAACGCAGCGCAAGGGGCCTGCCATCGGCCATCTGGTGCCGTGGTTCATCATCGGGTTTCTGCTGCTGGTCGCGGTCCGCTCAGCTGGACTGGTGCCGCAGGCCGTGGTCGCACCCGCCGGGCATCTGGCGACCGGACTGACGGTGGTGTCGATGGCGGCGCTGGGTCTTGGCGTCGATGTGCGCAGCGTGGCGCGGGCCGGAGGCCGGGCGACCGTGGCGGTGGTCGGCTCGCTCGCCCTGCTGGGCGCGGTGAGTTACGCGCTGCTGATGGTGGTCAGGCTGGTCTGACGCCGGACGGAAGATTCGTAGCGAAGCGGACCGGCTTTCCCCGCCGCCGGCCAGCTTCGCTACGGATATGATTCTTTACTGGGCCGCGATCGCCAGCGGTGGCTTCGCGGTAATCGAAGGCGCCAGATCGCCGCCGTTGGGCGACAGGCGACCGTCGATCTGCGCGCCCTGCTCGATGGTGAGCGCGTCGTAATGCACATCGCCGACGATCCGCGCGGTCTTGAGAATCACCACTTCGCGCGCGGTGATCGTGCCCTTGACGGTGCCTGCGATGCGCGCGGTCTTGGCCTTGATGGCGCCGGTGATCTCGCTGCCTTCGCCCTGGACGAGGCCCTGGCAGGTGATGTCGCCCTCCACCCGGCCATCGACGTGGAGGTCGGCAGAGGCGTTGACGTCGCCTTTCACCGAGACGTCGGGGCTGAGGATCGAGAAAGTCGAGGCCATGCCGCTGCGCGGCGCGATGTGGGGACGGGGCATTTAGCGGGTTTCCTGCTGCTGGACGTTGCGGGCGGCCTCCAGGAAAGGCCGGGGATTGACCGGGTTGCCGTTGACCCGGACTTCGAAATGGAGATGCGATCCGGTCGAGCGGCCGGTGCTGCCCATGCGGGCGATCTGCGTACCGGCGTCGACCTTTTCGCCGACATGGGCATCGAAGCCCGAAAGGTGGCCATAGCGCGTCATCAACCCGTTGCCGTGGCTGACCTCGATACAGTTGCCATAGCCGCTGCGCTGGCCGACGAAGGAGACCGTGCCCTTGGCGGCGGCATAGATCGGCGAGCCCATCGGGCCCGGAAAGTCGAGCCCTGCGTGAAACGCGCTGGCGCCGGTGAACGGGTCCGAACGATAGCCGTAGCTCGACGAGACATAGGCGACATGCGCGGGCGAGACCTGCGGGATGCTGGCAAGGCCGTTCTCTAGCGAATCCATCCGGGCGAGGCTCTTGCCCAGCGCCCTGAAGCGCGGATCGATGGTGCCGTGCGACAGCAGTTGCAGCGGGCCACCCTCGGCGGCGCGGGCGCGGACCATCATCGCATTGGGATTGAGGCCTAGCTCGCGGATCTGTGCAACGGCGCTCTCGCTGCGGGCATCGGCATAGCGGGTAAGGCGGTCCACCAGCGCGAACTGCTGCGCCTCGATCCGGTCAAGCTGGGCGGACGTGGGCAGGCCGCGCAGCGACAGGACGGCGGCGCTGATCTTGTTCGGGTCGGTTGGGGTAGAGGTCGATGCGGTGGGGGACGTTTCCAGCGCGGCATCGGTGGCGCCGTCCGAACCGAGATGGGCGTCCATCAGCTGTTCGAGCACCTGCTGGCGGCGGGCGAGGTCTTCGGTGCGGGCTTCCACGCCTTCGCGGTAGCGCGCGAGGCGGGCCTGCTCCTGCGCGACCTGTGCCTCGCGTCCGGCGAGCGCGGTCTGGCGGTCTCCCGCTGTGGCATGGCCCAGGGCCAGCGCGCCGAGCGAGGCAGCCGAACCGCCGACCAGCGCGAACGCGACTGCCGCCGCCGCGACCTGCGTGCGCGAGGACAGTTTCACGAAGCGGATCTGTCCTTGCGACCGCACGATGAACTCGCGGTCGGCAAAGGCATTCCGCAGGCGCTGTTTCAGCACCGCGACATTCGGTAAGTTCAAGACGACCCCGCCACAAATCCGGAACGGCACGCCCGATCAGAGCGCCGCTTCCGCAAGGTCGCTTCCGCTAGCAAAACCGCCGCGCTCTGGCGAATCCGCCCGCCGTAATCTTCCGTGGATTCGGGCCGAGTCGAAATCGGCAGGCGATGAACGGATGCCCGGTGTCGCACGCCCGTTACGCGCCCGTTGCCCTGAGATCCAGCGAATCGCCGGAATGCCTGCGAATCTGCCATTTCCGGGCGGTGACAGGGCGGTGACAGGCGCACGCGTCGATGATAGGACACGCAGGCTATGGAACAGGATCTTCAGCTCGCCCCCGTCGTCACGACGGAAACGCCCGAAGCGCTCGTCGCCCGCATTGCGCGCGACGGCCGCGCGGCGCAGGCCGTGCTCGCCACCTTGAGTGACGAGGCCAAGCGTGCCGCACTCGTCAGCGCCGCCGCCGCGCTGCGGGCCGCAGAGCCAGCGATTCTGGAAGCCAACGCGCAGGACATCGCGGCGGGTGAGGCCAAGGGTCTGTCGGGCGCGATGCTCGATCGCCTGCGCCTCGATTCCGCGCGTCTTGCCGGGATCGCCGATGCCGTCGATCAGGTGGCGGTGCTCGCCGATCCGGTGGGCGAGGTGATTTCGCAGAGCGAGCGACCCAACGGCCTCAAGCTCTCGCGCGTGCGCATTCCCATCGGGCTGATCGGCATCATCTACGAAAGCCGCCCCAATGTGACGGCAGACGCGGCGGCGCTGTGCCTTCGCTCGGGCAATGCCGTGTTGCTGCGCGGCGGCAGCGAGGCGATTCATTCGAACCGCGCCATTCTGGCCGCGATGGTGGCCGGGCTCGAAGCGGCGGGCGTTCCCGGTGCGGCGGTGCAGTTGGTGCCGACGCAGGACCGTGCGGTCGTCGGCGCGATGCTGACGGCGGCGGGGCTGATCGACATGATCGTGCCGCGCGGCGGCAAGAGCCTGGTCGCGCGCGTGCAGGCCGATGCCCGCGTGCCGGTGCTCGCTCACCTCGACGGGCTTTGCCATACCTATGTGCACGAGGCCGCCGATCCCGAGATGGCGCGCGCGCTGACGCTCAATGCCAAGATGCGCCGCACCGGCATCTGCGGCTCGATGGAGACGCTGCTGCTCGACGCGCGCTTCCCCGAAAGCGCCTCGGTGGTGGCCGGGTTGATCGAGGCGGGCTGCGAAGTGCGCGGCGATGCCCGCGCCCGTGCGCTCGACCCGCGCGTGCTGCCCGCCACGGATGAGGACTGGGACACCGAATATCTCGATGCGGTGCTGTCGGTCGCGGTGGTCGATGGCCTCGATGCCGCGCTCGCGCATATCGCGAAGCACTCCTCGCACCACACCGATGCCATCGTCACGGCGGACGCGGATGTGGCCGAGCGCTTCCTCAATGCGGTCGACAGCGCGATCGTGATGGTCAACGCCTCCAGCCAGTTCGCCGACGGCGGCGAGTTTGGTCTCGGGGCAGAGATTGGCATTGCCACCGGGCGCCTCCATGCGCGCGGTCCGGTCGCGCTCGAAGGGCTGACCACCTACAAGTGGCAGGTGCGCGGGACCGGGCAGGCGCGCCCGTAAGAACCGGCGCCCTCACGCGATCGCAGTGACTCGACCTACTCAGATCCGCAGCGGCCCGGTGACCGGGCTGCTGGGCGGCAGCTTCAACCCGGCGCACGGCGGGCACCGGCGCATCACGCTGTTCGCGGCCGAGGCGCTGGCGCTGGACGAGGTGTGGTGGCTGGTATCTCCCGGCAATCCCCTGAAGCCGCAGGAGGGCATGGCACCGCTGGCGACACGCTGCGAATCGGCGCAGAAGCAGGCCCGCCGCGCGCGGATTCGTGTGACCGCATTGGAGCGCGAAATGGGGACCCGCTATACGGTCGATACCCTGCGCGCGGTGCTGAAACGCTGGCCGAAGCGTCGCTTCGTGTGGCTGATGGGGGCGGACAATCTGGCCCAGTTGCACCGCTGGAAGGACTGGCGAAAGCTGGCACGACTCATGCCGATTGCGGTTATCGCCCGTCCGGGGTATGATGATGCCGTCGTCGCGAGCCCCGCGATGGCCTGGTTGAGGCGTTTCCGGCGGCCTTTGTCCAGTCTCGAGCGGCCGGAAAGGTGGAGCGCACCGGTACTGGTGACATTGCGGTTCGATCCCGACACGCGGTCGGCCACGGCGATACGCCGGGCAGATCCGGACTGGGCCCGAAAGTCTACGACACGGCTTTCGAGAGGTCGGCAGCTTCGTGACCAGGTCACGCGGCGCCTGATTTCCGGCACTTGGTCGTGACACGAGAAGCAGCCTCTCCCCTCGCCCCCGACAACGACAAGACCCGATCGCGCGCGGTCGTGCGGCAACCCGTCCGGGTTCGCCGCCGAATGTGCCGGTCCCTGAAAGGAGCACACACGACCTAGATGCCACAGGCACAAACCCAGCCGGAATCGACCGGCATTTCTGCCCCGACCGCGAATCTGCCCACGGTCGAATCCGACGATCCCTTGCTGTCGCTCGTCCTGCGTTCGCTCGACGATGATCAGGCGCAGGACCTCGTCACGATCGATCTGGGCGGCAAGTCCAGCATCGCCGATTTCATGGTGATCGCCTCGGGCCGTTCGACCCGCCAGGTCGCTGCAATGGCCCAGAAGCTGGGTGAGCGCATCAAGCAGGGCGGTTTCGGCCATGCCCGCGTCGAAGGCCTTCCCGCAGCCGACTGGGTGCTGGTCGATGCCGGCGGCGTTGTCGTCCACCTGTTCCGCCCCGAAGTGCGCACGTTCTACAATCTGGAACGCATGTGGGGCTTCGACGGACCCAGCGGCGCCGCCTGATCGCGGCCGATATGTCGGGCGCCTCGGCTGTCATGTCGAGGCGACACATATTTGACGGGCAGGCCTTGTCGGGGCGCTTTCAAGCCATCGAAGGCCTGCGCAAGTCCATGTAGGGCTTGCGCCGGGCGCCGCGCTGGCGCACCGCCTGCCCCATGCTTCTGCACATCATCGCCCGCGGCAAGATCGCCCGTTCGCCCGAAGCCGAACTGCTTGATCGCTATGCCAAGCGCCTGACCTGGCCGTTCCGCCATAGCGAACTGCCCGATGTCGGCGGGCGGATACCGCCTCCCACCCATACCCCGGTGCGCGAAGTCCTGCTGGATGAGCGCGGCAAGCTGATGAGCAGCGAGGAGTTCGCTGCGCTGCTCGGGCGCTGGCGCGACGAGGGCGTGCGCGAATGCCGCTTCCTTATCGGCGCCGCCGATGGCCATGGCGACGAGGCACGGGCGCAGGCCGATCACCTCCTGTGCTTCGGGCGCATGACCTGGCCGCACCTGATGGTCCGCGCGATGCTGGCTGAGCAGCTCTGGCGCGCCACCGCGATTCTGGCGGGGCATCCGTATCATCGGTCGGGCTGAGAGAGCGTTGGACATTCCTCCCAGTCGATCTAGACAGCGCGTGTGAGCCTTTCTTCGCGCGCCCTCCCATCCCGACGCCTGAACCGTGGCGCGCTGCTTGGCGCGACGCTGCTGGTGGCCGTGGGGGCAGTCGTACTGGCCCATCCGGGGCAGGGGCAGGGCGACAGCCTGGCCGTGCTCGATCCTGCTGCCGATGCCGCGCAGGCGCGCCGACAGATGGCGCAGGCCCGGCACGAGGGCGAGATCGCCCGCCAGCGCGCGGACAAGCTCGAAGCGAAAGCGAAGCTGGCAGGCGCGCAGGTCGAGAAGACCGCGCAGGCTGCCGCTGCCGTCGCCGCGCGTATCCAGCAGAACGAGGCCGACATCGCCGCGCGGCAGGCAAGGATCGCGCTGATCTCTGCCGAGCGTGAACGGCTACGGGCCGACCTTGCGCGCAGGCAGGCGCCGCTGATCCGGCTGACCGGTTCGCTCCAGCGCCTTTCGCGCCGCCCGCCGCTGTTCGCGCTGCTGCGCCCCGGCTCGGTGCGCGATCTCGTCTACATGCGCGCGGTTCTCGATTCGGTGATGCCCGAGGTCGAGGCGCGCACGGCGGACCTGCGCGCCGATATCGCCCGCGCCCGCACGCTGGAGGCCGACGCGCGCGAGGCCAATGCCGATCTGCAGGTCGCGCAGGACGATCTGGGCAGGCGACGCACCGAACTGGCGGTGCTCGAATCGCGCCAGCGCCTTGCCAGCCGCGCCGCCTCCGGGCTGGCCGCGCGCGAGCAGGACCATGCCCTCGCGCTGGGCGAGAAGGCGCGCGACCTTTCCGACCTGATCGACACGATGGGCGTGCAGGGGCGGTTGCGCGCGCAACTGGCGTCGCTTCCCGGCCCGGTCATGAAACCTGCTGACCCGACCCGCACGCAGGCGGTGACGGTGGCGGACTTCACGCCTCCACCGCAGGGGCTCGGCAGCTATGTCCTGCCGGTGGCGGGCAGGGTCGTGACCGGCTTTGGCGAGGCGTTGCCCGGACAGCCGGGCGCCAGTGGACTGACGCTGGAGACCGGCGCGCAGGCGCAAGTGGTGGCCCCGGCGGACGGGCGCGTGGCCTACGCCGGGGTCTATCGCGGGTTCGGGCAGATCGTGATCGTCGAGCATGCAGGCGGCTGGACCTCGCTCGTCACCGGCCTTGCCCGGCTCGACGTGGCGGTGGGCGACAGGCTGGTGGCGGGATCGTCGCTGGGCGTTGCCGGGGCCGGGCATCCGCAGGTCACGATCGAACTGCGCCGCGATTCGGTTCCGGTTAATCCGCTGCTCTATATCCACGCGCCGTAACTTGCGCTTTTTACGTGCAGCTTTCGTATCTTCGCCCCCGGCTCTTCGCTGGAAAAGCACGGCGCGGCTCGATAGAGTGACGGCCCTGCGACAATACCGGACGGCGCCTTGCCGACCCGGATCGACTGACGAGAGGCCCCAAGCCCGATGAAGTTCCTGCCCCTGATGCGCGCTACCCTGCTGGTTTCCGCCGTGGCGATGTTGCCTGCGGCCACAGCGGGCCTTGCCGCCGTCGACAGCCAGGTGAACCCGGAATTTGGCAAGCTTTTCGAGATCTACCAGCTGATCAAGGAAAACTACGTCGATCCGGTCGATGACGACAAGCTGGTGAAGGGCGCGATCGACGGGATGATGGCCAGTCTCGATCCGCATTCGGACTATCTTGACGGCGCCGCGCTGGACCGTCTGGAGACGATGATCGACGGCAACTATACCGGCCTTGGCCTTTCCGTGGTCGAGGACGACGGCGTGGTGAAGGTGATCTCGCCGTTCAAGGGAAGTCCGGCCGACAAGGCGGGGATCAAGGCGGGCGACTATATCACCCACATCGACGGCAAGCTCTATTACGAGCAGGACCTCGACGAGGCGGTCGACAAGATGCGCGGGCCTTCGGGCACGACGGTGAAGCTCACCGTCTATCGCCCCGGTCGCCCCGATTCGTTCGACGTCACCGTGACGCGCGGGGTGATCGAGCTGGAGCCGGTCACGTCCGAGCTGAAGGGCGATATCGGCGTCGTCAGCGTCAACGAGTTTTCCAAGAACGTCGGGCGCGATGTCGCCAAGGCGATCACCACGCTGCGCCAGCAGGCCGCGACCAAGGGCACCAGGATGAACGGTCTGGTGCTCGACCTGCGCTCCAACCCCGGCGGTTCGCTGGACGAGGCGGTGGCGCTGTCCGACCTGTTCATCGACCACGGCGTGATCGTCTCGCAGCGCGGGCGCCTTGCCAGCGAGAACCAGGTCTATCGCGCCGAGACGGTGTTCAAGGGCGATGCCGTTCCGGGCATGCCGATCATCGTGCTGGTCGATGCGGGCTCCGCCTCGGCGTCCGAGATCGTCGCGGGCGCGTTGCAGGACAGCCATCGCGCGGTGATCATGGGCCAGCGCACCTTCGGCAAGGGTTCGGTCCAGTCGTTCATCCAGCTCGACAAGACCAGCGCGATCAAGATCACCACAGCGCGGTACTACACGCCGTCGGGCCACTCGGTGCAGGAAGGCGGCATCGATCCCGACATTGCCGTGCCGCAGCTGACCGATCCCGATGCCCGCGCCCGCAACGAGCGCGCGGTGCGCGAATCCGACCTTCGCGGCCACCTCATCAACGAATCGTCGATGGCCGACAAGGAACTGGAGCAGGACCAGAAGCCCGATCCGCGCTTCAACATCAGCGCAGAGCAGCTCAAGAAGGACGGCATCACCGACTTCCAGCTGCACTACGCGATCGAGACGCTCGACCGGGTGCAGGGCAAGCCCGCCGCACTCGCCGCGACGGTTCCGCCCAGGCCTGCGGCGGATAAGCCTGCCGCCAAGACACCGAGCAAGTCCAACTGATCCCGATCGGAACCCTGACGCGATGACCGTTGCCGTTTCCCCCTCGCTTCGTCTGGCGCGCATCGTCGCGCTCGCGGTTCCCGTCTGCGCGCTGGGCGGCGCCTATATCGGGCAGTATGCCTTCGGGCTGTTCCCGTGCGAGATGTGCTGGTGGCAGCGCTATCCGCATTTCGTGGCGCTGGTGCTGGCGCTGCTGGCGTTCTGGTGGCGCCCGGTGCGCCCGCTGGTGGCGGTTGCGGGGCTTGCCTTGCTGGTCACGGGGCTGATCGGCGGTTATCATGCCGGGGTCGAGTATCACTGGTGGCAGGGTGTGACCGAATGTACCTCCACGGTATTCGGTGGTGGCGGTAAAAGCTCGCTGGACGCGGTGCTGTCAGCCCCGCTGATCCGCTGCGACGTGGCGCAGTGGAGCCTGTTCGGGATCTCGCTGGCCGGGTGGAACTTCCTGTTCTCCACCGCCGGTGCGATCGCGATTTTCCTGCTGCTGACGCGGCGCGAGAAGAGGTTTGCCTGAGATGAGCACTGCAAGCGCAAGCATGACGGCCAGCAGCTATCACAAGCGCCGCGCGGCGCAGCGATTCTCGCGCATGATTCGCGTCGATCAGGCAGGCGAGTACGGGGCAGTGCGCATCTATGCCGGGCAACTGGCGGTGATGGGATCGCGCGGGCCGCACTCGAACGAGATCGTCCACATGCTCGCGCAGGAAGAGGTCCACAAGGCGCTCTTCGATCAGATGATCGCCGAGCGCGGCGTGCGCCCCACGCTGCTCCAGCCGTTCTGGTCGGTCGCCGGGTTCGCGCTGGGCGCGGTGACGGCGCTGATCGGGCCGGAAGGGGCGATGGCCTGCACGGCGGCGGTCGAGACCGAGATCGACAAGCACTATACCCAGCAGATCGAAGAGATCGGCAAGGACGATCCCGAACTGGCCGAGGTGGTCCACAAGTTCCGCGACGAGGAGCGCGAGCACCGCGACGCCGCGCTGGCCGCAGGGGCGGAGAAGGCGCCTGCCTATCCGCTGCTCTATGCGGCGATCCGGCTGGGCTGCAAGGCGGCGATTCGGCTGTCGGAACGCTTCTGATCGCAGGCGGTTATCGGATCGGGCTGTATCAAAGCGTGTCCGATCAACACCGATGCTACCGTTCGTGGTCCGTCTGACCTATATCGGCTCTATATCATAAGAGGAAACGGCCGGTCCGATATCCGACAGGCCCGTTTGCCAAGGAGTCCCCGTACGATGTCCCGTCTCCTGACCGTCACGACTGCGCTGTCTGTCTTTGCGCTGGCGCTTCCACTCGGTGCCACACCGGCCATAGCGCAGCAGCGCACGCCCGTGGGCGATGCGGGGCCGGAGGATACCGGCGAGAAGATCAACCAGCTGATTGTCTATGGCAACGATCCGTGTCCGGCCTCGCAGGGCAGCGAGATCACGGTCTGCGCGCGCAAGCCCGAATCGGAGCGCTATCGCATTCCCGAGCCGCTGCGCGGGGTGGATGAACCGCAGGCCGAGCCCTGGGCCAACAAGGTCGCTGCCTACGAGACGGTCGGCGCGTCGGGCATCAATTCGTGCTCGCCCTCGGGCTCCGGCGGTGCTTCGGGCTGCACCCAGAAGCTGATCGATCAGGCCTATGCCCAGAAGAAGAACGGCTCCGATGTCCAGTTCAGCAAGCTGATCGATGCCGAACGCCAGAAGCGCCTTGCGACCATCGACAAGACTGCAGCTGTCGAACAGAAGCAGGTCGAGAAGGAAGAGGACGCCTACTTCGCGGCCAAGAAGGCGGACAAGAACAAGGACAATGCAGCGGAGGACGCGGCAAAGGCGGACAACGAGACGGCCCCGGATTCGAAGGGTAACTAACCGCCCCGCTCACGAATCCACCGCCCAAACGAAAAGGGCCGGGAGTGATCTCCCGGCCCTTTTCGTTTGTCGTGTGTCCCTAAAGAATCACACCAGCGCGATGTCCGGTGCGTCTTCCTGCTTCATGCCCACGGTGTGATAGCCCGCATCGACGTGATGCACTTCGCCGGTCACGCCCGAGGCGAGATCGGACAGCAGGTAGAGCCCCGAGCCGCCCACATCGTCGATCGTCGCGTTGCGGCGCAGCGGCGAGTTGTACTCGTTCCACTTCAGGATGTAGCGGAAATCGCCGATGCCGCTGGCCGCCAGCGTCTTGATCGGGCCTGCAGAGATCGCGTTGACGCGGATGTTGCGGGGGCCGAGATCGTTGGCGAGATAGCGCACCGACGCTTCCAGCGCGGCCTTGGCGACGCCCATCACGTTGTAGTGCGGCATCACCTTTTCGGCGCCGTAGTAGGTCAGCGTCAGGATCGAGCCGCCTTCGTTCATCATCTCGGATGCCCGCTTCGTCACGGCGACGAGGCTGTAGGCCGAGATGTTCATGGTCAGCAGGAAGTTGTCCAGGCTGGTGTCCATGTACATGCCGCGCAGCTCGTTCTTGTCCGAGAAGCCGATGGCGTGGACGACGAAGTCGATTGTCTCCCAGCGCTCCTTCAGCGTGGCGAAGGCAGCGTCCAGGGCGTCCATGTTGGACACGTCGCAATCGATCAGGAAGTCGCTGCCCAGGCTCTCGGCAAGCGGCCTCACACGCTTTTCCAGCGCGTCACCCTGATAGGAGAAGGCGAGCTCTGCCCCCTGTTCGTGCAGTTTCCTGGCAATGCCCCAGGCCAGCGACTTGTCGTTCGCCAGGCCCATGATGAGGCCGCGCTTACCCTGCATCAGACCGGTCATTCGTATTTTCCTGTACCTCGTTATCGTGTTCTGCCGCGTGCTTCGCGAAGAGATCGCGGCCCGAAAGTGTTTCCTGCTCTTCCGGACGCGCGGCGAGGGCGGCGTTGAGTTCCGCGCCCACGACCATCCCTAGTCCGACTAGCCAGAAAAAGAAAAGCGAGATCACCACTCCGGCAAGACTTCCGTAAGTGAGATCATAAGCGATGAAATTGCGCAACACTTTGGGCAATATCCACGCCGCTGCCAACCACCAAAGCGTTACAAAGGTTGCACCCGGCCATTTCGGGTTGTGTCGGCCCTGAAACGCGGAGGGCGTGAGCAGCAGGAACAGCGTGAAGATCGACGCGAACAGCGCGCCTGCACTGACCACGCGCGAGGCGGCGATTTCGAAATCGAAGGCCTCGGCACGGGGCAGCAGCACCTCGATCACCTGCTGCACCACCGCGATCAGCACTTGCGAGGACAGCGAAAGCAGCAACAGCAACACCGCCGCAAAGATCACCCCGGTCGAGATCAGGCGGTGTCGCCAGAACCTGGCGCCGGGCTTCACGTCATAGGCGCGGTGGAGAATATCGCGCAGCGTCTCGATCAGGCTGGTCGAGGTCCACAGGCCCAGTATGCCGCCCACCCAGAGCAGCCAGCCGTGGCGTCCGCCGGCGACGGCCTGCGCCACCGGTCCCAGCGCCTCGGTGACGCGCGGCGGCAGGGCGGTGAGCACGGTCGCGATCGAACGGTCCAGCTGGTGGACTTCGCCCAAGAGCGACAGCACGGCGGCGAGCACGATGCAGAACGGGAACAGCGCGATGATCGCCATGTAGGCAAAGTTGCCCGCGTGGATGAAGCCATCTTCCCAGGTACCGGCGATCACCCGGCCCGCCACCGCGAACAGGGTGCGTCGTCGTCGCCCGGATAATCGCCCGTCGGGCCCAGTGTTGAGACCAGCGTCCGGCAAAGAGTCGGGCAGATTCAGGCGCCCAGCCGGGCGCGCACGTCGCGGGTGTCCTGCCAGCCTTCGAGGCGCTGGATCAGGTCCGCATCGTGTTCGGGCAGGACGATTTCCAGCGAGATCAGCTGATCGCCGCGAGAGCCGTCCTTGCGGGTGAAGCCGCGGCCCTTGAGGCGCAGCACCTTGCCCGAGCTGGACCCGGCGGGAACCGACAGCATCACCGCGCCGGACGCGGTGGGCGCCTTCACCTTGGCGCCGTTCAGCGCCTCGTCGAGCGTCACCGGCAGGTCGAGCCGCAGGTCGTCGCCATCGCGACGGAAGGACGCGTGTGACTGGAGCTGGATCGTGACGATGGCATCGCCGCTGCCGCCGGGGCCGGGCTCACCCTTGCCCGAAAGGCGCATCTGGGTGCCGTCCTCAAGGCCTGCGGGCAGCTTGAGGTCGATGGTCTTGCCATCCGAGAGCGTGATTCGCTGCGGTTTCAGCTCGGCCGCGTCGGTCAGCGGCACGGAAAGGCGATAGGAGACATTGGCACCGCGCGGCGCCTGCCTGCCTCCTCCCATACCTCCAAAGCCGCCGCTACGACCTCCACCGCCACCGAACATGCTGCCGAGGATGTCCTCGAAGTCCATGCCGCCGCTCTCGAAGCCGCCGCCGCCCATGCCGCCGAACCCGTGCTGGGGGCCCGAACCGCCGCCGAAGCCGCGCCCGCCGCCGAACCCGGCACCGAAGTCCATGCGCGGATTGCCGTCGGCATCGATCTCGCCGCGGTCGAACTTGGCGCGCTTGTCCTTGTCGGACAGCAGATCGTAGGCGGCGGTCACTTCGGAAAAGCGCTCGGCCGCCTTGGGATTGTCCTTGTTGGCATCGGGGTGCAGCTTCTTGGCGAGCGTGCGATAGGCGGACTTGATGTCCTTCTCGCTCGCGCTGCGGGATACACCGAGGGTGGAATAGGGATCGTTTGCCATGACAGGCGATTAGCTAGGTGCGGTTTGCCTCTGCGGCAAGCATTGCCTTGCACCTGATCTTGCACAGGCCAGATAGAAGCGTAAGGCGAAGGGCGTTCGGGTATGGTCGGCAGGCAGGGCAAGAGCCTCCTTCCGGCAAGCGATGAGGACCAGACAATGAGCGTTACCGATGCGGACCAGAGCCAGATTCACGAAGTGATCCCGCACGGCGATCCCTTCGCGCTGTTCGATGTCTGGATGGACGAGGCCCGCGCCAGCGAGCCCAACGATTCGAACGCGATGGCGCTGGCGACGGCCACGCCGGACGGTCTGCCCTCGGTCCGCATGGTGCTGCTGAAAGGCCATGGCCCCGACGGCTTCGTGTTCTACACCAATGGCCACAGCCGCAAGGGCGGCGAGATCGCCGCGAACCCGCATGTCGCGCTGTTGTTCCACTGGAAGAGCCTGCGCCGCCAGATCCGCATCGAAGGCGCGCTCTCGCCGGTCAGCGATGCCGAGGCGGATGCCTATTTCCATTCGCGCGCCCGCGATTCGCAGCTGGGCGCGGTCGCTTCCGACCAGTCCGCCCCGCTCGATTCGCGCGAGACCTTCCTTGCCCGTTACGAGGCGGTGCGCGAACGCTTCGGCGAAGGCGAGATCGAGCGCCCGCGTCACTGGACCGGCTATCGTGTCGTCCCGCAGGCGATCGAGTTCTGGCACGACCGCGATTTCCGCCTTCACGAACGCCGCCGCTTCGTGCGGGACGGTGAAGCGGGCGGCTGGACCAGCTCGTTGCTCTATCCATGAGCGGTGCTTCTTCCGATAACGGCGCGCTGAACCGCAGCGCCGCCTTCGCCAGCATCGCGGCGGCCAGCGTGCTGCTGCTGCTCAAGGGCTGGGCGGCGTGGAGCACCGGCTCCACGGCGATGCTGGGCAGTCTCGCCGATACCGGGCTGGACCTGATCGCCAGCGTGGCGACGCTGGCAGGTGTGTGGATCGCCGCGCAGCCTGCCGATCACAACCACCGTTTCGGGCACGGCAAGGCCGAGGCGATCGCGGCGATGTTCCAGATCGTGCTGATCTCGCTCTCCGCCTTCGCGATTGCCGCGCGGGCGCTGGAGCAGTTCGCGCAAGGCAGCCAGACGCAAGGGGCAGAAGGTGGCATCGCCGTTTCGGTGATCGCGATCGTCGTCACGTTCGTGTTGCTCGCCTGGCAGCAATATGTGATCCGCCGCACCGCCAGCGTCGCGATCCGTACCGACAACATACACTACAAGTCGGACCTGCTGCTCAATATCGCAGTGATCGTCGCCTTGGTGCTCGACCAGTATGCCGGGTTCGCGCTGGCCGATCCGCTGTTTGGCCTCGGCATTGCGGCGTGGCTGGCGTGGGGCGCCTGGAGCGCCTCGACCGAAGTGCTTGAACAGCTGATGGACCACGAATGGCCCGAGGAGAAGAAACAGCGCTTCCTCGAAGTGCTGGCGGCCAATGCCGATGTCTCCGGCGTCCACGATCTGCGCACGCGCACCTCGGGCAATCAGGACTTCGTGCAGTTCCATATCTGGGTCGATCCGCAGATGACCGTGCGTGAGGCCCACAAGGTGATGGATGCCATCGAGGATCGCCTTCACGCCGAATTTCCTGATCTGGAAATCCTGATCCACCCCGATCCCGAAGGTCTGGTCGACGAAGAGGGCGATGCCGGCAAGGATGTGCTCCCGCCGATCCGGGTCAGTCCGCAAGGAGATGCGACTGCGTGAAGACCGTTCTGTTCGTATGCAGCCAGAATCGCCTCCGCAGCCCGACCGCCGAGCAGGTATTTTCAGGGCGCCGCGATCTGGAGGTTGCCTCTGCGGGCACGAACAACGATGCCGAGGTGCCCTTGTCGCGCGATCTGATCGACTGGGCGGACCTGATCGTGGTGATGGAGCGACGGCATCGCACCCGGATTCAGCAGAAGTATCGCGGCGTGCTCAACGGCAAGCGGATCGTCTGCCTCGATATTCCCGACAACTATGCCTTGATGGAACCGGCGCTGGTCAAGCTGCTCCACGAACGCATGGCGCGGCATCTGCCGGGTATCGTCGGCTGAGGTCCATTTGAAAATTCGCGTAATGCGAATTTTCAAACCGACTCTCAGTTCGACGGGAACAGGGCGATCAGGTCGCCCAGCCGGTCGTGCAGGGCCTGCGTCTTGTCCGGTCCGGTTTCGCCGAGGCGCACGACGGTGAGCAGCTGGTCGGGCGAGCCGATCACGTACTGGCCATATTCGCCCACGCAGCCGAACAGGTTCTTCGAGACCTTGCCGGGGAACAGCGGCGAGGAGCCGTCGCTTCCGGCCTGGTTGAGCCACACACCCGCGCCATAGCCCGGATTGGCGGGCGAGGGCTGAAGCATGAACTCCACCCAGCGGCGCGGCAGCACTTGTGCGCCCTGTACGGAGCCGGTGTGGCGCAGGAATTCGGCGAGGTTCGCCCAGTCGCGCGCGGTGGCGTGGATCATCCCGGCGCCAACCATCGTTCCTGCGCGGTCGTAGCCGACTACTGTGGAGCCCATGCCGATCGGGTCGAGCACGCGAGTGCGCAAATAGTCGTTCACGGCGTGGCGGCGACTGTCGGGATCGGGGTGCTCGGCCAGCACGCGCGCGGCCAGATCGGCGAGAATCACCGATGTTGCGGAGGAAGGCTTGAAGCGTTTGCCGACCGGCGCGACCAGCGGCTGTGCTTCGGCATAGGCGGCCATGTCGTCGCGCCCTTCAAGGAACAGCATGCGGAAGCGGTCGGAATGCCGCTCGGGCACCGCGGTTTCGGAATGGCGCAGGCCCGAGCGCATCTGGAGCAACTGGCGCAGCGTGATCTCGCCGCGCGGATCGCCGGTGCGCTGCCAGTCGGGTATCGGGGGCGATTCGTCGGCGCGCAGGCGACCGTCGCTGATCAGCTGGCCGATTATCAGCGCTGTGACGCACTGCCCGGCAGACCAGCCGGGCAGGCGGGTCTTCGCATCGATGCCGCCCGCATAGCGCTCGGCGATCACTTCGCCGCGCTTCATAACCACCAGCGCATCGGTGTGGCCGACGGCGCCATCATCGAACAGCGCGTCGATCGCCCGGCCAAGCGCGGCGTGCGGCGCGCCGCCGTTGCCCTTGAGCGCGGCTTCGGCCTCGGCGCTGGGCGGCGGCGGCCCGGCATCGCCACTCTGTCCACAGGCGGCAAGGCTTGGCAGCAGGGCAAGGCAAAGGATAAGGGGAGGGCGGCGCACCGGCATGACGCGAGGTGTGATGTGCGAGGTGCGCTCAGATGGCAACAGGCGAGACTTACCGGACCGGGGATAGCCCGCCGACCATGGCGCTTCCTCCCCGTCGCCAGCCCTCAAGATGGAAACGCAACACGGCGATCCTGCTGGTGCTGGCGCTGGTCTTCGCCTTCCTGTTCGCGCGCGGCTCGCTGCGTGACGATGCCATGGCGGCAACGGCCTTCGGCGCGCGCACCGGCTGCGTGTGCCGCTATGTCTCGGGCCGCGAGCTGTCGGACTGCAAGGGCGATCTCAAGGCCGCGAACCTTGGCCCGGTGGCCGCGTTCGTGTGGCTTTCCGCCGATGATGGCGCCTCCAGCGTGACGGCGCGGGTGCCGTTTCTGGCTTCACAACGCGCGACCTTCGCGCCGGATCGCGGCTGCCAGCTGGAGGCTTGGGAAGAGTAGCGGTTAAAGCTCGACCGCCTCGGTCGAATCGATCCAGCCGCCGCCGACCACGCGCTCACCCGCATAGAGCACGGCGGCCTGTCCCGGTGCGACGCCGTATTCCGGCTCGGCAAAGCGGATCGTCGTGGCTGCGCCGTCGCCCAGTGGCCCGTCGAGCGTGATCGGCACCGGGCGCGCCATCGAGCGAACCTTGGCAGTCAGCGCGACACCTTCGGGCAGCGGACCGATGCGGTTGGTCTCGACGATGCGCGCGGCGGCAACGCCCAGCAGGCGACGCGGGCCGACCAGCACGCGGCGAGTCGCGGCCTCGATCCCGGTGACATAGAGCGGCTCTGCCTGCCCGCCCACTTCCAGACCGCGACGCTGGCCGACGGTGTAGTGGATGATGCCGCGATGGGTGCCCAGCACCTCGCCGCTCTGCGCATGGACGATCTCGCCCGGCGCATCGCCTTCGGGACGGACAGAGCGCACGATCTTGGCATAGTCGCCATCGGGCACGAAGCAGATGTCCTGGCTGTCGGGCTTGTCGGCATTGCGCAGGCCAGCCGCTGCCGCAAGGCGGCGCGTCTCGGTCTTGGGCAGGCCGCCCAGGGGAAAGCGCAGGAAATCGAGCTGCGCTTCGGTGGTGCCGTAGAGGAAATAGCTCTGGTCGCGCGCGGGATCGACGGCGCGGTGCAGTTCCGAGCCTGCCGGGCCGATCTCGCGGCGCACATAGTGGCCGGTGGCGAGGCAGTCGGCGCCCAGATCGCGCGCCATCGCCAGCAGGTCGGTGAATTTCGGGCCCATGTTGCAGCGGATGCAGGGGATCGGGGTGCGCCCGTTGAGGTAATCGTCGGCGAATCGCTCGACCACCTCCTCGCGAAAGCTGCTTTCGTGATCGAAGACATAGTGGGCGATGCCGAGCCGGTCGGCCACGGCGCGGGCATCGCGGATATCGTCGCCTGCGCAGCACGCGCCCTTGCGACCGGTCGCTGCGCCGTAGTCGTAGAGCTGGAGCGTGATGCCGATCGTCTCGGCTCCGGTGGCGGCGGCCATCACCGCGACGACCGAACTGTCGACGCCGCCCGACATCGCCACGACGATGCGGCGTGCGCTGAGCGGCCCCTCCAGCTGGAACAGCGAGGCGGGGTCGATACCGTCGAGCAGGGCGGCGGCGGTGAAATCGGGCGTCTGGGTCGTGGTCATGGCAATAGGTGTCCTTGTGCGCCCCATACAGCCTTGCCGGGCCTTTTCCTACCTCCGCTCTGTTAAGGGGCATCCCTGAGGTCATGTGCGGAGGAGCAGGCCCATGAAATTACATGGTTAATGTAGAATCGTCGGACCCCCTGCCACTCACCGCAAAGAGGGGGCAACTTGTCGAATGGCCGGAAAACTTATTGCGGGTCTTTACCTCCTCTTGAGGAAGCGGGGCGTAAAGGCAGTGATCATGAAGATCGCCTTTGACCATGAGGCCCGACACAAGGGCCATCCGGCGGACGCGATGACGCCGGAAGCCGGGCCTTTCGAATGGATTGGCCTGCGTGCCCGGTTGTTCGTCCCGCACGAGATCCGGACCGTTCTGAACGTGCATCAGGCGCGCGCACTGGCGCGTCTGCAGGGCAGCTTCGAGCCGCATGCCGCTCATGCGATCTCTGCTTATGGTGAAGACTCAATGTCCGTTAACCTAAATGCTTCAAGCAATGGCAAGTCCGGGGTATCCACAAGTGACCTAGGCGCCGTCCCCCCCATGTCCGGCGCACGAGGGTAAAGATGATTGAGAACCAGAAGATCCGTCCCGCGCAGGTGATCGGCCCCCTGGGGGAGCCGCTGACGATCGACAGCCTGCCGCCGGCCGATACCACCCGCTGGGTGGTCCGTCGCAAGGCGGAAGTTGTGGCAGCCGTCAACGGCGGGCTGCTGACCATCGACGAAGTGTGCGAACGCTATCAACTGACGCTGGAGGAGTTCGCCTCGTGGCAGCGCGCGGTCGATCGTTCCGGGATGCCGGGGCTGCGCGTTACGCGTATCCAGCACTACCGCGATCTCTACGAGCGCCAGCAGAAGTTCTGATCGCATTGGCCGCGCCTGCTCCGGCAGGGTGATGCCATGAGTCGAAAGGCCCGCCATCCGTGCGGGCCTTTCGCGTTTTTGCGCCCGTATCGGCGGCCCTACCCCGTTAAAATTCGTACACTTCGCGGCTTTCGACGAACGACATTCGTCGATGCCGGTCGGGCCTGCGACGGACGCGCGTTGCCTCGCTGCCGCGCGCGGTTTATGTCTCTGCGTTGAAATAAAGGGCGAAGCGGGGGATGCGTGCGGCGGTTCGCGCGCGAGGCTCGCCCTTGTGCTGCGTCCGTTTGCCCGAACCCTGTTTGGATGAATGCGATGCGGCTCATGGCGGTGGCACATGAACTACGACGGCAAGATCGCGACGACGGGGGACTTTGTGGCGGCAGATCAGCTGCAGGACGAATCGGACGTGCCAATGCACCGGCCACGCTCGCAGCGCTGGTGGTGGATCGGCGCTGCCGTTCTGGTGGTGCTCGTAGGCGGGGGGCTGTGGGCGATGATGCACCACGCCGCGACTCCGGCTGCAGGCGCCGCGAATGCGGCACAGACGCCGGTCGTCTCGGTGGTGGAGCCGGGGCGCACGTCCGTCGCCGGAGCCATTCAGGCGACCGGTTCGCTGGGCGCGCGCCGTGAAATGCCGGTGGGATCGGTGGGCGAGGGTGGACAGGTCCGCGCCGTGCTCGTCGATGCCGGAGACTGGGTGAAGCAGGGGCAGGTGCTGGCGGTCATCGACCGTTCGGTGCAGAGCCAGCAGGTCGCCAGCCAGTCCGCCCAGGTACAGGTGGCGCAGGCCGACGCGCGAATCGCCCAGTCCAATCTCGACCGTGCCCTGAAGCTCGTGGATCGCGGTTTCATCTCCAAGGCCGACGTCGATCAGCTGACGGCGACTCGCGATGCCGCGTCTGCGCGCGTGAAGGTCGCCTCGGCCACGCTGGGCCAGTTGCAGGCGCAGACCGCGCGCCTCAACATCGTCGCCCCCGCCGCAGGGCTGGTGCTGCGCCGTCAGGTGGAGCCGGGTCAGGTGGTTTCGGGCGGCTCGGGCGTGCTGTTCTCGATCGCCAAGGACGGCCAGCTGGAAATGCTCGCCAATCTCGACGAGGCCGATCTTGCCAAGGTGGCGGTAGGCGTGCCTGCGGACGTGACGCCTGCGGGCGCTCCGCGCAGCTATCATGGCGAGGTCTGGCAGGTCTCGCCGGTGATCGACCCGAACAGCCGGCAGGGGCAGGCGCGAATCGCGCTGACCTATCAGCCGGGCCTGCGTCCGGGCGGTTTCGCGACGGCGGTGATCAACGGCGGCAACCTTTCCGCGCCCTTGTTGCCCGAAAGCGCGATCCAGAACGATGACAAGGGCTCGTTCGTCTATATCGTCGACGGGCAGGACAAGGTGCAGCGCCGGGCGATCCGCACCGGGCTCGTCACCGCGCAGGGCATCACCATCACGCAAGGGCTGAACGGCACCGAGAAGGTGGTGCTGCGCGCGGGCGGGTTCCTCAATCCGGGGGATAAGGTACGCCCCAAATCGGTGCGCGAAGATACGCGCCCCGGCGCCTGATCCGATCTAAGACAGGAAAGCGACGCCATGGGTCTGCGCAACATCTCCGCCTGGTCGATCCGCAATCCGATCGTCCCCATCGTCCTGTTCCTGGGCCTGATGATCGCCGGCGTCATCGCGTTCAACCGGATGGACGTGAACAACATGCCGGACATCTCGTTTCCGGGCGTGGTGGTCGTCGTCTCGCAGCCGGGCGCCGCGCCGACCGAGATCGAGACGCAGATCACCCAGAAGGTCGAAGGCGCGGCCCGTTCGATCAGTGGCGTGGAGGAAATCGAATCGACCGCCTCGGAAGGCGTGTCCCAAACCTTCGTGCGCTTTGCCATCGGCACCGATCCCGACGTTGCGACCAATCAGGTCAAGAACGCGGTCGATCAGGTTCGCGGCAGCCTGCCCGACGGGATTCTCGAACCGCAGGTGACGAAAGTGGAGGCGGGCGGCAACGGCAGCCTAGCGATCTACGCGGTCAGCGCCGATGACATGACGATGGAGCAGCTCAGCTGGTTCATCGACGATACGATCTCGCGCCGCCTGCTGGCGATCGAGGGCATGGCCGCCGTCACCCGCAGCGGCGGTGTGGACCGCGAGATCCGCGTCGTCGTCGACCCTGAGCGCATGGCCGCGCTGGGCGTCACCGCGCAGGACGTCAATGCCGTGCTGCGCTCGGTCAATACGGACGCTGCGGGCGGGCAGGCGGAAATCGCCGGATCGCGCCAGTCGGTGCGCGTGCTCGGCAATGCCCATAGCGCCTATGACCTTTCGCAGCTGCGGATCAACGTGGGCGGTGGTCGCTCGGTGCGGCTTGCCGACATTGCCCGCGTCTACGACGGCTATTCCGAGCGAACCCGCATCGCCCGCGTCCATGGGCGCGAAGTGGTGACCTTCGGGTTCGAGCGCGCGATCGGCGCGTCCGACGTGTCGGTCTACGATGCGGCGGAAAAGCAGCTGGCCGAAATCCGCAAGGAAAATCCCGGCATCCACATCACCCAGCTGTTCTCGCAGGTCCAGTACACCAAGGGGCAGTACGACAGTTCGATGGAAGCGCTGGTCGAAGGTGCGGCGCTGGCGATCGTGATCGTGTTCCTGTTCCTGCGCGACTGGCGCGCGACGGTGATCTCGGCCATCGCCATCCCGCTTTCGGCAATCCCCACGTTCTGGTTCATGGAACTGATGGGCTTTACGCTCAACTTCCTCTCGCTGCTGGCGCTCAGCCTCGTTGCGGGCGTGCTGGTGGACGATGCCATCGTCGAGATCGAGAACATCGTGCGCCACATGCGCATGGGTAAGAGCGCCTATCAGGCCTCGATCGACGCGGCGGACGAGATCGGCCTCGCCGTGGTCGCCACCACTTTCTCGATCGTCGCGGTGTTCCTGCCGGTCGGCCTGATGCCGGGTATCTCGGGCCAGTTCTTCAAGGCCTTCGGACTGACCGTGGTGGTCGCCGTGCTGATGAGCCTTGCCGTCGCCCGCATGATCACGCCGATGGTCGCGGCCTATTTCCTGAAGTCCCATGGCCATGCCGAACATGGCGGCGGACGGGTGATGACGCTCTATGCGCGCCTGCTCGAATGGACGCTCGACACGCGCGCCTCGCGCCGGATGAAGGCTGCGCTGACGAAAGTGCGCGGGCGGGCGCCCTATCTGGCCGCGGCCTTCGTGTTCGGCCTGCTCGGCTGGGCAGGCATGGTCATGGGCTCGATGCAGGCGGCGCAGAAAGTCGCGGCGGCGGGCGGCGATGCCCCGGCGCTGGGCGTGGGGACGCTTGTCATCGGCCTGCTGGTCGGCGGGGTTGCGGGTTTCCTGGTCGGCCTGCTGCTGACCGTGCTCGTGGGCGCGCTGCTGGCAAAGATCGCGGGTACGCACGAGGGCTGGCGCGGCTGGTCGCGCTATCAGACGGGGCGCATCGGCGCGCGCCTGCTCGATCATCGCATCTGGATGTTCGGCATCAGTGCGCTTGCGCTGGCGATTACCGTGGCGATGTTCGTCGTCCTGCCGCAGCAGTTCCAGCCGAACACCAACAACGACACCAGCCAGGTCAGCATCCAGATGGTGCCCGGCACCACGATCGAGCAGACCGACAAGGTGGCGACGCGCGTTGCCGCGCTGCTGGACAAGCAGCCCGAAGTGTTGCGTGCGATGTCCGCCTCGAAGGAAGGCAACGCCTCGATCTACGTTGCGCTCAAGCCTGCGAGCGAGCGCAAGGCGACGAGCACCGATTTCGAGCGGCGGATGACCCCGCAGCTTCAGGACATTCCCGACGCACGGGTGACGTTCGAGAGCCAGTCGGGCGGATCGGGCAGCGGGCGTGACATCTCGGTGATGCTCTCGGGCAGCGATCCCGCGCTGCTCCAGAAGACCGCGCAGACGCTGGCGCAGCAGATGGCGGGCATCAAGGGCGTGGTCGCGCCGCGTATCGCCGCCGACTTGCAACGCCCCGAACTGGTGATCGTGCCCCGGCTCGATCTGGCCGCGCAACTGGGCGTCACCACCGCCTCGCTCAGCCAGACGATCCGTATCGCGACCATGGGCGAGATCGACCAGAATGCGGCCAAGTTCTCGCTCTCCGACCGGCAGGTGCCGATTCGCGTGATCATGCCGCGCGCGGCGCGCCGCGACCTGTCCTCTATCGAGAACCTGCCGGTGCCCACCGCGCTGGGCGGTTCGGTGCCCCTGAGCCGTGTCGCCGAGTTCCGCTTCGGCGCCGGGCCGACCGAGATCGAGCGCTACAACCAATCGCGCCGCATCTTCGTGGGCGCCGATCTCGGGCAGGGCATGGTCAAGGGCCCGATCATGGAGAAGATCCAGAACCTGCCGATCATGAAGGCGCTTCCCGCCGGCGTGTCGAACGCGCCCATCGGCGAGGACAAGTGGCAGAACGAGATGATCCAGAACTTCATCATCGCGGTGGTCAGCGGTATCCTGCTGGTCTTCGCGGTGCTGGTGCTGCTCTACGGTCGCTTCGTCTCGCCGCTGGTGAACATGAGCTCGCTGTTGCTGGCCCCGCTGGGCGGCCTGCTGGCGCTGGCCATCGCCGGGGAGCCGGTGTCGATGCCGGTCTATATCGGCATCCTCATGCTGCTCGGCATCGTCGCCAAGAACTCGATCCTGCTGATCGATTTCGCGATCGAGGAAATGGCGAGCGGCGTCTCCAAGCATGTCGCCATCGTCGATGCCGGGCGCAAGCGCGCGCAGCCGATCGTCATGACCACCGTGGCGATGACGGCGGGCATGGTGCCCACCGCGCTCTCGCTCAGCGGCGATGGCGCCTGGCGCGCGCCGATGGGCGTGACGGTGATCGGTGGCCTGATCCTCTCCACCTTGCTGACATTGCTCATCGTGCCCGCAGCCTTTAGCCTGGCCGACGGTTTCGAGAAGCGGGTCGGCCCCAAGCTGCGTCGCAGGCTGCTCACCTTCGAGCCGCATCACGCGGGGCATCAGGGCGCGCTTCCCGCCGAATGAGCAGCAAGGCACGAGGAGCGAGTATTTGCCGCAAGACGCGGGCCTGAACGAGGCAAGACTGAAACGGGGTACACAGATCGAGGCGTTCCCTGATCGGGCACGGCGCATGCGGATCGTGGCGACATGCCTGCTGGTGGTGATGGCAGTGGCTTTCGTGCTGCTGCGCAAGTTCGGCGGCACGGCGCCCGGTTGGGGCTATGCCATTGCATTCACCGAAGCGGCGATGGTCGGCGGTCTGGCGGACTGGTTCGCGGTGACGGCGCTGTTCCGCCGCCCGCTGGGTCTGCCGATCCCGCACACCGCGATCATCCCGACCAACAAGGACCGCATCGCCGATTCGATGGCGCGGTTCCTGCGCGAGAATTTCCTCACCCCCCAGGTTGTCGCGCGGCGCATGACCGGTTTCAACCTCGCGAACGCGGCGGGCGAGTTCCTCACCGCACCGCGCGGCGGAGCCTCGGGGCGCATCCATACCGGCGCGGGCAACCTGCTGGCCGATGTGCTCGAATCGCTCGATACCGAGCGGCTGGGGCTGCAGGTGCGTGCAGGCCTTGCGCACCAGCTGGAGAAGGTCGAGGTGGCACCCCTCATGGGCCAGATGCTCGGCGCCGCGATTGCCGACGGACGGCACCTGCCGCTGATCGAAAGCGCCGTCCGCTGGGCCGGGCATACGCTGGAGGCCAACGAGGATCTCGTGCGCGAGATGATCCGCGAGCGCGCCAGCGGCCTCCTGCGCTGGACCGGGCTCGACGGGAGGATCGCCAATTCGGTGCTCGACGGGCTCTACAAGCTGATGGCCGAGATGATCGTCCAGCGCGACCATCCGCTCAAGGTCAAGCTGGAGGCGATGCTGGGCGAACTGGCGGAAAAGCTCCAGCACGACCCAGAGACACGCGCCAAAGTGGAGAACGCCAAGCGCGAGATGCTGGCGAACCCGGCGCTGGGGGCGTGGTGGCAGGCCTTGTGGGACCGGCTGCGCCTGCGTCTGATCGCGGCCGCACGCGATCCCGAGGCGGCGCTGGGCCATCACTTTTCCGGCATGCTGGGTGAGGTCGGACAGGCGCTGCGCAGCGATCCGCGCCTGCAACGCCAGATCAACCGCTTCGCCCGCCGCACGCTCGTCGGCGTGACCGCGCGCTATGGCGGCGAGATCGTCCGGCTGGTGTCCGAGACGGTGAAGCGCTGGGATGCCGTGACCGTCACCACCCGGATCGAGCGCGCGGTGGGGCGCGACTTGCAGTTCATCCGCATCAACGGCACGCTGGTCGGCGGCCTGTTCGGCCTTGTGATCCACACGCTGGAGAGGTTCCTCTGACCCGTCCTGACCCTTGGCCCGAGCCGGTGCTGCGTACCGTCCGCTTCGATCTGTACCGCCCGCAGCCCGGCGATCTCGACGGACTGGTGGAGCTTGTCGCGCATCCCGAGACGCAGCGTTTCCTCGGGCTGGTCGCGCCCGATCGCAAGGGGCAGGCCGAGCGACTGATGCGAAATGCCGGAAGCTGGGCGCTCTACGGCTATGGCACCTTCATGGTACGCGCGCGGGACGGGGACGAGATCGTCGCGGGCTGCGGCGTGTTCCATACCTTCCGGGGCTTCGCCGGGATGGACGATGTGCCTGAGGCCGGCTGGATCGTGCGCCACGATCATTGGGGCAGGGGCGTCGCCGGAGAGGTCATGGCCGCCGTAATGGACTGGTTCGACGCCACGCATGGCTCCCACCGAATCACCTGCATGATCGAGCAGGGCAATGTGGCCTCGGATCGCGTCGCCACGCGCCTCGGCTTCACCCGCTGCGGCGAGCACAGGCTCGACGACGGCTGCCTGCTGTGGCTCTACGAGCGGACCTTACAGGGAATAGATGATGGTCGTCGTATAATATGACGCTACGGGTTTGCCTGAGGCATCGAGCGCCGGGGCGAAGCGGGCCAGGTCAAGGATGTCGTGACAGGCCGCAACATCGAATTTGGGATCGTTGTAGCTGCGCAGGATCGTGCAGTCGCTCGCTTTGCCGTCCGGATCGATCAGAACCCTGAAGTTCACGCGACCCTGTTTCCCGCGCTCGTTCATTGCGCTGGGATACCTGATCTTCGTGGCGATCTGGCGAAGGTTCGTCATGTGGACGTCGCGGGACAGATGCGCCTGCACGGCGGGATCGAGACCCCAGCTTTCGACCAGTCCATCCGTACACTGGCTCATGGCTTCGAAGGGTTTGGCCATTGGGCCGGTCTTCAGCGTTACTGCATGATTGCGCCAGCGCAGGGTTATTGCGGTGACTTTGGGCAGGGCTTCCGGGGCGAGGATCAGAGGCCCGTCGCTGTCATCTTCGCTGCCCTTGAGCGTCTGGTGCATCTGCACGCTGGCCAGAAATCCGGCGATGGGCTGGCCGGACGGAGTATTCGATGATGCGGGCATGACCGATGTTACGGGGCTGATCGCATCGGTTCCTGTCCATTCCAGCGAAAACGTATCGCCGGCACGAACGGACTGAAAAACATCGCCGTTGATCGACAGCTCGAAGCCGTCGCCGGGCGAATAGCGCGTCAGACTCATGACCACGTCCGGAGTCCTGCCGCCAAAGCCGCGCCGCAGCGCGCATCCGCTGTCGGTGGCGTCGAGGTTCCATGGCGTGCTGGCCGCCATTGTCACGGGAGCAGGGGCTGCCAGTGCCGCTTCGGGAAGCATCAGGCAGGGTAGCAAAGCGGCTGCTGGCATGAGCGCGCCAGGCATCCTGAAAGCGGTCGAAAGCGCAATCGCTGATTTCACGTGAAACATCCCCCGCGCCGGTCGCTCCCCCCTGGAACGACTGGCCGGCTGCAAGACTATGCCGGAGCCTAAAAAGAACAACCCCCGAAGCGAGGCGCTTCGGGGGTTGCGTTCGAATCAGCTCTAAGTTTTTGTTTGCCGCATTTTCCGAGTCATCAGGCGTTGCCGCCTGATTAGAAAATGCTTCAGCTTGCTGTCACAGTTTGCCGGTGAGGTCCGGCACGGCGTCGAACAAATCGGCGACGAGGCCGATGTCGGCGACCTGGAAGATCGGGGCGTCCTCGTCCTTGTTGATGGCGATGATCGTGCCCGAATCCTTCATGCCCGCCAGATGCTGGATCGCGCCGGAGATGCCTATGGCGATGTAGACGTCGGGCGCGACGATCTTGCCGGTCTGGCCGACCTGATAGTCGTTGGGGACATAGCCCGCATCGACCGCCGCACGGCTGGCGCCGACCGCTGCGCCCAGCTTGTCGGCCAGCGGCATGATGATCTGCTCGAAGGTAGCCTCGTCCTTCAGCGCGCGGCCGCCCGAGACGATCACCTTGGCGCTCGTCAGTTCGGGGCGCTCCAGCTCGGCGATTTCGGCGCCGACGAAGCTGGAGAGGCCTGCATCGTTCGCGCCCGAGACGTCCTCGATCGCGGCGGAACCGCCGGTCGCCTCGGCCTTGTCGAAGGCGGTGGCACGCACGGTGACGACCAGCTTGGCATCGCTCGATTCGACCGTGGCGATGGCATTGCCCGCATAGATCGGACGGGTGAAGGTCTTCTCGCCCTCGACCGAGAGGATGTCCGAGACCTGCATCACGTCGAGCAGCGCGGCAACGCGCGGCGCAAGGTTCTTGCCGGTGGTGGTGGCGGGCGCCAGGAACGCGTCGTGGTGCCCCATCAGGTCCACCACCAGCGGTGCGAGGTTTTCCGGCAGGGCGTGGGCATAGGCCGCATCGTCCGCCAGATGGACCTTGGCGACCCCGGCGATCTGCGCGGCGGCCTCGGCCACGGCGCGGCAGCCGGCGCCTGCGACCAGCAGGTGGACCTCACCCAGCTTCGCAGCGGCGGTGACGGTGGAGAGCGTCGCGTCCTTGACGGAAGCGTTGTCGTGTTCGACCCAGACGAGCGTCTTCATAATCTCAGATCCTTTTCCGAGCCGCGCCCTCAGGCGACGCCCAGTTCCTTGAGCTTGGCGACGAGCGCATCGACACTGTCGACCTTGATGCCGGCAGCGCGCACCGGCGGCTCGGCGACCTTCAGGGTCTTGAGGCGCGGGGCGATGTCGATGCCGAAGTCGGCGGGCGTCTTGGTGTCGAGCGGCTTCTTCTTCGCCTTCATGATGTTGGGCAGCGAAGCATAGCGCGGCTCGTTCAGGCGAAGGTCGGTGGTGACGATGGCGGGCAGGGCCAGCTTCACCGTCTCCAGACCGCCATCGACTTCGCGGGTGACGGCGACATGATCGCCCTCGATCACGACCTTGCTGGCGAAGGTGCCCTGCGGACGCCCGGAGAGCGCGGCGAGCATCTGGCCGGTCTGGTTCGCGTCGTCATCGATCGCCTGCTTGCCGAGGATCACGAGGCCGGGAGCCTCTTCATCCATGACGACCTTGAGGATCTTGGCGACGGCGAGCGGTTCGACCGTCTCTTCGGTCTCGATCAGGATCGCGCGGTCGGCACCCATGGCCAGCGCATCGCGCAGCACGGTGGAGGCCTTGGCCGGGCCGATCGAGACCACGACGATCTCCTCGGCACCGCCCGCTTCCTTGATGCGGATGGCTTCCTCGACGGCGATCTCGTCGAACGGGTTCATGCTCATCTTGACGTTGGCCAGGTCGACACCTGTACCATCCGCCTTGACGCGCGGCTTCACGTTGTAGTCGATCACCCGCTTCACGGGCACGAGGATCTTCATCGGGATCTGTCCTCTCTCGGCGTGGGACGGTTGTTTAACCGTGCAATTAACATGCTTTTGACGCCCTATCGCCCAGCTTTACGTATACGTCAAGTCCGGTCCGGCAAGCGGCCCGGAAGCATACGATGAGATGGGGAAAGGGCGCGGCAAAAGCGGACACCTGCCGCAGATACGCAAACGGCGGAGGTCTGCAAACCCCCGCCGCCCGCAATCTTTTATTTTGGAGGTGTTAGGCTCAGGCGGCCTTGACCTCGGCAACGATCTTCTTGGCGGCATCGCCCAGGTCGTTCGCGGGAACGATCGGCAGGCCCGAGTTGGCGAGGATGTCCTTGCCTTCCTGAACGTTGGTGCCTTCCAGACGGACAACGAGGGGAACCGAGAGATTCACTTCCTTGGCCGCCGCGACGATGCCCGCCGCGATGATGTCGCACTTCATGATGCCGCCGAAGATGTTCACCAGGATGCCCTTCACGGCGGGATCCGAGAGAATGATCTTGAACGCAGCCGTCACCTTCTCGGTGGTGGCGCCGCCGCCCACGTCGAGGAAGTTGGCGGGGAACATGCCGTTCAGCTTGATGATGTCCATCGTCGCCATGGCAAGGCCGGCGCCGTTGACCATGCAGCCGATGTCACCGTCGAGCTTGATGTAGGCGAGGTCGTACTTCGACGCTTCGATCTCGGCGGGGTCTTCCTCGCTCTCGTCGCGCAGCTCGGCGATGTCCTTGTGGCGGAACATCGCGTTCGAGTCGAAACCGACCTTGGCGTCGAGCACCAGCAGGTTGCCCTGCTCGGTCAGCGCGAGCGGGTTGATCTCGATCTGCGCGGCGTCGGTGTCGAGGAACGCGGCATAGAGCGACGAGGCGACCTTGGCGGCCTGCTTGGCCTGCTCGCCGGTCAGGGCGAGGGCGGCAGCGACGGCGCGGCCATGGTGCGGCTGGAAACCGGTGGCCGGATCGACGGCGAAAGTGTGGATCTTCTCGGGCGTCGAGTGCGCGACTTCCTCGATGTCCATGCCGCCTTCGGTCGACACGACGAACGCGACGCGGCCGGTGGCGCGGTCGACGAGCAGGGCCAGGTAGAATTCCTTGGCGATGTCGGCACCGTCGGTGATGTAGAGGCGGTTCACCTGCTTGCCCGCTTCACCGGTCTGGATGGTGACGAGCGTGTTGCCGAGCATGTCGGCGGCGTGGGCGCGAACCTCGTCGAGGTTGAAGGCCAGGCGGACACCGCCCTTGGCTTCGGGAGCGAGTTCCTTGAACTTGCCCTTGCCGCGGCCACCGGCGTGGATCTGCGACTTCACGACATAGAGCGGCCCGGGGAGCTTCTTGGCGGCCTCGACCGCTTCCTCGACCGTGAACGCTGCGTGACCGGCCGCGATCGGTGCGCCGTACTTCGCGAGCAGTTCTTTCGCCTGATATTCGTGGATGTTCATCGCTGGATCGCCTTCCTTCTGAAGTTCGACTCTACCAAAATGTTATCGGACGGGAGGCGCCCGGGTCGGTGACGATGCTCCCGCGCGGGTGCATGGTGCGCCCGTCTTGGCTGCCGCATAAGCACATCGCGGCGCGCTTGAAAAGTCCCGCTTCCTGCGCAAATCGGGAGTCGGGCATGATTTCGGCCCGATTGTTTTGATATGAAGACGCAATATCAATAATGAACGGAAAAACGCGATGATCGACCGTCAGCGATTGGATGCCATCGTGCGCGAGGCCGGAAGAATCGCGCTTGGCGCCTGGCCGGGCGACGGTCATGCGCTCGAAGCCTGGGAAAAGACGCCGGGCAGTCCGGTGTGCAGCGCCGACCTTGCGGTGGATGCGTTTCTCAAGCGCGAACTGACGCAATTGCTGCCTTCTGCGGGCTGGCTTTCCGAGGAAACGATCGACTCGGTGGAGCGACTCGGGAACGGCCTCGTCTGGCTGGTCGATCCGATCGACGGAACGCGCGATTTCATCGCCGGACGACCCGGCTGGTCGATCTCGGTGGCACTGGTGAGCGCGGGCCGTCCGTTGCTGGGCCATCTCTACGCCCCGGTCCGGGCCCGCGAGTTGGGGGGCGAGATGTGGGTGGCCGAGGCCGGGCACGGGGCCTTTCGCAACGGCGCCCCCTTGCGAGCCAGCACGCGTGGCGAGATCATCGGCGCGCGCTTCCCGGTGCGCGACCTGATGGCCGAAGAATCCGATCTTGTGCGGATCGAGCCCCCCAACTCGATCGCCCTGCGCATTGCCATGGTTGCGGCGGACGAGGCGGACCTGCTCGCCAGCCTGCGCTGGGGCTACGAGTGGGACATCGCCGCCGCCACGCTGATCGCGCGTGAGGCAGGTGCGACCGTCACCGATGCCTTTGGCGGCAAGCTGGACTTCAACCAGCGCGATCCGCGCGCCTTCGGCGTCCTCGCCGCCGCGCCCGCGATCCACGCCGAGGCGCTCGACAGGCTGGCCGAGCGGGCGCGGAAGCTGGCGGCGCGGGGAAGGCCGTAAGGCGCGGTGCCGGTCCTGTCATAACCCGTCCGGTCATAAACCGTTACAAAGCCCGCGATCTCTGATGCATCGCGGCGGCTATCCTCGGGCGTTACCGCAAGGAATGAGAGGAGCGCGCCCATGCGCAAGAGACCGATGCTGACTTTGCCGCTGACTCTGGCCGCGATGGCCGGTGCGGCCCTGCTGGCCGGAAGCGCATCCGCCGCCGACCCGGATGGCACGATCGAAGTCGCAGGACAGGCGCGCACCTATTCCGTCCATGTGCCGCAAGGCCCGGTGCCGTCGGGCGGCTTCCCGCTGGTGCTCGCCTTCCATGGCGGCGGAATGCAGGGGGCAGGCATGGCGCGGATGACCGGGCTGAATGCCGTGGCCGATACGCGTCGCTTCATCGTCGTCTATCCCAACGGGATCGACCGGCACTGGAATGATGGACGCTCGACCATCAAGAACCCGCAGGACGATGTGCGCTTCGTCTCGGGCCTGCTCGACCGGCTGCAACGCGATTATCGCGTCGATCCGGGCCGCGTCTATGCCACCGGTATTTCCAATGGCGCGCTGTTCGCCGAGAGGCTGGGGTGTGATCTCTCGGGCCGGATCGCCGGGATTGCGGCGGTTGCAGGTACGCTGCCTGTGGAGACCATGGCTGCCTGCCGCCCCGCAAGGCCGCTCGCCGTGCTTCAGATCGATGGCAATGCCGATCCGATCATGCCCTATGGCGGTGGCGCGGTGAAGGACTTCGGCGGCCGGGGCGAAGGTGGGCTGGTGACATCGGTGGCCGATACGGCTGCGTTCTGGGCGCGGTATAACGGTTGCGGTGCGCCCGGTGCGCCGGAGCCGCTGCCGGTGCGCGCGCCGCTCGATCCGACGCGGGTCATACGGATGCGCTACACCGCCTGCGCGGCGGGAACGCGGGTGACGGTGCTGACGGTGGAGGGCGGCGGCCACGTCTGGCCCGGCTCGACCATGCGCGCGTTCCCGAGGATCACCGGCGCACCCAGCCGCCAGATCGATGCGAGCGAGGTGATCGCGACGTTCTTCCTGTCGCTGCCGCGACGGTAAGGGGGCGTTTGATACGCTTCTCCACTTTCCTTCGTCATCCCCGCCTTTGCGGGGATGACGAAAGAGAAAGCGCAGGCTTGCCGAGATTGCGGTCGTTGCTCCCTTGAGGCGAGCTGTTACTCGTCCTGCTCCCACGAAAAAGCCGGACCTCTTGGGAGGCCCGGCTTCCTAAAATTCCGGCAGATCGCGGCCCGTGTCAGTGGACGAAGCGGGCGATCACGTCGCGGTAGGAGCGCGAGACTTTCACCTGTGCGCCCGAGCCGAGCACCAGGAAGCATTCGCCGTTGGTGTGCGGCTTGACCTGGCGAACCTGGTTGAGGTTGACGATGGTCGAGCGGTGGACGCGCTGGAACATGCGCGGGTCGAGGCGGCGCTCCAGATCCTTCATCGTCTCGCGCAGGATCAGCGAGTTGTCGGCGGTGCGGATGCACATGTAGTCACCGGCGGCCTCGATATGCTCGATCGAATCGACATCGATGCGGAAGATCTGGCCGCGATCCTTGATGTTGATGAGCTTCTCGTAGCGGTCGGCACCGGCCTCGATCTCCTCGGGCATGGCGTCGATCGCATCGGGGGCGACTTCGGCGAGCACGGTCTTGAGCTTCTCGGCCTCGTCCGCCGAACGCTTCTCGGCCAGACGCTGGCGCACGCGGGCGAGCGTATCGTCCAGCTTGTCCTCTTCCACCGGCTTCATCAGGTAGTTCACCGCGTTCGCCTCGAAAGCGCGCACGGCGTGTTCCTGATAGGCGGTGACGAAGACGAACAGCGGCGGCTCGATCTCCATCACGCCCTTCACGACGGAAAAGCCGTCGAAACCGGGCATCTGGATATCGAGGAACACGAGGTCGGGCTTCTCGGTCTTGATCTTGCGGATCGCCTCGCGACCATTCGAACAGGTGTCGATGATCTCAAGGTCGGGGTATTTTTCCAGACGGAGCTGCAGCCCCTGGATCGCCAGTTTTTCATCGTCGACGAGGATGGTGCGGATGGTCATTCAGTTAGGTCTCCGGCGCCAGCAACGTATGGGAGCGGATTATGTTGCACCGCCCTGCCGATATTTTTCGTGCTGACTGAATTGCGCTGACTGGCTCGTGATCTCTATGGTTTGCGATCTCGCTGGTGAGGGCCTTTTGTGTTGCCCCTTGTCTGAACGGCAGGTTGATCACCGGGCGGCGAGGGCCGGTTGACGGTCGCCGGACGATGAATCGCCCGAAGCTGTCGTCGAAGCGCCGTTTTCTGCTTCCCGGCGCTCGGCGGGAAGCTCGATGACGACGGCGAAACCACCTTCGGGCGGCTCCACGGTATCGAAACGGTGGTTCTCGCCATAGGCCTGCGACAGGCGATCGCGGATATTGGCAAGACCGACGCCGGTGGAGACCGGATCGCTGCCGTCGTAGCCCATGCCGTAGAGCCGGTTGTCGGTGGTTGGCGTCTGTAGCCCCGGCCCGGTGTCGGAGACGGTGACGCGCAGCATGGTGCCGCCGATCAGCTGCGTGGCAATGGTGATCTCGGCGCCCATCTCCAGCTGAGAGACCGCGTATTTGATCGAGTTCTCGACCAGCGGCTGGAGCAGCAGCGAGGGGATCAGCACCGTTTCGGTATCGGGCTCGATGGTAAAGGTGGTGCGCAGCCGTTCCTCGAAGCGCATGCGCTCGATATCGAGGTAGAGCTTGAGCGTCTCCACCTCCTGCGCGACGGTGTTGGTGGCAGAGGGCTTGTTGACCAGCGTGTAGCGCAGGAACGAGGACAGGCGGCTGAGCATCGCATTGGCGGGCTCGGTCTGCTTGAGCAGCACCAGCGTCGAGATCGAGTTCAGCGTGTTGAACAGGAAGTGCGGGTTCAGCTGATAGCGCAGCATCGCCAGCTGCGCCTGCGTCGCCTGGTTCTCCAGCTGGATCAGCTGGTCGTTCTGCTCCTCGATGCGCAGGTAATAGTTGATCGCGTAGTAGAGCGCGGACCATGCGCCCAGCAGCGTCGCGTCGAGATAGAAATAGCCGAGGAACAGCTGGGTCGAGGACGCGTCGCTGTCGGCGCGGTAGAGCGACATCACCCAGCCGTCGATGAAGGCATGCAGGCCCACGGCACAGGGCAGCACCAGCGCGGTCAGGCCCCAGGTGACGACCGGGCGCCTTGCGATCAGCGCGCGGTAGATCACCGAGAGCACCAGCGAGATCGAGAACCCGGTGATCGTCGCGATCAGCAGCAGCACCAGAATGGAAAGCTGCGGGTTGTTGGCGATCTGCGAAAGCGCGCGCAGCAGCATCGCGCCGCCCCAGCCGACTGCCTGCAGGCGCCAGAACGCCTTGTCCTTGTCGGCGAAGAACGGAATGGGCTGGATCGGCAGGACGTTCATGGGGCCATTTCTAGACGAAAAGCGGCGAAAGCCGAAATTTCAGAGGCGAGAGCGGGGCAAACAGGGTCAGAGGTGCGGCGATCAGCTGTTTGCGCTGTTGCCGGGTGTGCTTTCAACCGGCGCGCCGCCGGGCGTGCTCTGGAAACCGGCGTTATCGTTGGTACCGCCCCCCGTACCACCCTTGCGCGCGGTATCGACGGCCTGCGCCAGCTGGTCGATCGGCACCGCGCCTGCGATCAGCTGGTCGCCCGCGATCCAGCTGGGCGTGCCCTGGAAGCCGAGGCGGTTGGCGATTTCCATGTTCGCCGCAAATTCCTGCTGGAGTGCCGGGTTGGCGACGAAGGCCTTGGCGCGGGTCATGTCGAGCCCGGCCTTCTGCGCGGCGGCGGCGATGGTGTTCGCATCGAGCTGGCCTGCTGCAAACATCGCATCGTGGAAGGCGCGGAACTTGCCCTGCGCGGCGGCGGCAAGTGCCATCTTGGCGGCATCGGGGCTGGCCGGGCTGATGATCGGCAATTCGCGGATCACCACTTTCAGGTCCGGGTTCTTCGCGATCAGCGCTTCGAGATCGGGCAGGCTGCGGCGGCAGTAGCCGCAGGCATAGTCCGAGAATTCGACCAGCGTGACCTTGCCGTTCGGGTTGCCGAGCACGGCACCGGGGAAGGGCGTTTCCACCATCTGGCGCACGCCTGCCAGCTGCTGGCTGGCCTGCTTGGCCTGCAGGCGCTCCATCGCTTCGGGCAGGATTTCGGGGTGATTGAGGATATAGTCATGCACCACGCCTTCCACCGCGACGCGCCCGTAATGCCGGGCCGACCAGCCGCCGATCCCGACGAGGACGAGGCAGCCGAAAACGGCGGTGAGCTTGGTGGCAGTACCCATGAGACGTGAAAAACCCTTGTCGTAATCCATCGGGCGCCCGCAACGGGGCGCGTCCTTCGCGGCGTGTGTAGCACGGGATCGCGGCCATGCGACCAGCCGATTTGCGCCAGACTGATTTAGCCATGGAGCCTCAGTGCTCCGGCGTTATAGTCCCTGTCATGTCGATGTATTTCCGCCGTTTCCCGCTCGCCGTTCTGGCATTTGCCGCTGCATCGGGCGTAGGTGCCCCGGCTCTCGCGGCGCCTGCGCTGGAGGATTTCTTCGCCGCAGCGGTGTGCCAGCCGCCCTATTCGGTGCAATCGGCCACCGATCTCTACGATGCTGCCGAGACGTTCGCCAAGCCGGACACCTCGACGATGGGCGCGGCGATCTATCGCCTGCCCAAGCCGGTCACGCGCGATGGCTTCACCACGCAGGACGCGGTTTTCGCAGGGTCTGCCGTCGGCGTGCTGATCGATGGTGAGGTCGCGGCGAAGCTGGCAGAGCGCTATCACCTGACGCAGGAGGAAGGGCACATGCTCGGCGCCTCCTCGCTGGGCTTCTCGCGAGTGCTGCCCGACGATCAGCAGCAGATGAAGGAGTTCGGCCTCGTCTCGCTGGTGGCGCGGCAGGGACCGGCGCTGAACGGCAAGACGCTGCTCGCCTGCGAATTCGTCAGCAACGAGGACCGCACCGCGCTGGATGAACTCAACAAGCTCAGCGCTGCGCACCGCCGGGGAGAGTGAAAACTCCCCTCCTTACTTCTTCCTGTCGCCGCCCAGTTCGGCGCGGGCCTGAAACTCGATGTCCTGCGCGTGCAGCCAGTCGGGCGAGCCGGTTGGCAACCCTGCCTCGGCGGCCTGCGCATTGATCAGCGCCTCGCCCATCTCGCCGGTGAGCGACTGTTGCTCGGCACTGGCAAGCCGGGCGCGGGGAATATCGCCGTTGCGGGCATAGATCACCCCCAGCTGATACCATGCAAAGGGGTTCTCCCGGTCGCGCGCGACGGCATCCTTCAGGACCTGCTGCGCTTCGGCATAGTGCGCGGGATCTTCGGTGGAGAGCATCGCGTGGCCGAACAGCGTGGCGATCAGCGGCTGGTTGTTGCTGAGCTGCGTCGCCTGCCGCAGCGGGTCGATGGCCTCGGCCGGGTGTCCGGCCTCCAGCAGGATCTGGCCTTTCAGCTCCAGGAAATAGGGATCCTTCGGGTCGGTCATCAGCAGGGCATCGGCATCGGCCAGCGCCCGGTCGAGCAGCGATTCCTTGTGATAGGCATAGGCTCTGGCATAGAGTGCGGGGATCGAGTTGTCGGTCTCGGGGTAGACCTTCAGCGTATCGGCAGGCGTCGCCAGATAGCCGAACAGCTTGGCCTTGATGCGCAGGAAGCGCGTCTGCATCGCCGGATCGTCAGGCTTCGTCCACGCCGGATCGTGCTCGTAGGTGTCCGAAAGCGTCTGGATACGGTCGCCGGTCAGCGGGTGCGTGGTCCAGAACGCGTCCTGATCCTTCTGGCTGTAGCCATAACGGTATTCCATGTTCAGCAGCTTGTTGAAGAACGCCAGCGAGCCGCGCCCGCTGATCCCGGCCTTCGACAGATAGCTGGCGCCTGCCGCGTCTGCCGAGGCCTCCTGCGAGCGGGTGTAGGACAGGAACGTGCCCGCTGCCGCCTGCTGGCCCGCCGCGAACACGCCCATGCCCGCTGCCGGACTGCCCGCCGCTGCGGCTGCCGCGCCCAGCAGCAGCGAAAGGATCGAGATGCGCGTCGCATCGCTCGCCCCCGGATTGTAGATCGCATGGCCGCCTGCGACGTGGCCGAGTTCGTGGGCGATCACGCCCTGCACCTCGGCGGCGCTGTCGGCCATGTTGACGAGGCCGGAGTTGACATAGACCACCTGACCGCCCGCCACAAAGGCGTTCACCTCGGGATCGTTGACCAGCACCACGTCGACGTTGTTGGGGTCGAGGCCCGAGGCCTTGATCAGCGGCGTGGAGAGATCGTGCAGGAACGCCTCGGTCTCGGCATCGCGCAGCACCGTCTGCGCGGCGACCGGCACGGCGCTCCCGGCCAAGGCGCAAAGCACCGCCAGCGCGGCACCTGCCCGCTTCCAGCAACCCGACAGGGCGGGGCGACGGGGCAGGATCGTGGATCGGTGCAGGTTCGGCAGCAAATTCGGCATGGGCTCCCTCAGGGGCTCCCCTTGAACCGCCGGAGCCCTGAACCGGGACTTAAGTGGCGTATTGCCAAGCGGCAAGGGGGAGGGGCACAGGCTGGAATTGCGCGAGGGTGCGAAACCGGACTTTCCACAAACGCCCCCGAGCGGACATTAAAATCCTGTCGTCATCCCAGCGAAAGCTGGGATCGCTTCCGGCATTATGTAACGATAGCGGGATGGGAGGCTGGACCTATATTCTTGCGAACAAGCCGCACGGCGTTCTGTACATCGGAGTGACCAGCAATCTAGCGTTGCGGATGATGCAGCACCGTGCCGGAAGCGGATCGGCATTTTGCCGGAAGTACGGCGTTACACGCTTGGTGTTGGTGGAGGAACACGCCGAGATAATTGCCGCCATTGCCCGAGAGAAGGCAATGAAGGCATGGAAGCGTGAGTGGAAAATCGAACTCATCGAAAAGCACAATCCCGGATGGTGCGATCTGTTCGACCGTCTCGTTTGACCGAGAGCGATCCCAGCTTTCGCTGGGATGACGGCATTATGAGAACGACCGCTATCCACCCATTTCGGGCGTAGAGGCTGTGAACGCAGTTCTCTCAGAGTGAGCGGTAGCCGCCCGCCTTATCGCGTCAGCAGTTTTGCGGCGCGGCGCAGCAGGTCTTCGTCGCGGCTGGCCTCGCCCATCACGACGATCTCGCCGCTTTCGAGGCGGCGGGTGAGCAGTACGGCGAACTCGCCCGCATGGTCATTCAGTGCGGTGGAAAGGGGACGCGCGATGACGCCGCTCAGGGTTTCGCGAAGCTGCGTGTCGGCATCCGCTTTCGCCGCTGCCTTCGCCTCTGCCGCGGCACCGCTGTCGGCCCGGCGCGCGGCGCGTTCGGCCTGTACCACGGCCTTGATGCCGCCCGCCTGCAGGGCAAGGTAGCAGGCGAGCGAGCCCTGCGTCAGGCCAAGGCGGCGGGCATAGGCCAGCACGGCGGCAAACTCGGTCACGCGGGTCTTGTCGTACTCGGCGCCGAACACCAGCTTGACCAGCGCGGTGAGCGGCGCGCGGGCCTGCACGGCAATCCCGGCATCGGCGAGCAGTTCGACATAGTCGTTAGGTGCTTCCTCGCTGGCCAACGCGAAGTCGTGCGCCTGCCCCAGCGCCTCGTAGAGCGCGCGGTGCGAGCGCTGTTCGCCCTCGATGGCGACGCGCGCGAGATCGCGGGCAGAGGCCAGCCAGTCGGCCAGCCCCATCGGCTCGGCGGTGGGCAGCGGGCAGGGCTCGTCCACCGGATCGCTGCCGCCCATCGTTGCAAAGCCGAAGCCGACGCTGGGCATCGCGAAGTCGCCTGCGATATCGGGGCCGTCCGCCCAGTCGGTCAGCGCAAAGCCGGTAAGCGGCAGGGCATCGGCGAAGGCGGCGGGCAGGTGCGGTTGCGGCGCGGGGATTTGCGTGCGCGCTGTGGGTGAGGCCGCCGCGTCCGGGGCGCTCGCGGTGGCGCTCTGCTCCTTCCAGTTGATGACGCCGAAGATATGGTCGATCCGCGAATCGTCGGTGGCGAACGGCAGCAGGATACCGCGATAAAGGATCGTCGCCTCGGCGGCGTTGACGAACTCGGCCTCGAAGCCGATCGGCGCGCGGTTCGCCAGGATCTGGAGGTAATGGTCGGTGATGCGCGAGAGCAGCGAGCGGGGCGGGATCGACTCTACATCGACGGCGCCGGAATCCAGGCCTGCTCCATCGAGCCCGGCCTCGCGCGCCAGATCCTCACCGATTCGCACGACGCGGGCCTGCGGCAGATCCGCAGCGCTGTCGGTATCGAGGCGCAGCAGCACCGAGCGCGGGCCGAAGCCATGGTCGCCTTCAGGATCGAGCGCATCGATCGCGGGGAACTGGCGACCGTTCAGCAGGCTGGCCCACAGGTTGTAGGCGCGTACCTGCATGCGCCGCTCGCTACGCGGACGGGCAGGCGGTGATGCGAACGCGTCCTCGCCGGTTTCGGGCGAGCGGGTTTGCGCCTCCGGGCTGTCGTACGGGTCGCGCAAAATATCCATCGAAGGGGCCTCGGCACTGAAAGTCGCGGGCCACCTTGCCGCAGCGGGGTAAAATAACGCTTAAATGCGCCTCTGCCCCACTCTACCCCCGCTCTGTCCGTTACAGCATATAGCGCATGCGGATGGTGAGGCGGGTGTCTTTTCCTTGCGTTTCAAAGGCAGCGCGGGCGAATCGGGGCGGGCCCATGCGCACCGGCGCATCGCGCGAAAAGCCGAAGCCCTCGCGCGGGATCATCAGCGCGGTGTCGAGCTTGCCGTTGCTGTTCTCGTCGTGAATCAGGGAGATGGCATAGAGCCCATCGGGCACGGCGCCGAAGTCCAGCTCCAGCGGTTCGCTGGCCGGAACGGTGAGTTTGCGCGCCTGCGGATCGTGCCGGCAATCGGGGAAATCCGCCGGTTTCGCGGTCAGGCAGGCGAGCACGTGGCCCTTGTCGGAACGCAGGTCGGTGACGGCGACGGTGACATCGCTGGACGCCGGAACCACCGGCAGCGCCAGCGCGGCGCTCGCGCCGGAAAGCAGGATCAGGGCGCCGAAAGCCCGCGATCGGTGCCGCACAGGTGATCCCAGAACCGGAAGTAGAGGCCGTAGTTGCATCGGTAGAGCTCGTGATGGCGATGGTGGTGGCTGGCCGTGATGAGCCCCTTGCCAAGGCGTGATTGTATAAGGCCTTGAGGGAATATCTCCCAGCCCATGTGGTTGGTGATGCCCATCACCGTCATGATCAGCAGGACCACGCCCAGCACCGCGACATGGATCGGCACGAGGAAGACCAGCGCGGGGATGATCACCGCGTTGATCGCTGCTTCGATGGGATGAAAGCTCATCGCCGCCCATGCAGTCGGCGGGCGGCTGGCATGGTGGACGGCATGGGCACGGCGGAACACCTTGGGGCGGTGCAGCCAGCGGTGCGTCCAGTAGAACCAGGTATCGTGGAGAAACAGGTAGATCGCCAGCGAAAGCGGGAGATACCACAAGGGGCGGTCGTGCAGGTCTGTATAGATCAGCGTCCAGCCGTGCTGGCGCCAGCCCCAGGCCACGATGCCTGCGGGCAGGCCGAATATCAGCGCGGACAGCAGCGACCAGCCGATCTCGCGGCGGATCTGCCGGTGCTGTCCGGCATAGAGCCCCGGCTTTGCGCGGGCGGTGATCCACGCGAACAGGCCGGAGGTGAGCAGATAACGAACCCCGACGATCGCCGTCATGGCGATCACCGAGGCCAATATCGCAAGAGGACCGGGGCCGAGGCTGTCAGGCATGGCGCATGCTTATGCGCGCCTCGTGCCCCTTGATCCAGCGGGGAATTCGACCCCGCGCGTGTTTGCGAATGTTCGCGAAAGGCTCAGCTCGCGCGGCGGACCGAGCCCTTGTGTGTGCCGACGGTCTTGCCGCCGCGCGGACGGAAGCTGCGCTTCTGCTCGCCACCTTCACCGCCTTCGCGACGCGGCTGGCGGTTGTCGCTGCGGCCCTCATGGCTGCGACCTTCGCCGCCACGACGCTCGTTGCGGCCCTCGCCGCGACCTTCACCGCGACCTTCACCGTTGCGGCCCGACGACGAGCGGTTGCCGTCCGACTTGCGACGATCGCCGCCTCCGCGACCGTCACTGCGGTTTCCGCCGCCCGAACGCGCGCCGTGGCCGCGACCGTTGCCCTGCTGCTGCTCGGGCGCCTTGCGCGAAGGCGCGGGCAGGCGCGATGCCTTGGCGGTGAAGTCTTCCGGCAGGTCGAGAGGGGCCAGCTTGACGCGGGTCAGGCGCTCGATGTCGCGCAGGAACGGCTTCTCGTCCGGCGCGACGAAGCTGACGGCCACGCCGTCGGCACCCGCACGCGCGGTGCGGCCGATGCGGTGGACGTACTGTTCGGGCACGTTCGGGATCTCGAAGTTGTAGACGTGGCTGACGCCGCTGACGTCGATGCCGCGCGCGGCGATGTCGGTCGCGACGAGGATGCGCACGGTGCCCTGACGGAAGCCGCCGAGCGCGGCCGTGCGCTGCGCCTGGCTCTTGTTGCCGTGGATCGCGGCGGCGGGGATGCCGGCAGCGGTCAGGTGACGCACGACGCGGTCGGCGCCGTGCTTGGTGCGGGTGAACACCAGCGCGCGGTCGATGGCGCCATGGGCGGCCTTTTCGGCGGCGTCAGGAGCCAGACCCTCGCGCAGGTGAATGGTCAGCAGCGCCTGCTTTTCGGCCTGGTTGATATGCGTGACGTACTGTTCGACGCGCTCAGCCGTGGTCGACTGCGGCGCGACTTCGACCTTGACCGGATCGTTGATGAACTGGCGACCCAGCTCGGCGATCGCCTGCGGCATGGTGGCCGAGAAGAACAGGCTCTGGCGGTTCTTGGGCAGCAGCGCAGCAACGCGCTTGAGCGGGACGATGAAGCCCAGGTCCATCATCTGGTCGGCTTCGTCGAGTACGAAGATCTCGACATGGCGCAGCGTCAGTGCGCGGCTGTCGATCAGGTCGAGCAGGCGGCCGGGGGTGGCGACCAGAATGTCGCAGCCACGCTCCAGCGCGCGCGCCTGCTTGCCTGCCGGAACGCCGCCGAAGATGCACTGGATCGAGAGGTTGAGGAACTTCGCGTAGCCGCGCATGTTCTCGGCGATCTGCGCGGCCAGCTCACGCGTGGGGCTGAGCACCAGCATGCGGCAGCCGGCGTTCTGGCGCGGCTTGGGATCCTGCGCGAGGCGGTGCAGCGAGGGGAGCGAGAACGCGGCGGTCTTGCCGGTGCCGGTCTGCGCGATACCCAGCAGGTCGCGACCTTCGAGCAGCGAGGGGATCGACTTGCGCTGGATCGGCGAGGGATCGGTATAGCCCTTGGCTTCGAGCGCACGGAGAATAGGCTCGGCAAGGCCAAGTTCGGAGAAATAGGACATCAAATGCCTTCGATATGATGCAAGGCGCAGGGTCTGTGCGCTGCGCGTCGCAAGGGTTCGTACGATGCGACCCTGCGTGAGGAAGGAAGCCAGTTGGCTCGTCAATGTTCGTCCGGGCCGGTCTTCGCGAAATCTTCGCGCTGGACCTCACGCCGCTCACGGACTGCGGCGGACAACGGTCCGCTCGCCAATGACGCAGGGCGCGATATAGGCGCACTTGCCCGTCAGCGCAAGATAATTGCGTTGTTGGAGATAACGCCTTGAAGCGCGGTGGACTCTTGGCGGGATCGTGAAGCCGGCTATGATGCGTCGTCAAATGCAGGAGAGGAAATCGCCATGATCGTCACCACCACCGAATCCGTCGCGGGCCATGTCGTCACCGAGAGCCTCGGACAGGTCTTTGGCGTTGTCGTGCGCAGCCGGGGCCTTGGCGGAAACATTCTGGCGGGCCTGCGCTCGGTGATCGGCGGCGAGATCAAGGAATATACCGCGCTGGTCGAGGATACCCGCCGCCACGCCATCGACCGGCTGGTGATGAACGCGCGACTCATGGGGGCCGATGCGGTCGTGATGATGCGCTTCGATTCCGGCTCGATCGGCCAGACGATGAACGAGGTTGTCGCCTATGGCACCGCCGTGAAGATCGTGCGGGCGTGAAAGGCGCGTCATGAGCACCGCTGCGCGCACGTTCATCCTTGCTGTGGCGGCGGTGATCGCGCTGGTTGGCGTGGCGATGAGCGTCACGCTGGGTGGTGGCGGGTGGCCGCTGATCGCGATCGGGCTGGTGCTGGCGCTCAGCGTTCTGGCCGAGGGACGCTATCGCGGTCCCGCGCGCGATGTGATCGAGGCCTCCGGTCCATGGCAACGCACGGGGGAGCGGGAAGTCGACAGCGAGACCGGAGAAATTGTCGAGGTCTGGTTCGACCCGCGTACCGGGCGTCGTCGTTATGAGCCGCTCGGGCAGTTTTCGGGCGAGACCGAACGCGAAGAGTGATCGCCTACCCCTGATCGCGGGCCCATGCGGCGGTTTCGGGATCGAGCAGCGTGGTCATCCGGCGCATCGAGGCACGCGCGAGACGCTCCATCTCGACCTTGCGCCGCGCGGCGGCAAGCTGGTGCAGCGGAGCGGGGCGGACGATCTCCGCATCGTAACCGTCAGCGACGATCACGCCGCAGCGATCGGGCAGAAAACCCTCACCTTCCAGCGGCGCGCGATCGAGCGAAGGGGGCAGGCCCCAGTAGAACCGGTCGCAGAAGTCGAGATAATCGGTCCACTTGCCGTCACCCAGCAGGTCTGCGCGGCTGACCTTGATCTCGACGATCACGATCTGCCCCCGGCTGTCGATGCCCATAAGGTCGGCCCGGCGGCCGCCACGCAGGATCATCTCGGGCAGGCACCAGATATCATTGCGCGCGAACAGCCGTGCGATACCGCGTGCGACGTTGCTGGCCGTCGGCGCTTCAGGGAGGGCGGGAAGTGAGGGCAGCGAATCGCGATCAGCCATGTCCGCATTATCTAGAACAAATAGCGAACAATCAAGATGACATGATGCTGGAAGTTGCGAGCGTTCACCGCAGCGAGGATTTGGGAACCAGCGCGGCAATGGCATCGCGGGCCGTGCAGAACTCCTGCCACAGGCACCGCGCTGCGCCTGCAGGATGCGTGCCCCGCGCGACAGCTGCCAGAAGCGCTGCGAGTCCCGGTTCCATGATTGCGCAAAGGTCGGAGATACCCTGCTCCGCGATTTCGCGGCGAGGGCCGTGAAGGTCTCGCAGCAGACCGGGAACCTGCTTCAGGTGGGCGGTCATCACGGGCTGCGAGATTCCTGCGATGCCTGCGACGGCGCGCCCGGCCGTGTGCAAAGCCGACCATTTCATCGTCAGCGAGTCACCGCCTCCTTGTCCGAATTGTCCCGGCCAGGGGCGGGGAAGGTGATGACCGGTTCCGGTCGTGCCCGCGGTGCCAAAGGAAGCGGTGCCAAAGGGAGGAGGGTTCATGAAGCTGAAGATGCGCCTGGGTGCTTGCTCACCCGTAAAAGAGGTAAAGGTGCAAATTATGTGTTCTGTGCAAGAGTCGATTGGCTCTGGTCAGCCTGAAAAGGCTCTGCTAGTCGCCCTTGCACTGCACCCGTAGCTCAGCTGGATAGAGCGCTGCCCTCCGAAGGCAGAGGCCACAGGTTCGAATCCTGTCGGGTGCGCCATTTTCCCTCAAAATGGCGGTTTGCCGCCAAACCCGCAGAACTGTTCGGGTTTTCTTGACGTTTTGGTACTAATGCTGGTCCTAACGGAGGACCGCAAGTGAGCCGGAATATGAAGGCCGTACCCGGCTGTGATTACCTTTACGAACGGGGCACTCGGTTCGTTGTTAGGGTCCAAATACCTGACGATGTGAGAAGTCTGATCGGCAAGCGCGAGTTCAAAAAGTCCGTCGGGGGCGATTTGTCGGTAGCGAAGCGCAATTCTCATACTGTTGTTGCGGAATTCCTTGCCCAGATTGACGCAGCACGAGTTGGAGCGGTGCAACCCGTTGCAGCGCCGATCTTGTCCGGTGAGCAGCCTACGGTCGAGGATATTGACGCCGCATGCTATGCCCACTTTAAGCGTATGACCGTGAATATGCGCGGGACGGTGGCCGACCCTGTCGGCAATAATCCTCGCGAACTGCGCGATCGTGCAGAGGGCTTCCGGGTGATGATCGAAACCCATGTTGCGGCCCACGCCTACGATGCTTGGGATAGCATGGCCACCAATGCGGAATGGCTGTGTGAGGAGCATGGCTGGGTTGTAGACGCAAGCAGCCCGCTATTTGAGCATCTCTGCCGGACGATGCTGCGTGCTCGCCTTCAATGCTACAGGGACGAACTTCGGCGGCTAGAAGGCAAAATGGGCGTTGATCCTGTTGCTGACCCGATGTTCGGAAACCAGCCGCCCGAGCGAAAGCAGCGGTCGCTGGCTCTAGGTGATCTGATCGTCAGGTTTACCGCGCATCGAGATGAGAAGTGGTCCCCGTCCACTCGACGGAATTACATAATCATCAACCGGGTGATTGAGGAGGTTTGCGGCAAAGAGACGCCGCTAGATCAAATCGACGATGAGTTCTGTAACAACGTGCGTTCGGTGCTGCGTCGTCTCCCCGCCAATTACCAGAAGCATCCGGCGACGAAAGGGCGACCCATCCTCGAGGTCATAGAGATTGCAGCCGTCGAGGCGCTGCCAGTCATCAGTCCGGCGACGATCAATGGACACCTCAACAAGTTCGCAGCCATCGTGCGGTTTGGCAGAGAAAAGGGCTGGATTGCTGGAAACCCTATGGCAGGGATCGACGTGTTGGACCCGATCGACCCTGCGGAAAAGCGTCATCCGTTCTCTACAGAGCACCTCAATGCCATCTTCGCCACCGCACCGTGGACGGAGCCTTTCGATCCAAGCGATCCAAACCCTTCCCGCTATTGGGCACCGCTGATTGGGCTGTATACCGGGGCAAGGCTCACTGATATTTGCGGCCAGTTGGTAGAGGAAATGATCGAAGTTGACGGCGTGCAACTATTCGACTTCGTTCACCGGCCCGGTGAAAGACACATCAAGGGCGGCAAAGGCAGGCGCGTTCCGGTACATCCGGTCCTCGTAGCAATGGGATTTTGGGACTTTGTGCTCGCCGCTCGCAAATCTGGGCGACGACAGCTATTCGCGGAAGTGAAGCGTGATAAAGTGGGTAAGTGGGGCGATAACACCTCGAAGTGGTTTTCGCGCAAGATCAAGTCGCTCAAACTTAAGGGGCGCAACCTATCGTTTCACAGTCTCCGCCATAGTTTCGAGGATGCGCTTCGCCGTGCGGACCTGCATGATACACCCATCGGCAATGCTATTGTCGGCAGGTGGTCCGCTGGTGTGTCGAAGAACTATGGATCGAAATACCCGGTTGAGAAGCTGCGGGATGCTGTCTTAACAGTAAGCTATCCGGGACTTAGGATCATCGCGCCTCGGCAGAGAAAACCGCCTGCCTGGCCTTCTTCGGGTGAGGCAGGAGGCTGGGGAAAGCGCGATGATAGTCGCGGTCGGAATTGAAGGTGATCGTGGGGTGTCTTCCAGTTTGCGCTAAGCTTTTAGCGGGAGCGGGAGAGGGACGGTCAGCTTGGAATACAGGGGGATGTCAGCCGAGTGTCGAAGTTCGACTGCGAGCGAAAATCGTTGTTTTTCAATTCCATCCGGTGCCCACCGCCGCCGACACCAGACCGCCACGTAGTATGTGTCTCCGTAGTTAGAGATGTCTGTTTTAGCGGTGAAAGTGCCCCGCTGTAAGGTTCCCTTTTCTCTAAGCTGCGGGCCGGGATTAGTGTCACACGTGAACTTTTTAGGAAATTCGGGCGGCTCACCTTCGGCCTTTTCCCAATGGCGGAAATTATCGAAGACAGCCTTCTCGTCGGTTCCACGCAGCAAGCGCCAACCCATGGTGAGACCGAGATAATCCGCTCGCGTTCGACGGACGGGAGGATCAAATGCCAAAGATACGCTAATTTGGCGCGTGCCCTTGGTGGTTTGAAAAACCTCGGGAACAGGCACTTCAAAAACGGCAAAGCGATCTAGTTCTAACTCGTCGTTAGCATAGAAGACTACCCGGCTGTCGTCCGAGCCTACCGCATTATCGACGTTTGCAATGCCGTTCCCGCACAGCATTAGCGGTGCCTGCTTGCCATGAGGTGAAAGTATTTTATCGGCTGCTGGCGGCAATTCCGCAGACAATGCTAACACTGCTCGAATGAAGTTCGCTGGAAAGCCAGGATTATCAGCAAGTACGATTGCAGCCTTGTGCGCAACCGCTGGAGCCGCAAACGATGTGCCAGATCGAGCACGAAATAGACGCTCAACAGGCTGGTGGTGAAATGTCCAAACACCGGCTGACGACTTCTTGCTGCCGCTCACTAACGCCTTTGTTGGACCGTCCCAGACTGCTGTTCCTCCGTAATCGACAAGGTCTGGCTTGATCATACCTCTTACGCCCGGCCCGGAGCGCGTGAGGGGGCTTGGCTCGCCCGCACCGCAAATAGGCCTCACGCCGACAAGATCGTCGTCGTCTTCGTCCAACCCGTTGGCGTGCGCTATTGACCCTACGCTAAGAACATTCGCAGCCGTGGCTGGGTCCAAAATTCGGGAACTAGGATTAAGTAGGTATGACGGGTAATTTTTGATGATGTCTTCGCCATGATCGGTAGTGAGATTACCTTGGTTGCCGGTTGAGACAACAAATAGGACATCTAATTCTCGGGCGAGTTCATCAAGTTTTGCTGCCCAAATCCCTACCCGGCCATTCGCGTAGATTAAGTTAGGATCGCCCAGCGAAATGTTGAATATGCGGCAGCCATGATCGGCGTGGAGACGCCTGATAGCGACTTCCATGATCTCCGGTACGGTTATCTCTTTTGGAAACTCGCCGTTGTGATCGACGACCTTGGCACTCGCGCACCAAAAAGGCGCATCAAATTCGTTGCCCGCTGTTCTTGCGCCTACGTCGCCAAAAACTGCTACGGACGCCACAGAAGTTCCGTGGCCCTTTTCATCAGCATCCGCCCAAGCGCCGTGAACTACAACGCTGCCCCCCATCGCGTGGGCAAGTAGCGGGTGACCAGAATTTACACCGCTGTCGATGACACCAATTGCAACGGCCCCGCCCTCTGGTGCGCTGCCAGCGTGTACCGCCTCAACTGTGATGCCGCCAACGTCCTCCACCTGTAAATCCGGCTGAGGCGGCAATTCGATTGAAGCAACTTCGGGCATACCAAGTGTTGCTTTTAGCGCGATGCCGGACGCCTCCATACGGCAAAGGAGAAGATTGTCGCCGCTGTAAGTGTTGAGTATTTTTCCGCCAGCGGCTGCTATTGTGTTTTCAAGTCGAAATACAAAAATATCTGCTTGGAAGTTATCGCCGGGATGAAAAAGTTCGACATCAACGAGAAATTCGTCGCCGTCATTAATGTCATCCAGTTTTGTCAAGCCGAGCATTGAAAGGCTCGCACCGATCCTATCTTCCGGCTGTGCCGTGCCTATCTGTTCGATCGCATTGACAAGCCCGGCATAGCTAGGCGCTTTTTGCCCAAGGGGTAGTTCGCCTTGGTAGGCCTCGATTTTGCGGCGGAACTCGTTGAGTTCTTTGTCGTTGGCAAACAGAAGAAGGGTTTTGTCCTGATCCTCGGACAAAACAACTAAGCCTAAGCGTGTCCACTCCGTTTCATCAACGAAACCTGCTAACTCTATACGCAATATAAGTGAGGGGTCGACACCGTCGATAGTGGGAGCGTTTTTATGCTCATCGAGCACGGCTTCGATTTCATGGGCTAATTTTGGCCCATGCTGTGCTGGTTCGCGTTTGATGCCGCCACCAAAACCATTAGGTTTTCGCCGTTGAAGGTGGCCTTCAAGCTTTTTCAGCGGCAGATAGTCGTACTTCGCCATAGATCGCCTGTCCCCAATTCAGGCAATCTGCTCAACCGCTTGAGCTACGTCAATAGCGCCTGTTCGATATTCGCCCGCTGCTTTTCATGTTCTAAGGCTGCCTCGAAAAATCGTGAACTAATTACTTTTTTGTGACTTAATATCGAAGTCCTAATCGCGCTTAGGCACGTGCGTTCGATTTGAGCAAATGACATGCCGGAAAATTCTTTTGCGTAGGCGGTAATATCGAAATCAGCGGGAAAGTTTTTCGTTTTCAATCTGAGAAGTTGGCGAATTTGACCTATTGCTGGTTTCTCAAAAACAACCACTTCATCAAATCGTCGCCAAATCGCGCGGTCCACAGACTGCTCTATATTTGTGGCTGCAATCATCAGGCTCTTGTCGGAAAATTGGTCAATCATCATTAGTAGACTATTGACCACTCGACGAATTTCGCTGTGTTCAGTAGCATCCTGACGGGCGCGAGAAATTGCATCAAATTCATCAAGAAATAGTACAACTGATCGGGCCTGCGCAGCGTCAAATATTTTCCGTAAGTTGGTAGCCGTTTCTCCAAGGTGCGATGCTACAATTGCATCAATTCGCGCCACCACGAGAGGCATTTTCAATGCGTTCGCTACTACCTCTGCGCAAAGAGATTTGCCACAGCCGGGAGGTCCGCAAAAAAGCAGCTTGGACCGAACACGCAAACCGTGCCTACGAATTTCATCTCCTCGACGAAACTCCTCTGCAACTCCCGTGAGCGTAACTGCGCTCTCATGTGCAAGGATCAGATCGGCACTACTATGCGTCGGGACTTTGACCTCCGCCAAATCCCCGAAACCAGTCCTAAGAGTGGATGCGCGAGCTGCCGGCTTTCGCTTAGCGGAGGCCTTGGCCCCGCCAAAGCTTTCGTCGTCATCACCGGCAAGAACGGATTGAGATTTCGATGGGGCTTGCTCCATCCTTTTCACAAAATACCTCGACGGCTCGGTTGTCACTGCGCGACCTTCGGCGTCTGACAAGGATGCGGCAGAGGAAAACGCAGGATGCTCATCCGCGAAAAGTTCAAGTGACATCTGCCCCCCTACCGAAAGCCGAAGTCTACGTCAAAAATTGACGGAATGGAATACGAACATCCGCGAGCACGGGATCGGCGCAGCGACATCCAAGCACGGTCCGACACAGCCCTGCCCATGTGGGACATCGGCCTTTTCGCTGAACCGTGTCCCACTAGGGCGGTGTCGCCCCTAGTGGGACACTGCCCCACAACATCTAAAATCATGTGAGAGCGGTGCAACGGGTTGCAGGCAGGATCAGCGACCGGCACGTAAGATCAGGCGCTCCAGTTCCCCAAGGAAGGCTGGGTTATGGGCTTCATCGACATGGTTCTGGTTCCATAGCCCCGATGCCCTGACGCGCGGCCTGCTGGAATGATGCCCAAGCCAGCCGCTCGATGCTGTATCGATAGGCGGTTTGCCATCGTTACTAAGCAGGGCTATGGAATGGCGCTCGATCAGGCCGCGCAGGCTGTCCGTGCCGGGCTCATCGTCAATGTTCAGCCACAGGACCGGCATCGCGCCAATGCGGCGGCTGACAGCCTGTTCCGTTGCCATTTCAATCGCCTTGACGGTAGCGCGGTCCAAGCCGAGCTTGGCAACATCCTTGCTGCCCCACGAGGCACATGCGGGCTCAGCCCCGGCAAGGATCAGCGCATCTCCGGTCAGCAAGCGGAAGATCGACCCACGGTGGTTCCCGCTTCCAGAGCGGGTGCCCAGATGTTGCCGCAGGCGACCGCGCAGGGTGGATGTCGTCCCCGCCGTCAGGCCATGCGTGCCGACACGGGTTACGCGCGGACCTGTGCCGCTTTCCGCCCGGCTCTCGCCCGCCTCAAAGAAGAAGTAGACGCCGCGCGCCGACACGGGCTGTTTGAGCACGTCGGATAGCGGGAGGGCTCCACCCAGCCGGGCTGATAGATCGTTCAACAGGTCATAGAAGGTCTGGAGATCGGCAAGCCTGCTCATGCTTGTGCTTTCAGCCATGCGAGTTGCTGCCCCTGTTTGAGCCCTTTTAGAGGCTGCATCACTTCAACACCCTCATCCGCCAGCGGTCCGAGAAGGTGGTCAATGTAGCTGCTGCCCGCCAGCGCCACCACGCGACCGATGGACTTGGCTCTCGGCAACAGCAGCGGCAAAACCTCGGCAGCCCATGCCCGGCGATTTGCAATCCCCATTTTGGTCAGCGCGGTGTCATAGGGAGCGATCATCTGCGTTGGCTCGACGAGACCGTGCTCGGCAGACAGGATGATCCAGTCGGCATTGTCGCGCACCGCCATCCGCCGCTTCAACCGAAATGCCGGGGAGCAATAGAGGTCTGCCGCGAGCGCAGGATCGTCCAGCTTCGATTTGGTGCAGGAGATCAAGACCAGCGTGCCGCGCAGGCTGATGGGCGACATACGACCTATTGGCACTGGTGCTGCACGGGCTGGCGATGGTGACGGAGATGCTGGTTGTAACGGCGCGCAGGTTAGGTCGAAGTGAAACCATACATTAGCGCCGTTGAGCCGCCCATCCTGCCCGGTTAGCTTGATGTGAGCCTCATCTTGCAGTCTGCGTCCACGCAGGACGTTGCAAACTGCCTGATGTGCGTTGGCTAATCCGATGCTCGCGTGAACGTCGCCAGCCCTGATGGTCAAAGCCGTGCGACCCGTCGCTTGGGCTGGGGCGATTAAAGATTGCATCACGAAAGCGCGAATGCGGTCAGCTTGTTTCATCGCATTCTCCCGGACCAAGTTCCGGCACAGATAACTGGCGAGCATTCCGCCGTCACCATGAAGCAAGAGAGACGGAAAACTTTTTTCGTCAACATTTCAAACAACTGCGTGACTTCCGGCGCTATCGGCTGCATCGTCAACTCCAAGATAATGCAGGATAATCAGATGTTTATAGGCTATCGTCGATCATCGACTGCCGAACAACTTGCGGGGTATGAGGCGCAGGAGGCGCAACTCCTTGCAACTGGTTGCACCAAGACCTTCGGAGAGATGGTTTCGTCGGTCGCCCAGCGCGATCAACTGGACGCAGCGTTGGATTATGTGCGTGACGGGGACGTTCTGGTCGTGACCGACTTGTCGCGTCTCTGCCGATCCGTGGCAGACCTCGTCGCGATCACAGAGAGGCTTCGGGCAAAGGGTGTCGCTCTTCGCATCCTCTCATTGAACCTTGATACCGCTACACCTACCGGGCAACTGATGCTGAACCTGCTCGGGTCGATTGCGGAGTTCGAGCGGTCCATTATGCTCGAACGCCAGAAAATCGGCGTAGCCCGCGCTAAGGAAGAAGGGCGCTACAAGGGCCGCGCGCCGACAGCTAGGCGCAAGGCACCCGAGGTCAGAGCATTGCATCTGGCCGGGGCTGGTGCGACCGAGATAGCCGCACAGGTCGGGATCAGCAGAGCGAGCGTCTATCGCCTTCTCGCCCAGAGTACTGCTGCATGAGGCGGCGAGACCCCCGGCGCGTGTTCGCCGAGATCACCATCGTGTTGGAGGATACCCATTCTGTGGCAGTCGAAGGTCAGGCCCCCTGCGTGTCCGCCGATATGGTTTCAGCCCTCGTGGCCCACGTCCGCGAAGGTATGCGGAAAATCGAAGCGCTGATGATCGAGTTGGACCACTATGGCGGGCGACGGTGAGTTTCGATCCCGAGCGTTTGATCGCTGCACTTCCGGTGGCGATACTCTCACCTCCCGGACCGTGGGCACCCGACCGATTGCCGGAATGGCGGTGGCCGCTTGTCCGATGGTACAACGGCTTCAGCCCTGTTGAACGCATCCGACATTGGCAAGTTACACGATGGCTGATCGATGCTGGCAGCATGATGGCTCCGGCGCGATGCTCGATATGCGGCGGCGCACATCGGGTCAGTTTACATAGCGAGATGTACGGGGAGCCCACGCGTTCAGTCGCTGTCTGCCATAGCTGCCACATGGCCATACACCGCCGTTTTCGTTGTCGTGCTGAATGGGCTAACTTGTGCAGGCGTCATGCCGGGTCAGATGACGAGTGGTTCACGCTCCTTCCGAGGGAGCCCTATGCCATCGCCGATCATCTGCGCGAATGCGGCTATGCCTCGCCTAACGTTTTCGATCACCCTGTGCTGCTTGCTTGTCCCGGCCTCGTCCAGTCGCTGCCACGCAATTTCCATCAACTGCAATGGCCGGAGCAGAGACTATGTTAAGCGGCTTGATTAGTCGGTTCGTTAAAATCCTGCATTACCGTCCAGATGCGAGATGTTTCGGCGATTAGCCTTTGACGGGGGCTTCCGCGTCGGTCTCCATCGTATGGGACCAATTCATCCAGTCCACGTTCTGAGCCGCCCAACAAAAACGCCAGTATGAGGCTGTGTGCCGCGACACTCAGGGCTTCGACCGATGCCGGGTTATGAAAAAACCGAACACACGCAAGTTCTGCCCGCACTTCGGCTTCACGCGCATCACGGTCTAACCATAAAGGATAGGCGCGATGGAAGGCAGCTACCTTACGTTCGGCGGCGGCAATCTCGTCAAGAGATGGGAGCGGATCGGCGTTGGCGATGCGATGTTGTTCTTGCTTGGTTGGCGATGGCTCCCACGAAAACTGGCCGGGTGAGACGACGTGGCCCAACTGGCCGAGGAAGGGGATGCCATGATTAAATGCGCCTGGAACTGAATTTAGAGGCAGGCAATGCCCGCGATCCCGCTCCCTCAGCCTCAACGAGCCGTGGTCCGGCCTTGCGGCCACAGCAATCAGGTGTTCTGCTCTCGCTATCGCTTCCGTTTCCGACCGTCCAAGGACGAGCAGATTGTCGGCATATGTGATGATGTTGCCGTCGCAAGCAACGGCGGGGTCGGCCAGCAGGCGGCCTATCAACACTTCTCCAACAACCGGAGACGACGCGGCACCTAACGACAAGCCCACATGCTCGCCGAGGGGAGGAGTAGCCCGTGCCACCGTAATGACACCCGTAGACACATTGACGTTCGCACGAAGGGTTTCGTCCCAAAGCACGTTGTCAACGACGGCCTCTGGTAAGGGCCACAGCAGGCCAGCCAAGCACTCTCTAGGGATGGACCCGTAGAAGGCTTCAACATCCAGTTCGACTGCATGAGTGAAGCCGCGAGCGCAGGCTGCTTCGACAGCCCGAAGGGCTGCGGTCATCCCCCTGTCGAGCAGATACTGGCTCGCATGGGAAGGATGGATGGCGCGGATCACAGATGCGACAAGACGCTGCTGTGCCCGCTTTATGGGGCCGAATGACTGTACGATGCGTTGCCGGGGGCCGGTTGTGACCGCCCCACTTCTGACAGCCTCATAACACGGGGCGAATACGTTGATCCCGGACGCCATAGCCTTAATTGAGCTTGGCGTGCAGCGGCCCAGCCGCGAGGTTCGGTTCAGGGCGCGGATCAAGTCGGGGATATAGTTTGATCTGTCATGCAGGATTTTGCGGATCGCATTTCGCTGTGTCCGCCTATCGCTTGCAGCCAACCGTTCCAGTGCGGCATCGCGCCGCTTTCTGATACGGCTCACTTCGGCAATGAAGTCAGGAAACTGCGCCGCAAATCGCTGGTATCGCCATGCTGCAACAGATTGCATCGGCGTTCGTCTGATTTGAGAGGGCTGCGCAGTCGCCATTGCCCCAACATGCCTAGGCGAGGTTACTATCGTCCTAATGCCAACGGCTTAGTTCGGCTCGAATAGATCGCAGATTGGTACGCCTAGAGCCTTAGCTAGCTTGTCCGCTACCACAATCGAGGGGTTCCGCTTGTCGCCCCGTTCGAGCGCCGAGATATAGGTGCGATGAAGGCCCGCATCCTCCGCAAGCTGCTCTTGCGACCGCTCCTGTAAGCGGCGAATGCGCCTGACATTCTTGGCGAACACAATGCAGATCGCAGGCGTAGTCATGCATGCATTGAGCAGAGGAGGGAGACTTCACGCTACATTCCACAGAGTGCGGGGTGCACTCTATCGTCAACATGTGGTTAGCTTTTCCCCTGTATGCATGCCGGACGATGTGGGTTCCAAATAAGGGGATGTCATGTGCTTTACGCTATAGCTATCGGCTCGCTTGCCTTCGTGGCTTTCATGTTAATACGAAATATGACCCGGCAGCAGGAACTGGAGCGTCGGCTTGCTGCGTTGCCGAGCTTCACGCCAGCGCTTCGCTTCAACCAGCCGGACAAAGCTGCTGCGCTCTTGTTGGACCCGGTCAGCAATCAGTTCGCGGTTGGCAGAATTGGCGGAATGGCTCATGTTTATCGCTTCGACCAGCTTGTCGCTGTTGAGGTGGATAAGGATGGTATCTCGCTCGATAAGGCGACCCTTGGAAGCGTGCTTGTGGGCGCTGTCGCAGGGGAAGCTCTGCTCGGCCCGGTAGGAGCGTTACTCGGGAGCCGTGGGGGGCCGAGAACACGGCAAGAGCGGATTAGGCGTCTCAGCCTCAAGCTTCTCACCAACGATCTGCATTCGCCAGTTCAGGAGATCATATTTTTCGAGAGTAAGGACGCCGTGAAAGCTAACGCGCCGGAGTTACGGAAGGCAGCCAAAGTGCTGGATGAATGGCGCGCGCGCTTCCTGACTGTGATGCAAGGCCAACAGCACGCTGGTATCGAGCCTATCGCCAGTCAAGCGGTGAGGCGACCCGAGGGCTTTGGTCGCCGTCGCCCGCTGGTGCAAGGACAATGAGCTTAATTGCTCGGGTTGACTGGCTAACTGACAATTCCACGAAAACGCGTTTTAAGGGTTTTAGCCCCAGCAAATGGACGACGTAACCGTAGAAGTCTGGGGTTTTGGCCGCTCAAGGTGGAGATGTGGTTTGACAACAAAAGCAGGCGGCTTATCAGTCCATTTGGTACTGACTGTGGTACTACGAGCGTGAGACCGGGAGTTCGTAAGTGGCGAAAAACCGGGAAAATCCGGCGTTGGTGCCCTTTCCTGTCGGGTGCGCCATTTCTTTCAGTAATGTGATTGTCGAAGCTTCCTTGGGATGAGGATGTTTCCGGTCGGTCATGTCATAAGCACAGCTGGAAGCAGATATGCGAAAAGGCGGCCTTCCGTTAGGGAAGGCCGCCTTTTCGCATTTTTCAAAACTGCAGGATCAGTAGCTGAAGGTGATCGAGCCCATCACGGTGCGCGGTGCGGCGTAATAGGCCTGTCCCCAGGCGAGGCTGTTCAGGTACTTCTTGTCAGTCACGTTATCGACGACGATCTGGGCCTTGATGCCGTTGGTCACGGTCATCCCGGCCATCAGATCGAGTACGGCATAGTGGCCCTGGCGGACAACGGCGTCGTTACCTTCTGCATCCTGCACCGTGCTGTCGTCGATATGGGTCGCGTTCTGCCAGCGCAGGTTCGCGCCGAACTTGAGATCGTTCAACTGCGGGATGGTGTAGGTCGTGTTGAGCTTGAGCGTGCGGTTCGGGATATAGGTGAAGGCACGCTCGCCATCCGGAGTCTTGAGAGTGAACCCGGTATAGCCGCCGCCCACAGTCCAGTTCGGTGTGATCTTGCCGGCGACTTCGACCTCGAAGCCCTTCGATGTGGTGGTTTGGCCGACGTAATATGTGCCGCCCGCCGGGCCGACATCATCGTCGCCAAAGGTGCCGGCGGCTTCGGCCAGATTCTTCTGGTGCGCGCGGAACAGGGCGGCCGTGGCATAGAGCTTGCCGTCGAACCACTCGCTTTTTACACCGGCCTCGATGCTGCTGCCGGTTGCAGGCGCAAGGCGCTGGTTGCCGGCGTTGACCTCGCTCTGCGGATTGAAGATACCTGTGTAGCTGGCATAGAGTTTCACATTGTGCGTGATGTCGTAGAGCGCGCCGACATAAGGTGTGACCTTGCTGTTCTTGCGCGCTTCATCCACGCCATAGCTGTCGCCGGTGGACTTGAGCCAGGTGGCAGAAGCGCCGGTGATCGCGGTCAAGCGATCCGTGATACTCCAGTGGATGGCGCCATAGACGCGGGTGATACGATCGATCATGCGCGCCTGAAGAACAGGCGTGGGATAGTCGTCCGGTTCCGGAATGGTGACGTTGCCGATTTCGGATACCGCCGGATAATCGGGATAGGTATCCGAAAAGCCTTCGTATTCATGTCCGCTGTTGCGGCCGGTCGAAACGCCGAAGGCCAACTGGTGCTGGCGTCCGAACAGCTGGAACGGCCCCGATGCGTCGAGGTTGTAAATGTCCTGCTTGTAGTCCGTTGGGTAGATCCCGGTCATGCCCGAGATGCCGAGGCCGGTATCCGGATCGGGGTAGCCGTAGGCGTAGAGCAGCTTGGATGTGTACTGGATGCGGTTGAAGGTGTAGGTGCCTTTCACTGACCAGTCGTTGCCGAGATTGTACTTCAGTTCGGCGAATGCGCTCTGGTTGCGGGTATTCCAGTAGGTCCATGGCGCGGCGGTGGAGGCCGAGCGCTTGTAGCTGATCTGGCTGCCGTCCGAATAAGTCATCGGCAGCGCGCCCCACATCACGCCATCGGCGTTATTCTGCTGGCGGCTGTAACCGGCAGTGGCGGTGAGATCCGGCGTCACGTCCCACGCGACTACGGCGCCGATCACGTTGCGGTTGACGTGATAGTAATCGAGGTAGGAATCACTGTCTTCATGCGCGCCGACCACGCGGGCGCGCAGTGTACCCGAAGCATTGAGCGGGCCGGAAATGTCGGCCTCGACACGATGATCGTCGAACGAGCCGAGGTAGCCGGTGACAGAGGCCTGGAAGGTGTCGGTCGGGCGCTTGCGCACATAGTTCACGGTGGCGGAGGGGTTGCCGACGCCGGTCATCATGCCATTGGCGCCGCGCACGACTTCCACCCGATCATACAGTGCGGTGTCCAGACTGCCATAGGCGATGCCGCCTGAGAGCAGGGGCATGCCGACGCCGTCGACCTGGAAGTTGGTGATGGTGAAGCCGCGCGCATCGTATTCCGTGCGGTCCGTTTCTGCCCGCTCCACATTGACGCCCGGCACCTGGTCCAGCAGGTCGTTGACGTTGCGCAGTGAGAAGTCCTTGATCTGCTGCTGGTTTACGATCGTCACCGCTTGCGGTGTTTCGGCGATCGTGAGGGGGAGGCCGGTGGCGGAAGAGATGTCCTGGGTGGCCGGAGCCGTCACGACGATCGATTCGTCGGATTTCTTGGCAGTGTCATTTGTTGCCGCAGCATCATCGGCATGGGCCGTGACGGTCAGCGCGCACGTCGCGACACCGGTGGCCAAGGCGGTCAGAACCCTCTTCATTGGTACATTCCCTTGCAAACAGTTTTTATAAACCCGCGCGCTGGGCCGCTATGTGAAATGGCTTCTGCAAGTCAATATCAAATTTGTGACGTGGTTTTGATTGGCTTTGATGCAGGGCGCTTGTGTTGAACGATACCGCGTCATAGGTACATTCGGTGCGATGGTGGCGGTAACGTCAGCATTGGACAGGATCGCGCCGGTGCCCTGAAAGGGGCTTAATAGGGAATGCGGTGCGGGCGCCTTTCATGCGCCCCATTCCGCAGCTGTCCCTGCAACTGTAAGCGGTGAGCGAGATGCATATGCGCGGACGGGCGAGAACCCCCCGAGCCGCCAGCCACTGGGTCGGACGCTAAATCGTGCGAGGCCCGGGAAGGCCTTGCATCGAGCCTTGACCCGTGAGCCAGGAGACCTGCCGGCGTCCGGTCGCTCTTGCCCGGGTCCAGGGGATGGCCAAGGCACGGAACACTTCCGTCTGAGCGACGCAACGTGCGGCAGGGGCCGCATCGGCCGGGCGGGGCCGGACGCAGGCTGGCGTCCGTCCGGCATGTCTCGCGTCGACCGCTTGCGGCAGGCCCCTGTCAGGTTCGCTGACGCCGACAGAGGTTCCCGTTTCGCCATGGTTGCAAGTTCCTATCCTCCTTCCGTTTCGCTGCGAGGGCGTATCACGCTGCTGTTTGCCGTGCTGGCAGGCGTCAATCTGCTAGTCTGGGGCTGGGCTTTCAGTGTGTTCCATCACAGCCCGGTCATGCTCGGCACGGCGCTGCTTGCCTGGAGTCTGGGCCTGCGCCACGCTGTCGATGCCGATCATATCGCGGCGATCGACAACGTTACCCGCAAGCTCATGCAGGACGGCCAGCGGCCGGTCACGGTGGGGCTGTGGTTCGCGATCGGGCATTCCGCCATCGTCCTGATCGCGGCGACCACGATCGCTCTGGCGGCCAGCTCTATCGAGGATTTCAAGGCCGTCGGGCAATCGGGCGGGGTGATCGCCACGATCGTTTCAGCGACGTTCCTGTTCGTGATCGCGATCATGAATCTGGCGATCCTGCGCGGTGTCTGGCAGCGTTTCCAGCAGGTGCGACGCGGCGGCAGCTATGAAGAGGATGACCTCGACATGCTGCTCGCGGGACGCGGGCTGATCGCGCGTATCCTGCGTCCGGTATTCCGGCTGGTGAACCATGCCTGGCATATGGCGCCGCTCGGCTTCCTGTTCGGCCTCGGCTTCGACACCGCAACCGAAGTGGCGATCCTGGGACTGTCCGGCGCGCATGCGGCGGACGGGATTTCGCTGGTCACGGTGTTGGTCTTCCCGGTGCTGTTCGCGGTGGGCATGGCGCTGGTCGATACCGCCGACGGTGTGATCATGCTGGGCGCTTACGAGTGGGCTTTCGTGAAGCCGATCCGCAAGCTCTACTACAATATCGTCATCACCTCGATCTCGGCACTGATCGCACTGGTGATCGGCTCGATCGAGACGGCGGCGCTGCTGTCCGAAAAGTTCGGGCTGACGGGCGGCGTCTGGTCGGGGGCCTCGGCGCTGTCGGGCCAGTTCAACACGCTGGGCTTTGTCATCATCGGCGTTTTCGTGGTGTGCTGGCTGGTGAGCTATGCGGTCTATCGCTGGAGCGGGCTCGACGCGGAAGGGTAGAAAGAACGCCCCATTGCTGCAACAGATGCAGGATTGTCCTGCAATTGTTTGCATTGCCGTAGGCGCCATTCGGGCGCAAGGGCGCTGGCTTTCCCGCTTTTCCCTGGAAAGTCGCGATGCCTCCCCTTGCGCCTCTCTTGCCTTGTCCCGCGCCGTCAGCCTTCGCCGGGACGCCGGGCCTCCCATGGCGGCGCGGGCGTGAACCGTTCGACGATCCATTCGGCGAAAGCCGTGGTTCGCGCCGGAGCGAGGCGGGTGGAAGGGCGCACGATATGGATGCCGGCCTCGGTATCGAAGCTCCATTCGGGCAGCACGCGCACAAGCGTTCCTGCCGCCAGATCGCGGGCGACGATACATTCGCCGACCCCCAGAATGCCGACATCCGCACGCGCCGCTTCGAGCAGCGCGGCGGTATCGTTGGCACGCAGGGCGCCGCGCACTTCCACGGTTTCGCGCCGCTTCCCGTCAGACAGTCGCCACTCCGGATACGAGGCATAGCCCGTAAACCCGAGGCAGGCATGGGCAGCGATTTCGGCGGGCGCCTGCGGTATGCCCCGGCGTTCGAGGTAGCCGGGCGAGGCGCAGAGGATACGGCGGTGATCGCAAAGCCGTCGCGCGACCAGCCGGTTGTCGGCCAGCACGCCGACCCGCACCGCCGCATCGTAGCCCTCGGCCACCAGATCGACGAAACGCTCGGCGTAATCGACCTCGACCTCCAGATCGGGATAGCGCGCCAGGAAATCGGGCAGCATCGCGGCCAGCCACATGCGGCCCATCGCGGCTGGGAGGGCCAGGCGCAGCTTGCCGCGCAGTTGCACGGCGCCTTCGCTGGCCTCCTGCTGGGCCTCGGCGATCAGCGCGCGTGCGGACCGCAGTTTTTCGACCAGCCGCAAGGCGGCCTCGGTCAGGCGGATGCGGCGTGTGGTGCGTTCGATCAACCTGACGCCGAGCCGTCGCTCCAGCGCAGCGACACGCTTGGACAACACCGTGGGATGTCGCTCCAGCACACGCCCGGCCGCGACAAACGACCCCGCATCGGCGATGGCAAGTAGTGCCGACAGTTCATCGACATGACTGGATTCGAGTTCGACCATTGGACAGCCGCATCTATCGTAGGATCACTGCGCTCGCGCAAGAGACCGACCTGTTCGAGGCGGTCTTTGCGGTAAAGGCCTTCGTCGCGGCGATGGCGGCGCTGTGGATCGCCATGCGGATCGGGCTGGACCGGCCTTACTGGGCGGTCATCACGTCCTACATCACCGCGCAGCCGCTGGCAGGCGCGGTGCTGTCCAAGAGCGCGTTCCGTATCATCGGGACGATCACCGGCGCGATCGTGGCGGTGCTGATGGTGCCGGTGCTGGTCAATGCGCCCGAACTGCTGTGTCTGGGGCTGGCTGGGTGGCTGGGGTTGTGCAGCTATCTCAGTCTGCTCGACCGCAGCCCACGATCCTACTCGTTCGCGCTGGCGGGATATACCGCGGCGATCATCGGCTTTCCTTCGGTCTCCGATCCCGGCCACATCTTCACCATCGCCGCGCTGCGCCTGCAGGAGATTCTGCTCGGCATCAGTTGCAGCACGCTGGTCCATATCGTCGTGCTGCCGACATCGACGCTGGCGCATACCCGGCGCCGGGTCCACTCGATTCTGGGTGACGTGCGGCGCTGGCTCCATGATGCGCTGCTGCTGGCCTCCAACGCCAGCGAGGCGGAGCGGCGCAAGCTGGCGACCGACCTGCACGATCTGCACCAGTTGATCGTCCACCTCTCGTTCGAGAGTGGTTTTCGCTCGCCCACCGCTCGCGCAACAAGGGCGTTGCAACTGGAGCTGTCTCGCCTGCTGCCGTTCATCGGCGGCGTGGAGGATCGTCTGCGCCAATTGGGCGCAGCGGTCCCGGAAAGCGTGGACATGCTGCGGCAGGATGTGGCGCGGGCCGTCGGCGATCATGAGACCGGCCCGGCGGACTGGGATGCCCTGCGGCGCCGGACCCGCGCGCTGATGCCCACGCTTGCGCATCCGCTGCATTGGGAAGATGCGGTGCTGGCGAACTTTCTCGGGCGTCTGGAGATCATGATCGACGGCTGGCACCGCTGCACCACGCTGGCCGGCGCGCTCGACCATGGCGCGCATGATCGCCAGCGCCGGTTGCCGCTGCGGGGCGAGGCCCAGAGTCAGAGCGAAGGAGGCCGCGTCCTCACCCATCGCGACCACGGCATCGCGCTGCGCGGGGCGATCGGTACGGTTCTGGCCGTGCTCACCACATCGGCGATCTGGATTCTGACCGAGTGGCCCGACGGGGCGATGGCGGTGATCTTCGCAGGCGTTTGGACGGCGCTGTTCTCCAGCCTTGACGATGCGCGGCCGGTCATGCGGCAGGTTCTGCTCGGGACTTTCACGGGGGGTGTGTTGGCAGTGATCTACGTCGGCGCGATCCTGCCGCGTGTGACCGATTTCGTGACGCTGGCGGGCGTGTTGGCACCGACGTTTCTGGTCATGGGGGCGCTGACGCCGCGCCGGAGCACAGGCCTTTTCGCGATCGGCATGTTCAACAGCTTTCCCGGTTTTCTGATGCTGGCGAACAATTTCGGCGGGACCGTACCGCAAGTGCTGAACACGGCGATGGCGCAAGGCTTCGGCACGGCGGTCAGCCTCCTGGCGATGAGCCTGACCCGCGTTCCGGGCCTCAGGCGCAGTGTGACGACGATGTTGCGCACCGGGCGGCGTGAACTGGCTCAGCGTGCCCGCGCAGCGAAACCGAAAATGCTCTCAGCCTGGACGTACCTGATGCTGGATCGCATCGCCGTGCTCGCACCGCGCCTCTCGTTCCTGCGGATGGACCCCGAAACGGTGGTGACGGCGCTCCTGCGCGATATCCGCACCGGCATCTGCATGGCCGAACTGCGCGAGACCGCACAGGGTCTGAGGCCCGGCTCGCAGCGTGCCATCAATGTGCTGATGGCGCGGATCGGCACTTTCGTGGAGCAGGGCGAGAAGGCCGATCCGCAGGCCGTGATACGCGCCATCGATGCGTGCCTGCGCCATGCCTCGCGCTGGGAAGGCGTGGAGCAGCGCCGCCGCGCGGTGGTGGCGCTGGTGGGGCTGCGGCGCAACCTGCTCCATGGGCGCCCCGATCCCGGTCCGGCGGCGATGGCGCCGCGCGGCATCTTGCAGGCCTGACAAGATGGACTTTACCCGCTAGTAGCGCCGCTTCGCTTTCATCCGCTTCGGGATACGCCACCTCATGACCGCCACCACTGCCGCCGCTTCGACCCCGCTCGCCTCTCACCGGGCGTGGCTGGCCGAGGCGGTGCGGCGGATCGAGGCGGACTACAACCGGTCGGCGGACACCCACCTGATCCGGCTGGACCTGCCGCGCCATCCAGGGATCACGCTGTATCTGAAGGACGAAAGCTCGCACCCCACCGGCAGTCTCAAGCATCGCCTCGCACGCTCGCTGTTCCTCTATGCCCTGTGCAACGAGTGGATCGGTCCCGATACCTGCGTGATCGAGGCGTCTTCGGGCTCGACGGCGGTGAGCGAGGCCTATTTCGCGCGGATGCTCGGCCTGCGCTTCATCGCAGTGGTCCCGGCGTCGACCGCGCAGCCCAAGCTCGACGCAATCCGCTTCCAGGGTGGTGAGATCCACACCGTTGCCGATCCGCGCACCGTCTACGAGACCGCGCATCGTCTCGCGGCGGAGACCGGCGGGCACTACATCGACCAGTTTACCTATGCCGAGCGCGCGACCGACTGGCGCGGCAATAACAACATTGCCGAGAGCATTTTTGCGCAGATGGCGCGAGAGGAGCATCCGGTGCCGGACTGGATCGTCTGCGGCGCAGGCACTGGCGGCACGTCGGCCACCATCGGGCGCTTCATCCGCTACCAGCGCCACGCGACGCAGTTGTGCGTCGCCGATCCGGTCCACTCGATCTTCCACCGCCACTATGCCGATCGCTCCCAAGTAGCGCTGCCTGAAGGTCAGGCTTCGTGCATCGAGGGGATCGGTCGTCCGCGCGTGGAGCCCAGCTTCGTACCGGGCGTGGTCGATCGCATGATCGCAGTGGAGGATGCCCAGAGCATCGGTGCAATGAGGGCGCTTTCGGATCGCCTCGGGCGCCATGTTGGCGGCTCGACCGGAACCAACCTGTGGGCCTGTGCGCAGGTGATCGAGGAAATGGCGGCGGCCGGGCAGGGCGGTTCCATCGTGACGCTGCTGTGCGATGGCGGCGAGCGCTACGGCTGCACTTACTATGACGAGGCATGGCTCGAAGGGCGCGGCGTGGACTGGCGCCCGGCAGCGGCGCGTGTGGCGGAATTGCTCGGCGTCTGAGGTCAGAGTCTGTTTGAAAAATGCCTGCGGGGGCATTTTTGAGGCGGCACCGGCCCTCTCCCCCACCCTACCACCCGCAGGATACTACCGTTGGGTGGTAGGGTGGGGGAGAGGGCCGGTGCCGCAAAATTCGCATTTCGCGAATTTTCAAACGGACTCTCAGGCGTTCTCCCGCACCCGAAGTGAGACCAGCGCGGCGATCAGCAGGGTGCCGCCTGCAAAGGCCATCGTCCAGACCGGCTGGCCGGGGAACAGCGCCTTCATGATCGAGCCCATCACGGTTGCCACCAGCAGTTGCGGTAGCACGACGAAGACGTTGAACAGCCCCATGTAGATGCCCAGCTTCGCCTGCGGCAGGGCGCTGGCCAGCATCGCATAGGGCATGGCGAGGATCGAGGCCCAGGCAATGCCGATGCCGATTTCGCAAACGATCAGCGCATGGGGATCGCGGACCAGCATGAACCCGGCGAATCCGGCTGCGCCCAGCGTGAGGCACAGCGCATGGGTGCGGGCCTTGCCGATCCGGGCAGAGAGCCACGGAAGCAGCGCCAGCGCGGCCAGCGCCGCAACGCCGTTGTAGACCGAGAACAGCACGCCCACCCAGTTCGCCGCCTGCTGGTAGGCGGCACTTGCCGGATCGTCGGTGCCGAACTGGATCATGGCGACCACCGGCGTCGTGTTGATCCACATGATGAACAGTGCGGACCAGCTGAAGAACTGGACCACCGCCAGCCGCTTCATGATCGGCGGCATGCCGGAAAAGTCACCGACGATGGCGCCAAGCATTCCTGCAGGTCGTCCCGCGCGGGCCATCAGGATCGCGACGGTCACGCACAGCCCGTATCCCGCCAACAGCGCGGCGAGGAGGTAGACTTCCTTCTCCAGCGCCCATGCCTTCACGCCGAGTGCCACCAGTGCCCCGGCGAGGATCCACACCAGCCCCGCCAGCGGGTGACGCCGGGCGAGGGCGGCGGTGGTTTCCGGTCCATCGCAAGCTGCGCTGTCTTCACCGAACCTTGCCATTTCCTCCGGGGCATATTCGCGCGTCGTCAGGACCGTCCACAGCACGGCGGCGAGCAGCGCCACGCCGCCGACGCGGAAGCTCAGCCGCACGGTTTCGGGCAGTGTGCCGGGCGTCGCCACATTGCTGACGCCCCAGAGGTCGAGGAGGTAGGGAAACAGCGAGCCGATCACGGCGCCCGCGCCGATGAAGGCGGTCTGCACCGCGAAGCCCGCCGTGTGCTGGCGCCTGTCGAGCATATCGCCCACGAAGGCGCGGAACGGCTCCATCGACACGTTGAGGCTGGCGTCCAGCATCCACAACAGCATGGCGGCCATCAGCAGCGAGGAACTCACCGGCATGGCGATGAGCGCGACAGCGGCAAGCAGCGCGCCCGCCAGAAAATAGGGACGCCGCCGCCCGAGGCGACCCAGCCATGTCCGGTCGGAAAGATGCCCGACGATCGGTTGTACCAGCAGCCCCGTCAGCGGCGCAGCGATCCACAGCGCGGGCAGATCCTCGATCGAGGAGCCGAGCGACTGGAAGACCCGGCTCATGTTCGCGTTCTGCAAGGCGAAGCCGATCTGGATGCCGAAGAAGCCGAAGCTGATGTTGAAGAGCCCCGCCCAACCCTGCCGGGGTTTGCGCCAGTGGTACGGGCGAAGCGCATCGTCGGGGCGGGTGTCATGCATGCGGCAACGATCCTCTCACAGGCCGCGCAAGACTTGTGCCGCGTCGGCTGATCCGCCCGCATCGCATGCACGCGGGCCTCTCACAAGCGAGGGGCCTTACGCATACGAATGCATGGCCTCGCCCAGGGCCTATCGCCCGGTCGAGCCGCGCACCACCAGCCGCGTTTCCAGCGCGACGGGGGGCGGCTCGCGCCCCTCGATCCGGGCGACCAACGCATCGACCAGCCGTTCGCCTGCCCCTCGCAAGTCCTGCATCACGGTGGTCAGCGGCGGGCGCGCCATCGAGGCGGCAGGCAGGTCGTCGAAGCCGATCAGCTGGACGTCGGCGGGGACCGAAAGCCCGGCTTCACCCAGCGCGCGAAGCACGCCGATGGCGATCAGGTCGCTGGCGGCGAACACCGCGTCGAACCGTGCGCCGCTGTCCAGCAGATCGTGCATCGCGGCATGGCCGAGGTCTTCGTGGCTGATCGCCGCACGGACCAGCGCCGGATCGGCTTCAAGCCCCGCTTCGACCATGGCGGCGCAGAGCCCGCGATAGCGTTCGGCGAATTCGGGATAGTGCTCGTCCGCCTGGCCGATGAAGGCGATCCGGTGCGCGCCATTGGCAATTAAGTGGTGCCCGGCAAGCATCCCTGCGCCATAGTTGTCCGAACCGATGGTGGTGCCGATGGCCTGCTCGCCAAGCGCCCCCCAGCGCACGAACTGCGTGCCCTGCGCGACCAGCTGGCGCAGGCGGCTGCGATAGAGCGTGTAGTCACCGTATCCCAGCAGAATCAGCCCGTCGGCGCGGTGGCTGTCCTGATAGCGCACGTGCCAGTCGTCCTCCATCTTCTGGAACGAGATCAGCAGGTCCAGCCCGTGATCGGCGCAGCGCCGGGTGATCGAGGAGAGCATGGCGAGGAAGAACGGGTTGATCTTGGAATCGTCCGGCGTCTGCTCCTCGAAGAACAGCAGGGCGATGCTGTTCGAGCGTTGCGAGCGCAGCGACGAGGCGTTCTTGTCGACCGAGTAGTTCAGCTCGCGCGCGATCGTCTCTATCCGGGCACGGGTCTCGGCGCTGACCGAACGATGGCCGCGCAGCGCCCGGCTTACGGTGGGCTGCGAGACACCGGCGCGATAGGCGATGTCGAAACTGGTCGGCCGGTTGGTGGGCTTTCGTCCCATGAGTCTTCTGTCTCTCCCCTGTTGCGGCGCTGGCGTTCGTTGCCGTGCCATTCGTTGCCGGAATTGCACGCAGTTCGCCGGATCGTCATGCACTGCCGGTCATGGCATTCTGGCCACGGGACCGGACGGGCGTGCGACCGTGGCTTTTGTGTTGCATCCAGTTTGCAGCAATGTTGCGCATACGTATGCCATATTATGCATTGCCTCGTCGCGGTCTAAACGCAGGGCAAGGACCACGCCACGGCGAACAATCGCCGGGCAGGCCACGGGACTCGGGAAGGGCATCTTCCGGGTACCGGACTTGAGGAGGAGGATTGAGATGTCGCTTCGCATGCATTCGCCCGCGCGTCGCGGGTCGTCGTTGACGGCAATCGCCACGGCGTTTCTCGCCGCAGGGCTGGGTGGTTTCGCCACGCCGGTTCTGGCGCAGGACGCGACCGACCCGGTCGAGAACGAGGCTCCGGCCGAAGGAACGATCATCGTCACCGGCTTTCGGGCCAGTCTGGAAAGCGCGGTCAACCGCAAGAAGCAGGCGCAGCAGATTGTCGAATCGGTTTCGGCCGAGGACATCGGCAAGCTGCCCGATGCCTCGATCGCCGAGTCCATCGCGCGTCTGCCGGGGCTGACCTCGCAGCGTGTTTCGGGCCGCTCCAACGCGATCTCGATCCGTGGTTTCGCGCCCGATTTCTCGACCACGCTGCTCAACGGGCGTGAGCAGACCTCGACCGGCGACAACCGCGCAGTGGAGTACGACCAGTACCCCTCGGAAATGATCAGTGCCGTCAACGTCTACAAGACGCCGATGGCCAGCCTGATCGGGCAGGGGCTTTCGGGCACCGTGGACATGCGCACGATCCGGCCGCTGGATGCGGGCAAGCGCATCGTCTCGGTGGGCGCGCGGGGCTCCTATGCCGATCTTGGCAAGCTGAATGCCGGTTCGCGCGACAAGGGCTATCGCGTCAACGCGATGTACGTCGACCAGTTCGCAAACGACACCATCGGCGTCGCACTGGGCGCCAGCTATACCAACGAGCCTTACCAGATTCAGGAGTTCAACTCCTGGGGCTATGCCGATGTCGACGAGACCAACAAGGTGATCGGCGGCTCTAAGTCCTATGTCACGTCCACCACGTTGAAGCGCCTCGGCGTCAACGGCACCGTGCAGTGGCGGCCCGAACCGCAGCTGACCTTCACGCTCGACGGGTTCTATTCCGATTTCAAGGACGACCAGATCAAGCGCGGCATCGAACTGCCACTTTACTGGGGGCCGGCCCCCTTGCGCGACGGCTACACCGCTTCGGACGGCCTCATCACCGATGGCACCTTCGACGAGGTGAAGGGCATCGTGCGCAACGATGCCTTCCGGCGCCATGCCAAGCTCTATTCCTTCGGCCTGAACGGCGCATGGGAAGGCGATGACGGCTGGAATGCCACGGCGGACATCAGCTATTCGCGCACAGACCGCAGCGAACTGGTGGCCGAGACTTACGCGGGCACCGGGCGTCTGGGTTCGGGCGCGACCGATTCGATCGGCTTCCACAGCGCGTCTGACGGGGCGAGCTTCACGCACCTGCTCGATTACGGCGATTACGACACGATCCTGCTCACCAGTCCGCAAGGCTGGGGCGGGACCCAGATCGGCACCGACGGCACCACGATCCTTGGCGGGCAGGACGGCTATTACAACAACCGCATGATCCGCGACCGGCTGTGGCAGTACCGCTTGGGCGTCGAGAAGAAGATGGATGGGGCGCTCAGTTCGATCCAGGCGGGCTGGAACTACACGAACCGCTCCAAGTCGCTGGTGCCGCAGGAGTATTTCCTGGGGCTCAAGGCGAACACCGATGGCACCACCAGTGTTCCGGTGCCGGACGAGTTCCGTCAGGGCACGACCGAGCTTTCCTATCTCGGCCTTGGCCCGGTGATCAGCTACGATCCGGTCGCGCTGATCAACTCAGGCATCTACAATCTGGTCGCGAACCCTTACGGCGATGTCGTGGTCAAGAGCTATGCCATCAACGAGCGGGTGATGACGGGCTACCTGCAGGCGAACTTCGATGCCGATGTGGGCGCGGCGAAGTTCACCGGCAACGTCGGCGTGCAGGCGAACTGGACCGAGCAGAAATCGCGCGGCGCCACCGCCGTGCTGCTGGGCACCAATGCCAATGGTTCGCCCAACGTCGGGTCCGAGCAGCGCAATGCCAGCACCGATTACTGGGACGTTCTGCCCAGCCTCAACCTGTCTCTGCGCTTCCCCAACGACTTTGTGGTGCGCTTCGGGGCGGCGCGTGAAATCGTGCGTCCTCGCCTCGACGACATGCGGGCCTCGCTGAGCGTCGGTTACACCATCACCGGCGACGTGGCGCAGGTGACGGGGGATTCGGGCAATCCCGACCTTCGCCCGTGGCGCGCCAATGCGCTCGATCTGACCCTTGAAAAGTACTTCGGCGCAAAGGGGTATCTGGCGGCCCAGTTCTTCTGGAAGGACCTGAAGACCTACGTCTACAATCAGGACATCACCATCCCGACCAGCCAGCTGGCACTTGCCAGCCCCGGCGATGGCATCAGCGTCTCGCCGACGGCGCAGATCAACGTGCCGATCAACGGCAACGGCGGCAAGCTCTACGGTGTGGAACTGGCGACGACGTTGCCGCTGGAAGAGATCGTGCCCGCGCTGTCCGGCTTCGGCTTCACCGGCTCCGGATCGTACACCAAGTCGAAGATCGCGCCGCAGCCGGGTGAACCGTCGAGCGCGCTGCCGGGCTATTCCAAATGGGTGATCAACGGAACCGCCTACTTCGAGAAGTGGGGCTTCAATGCCCGCGGATCGGTGCGCTATCGTTCGACCTTCATCGGTGAAGTCTCGGGCTTCGGCGCGAACCGCGTGCGGCGCCGCGCGGCGGCGGAGACCATCGTCGATGCGCAGATCGGCTACGATTTCCAGCCCGGCAGTGCGCTGGAGGGCCTCTCGCTCTACATTCAGGGACAGAACCTCACCGATGCGCCGTTCATCACCAGCAACCCCGGCGATACGCGTCAGGTGATCGACTACCAGCGGTATGGCCGCCGGTTCCTGGCGGGCTTCACCTACAAGTTCTGAGTGAACCCGATTGTCCGCTTCCCCTGAGCGGACGGGCACGACCGGGCGGATCAATCCTCCCCGTCCGGATGTGCAAAAGCGGCGGCGTGCCGGGAATGTTTTCGGCACGCCGCCCTCCCGCTTCGCAAAGCTGATGCAGAGGACATGTTTCGTGTTTCATCCTTTTCGCCCCACCCAATTCCTGCTTGCCGCCGCATTCTCGTCACTTGCGGTCGGTTCGGCGCAGGCGGGGCCGGTCGAGGACATGCGCGCCCGCAAGCCCGAGCAGGAGGTGATCTATTTCGTCTTGCCCGACCGTTTCGAGAACGGTGATCCTGGCAACGATCACGGCGGGCTGAAGGGCGATCGCCTGCACACCGGGTTCGATCCTTCGGACAAGGCCTTCTACCACGGCGGCGACCTCAAGGGGCTGACCAAACGGCTGGATTATATCCAGAATCTTGGCGTCAGCGCAATCTGGGTCGGGCCGGTGTTCCGAAACAAGCCGGTGCAGGGGCCTAAGGGACAGGAAAGCGCCGGCTATCACGGCTACTGGATTACCGATTTCACCCACGTCGATCCGCATCTGGGCACCGATGCCGATTTCAAGGCGCTGGTCGATGCTGCGCATGCGCGGGGCATGAAGGTCTACATGGACATCATCGTCAACCACACGGCAGACGTGATCCAGTATCGCGAAGGCGCGGCGCAGGGTTATCCCTATCGCTCGAAAGCGGCCTATCCGTTCTCCCGCAAGGGCGGTGTATCGGGGGCGCCTATCAACGCAGGGTTTACAGGGGACGACAATCCCGATCTGGCGAACTGGGCCAAGCTTGTCGACCCGGCCTTTGCCTACACGCCTGTCGTTCCCAAAGGCGAAGCGCATGTAAAGGTGCCGGCCTGGCTGAACGACCCGATCTGGTATCACAATCGCGGCAATACCGACTGGAAGGGCGAAAGCGCGCAATACGGCGATTTCGTCGGCCTCGACGATCTGGCGACCGAGAATCCGCGCGTGGTGTCGGGGATGATCGACATCTACGGGGACTGGATCGACCGCTTCGGCATCGACGGTTTCCGCATCGACACCGCCAAGCACGTCAATCCCGAATTCTGGCGCCAGTTCGTGCCCGCGATGCAGGCGCGCGCCAAGGCCAGGGGTATCCCCAACTTCCACATCTTCGGGGAAGTGACCACGGATGGATACGATCCCGCTCTGCTGGCCTCGTGGACGCGCAACTCCGGGCTGCCTGCGGTGCTGGATTTTGCCTTCATGCACGCGGTGATTTCGGCGACCGGCGGCAACGCAGGCTCGCAGGATCTGGCCCGCATGGTCGAGGACGATGCCCTCTACGAAGGGGGCAAGGCAGCGGCGATGCAACTGCCGACGTTTCTGGGCAATCACGACGCCGGGCGGATCGCGATGTTCCTTGAAAAGGCGAACCCCAAGGCCTCGCCAGCGGAAATCCTCGCGCGGGATCGGCTGGCGCATGCCATGTTGCTGACCCTGCGTGGCGTACCGACGATCTACTATGGCGACGAGCAGGGCTTTGCCGGGACCGACGGAGACCAGCGTGCACGGCAGGACATGTTTCCCTCGCAGGTCGCGCTCTACAATGCAGAAGCGCTGGTGGGCAGTTCGGCGAGCACGGCGGCATCGAACTTCGATCCGCAGCAGCCGCTGTATCGTTTCATCGCCAGCCTGGCGAGACTGCGCCGGGCGACCCCGGCGCTGACCGATGGCCGCACGGTACTGCGGGCATCCTCGGACACGCCGGGGCTGTTCGCCGTCTCGCGCTTCGATCCGGTGACCGGGCGCGAAGTGCTGCTGGCCTTCAACACCTCGGCAAAGCCGCTGTCGGCGCCGGTGCAGGTCGAGGCGGGGGCGAGCCGGTTCGATGTTCTGGCGGGCGAAGGCTGTGCGGCGAATGTGGCGGCACCGGGTTCGCTGGAGGTGACGCTGGCGCCCTTCGACTTCGCGGTCTGTGCGGCGAAGCCCTGAGAAAACGGACGACCCGAAAGGTTCGCAATGACAGATACCAATAGCGAATGGTGGCGCGGCGCGGCGATCTACCAGATCTATCCGCGCAGCTTTATGGATGCGAATGGTGACGGGATCGGCGATCTTGCCGGGATTACCAGTCGCCTCGATCACGTTGCCCGGTTGGGCGTGGATGCCATCTGGGTTTCGCCGTTCTACACCTCGCCGATGGTCGATTTCGGCTATGACATCGCTGATTACTGCGACGTCGATCCGATCTTCGGAACGCTGGCCGATTTCGATGCACTGGTGGCGCGGGCGCGTGATCTTGGCCTGAAAGTGATCGTCGATCAGGTCTATGCCCATACCTCGGACCGGCATCCCTGGTTCGCGGAAAGTCGCAGCGATCGCACTAACGCCAAGGCGGATTGGTACGTCTGGGCGGAGCCCAAGCCCGACGGTTCGCCGCCGAACAACTGGCAATCCGTGTTCGGCGGGCCTTCGTGGTGCTGGGACGCGCGGCGGGGGCAGTATTACCTGCATAACTTCCTCAGTGCGCAGCCGCAGCTCAACTGTCATTTGCCCGAGGTGCAGGAGGCCTTGCTGAACGTCGCGCGATTCTGGCTGGATCGCGGCGTCTCCGGGTTCCGCATCGATGCGCTGAATTTCACGATGCACGACCCGCTGCTGCGCGATAATCCGCCTGCCCCCGATGACGGCAGCGTGCGGACGCGACCGTTCGACTTCCAGTTGCAGACCTACAACCAGTCGCACCCGGACATTGTCCTCTTCATCGAGCGGTTGCAGGCGCTGATCGCCAGCTATCCCGATACGTTCTCGCTGGCTGAGGTCGGCGGGCGCGATGCGCGGCGCGAGATGCAGCACTTCACGAAGGGCCGCGCCCGGCTCGACAGCGCCTATGGCTTCGATTTCCTCTATGCAGAGGCGCTGACGCCCGCTCTTGTCGCAGGGGCGCTGGCGGCATGGAGCGACGAAGCGGGGGCGGGCTGGCCGAGCTGGGCCTTCGAGAACCACGACGCCCCCCGTGCCCTGTCGCGCTGGTGCATGCCTGAGGATCGCGAGGCCTTTGTGCGGATGAAGGCGATGCTGCTGCTGTCGCTGCGCGGCAATCCCATCCTCTTTCAGGGCGAGGAACTCGGCCTTCTGCAGGACGAGGTGCCGTTCGAGCAGCTACAGGACCCCGAGGCCATCGCGAACTGGCCGCTTACCCTGTCCCGCGACGGTGTCCGCACGCCGATGCCGTGGCAGGGCGCGGCGCGGAACGGCGGCTTCAGCACCGGGGCGCCGTGGTTGCCGCTCTCGGCACAGAATCTGGCGCGCGCTGTCGATCGGCAGGAGGCGGATGCGCAATCGCTGTTGAAGCTGACGCGCGATCTTCTGTCCGTCCGCAGCGCGTCGCCTGCCTTGTGCCGGGGAACCTGCGATGTGCTGCTGGCCGACGAGAGCCGCCTTGTGCTGCGTCGTCGTGAAGCCGGGCAAAGCGTGATCGCCGTTTTCGAGCTGGCAGGGTACGATAGCGGCTGGCCGGATATCATTACCACCGCCGGGCAGGTGCTCGTCGCCGTCAACGGCGCGAAGCCCGGCGTTCTGCCGCGTTTCGGCGCAATCTGGATACGCGAAGGAGACCTTGCATGAAACCGTTTGGATTGATGGCCGCCGCCGGCCTGGCCCTGACGACGCTCACCCAGACGGCGCCTGCCCTGGCGCAAGTCGGCACGCCCAGCGCTGTTCCGGCGAAGAGCGTGACGGCAACCTCCCCGGATGGCTCGCTGGTGCTGACCGTCGCGATCGACAACGACAGTCGCCCGGTCTGGTCGCTGTCGCGCAAGGGCAAGCTGCTGATCGCGCCTTCGAAGCTGGGCTTCATCCTGACCGACGGGCTCAATCTCGTTCGCGGCTTCACGATTCTGGGCAGCCAGACTGCCAGCGCCGACAGCACCTGGGAGCAGCCATGGGGCGAGCGTCGCTTCGTGCGCGATCATCACAACGAGGTGCTGGTGCGCCTGCAACAGTCGCCGCAGCAGGGCGGGCGGCTGATGAACATCCGATTCCGCCTGTTCGATGACGGTATCGGCTTCCGCTACGAGATGCCGCAGCAGCCCGGCCTGAAGACCATGCGTATCGCCGATGAGACGACCGAGTTCTCGATTGCCCCCAAGGGTACGGCGTGGTGGATTCCGGGGGGCGAGTGGAACCGCTATGAGCAGGTCTATCAGAAGACCCCGATCGATGCCGTCTCCACCGCGCATACGCCGATCACCATGCGGCTCGACGACGGCACGCATCTGGCGTTCCACGAGGCAGCGCTGGTCGACTATTCGGGGTACTGGTTCAAGCGCGCCGATGGTCAGCTGTTCCGCACGACGCTTTCACCGGGGTCAGGCGGGGCGCGGGTGGTGCGCGATCTGCCGTTCGACACGCCCTGGCGCACGATCCGCATTGCAGACAGTGCCGCCGGGCTGGTCGAGAACGATCTCGAACTCAACCTCAACGAGCCCAACAAGCTGGGCGATGTCAGCTGGGTCCATCCGGCGCGCTATATCGGCATCTGGTGGGGCATGATCCGCGGCGACTGGACCTGGGCCGAAGGGCCGCGTCACGGCGCCACCACGGCACGCACCAAGCAGTACATGGATTTTGCCGCCGCCCACGGCTTTCGCGGGGTGCTCGTGGAAGGCTGGAACAAGGGCTGGAACGGCGACTGGTTCGGCCATGGCGACGAGTTCAGCTTTACGCAGGCGACGCCCGATTTCGATCTCGATGCGGTGACGAAGTACGGCGCGAGGAAGGGCGTCCATCTGATCGGCCATCACGAGACCGGAGGCAATATCGCCAATTACGAACATCACCTCGAAGACGCCATGGCGCTCTACCAACAGCACGGCGTCGAGGTGGTGAAGACCGGCTATGTCGCCGATGGGGGCGGCATCATCGCCGACAGCGACCGGCCGGGCGATCCGGCGGGACCGCTGCGCATGGAATGGCATGACGGCCAGCGTCAGGTCGAACATCACCTCGCCGTGGTGGAGGCGGCTGCCCGCCACCACATCGCCATCGACGCGCACGAGCCGGTCAAGGATACAGGCCTTCGCCGCACTTATCCCAACTGGGTCTCGCGCGAAGGGGCGCGGGGCATGGAATACAACGCCTGGGGTGCCTTTGCGAACGGGCCGGATCATGAGCCGACGCTGGTCTACACCCGGATGCTGTCGGGGCCGATGGATTTCACGCCCGGCGTGCTGAGCCTGGAAGGCGCCGATCATGCGCCGCTCGCGTCCACGCTGGCCAAGCAGCTCGGGCTGTACCTTGCGATCTACTCGCCGATCGAGATGGCGGCAGACTTCATCGAGAACCTCAAGGCGCACCCGCGCGAAATGGCCTTTATCGAACATGTGCCGACCGACTGGGCAGAGAGCCATCTCATCGCCGGTGAGGTGGGCGACTATGCGATCTTCGCGCGCAAGGACCGCAACAGCGAGGAATGGTTCGTCGGCGGGGTCAACGATGCAACCGCGCGTGACCTGACCTTGAGGTTCGACTTCCTGCCGGCAGGCAAGCGTTACCGGATGTCGGTATGGAAGGACGGGGCGGGGGCAACCTACCTCACCGATGCGCGTCACCGCATCGCCTATGACACCGTGACGATCGCGAAAGGCGATGTCTATCCGCTCTGGCTGGCGCCGGGGGGCGGTGCGGCGATGCGGCTCGTGCCGGTGGACTGAGGGCGCGAAATAGGCGGACGCGCTGGCGAGAATCGTTGCCGTTGCAATTGACGATCGTCGCCGTGTGGTCACAAAGGGGGCGTAGCAGCCGCGCCAGACAGGAGTATGCCCCCGATGAGCCAGAACGATTCCGAAGACCGCAAGCCCCTCAGCACCGACCGGCGTGTGTTCCTTGGAGGATTGGCGGCTCTGGGCGCGGCCAGTGTCGCGAGCGGCAGCACGTCTGCCGAGGCGCGCGTTGCCAGCCCCAAGGTGGGCTCACGGCCAGTCACGGATGCCCAGCTTGCCGTGGCGATCGATACGGTTGTCGTGATCTATGCCGAGAATCGCAGCTTCAATAATCTGTTCGCCGACTTCCCGGGGCTTGCCGAGCCGCTGGCCAATGTTCCGGCCGAGCGCACCGCCCAGCGTGATCGCGACGGCTCGCTGCTGCCGCATCTGCCCAAGATCTGGGAGGGGCTCGTTCCTGACAAGCAGGTCGTGCAGCATACCGAGTATCAGATCGGGCCGGACGATCTGCCGACGCTGCCGAATGCCCCGTTTGCTCTGCAGACACCGCAGGGCGATCCGCTGCCGCACGGCGTCGTCACGCGCGATCTCATTCACTCGTTCTACAACAACCAGCACCAGATCAATGGCGGCAAGAACGACGGCTTCGTTGCCTGGGGAGACAGCGGCGCGCTGGTGATGGGGCACTACGGCGACATGCGTTCGCAATTGCGCCTGTGGCAGATCGCGCGCGAATTCACGCTGTGCGACAACTTCTTCATGGGCGGCTTCGGCGGCTCGTTCTTCAACCACCAGTATCTGATTTCGGCAACAGCACCGTTCTACCCGGATGCCGACAAGAGCCCGGCGGTGAAGAGCATCGCCAAGCTGGAAGACGCAGATCCGACCAGCATCCGCCTGAAGCTTGCGCCGACCTCGCCCCCCAGTGCGCTCGATGGCCCGGTGAAGTTCGTGCCCAGTACCCTCACGCCGGACTTCTACGCCGTCAACACGATGTTGCCGCCCTATGCGCCGACCTATCAGCTCGATGCCGAGAATCCGGCCTACGCCGACGCGACGAGTTCGCACACGCTGGTCGCACAGAAGCACAAGACCATTGGCGATATGCTTTCAGCCAAGGCTATCGGGTGGGCATGGTATGCGGGGGGCTGGCAGGCGGCGCTCGATGGGCATGCGAACGACGAAGAATTCCCTTCGCGGCCCAACTTCCAGCCTCACCACCAGCCCTTCAATTACTTTCAGCGCTTTGCCCCCGGCACAAAGGATCGGGCGGAGCATTTGCGCGACGGCGGTATGGGCGATACGCCGCGTACCAACCACTTCCTTGCGGATGCGCAGGCGGGCAGGCTGCCTGCGGTCAGCTATTACAAGCCGCAGGGCAATCTCAACATGCATGCCGGCTACTCGGACATTGACGCAGGCGACCGGCATATCTCCGCCGTGATCGATGCCTTGCGTCAGAGCCCGCAGTGGGATCGCATGCTGATCGTGGTCACGTTCGATGAGAACGGCGGCTGGTGGGATCACGTGGCGCCGCCGAAGGGTGATCGCTGGGGGCCGGGCACTCGCATTCCGGCGCTCGTCATCTCGCCGCATGCGCGCAAGGGCTATGTCGACCATACGGTTTATGACACCGGCTCGATCGCCCGCTTCATTACCCGGCGCTTCGGTCTGGAGAAACTGGAGGGGCTGGCCCATCGTGAGAAAGCGATGATCGCAGCAGGAGGAGCAGCCCCTGGCGATTTGACCGGCGCGCTCGACATAGCCTGATTCTGTCTAATTTACGTGCGGATGCCCCGAATCTCCCGCAGATTCGGGGCATCCGCATTTCACGGTGACAACCAAAGAGGCGTTAATCGCTTGGCCCAAGCGATTGAAATCGCAGAAATCTGCCGATCCTTGGATTTAGATGAACTTTTTTTGAAAAGGCTGTTGACCGACTCACTGATGGGTCTTAGAGGGCCTCTCACCGCAGCGGAGCACGCTTCTGCGACGGTCGCCAGACACTGACGGGCAACATGCTCTCCGAGGTTGAAGTCGGGGATGAGTGG
>NZ_JBYNTR010000019.1:0-20088 GCF_057784955.1 Novosphingobium sp. BAM6 | reverse complement strand
CGGATCGACAAGTCGCGAGCTTGCCGCATCTTCGAGCGAATTCTCGCCCTCGATGAAACAGGCGTCAAAACCTTGCTGGCGGCAACGCTCGCGAACTTCAAAGGCAGACACCGGAACCTGCGCGACATCTTCGATCGGCGAGCGACAGAAATGTCCGGCGCATTTGCCTGCGACCCATCGCTATCAGAAGCGCGGCATCAGTTGATCGGCGCCTATTTCCTCAATGAATACAGCTTCGAGGCAGCCGCCCTGTTCAACCCAAGCATTGTTCCGCATCCAGACCAGTTCGGCACCACGGGAGGCCGGTTCATCCTGAGCGCAAGGGCAGTGGGCGAAGGCCACATCTCGTCGCTGACCTTCCGGACCGGCAATGTCGCTACTGATGGTACCGTTACGATCGATGCCCCGGAGCGCCTTGCGAGTGTTCCCGAAATTACCGCGCGAGTTGGTGATCGGGTGGAGCTCGCCTTCGATCCCGCCAGCGAGATTACCGAGCGGGTGATCTTTCCCATCACAGAGCATCAGGCAAATGGTATCGAGGATGCGCGCTTCGTTGCGTTCGAGCACGACGGCAAGACCACATATTATGCGACCTACACCGCCTATAGCGGCCAGGCCATCAGGTCTGAGTTACTTGAAACGGAGGACTTCGTTTCATTCCGCATGGCACCGCTCAAAGGTGTAGGCGCACGCAACAAAGGAATGGCGCTATTCCCTCGGAAGATTGGCGGACGTTACGCGATGATAGCGCGCCACGACAACGAAAATCTCTACCTTATCTATTCCGACAATCTGCATGAATGGGGTCTTGGCCAGCCTATCCTCCAGCCAGCGCATGCGTGGGAGTTTATCCAGATCGGCAATTGCGGTTCGCCTATCGAACTGGCCGAGGGATGGTTGCTCTTCACGCACGGTGTCGGCCCGGTCAGACACTATTCGATCGGCGCCGTGCTGCTGGATAAGGACGATCCCTCCAAGGTCATTGGACGATCCCGCCAACCACTCATCCAGCCGGCGGCATCCGAACGCGAAGGCTATGTGCCGAACGTCGTGTACACCTGCGGCGCCATGCAACTGGAGGGCAGAATCGTGCTTCCCTATGCCATCTCCGACACCTTTTCGACCTTCGCAACCGTTGAGACTGCAGCGCTGCTCGAACTTCTGAAATCTTAAAAGGAATAAATATGACCGGCAATCCGACAGCACTCCCGACTGAGAACGCAAGCGATGCCGAACTGGAAGCAATGCAGCGATACGGCATCACGCGCGTGTCCGATGTGATCTATCTGGTTGGGCCTTATCGCTATTCGAAGCTCGCCGATGCGCTTGCCGAGGCGAAGCGAAGAGAGATCGCATTCTGAGGCACTGCCTGGAACTTCTGATGGAAAGCCGGGCTGGCCAATTGTCGTGCAAGCGGCCGGGGCACCCGGCGCCAGACTTGCCATGAACAATTGAGTCCGATCCATGCTCACCGTCCAGGAAAGGACTACCAATGGAACTTACATCCGACCAGTGCCGTGCACAGGAAGCCATTCAATGGGAACGCGCCCAGAGCGAGCCGCTCGAAAACGTCCGAATTGTGGCTCTGAGAGCTGCAATCGCCTGGGGGCATGAAGCGACGGCTGCAGAGCAGCGGGAAGCTCGAAAGCGCCGCACACGCGCGATCGCCGAATTGATGGAAGTGCAGCGGCAGCGGAGCGACGACCGCGACATACGAAGTTTCAGTGAGAATCCGGATCGCGGTTTCGCGGACATTTAGAGGCTCATGGAAGACCTGCTCATCAGGCATCGCACGAGCTACCGATATCAGGTGCCGGTTGAGCTCGGGCCGCATCGGCTTATGCTTCGGCCGCGCGAAAGCTGCGAGGTCCGTCTCAAGACATTCGATCTCAATATCCGTCCGCAAGCTCAGGTATCCTGGGCGCATGACGTCTTCGGGAATGCTGTCGCGACAGCCGTCTTCGCGGGGCTGACCGACGAGCTCGTCATCGAAAGCTCCGCGCGCGTGCAGCTTGAAGCGGTGGCATGGCCCGTGTTCGATATAGCGGCGTCCGCAATTTCCTACCCCTTCCGCTACGCCGACGACGAATGGACCGACCTCGGTGCCCTGACCGTGCAGAGCTATCCTGATCCGGGCGGTAGATTACGCGATTGGGCGCAAGCGTTCGTTGGTGGCAATCCGACCGATACACTGGCCATGCTCAAGGATCTGAGCGCTGGCGTGACCGGGTGGATCGCATACCGGTCGCGCGAGGATGAGGGTACTCAGTCGCCAGAGCAAACCTTGAACCGCGGCTGGGGCTCGTGCCGGGATTTTGCTGTGCTGTTTGTCGAAGCGGCCAGAAGCCTCGGCTTCGGGGCGAGGATCATTTCCGGCTATCTCCACAATCCGGATCAAATTCTGGACGGCACTTCGGGGGGCGGGGCGACCCACGCCTGGGCAGAAGTTTTTGTGCCGGGCGCCGGCTGGATACCCTTCGATCCAACCAATCGCAGTGTTGGCGGGGCCAATCTCGTGCCTGTGGCAGTAGCCCGCGAAATCGGGCAAACGATTCCGGTCGCCGGAACTTATGTGGGCTTGTCTCGACTGGTGGATGCGATGAACGTCGAGGTCTCCGTCGCCTCTTCGGACGATTGCTCCTGATTTCGTCTCGATGTCCACCAGAGCAGGATCAGCAACCCGATTATCGCGGATGTCGCCGACCCCAGGAAAACTCCCAGCTTGGCAGCCGGCAGCAATGCCGAACTAAAAGCCAGGTTCGAAATGAAGATGGACATCGTGAAGCCGATTCCCGTCAGAAAGGCTCCGGCCACCAGCAATATCCAGTCGAGCCTGTTACCGAGTGTTGCGACACGGAAGCGCACCGCCAACCATGCGAACAGCAGGACACCTGTCGGTTTGCCGACCACCAGGCCCGCGAAGATGGCAGTGGAGACCCGCTGGTCCAGATCGGCTCCCGAAAATGCCACACCGGCGTTGGCCAGTGCAAAAATAGGCATGACCGCAAACCCGACCCAAGGGTGCAGCATCATTTCCAGGCGTTCCAGGGGAGAGAGCGATTCCTCGATCGCACGCCCGGTTTCCCTCAGATCATGGCGTTCCGATGTGTCGCCGCTCCAATGCTCGCCAGTTGGGTAGGCCGTCAATTTACTCATGATGGAACGTAGACGCTCATCCCCAACCCACGCGCGGGCGGGGGTCATCAAGCCGAGAATTACGCCGGCAATTGTCGCATGAAGACCGGAGGCATCGAAGCATAGCCAGATGCCACCGCCGAGCACAAAATAGACCGGGATGCTCCTGATTCCTATGCGAGCGGAAATCGCCACAACGCCAAGACCAAGCATTGCCAGGCCAAGCGCACCGAAGTTCAGTGTCTCACCATATGCGACCGCAACGACGGATATGGCGCCAACGTCATCGAAGATCGCCAGAGAAACCAGAAATATCCGCAACTGCGCAGGTATGGATGATCCAAACAGCGCAAGGCCGCCGATTACAAAGGCCGTATCGGTCGCCATCACGGTTCCCCAGCCGTGTACACCGGGCTGCCCGTTCATGAGGACGAGATAGATGGAGACGGGAACCGTCATGCCGCCGAGCGCGGCCAGGAAGGGCAAGGCCGCGGCTCGCGGATTGCGGAGCTCGCCCAGAGCGAATTCCCGCTTGAGTTCGAGCGAGACGATGAAAAAAAACAAGGTCATCAAGGCATCGTTGATCCAATGGTGCAACGAGCGGGTGAAATCCAGCTGCCCCACCTGAAGGCCTATCGGCATCTTCCAGAAGTTCAGGAAAGGGGCGGACAAGGGCGAGTTGGCCAACACCAGTGCGACCATGGCGCAAAGGAGTAACAGTCCCCCTGCCGCAGCCTCAATCTTGAGGAAGCGCGCAAATGGCCTGGTTACGCGATCGGCGACTTCGATCGGAAGACCCTGGTTCCTGTTCTTATCGATAATGTTCCATGCCTCGTCGGAAGGTCAAAATCGGAGGGCGCGATCAGTGAGGCGCACCGCGAGCAATTTCCTTTTCGATCATCCTGACGAACATGTCGCCATATTGTTCGGTTGAACTGTAGTCTTGCTCGTATTCCCCGACGTTATGGCCGGAGCCGAAGGCTGACTTCAAGCGCTCGAGAATTTCGGGCTGGCTCTCTGCAGGAAAGCAGATCAACGACTGAAGAATCCTGGCATGCGCGAGTACTCTGCGCTCCAGCTCGGTTGCTTCGGCTTCCATTTTCGTTTCCTTTTTCGTTCCTGGTGCGGAGACTGTCACTGAAGCTGGCCTATCGGGCAGATCGCTGGCGCTCCAATTCAGCCTTTGCGAGCTCGAGGTCCGTATAATTGTAAGGACCGACCCGGTAGTTCGTCACGGTACTCGCTGTGATCCCGGCTGGGATCTCCGGCTCGTGCGGACTGCGCGCGTTTCTTTCGACCGCACCTTCCCGAAATCCTTGTGGTCGGCTTGACGTAGATGTCACTGCCGGGGGATCTTGCTCGCGACAAAGGGCAAACATGTCCTTCAACAAGGCAAGCTGATCGGAAATCCGTTCCAGCGCAGAGATCTCACGTTCCTGAAAGGTAAGTGCGGCGCGTCTCTCGACGAGCTCCGCCGGAGGTTCCGCATCGAAGGGAAAACCGGGAAATTGCTCTTTCATCGCCCGACGCCTCTCATTTCCAATGATATCGCGGGAGGCCGGCGTCATGCCGATATTGGCCGATGCGCTTCGCATAATATTCCACCAGATCGAAGTAGATCTGCCGATCTTCGGGCCCCTCCGACCGCCGCGCATTGACGAGGGCACGTTGATGGTTGGCGTAAAGCTGATTGAGATCCATCACTGCTCCCTTCCTGGTTGGAGCCACCCAATGGGGGATTTCCCGCCGGGCGAGTTTACTTCTGATCAGGCCTTCTTCAGGTTCACGGCGCAAATTTCGCCATCATGGTCAGATTGCGTATTGTACCCGTAGCGGTCATTCTGCTTCGGCAATTGAGCTTTGTCCTGGAGATCGGCCCACCTGAAAGGCAAGGGGCCGCCGCCCTTCTCGGGTGCAATGAAGCCCGTGCCAGTTGTATCGTGGTAGTGGCTGACCTTCCCGTGCTGGGTCATCACGCGCATTCCTTCCGCTCTGGGAGAGCCCTGATTGGCTGCATCCGCAGCTAAAGGCGTAAAAGAAGGAAAGAGGCGTTTCGGCTACGCCAGTCACCGTCGTTCGCGACAGGTAGCTATTGTGAAATGGAGTGCGCCGCCGCAAAAAACAAGGTCGGAGTGAGAATATTGAGACGATGGGGCGCCTTCTCCTACGAAGGGCTCGAATGGGCCATATTTCTCAAAGTTGGTATTTCCAGACCAGCAACACCGAAAGCGTGCAAATCATCAATTAGGACAAGGGGCAGCTCGGCGCGCACATAATCCCGGAAATGATACCCGCCCGCGCTCATGATCAGGATGTTTGTCTGGTAGGCGATGGGAGTGGCATAACACAGGTTGCAACCGAACAGCACGGCGAGAACCAGTGGCTCCGCCGGTATGGCAAGCTTTTCGGCCAAGCTCACCGCGATGGGCGTGCCTACCGCTGCAGCCGCTGTGTTTGACGAGAAATTGGTGAGCAATGTCGCAAAGGCCATCATGATCGCCAGGACTACCGCTCCTGGAAAGCCCTGCATCCCAAGCGCAAGCGAACTGCCGAGCCACTCCGCTGCGCCCGTTTCCAGTAATGCCCGGCCAAGCGCGATGCTGGCAGCGACAAGCACGATAACCTTGGCGCTCAAGGCCTGACCCAACCGATCGAACTTCACGCACCCCGTCGCCAGCATGACGATCGATCCCGCAAGGGCCGCGATTGCAATGGGGACAAGATGCAGCGCCGCAAGCAGGACAACTCCCGCAAATATCAGCAAGGCAAGGCCAGCCTTCGCCGTACGCGGAATTTCCGCTGCGCCCTCAAGCATCATTGTGCCTTCGCTTATCTGGATTTGCTCCAACGCAGCGCTGCCGCCCTGTACCCACAGCACATCGCCAACTTCCAGGCGTTCAGCATCGGCCCTGGACCTGCCAGGGAAAAATGCTTGTTCCGGGTGATGAAGCCGCATGACTGCAACGCCATATCGGTCGATGACTTGTGCTGATCTTATAGTCTGCCCGATGAGCGAGGAATCCGCTCCGATGACGAGCTCCGCCATCACCTGGCCTTCACTCTTGTCTCCGGCAAAGGTCTCGACGGTCTCCATCATTGCCGGGCGCACGAGAGGCATTTTCATCGCCGAACTGAGTTCCTGCAACTCGGCACTTGTGCCCTCGACCTCTATGGCATCGCCAAATTCTACAATGAATCGAGGATCGGTCTGCAAGCTGCCCTTGCGGACAGCCCCGACCACTTCAAGCGCCCCATCGAACCTTTTGCGCAGAGCCTGCAGGGATTGGCCGATTGCAGGCGAGGATTCCCGTGGGAAGAGCGTGGACCGAAATCGACGGGTCAACTGCTCGTCACTCGCACTGTGGGCAGGGAGCAGACGCGGCATGACAAGCCAGAGGTATGGCAGCGCAACCAGGGCGGCGAGAAGCGCCACATCGGTAAAATGGAATATGCCAAACCTGGGCAGGCCAAGATCCTCTGCGATGGAAACCACCAGCAGATTGGTGGAGGTTCCGATCGTGGTTGCCATTCCGCCGATGAGAATGGCGCAATTCATCGGCATCAGCGTTTTCGATGCGGGTATGCCGGCGCGGATGGCCAGGTTGATCATGATTGGCATGGTCAGGACCAGTACCGGCGTATCGTTCACGAACATGCTCATCAGGCCACCGACCACGAGCGAGAACAGAAGACCCAGCAATCTGCTGAACTTCCACAGACGCGTGAGCAAACGTCCTGCCGGTTCAAGTGCACCCGTAACAACCAGCCCGCGCCCGAGGATCATCAGGGCGCAAATGGCGATCAGCGCTTCATGGCCAAATCCGCCAAAGGCAATTTCCAGCCCGGTGTAGGATCCGTCATGCTCGATCGGAAAAAAATAGGCGCTAATCGCGAGCACGGCGATCAGAACGAGCGGGACAATCTCTATCCGGACACGGCCGCTCGCAAAAAACCAGAACGCCGTTACCGCGATCAACATCGCTCCGATCGCATGTGGGGACGGAGCAATCAAAAAAACTCTCCCTGCTTGAATATCAACGGGAACCTGTAGGAACGCACTGTCGCCACGGCCGACGCGTTCCTGCACCATCACCGTCGTAGCCGGCCATTCGTCGAGAAATTCGCTGACGTGCTGTGCTGTGGACTTCGTTGACATGTGGCACGGGCTAGCACGCTTCGACATTAGCGGCGGGCAAAATATGCGAGCAACTGTGTCTTCGGTAAATCGCGGCCGAGATCAGTCAATCAGGCGCACCCATTAATCGATGAACGTAAGGCAAGTTTTGAAGGCCTCAGCTTCAGCCTTGAACGGCGGCTATGGCGGCGAAAGCCGACATGATCGGTGGACCTGAGCGCAGTCAGGACATGACGGCTAACTGGAGGCCGAAGACGGCCCGTGAGCGTCTCAGAAGGGTCGACGCAAGAAGCGGGGCCAGCGATGACCCCGCTTGCGCGCATCAAGCTGTGACTGGGATAGGATTGTCCGCTACGCTCTGGTTGAAGGCGGTGACCAGCGCATGTTCCTGCGCTCCTGGATTGTCGCGCAGCGGCTTTACAGCATCGACCAGGATCTCTGGATCATCGCTGGCCAGCGCGACCAAGGTCTGTTCGATAAATTCATCGAGCGGCATCGCCCGAGGATCGCCGCTCTTGTAGATGAGATCCGTATCGACCCAGGGCGGGGCGATTTCCTGGACCCGGACAGCGGTGTTGCGGAGCTGGAAGCGCTGCGACAGGGCGTAGGAATGCAGTGCTGCCTTCGTTGCCGAGTAGATGGCGTTGGTTGCGAGCGGCACGAAGGCGAGGACGCTGCTGGTGTAAAGGATCGTCGCGTCCGGCTTGGTCTTGAGATGCTCAATCAGCGCGGAGGTCATGCGGATCGGCCCGAGCAGATTGGTGGTGAGAAGCCCCTGCGCCATGGCGTCGTCGATTTGCGCTGCCGCATCATCGAACGGCATCATGCCGGCGTTGTTCAGCAACACGTTGGTTTCCGGGAAGTCGCGCCGGATCGTTTCGGCAGCTTGCGCGATGCTGGCGGGGTCGGTGATGTCGAGCTCGATCGCCACCATGCCGGGATTTGCGGCGGTTACCTCGTCGAGCAGCGCGCGGCGGCGGCCGGAGATGATCACCTGGTTGCCGCGCTGGTGCAGCGCCTGGGCGAGTGCGCGACCGATGCCGCTGGTGCCGCCGGTGATGAAGATGGTGTTGCCGGTGAGTTTCATGATTCTGGTCCTTCTGTTCGTGAGCCGGGTCAGGCAGCGGCTGCTTCGACGCGGGCGACGCGCGGGAAGTCGAGGGTGGTGCCGACGAGGTTGTTGATGCTGTTGGTGAGGATGCTGATCGCGACATGGGCGATCGTTTCCAGTATCTCGGCGTCTGCCAGGCCCGAGGCGCGAGCCTGCTCCAGGGCGAGCGAGCCAGCGCGGCCATGATCGGCATTGACGGCAAGCGCAAACGTCAGGACTGCCGCTGCGTGGCCATCGCTGGCCCGGCCGAGCTGCGCATCGGCAAGGTCGGTGGCGGACAGCCCCGCCGCCCGCCCGGCACCGGTGTGGGCGGCCAGGCAATAGTCGCATCCGTTGGCCGCGGCGACGGCGATGGCGATCTGTTCCTGAACCCTGGCAGGGAGCGTGCCTTCGGCAAGCGCAGCGCGCCCGTCCCAATAGACGCCGAGGACCGCAGGGGCCTGGGCCATGACGCGCAGGAGATTGGGCACCTTGCCCATGCGGGCCTTCGCCTCGCGGAAGATCGCAGCGGTATCGGGCGCGGCATCGGCATCGGCAAGAGGCGCTATGGTCGACATGATGGTGTTCCTTTTTCGAGTTCAGGCGGCAACGCGGTCGGCAAGGCCGAAGCGGGCGGCAGGGGCGCTGGCGGACAAGTGCGGGCCAAGGGCGGCGCGGGCGGCTTCGTATGCGTCCCACAGGGCGATGTCGGAAAGGGCGGGGATCGTGCTGGTTTCACCCCGGTCGAACCCGACCAGTGCGGCATCCACCATGTCCTCGGCGCGCATCACGATCTCGCCGGGCAGATTCTCGATGGGCAGACCGCCGGCTTCCCAGAAGTCGGTTGCGGTGGCGCCGGGCAGGACCGACTGGATGCGGATACCCTTGTCCACCAGTTCCTTGTGCAGCGAGAGGCTGAAGGCCTGGACGAAAGCCTTGGAACCGCCGTAGACGCCGTTCAGCACCTCCGGGGCGATGGCGACGATCGAGGCGATGTTAATGATCGCGCCCCGGCCACGTGCCACGAAGCCTGGTACAGCGGCATAGGTGAGCCGCACGGGCGCCGTGACGTTGAGGCGGATCATCGCTTCCATGCGGTCCACATCGCTCTCCAGCAGGCTGGTGTGCGTGCCGATTCCCGCATTGTTGACGAGCAGGGTGATGCTGGCGTCGCGGCGCAGCACGGCTTCGACCGAGGCAAGGTCTTCGGCATTGCCCAGATCGGCGGCGATCACCTCTACGGAACGCCCGGTTTCGTCGGACAGGCGAGAAGCGAGCTTCTGCAGCTTCTCTTGATTGCGAGCGACCAGGATCAGGTCGTGACCTCGGCGGGCCAGACGATCGGCGTAGATGGCGCCGATCCCGCTGGATGCGCCGGTAATGAGTGCGGTTCCCAAGGTCATTGATAGTTCCTTTTTCAAGAAGCGGTCGGTGACTTCCGACACCCGCTTTATGGGCCGGATGGACAATGGCCGAAATGACGTATAATGACATGATTTAGGACATATGGAGGTGAAGCAATGCCGCACGTCGCGATGGTGCTGACGCCGGGCTTCCAGTTTCTGGCGCTCGGAGCGCAAGCCGCGTTCGAACTGGCCAATGTCGTGGTGGAAGAACCCTTCTACACGCTGGGCATCTATTCGGTTGAGGGCGGGCCAGTCGCATCGTCCAGCGGCTTTGCCGTGCCGACCGAGCCGCTTCGCGACGCCGGAACCGTTGATACCTTGCTGCTGATGGCCGGGCTGATGCCGCCGCCGCTTCAGGCGGCATCGACGCTGGCGGAGCTCCATGCAGCGGCCGAGCCGGCGAGGCGGGTCGCGGGCTTGTGCACCGGCGCTTTCCTGCTTGCGCAGATGGGACTGCTCGATGGTCGGCGCGCGACGACGCACTGGGCTTATGCAAGGCTGATGCGCGACGGCTTCCCCGGCGTCCGGGTGGAGGACGATCGCATCTTCATTAATGAAGGCAAGGTTTGGACATCAGCGGGGCTGACGGCCGGGCTGGATGTAGTAGTGGCAATGGTCGAGAAGGATCTCGGGCATGACGTCGCGCGATCGGTCGCACGGCGACTGGTGATGCATCATCGCCGGGCCGGCGGGCAGTCGCAGCATTCGGAGATGCTGGACCTGGCGCCCAGTAGCGACCGCATTCAGAAAGCCCTTGTCCACGCCCGCAGCCATCTGGACAATCCGCTGACGGTAGAGGAACTTGCCGAAGTGGCGGCACTGTCGCCCCGTCAGTTCAGCCGGGCGTTCCGCGCCGAGACCGGTCAGTCGCCGGCCAAGGCGGTGGAGCAGCTACGGCTGGAGGCCGCCCGGCTGCTGCTGGAAGATACGCGCCACAGCCTGGAGGCGGTGGCGCGCGAGGTGGGTTTCATCGACCTGCGCCGTATGCGCGAGGTGTTCATGCGCAATTACGGGCAACCGCCCCAGGCGCTGCGCCGGATGATGCGCACCGCCTGAGGCGGGTGGTCAGTCGAGGCGCATCAGCCGTTCCATCGTCGGCGGATTGGCCAACAGAGAGTCGAACCGGGCAGCAAGGCTGGTGAACGCTGGCGCAGCGGCATGGGCGTCCAGCGCGGCCTGGTCCGACCAGGCCTCGATCATAACGATGACACCCTGTTCGTCGCGGCTTTCATGCGCAAGGTAGGCGATGCAGCCGGGTTCTGCGCGGACCTGCGGCAACAGGTCCGCGATCACTTCGGCAAGCTCGCCCGCCTTGCCCGCTCGGGGGACGAGGCGCGCGACCAGATGGACCACGGCGCCGCTGTCAGCTTCAGTCATCGCCCCAATCCTCCAGCACGATCTTGCCGCGCGTGGTGGCGGTTTCGATCTGGCGATGCGCGGCGATCAGGTTGGCGGCGTTGATCGGCGACAGCGTTTGCGTCAGCGTGGTGCGGATCTCGCCCCGGTCCGCCAGCATTGCGACCTCGTCGAGGAGCTTGCCCTGTTCCCCCATGTCCGCCGTGCCGAACAGCGACCGGGTGAACATCAGTTCCCAATGGACCGACACCGCCTTGCGCTTGAAACCGACGATGTCCAGGGTGGCCGGATCGTCGATCAAGGCCAAGCGGCCCTGCGGCGCGATCAGTTCGGCAATGTCGGCAAGGTGGCGATCGGTGTGGGTCGTCGAAAAGACGAAACGCGGCGCATCAAGTCCGAGAGCCGCGACCTGCGGTGCCATCGGCCGGCTGTGGTCGATGACATGATCGGCGCCCAGGCTGCGCACCCAATCGGCAGTTTCCGGGCGCGATGCGGTGGCGATGATAGAGAGGTCGGTACGGGCCCGCGCGATCTGGATCGCGATCGATCCGACACCGCCTGCGCCGCCGATGATCAGGATGGCCCCGGGGCTATGCTCCGTCCGATCCTGCACGCGGAGGCGGTCGAACAAGGTTTCCCACGCGGTGATGGCCGTCAAAGGCAGGGCAGCCGCTTCGGCGACGGAAAAAGTGGAGGGCGCATGGCCGACGATGCGCTCGTCGACCAGCTGGTATTCGGCATTGCTGCCATCCCGCGTGATATCACCTGCGTAGAAGACCGGATCGCCGACCTTGAAGCGGGTGACGTCCGGCCCGATAGCCTTGACGATGCCGGCCGCGTCCCAGCCCAATATGCGTTCCTCGCGGCCGTCGAAGGGAGCGACGCCAGCGCGGACCTTGGTGTCCACCGGATTGACCGACACTGCCTGAACTGCAACCAACAGGTCACGACCGGTCGGCTGAGGGCATGGCAGTTCCAGATCGAGAAGAGCGTCGGGCCGGTCGATCGAACCGGGGTGATGATAGGCGATGGCGCGCATGGGAGATGCTTCCTTTTGCAGTTGTCCTCCCCATCTAAGGTCGGTGGCCCTGCGCGCCATACGCACAAAAGCCGCCCATAGTGTCGAAAAGGATACCGTCTTTGTCGAAGCCCCGCCATTCCCGCCTCGATTGCACGCCCGGTTGCGCCGTGGAGGCTGCCATCAGTCTGATCGACGGCAAGTGGAAGGCCGTGATCCTCTATCACCTTCAGGATGGACCTGTCCGGTTCAATGAACTGCGGCGGCGTAGCGGGACCGTTACGCAGCGCATGCTCACGAACCAGCTGCGCGAACTCGAAGCCGATGGACTGATCGAGCGCGAGATATTCGTTCAGGTCCCGCCCCGGGTGGAGTACCGCCTTTCCGACCGCGGTCGCACGCTGACGCCGATCATCGAGGCGCTAAAGACATGGGGCGATGCAAATATGGACCTGTTCGCTCGCCGCTAAATCCCTCTTCTCGTGTCGCCAAGCGGACCGTCCGCACCCAGGAATCTAAAATTTACGGCTGAATGGCGACAAAGGGTCGAGGCCGGAAGGGACAGCTACGCGCCCATTCCGCAATTCAGTACTGCCTTTTCGCTTCCGAAAGGCGCACGAACATTTATCCAATCAGGCTAAGCTGCGACCAGTTCAGCGATCTTAGTGGCAACCGTCGCCATTGACTCTTCGGAGGTGCTTAGTCCAGCCCGAGATGCGAGCAGAAGGCTAACCTTTTCAAGCTCCTCATAGGTCGTCCCATGCACGACTGGAACAAGGCGCTCCCGCCGCAGCAGAGCGGAAAGCTCCTTGTCAGCGATACCTTCTGCCGGAAGCCGGCGTAGCATAGCGGGTGTCACCAGCACGATCCCAACACGAGAGTTCACCAAGCCCTTGTCGATCGCCCGCATCATCGGCACTCCAAGGCCGAGGTCTTTCTCGCTAAACCATACCCGAACGCCGCGCGCTTCAAGCATGTCATGAAGGTCTTTCGCTGCTCCCTGACGATCATCCCAAGCGTGGCACAGGAAAACGTCTCGAAGGTCAGGCTGCGCAACGGCGAGACTTTCGATCTCTTCTCGAACGGGCGTTAGCGCCCGTACCTCTTCGGGCGTGTACCACACGCCGGATCCCGACGGGGACCAGCGCGGCCTTGAACTGCGCGGCCCGGTGCCACCCGATGAAGAGGGGGACGGGTTAGGGCTATAGCCTCCGTGGCCTACGTAGCCGCTGTAACCGCCGTATCCACCGTAACCTCTCGACCGACCACCACAGGCAGGACAATCTGCTGCCGCTGCCGCTGAACGGTGTCCTCTAGACGGTGCAGTACATCTGGCCATGCGAACTTCCCCTCTTCTGATTGATATGGGTCTGCGCAGAGGTGGTTACACGAAGCTAACCGTCCGATATGGATTTGCATCCAGATCGGTGCTTCTAATCATTATCGGCCGCGACGCTTTGGCCGATAGCCGTTCCGTCGCCTTCGCAATCCGCGCTCGAACAGCTTATCGTGAAGCAGAGCAGTCAGTCGTGCTTGCCACCCCTCCGTATGCATGACCCGGTCGAAGTGAGCATCTTGGTCGCGGAGAAGGTCAAGACGCGATCGTTGAGATATCTCGCTCCAATCCTGGTAGAGCAGATAAACGGCGTTGCCATACTTCAAGTTCTCGAACACGACTAAATCGTCGGCAAACTGAGCTCCGAAATAAGACCCGAATCCACCTTGGCCGCGGATGTAAGCCTTCGGCCGGAACTCCTCGAACAGTCGTACCCGCTCTCGCACGTGCTTCTCGAAATCTGGTGCGTTCGCTGGGCGCGCCGATCCCACTAGCCGCGCCACAACCTCATCAGCCGTACCAGGCGGGAATATCTGCCAGTCGAGTGTGACTGTGGCAGCGTACTCATCTCTGCTCGCGTTGCTCGCGAAAGCGCCGGTGACCCCGGTGTTTTCTTGGAGCACGTTGATCGACCAAAGTAGCATCAGGTCGAACTCAGGCATTCCCCGTTCCAGCATCGGAGACAGAGCGAACTTCACCACGACCGCGTTGCCGCCGCGATCTTCAAGAACGCTTGACTCCACTGTCATTCCCTGCGGTTCAAAAATCTGGTGTTGATAAACGTCCTTTGTCCAAGAACGCATCGTCCACCCATTGCGTGAGCCATCACCAAAATTCGGTGACTCAAAAGTCCATGTCTTTTGAACCATAGGCCAGTCTTGGCGCTTGCGATCCCAACCTAAAGCATTTCGTTCCGACCATTTACCGGCGTCAGCGGGAGGCAAAACCGTGCCAGATGTAGCAACTTCGCCGTTCTCAATCCGCAAGCCAACATGAGCATACAGGCCTGCGGCGATATCATCCCGGGATATTTTCTTCGTCGCTGCAACCGCGATCAAATCACCGTCGATGGCATCGACCAATGCTCGGACATTCGGCGGGACCTTCTGATAGTTACCTTTCCAAGGAAAACGTGACGGCATCCGCTCAACCCTCCCAGTTCTTTACGGAACATATCCGGCACACAAGGTCGCGTTCAAGAGCTAACTTGTTATATAATGCAACAAAAATGGCAACGGGGGCTTAGCTCGCTGCTTACAACTTTTACCAGTGAGAGGAGGCAAAACCGAGCTATCGTGGCACCTGATGATCAGCTGCTTTCCGCCTCGCGCGCCCATGAGGGGTTAGCCAGCATATGGCCCGTCCGGGTCATCCAGAATGGGGAAGCTGCCGGTCCGCACCTGGGAGCCGTGAAATTGGCTGCTGAACGACCGGCAAGGGTCGGGCGCAGAAGGCCCTAGTCGTGCCGACGAGCGAGTGGCCGCCAGGCGCCCTATGCTGACGGCGGGCCGGGCGTATTCGGATTTTCTGAAGCCGACTTCCGCTGGTCCACCACAGCTGTGAGGTTCATCAAGATCGCGACAACACCTTGTCCATCTTCAACAGCACGTAGCCTGCCACGACAAACCCGCTCGCTATTGCTGCCGCGTTTAACAGTGTGTGCGGCCAGCCGAGTACGGCGAGGTTCATGAAGGGGTATGGATAGCGACCGTCCATAGCGCCGCGCGCCAGACCATAGCCAAAATAGCCGAGGGGGAAGATCGCCCATCTGAGTGGATCGCGTCGATCCAGTCCGCCCCTAGGTGCGAAATCTATCCACCAGATCGGGACGATGACCGGTGTCACGGTGTGCAATAGGAAATCCGCCAAAGCCGCGCCGCCACTCAAGTACAGCAATCCACGCAACAAGGTGTGATAGACTGCTCCGACGAGCATGATGGCGAGCGTTACTCCGTCGACGAGACGGGAAGAGGCATGCCAACCAATTGCCAGCGCCGAGAATAGTATCGCGACCAAGATGTTGGTGATGACCGTGAAGTAGAGAAGCATCGTCCAGAGCGCTTCGGGGACCGATCCGGCCAGTCCAACGCTTGCAACGAGTTGGACGCCCAGCCCTGTCCACGTCGTTGCCGCGACGGTGAAGGCGGCAGGTCGCATAGGGCTATGCGGTTCTGACATTTTCCAACCCCAACAAACAAGGCGCCTAAATCAGTTGAAGGATACTGGCATCATCGCCTCACACATAGATGGCAAATTCCCTTTGCCACGATCCGACAGCCGTCAGGCCGCAATCAGCCAGTCCAAGGCAGCCAGAGTGGCAAATGCTGCCGGTACTCAGCTGGGAACGCAAAATTGGCGGCTTACCGTCTCCTAAGGGTCGGCTGTGACAGGCAAGGCCTAGGGCGAAGTTGACGTTCGCTTGAGCTCATCCCAACGAGGGGTAACGACCCAGTTCAAATCGTTGGCGCAACCGGATGCTTAACCCCGATGCGGCCACTCACAATCACCGCGCTCAGGCGCTCTGCATAGGAGCGATCGAGCGGCTCGCCGAGTAGCAAGCGATACCAGAATGCGCCATGGATCATATCGCTCAGCGGTCCTGTATCGATGTCCGCCGGCAGTTCCTGGGTCGCAAGGGCCTCCGACAATATTGCTGCCAACGCTGCTTCCCTTGGCTTCACGAAGTGCTCGCGAAATTGCTGCAGGAATTGTGAGTCGGCCTGTGCGGAAGCGATCAGGCTGCGTATCGCTCCGCCGTCTCGTTCCAGATGCCCGAAGAGCTTGATCAGGAACCGGCTCAGCGTGGGGGCTAGGCCGTCGTAGACGAGTTCGTCCGCTTCGGCGGCGCTGTCGAGAAATGCCTCTAGAACGACCTCCGCCTTGCTCGGCCATCGGCGGTATAGGGTCTGCTTGGCGACGCCCGCAGCCTTGGCGATCTCGGCCATTGTTACGGATGGATAGCCCTGACGGATCACGAGAGCGCGAACCACCTCCAGCACGCGGCTTTCGGTCCCCTCGTTCCGGGGGCGGCCCGGTGAACGCACTTTCTCGTCGAAATCCATCGCATGCCTCATTGCGAGACCGCAGTCTCGATATATATACAAGACCATAGTATCATAATTGAGTCGAAAGGCGAACCGTGTCCGCAGAAACTTTCACCCACGCCGAGAACGGAAACGCACGACACCTCAGCCCAGTCGGCACCTTCGTCCTCCTCGCGGTTGCTTGTCTCACGATCATGGTCGGGTGCGTCATCGTACCCGGTCTTCCCAGCATCGCGCCTGCCCTCGGCGTGGGGCGTGCCGCGAGTTGGCTCGTCACCCTGCCGTCGCTGGGCGTGGTGCTCTTCGGCCCGATCGCGGGACGATTGATTGATCGGATCGGTGCCTATCGCGCGCTATGTCTGGGTCTCATTCTTTATGGTGTTCTTGGTCTTGCTGCTGTCGCGCTGCATGGCCCGGCCGCGATATTCACCGATCGTCTGCTCCTTGGCGGTGCGACGGCATTGGTGATGGCTAGCGGCACGATGCTGATTTCCGGCTTCTTCAGTGGCGAACAGCGGCTCGCGATGATCGCGCGGCAAGGCATGGCGATCGAGCTAGGCGGGGTGATTTTCCTGTCGATTGGCGGGTATCTGACCCGGTTCGGCTGGGCCGCACCATTTCTTCTTTACGCGATGGCCTTCGTTTTCCTCGCCATGGCGCTCGTCTTCATACCCAGGACCATGCCGGAGCAAGGGCCTGAGCAAGACATCCGTGCCGAGATAGGAGCAGGCACGATGGGACCGGTGCTAGTCGCGGCGTTCGGCTCGATGATCACCTTTTTTGCGGCCATCATCATGCTGCCTTTCAGCCTTTCCCGGATCGCCGGGCTGTCGGAGGCGGAGACAGGCTATTTTCTGTCCGGCGCTTCCCTGGTGGCGGTGTGCTTCGCCGGGATCATGCCGAAGGTTGCAGGGCGGCTGGGTGAGCGGATCACTCTGGTCATCGCCTTCTTGTGCTACGGCTTGGCGCATATCCTGTTCGCGCTGGCGCCGGGGCTCCCGCTTTTTGTCGCCGGGGGCATTCTGCTTGGCGCGGGCTTCGGTCTTTCTGTGCCACTGGCGAACCACATGACGGTCGAGCGCAGTCCGGCCCACTTGCGCGGCCGTTCTCTCGCCAACCTCTCAATTGCGATCTTCCTTGGACAGTTTCTTGCCTCGCCGCTCGAATATGTGCCCGGTGGAACAGGCGCGGCCTTCGCCTGCGCCGCAATGATCGCCTTCGCTGCAGCAGGCTTTGGATTGACTCGCTTCGCGCGGTCATAGCCGAACGGTGGGTATCGCCACGAAACAACAAATGCGGCTCGAAATCTGAACGGCGTGGTTTGATCGCCAGGCGCCCCCCGTTCTTCGTAAGAAGGGAGGCGCCCTTAAGAGACCCGGTGACGAGTGTTGACGGCAGCTACGCACGACTTTTGGGTTGGCCAAACCAACGAATCGTTACCGTCTCGACTTCATCAAGAGAGGGCAGGCGCTCGCATGCCCATGCAATCACGCCGTCAGGTCGAATGAGCGCCACATCAGTGCCGAGGCTTTCGCGGGTTGTCGCGCTGACATAGGTGATACGGTCAGCCCAACGGTTGGAAAGCGCCTGCAACGAGGCTCTCGCGCCAAAATCCAGCAGCAGACCACGTCCGCTTCGTAAATGCTCGTTGACCCTGCTACCATCGGATAGCTCGAAATCTGGCGTACTTCTGCCAACGAGGGGATGGAGGTCGCCCAAATCGTAGCGAAGCCCTACACCCCAGGCACGTTCTGCAAAATAGCTGGCCCCATCGCCGGTTGCGACAAGATCCCTCACGATTGCTTGCAGCGCCCGCGAACTCGCGCTCGGGCGCATGAGTGCAACCTGTGCCCGCGACCAGTCAAGGATCTGCGCCCCTATCGGCTGCCGTTCGCTAGCATACGTATCGAGCAAATCCTCGGGCGCATCCCCCCGGATCGTGGCGGCAAGCTTCCAGCCCAGGTTCATTGCGTCGCCAAGACCGAGGTTCAGCCCCTGACCGCCCAATGGCGAATGGACATGCGCGGCATCGCCCGCCAGCAGAACTCTGCCTCGTCGATACGCGTTCGCCTGATAGGCCCTATCCGTCCATGTGGTTGCAACCTCGAGTGCGGTGACCGAGACATCGACACCGGAAACCTTGCGCAGCACGGCTTCGATATGATCGCGGCTCGGTTCGATGCGGTGAAAGGCGCAGCCGTCGAAATCGACCATCGCGATCGTGTCGGGCGCCGCGTACGTATACATGCCAGCGGGAGTATACTGGCGGCCGGGCTTCAGTGCCTTCGGGTCGGCCAGCACGACTTGCGCCGAATAGCCGGTGAACTCCGGATCGGTGCCCGTAAAGCCGATCCCCGCTGCTTTGCGCACGGCGCTGCGTCCGCCGTCGCAACCGACGAGCCAATGTCCTTCTAACACCTCGCCCCCAGCATGGACGATGACGCTTGCACCCGATTCCTCAAAGGCTTCAAAGCTGCAGCCGCGAAGGATCGTGGCGCCCAGCATCTCTGCACGCCGGGTGAACATGGCCTCGATACTCGCCATATCGGCCGCGATGCTGCCGACGGGTCCGGGCAGGCGATAGGCCCACCGCGCAGGATCGATCTGATCGTGAAAGAACTGAATCCCGGCGAAGTGACCGCCGGGAGAGCGTTCCTGCTGCCTCCAGTGTGCGGTAGCGGGTATCTTTTTGCCTGCCGCCTGGGCCACCAAATCGTCAAGCAGATCGCGCCGATCGAGACTTTCGATAGTGGGCACGGAAAGGCCGCGCAGACCGAACGGCAAGCTCTTCAGTGCTGTATCCGGATTCTCGGCCCGTTCGAGGACCAGCACGGAGACACCGGCCAGCCGCAGTTCGCAGGCCAGGAAGAGGCCGACCGGGCCTGCGCCGGCAATGATCACGTCATGAAAAGTGGTATCGAGAATAGGCATAGACGCTCCTTGGTCGCTGTTCGACCGGAGCGTTTCCCGAACCCGAGCACCACACGGACGAACCTTGGAGTGCCCGGGCAGGCATTCCATGTTCGTCGTGGGGATCTCGACCACGAGGCCAAAGACCAGAGCCTTCGTTACCGAAAGGACTTGGGCTTACCAAACCAAGTCTACCTTTTCCGACCCGCTTAGCATAGCGCCTCGGCAACCAGCTTTCAACAATCTGTCCATGACATCAGACGATCAAAGGCCGTGTTCGGGATTTGTGAGCTGCCCGAGTAGCGACCGTACTTGGTCCGGAGCCGACCCATGCGAGCGTCAGCTTTCCTCAATTCTCGGCTACGAACTGTACCTTTGCCCATCGGTCAAGCTCGGGTGTCAAGGATGGGTAAGCGGACGGACCGCACCTAGGCACGGAAATTCAGCGACTGAATGACCGAAAAGGGTGTGCGCCGTGCAAAGGCGGCACTTTCTAGTGGGTGAGAGGCCCACCCGGCGATGCTCCAGCCGGAAGCAACCGGGGCAGGCATGGAGGTGACGAAATGTCTGAAGCCCCCGGATAACGGTCACGTAGGTGATCGTGCGAGCGTACAGGCCGTAACGTGAGTGAACGCTGAGCAATCCTCGAAAATGCCGA
>NZ_JBYNTR010000018.1:0-20612 GCF_057784955.1 Novosphingobium sp. BAM6 | reverse complement strand
TGATCCAGTACCATCCGGATCGCCCGCTGCCGAACCTCAGGGGCAAACTTGTTCGTCGTCTTGCTCATCGTAGACCCTCACTCTCAGGAGTTAGGGCCTCCGGCAATCCCGGTGCGGTTCAACTTTGTGGTTTGCATCCCGTCAAAGAGGAGTCGGGAGATCCCGATCCTGCGCTCATGTGTCATAAAGCTTGCGCTGAAAAAGTCTGTCTATCAGGCGGCTCTCCAGAATTCGACCTACGATGTATAGTGCTGCGAAAATTCCTGAAAATACGTACGCTGATATGGGGGAGTACTTAGAACCTTTGGATTTGTCTTTTTTACCGTCTTTGGGCTTTTCAGGTGCCGGGGCGCCGAGGAACTTGTCGATCGGGTTTATCGGTGCGACAGTGTCCTTTTTTTTCTCCTCTTTGTCTTTTTTTTCTGAGGCAGCCGAGGATGTCTGCTCGTATCGCCCAACCGCGACGGTCAACTGTGCGAAAGCCAGAAAGAGCAGAGGCGCGAGGAAGCAGAACAGCAACGCACGGCTGACCAGATTGTAGTGCAGCACCAGCCCTGTATCGCCGTGCATGACCTGCAGCACGCCGCCATCGAAGATCGCCATCTTGTCCTGGGCGGCCTGGTCCTTCTTTCGGAAAGTCAGGGTATCGTGCTGCCGTTCGTGACGAGTGCCGTGCTGTCGAAAGAGAGGGGAAAGGCGATCGAAAGCATCCTCCTGCGACTGTCCGGCGGGTAGCGGAACTGTCCCCTTGATGTGCCATATCCAGTTGAAAAATCGCGCGTTCATGGGGTTCCAGTCGATAGGGATCTACGCCTTTGGCGCTTGTCGGCGGATGTAGCAGGTATCGCGGCGGTGCCTGTGCGACCGTGCGGCTGTCATGGGCGTCACCCGGTCGTTCCCGCGGAGTGGGCCCGCGCGAAAGAGGCTCGGCCGTGGCAATTCCTCCCAATCATTCGGCAGGCACGGCAGTTCCGGTCGGCGAGCGGTCGATCAGCGCCTTGAGCGAGCGCCACCCTTCGGTGAACGTATAGGTCATCTGCTCGCGGATGCTCATGCGGCGACCGCCTTCCATACCGAGAAGTTCGGCCTCGCCATCGACACAGGTGCCGAATATCCGGTCGATGAAGATGAAGGTGTTCGAGAAGTTGCTGCGGCTCGCTTCATAGTCCTGCGAGTGATGCAGGCTGTGATGTTCGGTGGTGTTGAACAGGAAGCGCCACCAGCGCGGCGTGTTGAAGCGCACGTTGATGTGCTGGTAGATGCCGATGGTAAGTCCGAACACGCCGGCGAGCAGGAAAGCACGGGGCAGGAAATCGAAGAAACCGCCGAAACCCAGGCCGATCAGAAACAGTTCGGTGGGATTGCCGACCGCGCCCTTGTTGATATTCAGCTGAGTGATGTAATGGTGGACCGAATGGCTCAGCCAGAGCGGATACCAGTTATGCATCCCGCGATGCATCCAGTACTGCCCGAAATCGAAGATGAAGGCGATGATGAAGGCCTGGACGAGCAGTGGCAGGCCGATGAACCACGCGAACTTTTCCCAGTGAAAGGCATGTTGGATCGCCTCGGTCATCACACCGTCACCGATGAAATTGTCGACCAGGCGCAGAACCGTGTAGCCAAGCCCCACATAGAACAGATCGGTGGTGAATTCCTTCCACGTCAGCTGCCAGCTTTCGTGGCGGGGAAAGAACTGCTCCATGATCAACAGCAGGATCTTGAAGCCGATACCGATGCCGATGGCCGTCGATGCCTTGGCGATAGAGTTGGGGGCATAGTACCAGAAGGCCAGCAATCCGAAGAGGACGGCAGGCTGAAAGCAGGTAAAGAAAACCTGCTTTAGCGGCCCACCTTCCACGCGCGGGATGTTTTCCCAACCCACCGTGACAGGGGCCTGGGTGCCGATCATCCGTTTGCCAACACGTACTCCGTCCATACGCCTAGTCCCTCGTATTAACTAGCCACCCGTCTTGGTAATACTATTTCTAAAAAGTGTAATACGGAGTCGTGATCGAGTCTATATCCTTGTTGCGGCTTTGCGGATTTTACCAAAAAAGGCGTTGCGGCGGTTGTTTATGTGCCATTTGCGCACCGGCCAAGGGACAGCGATAACCAAGGCAGCCTCGTTGCCGACCGAAACCGGGGGCGCTGAAAGTAGTCTGCAATCGATAGCGCGCCCGTCAAGCCTGCACAGCTCCAGCAGGCGCATGGAGATGCTTGAACCGCGCAGGCTTGCCGTTACACATCGTGCATGAGCAACGAGGAAAGCGCACGCGCCGCCTTGCGGGCAGGCGATCTGCGAGGGGCCGCAATGATGGCCCAGGATCTGGCTGTCCGAGATGAAACCCGACCTTTGGGCACCTTCCTAATGGCGATGGTCGCTGCCGAGCAAGGGCAGATACGCGCAGCGGTGAACCTGCTGGAGACGGTCTGTGGCGAGCTGTCTTGCGCAGAATACGAGGCACAAATGGCACGCCTGCTGCTCTTGTTGCGGCGTGAGCGGGAGGCCGGCGAATGGGCACGGCGTGCGCTGGCGACCGGGCCGCTGGACGCGCTCACCTTCGATACGATCGGCTGTGTGCTGGCACGGTTGGGGGACCACGAAGGTTCGGTTGAGCCCTTCGCGACCGCTGTCGAACGGGAGCCTGAAAATCCCGATTTCCGCTTCAATCTGGCTGCCGCGAGCGGGTTCACCGGCCGTGTTGCGGAGGCCGAGCGGCATTATGAGGCGCTGCTTTCGCACGCGCCGCGTCATTCTCGCGCGCATTATGCCTTGTCGATTCTGAACCGGCAGACGGAAGAGCGTAACCACATCGCGCGGCTTGAAGCGTTGGTCGCGCAAGTGCGTGCACCAGAGGATGAGCTGCGCCTGCGCTATGCTCTTGCCAAGGAACTGGAAGACATCGGGCGGTCCGCCGAAGGTTTTTCGCACCTTATGGCAGCCAATCGCGCCCACAAGCGGGCCACCGGCTATACCTTCGCGCAGGACGAAGCGGTGTTCGATGCGCTGGAGGCGGCTTTCGGAGCCGAAAGCCCCGTTCACGGACAAGCGGATACATCGGGCAGGGCGCTCTGTGCCGATGGGCCGATCTTCGTTGTCGGGATGCCGCGCACGGGCACGACGCTGGTGGATCGCATCCTGTCCTCGCACCCGCAGGTGGAGTCGGTGGGCGAGCTTCAGGCGATGCCTCTGGCGGTCAAGACCAGCGCGGCCACGCTATCCCGCACGGTGATCGATCCGGCCACTGTCACTGCCAGCCTGAACGTTGAGCCTGCGCGAATTGCCGAGGCCTATCGGGCGCGGGCCGAGGCGCACCGGCATCTTGGATTGCCTCGCTATGTTGACAAGCTGCCCGCCAATTTCCTCTATATCGGGCATATCGCCCGCGCGCTTCCGGAGGCGCGGATCGTCTGCCTACGCCGCAATCCGATGGATACGGTCTGGAGCAATTTCCGTAACCTGTTCGCGGTCGGCGCGGCCTACTATGCCTATTCCTATGATCTGATGGACATCGCGCGATATTATGTGCGGTTCGATCGCCTGATGACGCAGTGGGAGCGCCTGTTCCCCGGTCGCGTGCTACAACTGGACTATGAAACGCTGGTCTGTGATCAGGAGGGGCAGACTCGCAGCCTGCTGGAGCATTGCGGGTTGGACTGGGATGCGCGTTGTCTCGATTTCCATCGCAATGCCGCTGCCGTCGCCACGCCCAGCGCGGCGCAGGTGCGACGGCCGCTGAACGCGGACGGCATCGGTCGCTGGAAGTACCATGCTGAGCACATGCGCGATGTGCAGGCCTGTTTCGAGCGCGTCGGGATCGCCATGCCTGTCTGAAGCAGCGCAGGCACGCACAGCTTTCGCCATGCGTGCCTGTGTCGTGAAAGCGATAAGCCGAAGGATTAGAACAGGGCGAAACGTTCGCCCTGTTCCCGCTTCCCGTCAGAAGTTCACGGTGCCACGGATACCCACGACACGCGGCTGAGCGACCGACTCCGCATAGTAACGCGAGATCACGCCATCGTTGACCACACCGTAGCGCGTGAGGTCGTTGCTGACCGACGTGATGGCGTACTTGTCGAAGATGTTGGTGGCATAGACGCCCAGTTCGTAGCGGCCCAGCTTGTAGGTGATGTTGGCCTGATGCATCCAGTAGGATGGCAGGTCCTGACCACCGCCACGTTCGCCAACGCGGGTCAGAATGTCGCCGGTATAGGTTGCCGTCCAGCCGAACGTCATCGACCCCTTGCCTAGCGGCAGTTCGTATGTCGCGCCGATCGCGCCCTTGTTCTTCGCCGAGCCGGGCAGACGGTCGCCGGCATAGGCGCTGACGAGGCCGTCTTCGGTCGAGAGAAGATCGGGCACGTCCTGGGTCAGATGCGCGTCGAGGTAGGAATAGGTCCCCCGAATCGTCAGGCCCTCGATCGGGTGTGCCTCGAACGAGGCATCGATGCCCTTCGAGACCGCCTTGCCGCCGTTCACGGTGATGCCGATGGCGCCGTAATAGGTCTGGCTGGCCAGCTGAATGCCATCCCAGTTGATGTGATAGGCATCGAGCGAGAGCATCAGCTTATGATCGAACAGTTGGGCACGAACACCGATTTCGGCGTTCTTGGTCTTGTCGGGGCCATAGCTTTGCTCGCTGGGCAGGGCGCAGAGCGTCTGGCCGCTTGGATCGATGCCCGCGGCGTGGTCTGCGATCACCTCATCGCTGCACGGCGCAACGCGGTTGACGCCGCCGATCCGGTAGCCGGTCGACCAGGTGGCATAGGCCATGACATTGGGCGTGATGTTCCATGAGGCGTTGATCTTGTAGACAAGACCGCTGTCGCCGGTGGAACCGGTGTTGGTGGCATAGGTGTCGTCCCAAAGCGGGAGATAGGAACCACCATCGACATACGCACTGTACTTGTAATATCGCAGGCCGCCGGTCAGCTGGATGTCCGGCGTGAAGTGCCAGGTCGCTTCGCCATAGAGGCCCTTTTCATCATTCCGCGTTTTTACGAACGAGGAATACTCGTGGGCGTATTCGGGGTTCGAGTGGTCGGTGATGAAATCGGTGTCCCAGTTGTCCGCCTCGTTTGCCCATTCCGGGAAGCCGGGCACATATTCGTCGTAATTCGAATGATAGTGCTGGCGGTTCCAGAAGGCGCCTGCCGTCAGACTGAGCGGGCTGTCGAAGGTGGAGACAAAGCGCAGTTCCTGCGTGAACTCAGCCTCCTTGGCATGCGACTTGTTATAGCTGGAGAAGTCGGGGAAGGCCTCGTAACCGTAGTCCAGATCGATCAGCAGGTCGGTGTTGTCGTACTGGTACTTGGTCTTGCGCTGGGTGTAGGCGGAGACGAACGTCACCTTCACCGCATCGGCGATGTTGCCTTCCATCTCCAGCGAGAGCAGATCGCCGGTACGCGTCGCGGGTTCGAGGTAGCGCCAGGGGGCCTGGTACTTGCCTTCGCCGACCACGCCACCACCGGTTGCGGACTGGCCGCCGGTATGCGTGCGCTGATGGGCATACGTGATGAACGCGCTGAATCCGTCCCCGAAGAAGCCCAGCTGGTTACGCGTGGTGAACGTGCGCTCGTAGTTCACGTCCTTGTAGGAATTGAAATTTTCCGCGCGCTGTTCGGCGGTGCCGAGCGGGTTGGAGAGATCGCCCGGCTGCGGGTTCGATACGCCCGGCTCCTTCAGGACATCGGGGTAGTCGATATAGCCGGGGGTGAAATAGTAGCCGGTCACCGAGCGGAAGGCGATGTGGTCCTTCACGATCGGCACGTTGATGACGCCGTAACCCTGATAGCCGACATCCTTCGAGTGCGACATGCCCAGCATCTCGCCGTGGATCTCGCCGGAGTATTTGGTGGGATCGGGACGCTCGGGGATATAGCGGATCGCGCCGGCCAGCGTGCCGAGGCCATAGAGCGTGCCTTGCGGGCCGAGCAGCGTTTCGACGCGCTGCATGTCGATCAGCTTGAAGTCGTAATACATCGGCACGTCGCCAAGGTACATGCCGACGGCGGAGTTCGAGTTGTCGCCGCCTGCTGCGCTGGTGTCGTCCGCGCTCAGGCCACGCATGACGATCGTGCCCGCGCCGCCGGGGCCGGAATTCAGAACCGTGACGCCGGGCGTGAACGCGCCCAGATCGCGGATGTCCTGGATATGCTGGTCTTCCAGATCCTTGCCGCCGATTGCCGAGATATTGATCGGCGTGTTCATCAGCGTTGTTTCGCGGCGTGTTGCCGTGACCACGATGTCGCCTGCCGTGGGTGCGGCCGCCGCCGTGACGGCCTGTTCCTGCGCCATCGCCGGTGTGGCGAGCGCGATAGTCGACAACACCGTCGCCGATAGCAGAGTGACCCTCATGTCAGTACGAAATGCCATGGTATTACTACCCCCTTGTGGATGGCGCACGAAATCGCTCACCGCACGGGAGCGGATGCGAGAGGCGCCGGCTATTGTTGTGTTCCTGAATGCGCGGCCAGCTCGAGGCGGCCGGGATTATTGGGCGCTTTTGCGCCGGTCGGCTGTGGCGTCTGTCAGGACGGGCCGCACCGGGATGTCTGAACCGAACGTGGCACTAGGCCGGTGGTGCTGCGGGATTTCCTTTGTTGCGCAGGTGGTTGATGGCGGGTTGAAACGGGAAGAGGAACTGTTCGGCAACGGACAGCCGCCGTCGCTCGTCCTGTCCCACGATCCGGCTTTCACCTTCCCGGAAAGTGCCCAGCACGCGGTCGATCAGAATCAGCGAGTTGGCGTAATTGCAGCGAGTGCTCTCGTAATCGGTCGAATGGTGCAGGCTGTGGTGTCGGATCGTGGTGAAGAAGAAGGCGTAGAAGCGTGGCGGATCGGCGCGCACGTTGGCATGGGCGTACGTCGAGATCACGCCCAGCACGTTGATGGCGCAAAGCAGTGGTGCGGTATCGAAATCGAACAGGGCCACGACACTCAGGCTGATGAGGAACAGCTCGATCGGATTGCCGACCGCGCCTTTCATCGCGTTGAGCTGGGTGATGTGGTGGTGCGGTGCATGGGTCAGCCAGAACGGTGTCCAGTTGTGCATCAGCCGGTGGACCCAGTACTGTCCGAACTCGATCAGGAACACCACCATGGCGACCTGCGCCAGGAACGGCAGGTGCGCGCTCCACGGCGTAGCGATGCCGAGCGCTTCCTTGACGTGCTTGAGCGGGGTGTCGGCAAGATGCTCGGTCGCCCAGGCGATGGCGGTGTAGCTGAGCGCGACGTAGAAGATGTCGGTCGCGAACTCGCGCATGTCCATCCGCCAGCCTGCATTGCGCTCCAGTCCCCATTCGAGAGCCTGCACGAAAGCGGTGGTGGCAAGCCCTGCGATGATGATCGTCCAACTGTTGTCGACCCAGGCCTTCGGCGCGAGCCACCAGAATAGCACGATCAGCGCCAGAGTCGCCGGAGGCAGCAGATTGACGAGGATGGCGGAGACGGATCGTCGCGCCGTGGCGGGCGGCGCGGACTGGGTATCGCAAGGCTGGTCCGGTGCGAACGGCACCGCAGCAGCAGACTGGTATCCAGACGTTCGATCCATCGAAAATCTCCCTCATAGGCCGGTGTCGGCCTAGATTTTGCAGATCTTCTCTCCCGTCCCCGTTCGCTCGTTATGGCGATTGAGGGGTACGCTATCGATATTACGTATTTGGTCAAGAGTATTAATTGAATCTTCCAAATTTTGCTGCGGCTGGAGCCTGATCCGCGCAAAACTGCCAGAAAATGGGTTTTGTGGACTGTCTGGCGCCGCCGGGAATGTCCTGTTCTCAGACGACCATTGCTGGCTGTATCGCGGTCTGTGGCGTCGGTGTGACACCTGCCCGGTGTATCTTTGCTATCGGCCCGCGGCCTTCGGTATTACTTTCTGGACGACTGAATAATAATCTCGCATGGACATGGTGGTCTTTTTGCGCGAGGAGCAAGGAACATCGGCCCGCGCGCTTCCGGCAGGAGAGGTTTGCGTCGGCGTGGCGGGTGGATTGGCGAAGCGAGAGAAAATAATGAGCACCGAACTTGCGCGACTGAGCATGAGCCTGCCCGCAGATCTTTTCCGGCAGCTGGACATGATGGTGGAGGAGAGGGCGTTACCCTCTCGCTCTCAACTGATCGCGGAACTGATCCGCCATGCTCTGGCTGAGCATGAGGCTTTCACGCGGCCGGACGAGATGCTCGCAGGAACGGTCACCATCGTCTATCGCGGCGATCGGGGCAGGGTGCGTCAGCAACTGGCGGAAAGTCAGCAGGACTACCTCAAGGAAGTCATTTCCTCGCAGCATGTGTTTCTGGAGGACGATCAGTCGCTGGAAGTGCTGCTGGTGCAGGGGCCTGCAAACCGGCTGCAGGCCCTGTGCGACTCGCTGCGCGGGATTCGCGGCGTAAGTCAGCTTGGCCTGGTCACGACGACAGCTCTGCTGCCGCCGCTCCATGAGCAGGAACGCGGGGATGTGCGGGTGGACAGCGGGGACGTTGCCGGCAAGCGACAGGTCCGCAAAGGCGCGGAAGCGGGTTGAGGTGGGGTGGGGCGAATTTTATGCCCTGTGCTCGTCGCAAGATGACGGCAGGGCATGCCTCGTGCGATAGAAGTCCACTTAAACTTCTGATATAACGTAATTTATTCCGTGTCTGTGTGGTGCAGTCCTTATGTTAGCGTATTACGAAAAATATAGAATGTAATAAATTTTCAGATGGACAAGTCCCTCGGATGCAGCAATGCTGCAATGCGAAAGGGGACTGGGTCATGAACGTTTCCATCGGTAACATCGTCAGGGCAGCCACCATGGCAGGCGTGCTTCTGGCAACGGGTTGTTCGGGCGCATCGCAAAAGGCGCCGGGACCGAAGACGGAATTCAACATCGGCTGGTCGATCTACGCCGGATGGATGCCGTGGCCTTATGCCCAGCAGGCGGGCATCGTGAAGAAGTGGGCCGACAAGTACCACATCAAGATCAACATCGTGCAGGTGAACGACTATGTCGAGTCGGTGAACCAGTACACCGCCGGTAAGCTTGACGGTGTGACGCTGGCGAACATGGATGCGCTGACGATCCCGGCCGCTGGCGGCAAGGACACCAGCGCGATCATCGTGGGTGACTATTCCAACGGCAATGATGGGGTCCTGCTCAAGGGCGCAAACGATCTGCGCGCGATCAAGGGTAAGTCGGTTAATCTGGTCGAGCTTTCGGTATCGCACTATCTGCTCGCCCGCGCCCTGAGCACCGTCGGTATGTCGCTGCAGGACGTCAAGACGGTGAACACGTCGGATGCCGATATCGTCAGCGCCTTTGCCAGCCCTGATGTGACAGCGGCAGTTTCATGGAATCCGCAGCTCTCCACGATGAAGGCGCTGCCCGGCGCGCACGAGGTGTTCAGTTCTGCTGATATTCCCGGCGAGATCCTCGATCTGTTGGCTGTCGATACGAAAACGCTCAAGGCCAATCCCGATCTGGGTAAGGCGCTGGCGGGCATCTGGTACGACACCGCCGCCCTGATGAAGCGTCAGGATGCGCAGGGTCAGGCCGCGCGTGCCGCGATGGCCAAGATGGCAGGCGCCACGCCTGCACAGTTCGACAGTCAGCTGACCACCACCTATCTCTATGCCGATCCCAAGGCGGCCGTGGCGGAAGCGCAGTCGCCCGCGCTGGTCACGACGATGGACCGGGTGCGGCAGTTCAGCTTCTCCAAGGGGCTGTTCCCCGGCGCCAAGAGCGTCGATGCGGTGGGTATCGCTTTTCCGGGGGGCAAGACCCTGGGCGATCCCAAGAACATCGAGCTGCGCTTCGACGACAGCTTCATGAAGATGGCCGCCGACCACAAACTCTGATCCGGGAGCCTCGCTGGCCGAGGTTACGGACTATTCGCGGAAAATGGGGTTTGCGAATGCGTTGGGTGAACCGCCAGATCGGACGCAGTAACCGGATACTGCTCGGTGCCGTGCCGATCTTGCTCATTATCGTCGTCTACATGGCGCTGGCGGTCCAGCGCCATGAGGCGAACCCGGCGGACAAGATCCTGCCGTTGCCCGGCACGATGGTCGAAAGCATGCAGGCGCTGATGTTTCAGCCCGACACGCTGACCGGCCAGCTCACGTTCTGGGCGGACACGCTGGCCAGTCTGGAAAGGCTGGGGATGGGGCTTGGCATCGCAACACTCATGGCGCTGGCGGTCGGCCTTGTCCTTGGCGTGTTGCCGCCGGTGCGCGCCACGCTGGGGCCGCTGGTGACGGGTATTGCCGTGATCCCCCCGATCGCGTTGCTGCCAATTCTGTTCATCGCGCTGGGACTGGGTGAGACGGCCAAGGTTGCGCTGATCGTAATCGGTATCGCTCCGGTGATGATCCGCGACATTGCCGCCTATGTCATGGCACTTCCGCGTGAACAGATCATCAAGGCGCAGACTTTGGGCGCGAGTAGCTGGCAGGTCATGATCCGTGTGGCCTTGCCGCAGGCGATGCCGCGGTTGATCCATGCCGTGAGACTGGCGCTGGGGCCGGCCTGGGTGTTTCTGATCTCGGCAGAGGCAATCGCGGCCGATGTCGGGCTGGGTTACCGGATCTTCCTGGTGCGGCGTTATCTATCGATGGACGTGATCCTGCCGTATGTGGCCTGGATCGCGTTGCTGGCAATCGTCATGGATTTCGCGCTGGCCTGGCTCAGCAAGAAGCTGTTTCCCTGGGCTCACGATGGAGAAGGGCGATGAGCGGTCTTCTCAGCTTACGCAACGTATGGGTCGAGTATGGCGACAAGATCGTCATCGAGAACCTTTCGCTCGATATTACGCCCGGCTCGTTTGTTTCGATCATCGGCCCGTCCGGCGCGGGCAAGAGCAGCTTCCTGCGCCTGATCCTGGGGCAGGAGTCCCCGCATCGCGGCACGATCCTGCTCGACGACGAGCCGCTGGCGCCCGAGTGCGGGCCCGATCGCGGCGTGGTGTTCCAGCGCTATTCGGTGTTTCCGCATCTTTCCGCCTTGCGCAACGTGATGTTCGGAGCCGAATGTGAGAATGCGACGTTCAGCGCGCGGCTGTTCGGTGGCGCCCGTAAGCGTGCGCGCGACGAAGCGGTCGAAATGCTGACGGCGGTCGGCCTTGGCGACAGTCTGGACAGCTATCCGGCGCAGATGTCGGGCGGGATGCAGCAGCGCCTCGCGATTGCGCAGGCGCTGGTCAAGCGCCCGCGCATCCTGCTGCTGGATGAGCCGTTCGGCGCGCTCGATCCCGGTATCCGCGCGGATATGCACGATCTGATCCGGCGGCTCTGGCGAGAATACCGGCTGACGGTGATCATGGTGACGCACGATCTGCGCGAGGCGTTCTCGCTCGGAACCCGCGTCATCGCGCTCGACAAGCGTCGTCAGGACCCGCATGCGCCGCACCGTTACGGCGCGACGGCGGTCTACGATCTGCCGCTTCGCGCGCTGCCTTCGACGGCACCGGTTGAAAGTGAAATTATTACTATTGACGCTATTGGTAATACCTGACACTAATTTCCCATGAGTTCCGAAGCCGCCAGTTTAGCCCGTCTCAGCATGAGCCTGCCGGCGGATCTGTTCAGGCAATTGGACATAATGGTGACGGAGCGCGGGCTGCCTTCGCGCTCCCAATTGATCGCCGAGCTTATCCGCCATGCTCTTGCCGAGCATGAATCCATTCACCGTCCGGACGAGATTCTCGCAGGGACGATTACGCTGGTCTATCGCGGCGAGCGTGGCCGGGTGCGCCACCAGTTTGCCCAGATCCAGACCGGCTATCTGATGGAGATCATCTCTTCGCAGCACATCTTTCTGGAACACGATCAATCGCTGGAAGTGCTTCTGGTGCAGGGGCCCAGCGCGCGCCTCAGGGAACTTTGCGATGCCATCCGGCGCATCCGGGGCATCCAGCATCTCGAACTTGTGACCACTACCGCGCTTCTCCCGCCGCTGCACAAGCAGGGCTGGGGCGATACTCTTCAAAGACCGGAGCCGACCGATGACTGAGACTTTGGCAAACCCGCTGGCAGCGCGCGATCACGCCCGTGGCATGGCGGGCACGGTGGTCGATTGCATGCCGATCCTGCCTCCGCTGGCGGACGATATGCCGGCCGCTGTCGAAAGCGATGCGCTGTTGTGGGAAGAGACGATTGCACCGGGTGGCTATTCGTCGCGCAGGTTGCCGCGCGGCGCGCGACTTCGCCTGATCGATGTTGGTGGCGATGCCTGCGCTTCGCTGAACGTGTTCAATGCGGAAATGCCGACCGAGCGCCTGAACGTCGCCGATACCGTCAAGATTCAGTGGAACGCCTATCTGGGCGAAGGTAAACTGTTGCTGTCCGACATGGGCCGCGTGCTGATGAGCATCGTCGCGGACGAGGCGGAGACGCACGACTGCTTCTGCGGCACGTCGAATGCTCAGACCAATGCCGCGAAGTATGGCGAAGGCAGCAATAGCGGCAGCTTCCCGAACGGGCGGGACCGCCTGCTGCTCGGCGCTGCCAAGCACGGGTTGAGCCGCCGCGACGTTCATCCGTGCGTCAATCTGTTCAAGGGCAGCCGTATCGAGGCCGACGGCACGATCACGCCGCTGACCGGTCCGTATGCGCCGGGACGAAGCCTGGTGCTGCGCGCCGAGATGGATGTGATCGTGGTTCTGGCGAACTGCCCGCACGTTCTCGATCCACGTCCCGAATGGACGGTGACGCCGCTGCGGGCCACCGCGTGGCGCGATGCCGTTACCCAAGAGGACGATGCGGTGCGGACCGCGACGCCCGAAGGCCTGCGCGCCTTCCTGAATGTCGAAGACTATTACCGTCGCTGAAAAAAAGGGGTGGGCTGCGATGACCGTTGATCCTTATCTGGCCGATCTTCCGGGCCGCGTTGTTCACGACGAAACCGTGGCCGCGCGCGCGCCCTGGCTCCATCATGTTTCCGCCGGACAGACGCTGCGCATCGTCGATCTGGAAGGCAATCAGGCGGTGGACTTCCTGATTTATGCGCAGGCCGACGATACCGAGCGCTACAGCATGCAGGATACCGTTTCGGCGCAGGGCAACCTGTACCTTCGCAAGGGCAGCGTGCTGCGCAGCAACGAAGGCCGCGCGATGATGACCATCGCCGAAACCTCGGTGGCGCATCACGACACCATCGGTGGTGCCTGCTCGTGCGAATCCAATACCTTGCGTTACGGCCATCACACCAAGGCGCAGCATGCCTGCGTTGATAATTTCCTCGAAGCCAACCTGCTCGAAGGCCGCACCAAGCGCGATATCGTCGCCAACATCAACTTCTTCATGAACGTGCCGGTTGAAGCCGACGGTTCGCTGGGGATCGTCGATGGCATTTCCGCGCCGGGGCTCACCGTGGACTTGCGCGCGGACATGGATGTCGTCGTGGTCGTTTCGAACTGCCCTCAGATCAACAACCCGTGCAACGGATTCAACCCCACGCCGGTTCGGATGATTGTCGCCGTATGAACTTCGACACTGTTCTGATCGCGAACAGGGGCGCGATCGCCACCCGTATCATCCGCACGCTGCGCCAGATGGGCCTGCGCTCCGTCGCGGTCTATTCCGAGGCGGACGAAGGCTCGCTGCATGTATCCGAGGCTGACGAGGCCGTATGCATCGGTGGTGCGCGCGCATCCGACAGCTATCTCGATATCGCCAAGATAATCGCAGCGGCCCGGCAGACGGGCGCGGGGGCGATCCATCCCGGTTACGGTTTCCTTTCCGAAAATCTCGATTTCGCCAGTGCCTGCGCCGAGGCGGGGATCGAGTTCATCGGCCCGACGCCCGAGAACATCCGCACCTTCGGCATGAAGCACACCGCGCGCAGTCTTGCTGCGCAGCATGATGTGCCGTTGGCGCCGGGAACCGACCTGCTCACCAGCGAGGAAGACGCCGTGCGGGCGGCTGCGGAAATCGGCTATCCGGTGATGCTCAAGGCCACGGCTGGCGGTGGTGGCATCGGTATGCGTGTATGTGAGGCCGAGGCCGACGTGCGCGAAGGTTTCGCCACGGTGGCACGCCTTGGCATGAGCAATTTCGGCGATGCCGGGATTTTCCTCGAACGCTTCATCCGCCGTGCACGCCATGTCGAAGTGCAGCTGTTCGGCGACGGCAAGGGCCGTGTCGTCGCTCTGGGTGAGCGCGACTGTTCGCTGCAACGCCGTAACCAGAAGGTGATCGAGGAGGCGCCCGCCCCGCTGCTTCCGGTCGAAGTGCGCGAGCGGCTGATCGCGTCCGCGATCCGGCTGGGTGAGGCGGCCTGCTATCGCTCGGCGGGCACAGTAGAATTCCTCTACGATGCGCAAGGCGAGCAGTTCTACTTCCTCGAAATGAATACCCGTCTCCAGGTGGAGCACGGTGTAACCGAGGCGGTGCTGGGCATCGATCTGGTCGAATGGATGGTGCGCGGGGCAGCCGGCGATTACGCTTTCCTCGACAAGGATCTCGGGGCGCCGCAGGGCCATGCGATCCAGCTGCGTCTCTACGCCGAAGATCCCTCGCAGGACTATCGTCCGACCACGGGCACGCTGACCAATGTCGATTTCCCCGAAGGCGTGCGTGTCGAGACGTGGTGCGCGGCGGGCAGCGAGATCACCTCGTGGTACGATCCGATGCTGGCCAAGCTGATCGTTCATGCTCCGACGCGAGAGGCAGCCGTTGCGGCGGTGCAGAAGGTCGCGGACGAGAGTCGGATCGATGGGATCGAGACCAATCTGCGCTGGCTGCGCACGGTCACGCGCTCGCCCGAATTCGTCAGCGGCGACGTTTCGACGCGCGTGCTGGACGGTATCGAATACCACCCGCACTGCTTCCGCGTGATCGCCGGTGGCACCGCGACGACCGTGCAGGACTGGCCGGGGCGCCAGCATTACTGGGCCGTGGGCGTGCCGCCGTCGGGGCCGATGGACGATCAGTCGTTCCGCCTCGGCAACCGTCTGCTGGGTAATTCCGAAGGGCTGGCGGGGTTGGAAGTCACCGTCACCGGGCCGACGCTGGCTTTTGCGGCGCCTGCGCGTATCTGTCTTATGGGCGCCGATTTTGCCGCCACGCTCGATGGCGAGCCGGTCTCGCGCGGGGTGCCGGTCGATATCGCCGCCGGACAGACACTGGCGATGGGCCGTTCAACCGGCGGCGGCATGCGCGGGTATATCCTGTTTGCGGGCGGCCTGGACATAGCACCTTACCTTGGCAGCTGTGCGACTTTCGAACTGGGGCAGTTCGGCGGACATGCTGCCCGCCGTTTGCTGGCAGGCGATACGCTGCATCTGGCAGGACAGGAGGTCGGCGCCGCGCTGGCTGCGGTGCCGATGCCCGAGGTCTCGAGCACCTGGACGCTTCGGGTGCTTTATGGTCCGCACGGCGCGCCCGATTTCTTCACGCCTGCGGACATCGCGACCATCGTTGAGGCGGAGTGGCAGGTCCACTACAACTCGAACCGCACCGGCGTGCGCCTGATCGGCCCCAAGCCCGAATGGGCGCGGCAGGATGGCGGCGAGGCGGGGCTCCACCCTTCGAACATCCACGATAATCCGTACGCCATCGGCGCGGTCGATTTCACGGGCGACATGCCGATCATTCTGGGGCCGGATGGCCCTTCGCTCGGCGGTTTCGTGTGTCCGTTCGTGGTGATCGCCGCGGACTTGTGGAAGATCGGCCAGCTGACGGCGGGCGACAAGGTCTGCTTCGCCCCGGTGACGATGGCCGATGCCGATGTAGCCGCTGCGGCACAGCGCAAGCTGGTCGATGACGGCATTGCGCTCGCAGAAACCCCGGTGCGCAGCATCGAGACGCTCGATCCGGTGCTGGCAACTCTTCCCGAAGGGCCAGGCCGTCCGCGCACGGTCTATCGCCAGCAGGGCGACCGCAACATTCTGGTCGAATACGGCGCGATCGTGCTCGATATCGAGCTGCGTCTGCGCGTTCATGCGCTGATGACCGAGCTGGAGCGTCTGGCACTTCCCGGCGTGATCGACATCGTGCCCGGCATGCGCTCGCTCCAGTTGCACTTCGACGGCGTGGTGCTCGATCAGGCAACGGCGCTGGCCGCCCTGATCGCGGCGGAAGAGCGGCTGGGCGATCTGGAGGATTTCTCCATCCCCTCGCGCGTGGTGCATTTGCCGCTCAGCTGGCGCGATCCGGCAACGCTGCAGACCATCGAAAAGTACATGAACGTCGTGCGCGATGATGCACCGTGGTGCCCGGACAACATCGAGTTCATCCGCCGCATCAACGGGATGGACAGCGTCGAGGCGGTCGAGAACCTGATCTTCGAGGCGAACTACCTCGTGATGGGGCTTGGCGACGTCTACCTTGGCGCGCCGGTGGCAACCCCGGTTGATCCGCGCCACCGTCTGGTCACGACCAAGTATAACCCGGCGCGCACCTGGACGCCGCCCAATGTTGTGGGCATCGGCGGTGCTTACATGTGCATCTACGGCATGGAAGGGCCGGGCGGCTATCAGCTGTTCGGGCGCACCATTCAGGTGTGGAACACATACCGCCAGACCGACGCCTTCGTCGAGGGGCGTCCGTGGTTGCTGCGCTTTTTCGACCAGATCCGCTTCTATCCGGTGTCCGCCGAGGAACTGGCCGAATGGCGCCGCGATTTCCCGAACGGCCGCCGTTCGATCCGTATCGAACCGTCCGAGTTCCGCCTGTCCGACTACCGCGCCTTCCTGGCCGAGAACGCGGACTCGATCGGCGCTTTCGAGGCTCGCCGTCAGGGCGCCTTCGACGAGGAACGCTCCGAATGGCAGCGCCGGGGCGAGTTCGACCGGGCGACCGAGGCTGAGGCGAGCGATGCCGGTGAGGCTATCGACGTGACCGTGCCCGATGGCGCGGACCTGCTGGAAGCGCCCTATGGCGGCGTTGTTTCGCAGTTGCTGGTCTCGCCGGGCGACGAAATCGCCGTGGGTGATCGTATCGCCGTGGTTGAGGCGATGAAGATGGAAACCTCCATTGAAAGCTCGGGCGCGGGCACTATCGCCGCGCTTTACATGCAGGAAGGATCGCCGTTGCAACCCGGTTCCCCGATGCTGGCGCTGGTACGTCCGGCGTGAGCGCTCTCTCTCCCGATCGCCTCTACCGTCGCCGTGCCTCGGCCATTGCGGATGCTGTGAACGCGGGGCGGACTTCCGCCGTCGAGGTAGCCGAAGAGACGCTGGCCCGCGCCGAGGCCTATGACGCGCTGCAGCCGCAGATCTGGATCAGCCGGGCCTCGCGCGAGGATTTCCTTGCGGCGGCTCGCGCGGTGGATGTCCGGATCGCAGCGGGCGAGACGCTGCCGCTTGCCGGTGTGCCGTTCGCGGTAAAGGACAACATCGACGTCGCCGGATTCTCGACGACCGCCGGGTGTCCCGCCTTTGCCTATAAGCCCGACGGGTCGTCACACGTCGTGCAGCGACTGGTCGAGGCTGGCGCCTTGTGCCTGGGCAAGACCAACCTCGACCAGTTCGCGACCGGCCTTGTCGGCACGCGTTCGCCCTATGGCATCCCGCGCAATGCCTATGCGCTGGATTACGTCAGCGGCGGTTCCAGTTCGGGTTCGTCGGTTGCAGTAGCGGCAGGTGTAGTGCCGTTTGCTCTGGGCACGGACACTGCGGGGTCCGGGCGTGTGCCCGCTGCGTTCAACCACCTGATCGGCTTCAAGCCCAGTAAGGGCCGCTGGAGCACCAGCGGTCTGGTTCCGGCCTGCCGCACGCTGGACTGCATCACCGTCTTCACCGACGATACCGCCGATGCGCGGCTGATCGACACGGTGGTCGCAGGCTACGACGTGGCCGATCCCTATTCCAAGCCGCTGGCCGACAGGCCGGTATCGCTGCGCCGGATCGGCGTGCCCAGGCGCAGCCAGCGCAATTTCTTCGGCGATGCGCAGGCCGAGTATCTTTACGATAAGGCGCTGGAGGTCCTCGCGCGCTCTGCCGAAATCGTCGAGATCGACTATGCGCCGCTGCAGGAAGCCGCGCTGCTCCTCTATGGCGGTCCGTGGGTGGCCGAGCGCACGGCGGCGATCGCCGAACTGCTTGCGACCGAGCCCGATGCCATCGACGATACCGTACGCCGGGTCGTTGAGCCGGGGCAGGACGTTAGCGCGGTGGAGCTGTTCAACGGCATCTATCGCCTCGCGGCTCTGAAACGGCATGCCGATGCGCTGTGGGGCGAGATCGACATGATGGCGTTCCCCACGGCGGGCACGACCTATCGCGTCGTGGAACTCGCCGCAGCGCCGATCGCGCTGAACAGCAACCTCGGCTTTTATACCAACTTTGTGAACCTGCTGGACATGGCGGCGCTCGCCGTGCCCGCCGGGCATCGCGACAACGGCACCGGTTTTGGCATCACGCTGATCGGTCCTGCCGATACCGATCGTGCGCTGCTGGATGTAGCCGATACGTACCTGCGCGATGCGCAACTCGCACCTTTACCACCACTCGATCTTGGGGGAACTATGCAGACCGTGAAGCTTGCCGTTGTTGGCGCCCATCTCAAGGACATGCCTCTCCACTGGCAACTGACCTCGCGTGAGGCGACGTTCGTGGGCGCGTTCGAGACCGCGCCCAACTATCGCCTTTATGCGCTGGCCAACAGCACGCCGCCCAAGCCTGCGCTGGTGCATTCCGAAGAAGGCGCTGCGATCCCGGTCGAAGTCTACGAACTGGGCTTTGCCGAGTTCGGCAGCTTCGTGGCCGAGGTTCCGGCCCCGCTTGCAATCGGCACGGTGACGCTGTCCGACGGATCGAGCGTCAAGGGCTTCGTCTCCGAACCGCGCGCCACCGTAGGTGCCGAAGACATCACCGCACTGGGCGGATGGCGCAACTACATCGCCCAGCTCGCCTGACAGGGCAGGGCCGCCGACACAAACGGGGGATTTGCGGATGACGTGGAAATCCATTGCCTTTCTGGCGGCGCTCGGCGCGGCCTCCCTGTCTTCTCCCGCGCTGGCCAAGTCGCAGGAGAAGCAGGTGATCAGCGTGCCCGGCTTTGCCGACTTCCTTGCGGTTGACGGCAAGACGGTATGGGTCACTAACCGTGGTCGGGTCGAGCAATGGTCGCGCACCGGCATGCTGGCGCAAGTGCCGCTGGCACACCCTTGCGGCGCGATGGCGATCAGCAATCGTGCCTTGTGGGTTGCGGACTGCGCCTCCGGCACCCTGAACAGGATCGATCTGGCGACTGCCAAACTGACGGCGGCCATCGCCACGGGCATTGCCAATCCGAAGGGCGAACTCAACGTCGTCGCCGGAGCCGGTTCGGTGTGGGTTGCCAGTAAGGCAAGCGGCACGGTTGCGCGGGTGAACCCGAAGACCAATGCCGTCATCGCCAGCGTCACCGTGGCGCCGGGTACCTGGTACATGGCGTTCGGATATGGCGCCCTGTGGGCGGTAAGCGCCGAGCAGCGCCTGATCCAGAAGATCGATCCGCATACCAATCGCGTGGTTGCCAGCACGCCGCTGGGCAACGAGCCGGGCTTCCTCGCGGCCGGTGCGGGCGCCGTGTGGGTGCAGGAACAGGCTGACGGCACGCTTGCACGGATCGACCGCCATACCGGCGCGCTCACCAATCGCATTAAGGTGGACGACAACCTCAAGTGGGGCGACATCGATACCGGCAAGGGCAAGGTCTGGTTGCGCACGACCGACCATCAGGTGTTCGTGGCGATCGACGGCAAGACCTCTGCCATAGTCGGGCGCGTCGGCGATGCGGCGGGCAGCGGCGCGCTGCGTGTGGCGGGATCGAGCCTGTGGACCACGGCGCATGACCAGCACACGCTGACCTGGTGGCCGAAATCGGCCCTCAAGGCGGCACTTTCACACAAATGATGGCACCGCGCGGGGCTGAAAAGTCCGCGCGATCTGAAGGATTTACAGTATGTCCGACGTAGCTCAGAAGACCACCGTCCAGTTCCTCGTTCAGGATCTGTCCGGCACGCAGCACACTATCGAAGGTGAGATCGGCACTTCGCTGATGGAAATCATCCGCGGTGCCGGTATCGACGATATCCCGGCCTATTGCGGCGGTGTATGCTCGTGCGCCAGTTGCCATGTCCATATCAGTGCGGAGTATCTGGGCCTGCTGCAGGCGATGTCGGCGGATGAGAACGACCTGCTCGACAGTGCCGATACCCGTGCGGAAGGCTCGCGCCTGTCGTGCCAGATCCCGGCCGCGGAAGCGATGAACGGCATGAAGCTGGTGATCATCGCCTCCGAGTGACACCGCAGTGGCGGCGGGTGCCTCACTGCGGTTCGCCCCAGCGCTGCGTCGCTGCAAAGACTGCGGCTGCCGGGAATATCCTACACCCTGACGTTCCGCATTTCCCTCGGTCTCAGGCCAATGGAACGTCAGTCCTCCCGCGGCCATGCCCTTCCCAGCAGGGCATGGCCGTTTTTTCGATAATCCTGAATGATCGGGATTGAATCATTCAGGATAGGCAGGAGAAAGCATCGCGTCTGCTGGCGCTCCGAATCCACATCACCGGTTGGCGGCATTCCGTTCTGGCACTACTTTGGCAGAATTGTGTTTGGAGGTCTGGTGAGGGCGCATCCACAGTGAGGGCAACGCCCTGACGGTAAGCCAGACAATCGGTCAAGAATGGCCTGGCGCACTGCTGGCAGGCTG
>NZ_JBYNTR010000017.1:0-27561 GCF_057784955.1 Novosphingobium sp. BAM6 | reverse complement strand
CGCGGACTTCACGCTCCAATGCCTTGAGCTTCTCGGCGGTCTCCGTCGGCACACCACCGCGCTTGCCGCTGTCCACCTCGGATTTCTTCACCCATTCCAGCAGCGTGTGCCCGGAACACCCGATCTTCTCGGCCACCGACGTGATCGCCGCCCAGCGAGAAGGATAATCCCCCTCGTGATCCAGTACCATCCGGATCGCCCGCTGCCGAACCTCAGGGGCAAACTTGTTCGTCGTCTTGCTCATCGTAGACCCTCACTCTCAGGAGTTAGGGCCTCCGGCAATCCCGGTGCGGTTCAGTTTGCGTGGGATGCGAGAAGTGCTTATTTTTCGGCGTAAGCTGCAGAAAATATTTATAAAAAAACCGCCTTCGGATTGTCCGAGGCGGTTTGGGATATTGGGTGTTGGTTGCGGGGGCAGGATTTGAACCTGCGACCTTCAGGTTATGAGAAGGAAAAGCAAAGGACAAATTGTTGCACTTAGGACATATTTTTTGCCGTTTTGGAAAATGTGCTAATTTCTGTGCTAATCTGGAAAAATGTTCGTCGCAAGCTTCTTTTGGGCTTGCTGGCTTTCAGCGAATTGAGGCGATGGAAGCATTCACCGCATCAATTCAACCTCACCCTCGATATCTTCTAATCGCCGCGTCGTACGCCCTTCGAGCATCATCAAGATGGTACACTTTTGCGATCATATGAGCATGCTTGCCACCGAATGAAGTGTGGACTGAGCTCTCGCAGGTGTCCCGAGGCTCAAGGTCGCTCGTGCGTTAGGTCGATCGCGTCGGAGGTATGGACGAAAAGACCCTCCCGCACCACGATACGGTTTTCATAGCCGCGCCTAGTCTCGCCGCCGGGCTTCAGCCCAGCCCCTCGACGAACACCACCTGGGAGTCGGCAGAATCTTGCCGCAAGGTGCGCGCGGCGGTGTAGTCCTCGCCGTCATACCAGGCCCTGGCATCGATCATGGTCGGGAAGCTGAGGATCACCGCGCCCTCGACCGGCGCACCCTCCAGTGTCTCATGCGCACCAAAGAAGGCGAGCGGCGTGACCGGCTGGCCTTCGAGCGTCGGAGCGGCCAACTCGCTATAGCGGTCGAGCCCGGTCTGATCGTGGGTGCGGTTCTTGAGGAAAATGGCATAGGCGGTCAGCCGCCAAAACGAGAGCGAGAGAACAAGGCTTCGGCTAAAAAGCGCTGAGAGTTCGGAAATTCCGCAGCTTGCCCCTAGAACTGCAAGTACTTGAGCTAATTAATATTATTTTCAGAATTTAACCGCATTTAAAGCGGGACCATTTTCAGTCGCGCGGCTTTTGGCCCGGCGCGGCATGTTCGAGGGATTGCACCGGAATGACCGACACGGCCAACGCTCTCACCGATTTCGATATGTGCCTGGCTCTTGCGCAGCTGGGTATCAATAGTCAGCTGGAAGAAGCGTGGCGAATTTGGAAGAAACGCAACAGCCTCGACACCCATCTTGAAATCCCGATCCCCAAGTCCAACGGTCAGGGCATGACCAAACGGGGTCTCAGCGCGGACCTTGGCGTTCCCGCCGTCGACCTGAATGTGAAGGACGGCACCCTGTCGCAGGTCCGCTTCACACTGGCGCTCAAATCCGGACGGCTGTCGTATATCGACGAGGACGGCGAACTGGCGAGCCACGCCTTCAGGGACTGGGAGATCAGCTTTCTGGTCGATCTCGACCGCAAGCCCATCTCGTTGAAAGAGCTGCGCCATCTCGACGACGCAAGTGCCGCGCAGGCCGAGCAGCTGATCCAGGATTCGGACCTTTCCGACAGCGTATTCACGATAGAATACCTGTTCATGAAATTCACCGATCTCAATCTCGTCCTGCCCGGCAACATGACCCACAATGTTCCCCTCACACTGGACAGCGGCATCGTCGCCACCCTCGGCCAGGCGCTGAACGAGCTGTTCGTCCGCAAGGTCGGTGACGGGCTGTTGCTGGGAACAGTCGTCTATCCTAGCAGGGAGCAGGGGAAACGAGCGACTTTCGCGCTCGCCGACTTCGGCTTCAAGGTCACGGCCAACGCCAAATATCCGAATGCGAGTTCGCTGGATTATCTGGGGGTATTTACCGGGCGCGGCATGCCCGCGCAATTCAACGAGGCGCGATCGCGCTTTACCGACCACTGGATCGACGGTGCCAGCGTGGAGGGGCCCGGCAATACGGTACATGGCCTGTTGGCCATTAACGGGCCCAAGTTCCAGAACTATATCTTTGGCAGGATATTCCAGCGGATCACCGCAGCCTATCCCCGTGCGGTCATTGAGCGCCTGCCGGGCGGGCTGCGCATCTCCCATATCGAGGGGAGCGCCACAGAGGAGGACGGTGGCTGGCTGGCGCCAGATTCCGGGGTCAATCATTCGGCCCACTGGGGCGTGACGGTGCGTCCGGGCGACGACGGCTATGAACTGGAAGGCGAAATCGCCACCTACCTCAACGTATGGGTAGGACGCAGGGTTTCGATCGCCGAGTTTGGCGGCACCGGTGCCCAGCGCTTCAAGGGCAACATCCCCCTGGCGGCCAGCACTGATGGGCTGAGCTTTTCCCTGAGCCTGGACCAGCCCAGCTTCGAATTCGGCGACATCGAAAGCCGTACCCGCACGGACGGCATGGCCGACATGGTGAGCGATGTCTCTAATCTGCTGAAAACGGTATTCGGCAGCACGTCCATTGAGGACACGATCGCCGAGCAGGTGGGCACGGCGATCAACCGGCTCCGCGAAACGCTGGCCGCGGCTCTCGACGGATGGGAGGCCGAAATGCGCGACTCCGCCTTCGTTCCGCCGGGCGTGGGCATTTTCACATTCCAGAATCCCCGCTTTTCGCCTGCCAGGGATCTGCTGCTCGACGTTATCTGGAAGCAGACCCGGTAACGCTGCCCTCGACATGTCCGTGTGTGCCTCGCGGCGCACGATCAAATTCGCTCCGCCACGGAGAACGACGCTATGACCGGTACCAAGCCTGATCTCACCAAATTCGTCATCGATGATCGCGCAGGCGGCAAGATCAACGTCTCGCTGTCTCGGGAAGTCATCGACTATGTCGAGCCCGCCCGCTCGTTCGGCCGGGCCGATCTAGCCGATGCCGGTGCGCACGGACGCTACCAGCCCCGGATGATCGCTTTTCCGGATCGCCGCAGCGGCATCGTCTCGCCGGCGATGCTGACGCTGGGAAGCGACCAGCGGCTGTCGCTTCTCCGGCGCGGAACCGACAATTCCAGCGCCTGGGCGCGCATCGGCATAGATGCAGCGCTGGCCGGGCATGTCGGCGGCACCCTGCGGGTCAGCGCCTTTGGCTGCGCTTACACGGATGACGACCGTATCGCTCTCGTCGTTGCGGCAGATGCCGGGCCGGGAACCCGCGCCAGCCGTGTTTTCGTGGCCTGGGATCTGTCTTCCTCATCGGACTGGAGCTGCATCGACTGGGTCGATTGCGGCACGCGCCAGGACGGCGCCCATATCGCCGGTATCAGGGTGCTGCGCGAAGGCGAGGTGTGGAGCGCGTTCCTGTCTTCCGAGCTGGGGCCGAAGGCATCGATGCTGCTGCTGCGTAGCGACCGCCCCGCAAATTTCGAGAAGGCGATCGTCTTTTCCCCGGCGGTTGACCTTAAAGAAGTGCTCAGCTTCACCGCAGGCATGCTCGATGAGGATCGGGTGGGGCTCCATATCCTCGCCACCAGCGTAAGCGGGGATCGCGTGCTGACCACGCGCCGGGTTCCGCGTTTCGATGCCGCAGGCCGGATCACCGGCTCTTATCCCGCATACGTCTTCAAGTGTCCCGGCGGCGCCAATGTGATCCAGACCGGCGCGATCCGGCCGGACGGGGCAGACATTTACGTGGCCGGCGACGGTATCCGCCGGATCGCCTCGGGTGACTTCGACGATCAGGACGGTGCCACGCAGGACGAGGTGATGCCCGGAGGCGGCGCGCCGTTCGTCCAGATGGCGGTAGCGGAAAATGCCGCGCGGGATGTGACGGTCTGGGCGCTGCGCTCGGACAACACTTTGTGGGTCACGATGCGCAAGGGCGGCACCCCATGGCGACCCGCGCTGCAGATCCGCTCGGGCGTTCGTGACATGGTGGCGATCGCCGGAGCGGGATCGGTAGCCGCATCGGTGCTGTTGATCCACGCCGATGGATCCGCCACCAGGTTGTGGCGCGATGCGGGCGAGAACGGGCTGTGGCAGGAGAACGAACTGACCGTGGCGGACAGCGAGGACGTGGTGCGCACCACCGCGTTCGGCTCGACCGTGCGGCTGGTGGAAGCAGACGATACGCCGCTGGCCACGACAGACGTGCTCTTGAGTGCCTCGTCACCCACTTATGTGGTCGTCAACGGCGCCAGCCTACTCGTCGGGCCCGGAACCGATGCTGCCGTGCGCACACGGCCCGATGGACGGCTGAGCATCTATTCTCGCGCGCAAAGCCTGACGCCGCCTATCCTGCGCGTTCGGGTGCCCGATCGACTGTGCTTCGATTTCATGCCCTCGGGCAGTGCGCTCAGCCGTCTGCATGGCATGAGTGCAAACGATCTTGCGGCAGCGAAAGTGGGCGATGCACCGCTGGTTCCCGATACCTTCCGGACCGGGCCGGGGCGGGCCGAACTCGAATCCGTTTCGAAAATGATACGGCAGGTGGCCGGACTGGGTCTGGGCGACGGGCCGATACCGGGCGTGCGACTTTCCATGCCCGGCGAAAGCTATGCGATGATCGCCAGGCCCGCGGCGAACGACGGCTGTCTGCTCGCCATCCGTGCCAATCCATCCGGCATCGCGCTTTTGGGCGAGGCCGAAGCCGGGAAGATCGCCAGCGAGACGGCAGCCGACAAGGGGTTTTTCGAGGGGGTCGGCGATACTCTGTCCGACTTCTTCAATTCAGACATGTTCCGCAACATCGGCGGAGCGATCGACAAAGGGGTATCGTTCGTCATCCGCGCGGCCAGGGATGGATGGGAGTTCGTCTGCTCCGTCGCCGGCCATGTCAAAAGATGGGCCATCACGGCATACGAGGCAGTCGGCGAATTCCTGGGATGGGCGTGGAGCGGGATCAAGGTCGCGGCCGAGAAGGTCTGGGACTATCTGAAATTCCTGTTCGACTGGGACGATATCCTGTTCGTGCGCGACGTCATCAAGCGCGGCGTCCGGGACAATCTCATCGAGATGAAGAACAGGTTGGCAGAATGGCGTGATACGGTGAGCGCGCAGTTCGACACGCTGCTGGAGATCATCAGCGATGAAGGCGCCAGACGCGGTGTGCGCCGGGACCGGCGCATCGGAACATTCATGAGCGAGCGTCAGCCCTCGATCCGGGCGGACATGCCCGCCGACAACGCCGATATGGCCGGCAGCATTCAGGAAGGCAGCGTTTTCTCCTGGATCACCGAGACGATCAGCAATGCGATGAACGAGGTCATCTCGATAGAAATCCCGCCGGAATTCGCCAGTAATCCGACCGATGCCTTCGAAAGCCTGATGGCCGACGTCTGGGACCAGTTCGAACAGGCCTACGCCGTATTCAAGGATGACATGAAGGATCTGTTCGGCGACAAGGCGCCCTCCATCACCGACATCAGCTTCGATTTTATCAAGCGGATTGCGGTAACGCTGGGCGTGCGGTTCGCCCAGATGCTGGTCGCGGCCCTGAAGCGGCTGGCGCAATTGCTGATGGACATCGCGCAAACCTTTCTCGATGCGGCCGGGGCAATGCTGTTCGCCAGGGTGCGACTGCCGTTTCTGGAAAAGGCCATCAAACTGCTTTCCGGCAAATCGGTGGACACCTCGTTCCAACTCGCCGATATTCTTGCGCTCCCGGCCGCTATTCCGGCCTGCATCGCCTTCAAGCTCATCACCGGCGAAAGCCCACAGCATGCCGTGTCGTCCCCGGCGATCACGCCGCAGAGCGGAAACGGCGTCGTCGCGACCCTGTATGACTATAAAACGCCGCTGGTAACGCTGGGAGGAGCAGGATGGGCGGTGATTTCCAACGTGCTGGACGGTTTGAAATCGCTCAAGCCTGCCAAGGGGGACATGCTGCCGGCCAATACCTTGCCCGCATCCCGTTACGTGCGCGACGGCGGTTACCAGATGGCGGGCTGGCAATGGATTTCCATAGTCGGCTCGATAGGCTTCGTGGCCTATACCGATATTCCGGCCAATACGAGGATGTGGGGCAAATCGGGCGCAGCCAACGTGGCGTGCGTCGTGGCGACAGTCATCAGCGTGGCGCAATGTGCCGCAGGCTATCGCACTACCCGCCGCGCGGGCCGGGAAACCGATGTCGATCTCGCCGGGATGCTGAAAGTCGACATGAAGCTGACCGACGGCATCCTTGCGACAATCAAGATGATCGCGCGCGGCACGGCTTATGCGGCGAACAGCGATGCCTGGAACGGCCGCGATTGCGCCATCTACATGACCCAGACAAGCGCCAAGGCGGCCACGTGCTTCGCGCCGGGCATCAAGAACCCGAAAGCGAAGGGCGTGGTTCTGGGTGTGGCTGGAGCCAGCACGCTGACCGGCTTCGGCTTGGCATGCTGGAAGGCACACGATCAGTATGAGGCGGTCCGGGATGCGAAGGCCAAGCCGCGCACGTGACGGCGATGCGGCAGCAGGGGGCAGGATTTTCGTCGCCGCGGCCGCGACGATGATACCGGTCGTAGTGGCCATCGTCGATACCGGCTTCGGGCTGAGGGATGTGCCGCGCCGGGCCTTTGCCGGCGAGGCCGACTTCTCATCGCCGGTCGCCGCCGCGCGGCGGGTCGGCGGGGCGCGCATCGGGGATCGGCATGGCGCCGCTGTCGCGAACACCATCCTGCGCCATGCGCCCGATACGCGGCTGTTTTCGATACGGGTATTCGGGGAACAGGATAGCCCAACCGACGTCGATACCTTGAGCCGGGCATTTGCCTGGCTGGAAGCGAACTTCGAGCACCTGGGCATAGGACTGATATGCGCGACAGTCGGCGACAACAAACTTCATGGTGCCGACTGGGAGTTTGGCGATTGCGAGGCGAGCGCCTCCCTTCGCCGACTGAAGGCGAACGGGGTCGCGGTGATCGCGCCTGCCGGCAATCGCGCTGCCCGCAACTGCCCTGTCGACAGGGCCGCACAGGGCATGATGTGGCCCGCCATTCTTCGCGAGGCCATCAGTGTCGCGGCGCTGGGCCCCGATGGCCTGCTGGACCCTGCCAGCTGCTGGCTTGCCAGTACCGGGCCGGGATTGTGCGGCACCGTGACGACTGCCCTGCCGGAGGCGCCCGGCGGGACTTGCGGCGCGGCGGCGGTGGTGGCTGGCCGGGTGGCTGCCTTGCTGGCGGCCGGTCGCGGCCTGTCGCCCCAGGAGGCCCTGCGTTCCGTGGCCGGGATGGGCTGAAACGCCGCTCTCCCGCTGCCTTCCACGAACCCGCAGGATGGGCGGACCCGGCCTCGTCGGCCCCCACGGCAAGAGTCGGTATCCCGCAAATCGAATTGCTGCCAAGGATGGCATTCTCTCCCTGCCAGAACGGTTGGACAAAGTGTTTAAAATGCTTCTTCGCCTCGAAGCCGTGCTGGCTTTGATCGTCGCATCGGTGATGATCCATCTCGTGCCGCTAAACAGGGCTCACCGTGCTCTGGGCCACCTGAAGAAACCCCGCGATCGAGGGCGTACCCCGCCGCCGGACCGACTGGCGCAAGGTCGCAGGATCGCACAGCGCGTGACCCGCGTTGCCCGGCGGCTGCCTTGGCGCAGCACATGTTTGGTGCGCGCGACCGCCGCAACGCTGCTTTTGCAACGGCGCGGAATTGCAGGCTCCGTCATTCGCCTTGGCGTTCGCAAGAGCGGGGACTGGCTGGAAGCCCATGCTTGGCTTACACTGGATGACGTGGCGCTCATGGGCCATGAAGAAGCGGAGCGCTTTATCCCGCTCGCCGACATCAGGCGGGACACCGGCGCCTGATACCGGTCAGCCCGTTCGGCCTGGGGCGCTGCGCCAACGCATATGATGGCGAGCGAAGCCCATCGCTTCTGTCTGGAATCCTGACCGCTGGTAGAGCGCCATGGCCCGCAGATTATCGGGTGCCACGCTGAGGACCACGTCACGGCCTTCCTCGCTGGCCAGCCGCATCATCGCTTTCAAGATCATCGTTCCCTTTCCCTGCCCCTGGCAGGAAGGCAGCAGCGTGATGTCGATGACATGGATATCCGCCCCGGAACGATCGAGGTAAAGGCGTCCCACCGGGGCTCCGCCGGTCAGCAGCAGCAGAAATTCGCCGCCTGCGAATCTGTCTTGATAGTCGCGGTGCTGGGCTGCGAACTGTTGATCACAAAAATCGCGGCAGGCCTGTGCGGACCAATCGGTCAACGCCAGTTCACCCCGGCGTGAATGCCGGTAGAGACGACGCAAAAATGGCAGGTCGACATCCCTGCAAGGGCGCATCCGAAGGCCTGGGACGACAGGCGGTGACTGTGCAGGGGCAAGACCTGCCGCAACGGTGAAAGAAGGAAGCGGGCCCACCGCCTTGCCGGACACCGCCTCCCCAGCCCGTTCAGGCCTGCGCAGGAAAGACGGAGTCGGGCGCATCTGCATTTATGCAATACACGAACTGGAGGAACGGCGAGCGGTTCTCATGCGGCTGGGAGCCGCCTGCGATGCCGACGGCGAGTGGCGACATCGCGGTCAAGCCGCCAAGGCCATAGGCGTTGTAATTGTAGTTCTTGCCCCCAGACTGATACAGAGGCGCGGCCGGGACAACGTCTGCCGATGGCGTGGTTTGCCGTACTGCGGCGTACTGGGTCTGTACCGAATGGGTGTGATAAGGAAGCTCCGAGCCTGTCAGCGTCACTGCGGCCTCGCCTAGCGCGTCGCTGACCGCAAATACGCTTCCCTGCGCGTCGGTACCTGCTCCGATAACGGCTTGGCCGGTAAGGTTGGGCACATTGATGGCAGACGCGGCGTCACCGCCATACGTGGTCCCGATCACGGCCGCCAGAATGGGGTGCGCGGCAACCGGCAAGCTGCGTCCGTCGCATTGAACCCACCCATCCGGAACGAAGGAGTACGGGAAAGCGCGAATTTCTCCGATGAAAGCGTCCATTGCACTATCTCCTTGCGTTCAGTTGAAGTCTGGGAACTGCCCTTCAAGCGCAATGATGTAGTTCATCACAAGGCTTGGCATGATGTTGTCGTGCGGCACGCCCGCGCCCTGATAGTCGATGACGTTGTTCCCAAACTGCTGGGCGGGCGCACCCGCGGTGTATTTCACATAGGCGTTGAGAACGTCATCCGGATCGGCCAGCAACATGCCCTGCGGATCCGTCGTCGTTGCCGCCGTTGTCGCCGCGTTCAGCGCATGGGTATGAGCCGGCATCGTGGCCATGGTGAGCGCGACCGTGGCCTGCCCGCCGGCTTGAGCCAGCGCATATGACGAAATACCGGCAGCGACATTCGCCGTTCCGACCCCGATCGCCAGTCGCCCGCGCAGATCGGGCAACCCGAAATTCGTTCGTCCATCGCCGCCGTAAATCGTACCGAGAACCGCGAACAATCCCTCGTTGCCGGTGATCGGCAAGGTTTTCCCGTCGCAGAATGCCCAGTGCAGAGGCGCGAAATTTCCCGCAAAGATACGGATCTCACCGATATAATTACTGGCCATGAATAGGCTCCGCTAAAAGCTCAAGGGCGCTGAGGATAGAAGCCGCGCACCGCCATGCAGTGATGCAGGGCGATGAACGGCTGCCGGTTTTCATGCGGCGCCGAACCGCCCTCACTGGAGATGCAGCTTTCGTGCAGGGCGGTGACAGGCGCCGTATTGCCGTAGAGGTTCGCCGGCCCCGGCGGATTGGCCAGAGTGGACGGCGGCACGGGGGCGGCCATGTAGGTCTGGGCCGGAAAGAATCCGGTGCCGTTCTGGGATGTGGCATGCATCATATGCTGATGCGCGGGCATCTGCTGCGGCGTAAGGCGCACGCTTTCGGCGCCCCCCGATGCTCCGACGCCCCCGGCCGTGACCGGCGCTGTCGGCGACGTTGCGCCCATGATCGTACGGCCGCGCAAGTCGGGAATACCGAACGTCATTCGGCCATCGCCTCCGAACCGGTTGCCCAGCAGGCTGCCGAGCGCGGCATAGGTCTGCATCGGCAATATCGCACCATCGCAGATAACCCAGCCTTCAGGGATCCTGCCGTATGGGAAAATTCGAATTTCACCTAAGTAGACTTCTGCCACGGCGTTCTCCCTGACCCATCAAAAGCGCACAGCCTCGAAGGTGCGGCACAGGAGCTATAATGCTGGAAACTCTAACATTTCGTATAGAAATGGCAGTTTCAGTGTTGTCAGGACATAGCGTCCGTGCAAAACGCAGCGCGTGCAATCACGGTATTGACGTCAGTGGTTTCGCTCAGTTAGCCTTCCGGAATATTCCCATACCCCCGGCCGTGGTCCTGCATGTTAGCCATCGACCAGAAGGAGAAGATAATGAGCGAAATCATCACCACGCCGAACGAAGCCGGCAACCCGGTGCCTGCGACCAAGCGCGCCTGGTCGGAACCTGCGCTGACGGCCATGTCGGTAACCGCCAACACCTTGACGACGGCTTCGGGCACGCAAGACGACGGTCTCGGCTTCGACAGCTGAACGGCAGCGGCGGAAGGCTGATGGTCAAACGTCACGCCTTGCGCCGTCCTGTCCTCTGCCGCTAACAGACGCCGCATCGCAACAGGAAGTCCGCCGTCGCCACTCCGAAGAGAAGTCGCCGCCGATATATGGCGGACACGTCTGCCCTGTGCGCGGTGGCAGGATCCAGCGGAGCATCGACAAGACGCAGAAGTTCGGGAACATCGATCATGTCCTCGATCACGCGGTTCCCCTCTGCACGCTGCAAAATATCCTTCAGCCCTGCGCGCCCGGAAATCACGCGGTACATCCAGTCCGCACCTTGAGACGCCCGACCCGCCGGAGGCGCAAGCACTTCGGCGGGGACGCGATCCGCGAAGACGCGATCGTATATGCGGCGGGTCATGCCGCGGTGCAGCAAAAGATCGGACGGCATTCTCAGCATCATTTCGATGACACGCCGGTCCCGGGTGGGATCTCTCTCGTCAAGGCGATACGCACCCAGGACTGACTTCTCGAATACGCTGGCGTCGAGCCGGGCGACCGAATCAGCGATCCGGGCGTCCTGCCTCCAGCCGCTGGGACTGCGCAGGGTCGCCAGGGTTTCGTCCGAGCCTGCTGCCTGCATGTCCCGTGCCGTCTGTTCCAGAACAGGCAATCGCAAAGGCGAAAAGCGGGCGCGTTCGGCATCGGTCGGCGTCCCCCGTGTCATGCGCCATGCGCGCCAGGCAGCAGGCAGGACAGGTCCGGCCGAAGATCTGAGCAAGTCTGACCAGGGCGTGCCGGTGCGATGCAAGGCCTGTAGCTCGCTGGCCAGATGCCACCAGCGCCCCCGTGCGAACAGATCCGGCAGAACATCGTGGCCATCGTAGCTTATGGTCGCGTTTCCGGCCCGGCCGGTCAGCAGCACACGGTGTCCCCGACCCTGCGCCGAGCGCCAGATGTCGCTCAGCCAAACCCAATTGCTGGGATTGGTCATCGGCTGGCGGGCGAACGCGAAGGTCGCGTCAAAGTCTTCGCCGATCGCACGGCCATCCCGGCCGATCAGCAGATGTTCGATATTGGCATGGCGGGCCGCCGTCTTGGCCGCCACGGGGCTTTCGTCGATCATGCGGCCCGCCGGATCGTGCGACCCGGCCCGGTACGAAGGGACGGCCGTATAGGCGGTCAGCATCCCCCCCGCCCCGGCCAGCATCGGAGCCGCGGTGACGGCAACGGCGCTGCTGTCGCGACCTGCGCTCAACTGGCAGGCCACAGTTCCGGTGGTGCGCAAACGGTCCTGCACCGCTCGCCCGAATACGTCGTCAAACGCTTCCAAGTACTGCTCATGGGAAGCCTTGCTACGCCGGTCCGCGCGGGGAATATCCCAATATCGATCCATGCGCCTTATGCCATCCGCAGCGATCTCCAGGCGGGTGCTGCGCTCCAGTCGTTCGATACCTTCGTAGAAGCTGCAACCCGGACGGTCTTTGAAAAAACCGGCATATCCGCGCACAGCCGCCAGATCCGGTGTCGGCGGAAGTTCGGGCAGGGCATGCAACCCGTGATACATGCTCGAAAAGGCGATGAAATTGCCGCGCTGGTGGAAGAATAGCGGCCGATCCGCCAGATGATCGCGAACAAGGTGCAGCCGGCGTTCGTGGCCGTCCCATAACGCGAACGCGAAATTTCCGACGAGCCGGGACAGGCTCGCCGTCCCCCACCGCTCCCACGCCAGCAACAGCATCGCGGCATCCGCGACCTTAAGGGCGCGAGGCGGGTCGATATTCAGTGCGGCGGCAAGCTCCGGTCGATTGTCGAGCCGAACGTCGGCCACCAGCCTGTAGCGACCGTTCGCACCCGACAGCGGCTGGCTGTCGAACACGTCCTCCGGCAACAGAAGGTCCAGTCGACTGGCGAACGATATGAACCCCCCGTCCCACACGCCTGCACGGTCGCGGCCGAACGGCGCCTGCGCCTCCTGCATCAGCGCCACACGCCCCGCGGCTCCCGGCTTTCCGTCCAGATGCCATAGCCCGGTTATCGCGCTCATGGGTCTCGCGGTTCGGTTTGGGCGGCGGTTTCCAGGATCAGGTCGGCCAGCCTGTCGATACGGTCGAGAGCATCCGCCCGGTGAACAATCCAGACCGGCACCCGTTCAGCGAGCCACGCGGCGTGACGGAAGGCAGCCCGCCCCCCGTCGATCGCAATCGCCATCTCGCGCCGAAGTATCATGCGAAACAGGGTCGCCACACCCTCTGCCTGCCGTATCCGCTCGACGCGCGCCAAAGTCGTCGCCGTCGTATCGGGCTGCAGCACGAAGACACCGCGCAGAGGCACCGGCTCAGGCTCGAACACATCGGCGAGGGAAACGTGAAACTTGCCCCATCCCTGCCGCACGCGCATCGCCAGGTTCAATTCCTCACCGAACACCGCCGCCGAGTTGTCCCAGAGCTTCATCGACGGGTAGCCCGGCTGGACCATTCCCCTGCGAGGATCGACGATGGCCTGGTCATCGGTCACCAGCCGAGCGCCCCGCGCCAGAAGCGCACGGGCTGTCGTCGACTTTCCCGCACCCGAGTCTCCGGCTACGGCGATCCCTTGCCCTTTCACGGAAAGGACTGCGGCATGCAGCGGCGGAGCCCCGCGCTGATGGCACAACGCCGCTGTCGCCGGACCGCAAATCAAACTGAAAAGCTCGGCCTCGGTGACGCCGGGATCGGCATCCACGACGATGGCCTGCCCCGCCTCGACGGCTATGCGTATTCCGTTGGGAGATGCGATGAAAACGCGGGCATCTTCCAGCACCTGGATAAAAGGTAATTGCCGCCCCTGTACTTCATCCGGAAGCGGAACCGGCGCGAAATGCACCGTAATATCCGCGAGGTCTTGCGGCAGTTCGGCGGGCACCAGAAACAGCAGGGGTCGGGTAGATCTCAGGCGCCAGCCGTAGAGGCGATAGTCAAAGGCGTTTCCAGGCGCAGCGGAAACCGGAGGCAGCGAACAAGCCTTCACGCGGCAATCCGCACGATATCCCTGGCGAGCATCTCATCAAGGAACCGCAGAACGGAACTTTCGATGTGAGCGCAGGGAGCGTCGTAAATCTGGGCCAGACGTTGACATAGTGCGTGGGCAGCGATGGGTTCGGCCATTTCCCGCCAGATGTGCGAACCGACTTCATTGAGGTTGTAGAACTGCCCGCTTTGCACATCGATCATCACCACCTCCCCCTCCACATCGGTGAACAGCACGTCCGGATTCGTTACGAGGCAATCCATCATGCCAACCATCTTCTTCTCCCGATCAGGTGGATCATCGACAGCATAACTACAGTCAACCATCTGATGAGTATACGCTTTAGCTTTTCCTGACAAAGCGTAAGTGAAACAGCGACCTACCCTCTTGGCCCCCCGGCCCTGCCACGGCGCGCCGATCTTTCCGCCACATCAGCAGTTGACCGGCCCGCGCTGGTCCGCGCGCTACGCCACAATATCCGGCGTGGAGCCAGGCTCCTGCCATGCAAACCGATCTGCTTGCCCCTAGCGCTTGCCGGACGCTACATGCTGGCACGACGCGGATGGCACCCAGCTCGTGACGAGCGTTGCCCCCGACGGATCAGCCCTCAAAGCGCACGCCTGACTGGCCAGCGGCGATCTCTAAATCTGGGGCCGCGGAGCCAAGGGCCCTCGCGCGAAGCCACCCACTCTGACCGCCTGATGTCCGGCGCCCTTGCGCCGGACAGGCTCTGCCTTCCCGGTGATTGAAGATCCGGGCTGCTTTCAGTCGGGACTGTCAGGCGATATCAACCGCCCTGCTTCCATCGCCAGAACGCGCGAACAGCGCACGAGGCTTTCGCGGCGATGCGCGACGACAATGACCGCCATCGGCCAGTCCACCCCGGCCAGCGATTCGAGTATCCGGCCCTCCGTCTCAACATCCACCGCTGCGAGCGCTTCATCGAGGATCAGCAGCCCCGGACAGCGCAACAGCGCCCGCGCGAGGGCGACGCGCTGGCGTTCGCCACCCGAAAGCGTGACCCCAGCCTCGCCCACCGCGCAATCCAGCCCGGCCGGCAGCGCGCGAACAAGATCGCCAATTCCAGCCCTTTCCAGCGCCTGATACATCGCCGCGTCATCGGTGGATTGCCCCGACAGCAAAAGGTTGGCGCGCAGGCTGTCGTTGACGAGAAAGACCGCCTGCGAAAGATAGGCCAGACCGGATTGCCAGCGCGGCAGAGCTTCTCCAGCCAAGGGCACCCCTCCCACCGTGACCGTTCCTCTGTCCGGCTTGAACAAACCCACGACCACATCAAGCAAAGTAGTCTTTCCGGCCCCCGATGCACCGGTGATACCGATCCACTCACCCGGTTCGATCACGAGATCGATCGGACCGATCCCGTTGCGGGTCGCGGGGCCGCCAGCCACTTCCCGCTCACCATGCGTGAACTGCACGCCACGAAGTTCCAGCCGTCCGGTAAGCGGCGCGACATCCGGCGATCCGTCCGCAGGCGGGGCAAGCATGGCGCGCATGGATTCGAGCTCGCGGAATGAGGGCAAAACGGCAAGAAGCGTATGAAACGTCTGCTGGATCTGCGCCGTCTGCGCGTTCATGCGCGAGATCACCAGCACTGTCGCCAACAACTTCGCCGGCGCAATGCTCAAGATTATGCCGCCCGCGATGAGCAGGGCCGCGAACAGCGCGCTAACCCGTCCCGAGATCACGCGCTGATGCGCCTGCTCGAACTGGTGGCGCTCCATTCCCAGCCTGATACGGTCAAGCTTGCCGGCGATGCGTGCGAGGTATGCCGATTGGCCATTCTCGGCACTGGCTGTCTTCAGCCCGGCCAAGAACTGCGAGGAACCGGACGCCATGGCCGCAAGCGCTCGCCGATCCTCATTGCCGAGCATCATGGTACTGCCGCGCCGACGCCATAACATCGCGCCCAAAATCGCAACGAGCACCACGCTCAGCGCAGTCAACGTGGCCGAAAACACCAGCGCGACCGCTAGGTTAGCGGCAAGTGTGACGAGCGCCACCGTCAGCCGGACAAACTGCTGCGATGCAGTGACCGAGCGATCGACATCCTGCAGAACCAAAGCAGTAATCCGGGCATGCGGCAACTGCGACAATATCTTCCACGGAGTCGCGGCAAGTCGGGTAAATAACTCACCGCGCTCGGCCTGCGCGAAACGCGCCTGCAACCTAGAGTAGGCCATGTCGCGTTCGAAAGTGAGCTGACTGCGTAGAAGTCCGGCGATGAGAAGCAACCCAAGCAACGCAATGACGGGGCCGTGTGGTCCCAGAAACGAAACCGCAAGCGACAACGATGGCCGCGGTTCGCCCGCGCCGATCAGAATCTGCACTCCCGGCAGAAGCAGCAGCAGGAACATGGCCTCGACGATGGCGGCAGCCCCGGTCAAGGCACCCGCGATCGCAGCCTGTCGCCCGCTGATCGTGCGGATGCGCGTGACCAGCCGACCGAGCAGGCCCAGAGTCTCTCGCGCGGCAAACTTTTCGGCGCTCCGCTCACCATTCGACGGCTTCATTTCACGCTCTGGAGCCCCGCAGGCGACGCCATCCCCAGAGGGGCAATCGCAGCGCGACGTAAAGCCCCCGCAGCCGGTCGGGCAACGGTATCGCCAGGATATCGGCCTCGACGAACAGGTAGCGTTCGAGCAGCACCTTCGCCTGCGATGCGCCTGCGAAAAGACGGCGATTGAGCGTTATATCGCGCGCGAGTTCGGACAGGTTCGTGAAGAACCCCTTGGCAGCCTCGGGTATGGGCTCAATGATGGTACGGCGCACCGCTCCGACTATCGCCTGCACCGATGCATCCGGAGCTTCGGGCGGTGTCGCCGGCACGCCAAGCAGCTCGCCGACGAGCGCCTCGGTCACCGCCAGGGCCCGGCCGGCACCCAGTTCTTTGGCACGTTGCCGGATCATAGCGAGCTCCTGCGCATCGGCGGCCAACAGCACCGCACCCACATCGGCCAACCATTTCAATCTGAACCAGCCATGCAGCGTTCCATGCACGGCGAGGTAGGCAACCAGATCTGGTGTGGCCAGCGTGTCGATCGCTGTCCGGTCGCTGCTGCCAATCGCCACGCGTTGGCGCGGCGAAGCGGCGGAAAGCCCTTTCAGCAAGCTCGGCGCATAGCTGGGCTTCCAGTGCAGTTCGACGATTGTTCCATCCTGCCCCAACAACGGGACATCGCGCCGGTTGCAGACGAGCGCACGGACCTGACGGCTCGACAGCGGACCGACGAAATTCCCAAGCCGATACCCGCATTCATACAACAGTCCGATCGCCCGCGCGGCATCGGCAACCGAAACGAGCAAATCGAGATCATGACTGGCCTTGCGACTGATCGTGCCATAGGCGAGCATCCCCAAGGTCAGTCCCTTTAGCTCGATCATTGCGATACCCGCCTCGGCAAAACGCCGGCCAATCGCAAGCAGTTCTTGCGCCTGACGCAGGCTGTGCAATTGGATCGCCTGCGCCCGCGCTGCAATCACCGCCCGGACGTCCGCTGGAACGCCTGCCGCCGCCTGAGGGCTACGCACCAGTGCCGCATTGACGAGACCCGCCACCCGGTGTCGAGCGACCGCCGCGAGCAAGGCCTGCCAGTCTTTGATCGTCCCGATCGTGTCGGTTAGCCGACCGCCATCGGAAGCGCGTGGTGGCCACGCGCAACATGCGGCGAGGAAGCGCAGCTCTGGCGGCAAGCCTTCGGAAAACGGAACAGGCGCGTCTCGTTCAGTGGCGTATTCCATCAGTATCATTTGATGCAAATAAACTCCGCCCGAGGGCTGATAACCACCCTTGATAAGCAAGCCTAATGAGAAGGCTACCGTACGGCAATGACGATCGCAGAGGTGGCCAGAGGAAACTGGACAGTGCGATAAGTGGACTTTCTGCCTGATAGCGAAAGGTCGCTCGGCCTCGAGCGGAACATGCGCTCGTGTTTTGCCTCGGATTATCCCGTCGCTGAGCCTCACCAGAGCGGCGCAATCAAGCGCAACGGAAGCAATCCGTTCCTATTCCTCAACATTCACCTCAATTGTGCAATGCACAGGCCTTTTCGCCTTTGCCGCCGACTTCTCGCACGCCCGAAGCATCTCACGGTTAGCCTTATCCCGGTGCGCGGCGGTAACGATGCTCCTCCAGCTCTGCCGCGAGCTGGCTTCCAGCAAATGTTCCCCCGCAATCCATGCATCATTTTCACCCAGCGCGCGTGCCGCCAGATATTCGGGCGATTGCCAGCTTGCCGGCATAGCCCGCGCGATCGGCCCCGCCAGCGCGGCATAGAGCAGCAACCCGAGCACCAGGCCGCCCAAAGCGGTCCATAGCAGCCACCAGTTCTGCTGGTCGCCTCGCCGCGCTGAAGCCAGCATCGCCTGCAGATCGCGGGTAGTCGAGGCCTGCGCCGAGCGCGAGGCCTCGACCTGATGGCGCAAGTCATGGGTCGCAGACGCAACCGCCTCGTTTAGACGCAGCCTCCAATCCTCTGACGTCAGCCTGATTGCCGGGCTCTTGCCGATCTCGGCGACCTGGCTGACAAGCGCTCCCAACACCTTCTCGGTGCGATCCAGCGTCGGCTCGTAGTCAGGGATGTCGATGGAATCGCGCGCGGCGCTAAGGCCGCAGATTGCAGCGCGCAGCAACGACAGCTCGCCACGCAGCCGCTCAATCCACCAAATAACGCCATGCCAGAGCTACTTCAGGAAATGCAGTACCCTTGGAGGAGCACGGATTATCACGCTAGATATGTTATCACACTCCACGGCGCAATGATGATAATACTTGCCTTACCAGCACATACAAATCAGGCTTGAACACGCCTGAGCCGCGCGGCCCATCACAAATCCGTAGTGGAATCGGGATCGCTTATAAGCGCTCCAATCCGCTCCAGGCTGGCGAGTATCATGGCCTGTTCCCATTGCGGCAAGGTGCTGAAACCACGCCCGAAACGCAATTGCAGCGGCGATGGCAGATCGCTGAGGCGCTGGAGGCCTTCAGCCGTTGCGCGTACTAGGATCTGGCGCCGGTCGCTGTCGCTTCGCGTCCGCGTTACAAGTCCGCCAGCCACAAGCTTGTCGACGATGTTGGTGATGGTCGCTTGCCCGAAGCGCAAAGCGGCAGCGACGGCGCTTGGCGTCGTACCCTCGCCGGTGCCGATCTGGCGCAGCACCAGCGCCTGCGATGGCGTCAGCCCCGTCAAAGCTGCCATTTTCCGGTTCTCCAGATCGGCTGCGTCGAGAATTTTTCTCAGGGCCGAAAGAGCTGCCGGTGTGAGGTCGCTGTCCATGCCCGACAGGTAGCTTTCCTGCGGGCTTGCGCCAAGTCGCAAGATACTTCCAAAATCGAAATACTACACCTCAAAGACATCCCTGACAGAAACCATTTTCCATATCGAAGGTTGCAATGACCCGCGACAGACGTATGTTATCGCGCATCAGAAGTCAGAATGAGGCAAATGCCAAGCACGCGAATGTGCTTCGGAGGGTGAAGTAATCTTTGATGCAGACGTAAACGAAGTTCGCCCCGGAAAGCATTCCGAGGGCTCCAGTTCCATGAGCGATAAAACCCCGCCGGTCCTGCGCCGGCCTACCGCCGAAGATGGCCCCGCCGTCACCTCGCTGATCGCGGCCTGTGCGCCGCTCGATCCCAATTCGGCCTATTGCAACCTGCTTCAATGCAGCGATTTCGCCGACACCTGCATCGTTGCCCAGCGCGATGACGAGATCGTCGGATGGATTTCCGCCTATCGTTCGCCTTCGCACCCCGAACGGATCTTCGTCTGGCAGGTCGCCGTCGCCGCATCCGCCCGTGGCGAAGGGCTCGGTGGACGAATGCTCGACGAGCTTGTCGCACGCCTTGCCGTGCAGGGTGCCACTACGCTGACCACCACCATCACCGAGGCCAACCCGGCCTCCTGGGCGCTGTTCGGCGCCTTCGCGCGCCGCCACGGCGCCAGCCTCTCGAAATCCGAGCGCTTCACACGCGATGCGCACTTCGCCGGGGCACATGATACGGAATGGCAGGCGAGCATCGCTCCGCTGCCGTCCGCCCATACCTGAACAGGGAATTCCCGACATGACCAAGACCCCCATGCCGAGCGCCACCGCGCCGGATACGAAGATCTATGACCGCCGCGAATCCGGGGTTCGCAGCTACTCCCGCGCCATGCCGCGCCAGTTCGGCAAGGCGCAGGGCGTGTGGCTGCACGACAGCGAGGGAGGCCGTTATCTCGACTTTCTGTCAGGCTGCTCGTCGCTGAACTACGGTCACAACCACCCGGTGCTCAAAAAGGCCTTGATGGAGTACATCGCCAATGACGGCGTGACCCACGCGCTCGACCTGCACACCGATGCCAAGAGCGAGTTCCTGCGCACGCTCGAAGACGTCATCCTGACCCCGCGCGGCCTCGACTATCGCGCGATGTTCACAGGTCCCACCGGCACCAACGCCGTGGAAGCTGCGATCAAGCTCGCGCGCAAGGTGACGGGCCGCGAACTGGTGGTGGCCTTCACCAACGGCTTCCACGGCATGACGCTCGGCGCACTCGCCTGTACCGGCAATGCCGGCAAGCGGGGCGGAGCGGGCGTGCCGCTCAGCCATGTCAGCCACGAGCCGTTCGACGGCTATTACGGCGAGGACGTCGACACTGCGGACCTGCTCGAACAGCGCCTTGCCGATCCATCGAGCGGCCTCGATGCGCCTGCCGCTTTCCTTGTCGAGACGGTCCAGGGCGAAGGCGGCCTGAATGCTGCGCGGCCTGAATGGCTGCGCCGCATCGCCGCCCTTGCCAGAAAGCATGGCGCGCTGATGATCGTCGATGATATTCAGGCAGGCTGCGGGCGCACCGGAAGCTTCTTCAGCTTCGAAGGCATGGGCTTCACGCCGGACATCGTCACCATGGCGAAGTCGCTTTCGGGCATGGGCCTGCCTTTCGCCCTGACGCTGATGCGCCCCGAACTCGATGTGTGGAGCCCCGGCGAGCACAACGGCACATTCCGTGGCAACAACCACGCCTTCGTCACGGCCACGGCAGCGCTGCGCGAGTTCTGGGCGGATCCCGCCTTTATCGACGCCGTGGCACGCAAGGGGGGCATCCTCGAAGCGCGCCTTGATCACATGGCCGAGCGCCATGGCCTGACTACGCGCGGCCGGGGCATGATGCGCGGCATCAACGTTGGGTCGGGCAAAGTTGCTTCGCAGATCACGTCTGCATGCTTCGACGGAGGCCTGATCATCGAAACCAGCGGCGCGCATGACGAGATCGTCAAGGTGCTCGCCCCGCTGACCATTGAGGATGCGGTGTTCGAAGCCGGGCTCGACATTCTGGAAGAAGCGGTCGCCCAGGCGATCGCACCGGTCAAACGCGCGCTGCCGAAACTCGGCGTCGCCGCCTGATCCTCCGTTCAAGTTCAAGGAATTAAATATATGATCGTTCGCAATCTCGCCGACATCCGCACGTCCGACCGTCACGTTGAATCCAAGGGCTGGCACTCCGATCGCCTGCTGCTCAAGGACGACAAGATGGGCTTTTCGTTCCACGTCACGACCATGTTCGCAGGCGAGGAACTGCACATGCATTACCAGAACCATCTCGAAGCGGTGCTGGTGATGCAGGGCGAAGGCACCATCGAGGATCTGGGCACCGGGCTTACCCATGAACTCAAGCCGGGCGTCATGTATGCGCTCAACGCCAACGACAAGCACATCGTGCGCCCCGTGCAGGATATCGTTTGCGCCTGCGTGTTCAACCCGCCGGTAACGGGCCGCGAAGTCCACGACGAGAACGGTGCCTACCCTGCCGATACGAGCGAACCCGCGCTCGCGGACTGAGGAGAAAGGGGGCACGAGATGCACGACCACTATCCCACCCGCAGCAGCGACAGCGGCACAGGCGTTTCCCGCCTGCTGCCGCGCGGCGAACCCGTGGCCCACCGGGCATGGCAGCCGGACGCCCCACTGAGTGCAGAGCAGATCGCGCAGTTCGACCGGGACGGGTATCTCGTTCTAGACGCGGTATTTTCCGAGGCGGAGATAGCCGCGCTACAGGTCGAGACCGGGCGTCTGCTGGGCGATCCGGGAGGCCTCAAGGACGAAACCGTCATTGCCGAGCCGGGCAGCCGCGAAATCCGCTCGATCTTCGAGATTCACGAACAGAGCGAGACGATGCTGCGCCTTGCCGCCGACGAACGGCTGGCAGGTGTTGCGCGATACCTGCTCGACGATGAGGTCTACCTCCACCAGTCCCGGCTGAACTACAAGCCGGGGTTCAGGGGCAAGGCGTTCCAGTGGCACTCCGACTTCGAGACCTGGCATGCCGAGGACGGTATGCCGCGCATGCATGCCTTGTCGATGTCGGTGCTTTTGGCAGAAAACACGCCGCACAACGGCCCGCTGATGGTGATCCCCGGATCGCAGCACGTATTCGTCGGCTGTGCGGGCGAAACCCCGCAGGACCATTACAAGGCGTCGCTTCGCAAGCAGGAGTATGGCGTGCCTGACGAGGATACGCTGGCCGAACTCGCGCACCGCCAGGGCATCGTCTCGCTGACGGGCAAGCCCGGAACGGTGATAGTGTTCGACTGCAACACGATGCACGGCTCAAACGGGAACATCACCCCGTTCCCGCGCGCCAATGCCTTCTTCGTCTACAACGCAATGAGCAACCGACTTGAGGCGCCGTTCGCGGCGAAGGTCGCGCGGCCGGACTTCATCGCGGCACGCGACGCGAAACCATTACGCGCCGTCACCGGCATGCTTGAAGGAGCGAGCGCATGACCACCCATTCCGTCGAAAAGATTGGCGGCACGTCGATGGCCGCGACGTCCACCGTGTTCGACAATGTCCTGATCGCCGGACGCGAAGGCGCGGCACTCTACAATCGTATCTTCGTCGTATCCGCCTATGCCGGGATGACCGACCTGCTGCTGGAGCACAAGAAGTCGGGCAAGCCCGGCGTCCATGCGCACTTCATCCGTAGCGAGACACCCGGCGCCTGGCGCTCTGCCCTGGCCGACGTGATGGGCGCGATGTGGGCGCGCAATGCAGAGATGTTCGACCGGGCGGAAAGCCGCCGCGAGGCGGACGCGTTCGTCGCCGCGCGGATTGCTGCGCTCGAAACCTGCCTCGACGATCTCGATCGCCTTCGTGCTCACGGCCGGTTCTGCCTGAAAGAGCAGATGACGACTGTGCGCGAGATGCTCGCCGGGCTGGGCGAGGCGCATTCCGCGCATTCCACCGCGCTGATGCTCCGCGATCGCGGCGTGGATGCCGTATTCGTCGACCTGACCCTATGGGACCACGAGGACATGCGCAGCCTCGATGGGCGGATCGAGGAAGCGCTTGGCCCGATCGACCTTGCCACGCAGATGCCCATCGTCACCGGCTATGCCGGTTGCGAAGGCGGTATGGTGCGCCGCTATGCCCGTGGCTATTCGGAAATGACGTTCTCGCGCATTGCCGTGCTGACGCAGGCGCGCGAGGCGATCATCCACAAGGAGTTTCATCTCTCCAGCGCCGATCCCCGCGTGGTCGGAGAGCAGGTGGCCCGAAAGATCGGGCGAACCAACTACGATGTTGCCGACCAGCTGGCGAACCTGGGCATGGAAGCGATCCACCCACGGGCCGGTCGAGGACTGCGGCAGTCGGGCATCCCGCTGCGGGTACGCAACACCTTCGACAGGCACGACGACGGCACCCTGATCTGCGGCGATTACGCCTCCGAGGCACCACGGGTGGAAATCGTCACCGGCCTGTCCTCGGTGCAGGCGCTGCAGGTGTTCGAGCAGGACATGGTGGGCGAGAAGGGCTACGACGCCGCGATCCTCGATATCCTCGCCCGGCATGATGCCTGGATCGTCAGCAAGAGCTCAAACGCCAATACCATCACGCATTACCTGTCCGGCACCGATGCGAAGCAGACGGCAGACATCGTCGCCGATATCGAAGCGAAGTGGCCCGGCGCGACCGTGACCGTACAGCCGGTTGCGATGGTATCGGTGATCGGCAGCGATCTCAACGAGCCAGGTCTGGTCCCCCGAGCGTTGCTGGCTCTGGCGCAGGCGGGTATCGGCATGATCGCCATGCAGCACCAGATCCGCAACGTCGACGTGCAGTTCATCGTCGCGGTGGAGGATTTCGATCCGGCCGTGCGGGTACTGCATCAGGCGCTGATCGAAGGTGCCGAGGCCACGCCACGGCAACGCGAGGCGGCTTGACGTCTACGCGCTGAGGCCCAACCCTTTGCACCTGCCATGCTGAACGCCATCCTGCCCGTGCGCAGCCTGCTGCTCGCCATCTTCATGCTGATGGCGGGGGGCGGCTTCATGAACACACTGGTTAGCGTGCGACTGGAGCGCGCGGGAAGCGGCACGATGGCGATCGGCCTTGTCGGCACGGCCTATTTCGCAGGGCTCGTCGCCGGATCCCTGCGCGCGCCTGCGCTGCTGCGCCGGATCGGCCATATCCGCGCTTTTGCCGCATTCGTCGCGGTGCTGAGTGCCAGCATGCTGGCCTATGCGCTCCATCGTGACGCCGTGTTCTGGGGCCTCCTGCGCTTCACCGACGGAATATGCCTCGCGGGCATCTACGTCTGTCTCGAAAGCTGGCTCGGCGAGCGCTCCGAAGGCGCGGCGCGCGGCAGTGTCCTCGCAGGCTACATGATCGCGCTCTATGGCGGGCAGGCGATAGGCCAGTTCACGCTCAACCTGGGCGGCCCCGGCGCGGCGATGCCCCTGCTGGCCGGGTCCATTCTCGTCTCGCTGGCAGCGGTGCCCGTTGTATTGACCCGCATTGCGGCGCCAGCACCGGGCGAGGAATCCTCGCTTCCGTTTCGCGAACTCTACGCCATATCCCCGCTGGGGATTGTCGGCGCCTTGCTGACCGGCGTGATGCTGGGCGCATTCTATGCGATGGGCGCGGTCTACGCCCGACGTTCGGGTCTGGACCTATCGGCAACGACACTGTTTATGAGCTTGGTCATCCTGGGCGGCGTTGCGCTGCAATGGCCGTTGGGTCGGCTTTCCGACCGGATGGACCGGCGCAAGGTGATCGTCATCGGCTTCGCAGGGACGCTTGCCGCCTGCCTCGCGATCGCCCTGACAAGCAACATGCTGCCCTTGATGGTCTTTGGCGCCCTGTTCGGTGGCCTGAGTTTCTCCCTGTATCCCTTGTGTGTGGCGCATACTAACGATCACCTGGTCCCCGAGCAGCGCATAGCAGCCAGCGGAGGGCTCGTGCTGCTCTATTCGCTGGGCGCGGCCATCGGCCCGTCGCTGGGCGCGGCGGCGATGACTTTGCTGGATACTGCAGGCCTGTTCCTGTTCATCGCCCTGTGCGCCGCAGCCGCCCTTGCCTTCGGGCTGTGGCGACAGATCCGATCGCAGCCTGTGCCCGTCCACCTTCAGGAAACCTATGTCGTGCTGCCACGCACCACACCCATGTCTGCCGCGCTCGATCCGGTAGCTGCCGAGGAGAGCCCGGATTGATGACCCAGCCCCCCTCACCCGCGCTACTGCGCCGTGTAATCGCCGCCTCGGCCGTCGGCAACGCCGCCGAGTGGTTCGACTACGGCCTCTATGCTTATGGCATGACCTATATCTCGGCCGCACTGTTTCCCGGTCAGGCGGCGCAGGCGACGCTGTTCGCGCTGGCGACCTTCGCGATATCGTTCCTGATCCGGCCGCTTGGGGGACTTGTATGGGGCCCGCTGGGGGACAGGTATGGCCGAAAGGCGGTGCTCGGCATCACGATCGTGATGATGGCGGCGGCAACCGTGCTGGTCGGCTTTATCCCGTCGTATGCCACGATTGGTCTGTGGGCGCCCGCGCTGCTGGTTATCCTGCGCATGGTACAGGGCTTTTCCACCGGAGGTGAATACGGCGGCGCGGCAATTTTCATGGCGGAATATGCGCCTGACACGAAGCGCGGTTTCTACGGCAGCTTTCTGGAGGTCGGCACTTTGGCGGGCTTCTGCACCGGCGCCCTGCTGATGCTCGGCTTCTCACTCATGCTTGGGGACGAGGCCATGCATGCGTGGGCCTGGCGCCTGCCTTTCCTGCTGGCCGGACCGCTCGGCCTCGTAGGTGTCTATTTGCGATCGCGCATGGAGGAAACGCCCCTGTTTCGCGCTGCGCAGGATAACCACCAGAGCCCGGAAGCCTCTTTGCTACGCGACCTTCTGATCCACCACCGTCGTCCTCTTCTGGCCATGAGCGGACTGGTCATCGCGCTTAATGTCGTGAACTATACGCTGCTCAGTTACATGCCGACTTATCTGGAACGCCGCCTCGGCCTTTCGACCGACGCCGCGCTGGCCGTGCCGATCACAGGGATGCTGTTCATGATGGTGCTGCTGCCTTTCGCCGGAGCACTGTCCGACCGGATCGGAAGGAAGCCGATGTGGCTGATCTCGCTCATCGGACTGATGGTGAGCGTGGTACCGCTCTATCACCTGATGGGCGCAGGTCTCGCCAGCGCGACGATAGGCTATGCGCTGCTCGGCCTGCTGTGTGTGCCGCAACTGGCGACCATTTCGGGGACCTTCCCGGCCTTCTTTCCGACGAAAGTGCGCTTTGCCGGCTTCGCTGTCGCCTACAACCTGTCGACCTCGCTGTTCGGTGGCACCGCACCGGCCATAAATGCCTGGCTCATAGATCGAACCGGCAATCCCCTGATGCCCGCCTATTTGATGATTTCGGCATGCCTGACAGGTTTGCTCGCGCTGCGATTCACCGATGAGACTGCTCGCAAAGCACTTCGTACCGTTTGACCTCGTACGCTGTCACGGCAAACTTTCCCCTGTCGAAAGATGCCTTCTTGACTATGCCGATTGCGATCAAGCATCCGACATTTCGGCATGTGTCGACCCTTTCCGGTCGTTCAGGAGAGGAGCTTCTCCTTGTCCGCAAAGCGATACTTCATCCGCCACAGCTTGGCGCCGTTGGGGCGCACCAGCAGGTGGAGACCGCCACCATCGGTGAGCTTGTAGTCGCGCGCCCGCTTGGGGGCGTACTTGGCTTCGAGATCGGTGATCGACATATTTGGGGGTATCCATTCTGAGCGAGTGGATAATACCCCCATCGGCACCCCCAAATGCAAATCGCTGTCCTGGGATGTGGCGGGTTTGCGTGGGATGCGAGAAGCGCTTATTTTTCGGGTTAAGCCACTGAATGACTGACCGGCTGATGCCGGTAGGATTATGAGGCGGGGCTGAAGCCATCCTTGTGGGTATGCTTGTCGAGATACCGCATGATGATGTCATCGGTGATGTTGCCGGAAGTGGTCGAGAAGTAGCCGCGTTGCCAGAAGCGCTGTCCCCAGTAGCGCTTGCGGATGTGCTCGAACTCCTGCTGGATCTTGCGTGATGAGCGCCCTTTGGCCCGGCGCACGAAGTCTGCGACCGAGACGTGCGGTGGGATTTCAACGAACATGTGAACGTGGTCCTTCGACAGCGCCCCATTGATGATCGTCACGCCCATCTCGGCGCAAACCTGCCGGATAATCTCGCGAACTCGCAGACGCACATCGCCAATGAGCACCTTGTACCGATACTTGGGCGCCCAGACGAGATGGTAGCGATGATGGAATGTCGTGTGACAACCGGACCGATACGCCATAGCCTGTAACCTCGGGAAAAGCGGAAGCTTCACGCCTTCGGCGGCTTCCGCTTTTCCCGAGGTTACAGGCTAACACGCGAGTCTGTGGCTGAAGCCAGTATCCGACTGAAGTCGGAGGGGTTCTTCCCCGAAAGAGGACTCTCTTATGTTCGTGATCAAGAGCCTTTGGCATGTTGCATCCTTTCCGTCGGAGAGTGACGAAGCGCTGAGGTTTTAACAGGTTGCGGAAAAAGGCTTGGCAGAGCCGGCCATTGGCCCCGTTTTCGCGGTTTTCTAGCCCACAGCGTCAGTCATTCCGGGAGGTAACTTCCCGAAGCCGGTCGTTTTTGACCG